>CAVOTD010000122.1:0-176693 GCA_963698995.1 uncultured Alphaproteobacteria bacterium | reverse complement strand
TCGTGATCGGCTCGAGCCCTCGAAGCCGCACGGCCACATCGGGCGGACCCATGAGCCCGGCATTGTGCGGAACCGGTGCGAGCCCATCGGCGACATAGTCGGCGCCGGTGAGCACAGCGAGCACACCCGACGACGCGAGCGCTGCCCCCTTGTCCACCGAGACAATGCGCGCATGGGCGTGGGGCGAACGCACGATCACCGCGTGCGCCAACTCCGGCAGACGGACATCGTCGGCGAAGCTGCCGTTGCCGGTGAGGAGACGAAAATCCTCCTTGCGCCGCACCGGCTGACCAATGCCGTTCACCACGGTGCCCGACGAGTTCATGCGCGCTACTCCTCAACTACTACAAAGGGCGGGAGCCTGATGCCAATACCTCAGCGGGGCTGCGCTTTGCTATCGTTCATCATCATCAGGAGCTTCCTGTGCAGCAGCGGCATGCTTCCCAAGATCGCGACAGGTGCAACAGAGGCTCGGCCACTCGGTCACTCGCCACGACCCGTTTAGCCTACTAGACTAAGCCGAATTGGCTGTGTGCCCGTGACCAGCGATCAACTCTCTGCAGGCCCAGGCTGGTGACGCGCTCGTTGACAGGGGCCTGCCCAACCAGCATCTATCTCGACCCCTCGGCCGGCCATACGGGTGACGTCATCCGCAAGTTCCTGATTACAAGCATCCGGCTCTTTGCCACGGCCGGGCTGTTGTGGGCGTTGGCCGCGCGCGTCGATTTGAGCCGGGCCGCTGAGATTATGGGCCAAGTCGCATTGCCGCTCTTGGGGGCGACGCTCGTCGCGCTGTTGACGGCAAGCCTGTTCGTTGCGTTGCGCTGGCAGGTCATTCTGTCGGCCGAGGTGCCTTCCCCGGGGCCGGGCACCTTGCTGAAGATCGTCTTGGTCGGGCTGTTCTTCAATCAGGTCCTGCCCACCGGTGTCGGCGGCGACGCCGTTCGAGCCTGGCGTTGCCGCAAGCTCGGCATAGGCTTGGGGGCGGCAATCAGAAGTATCCTCCTCGACCGCGCCTGTGGGTATCTGGTGCTGGTCATCATTTACGCAGCGAGCTTGCCGAGCCTCCTGCGTGTTTTCGCGGACCCGGGGCAGAGGGGAGTTGTGGTGGCGGTGCTTGGCGTTGCCCTGCTAGGGCTGATCGCGCTTCTTCTCCTCGACTATCTACCGCGGCCGCTGTTGCGCCTTCGGCTCATCTCGTCGATCGCCGAGTTGTCGCAGGAAACCCGGCGCCTGTTTACGCATCCCGCAAGGTGCGGCACCGTCCTGGGCTTGTCTGCTGTTACCATCGGGCTCACCATCCTCGCCTTCAAGCTCCTCGGAGATGGCGTCGGCAGCCGCCTCTCGCTGGGGAGCTGGATCATGATCGTGCCGCCGATCACGTTGATCCAGCTGCTGCCGATATCGTTTGCCGGGTGGGGGGTACGAGAAGTAGTGCTGGTCGTCGCGCTCGCTCCGTTCGGGGTTCCGCCCGAGGCGGCGCTGGCCACCTCGGTGCTGTTGGGTTTGTGTCTGATTGCTATCGGTTTGCCGGGCGGTCTGATTTGGCTCACCGACTGGGACATTGCGCGACCCAGGCTTCACCCAGACCTACCCCATCGACCGGGCTGAAGAATTTTCCAGCACGGTCGGGATGCGGAAGGGCGTCGTACCGCCGTCGGAACCTAGGGTCGAAGGGCCGAAACTGCGGATACGCTTTCCGGCTGACGTAGCAGGTATCGGCGTCGTGTAAAGCGTCAGCGCTGGCTTTTGCCTGCGGCGTGGGCGACATGACTCGCCGGTGGGAAGGTTGGTGACCTCTAGATGTCTACGACATCTCAACCGCCAGCGGATGCGCGCCTGACCGAAAGGCACAGCGTTAAGGAGTTCGAACACCATGGCACGGAAAGCGCGGATTGCCCATTTGGCCGGGCCCAATGCCACCATTCAGAACACCCCTCCTTTGGTCACGTCCAACAAGGCGAGGGCAAAGCACAAGCTGCCTGTCCTTACGAACCCCGACGACACGCCGGCGCGGTTCGACGTGCTGCGCCCACAGCGCCTCGCCGCGCCTGTCACCGTCTATGTCGAGCAGTTCAGCGCGCATCCGCTCGAAGCCGACGCCGCCGAACTTTACGGCCCGCCGGACGGCTACATCGACACTGCCGGACGTGTGCACCAGGAACGGCAAAGCGTGGACGACAAGCCGGTGTACGAGATCGAGCTGCGTCCCGAGGACGGGCTCTATCCGTTGCCGTATATGGCTACACAGGCGGACGGCCAAGCCTGGGAGGAGGAATGCGCGTTTCCTAACGCCCCCGAGGCGAAGGCGCGCCAGGGCTTCTTCCCCGACGGCTCACGGAGCTTCGAGGAAATCGATCGACTGCAGATCGGCGAGAAGGGCACGGGGAACCTGATCTCCGCCCACGCCGAGGTCGACTTCTACCGGATCCTGCCGCCGTCGGGGCACACGAAGGGCCTGCCAGCCGAGCGCCGCACGGACACCGGTGCTGGTGACATCCCACCGGAGCGTCGGGGTGTCGACTTCTTCCCGTACAAGCCCCCACACCTCGCCGCGTCGGCGCCGCGGAATGCTTTGGCGCGAGCGACCAATGCGGTTCAACAGATCCTGGCGAGCGGCAAATATGACGGCGCCATCTGGACCGAGGGCAGCCCGAGGATCGAAGAGACGATCTACTGGCTGAATCTCTTAATCGACACGACGCTGCCGATTTGCGGCAATGCCGCCCAGCGGCCGCACGGCATGATCAGCAATGACGGCCCAAAAAATATCGTCGACTCTGTCGAATACATCACCTCCCGGATCTGGCAGGACGAACAAGGCCGCAACCAGGCCGGCGCGGTGCTTATTCAGGAGCAACGGGTCTTCGCCGCCCGCGCCGTCCAGAAGGCCGACGCGCGACCGGGAGGCTACGTCGCAACCGGAGGGCACGGCGGGATCCTTGGGGCAGCCGGTCATGACGGACCGCCTCTGCTTCATTATCTGCCGACCGCGCGGCACACTTGGCGGTCGGATGTGAATGTCACCCATCTGCCGTCGGAAGTTAAAGGGGTACGCCAGGAAGGCTCACGCATCGAAACCGTGTCCGTGGCAATCAAGGGGCCGGACGGGACGCTGCTCGACACCGCAATCCCCAAGGTCGCCATCACGAAAGACGCCAGCTACTGGGACGACAACAGCTCGCCGGATCCCGAAGCCGAAGTCGACCTCATAGCCATGATCGGATACATGCTGAAATCGGCGCCACTCGCCGGCTTTGTCGTCGAGGGGTTCACCCCGTACGGTAGACCCGCCTCGAATGCACGGCATCAGCTGATGTTACGAGCCGTGCATAGCGGACTTCCGGTCGTTCGCGTCGGGCGCGGAAACACCGAGGGCTTTGTCCCACTGCACGACCCCTACTTCATTGGCGGCTCGAACCTGACTGCGACCAAGGCACGGCTATTACTGATGGCTTGCCTAATGAAGTTCGGCGCTCTGCCACCGGCGGCCAACCCCGATCATCCTACGTCCGCAGAATCGGCTGCCGCCCGCGAGAGGGTCGCAGCATATCAAACGGTCTTCGACACCCACTGAGCTGCAAGTCCCCGACAGGCGGCACGCCTTGAACGCGCGGCAACGAGCAGTCCGGTCAGACCCAAGAAGTGCGACGGGGGTCCCATAGGCGCGTAAAGGAAGCGGCAGGGGTCCCAGCGAGGCGGCGACAAAGCCGGGGGTGGGCCGGTGAGGGGCCAGAAGCGCCGGAGGACCCGCGGCGAGAATAGGAGGTACCGAGGGACCCAACGAGGTCGATGAGGGCTGGCGAATGCTCGAGCGCGGATGGGACCCAGAGATGCAGATTTGGAAATCGATGTCGCAATCGGCGGGCCCGCTGATTTTCGAAAGGCCTCGGCCACGCGACTTTAGGCGGAGGGGGTATCCCCTCACCGGCGCATGTCGCTGCCTGCCGCTTTTGCGGCTGCGATGCGCTGCCGCGGTTCGTAGCCGAGAGCGCGGGCGTGCTTCTTGACCGTGCTGTACGGAATCTGCGTGGCGATGCTCACCGCATGCCAGCTCTCCCCCGTGTCGAGCGCTTGTCGTAGCTTCTCCCTGGTCACCATCGTCGAATTTCGGCCGGCCCAGGACTTTGCCCATTGCGCGCGCTCGCTCGAGACCAGCCCTCGTCCGCTGACTGATCTTCTCGCGCTCGAGCTTTGCGAGCGAGGAGAGGGTGGCCAGGAGGATATTGCGGACGAGCTCGTTTTCCGTCGACAGGTGCTCTTCGGTGAATGACCGGAATGCGACGCCATGCGACGCGAGGCGCTGCAGATGCGCGACCGTGGCCGCCATGCCCTCGCGGCTGAAGCGGTCGAGTGACCATACGAGCAACAAGTCGAACTCGCGTCGTGCGGCGCCGGCAAACATCGCTGCGAGCTGCTTTCGGTACTCGATGCCCTTGCCACCATTCTCGTGCTCGACGTATTCGCGGACGACCGGGTAGCCCATACGCTCGCACCATGCGCGCAGCTGGAGGAGCTGGTTGTCGGGGGTTTGCCCTTTGTCCTCGGTCGACACCCTAGCATAGATTGCCACCCTCATCACCATCATTTCGTAACACCGTCCCGTAACAGCATTTCCGGCGCCTTTCGCCATAAACCGTTCCTTTTGTGCCTATCCGCCGCGGCCGCGACGCCGCCTTCTTTTTCAATACCTTAGCTCGCGCGATTGCGCGACCGTTTCATGTCCATCCGACTCCTCATCGCGAGCGTACGACCGACGACGCAGCCTAGGTCGAGGATACAGCTTTGGAACGTCCCTATCGCGGTCTGGCTTGAACCGGATTTGCAAGTTCATGCAGAGGCTTAGAAGAAATGGGGTCGCAGTCCCACCATCGGGCATTATCGAGCTCGTGAGCTGGGCATCGTGTGGAGAAAGTCACGTTTTTTCCAGCAGCTTGATAGCTCCTCCGAGGGCTTCTTTCGTCCGTGGGCTCGATGATGGCGGTTTCTCGCGATCGACCGAGCTGAGGCCGGCGGCGCGGAGATCCCGGCCACCGTCAACCTCCGAGCTACGAAATCCGGTTGGCTATCTTGTTCCTGCGATATTCGGGCGTCTTGAGGATGCGCTGCAAGCCCGCCGACATCGCGCCGACTGCACCAAGGTGCGGAGTTGGACCTCAGCGTGCACGTGCCGACCCGAAGGAACGTAGACCAGTGATGTCGGGGCTTCTCAGTCCGAAAAGCTGATCAAGAACAGACTGACTGACCGTGTCCATCGAAGTCGCCTGCCGCCGAGCGCGTCGCCCCGGTACGTGTTCAACGGCGGCGAAATGGGTCACGGCCCCGATCACCGCTTCAACGGCGGCCGGGGCATCGGCGTGCATGGCGCCGTCGACGAGCACGAGGCTGCGTTGTCGGGATCCAGCTCGTCGGTAGCGATAAGCTGTGAGTTTAGTGGAATCTTCCATAGTAGAATCATTATGGAAGATTCCGCTAAAGTCGCTCATAGTCGACATGTCCCTTAGCGAGGGCCGAATTGCGGATGTTCTTCAGCGTCGATCGAGCGTCGCGGTGATACCGAAACCAATCTTTAAGGGCGGCTGTGTCGGCAAACCTCCCGGGCAGCGCGGATACCATCCCAGCGTAATCAAGGGGTACGACCCCACGTGCCACAAGCAGCGTCTAGGGGTCCTGCGTCGCAGAGATCCCTCCAGGCCATCAGATGATCGACCGGTATCGGGAGCGGCACGTCCGTCAATATCAGAACTTCGAGTGGCGTCTCGCCAGTACGCCGAACTCCTCGCCCTCTCCCGACCGCCTGCAGTAGCTTCACCCTCGCATATTGCGAACCTTACGGCCTCGACGAACGGGTCAGGGTGGCGCAAGGCCAAAGCCCGCCGCCCGGTTCCATCACTCATGAGCCGGCCAACAGGCTGCTTCGGATACCACTCACCGCTCGGCAGCCTCTCAACTCGGCGCGCGAAGATCGTTTCGGCCATCAGTTCGACCTCCGCCGGACCTGGCAGCGGCCTCGACACTACGACAAGCTGCGGTACCGTCCGCGCTTCATCGCGGCCGCGGATTGCCCCAAAGTTCCAGACCATCCAGCCAGGCGGCAGACTTTGCGCCTTTTCCCAGGCAAGTCGAAGCTCTTTCGGGCATATCACGAGACCCTCGTCGCCGCGGTTCGTGATTATATTGGCTAACTTTTTGCCGATTGTTCTTAGCAATCTCCTCGTCGTCGTTCCCGCGAGCGACGAACTTGCGGTACGCCATCTGGCTGTCGACGAGCTGGGTGACTCGCATATGCGGTGCTTTGGCTCGTGCATCGACTTTGAGAGCAAGTTCTGGGAGCCAGGCTTTGGCGATCTCGATGGTGCTGATATCCGCGGCATCGAGGTAAAGAGTGGGTGCTCTCAACCACGCCTGCGTCGATTTCGCTTCTTCGCCTGAGGCACAGGTATCTGATGCCGTTCTCCTCTACGAGCGTGATCCCTGACGGCGCCAACTTACCGCTGAGGTGCAAGCTTCATGACGTTGAGGCCTCCACAACCGCTAATGACACGTCGATTTCGAGACGTAACTGACGAAACCGCCTTTTAGTCGGCGAGTATCGACCCAGGCTTCACAAGACTGCGGAGGTCGGCCTTGAATTTCCAGATGTTGCGACGAGCAACCTGTACGTCCGACCTACGAACCGCTGCGGTGGCGAACTTGGCGGCCTGGATTTCGCCAAGTGGCAGTCTGGCGAGCATGGACTGTAACTTCGCCAGAAGCTCGACCGCTGAGCGGTTCTGGTGATCGTTTCCGCGCGTCGTCTGCGCTGCCCACCATTCCGGCGAAAGCCACTCGATCGGCACCTTGACTGGCTCATTGGAGATGAGGTTGAACCACGGCGCTTCGTCGATGACAAGCAGATCGAAATCGCCTTCCAACCCATGCTTCGCACGCTTCACAGCCATCCGGTGGCGCAGTGCCCAGCATCGCCGAAGGTATGATCCAAACTCGGGTTCTGGTCCTTACCTGCGACAGCTGCTGTCGTTGGTAACCACAGCTTTTAGCGCCTGCGACTTTGGGATGATGAGGACAGTATTCCATCTTCTGACCGCGCCGGCTGCAAAGGAGCTGTAGCTCGCCACCGGAGGCAATCAACTCTTTCGCCTCTTCGGCGAAGCGGCACATTTTCTCGTCGGGCACCATCGGGTCAGAATGCATCCATCCCGTACCACTCAGCCGCAATTTCTGATCCAAACGCTGCGTTGATGCGATCCGCGAGTCCCTGACCCAGCTTATGCGTCGGGACGGCAATTACGACACGCATCGTGCTCTCCGAGCGAAGCAACTCCGTGATACCTGCGATCATAGCCTCGGTCTTGCCGGTGCCTGTCGAGCAGTTAACGGCAATCCTCGGCGGGCCTTTAAAGGACAATCTCCAAGGACTAGCTCGCTGTTGATCTTCCGTTTGTACTCCAGCGTGTCGAGCATCATCTGCCCGACCGCGGCCTCGATTTGGGTGAAGGCCTCATCAGCCGTGAGATTTGGCAGGGCCCAGCTCGGCTCGCATCGTTCGTAAGCGCGCCGCTCCTTCTCGGCCTGCTGCGTCCGCGATGTAAGCTATCATCTCGTCAACATTTGACTCGCCGCCAGGCGGGGCGGAGAGGTAATCAAGGGCCTCCTTCCGCGGGCGCGACCAAGGCTCGCCGCTGTCAAGAAAAGGGCTCTCCTCGACCGCCTTCTCGATCTCAGCCCTGAGGACCGCCCGGTCGCCTCGAAATCCGTGTTCGTAAAAGTAACTGGCGACCGCAGCCCGTATCTGCGTCCGTATATGACTCTTCAAATCCGATCCCCATGAGGTACCCGCGCCACCCCTGGCCGAGATTGACCGCGTCGAAATAGGGACCGCCGACAAAAGGATCAGTTCCACTCTCGGACACAGCCTCGATTTCCTGGCTAATCTCACTGTTGTCATCCGGGTTGGTGGTCTTCGATTTTCGAGTCGGCCCAGTCTTGCCCGCGCGGTTATACAGTTTAATGGCACGCTCTCGTCGTATCTTCAGCTCCGCAGTCACCTCTTCGACCGGCGGCATATGGAGCTTAACAGTCCGCCGGCGTTGGCCGGATGATCCCGAGGCGTCGGCCGGCAAGCGGGTCAGTCAAGCCGTCGAGAAGCTCCGGCCCATTTGTGTAATGCGGCTGGACCTCAGTGAAGAGCGCGGGGTCAACGATCTTGCGCTGCTGCTTAGCGTTCCACCACTTCGCCCAGGCCCTCATCTCCTGGCGTTGCTGTATTCCCGGTTCGTAAAAAACCAGAGGTGGACATTCAGCTCGTTGTCCAGTTTTGTCAGGCCCGCCGAAGCAGAGAGCTGGTATAAAAAACTAGCCCCCGCGAACTCGGGCGGGAGGAGATTATCCACAGCCCACCTAATGCAACCTTCGGGATCGACAATGACCGACATGTCGTCAGGGAGTGGGATACCATCAAAGTCCAGCATCTGTAGTTGTCGAGGTACTTCCCTGAAGTACCCTTCACGGCCATGGAGCCTGACTGTACGGCGCCGCACGAGATAGCCCGTTTCCTTGGTCATCCGATGCTGCCGGTAGTCATCTGCCTCATCTGACAAATAGCCACGCACGACGAACTTACAGGGATCTGTCGATAACTTTTGGAGAAGTCGCAAAGACTTCATCCAGGCTCTCGAGCCATACAGTATTGCACAGAAATTCGGAACCCGAGCTGTAGTCATCTACCTTGACCGCCCTACGCGCTCCGCTGGGGTCTGGTCGATACGATTTACCTGCCCTGATAGCGCCCTCCCGCGGTCTGAAGCACTGACAAGCTTTCAAAGCCGGGGTAGTCGTCAGGGCGTCCGAGGGCTGGACCGCATTCATCGTCCTCGAGGTGGCGTGAAAATATCGCGCACGTCGAACTCGGGCTCTGGCTGTCCAGTCACGGCCTCGGTCGTTGTGCCATCATCTTGAGCTTTTAGTTGTGGGAGCTCAGAGAGCTGCGCCTGCCCCCCTGTAAGCAGTTTTTCGAAATTCTCATTGGTGAGCGTGTTCATCGCGCGCCTCGCATGTCGAGCTCGGTAGCGATGATCCCAGCGACGGCGGCAGACACCGCGTAATGCGAGACCAGCCACCGAATTGGATACGCTTGGGCCTGAGGCTGGCTCCCGGTATTGTGCTCTCCGTCGATAATCTTTTCGATGTTGCCTTCGAGCGTCGCCGGGGTACCAGCCTGGCGGCGCTCTTCGTTGTTTGATGTCCGTCCGCTGTTCTGCGGCCCAGGATCAACCGAGCCAAGTTGGCCCGGCTTAAACTCTCTGCCGTGCATTGTGGTCTCCGTTTAAGTGAGGTTTGCGCAACTTTCTGGACGCGCCGCTCAACCGTTCAGCGTCTTCGTGTTTGTGGCCTGCGACGTTGAAATCTCAAGAAATCGCTGCAGTTCCGCCGGGCTTGCCTTGCTCGCAGCGGCGCGAAACGGCACTAGGCGCTTGGTAATCTGGGGGTGTTCATCAGGGCGGCTGGCCATCGGACAACCATCTGCGACAAACTCCCGCCCATGCCGCCGAGTAATCCGCTTCAAAGGTGCCCACATCGCCATAAGCTTCTCGGCTGTGACATCGGCTAAAGGCTCGAGTGCCACCGCCTCCAGCGCTGTTCCCGTTGATGCCTCGACGCAATCGCCTATCGGGATCTCGTCTGCGGCTTCAGACAGCAGCAGCGGTTCCGCTTCAGGCGCCGTCTCGATGCAGTCGTCCGTCGAGATCTCGCCTGCGTACTGGGGCGACGCCAGTGGTGCCACCTCTGCGGCCGCCTTGACGCAATCGCCCATTGGGGACTGGTCTGCTACCCCAGACAGCAGAAGCGGTTCCAATTCAGGCGTCGTCACGATGCAGTCGTCCGTCGGGATGTCGCCTGAGGCCTGGTGCAACTCCGGCAGTGCCACCTCTACGGCTGCCTTGGCGCAATCCCCAATCGGGATCTCGTCTTCGGCCACCGACGGCACGAGCGATGCCGCCTCCGCGGCTGCCTCGATGCAATGGTCCGTCGGGATGTCGGCTACGGCCCCAAGCAGTGTAAGCGATGTCGGTTTTATCGCTTCCCCGCCGCGAGCGTCCTTGGCCGTCTCGCCTGAGGTCTCGGACGGCGCCAGCGGTGTTTGCTCGGGCTCCGCCACTACCGGTTCACCTTCGATGACAGAGGCCGCGGCAAGTCCGTGGTGATGGTCCGTCAGGGCTTGCGCGACGCTGAAGAGATCGGCCTTCTTCAGCAGCGCTGTGAAGTCGCCGAACCGGTCCCAGGCAACGAGCATCGCGATGAGCTCATTCGTCGCGGCTTCGACTTGGTTGTGTTCGCACCCCGGGCCTTCCCGTCGCTCGCCCTCTCGCGGCGATTCACGTGAACGCTTCTCGGTTTGCTTTGCCTGGGAAATTCGTCGTTTTATCCGTGCCGCGCTGGGCCTCTGGCCGGCGGAAATTTCTTCAATAATCTCGTTGACGACAGCCTGCGGGGCCGAGCGCGACGCGAGTGTCAGAAGCCCGTCTGGCGGCAAATACGACAAACTTGTCGCTTTCTCGACAAACAGGGCCGCCTGCATGACCCGCTCTGCAGCGCGAATGTGCATCTGGCACGCTGTCTCGACCCATTTGCGGAAAAACCCGTGATCGACCAGATCCTTGGCCGCGATCAACTCCCGACCGAGCTCGAGGACCGAAGCCCGCTGGATATTTTGGATGCGATCGGCGCGGTTGCGCATGTCCTCGGCAACATCAGGGGCGAGGGCGCTGTAGTTGAGCGGCGTCGGTGCTCCAATTGACTGGTCGACATCCACGAGTATGCTGGTCATGACGGCTCTCCTGACTTGGTGGGCTTCCCAGCAGAGAGAGCTTCCATCCGACGTCTCCATTCCGCCGAAGCTTCGACCGAGATCAAGGTCCGTCTTCCTGCTTTAAAAAACACAGGACCTTGACCTCTGCGAAACAAATTGTACAAATGACCTTTGCTGATGTTGTTGTCATCACAAAACTCATCAATTGACTGAACCGACTTTGTCATAGATTTACTTTCTCTTAGTGTTAAGGTTGTCTGCCGTGGTCTGCTGTATTAATCGGACCCCAAAGATGCTTCTAACGATCGAGCGGCATGCTTTGCGCTTGCACGCGAGCCCTCAGCCGAACGCTTTAGGGGAACCGTTGCCAGGCTTGCGCGGTATCGCGCTCACCGACCGTCACCAGAATACGCGGAGGGGGTGTTGCCGCTCAAATCGACCTAAAATGGCGCGACGCTCGCCTGAATATCCCTTTTTTTCAGGAGGCGTGAACCGAATATCCCTTTTCCCCAGCTGTAGCCTTGTGTACACCGCAGGAGGCAATATATGGACTGATCGTGATCGAGCCTTCGGCGGCGTTGGCGCAATCTCTCAGCGAGTTCCGGGAGGTATTTCCCGACGACGCTACTTGCGCGGCGTATCTCTTTAAACCGGCGCTGGCCGGAAGGCTTTGCTTGCCCGGCTTGCGGGGCAAGGCGTTATTCACGGCTCAAGAGCCGCCCTTTTACCTATGAATGCCTCCACTGCGGCCGTCAGACGTCGATCACGGCCGGCACCGTGATGCACCACTCTCAACTGCCGTTAACGCGCTGGTTTTGGGCGGCACATCTCATCGCCAATCATCATGAGTATGCGTCAGCCCGAGAGCTGGAGGCGCTATTCAGAATGACGTATAAGACCGCCTGGCTTCTGAAACAGAAGTTGCAGCGGCCGATGCAACGCGAACCTTTAAAGGGCCCGGTAGAGGTCGGTCACTCACAGATCCCGTTCCGCGGGGCTGATACTCTTTTCGATCCTACGAAATCCGGAATGGTGAAGGTTGCTGCGGCGATCAGCTCTCTGGAGATCCGTCTCGCGGCAATACCGGACGACTTTGCAGCGTCTATCGAGGCATTTGTGCGCGCAAACGTGAAGCGCGGAGCAACGCTGCTGGCAAACTCGTATCCCCGCTTCGCCGGCTACCACCACGTTCCGCAGCAAGCCGACAAGGCGCGACGGCTGCCAACCACGTTTGACTTACTCCGCGGTTATCGGCGTCGCCGACGCGACCCACTCCACAAGTATCTCCGCAAATTCGTCGTTTACCATAACGACCGCCACCGCGAAGTTTCCCTCGACGCTGTGCTCAGGATTGCCTTAGATCACGAACCGGCCAGCTACCGAAACATCACCGGCCGCGATAAGCGCCGCACAGACGTCCCGTAGGTCCACTTCAGTTACTGCTCCTGGCCGATCCGCGGGGACAGGCGACAATCCTCATAACTGCACGAGGCCCAGCGCTTTTCAAATCCCGGTCAACCTCGCGACGCTGTGAAATCACTCAATATGTGGCCGCTAATCGGGACCACGACTGCCTGAGACCTACTGGTTATGCAGAACCGCGCCCACGCCTCCATCAGCTGCCGCCGCTTCTGAAACAAGTCGCCGCGACGGTACGCCGCCTCGACCTTGCTCTCGATTGTGTGCGCCAAGGCCATCTCGACCACTTCGCGCGGGAAATTCGTGCGCTCGGCCGCCCAGTCGCGGAAGGTCGACCGAAACCCGTGCGCAGTGAGGTCATCCCGACCCATCCGCTTGAGAACCGCCAGCATCGCCATGTTCGAGAGCGGCTTGCCCTTCTTGCCGCCCGGGAAGACGAAATCGCTCTCGCGTATCTCCTTCATCTGCTTGAGGATGGCCAGCGCGGCTGCGGACAGCGGCACCCGGTGTTCACGACCCGCCTTCATCCGCGTCCGAGGGCACGACCCAGATCCTTTCATTGAGATCGACCTCGTCCCATCGCGCGCCGATTATCTCGCCGGTTCGAGCGGCGGTCAGGATGAGGAACTCCAACGCCCGCGCCGCGATACCTTCCTGGTCTCGCAGAGCCTCCATGAAATCGCCATTTCGGTGTAGGGCAGTGCTGGATGGTGTTTTACCTTCTGGATCTTGCGCGGGTCGGTAGCAGCTTGTCGAGATGGCCACGCCAACGTGCCGGGTTCTCGCCCTTGCGGTAACCACGCACCGTCGCCCAATCGAGAACCGCTTCAATCCGGCCCTCGCAGCCGGCTCGCCGTCTCCGACTTGGTTTGCCAGATCGGTTCCAGCGCCTTCATCACGAGAGCGAGATCGATCGCCTGCACCGGCGAGGAGCCGAAGACCGGGCTCGCGTAATTCCTTAACGAGTCGCGCCACTGTTCCGCGTGCTTCGCGTTCTTCCAGCTGGCCTTGTGCGCCTCGATATAGGCCGCGGCGCAGGCGTCAAAGGTCATTGACCTGGCCGCTTCGAGCTTCTTCCGGCCGCGGTGCGCACTTCGGGCCTCGATCGGGTCGATCCCGTCGAGACGCATCCTCCGGCATTCGGCCGCTCGCTTGCGTGCCTCGGCGAGGGAAATAGCGTTGAGCGGGCCCAAGCCCATTTCGCGGGCCCGGCCATCGAGCGTGAAGCGGTATATCCACGACTTCGTTCCGGCTGCGCTCACCTGGAGATAAAGCCCGCCACCATCGTGATACATCCCCTTCTGGTCGATGCCCTTCACCTCAACGGCAGTTAACCTGTTTAATCTGCGAGCCATGTCTATCTTCGACCTCACCGCGAACTTGGGATCGGTCGTCTACAGCAAATCCAGGCTGCTGTCTACCCACAAACGAGCCCACGTTTGATTCGTTGATGGTGATAGATCGGCGTAGACGTAAGTAGCGGCTCTTGGACAGCAACGTCAATAGTTACAATTAGTTAATAGACACGGAGATGAACCCGCATGGACCCTGGTGGAGTTCGATCAAGCGGATGCCTCTTCCGCCAATTGCGGGCTGCTCGGCTCGCGCTATGCGGGAACGCAGCTCGACAATCGGTTCACGGCGTACAATGGGGCGCCAATGGTACAGGTTACGGCGAGCTTGATGCCGACGACGGCCGCGTTCAGCCGGTGGATCTTTTCTATCGCCGCTCCAGCGCGCCAAACAGCCTTGTCGCCCCTTATGCGATCAAGAGCGACGAGCACCCGATGATCGTCTGCCATCCCCGCAGGCTGATGAGACGCTGAACGGTTAGGAGGGAGCAAGATAGTGTCTGAAAATCGCAGCTCGACGCAGCCGGCAGGGACCGGCGTTTTTTCCGCCGCTGATATCAAGCGCCGTATGGCAGAGCGCGAAGCGGCGAAGGCCGCTGAAGAACAGCGCCAGATGAAGGAGCAGGAGGAAAAGCAAAAGGCGGTGATGGAGGAGTTTCACAAACCACCTGAGAGGACGGCCGAGCAGCTGATGCAAGCCGTGATGCAGCTGGTCAGCCACGCGGCGGAGCGCGGACAAAGCGAAGTGCAGGTCTACCGCTTCCCAAATGCAATGTGCAGCGACCGCGGCCGCAGGATCAACAACTCGGAGCCCGACTGGGACAAGACCTTGGAGGGTCGGCCCAAGCTAGGTTACGAATTCTGGCGCGATCACCTCAGGCCGCTCGGCTTCCACCTCAAGGCCGAGGTGCTCGATTATCCCTGAGGGATGCCCGGCGATATCGGCTTCTTTCTCACCTGGAATTAGGGCCGATTTTCCGCAATTCCTGAGAAACGGCTCAATATGAAGGCGATGCAACGGGAGGATGCGATGGCCGAAGCCAAGGATAACGGGCCCGAAGCCAACGGCAAGCTGAAACGGAAGCGATACGAGCGGGAACTCGCGCCTGCATGTCGAGCTCGTCAAGCTCCAGCAATGGGTGGTCAACAAGGGTCTGAAGGTCTGCATCGTCTTCGAGGGGCGCGACGGGGCTGGGAAGGGCGGTACGATCAAAGCCCTGACCGAGCGGGTGAGCCCGCGCATCTTCCGCGTCGTCGCGCTGCCCGCGCCGACCGAGCGCGAGAAGTCGCAGATGTCCTCCCAGCGCTACATTCCACATCTGCCGGCGGCCGGAGAGGTCGTGATCTTTGACCGCAGCTGGTACAACCGCGCCGGCGTCGAGCGGGTGATGGGGTTCTGCACCGAGGGGGAGGTCAAACGCTTTCTCGAGATGACGCCTGCGTTCGAGAGAGTAATCGTCGAGTTCGGTGTCGTCCTGCTAAAATATTGGATGGAGGTCAGCTCCGACGAGCAGACGAGACGACTCGAGGCGCGCATCGATGACGGACGCAAGACCTGGAAGCTTTCCGACATGGATCTCAAATCCTATTCACGCTGGTTCGACTACTCGCGGGCACGCGACCAGATGTTCCTCGCCACCGATACCTCATGGGCGCCGTGGTACGTTGTCCATTCCGACAATAAGAAGCGGGCGCGGCTGAACGTTCTCACCCACATCCTGAGCAAGATCCCCTACGAGGAGCTGCCGCGCGCGAAGGTAGAGCTGCCGAGACGGCAGCATCGCGGCGACTACAAAGATCCTGACTATCCCTTTAGGCTCGTCCCCGAAACCTTCTGAGCCTGAGGGGCGGGAAGCAGTTTCGCGATGCCGCAAAACTTATGACCACGCAAAACCATCGGCGCCGCCCTGTGGTTATCGTCGATAGTACGCGTAGCTCGATCCGCGCTTGGCAGGAACGGGTCAGAAATCCGAGCCTGACGGTTCTACTCGTCCTTGAGCTATGTGCGATCTTTCTCGCAGCGCCACTGGCGGCGAAGGGACTGCCGATCGCGCGGGCGGTAACAGACACGCTGGTTCTCGGGGTCCTCGTTATCGTCGTGATGCTGTCGCACAGATGGGACGCCATTATCTTGATCCTGGTGGGGCTGGCGGCCATCGCAGCGAGCATCCTACTGAGCGGGGTATGGTCACGGGTTTCGTCTACCGTGCTCCGCCGCGGCGGCGACGTCCTCGCCTTTTCCGCGCTGACTTGGGTAGTAGCACACGCGGTCTATGCTCCCGGCCGTATTACATTTCACCGCCTTCAGGGTGCGATTGTACTTTATCTGAGCTTGGCGACGATCTTCGCCTCGGCCTACGGCCTGATTTGGGAACTGAGCCCTGGCGCGTTTGCCAATCTCCTCACCCCCGTAGGCGGCCCGAAGGAAGTCGAGACCATGCTGTATTTCAGCCTCACGACACTCACCACTACGGGTTACGGGGACATCGTAGCGGTCGATCCATTTGCCCGTAGCCTGGCCAATCTGGAAGCAGTCGTCGGGCAATTCTACCTCGCTATTACGGTTGCTCGCCTAGTAACGCTGGAACTCCAAGATCAACGCCGGTGAACCCGAAGCTGATCGAGGCGGCAGGTCGTGCGAGCTGAATTGTCCTTCGGCTAAGGGAGAGTTGCATCGATCATGATCTGTCGTAATTGTGTGAATCCGATCCGCGCTGCCAATGCGCTGCCATTCTGGACCAGAGAAGCGCATTAAGCCTCAGACGTGAGTGAAGAATGAAAGGAGCATTGCGGCACCAATGGGAGATTTGATGCCGAGCTCGCCAATAGTCGCTGCATTGCTTTCGCATGCGTGACCCAGCGCTCGCTGCAGAACCTAGCCTTGACGATGGCTCTCGATCTGCGGCGCACCCGCGTGCTGCTGTTCGAGCAGTTGGACAGCTCGATGCCGGTTCCGTTCCTGGTGGTGCTGGTGTTCTGGCTTGCGATCATATTTGCCAGCTTTGGGCTGTTCGCGCCCTAGGAACGGCCACGGTCATCGCTGCTTTGTTTGTTTGTGCACTTTCAATGTCTGGTGCGATATTCTTGGTTCCGGAGCTCGAGCGCTCGTTCGTAGGGCTGCTCCAGGTCTCTGGCGCCCCGCGGCGCGCGGCGCCAGCCCAGCTCGGCCAGTAAGGAATGGAGATCAAGCGACGCCACCGGGCTGGCGGTTTTCGCTACGACCCCTCACATCGCCCTTCCTCCATCGTGCAGCGGCTGTTGCCCGTCCTCGGCTGGGGTCCCGACTACCGGCGCGACTGGTTGTTGCCGGATCTCCTGGCCGGCCTCGCGGTCTGGGCAGTCATGGTACCGGAGGGCATGGCTTACGCCGGCATCGTCGGAGTGCCGCCGATCATGGGCCTCTACACGATCGTTCCGCCGCTGATCGCCTACGCGCTGCTCGGCACCTCGCGCCTGTTGGTGGTCGGCCCGGATACCGCCACAGGCCTGATCTCGGCGCTGACCGTCGGCGCCATTGCGGTACAGGGGACTGCAGATTTCAATACGCTGACTTCCACCCTCGCAATCTTGATCGGCGCCTTCTTCCTGCTGTTCGGCGCGCTGCGCATGGGCTGGGTTGCTGCCTTCATTCCGACGCCGGTAATGCGAGGGTTCATCGAAGGCCTTGTATGCGTCACCATCATCGGCCAGGTGCCGCATCTCTTGGGCATTGCGGGCACGTCCGGCAATTTCTTCGCCAAACTCTGGTTCATGCTGCGGCATCTGCCGGACGCATCGCTCGCTCCACTGCTGACCGGCTTACTCAGCCTCACGGCGATGCTGCTGCTGCGCCACCTGTCGCCCCGCACACCGGCCGCCCTGGTGGTCGCGGTTGTGGCCACGATCTTCGTCGGCCTGTTCGGCGGCGAAGCCGCCGGGGTAAGCGTGGTCGGCGACCTCCCGTCCGGCTTGCCCCACCTCGCGCTGCCCGATCTGGATCCCGCAAAACTGCGGGACCTCGTGCCCGGCGCGCTGGCCATCGTGCTGGTCGGCTATGCCGAGGCGCTGGGCGGGGCAAGGGCCGCGGCAATGCAAGGCGGCGGCGATATCGACCCGAACCAGGAGCTGATCGCACACGGGCCCGCCAATATTCTGAGCGGCCTTTTCGGCGGGTTCCTGGTGGTCGGCAGCTTGTCCAAAACCTCCGTCGCGATGGCCGCCGGCGCCCGCACCCAGCTCGCCAATCTCGTCGCCGCGGTGTTTTGTTTTCTGACGCTGGTTTTGCTGACCCCATTGTTTCGGGGCATGCCCCACCCGGCGCTCGCCGCCATCGTGATCGCCGCAATGCTTCACCTTTCCAAGCCAGGCTATCTGCGCGACCTGCTCGCTCGCGACCGTTCGGAGTTTGCCGTCGCCGCGATCGTCGTCGCCGGAGAGCTGAGCTTGGGTGTCCTGCAGGGCATCGCGCTCGGCGTAGCGCTGTCGCTGCTGATGTTGATCTATCGAACCAGCCACCCGCAGGGCGCAGTGCTCGGCCAATTGCCGGGCACCGAGGCCTACCGCGACGTCCGGCGCCACTCCGAGGCGCTCACCTTTCCCGGGTTGCTGATTTGGCGCGCCGGCGGCGACCTGTTCTTCGCGAGCATCGGGCATTTCGACGAGGGGCTGAAGGCGGCGTTGGCGGCGAGCCGACCGCCGGCGAAGCATGTACTTGTCGATGCAGGTTCGGTGAACTTCATCGACACCAGCGCCTGCGACGCGGCACTGAATTTCATCAAAATGTTGCAAAGCCAGGGTATCACCTTCGCCTTCGCCCGTGTGCGCGACGAAGTCCGAGAGCGAATGCGGCTGGGGGGCATCGAGACTGCTTTAGGCACTACCAACTTCCACGAACGTGTGACCGACGGCGTGCGCGCGTGGCAACTGCAGGACGCCCGCGGCGCTGTGTCTGCGCGACCGTGATGCGGGCATGTGCGCTCAGCTCCCACCTTGCAATGCTCGCCCCGGCTGGTGTCGATCGCAGGACAAACCCCAATCGGGGGATGGGTTGCGATGAACGAAGCAACGGATCTCGTCGCCGGCACGGACCTTCTCGAGCAGTACGGCTGCGGTCCGATCCGCTTCTCAGGGCACCAAGACGCGCTCTACGAGCGGCATCTGCTCTTTGATGACGTCATTGATCCGGCGACGGCCGAAGCACGCGACCGGTTTGAGGCGGCGGCGCGGTCGGTCCGCGATGTGCTGTCGCAACGTTGGGTGCAGACCGAGCGCGTCTACGATCGAAAGAATCCAAAGCACATATATTATTTGTCGATGGAGTTTCTGATCGGACGTTCACTCGGCAATAACGTAACCAACCTGCTCCTCGACCGGTTTGTCGATCGCGCCGCCCAGCAACGAGAGCTCGACTGGCTCGGGCTCCTGGAACAAGAGCCTGATGCCGGCCTTGGAAATGGCGGCCTTGGTCGGCTCGCCGCTTGTTTTCTCGACTCGATGGCCGCGATGCAGTTGCCGGCGATAGGTTACGGACTGCGTTACGAATACGGCATGTTCAAGCAATCGATCGAAGACGGCTGGCAGCGCGAACGTCCCGACCACTGGCTGCGCCGCCACGACCCCTGGGAAGTGGTTCGTCCGCACGAGACCGTAGAAATCAAACTCGGCTGCTCGTTCGAGATACATGGCGGGAATTTGCGGGCCGTCCCGGCCCGACCCACCACCCTGATCGGCGTCCCGTTCGACAGGCCGGTCATTGCCTATGGCGGCAAGACCATCAATACGTTGCGTCTGTGGGGAGCTGCGACACACGATTATTTTGATTTTCAGGAATTCAGCAGCGGCGATTTCGTTGGCGCGTTGGTCGGGACCTTGGCGGCCCAGACACTGACCCGGGTGTTGTACCCGGACGATTCTACCGGGATGGGGCAAGCGCTGCGCTTCGTGCAAGAATACTTTCTGGTTGCCTGCTCGATTGCCGATCTCGTTCGGCGCTTCCGGCGCGGCAATGCCGACTGGGATAAATTGCCCGACAAGGCCGCGATTCAGCTCAACGATACGCATCCGACGTTGGCAGTTCCGGAGCTGATGCGGATCCTGCTCGATGATGCAAATCTTGGGTGGGACAAAGCCTGGGATCTGACGCGACGGACGTCGGCCTACACCAATCACACATTGTTGCCCGAAGCCCTTGAAAAATGGCCGATCCATTATTTTCAACAAATGCTGCCGCGGCATTTGGAGATTATATTCGAGATCAATCGCCGTTTCCTCGACGATGCTCGGCGGCGGTATCCGGGTGACGAGGCACGCATCGGTCGCCTCAGCCTGATCGAGGACGCCCGGAAGACAAGGTCCGGATGGCGAATCTGGCGATTGTCGGCTCGCACAGCACCAATGGCGTCGCCGCGATCCACTCCGAGCTGCTGCGCACGATGACTGTCCGAGACTTGGCCGAGATGTTTCCGGAGCGGTTCAACAACAAGACCAATGGGGTCACGCCGCAAAGGTGGCTGCTGCTGGCCAATCCCGCGCTCGCCCGAGCCATCAGCGGGGCGATTAGCGACGGCTGGATCACTGATCTTAGTCAATTGCGCAAACTCAAGCCGCTCGAGAATGATCAAGCCTTCCGTGCCGCGTTTCGCGGGGCTAAGCGCGAGGCCAAGTCCCGATTTGCCGATTGGCTCAAATCGACCTCGGGCCAGATGATCGACCCGGATAGCATCTTCGATTGCCAAATCAAGCGAATCCACGAATACAAGCGGCAGTTGCTCAATGCACTGCGTATCATCGTTCTCTACAACCGGCTGCGCGAGAATCCCGGCCTCGAAATGCCGTCGCGGACGTTCTTCTTCGCCGGAAAGGCAGCGCCCGCCTATCACCTCGCAAAGCTGATCATCAAGTTGATCAATAACTTGGCAGGGACCGTCGACGGGGACCCGGTGACGCGGGGTCGGTTGAAGGTCTCCCAACTACAACGTCTCACTGGCGGAGCGGCTGATCCCTGCTGCCGATGTCTCCAACCAGATCTCGACCGCCGGCTACGAAGCGAGCGGCACGAGCAACATGAAATTCATGATGAACGGAGCGCTGACGCTTGGTACGCGCGACGGTGCGACGATTGAAATGGCGCAGGAAGCGGGCGAAGAGAATTTCTTTCTGTTTGGCCTGACTGCGCAACAAGTCGCCGACAGCGGCTCGTGGTACAACCCGCGCTGGCATTACGACAACGACCCGGAAGCTCGGGCCGCACTGGACCTGATCGCCGCCAATTATTTCAGCCGCTATGAGCCTGGAATTTTTGCGCCCCTTCGTGACGCGCTGCTCGCGCATGGCGACCACTACATGCATCTTGCCGACCTGCAATCCTATCTCGAGGCGGATCAGGGTCTTTGCAAACTTTATGCGCACCGCGATGACTGGGCGCGTAAGGCGATCTTGAACATCGGCGGCTCCGGGAGATTCTCCAGCGACCGCACCATCGCCCAATACGCCGCTGAGATCTGGAACGCCAAACCTTGCCCGATCCCATAGAAAGGACGACGCAAATGGCTATTTCACCGCTCGCCGGCAGGCCAGCGCCAAAGGAGATGCTGGTCGATCTGTCGCGGCTCGAAAAGGAGTATTTCGAACGCCGGCCCGATCTCGATGATCCCGCCCAGCGGGTCAGCTTTGGCACCAGCGGGCATCGCGGATCGCCCTTCGACGGCTCGTTCACCGAGACGCATATCTTAGCGATCACTCAGGCGATCTGCGATTATCGCCGCGCTCATGCGACCAACGGACCCCTCTATATGGGCAAGGACACGCACGCGATATCCGGACCTGCCCAGCGCACCGCGTTGGAAGTCCTTGCAGCCAATGGGGTGCCGACGATTATTCAGCGGGATGACGGGTTTACGCCAACGCCGATTATTTCGCACACCATCCTGATGCATAACCGCTCACGCAGCGATCGACTCGCCGATGGTATTGTCGTTACCCCCTCGCACAATCCGCCTGAAGACGGGGGGTTCAAATACAATCCGACCAATGGCGGGCCGGCCGACACCGATGTAACCCAATGGATCGAGGACCGTGCCAATCATCTGCTGCGGGATCGCGGTGCCGGTGTCAAGCGGATGACGTTCGAAGCTGCGGTACGCGCGGAAACGACGCACCGGGAGGATCTCGCCCTTCCCTATGTCAACGATCTGCGCAATGTTTTGGACATGGACGGTATTCGCGCTGCCGGGCTCAAGCTGGCAGTCGACCCGCTCGGCGGCGCAGCAGTGCATTATTGGGAGCCGATCAATACCACCTACGGGTTGGACATCGAGGTCGTCAATCCTCGGATTGACCCGACCTTCTCGTTTATGACTGTCGATCACGACGGCGCAATCCGTATGGACTGCTCCAGCCCCTATGCGATGGCGAGGCTGGTCGGTCTCAAGGACCGCTATCGGGTCGCTTTCGCCAATGACCCGGATGCCGATCGCCACGGCATCGTCACCCCGACCGCGGGGCTGATGAACCCCAACCATTATTTGTCGGTGGCGATCCTTTACCTGTTGACCCACCGCTCCGACTGGCCGGTCGAGGCCGCAGTCGGCAAGACCTTGGTCAGCAGCGGCATGATCGACCGGGTGGTGCACAAGCTGGGGCGGCGGCTCGCCGAGGTGCCGGTCGGCTTCAGGTGGTTTGCACCGGCATTGTTCGACGGGTCGTGCTGCTTTGGCGGCGAGGAGAGCGCCGGCGCCAGTTTCTTACGGCGTGACGGCAAGGTTTGGGCGACCGACAAGGATGGGCCGATCATGAATCTGCTGGCCGCCGAGATCAACGCCCGGACCGGCAAGGATCCGGGCGAGCATTACACGGCGCTAAGGGCGGAATTCGGGACGGCCTATTACACGCGGATCGACGCTCCGGCGACGCCGGAGCAGAAGGCGAGGCTGGAGCGACTGTCGCCCGAGGCGGTGAACGCACCGAATCTGGCCGGCGAGCCGATCATGACAAAGCTTACGCGTGCGCCGGGGAACGACGCCTCGATCGGCGGTCTCAAGGTGGTCACCCGCAACGGCTGGTTCGCAGCGCGCCCGTCGGGAACCGAGGCCGTCTACAAGATCTACGCCGAGAGCTTCAGGAACGAGGCTCACTTGGCGGCTATTGTCGGCGAGGCCCAGGAGATGGTGAATAGCGCGCTGACCTCCCCGACCCGGCGGCCGGGCGCGGCAGAGAAACGGCATGAGTGACATCGCCGAGCCCTGTAATCACGTCTGCCGTTTGGCGATGATCGGCCGCCTTTGAGGGAGGAACTCGCGATGCGCGACCGCAAGATGCACCTCTTGGCCTATGTCAAGACTGGCCCGACCGCGCAGCTCGCCGGCGCGTGGCGCCACCCCGAGGCCGATCTCGACGATATCTTCAAGCCGGAGCGCTACGAGCACATGGCGCGGGTGCTCGAGGCAGCCCGCTTTGACGGCTGTTTCTTCGCCGACACCTTGGGCCTCCCCGACATCTACAAGGGCAGCTTCGACACCTATCTGCGCTACGGCGGCCAGCTGTCCTATCTCGACCCGATGATCGTATTGCCGGTAATGGCGCGGGCGACGCGGCATTTAGGGCTCGGCGCCACGCTGTCGACGACGTTTCACCATCCCTATCACCTGGCCCGCATTTGGGCTTCGCTCGACCATATGTCGCAGGGCCGCGCCTGCTGGAACGTCGTGACCTCGACGACCGATTTCGAGGCGCGCAATTTCGGCTTGGCCGATCTGCCCGCAAAAGAGCTGCGCTATGACCGCGCCGACGAGGTCGTCGAGGCGTGCTGTGCGCTGTGGGATTGCTGGCAGGAAGACGCGCTGGTCATGGACAAGGAAAGCGGGCTCTTCATTGACCCACAGAAGGTGCGCTATGCCGACTACGAAGGCCGGCATGTGCGCACCCGCGGCCCGTTGACGATCCCGCGCTCGCCACAGGGGCGCCCGGTGCTGATGCAGGCCGGCTCCTCGCCGCGCGGCCGCGATTTTGCCGCGCGCTGGGCCGAGGCGATCTTCTGCTCGTCGGGCTCCAAGAAAGACGCCAGCGAATTCTACGCCGACGTCAAAGGGCGAATGGCGCGGTTCGGCCGCGCGGCGGATGATTGCGCGATCTGCACCTCGACGACGATCGTGCTCGGCGAGACCGAGTTGATCGCGCGCGAGAAGGCCGAATATCTATTGTCGCTGGTGCCGCTCGAAATGGTATTGGCAACCAACTCGGCGATGCTCGGCGCCGATCTCAGCCAGACCAGGGACGAGGATGAGCTCAGCCGCGACAAGGGTCATCAAGGCCATGGCGGCTTGGAGGACCGCATCCGCCAGACGATGCGGGCCGAAGGCATCAGCTTTGCCGAGGCGATCCGCCGGCCGCGCAACCTGATGGTCGGCACACCGGCGATGATCGCCGACCATATGCAGGATCTGTTCGAGGCGGAAGCCTGCGACGGGTTTGTGCTGACGCCAACGATTTCGCCGGTGATGTGGGAGGAATTCGGCCGCATGCTGACACCGGAATTGCAGCGCCGCGGCCTCTTACGCACCGAATACACCGGCGCGACGATGCGCGAGAATTTGCGCAGCTGAGCGGTATTAGCCGCGGCGGAGCGGGGTGGGCCAGCCTCGATCGACGTTAGTGGCTCACCGCGGCGGCCCATAGTAGTAGCCCGGCGGTGCGTAATAATAGCCCGGCGGGGCGTAATAGCGCGGGGCATAATAGGCGGGCGGCGGTGCGTAATAGGGAGGCCCGACGAGTGCCCGCACCGGCGCTGTCGCGATCGCAGCGGCTCCGGCGACGACCGCGCCGGCGGCAACGAACGGCAAAGCAAGCAGGCCCGGACCGCAGCGCCATCCCCATCCATGGTTCCAGCACCGCGCCGACGCCTCAGACGTCGGCAGGATTACCGCGCTCACTACCAAAAGGACCACGGCCGTAAGTTGTCTACAACGCACCGCTCGAACTCCCAAATTTTCGACTGTTCTATTTGAAAGACGGCACCCCCTTGGCATGTACGGAGCAAACCGGAAAAACATACCCGCCTCGGTGGGATTTTCGTATCTCGTCTGTGCTTCTGCCCGTTCTCGATAAGCGCCGAGCGTGCCGGGCCGCAAACCGGCCAGTCCCCAGCCCGCAATCACCGCGACCGTCGCCATGCGGCCCAGTTGAAAGGAAGTCACCATGACCAGCAAGCTCAGTAACGTTCAGGGCGGATTTTGACCAGCATCAAGGAGAGCTGCCTTATGACCGAAGAGCATGCAGGCGCCTGGACCCGCTCCTCCGGGGTCATCAGGGCGCGGCCCGAGGAGCTCTACGCCGCCTTTCTGGACCCGATCGCTCTGATCGACTGGCTTCCTCCGGCAGAGATGACGGGCGAGATCCACGAATTCGACGCGCGGGTCGGGGGCGGGTACCGGATGTCACTGTTCTACCCACCGGACGAGCGCGCCTTCCGCGGCAAGACGTCCGACAGAGAGGACAGGGTCAAGGTGCGGATCGTGGAACTGGCGCCTCCCCGCAGGATCGTCGAAGCCGTCAGCTTCGTCACCACCGATCCGGCCTTCTTCGGCGAGATGACGCTCATGGCGACCTTCGAAGAGGTGTCCGGCGGAACCGAAGTCACGCTGGTGTTCGAGAATCTGCCGCCAGGCTTGCGGGCGGAGGACAACGAGGCCGGCTCGCGCCTCAGTCTGGAGCAACTGGCCCGCCGCTTCGAATGACCGAATGGGATTCGCTTGGTGCCGAGCCAAGCGCCCCTATGATCCGCGGTGCCGCGGGAGCGTGATGGCCAATCCCAATTGAACAGCAACGCCGTGCAGTCTTTTGTCGTTGGTCCACAGCTCTGCTCCTGGCGTCAGTTGCACCGCGGCGAGCAGGTGGGCGTCGACATATCCTATCCCGCGCCCGAACAACTCATGCTGGTCGATGAAATGGAGAACTTCCGTGTCTGTGGCGACACTGGCATGAGGCAAGTCCGACAGAGCGTCGAGCACGATGTCGCGCTGACGCAAATAGTCGAGAGCGATTTCCCCGATGACAAAAGGGTGCGCCAGGACCATTCCCGCGTCGAGCAGCGCGACAAGTGCCGCGTACCTCGTCCGAAGGTGGTCGACCCAGACGGACGTGTCGACCAGGATCATGCCGAGCTTGATCGTCGCCGCCGCGGCGCCTTCAAAGCGGGTTGGCTGCCGCCCAGACGAGCCAATCGCCGCGCGCTTTCGCGCTCGACGAGGGCCTTGAGCGCCTCGCGGACGAGGCTGGACTTCTCCTTTAAGCCGGTGAATGCCTGAGCCTTCGCAACAAGCTGATCATCCAGAGCAAGTGTCGTGCGCATCTGGGAACCTCCATGCGGGGCACGATATTATCATCATTTGATGACCATTCCAATGCCGATGCGTGCCGGCGCCCCTGCATGTCACCGAGCCGGGACAGCAGGTGGAATTGATCATTGCCATGGACAATTGGATGACGTTTTTCGTGTTGTCGCCAGACGTGAGCCTGCACTAGACGTCGATTACGCTCTCTCGTGCAGACGGCCCTTTTCCGACAGGCTGCGGAAGGTGATCGACCAGCGCGTCACCTCGACATCCGCAATGCTGTGCTCCCATTCATGCCGCGCCTCGCCCGTGAGATGATAGATCGACCGCGGCGCCAGCAGCGCCGATGCCCGATCGAAACCGCCGGGCTTGCGACGCCGGAACCGCAGCGTCACCGGGGCGCCGAGCGAGATGCCGAGGACATGCTCGAACACCGGCCGGTCTCGGTGCCACCCAATTCCGGCACCCGGGTCGTAGCGGATCAACAGGGCCTGAACCAGTTCGCCCGGTCGCAGGCGGGCGAACCGCGCCGCCTTCGTACGAAGCGGCAACAGCCAATCAGGAATCGCCTCGGCCGGGGCGAAGCTGGCATCGTCGAAGTCGTAGCGCCAGCCGTAGGATGCGGTCAGCCGCTTACCCAGCCATCCATGGAAGCGGAAGGGCGAGAGTTCCGCCGCGTCGATCGACGCGATCAGCATCTGCTCCTCGCCTGGCGTGACGAACGCGCCGGCCTGGGACAGGCCGGGAAGGCCTGCTTCACCAAACAGATCGGGCTGGGCAGCGACGCGGTTCATTCTTGCGGGACTGTCGTCACGTCACCGTATGTGGGAAGCGAGTGTGGGGCCGAAAAGCGTTTGCTCTTCCGCCCTACAGGCGACGTGGTAGGCTTCGCGGCAGGAGGAGCCAATGGATACAATGATGGCCGAAGAGACGCGCTTACCGGCGGATATCGACGCGCAACCCCTGGTGCAGGCTGCCGCGGCGCTGCAGCCGGTGCTGCGCGACTATCACGAGGAGATCGAGAGCGAGCAGCGCCTGCCGCCAGAGTTGGTCGAGCAATTGCGCGCCGCCGGCTTCTACCGGATGGTGATACCGCGCGCGCTGGGCGGCCTCGAGGTCGACCCCCTGACCTATCTGCGCGTCGTCGAGCTGTTGGCCGAAGGCGCCGGCTCGGTCGGCTGGAACCTCGGCAACGGCGGCGTCGGCCAGCTCGTGACTCTCGGCCTGCCCGATGACGGCGTGCACGAAATCTACGCGAAGCGGGCCGACACGATCATCGCCGGCACCGCGGTGCCGGGCGGCGGACAGGCGGTGCCCGTCGCGGGCGGTTACCGCGTCAGCGGCCGCTGGCAGTTCGGCAGCGGCTGTCAGGAGGCCTCCTGGATGCTGGGCAGCTTCCAGGTGATTGGCGATGATCGCCAGCCGCGCCGCCACCCGGATGGTGGCTCGCTCTACTGGCGCGGCGTGTTCGCGCGCTCCGAAGCGGAGGTCGTACCGGGGAGCTGGGACGTGGCCGGGCTGCGTGGTACCGGCAGCTTCGACTGGACGGTCGAGGACGTGTTCCTGCCGGAGCGGCGGACGATGCCGCAAATCGGCATCCCGCTCGAGAACCAGTGGGCGCGCTGGCCGGGGGTGACCTATGCCCTGCCGGTGCAGTGCTGGGTCGGGCCGCACCACAGCGCGGTCATCACCGGCATCGCGCGGGCCGGCATCAATGCCCTCATCGAGCTGGCTGGGGGCAAGCAGCCGCGCGGCCGCCCCGTCGGGTTGCTCTGCGACAACCCTCAGGTGCAGGATGCGGTTGGCCGGGCCGATGCGATCCTGAATGCCGGGCGTGCCTACCGCAGCGCGCAGATTGCCGAGTTGTGGGCGACCGTCGCTTCCGGCAAGGAGACCACCCTCGAGCAGCGCGCCCGCTGCCGGCTCGCCGCGATCTACGCCGCCGACAGCGCGCGCGAGGCGATGGACCTGGTGTACCGGCACGGCGGCAGCACCTCGTTCAAGCGCGCGAGCCGCCTCGCCGAGTGCTGGCGCGACCTGCACGTCGTCGGCCAGACCGTCACGATCGCGCCCGAGTGGTACCCGATCGGCGGCCGCGTGTACCTCGGGATGGACCCGGGCCCGCGTCTGCGCTAACCATTACGGCACCAAACGGCCGCCGATCCGACGGCCTGCCCGCAGCGACGAGGGGAGCGACTATGGCCTATGAAGGAATGATTGCGGAGACCATTTCGATCGCCGGCGACAAGAATGAGCCGATCTCGGCCTATGTTGCGCGGCCGTTGGGCCCGGGGCCCTTCCCGGGCATGGTGCTGCTCCATCATGCCCCCGGCTGGGATGAGTGGTACCGCGAGGCGACCCGCAAATTCGCTCATCACGGCTATGCCGCGATCAGCCACAACCTCTATCACCGCGCCGGCGAAGGCAAAGCCGATGATGTCGCCGCCAAGGTGCGCGCCGAGGGCGGCGTTCCCGACGCCCAGGTCATCGGCGACACCGAGGGTGCGGTGGCATGGCTGCGCGCTCAGCCCTACCTCAATGGCAAGGTCGGGGTCTTCGGCACCTGCTCGGGCGGGCGGCAGACCTTTTTGTTTGCCTGCCATACCAAGAGCATAAACGCCGCCTGCGAGCTGTGGGGCGGCCGGGTGGTGATGAGCCGGGAGGAGCTGACGCCGAAGCAGCCGACCGCGCCGATCGAGTTTACCAAGAACCTCTCCTGCCCGCTGCTCGGCCTGTTCGGCAATGAGGATCGTTCGCCGACCCCGGAGCAGGTCGACCAGCACGAGGCCGAGCTCAAAAAGCACGGCAAACCCTACGAATTTCACCGTTACGACGGCGCCGGGCACGGCTTCTTCTACTACGACCGACCCGCATACCGCATCGAGCAGGCGCTGGACGGCTGGCAAAAGGTGTTCTCGTTCTTGCACAAGCACCTGGCCGCATAACGCCGGAATGTGCACCTCGATAGTCGAGGTCGTCAGCGCCGACGGCGCCGGCAAGGGCGGTGACGGGTGGTTCGAGCTGACCCATTCGGTGGTGTCCTACGACCATCCGCACCATGCTCTGTTGGAAGAGGCCATCACGATCGATTTCGTGAACTCCGCGCTCGGGCCGGGCGCACGGGTCGCCGTCGAACTCACCCTGCAGTCGGCCAAAGAGCTGAGCGGCGCGCTTGCCAGGGCGATAGAAGCGGCTGAGATCGAGGAAAGCGCACGTTTGCGACCTCGCCGCTGACGCATGCGGAGATTCACTTCGACATGGCTTCCGAACGGAGACCCAAAGGACTGGTGCTGCTTGTGGCTGCGGCCGCGCGACATGGCGAAGATCGGCCAGCTTGTGCTGTTAAGGCAGGTGTCAGGGCGAACGACGCACGTGGCGTGACCTATTGCACGGACCGAGGCGGCACATTCGAGAACAGGGCATCGAGGCCCTCCGCCATCGTCGGATGCGCGAGAATGGCGTCGCGCAGCCTCGGATAAGGCAGGTCTGCCAGCATCGCCGTTTGCACCGCGGCCATGACCTCACCGGCCTCGGCGCCAATCATCGTAAAGCCGAGGATGCGGTCGTCACTCCCGCCGACAAGAACCTTCATGAAGCCTTGTGTCTCGTCCGTCGTCGCCGTCCGTCGCACGGCATTCATCGGCAGCCGCGCGACGCGCGCACCGACGCCTTGGCGTTGTGCTTCGCCCTCGCTCAGTCCGACGCGAGCGAGTGGAGGGTCAGTGAACATGCAGTATGGGACCAGCCGATCGCGCGTGCTGCGGTTCCCTCCAGCCAAATTGTCCCTGATGATCCGAAAGTCATCGATCGAGACGTGCGTGAACTGTGGACTGCCGGCACATTCACCAATCGCCCAGACATTGGACGCAGTCGTCTCCAGCCGCTGATTGACCTTAATGTAGCCATGGCCGTCGAGCTCTATGCCGGCTTCCTCCAGCCCGATCCCGCTGGTATTCGGAATACGCCCCGCCGCGACCAGGATGTCGCTGCCCCTGATCTGTTGCTCACCGGAGGCGGTGCGCACGGCAACATTGACCTCCTCTCCGGATCGGCCCTGCACATTGAGGGTCTCGGCCGCGATTGAAAATCCGATACCTTCCTCACTGAGAATCCGCTGCATTTCATCGACGACGTCGGGATCCTCGCGGCTCATCAGCTGAGGCCCATGCTCGATGACCGTCACGCGGGCCCCGAAGCGGCGGTAAGCCTGGGCCAGTTCGAGACCGACATAGCCACCGCCGAGTACGATCAGATGCGAGGGCAGGTAGTCGAGTTCGAGAGCCTCGATATGCGTGAGCGGCCGGGCGGCCTCGAGGCCAGGAACATTGGGAATTGCCGCGTGCGTTCCGATATCGAGAAAAACCTGGTCGCCCGCCAGCACACGAGTCCCGCCGTCATTGAGGCGCACTTCGAGCGTTTTGGGCGCCACAAAACGCGCAGTTCCCATGATCAATTCGGCGCCGCTTTCCTTGTAGTTATGCAGATGCAGCGCGATCTCGCGGTCGACCATGTCGCGCTTGCGCTGGCGAACCGCCACCATGTCGGTCGTGACGGGACCGGTTATCGTCCCGAACTTTGCCGCGTGATGCGCCAGATACGCGACCCTGGCGCTCCAAATCTCGTTCTTGCTGGGCAGGCAGGCAATGTTGGGACAGGAGCCGCCGATCCAGCGGCGCTCCACGACGGCAGTCCGTCGCCCCGATCGCGCCAAATGCCAAGCCAGCAGCTTGCCGCCAAATCCACTACCAAGGACCAAAACCTCGAACCGTTCGGGTTGCGACATGAGTTTCCTCCGTATCGGCTGACGCTAAACTCCGACTTGCTCCACTTGATATGGTCGATGTGCTTGCAAACTTCGTCGACGCGGTGCGGTTCAAAGTCCGCGTCCACCACGGCCACAAAGCCATATTAGGTCAGCTGTGCCTGGCGCAAAAGGGGCACTCCCGCCCGCCCGTCGCCGGCGGTTGCGCCCGGCCGAGGGTCAAGCCGCAAGTTCGCCCGCGGTCTCGTAAAAACCAACCGTGCTGTGCGCCTCGTCTCGGTGAGGGTCTGGTGTTCAGAGGCATTCATCAGATGCACCAAACCATCCGTCGGTGTAAGGCGACTTGGCACGGCTGGCTGCTTTTGCTGTTTTTTGCAGCGAATTACCAGCCATCGAGATCTGGTTTCCGCGGAAATCCTGTACCGCCGACGGTCTAGCGAACAAGAAAGCAGCGAAGCCATCCCGGGTACACCCCGTTTTGTCGCTGCTTTTGCGAGAAACTGCAAGAATACCGAAGGCGACATCATCGCCGGAAAAGGGTTTCAGCAGGTTGGTCGGTAAGATCTGCATGCCAGAACAATACCATAAGACTAGATTTTTGTCAATCTCACAAACACCCTTTTAGCAATGCTTAATCACATTTCTTCTACTTAAGTGCTGAATACTCCGTTTGAGCCGGCACACTAGTGGCCCTTTCATTCGTCATTCGTCATTCGAAGCGGGCGGGCCAGCTGCTCCAGACTGAGCCGCGAGCCGGCCTCGTCGTCCTCCGCCCGCAGGCCTGGCGGCAGTTTCTCGAACACCAGCGTGGCTTCGGTTCCGCCGGGCACCTCTTCGAACATCGTCATCGAAGAACTGAGCATGGCGGCACTGGCCGCGCACGACGCGGAGAGTAACGCGCCCTTAGCGGTCGAATCGTATTCAAGCGAAAGCCTGCGGGTCGTGTCGCAATATCCGCGTAGCTGGCGGATCGGGAGGATTTGAACCGTCAACCACTCTTCTGGACTCTCTCCATCTGTCATTCGAAGCGGCCGGCCAGCTGCTCGAGAGTGACGCGCGAGCCGGCCTCGTTGTCCTTCGCCCGGAGCCCTGGCGGGAGGTTGTCGAATATACCAGCGCGACTCCGGTTCAGGCGAACGTAGCCGTGAGCGTCGATTATCCGAGCTCCATCCATCGCGACCTGAGCTGTAGTGGTTGCAACGTGTACCTAAGAGTGGTACATAGACACACAGCGGAGCAGCCGCATGATCGTGAGCTTTCGGGACGAGTGGCTGCGCGCCTTCTTCGTCGAGGATACGCGATCGCGGCACATCCCGTCCGATCTCGAAAGCCGGCTCTTCCGCAAGCTCCAGATGATCGACGACGCGACGACCGATCAGGACTTGCGGGTACCGCCCAGCAATCACTTCGAGAAGCTGCGCGGCAATCTGGCGGGCTTCCACTCGATCCGCGTCAACAATCAATGGCGGCTGGTCTTCCGGTGGGACGGCAGCCGCGGCGAGGCGGAAGGCGTCTATCTCGACGACCACAGCTACAGATGAGGCGAACCATGCTGACGACGAAGCGCAAGCCGGCCACGGTCGGCGAAATTCTGGTCGAGGAGTTCATGCAGCCGATGGGGCTGACCCAGGCCGCGCTGGCCGAGGCGATGGGCGTTCAGCGCAAGCACGTCAATGAGCTGTGCAACAACCGCCGGAACGTGACGGCGGCGACCGCGCTCATCCTCGCGCGCGTGTTCGGCAACAGCCCCGATTTCTGGCTGAACGTGCAGCGGCGCAGCGATCTGTGGGAGGCGATGAACAGTCCGCGCGAGCGCGAGCGGATCGAACGTGCGAAGCCGCTGGGTGCTGCCGCGTGATCTCGACGACCCTCGCCCGTCATTCGAAGCGGCGGGCCAGCTGCTCCAGGCTTAGGCGCGAGCCGGCCTCGTTGTCCTCCGCCCGCAAGCCGGGCGGCAGGTTCTCGAACACCAGGGTGACCTCGGTTCCGCCGGAGACCTCTTCGAACGTCGCGATCATCGTCATCTCGCCGAAGAAAGCCGGATCGGTGGTGACGAAGCTGACGGCTTCGACGATCCTGCGTGGAGGCGCCAGTTCCACGAACCGCACATTGACCATGTCCTCTCTGTCGGACGTCTTGCCGCGGAAGGCGCGCTCGTCCGGCGGGTAGAACAGCGACATCCGATATCCGCCTCCGACCCGGGCGTCGAACTCGTGGATCTCGCCCGTCATCTCTGCCGGAGGGAGCCAGTCGATGAGAGCGGCCGGGTCCAGGAAGGCCGCGTAGAGCTCCTCGGGCCGAGCCCTGATGACCCTCGAGGTGCGGGTCCAGGCGCCTGCATGCTCTTCAGTCATGTGGCGGCTTCCTCCGATGCGGCGTTGAAAGCGGTGATGATGATGGCATATATGCTATCAGAATGACGTTGATCGTCATCGACACGAACGTGTTTGTGGCCGCTCTCCGTTCGGGCGGCGGTGCGGCGCGGCAGGTGGTGCGACGAGCGTTGGAAGGCCGGTATTGTCCGATCTTCTCGAATGCGTTGTGGCTTGAATACGAGGATCTGTTGGGCCGACCGGTCTGGACGGAGGAAACGACGGATCAGGAGCGTCGGCAGGTCCTGGCCGGACTGGCGGCAGCGGGACGATGGATCAAAATATACTATGGCTGGCGGCCCAATCTCGCCGATGAGAGCGATAACCACCTTATCGAACTGGCGGTGGCCGGCGGCGCGCGGGCGATCGTGACACACAACGTTCGGCATTTGCGTCGCGGTGAATTGCGGTGGCGCGACCTGTCCGTACTCACCCCGTCCGAATGCTTGGAGCAACTGACATGACAACTTTGACGATCCGCCTCCCGGACGATACGAGCCTGCGACTGAAACAGCTGGCGGCATCGAGGGGTATGAGCCTCAACAAGCTCATCGAAGAACTGAGCACGGCGGCATTGGCCGCGCACGACGCGGAGACCCGGTTTCGTGTGCTGGCCGCAGGTGCCGATCGCAACGCGGCCCTTAATATTTTGGCGCGGCTCGACGAGCTCGATCGCTCAAGGACGTCATAGTCACTGGCATTCGAAGAGGCGGGCCAGCTGCTCCAGACTGAGGCGCGAGCCGGCCTCGTTGTCCTCCACCCGTAAGCCCAGCGGCAGGTTCTCGAACACCAGCGTGACTTCTGTCCCGCCGGCCACCTCTTCGAACGTCGCCGTGAGCGTCATCTCGCCGAAGAAGGCCGGATCGGTGGTGACGAAGCTGACGGCTTCGACGATCCTGCGGGGAGGCGCCAGTTCCACGAACCGCACGTTGACCATGTCCTCCCTGTCCGACGTCTTGCCGCGGAAAGCGCGCTCATCCGGTGGGTAGAATAGCGACATCCGATATCCGCCTCCGACCCGCGCATCGAATTCGTGGATCTCACCCGTCATCTCTGCCGGAGGGAGCCAGTCGATGAGAGCGGCCGGGTCCAGGAAGGCCGCGTAGAGCTCCTCGGGCCGCGCCCTGATGACCCCGGAGGAGCGGGTCCAGGCGCCTGCATGCTCTTCGGTCATAAGGCGGCTCTCCTTGCTCCTGATCGCACTCCATACCGCACGGCTCGGTTTGAGCTACGCTGAGAAAATTCGCTCACGATCTCATTCCATCAGACCCGCAGGCAGCCGAATTTAGCCAACTACGGAAATGATCAGGCATGACATACGCCACTTCCCACCTGTGCCACCGCAGCGATGTCGCTCAGTACTCACGCTTGAAGGCCTCGGAGATAACGAACCTATGCACCCAGGGCTTTGCGTGCACGCGATTTATTAGTTCCCAATACATCGCTCTGGCCATTGGTTCAGAACAGGCGACTGGATAATGATACCCGTACTTTGTCAGACCACCAGATAGTGTCTCTTGAACATGCCAAGAGCGAGTATATTCCGGCTGTAGGTAGCCGAAAATCTCCCACCGGAGATTGTTCAGGAATTCGGCGATCACGCTGGAATGATAAATGAAGATGTCCCGGTGAAACCATTCGAAAAAGTTGTGAACGGCCAGGTAGCCCTCCTGCTCACTCACGGGATTCCCACTGGTAGCAAGTAGGCGGCGAATATGTTTTACATTTCCAGCTAATCGCCCGAGACTGTGCTTCGCGATGTCGCCACAGATTTTGAGATAGCGATAGCGTGGGACACGGATATCAGCCACGACATCGATATCAGGCAAGTTGATGCCGCGGGCGACTATCTCGCCCTCAAGCCACCTAGCGAAGTCCTCAGTGACCTCAGTGAGGCCGGCTGCATCGTTACCGAGCTTGGGATCCCCACATACCTGCCTCAAATAGTGAAGAAAGGTCAAATCAGACGGCCGCGCGCCCCTGGGCGCAGCCCTCAAGCCCAGAGGAACAGGCTGTCGATTGAAGGCGCGTAGCTCAGATAGGAAATCACCGAGGAGGATGTTGAAAAGCTGGGCATGGCCACTGGTCTCGAACATCATGTTTGTCGGCTCAGTGCGATCGTGCTTTACGAACATGGCCCAGTTCACCATGCCGTCCACGATCTCCCAGACGGAGTTCAGGATGATGCATTCCTGCTCTACCTCATTCATCTCCAGTCCCGTAGCTTGCTTTAGCCAACTGCTTGCGGACCGTCCGTAGCACGCTAGCTTTACAGTATCGGATGCCGACAGGCACTCGAAGGGGCCAGCCATCGTCCAAAGACGAAATCAAGTTTAGACTATGCCTATCGGCTTGGCACCCAAAACCACAACTGATAGTATGGGAGCCAGAAAAGATGGCTCCCGTGTCTCGACCGCGACAATCTCCCGTTTCCCGGATCGCTCCCTGAGTTCCAACACCTCTTTCCTGACGACCTCGCCTGCGCCGCCTACCTTGAGGCGATCCGCTGGCCGGAAGGCTTTGTCTGCCAGTGGTGCGGCGACGCTGGCGAACCCTACCGGTTCAAAGCCGTCCGCACGTCCTGCGGTTGCCGGAAGTGCAAGAAAGACAACGGATCATGGCCGGAACGGTCATGCAGAACTCCCACACCCTGTATCCGTGTGGTTTTGGGGTGCCTATCTCGTGTCTCGACTGCACACGCCGGGCATGTCTGCTGTCCAGTTCCAACGCCAGCTTGGATTGCACACGCTACGAGACGGCGTTCCAAATTCTCCACAAGCTGCGCGCCGGTATGGTGCGTCCTGACCGTGACCGGATCGGCGGTGCGCCTGACGAGCATGTGGAGGTTGATGAGTCCTTGGTGGGCGGTGCGACGCGCGGGCAAGGTCGGGGCGTCCATGACAAAACTCTCGTGGCCTGCCGCCGTGGAAGTCCGCAAGAGCAAACCCAAGGTCAAGGGTGCTGTGCCTCGCCGGAACGGTCGCTACTGCGGGTCGTATCCGGTTGGAAGTCGTGCCGGATCGTTCGGCAAAATCGCTGGTGGGGTTTGTCGAGGCGCGCAGTCGAGCCGGGAGCCGTCATCGTGACGGACGGGTGGTCTGCTATAACGGGTCTGACCGAGATCGTGGCTATCGCCATCTGCCGGTCGCCGTCGCCGGAAGCACCCGCGCTGGTCGACGACTACCTGCCGATCGTGCTATCGCGTTCAGCAATCTCAAAAGCTGGCTCCGGGGTTGCCACCACGGCGTCAGCCCGCAGCACTTGCAGGCGTATCTCAATGAGTTCGCCTTTCGCTTTAACCGGCGATTCTACCCGTTTAACTCATTCCGGTCCCTGCTCGGGATCAGTGGTCGAGCGGTAGGGCCGACTTACGAGGGATTGTATTCCGGCAGTTGGCAGCACCCGCGTTGCAGTGGAGGTGCTGAAAAGGTCGCCGCTTGACCAGCCACCATGGCAGGTAGAAGGCTACATGGCCGCGCTTCATTTTATTTGCGGAAAGGCGGGTGCAGGAAAGACGACGCTGGCCCGCGAGTTGGGGCGTATGCTCCCCGCAGTGGTGATCTGCGAGGATGAGTGGATCGATACGCTCGGCTTCGAGATCCGGTCGCTCGAGGACTTCGTTAGGGCGTCCTCGAAGTGGCGCAGCCTGATTGGGCCTCTCGCCAGCGAACTATTGCGCCTCGGTGTCTCTGTCGTCTTCGACTTTTCTGGTAACACGATAAAAAGCAGGCAGTGGGTGCGCGCCGTTTTCGAGGCGGCCAATGCGGATCACGTCTTGCACGTTATCGAGGCCACCGATTCCCAGTGCCTCGCCAATATTCGTAGGCGGAATCACGAGAAGCCGTCAGGCGTCTACTGGGGTCACGTCACCGATGAGACGTTCCACGGAGTGACCGTATACTTCGTGCCCCCGCAACCTGAAGAGGGGTTTCGCGTTCTGACGCACGTACGGCGTTGAGGAATCAACTCAGTCACGAAAGGTCGCCATTGATCAACCTCGATCCGCGACTCTTGACCAGTATCTCCGGTAAACCCAATTCAACATCTTGTATGTTTGGGCGTTAACCCGATAGGCATGGTTTAGACATTATCGGCTACGCGCGCTGGTTCATGACGCAGGGCCTATGAGCTAGGCTTCCCGACCTACAACTCAGCAAGGAATGAGGCATGGACCTCGACGCACTCCTCTCCCATTGCCGCCTCGCCGACGGGCGGCTCATCGATATTGGGATTGTCGGTGGGCGGATCGCGACGCTCGGCGAGGACGCCGCGCCGTCGCTCTCGAACCGCGTGCCGATTCTCGATATCGGGGGCGATCTGGTGCTGCCTGGCCTCGTCGATGGGCACATGCACCTCGACAAGACGCTGGTGGGACTGCCGTGGATAGCACACACGGCGGGGCCGACCCGGATGAGCCGCATCGAGACGGACAAAAGGGTCCTGCCTCACCTGCCGGTTTCCACCGAGTAACGCGCCGGCAATCTGATCGAGGCGTGCGTGGCGCGCGGCACCGCGCATCTGCGCACCCATGTCGACGTCGATCTCGAAAGCCGCCTTGCGAAGCTGGACGGTGTGCTTGCGGCACGTGAGCACTATCGCGATCGGGTGACCGTGCAGATCGTCACCTTTCCGCAAAGCGGCGTCATGCGCTGCCGCGGCGTCCTCGACCTGCTCGACGCGGCGGTGCGCGAGGGCGCCGATCTGGTCGGCGGCATCGACCCGTTGGAGATCGATCGCGATCCGAAGAGCCTGCCCCTGGCTTGAACAGGGGGCCAGCTCGACGGCATCTTCGCGATCGCCGCACGGCATGGCGTCGGGCTCGACATCCACCTGCACGAGCCGGGCGAGATGGGTCTATTCAACATCCAGGAGATCTGTGCCCGCACCCGTGCGCTGGGCCTCGGCGGCAAGGTCACGATCAGCCACGGTTTCTGCCTCGGCGACATCACCGAAAAGAAGGCCGCGGCCGCGGCGGAAGCGATGACCGAAGCCGGCGTTGCCCTCGTCACCCATGGCGCCGGCGGTCTCACTCTGCCGCCCTTGGAGATGCTGCGCGCCGCCGGAGTGCTCGTCTTCGCCGGCAACGACGATATACGCGACACGTGGTCACCCTACGGCACCGGCGACCTCCTCGAGCGCGCCGCGATCATCGGATGGAAGAGCGATTTCCGCCGCGACGACCAGGTGGAGACCGCCTTCGATCTGGTCAGCGCCGCCGGCGCCCGCGCGCTCGGCATCGCCGATTACGGCATCGCGGTCGGCGGCGCGGCCACGCTCTTTACGATTCCGGCCAGCGGCGTCCCCGATGCGGTCACCGCGCATCCCCCGCGCAAACTGGTACTGTTCGACGGGCGGATCGTCGCCCGCGACGGCGCCGTATTGCCGGCCCCGGCGCCGATCACCTGAGATTGGCGGGAGGAAGAAGCATGGATCGAACGCCGCCGCCCGTGTCGCTGACCGCCGCCCTTGCCTTGCCGCGAACGCCGGGGTGATCGGCCGAGGTGTTCTACGGGCCGCAGAAGTAGCGAAAGCGCATGCCTCGACTGCGCCGCAATCTGTTAGGCTCTGGTGACGAACCCAGGATCGAGGAGGAAACGCGGTGAACGACACGATGACCCTGTCGCAGCGCGCCGATGCGCTCGAAGCCAAGATGGCGCGAGAGCTCGACTACATCGTCATCAAGTCGCGCCTCTACAGCATGGCCGAGGGCGATATGAGCCCGGCGCCGAATGCCGGCGCGCTGATGAAGGACAATCCGAACGCGCGCGTCCTGATGGGCGACGACCCGCGCCTGCCGGCGATGCCGGAAAAGCCGACCTTGATGGATTTCTTCAAGTACCGCTTCGGCCCGTGCATGCATCTGCTGCAAAGCGCCCGGCACGCGGTGAAGGCCGACCTGCCCGAGAAGATGGTGCTCGCCTGCCTGCTGCACGACATCTCGACGATCGGCTTCATCCGCGGCGACCACGGCTATTGGGGCGCGCAACTGGTCGAGCCCTATGTCGACGAGGAAGTGACCTGGGCGATCCGCGCGCACCAGGTGCTGCGCTTCTACCCCGACGAGTTGGTCGGCTACGAATATCCGCAGTCCTACATCACCTCGTTCGGCCAGGAATACCGCCCCGACCCCTATATCGAGGAAGACTACAAGCGGATGCGGAACCACAAATGGTACATGTCGGGCCGGCAGATCACCGTGCACGACATCTACTCGTTCGACCCCAACGTGCATGTCGAGCTCGAGGAGTTCACCGACATTATCGGCCGCAACTTCCGCCAGCCGGAACAGGGCCTCGGCTTCGACAACAGCCCGGTCGCGCATATGTGGCGGGCGATGATCCGCCCGGCGAAGTACCTGTAAACTCCAACCTGCCGCGCGGATTCCGAGGAGGGGAGGACGTCATGCCGACATTGGATTCCCAGGTTCACGCCTACGAACGCAACCATCCGGGCCGCCCCTGGGCCGGCGTTCTGCAGGGCCCGGCGGAGGTCACCGGCGACCAGATGGTGGCCGCGATGGACGCCGTCGGTGTCGACGGCGCCGTGCTGGTGTCGCCGTTTTCGATGTATCGCTACGACGCCAGCTACGCCCTCACGGTTTACGCCGCGCATCCCACCCGGTTCAGGTTGGTCAAGCCGGTCGATACCACCGATCCCGCCGTCGCCGATACGATCGCCGACTGGGCTTCCACCAACGGCGCGGTCGGCATCCGGATCATGCTGCGAGACGAGGTCTCGGCCGACCCCGCCGACCCCGGCATCAACCGGGTTCTGGCCGCCGCGGCGCAACATTCCCTGCCGGTCAACCTGATGTGCTGGGGGCGCCTGGAGCAGGCTGCACAGCTGGCGGCGCGAAACCCCAATACGCGGCTGGTGATCGACCATCTCGGGCTGCAACAGCCGTTCGCAGCCGCCGCCGCCGCTGGAGCCGTTCGCCGATCTGCCCAAAGTGTTGGCGCTGGCCGCCCACGACAATATCGCGATCAAGATCAGCGGAGCCTGCACCTTGTCGCACGAGCCCTTCCCTTACAAAGACATATGGGCTCCGCTCGGCCGCATGTTCGATGCCTTTGGCTTTGGTCGCTGCATGTGGGGCACCGACTGGACCCGAGCGGTCGGGTTATTGACCTACGAGCAGGGGGTCGAGGCGTTTCGCGTCACCGACCGCCTGTCCGACAGCGACCGGGCGGTGCTGATGGGCGAGACGCTGCAGCGGGTCTACAACTGGTCGCCGTCGCAAGCCTGAGTTTTACCCTCTCCCTCCGCCGGCCGGGGGAGAGGGCAGGATGAGGGACGCCGAAGAGCCGGTTCGCGGCGGCGCCCACCTCACCCTCCCGCCGCCGCGCGACGGGCCCCTCCTCTCCCCCCTGAAGGGTGGAGAGGGGCTCTGCTCCTGAGGAGGCACCAAATGGCAGATGACGGCAGGACGCTCGAACAGCGGCTGCGGCTGATCGAGGACCAGTTCGAGATCTACAACCTGATCGCCAGCCATCCGCCGAGCGCCGATACCGGCGCCGGCGACTACACCGCCTCGGTGTGGACCGAGGACGGCGTGTTCGACCGCGGCGCCGAGTTCCCTCGGCCGACCGGGCGGGCGGCGATCGCCGGCGGGTCGGCGAACCCCGAGCACCACCGGGCGATCGAAGAGGGGATCGCGCATTTTGCCGGCCTGCCCTATGTGCGGATCACCGGCGATACGGCGTTCGCGATTTCCTATTTGCAGATCCTCGTGCCGGACCGCGTCGGTCCGCAATTCGATGTCCCCAATCACGGCTCGTCGCGCGGCTTCCACGTGCACCGCGTCTCGGCCAATCGCTGGGAGTTCGTGCGCACCGACGAGGGCTGGAAGATCAAGCGCCGGACCTTGCGCTCGCTCGACGGCACCGAGCCGGCGCGCGAGATTTTGCGCGGCGCGCTCGAGCCATAAAGCCGCCGCGCCCTCCTTGCGCAACAGCGCCTAGCTGGTTGCCCGCGCCCGCTGGCGGCGATGTTTCGCCCTCAGCCTGGCCTTGCGCTTGTTGGCCCGGATCGTCGTGCTCGATTTCGCGGGTTTCTTCATCGTCGCTGGGTCCCTAAACACCTGATCCCGCGGTTGGCTTGGCCAACGGCAATCGAGTCGATTAATTCAATGAAATGTGGCGGATGCTGGGCGCGAGGTTACCGATCTCTAACGCACGGGCCCCACAGCCAATCGCCCCGCCAGTCGCGCCACAGGCTCCGGTGCGAACCGTCCTCACACGCCAGGTCGCCGGCCTCGAAAGACAGCGTGGCGCCGAGCGGCAGCCAGCTCCTGTCGTTTGGACTGGGAACGGTCTGGATCGAGACTGCCGCAAAAACCGCCGCGCCGCGGATGATTGTCGCGATCATCAAGATTTCAGCCTCGTGCTCGGGGGGAACAACGAGGCAATTTTGCCGGCCCCTGCTTAACGCAGGCTGAAGGACTGTCGGCTGCCGGCGGCAGGCTAGAGCATTTTCCTATCAGACGTAGCCGGCATGAGCGAGATAATGGCGGCATTCGGCGGCTGAGAACCGGTCGAGCAGTTCGCCGATTCGGGTCCATAGGGCGGTGATCGAGCGTTCGGCGGCTTTGCGCAGCAGCGCTTTGAGCTTGGCGAAGAGCAGCTCGATCGGGTTGAGGTCGGGCGAATAGGGCGGCAGATAGAGGAGCTCGGCCCCGGTGGCGCGGATCGCCTGGCGCACGCCGGCGACCTTGTGCGCCGGCAGATTGTCCATGATGACGATATCGCCGGGCGACAGTGTCGGTGCCAGGCAGTGCTCGACATAGGCCAGGAAGATCGCGCCGTTCATCGCGCGGTCGATGACAAAAGGCGCGGTCAGGCCGTCCTGGCGCAGTCCGGCGACAAAGGTGGTGATCTTCCAGTGGCCGTGCGGGATCGCGCTGACCAGGCGCGCGCCACGCAGCCGGCGGCCGCGCCCCCTGGCCATGTTGGTGGTGGTTCCGGTCTCGTCGATGAAGACCAGCCGGGCGGGATCAAGCCCGCCTTGGCTGTGGCGCCACTCTTGCCGCGCGGCGGCCACGTCGGGGCGCGCCTGTTCGGCCGCGTGGGCGGTTTTTTTTAAAGCTGACACCGTGCCGCTCGAAGAACCGCCAGATCATCGAAACCGCCGCCAGTAAGCCACGCTCGCCGAGCCGCTCGCGGATCTCCCCCAAGGTCAGATCGGGCGTCTCGGCGACCAGTTGCAGCAGCCACTCGCGATGCTGCTCGATTGCCGCCGAGCGCCGATCACCGCCCTGCGGCAGCGCCGCCACCGTCCCGCGGCGCCGCCATGCCTGCGCCAGCTTCACCACAAAGCTCGGGCTGACCGCAAACATCGCGGCGACCCGACGCACGCTGTCACCGGCTTCGACCTGACGGACAATCCGTTCTCGAAGGTCCACTGAATACGGTCGCGTCATCCCCTCATCCCCCAAGATGTGGGGTCATTCTCCCTTACTCCACCCACATCTGGGAAGCTGTCGAATTCTGTCAGATGAGAAACCGCTCTAGGTTTGAAGCTGCCGCTCCAACGCCGCCAAGCGATCCAACAAAGGCAAGACCTCATCCGCCTTGGCCGGGGGCACCGGAAAGTTCACCCGCACCACCCCGAGATCGCGGTAGCGCTTTAGCAGATCCGGGTTTTCCGGAGCGCCGCCCAAGGTCACCGGCAGCGACTGCGGATCGCGGCCGGCCTCCTCGGCCATCCGGCGGAAGCGCGGCAGATAATCCAGCGGATCGCCATACCGACCGCCGCCGGCGATCGGGATCCAGCCGTCGCCATAGCGGATCGCCCGCCGCGCCGCCCATGGGAAGGCACCCCCGACGATGATCGGCGGGTGCGGCTTTTGTACCGGTTTTGGCCAGGTCATCATCGACGGGAATTCGACGATGTCGCCGTGATACTCGGGCTTCGACTGGGTCCAGATCTCCTTCATTGCCTCGATCTGTTCGCGCATTTTTTTGAAACGGGTCGCGAATACCGTGCCGTGATCCTCCATCTCCTCGGCGTTCCAGCCGCCGCCGATGCCGAACAGAAAGCGCCCATTCGAAACCTGGTCGATCGACGCGACGAGCTTGGCGGTCTGGATCGTGTCGCGCTGGATCACCAGGCAGACACCGGTGCCGAGCTTTAGCCGCGTGGTGACGGCAGCTGCCGTGGTCAAGGTGACAAAGGGATCCATCACGTCGTAATAACGCTTTGCCAGCTCGCCGCCGCCCGGAGTCGGGGTGCGCCGCGAGGCCGGGATATGCGAATGCTCGGGCGCCCAGAGCGAGTTCGAACCCTCGCTCCTCAAGGGCCACCGCGAGCTCGGCCGGCGAGATCGAATAATCGGTAAAAAAGATGCCGACGCCGAATTCCATGTTTCATGTCCCTTTGTTGGTGTTCGGGCGTGATGCTATGACGGTCTGCGCCCCCGGCAATCGGCTGAGCCCCAATTGGCTCAGGCCATGCGGGCCTGCGCGATCGCCCGCCAGACGCGCTCCGGGGTTGCCGGCATATCGATATGGCGGATGCCGTATTCCGACAATGCGTCGACGAGCGCGTTGATCACCGAGGGCAGCGCGCCGGCGCAGCCCGCCTCACCGCACCCCTTCGCCCCCAAGACATTTGTCGTGGCCGGCACCGGGTGGAATTGGTGGGTGAACAGCGGCGCGTCTTCGGCCCGCGGCAACGCGTAGTCCATGTACGAGCCGGTCAGCAACTGCCCCTGCTCGTCATAAACCGTGTGCTCGCGCAATGCCTGGCCGATCCCCTGGACGATGCCGCCATGCGCCTGCCCGTTGACGAGAAGCGGATTGATGACCGTGCCGAAATCATTGACAAAGGCATAGCGGACGACTTCGACCATGCCGGTCTCGGGGTCGACCTCGACCTCGGCGATATGGCAGCCATTGGGGAAGGCGGAGGTCGGACCGTCGGCGACGAGTTGGACGTCGAGGTTCTGCGGCAACTCGGGCGGCAGCTCCAGGCCCGAGTGGATCTTGTCGGCCAATTCCATGATCCCGATAGCGCGGTCGGTGCCGGCAATGACGAAGCGGCCGGCGCGGAATTCGATGTCCGCGACCGCCGCCTCCAGCACATGAGCGGCGATCTGCTTGCCGGTCTCGATCACCTTGTCCCCGGCCGCGACGATTGCAGTGCCGCTTGTCATCATTGATTTCGAGCCGCCGGTGCCGCCCCCGGCGATCAGCTCGTCGCTGTCGCCCTGCAGCAGGCGGATCCGTTGGAACGGGATGCCGAGCCGGGTGCTGAGGACTTGCGCGAACGGCGAGGCATGCCCCTGACCGTAGTCCAGAGTACCAGTTATGATCGTAACCGAGCCGTCCGCCTCGAAGCGGATGCCGCCCATCTCGCGGCCGGGCGGCCCGGTCAATTCGAGATAGTCGCTGATGCCGCGGCCGCGCAGCCGACCCCGCGCCCGGCTTTCCGCCCGGCGCGCGGCAAACCCTTCCCAATCGGCAAGCACCAGCGCCTGGTTCAGGAGATTGGTGAAGTCGCCGCTGTCATAGGTCGTGCCGTTCGGGCTTTTGTACGGCATCGCCTCCGGCGGGATGTGGTTGCGCCGCCGCAACTCGACAGGATCCATCCCGATCTCGGCTGCTGCGGCCTCGACCAGCCGCTCCATATAGTAATTGGCCTCGGGCCGGCCGGCGCCGCGATAGGCGCCAACCGGCGTCGTATTCGTGAACACGCATTTCGTCGAGACCTCGATCAACGGGGTCTTGTAGACGCCGAGCGTGTTCCTGACGGCGTTTCGGGTCGACGGGCCGGGTGCGCCGTAGGTGGCGCCGAGATTGCCGTAACCAGTCAGGCGAACCGCCAGAAAATTGCCGTCGCGATCGAGCGCCAGTTCGGCCATCATCTCGGCGTCGCGGCCATGTGTGTCCGACACGAAGCTGCCCGAACGCTCGTCGGTCCATTTCACCGGACGGCCGAGCTGCCGCGCGGCATGCATGATGCAGAAATGTTCGGCATAGGTCGGCTGCTTCATGCCGAAGGAGCCGCCGACCCGGCCGGTCAGCACGCGCATCTGGTCGCGACCGACGCCAAAGACCGTGGCCAGATAGTTGCGGAACCCGAAGACGCCTTGGGAGCCGATATGGAGCGTCCAATGCTGGCGTTCGGGGTCGTACTCGGCGATCGCGGCGCGTGGTTCCATCGGATTGACGATAACCCGGTTGTTGCGCAGCTCGAGCCGCGTCACATGGGCCGCTTCGGCAAAGGCGGCCGCGACCTTCTCGCTGTCGCCATAGTGGAAATCGAGCCCGACATTCCCCGGCACATCGTCATAGAGGAGCGGCGCGCCGGGCGCGGCTGCTTCCTTGGCGCTGGTGACGGCCGGAAGCGGGTCGATGTCGACGACCACCGCTTCGGCGGTGTCCTTGGCCTGGGCAAGAGTTTCCGCGACAACCGCGGCGATCGGGTCGCCGACATAGCGTGCCTTGTCGGTCGCGAGTGCGTACCTGACCGGGCTCAGCATCGGCGTCCCGTCCCGATTGTTCATGACCTGGCGGGGCGGCAGCGGTCCGATTCCCCCGGCATCGAGATCCGCCGCAGTGTAGACGCCGAGCACGCCCGGCATACCGCGCGCCGCCGAGGTATCGATGTTGCGGATGACGCCGTGCGCGTAATGGCTGCGCACGATTACCGCATGGGCCTGACCCGCCAGGTTGATGTCGTCGGTATACTGGCCTTTGCCGGACACCAGCACCGGGTCTTCGCTGCGAGGCACCGGCTGTCCGATCGCGTATCGATCAAGATCGAGCATCATCGGATCGACAAAATCGTCCATGCTCCCTCCTTAGGCGGTTGACACTGACTCAGCGCACAATGCCGCGCTCGCGCAATGCGGTGATCTCGGCGGCCGAATAGCCGTGCTCGGCGAGGATCGCGTCGCTGTGTTGGCCGAAGGTCGGCGCCGGGCTCGGCGCCGACCCCGGCGTATCGGCGAATTTGATCGGCTTGGTCATCGTGCGATAGCGGCCGACCACCGGATGATCGAGGGTGGCGACCAGTTCTTCGGCGACGGTTTGCGGATGATCGAACATTTCCTCGATCGGCCGCACTGCCGCGCACGGCACCCGCTCCCCAAAGATCCGCTCCCATTCGAGGGAACTGCGCAAGGCAAGGGCCGCGTGCAGTTCGGGGAGGAGCTCGGCGGCGTGCGCGGCGCGGCTGCGCATCGTCGCGCATCGCGGGTCGCCCGCCAGTTCGGGTCGGCCGATCAGCTCGCACAGCGCGGCAAAGAAATGGTTGGAATGCACCGAAATGTAGAGCGCGCCTTGTTTCGTCGGATGTATCCCGGTCAGCCCGCCGGCCCCGGAATCGCGGGCGACCTCGCGACCCTCGCTCTCGGCCCAGACGAAACGCCCGGCCTGGATCGTCAATGCGCTGCGCAACAACGAGAGGCTCAGATATTGGCCGGTGCCGCTGCGCTCGCGCCGGAAGAGGGCGGCGGCGACACCATAGGCGAGCAGCGCCGAGGTGAAATAGTCGAGCACGGAGCCTAGCACCACTTGCGGCTTGTCGGGTCCGCCGCCCTGAAAAACCGCCATTCCGCTCAGGCATTGCAAAACCTGGTCGAAGCCGCCTTTCTCGCGCAGCGGCCCGCTGTCGCCGTAGCCGGTCAGCCCGCAATAGACAAGGCGTGGGTTGATCGCCCTGAGCCGCGGGTAGTCGATGCCGAGCCGGGCCGGCACCGACGGCCGGAAATTCTCTGCGAGGACATCGGCGGTCTCGACCATCCGATGCAGGATGCGCAGACCCTCGGGCTGCTTCAGATCGAGCGCCAGCGCGCGCTTGCCGCGGTTGGTGCCGAGAAAAAAACGGCTCTCGCCAGCGAGGCTCGACGGGAATTGGCGCAGCATGTCGCCCTGCGGCGATTCGATCTTGATCACCGTGGCGCCGAGATCGGCGAGCAAGGTGCAGCCATACGGGCCGGCGAGATAGCTGCACAAATCGAGGACGGTAATCCCGTCGAGCGCTCCGGCCGCGTATCGCGTCATTGCCGCGGCCCGCGCGCGCGGATCGCCGCGACCTTTTCCAACACCCGTTGCGCGCGGTAGACGATCGGGTAATCGATGAATTTGCCGTCGAGCTGGATCGCCGCGCTGCCTTCGGCCTCCGCCCGGGCGAAGGCGACGGCGACCCTTTCGGCAAAGGCGATCTCCGCCTCGCTTGGGGTAAAGACGCGGTTGACCACCGCGATCTGGTTGGGGTGGATGCACATCTTGCCCTGAAAGCCGAAGGCCAAAGCCCCGCGCGCCGATGCTTCGAGCCCCGCCTCGTCGGCCAGATCGACCCACACCGTGTCGAGCGGCGCTTCGATGCCGCAAGCTCGGGACGCAACGGCGATCTTGGCGCGGGCGTAGGCGAGCTCTTTCTCTTCGCGGCTCCAAATCATATCGACATCGAACGTGAAATCGCCGGCGCCGAAAGCAACGCGCTTGACCCGCGTGCCGCCGGCGAGAATGGCATCGATCTGGGCGAGGCCGCGCGCGGTCTCGATGATCGGGATCAGATCGATCGCGCGCGGCGTCAGCCCCTGTTCGCGTTCGAGCTGGGCGAGGAGCCAGTCGACCGTCGCCAGCCCCGACGCGCTTTCGACCTTGGGCAAGATGATGCCGTCGAGCCCGGGGCGGACGATCGCCACCAGGTCGCCATAGCAGAACTCGGTATCGACCGCGTTGACCCGAACATAGAGCAACGGGCGCCGCGGGCAAGCCAGCGCCGCGATAATAGCATCGCGCGTCGCCTTCTTCTCTGCAGTGGCGACGGCGTCTTCGAGATCGAGGATCACCGCGTCGGCGTCGAGTGACAATGCCTTCTCAACCCGCCGCGCGTGATTACCCGGCGCAAACAGAAAGCTGCGTAATGGTGGAATGTTTGTTCTCCAGATTGATTATCCTGAGGAGCCGCATCCTAAGTCGCATCGCCGACTGCGCTCTCCGCCCAGCGCTTCATCAGCGTGTTGGAAGGGCGCGTCTCGTCTACAAGTTTGCGGGCCGCCTCGATGCCGGCGACAGGTAGACCCTTTGGGTCGATCAGCCCGATTTGGACGAGCACGCTCGCCTGGTCCCAATATATGTGCTCATGGCAGATCTTGTCGCCGCGGAAAGCAACGATCGCAATTGTCGGCACCTCGACGTACTTCCCGGTCGGCGGCACCCCCGGGAGCAGAAAATCGATTTCGACGTCGTGGGTGAAGCAGAACAGCATCTCGTCGATGATGCGGTCGGCGCCGACCGTGCGGGACACCGGCACCAGCTTGGTATCCGCCGGTAATTTAGGGATGAAGTGGTTGGCATAGAACCGGGCGAGCTCTCGCTGCCCGACACCGCCGGTCATCACCGGGATGTGATTGACATAGGGTTCCGCGACCATCGTCTGCATTGTCGCGGCGACATTGCGCGCGACAAATTCGTAGGTGGTGTGCTTCTCCCACAATGCCTCGAGGTCGTATTGCGGCCCGATCGCCTTGCGCAGGGTTGCGATCGAACGCGAATGCGCGAGACCCGCCGCCGCGCGATCGTAGTTTGCCCGGCCATTGCGGTCGAACCCCGGAGCGACACCGGGGTAGACATGGATGGCGACCTCGGGACGGTCGGCGAACGCAGCCTTGATCCGTGCGACCGCTTCGGGCGGAATGTCGGGATCTCCCTCGGCCAAGTGCAGGGCCAACGGGCAGCGGATGCGTGGCGCAAAGTTGAGCCCGAAATCGATGCCGAAGCCGTAATAGGCGATGGCGCAATCGACAGCCGCCTCGGCCGCGGCGAGACCGGCGAGCTTGCCTCCGAGTCCGAAGCCGAGCGCCCCGATCTTGCTGGTACATTCGTTACGGCCGCGCAGGGCCGCTACGGTGGCCGCGATGTCCTTGGCCCCGTCGGCGACGGCGAAGGCCTCGGGGCAAAGCACGACATAGCCCTCAGCGGCATAAAACTCGCTGAGCTCGCGCCCCTCCCGGTCATCGTCCGAAATGTCGTGAAATAGCACGAGCCCTGGCCCTTTGCCTGCTTCGGGGACAGCCAAGTAGGCGTAAAAGCTTTTCCCGCGAGCCGCGATTTTGATCAAATCTCCCGCCATCGTGGTCTCCGATTATGCGATCTGCGGACTCAAATCACGCCGGCCTTGCGAAGCGCTGCGATCTGGTCGGAATCGTAGCCATGCTCGGCGAGTACGTTGTCGGTATCAGCGCCGTGTTCCGGCGGAGGCGTCTCGATGCTGGGGCCGCCATGGGCGAATTTAAAAGCCGCCAGCGGCACGTCGAAATCCCCCGCAACGCCAGGGGCCGAGGCGTGATGGTGGGTCACCCCGCGAGTGGCAAGTTGCGGATCGCGGACCGCCTCCGCCAGGCTGCGCACGCGCGCCGCCGGGACATGACGCGCCTGAAAGAACGCTTCCCATTCGTCGGCGGTCCGGGTCTTTAGGATTTCCGTCAGCACGGCTGCCTCGCGCTGGCGGTCCTGCTCGCGCGCCTCGTTGTCGCGCTTGACCATCTCCGGTCTTTCGAGCGCCTGCCATAACCGGCGCTGCTGGCGCAGATTGCTGGCGCCGAGCATCACCAAACCCTCCTTTGCGGCGTAACAGCTGTTGGTGGCATGAAGATGCCGGTTGCCCGACGGCTTGGGTTCGGCGCCGTTGCGCAGATGGCCGGTCAGGTGCGAGCTCATCAGGATCATTGCGACATCGAGCATCGCCAGATCGATCCGCTGGCCGCGGCCGGTGCGCTCGCGCTGGAACAAGGCGCTGGCGAGCGCAAAGGCGCCCATCGTCCCGGTCGCGTAGTCGACCGCCGGCGAGCCGAACTTGATCGGATTGACCTCCTCGGTGCCGGTCGTCGCCATCAATCCGGAGGTCGCTTGGATAACATGGTCGTAGGCGGTCTGGCGGCCGCGGGGTCCCTCCTGACCGAAGGCCGAGATCGAGCAATAGATCAGTCGCGGGTTGATCTCGCTCATCGCTTCATAGCCCAGCCCGAGCGCCGCAAAAGCGCCGGGCCGGAAATTCTCCACCATCACGTCAGCCCGCGCGACAAGGCGTTTCAGAACGGCGCGGCCGGTCTCGCTCTTCAGGTCCAGGGTGATCGACCGCTTATTGGACCCCTGGGTCAAGTAACTGGTTCCCATGCCGCCGCGATTGAGCGCCCGATCGGTGCCGCTGTCGCGTGTCTGATCGGGATCCTCGGGGTGCTCGACCTTGATCACGTCGGCGCCCAGGACGGCGAGCTGATAGGCCGCAAACGGGCCAGCCAAGACGTGGGTGATATCGATGATCTGGATACCCTCGAACGGTCGCGTCATGCTTGGCTCCTGCGCGGTTGCGGGACGGTCCGGGTGTCGAGCTGACGGTCCCGCTGCAGAGTAGAAGGCCTGGAGAGGGAAGTCACGACCAGCCCGCGGCGATTGCCCATGCAGCCAACAACAAAGATCCGACGTTGACGGAGGCGACGCTCGCATCGGGCAGCATTGACGAGGAGCGCTTCAACGAGATCGTCGATCCGCGTAAGATGGTTGGGCATGGCCTAGCCGGGAGCTAGGCCTGGTCCCCGATCGCTCAGGGTTATTCTCATACGCCTTGAATCCGACTCTTGAAATGTTACGACCGTAACATAACTGTCGAGCCATGGATACAAAACCGTGGCTACTCTTCGCCTACAAAGTCCCGCCCGAGCCGGCAGCGAAGCGGGTCGCTCTGTGGCGGCGGTTGAAGAGCATGGGTGCCATCTATCTGCAGAATGGCGTGTGTCTTCTGCCCAAGACCGACGACCACGTGCGGCAGCTAAAGATGCTGGAAAACGACATTACCGAAATCGGCGGTGATGCGGTCATACTGCAAACGATTGCGCTCGACCGTCTGCAGGAGGACAAAGTGATCGGCCGCTTCAAGGCCGATCGCGACGACGCTTATCGCGAGCTGATCGACAAATGTGACGATTTCGGAGCCGAGATCGCGAAGGAAACGGTCGCGCAGCACTTCACCTACAACGAGCTCGAAGAAAACGACGTCGAGCTGAAGAAGCTGCAGGGGTGGCTCGAAAAGATCAGGAAACTCGATTTTTACGGTGGCGGGCTTGCCGCTGAGGCCGCGGAGCGGCTCAAGGGCTGCGAAAGCCTGCTCGATGCCTATGCTCAGCGCGTTTTCGAGGCGCATGACGAGAACCGCTGAACTGGGGGAGCACTATGATCTGGTCCACTGTGGCATCCGCGGTAAGTGCAGCGTTCCTCGCTTCGCTCGTCGAGGTGGTCGAGGCCTTCACAATAGTGCTCGCCGTCGCGACATTGCGGGGCTGGCGCCCGGCCGCGCTAGGTACAGCCGCCGGCCTCGCCGTGTTGGCGGGCATCGTCCTGCTGCTGGGGCCGCTTCTCGACCGTGTCCCGATTACCTCACTGCAGCTGGCGATCGGGATCCTGCTGCTGCTCTTCGGCATGGGTTGGCTCAGAAAGGCGTCATTGCGGGTCGCCGGCGTCATACCGTTGCATGATGAGGACGCGATCTTTGCGGCCGAGATCGCCCAGCTCAGTGGAGAAGTGCACCGTCGGCAGAGACTCGACTGGATTGCCGGCATTACCGCGCTGAAGGCGGTGCTGCTCGAGGGGCTCGAAGTCGTGTTTATTGTGATTGCGGTGGGTGCCGGGCGCGGGCTGCTGATGCCCGCCAGCGTTGGTGCGCTCGCCGCCTGTGCTCTAGTTCTTGCCATAGGAGCTATTGTCCATCGGCCCCTGTCGCGCGTCCCGGAGAATACTCTGAAGTTCGGCGTTGGTGTCATGTTGTCGGCCTTCGGCGTGTTCTGGACCGGCGAAGGTCTCGGCATTGCCTGGCCGGGGCAGGATCTGGCGCTGCTCCTGTTCGCCGCCCTGTTCCTTGGTGCGGGGCTGATCGGCGCCTGCCTCGCCCGAAAACTGCGTGTGGAGTTCGCTTAATGACGATGCTCAGGGAACTCGCTACCGAATTGATCGGCATGTTCGTCGGCGAGAAGCAACTGACGATATCGGTTCTCGCGATCGTCGCCGTGGCGGGGTCGTTGGTCGATTTTATCGGTCTCGACCCGCTTCTCGGCGGCGCTGCCCTGTTGTTCGGCTGCCTGATCGTGCTTGTCGAGAGCGTGCGTCGCTCTGCCAGACCGCAGGCCTCTTAGCCCGGCCCTCGGATGACTGCCTCACCCGACGCAACCGATAGACCTGCCGCGAGGCGGCGACGGCACGCCCCTGTGCTCGCTGGCCTCGTGATGATCGCGGTTGTCTCGGCGGGCTATTTGGGCTGGCAACATTTCGCGCGCAGCCCTTCCGCCGCGAAGCCGGAGCCCGCTCCCCCCGTTCCGGTGATCGCAACGGCAGTCCAGCAGCAAAATTTCCCGATCGTGCTGACCGGCATTGGAACGGTCACGGCGCTGAACACGGCGACGGTCCGCGCCCAAGTCACCGGCCTGCTCGTCGATGTCCCTTTCAAGGAGGGACAATTCGTCAAAAAAGGCGACCTCTTGGCCCAGATCGATCCGCGCACCTTTCAGGCGCAGCTCGACGAAGCGCAGGCCGCGCTCGCTCGCGACCAGGCCCATCTCGAGAACGCGCAGATCAACCTCGGCCGCTATATCCCGCTGTCGAAGCATGGGTTTGCCCCGGAGCAGCAGGTCGCGACGCAGCGGGCGATGGTGGCACAGCAGCAGGCGACCGTCGAGAACGACCAGGCGGCGATCGAATATGCCAAGACCGAGCTGGATTATACCCGGCTCGTCGCTCCATTCGACGGGGTCACCGGGATCCGCCTGCTCGATGTCGGGAACATCATCCAACCAAACAATGGGGCCGCCTCTTCTACGACCGGCGTCGTCGTGGTCACTCAGGTGCAGCCGATCAGCGTCGTCTTCACCTTGCCGATGGCCGACATCCCCGAGGTGCAGGACGCACTCGCGAAGGGGCCGTTGCAGACCATCGCCTTCAGCCAGGACGGCAAGACGCAGCTCGATACCGGCCAGTTGCTGCTGGTCGACAACCAGGCCGATCCCACCTCGGGCACCGTCCGCCTGAAGGCGATTTTCCCCAATCAGCAGCGCCGGCTGTGGCCCGGCACGTTTGTCAATGTCCGGGTGGTAACCTCGGTGGAGCACAATGGCCTGACCGTCCCGCTCGACGCCATCCAGCAGGGACCGCAAGGGCAGTTCGTCTTTGTCGTCGGCCAGGATCACAAGGTGGCAATGCGGCCGGTTTCGGTGCGCGAGACGCTTACCGGCGAGGCCCTCATCGACAAAGGCTTGAGCGCCGGCGAGGATGTCGTCGTGCGCGGCCAGTATCGCCTGTCACAAGGCACATCGGTGTCGCTGGCCGACCCGAACAATCCGAGTGCCGTGCCGAATCCCTCGACGGCAAGCTCGGGCATGCTGCCATGAACATCTCGGCGACTTTCATACGAAAGCCGATCGCGACCGGGTTGCTGATGGTGGCGATATTGCTGCTGGGGCTGATCGGCTACGAGCTGTTGCCGGTAGCTGCCCTGCCGAACATCGATTCTCCGACGATCCAAGTGACCGCGCAGTGGCCGGGAGCCGGTCCGCAGGCGGTCGCCTCGTCGGTCGCGACGCCGCTCGAACGGCAGTTCGGCGAGATTCCCGGCCTCTCGCAAATGACCTCGAGCAGCGCCACCGAATTTACCCAGATCACGCTCCAGTTCGACCGCAGCCGCACCGTCGATTCGGCCGCGTCGGATGTGCAGGCGGCGATCAACGCGGCAGCCTCGGACCTGCCTCCCACCCTGTTGAACCCGCCGATCTACCGTAAGACCAACCCGGCCGACACGCCGATCCTGTTGCTGGCCCTGACATCGGACACGCTGCCGCTCACCAAGGTCAGCGACTACGCAAACAGCATCCTCGCACAGAAGATTGCGCAGATGCCCGGCGTCGGCCTGGTCACGGTCGGCGGGCAGCAGAGCCCGGCGATCCGGGTCCAGGTCAATCCGGCGCAACTTGCGGCGGAGGGTTTGGACCTGGAGGCGGTGCGAACCGCCTTGAGCACTGCCACGGTCAATCAGGCCAAGGGAACGCTGTATGGCGGCCAGCAAGCCTCCACCTTGCAGACCAACGACCAGCTGATGACGGCGCAAGGGTTCAACGACTACATCCTTGCCTACCGCTCCGGCCTCTACCCCGGCGGCGCGCCGATACGCGTCCGCGATGTCGGCCATGCCATCGTCGCGGCGCAAGACAAGACGCTTGCCGGCTGGCTGAACACAAAGCGCGCGATCCTTCTCGCGGTGCAGCGCCAGCCCGGCGCGAACGTGATCGCGACCGTCGACCAGATCAAAAAGGCGCTGCCGCAGCTGCAGGCGTCGCTGCCGCCTTCGCTCAACATCTACATCGCGTCGGACCGCACGCAGACCATCCGCGCCAGCGTCACCGATGTCGAGCGCACCTTGCTGCTGACGATTGCGCTGGTCGTCGGCGTCATCTTCCTGTTCCTGCGCAAGCTGTGGGCGACCGTGATCCCGGCGATCGCCGTGCCGATGTCGCTGATCGGCACATTCATGGTGATGTACGTGCTGGGGTTCAGCCTGGACAATCTGTCGCTGATGGCGCTGACCATCGCCGTCGGGTTCGTGGTCGACGATGCGATCGTAATGATCGAGAACATCGTGCGGCACATCGAGAACGGGGCGACGCCGATGCAGGCTGCCCTGGAAGGGGCGGGCGAAATCGGTTTTACGATCGTCTCGATCTCGATATCGCTGGTCGCGGTATTCATTCCGCTGTTTCTGATGAGCGGCATCGTCGGTCTGCTGTTCCGCGAGTTCGCCGTCACCGTCGCGGTGGCGATTCTCGTCTCGGTGATCGTGTCGCTGACACTGACGCCGATGATGTGCTCCCGCCTGCTGACAGCGGAGGGCGACAAGCCTCGCGGGCGCGTCTCGGGCGCGGTCGAGCGCTTCTTCGAGGGGCTGGTCGCGGTCTACGACCGGGCGTTGGTCGTGGCGCTGCACCATCGCTTGATCACGCTGACCGTGATGATCGCGACGATCATCATGACGGGCGTTCTGTTCATCGTGATCCCCAAAGGATTTTTCCCGCAGGAGGACACCGGCCTGATCATCGGCATTGCCGAGGGAGCTCAGGACATCTCCCCGATAGCCATGATGGGACGGGTGCAGGCGGTTCTGGACGTGGTGACGAAGGACCCGGCAGTCGCCTCGGCGATCGGCTATATCGGACCCGGTGGGCCGACCGTCACCGTTGAACGACGGGCGCATGTTCATCACCCTGAAGCCGCTCGGACAAAGGAATGCCAGCGCCGACCAGGTGATCGCGCGGTTGAATCGGGCGCTGCAGCCGGTCGAGGGCGTGACCTTGTACATGCAGGCGGCGCAGGACATCACGATCGGCGCGCGGCTGTCAAAGACCCAGTACCAGTATACGCTGGTCGATGTCGACAATGACGAGCTCAACCACTGGGCGCCCATTCTGCTGCAGAAGCTGCAGGGGCTGCCGCAGCTGACCGACGTCGCCAGCGACCAGCAGAGCGCCGGCCGGGTGCTGCAGGTCGAGGTCAACCGCGATGTCGCTTCCCGGCTGGGCATCAACCCCGCCGTGGTCGATTCGCTCCTCTACGACGCCTTCGGACAGCGCACCGCGGCGAAGATCTTCACCGCCCTCAACGAATACTATGTGATCCTCGAGGTCGAGCCTGGCTTTCAGCTCGGGCGCAACGCGCTCAGCCGAATCTACGCGACATCTGCCACCGGGGCCCAAGTTCCGCTGAGCCAGCTCGCCAAGGTCACCTCGATGGTCGGGCCGCTGGCGATCAACCACCAGGGCCAGTTCCCGTCGGTGACCTTGAGCTTCAACCTCGCTCCGAACACTGCGATCGGCGACGCGGTAACGGCGATCCAAAAAACCGCCGCGGATCTCCACCTGCCGCCCGTCGATCGCCACCAGCTTCCAGGGCAGCGCGCAAGCGTTTCAGAGCTCGCTCAGCAGCACGCCAATCCTGATCCTCGCCGCGCTCGTCGCGGTCTACATCATCCTCGGCATGCTGTACGAGAGCACGATCCACCCGATCACGATCATCTCGACCCTGCCCTCGGCCGGGCTCGGCGCGCTGCTGACCTTGATGCTGTTCGGCATGCCGCTCGACGTGATCGGCATCATCGGAATCATCCTGTTGATCGGCATCGTCAAGAAGAACGGCATCATGCTGGTCGACTTTGCGCTGGTCGGTCAGCGCGAGCGCGGCCTGAGCACCGAAGACGCGATCCATGAGGCTTGCCTGCTGCGCTTCCGCCCCATTCTGATGACGACGATGTGCGCCCTGCTCGGCGGCGTCCCCTTGATGCTCGGCACCGGTGTCGGGTCGGAAATCCGCCAGCCGCTCGGCTATGCGATCGTCGGCGGCCTCTTGGTCTCACAGCTGCTGACATTGTTCACCACGCCGGTCGTCTACATCTACATGGATCGCCTCGGCCATTGGCTGGGCCGCCGCCGGTCCGCTAATCGCGAGGCCAGTGCCCCCGCCCAGTAGGCCGATGATCCGGGGGTATAGCTGATTGCTGCTGGGACGCCCCTAACGATATTCGTCTCCGCAGTCGCCGATCAGCTGCATCAGGTCACGTGATTTGGCGAGCACCGCTTCGATCGCTGCAACATCGCCGGCTTCCAGCGCGCAACCGAACACCCGGGCATTGTCGGCGATGTGCTCTGCTACGCCGAGCCGTGCGCCGACGATTGCGCCGGCAACCGAAGGACGATCGAGTATGTAGCGAATGCCGAGATTGGCGATGCTGACCCGATGCTTGTCGGCGAGCTCTTTGAGCACTGCGAGTAGTTCCTGGAACAGGGCCCATCCACCCCACGCATCGATCATGTTCTTGTATTTCTGCAGTGACGCGGTGTTGAGTTCCGAGCGCAGCGGCTCGGTCCGACCCAGGTATTTCTCCGAAAGCAGCCCGCCCAGCAGAGTGCCGTAGGCGAGCAATGTGATCCCGTGGTCGCGGCAGAACGAAGCCATCTGGATCTCCGGCCGACGATCGACAAGCGAGTACTGCACTTGGTTCGAGACGATACGGATGCCGCGATCGAGAATGATCTTCAGATGTTCAGTGTCGAAATTGGTCAGCGCGAGATGGCGGATTTTGCCCTCGTACTGCAGGTCGGCGAGATGCTTCAGCGCGTCGAGGTAGCGCTCGTCGTCATAGTCCCACCAATGGAATTGCAGTAGGTCGAGACATGCGACACCCATGCGAGTGAGCGAAATACCAATCGCGTCCTCGACGACGCGCCGCGTCATTGGTCCCGGATGGGGGACCCACTTGGTAAATGCCTGGATCTCCGCAAGTCGCTCGTTCCCGTGGCGGGCGGCGAACAGGCGGCGAAAATTCCCTAGAAAGTCCTCGGCAGGGCCGTAATGGTCGGCGAGATCCCAGGTGGTAAAGCCGGCATCGTGGTAGGCGACCATCGCGTCGATCGCGCGCGTCGGCTCAATCCTGCCGTGGGCGCCGGAGACCTGCCACATGCCATTCAGAATGCGGCAGATGCCGAGATCGGCGGTGAACTGAAAGCGGCTCGATTCGGGTAATGTCATCCAGGCCTCCCGCCAGGGTGGTCCCCCGGCCTTTCGTGACCAACCATCGCAGATACCTGCCATGGCGCAGACGCGGGTGCATTTACGCGAAACCGTTCGCTTATTCGAGTAATCTCCTACGACGATCGAAACCGCGGCGGAATGATGAGCACGAGCGTAACGGCGAATGGCAGCGAAACCCGCAAGGCCCCAGGGCTGCGGGTGGCGGAAGGCGCCGCTTTTTCCGTGATCATGGCGCTCAGCTTTTCGCATTTTCTGAACGACATGATGCAGTCGCTGGTGCCGGCGCTCTATCCGATGCTGAAGGGCGAATACGGTCTGAGCTTCGCGCAGATCGGGTTGATCACCTTGATCATGCAGGTCACCTCGTCGCTGCTGCAGCCGGCGGTCGGGCTGGTCTCCGACCATCGCCCGCAACCCTACGCGCTCGCCGTCGGAATGGCTGCGACGTTGATCGGCTTGCTGCTGCTGGCGAACGCCGGCAGCTACCCGAGCCTGGTGGTGGCGGCGGCGCTGGTCGGGTCGGGTTCCGCGGTCTTTCACCCGGAAGCCTCGCGTGTCGCGCGCCTCGCGTCGGGCGGACGGCACGGCTTGGCGCAATCGTTGTTCCAAGTCGGCGGCAATATCGGCTCCTCGCTCGGGCCGATCCTGGCCGCCTTCATCGTCATCCCGAACGGCCAGTCGAGCATCGCCTGGTTCTCATCGACGGCCCTCTTGGCGATGACCGTTCTGTTCGGCGTCGGCAGATGGTTCCGCAGGGAGCGCGCAGCGCCGGCGCGGGCGGGCGCCCGGCACACGGTCGAGCGGCATTATCTGTCGCGGCGCAAGGTCGTTTGGTCGGTGGCGATACTGTTCGTGCTGGTGTTCTCCAAATCCTTCTACACGGCGAGCCTCAACAGCTATTACACGTTCTACCTGATCAGCCAATTCAACGTCTCGCTCGAGAGTGCGCAGATTTACCTGTTCGCGTTTTTGGCGGCAGTCGCGGTCGGGACGTTGATCGGCGGGCCGGTCGGCGACCGTATCGGCCGCAAATACGTGCTATGGGGCTCGATCGTCGGCGTGCTGCCGTTCACTCTGGCGCTGCCCTACGCCGATCTGTTGTGGACCGGTGTTCTGGCCGTCGTGATCGGCTTGATCCTTGCCTCGGCCTCCTCGGCAATCATCGTTTACGCGCTGGAGCTGGTGCCCGGCAAGGTCGGCACCGTCGCGGGGCTGTTCTTCGGGCTCTCCTTCGGCCTGGCCGGGGTAGGGGCGGCGGCACTCGGCCGGCTGGCCGACGCGACCAGCATCGACTTTGTCTACCAGCTTTGCTCCTTCCTGCCGCTGCTCGGCTTGTTCACGGTGCTGTTGCCGAACCTCGGCCGGCCACTGCCGGCCGCGGCGGCGCGGCGTTAATTGCGGGGCCGCGGCCTCGGGTAAGGGTGACATCGCCGCTCATCGGATCGATGACGATTTGCGGCGCCGGCGCCAGTCGATAACCGCGCCCGTCGGCACTCTTACCGGTGCGCATATCAAAGAGATAACCATGCCACGGGCAGCGCAGGATTCCATTCTCCGGGATGGTCTCGTCGAGCGGTCCGAGCCAATGCGGGCAGCTGGCGGCGTGGGCGAGGAAGGTGCCGCCGTCGATTTCGATGATCCGGAACGGCTCGCCATCGAACTCGACGAGAAGCGGCAGGCGATGGCGCAGCTCCGGCAACGGGCCGAGCGAGAGCGGAGCCTCGCTTCGCCGACGCCCGGCCGCGGCGCGCGCCGTCAGGGCGTCGCGGCGCATCATCATCGCCTCGTCCTCGTCCCACAGACGCGCGCAGCTGAGCCGGTATGCCTGACCGAGGGTTTCAAGCCTCTCCGGACGGCGTTCCGGCAGATAATAGCGCACCTCGACAGCCGTCCGGTCCGGCGCGAGGCATTTCATCACCGTCCAAATCTCGGTTCCCGTTCCGTCCCCGGCCAAGATCCGAACGCGGTACCGTGCTATTGGGCCGGTCGGCGTGCAACTCGAGCAGCATGCGCCGATCCGCCGAGCCGGGCCGTTTCGTGAGCACGACCCGCCACCCCCAGCTGCCGATGTCGACGAGTTCGACGTGGTTGAACTGGCTCGCGTGCAATACCGGCAGATGTTCCCAGTCGAATACATTCTCCCAGATGCGCTCGATCCCGGCCCTGATCTCGCGGTTGTAGGTCAGGGCGAGCTCGAGGGAGGGCTCGACCTGCAAGGTTTGGCGATCAACGGTCATCGGCGGTTACCCGCGGGGTCGGCGGCGCAAGGGTCCACTATGCCAGCCGGAGCCGGGATTGGCGACGGCCAGCTCGCTGGTTTTCTAGGACGGCGGTCCCACCGGGCTCTGGTGTTGACTCGCTCGGGTTTCTCAGGCACCGATCCGGCGGGAATACAATGCCAGGGAGGAGATCATGGCGTCACCCAAAAAGCTGTCGCATATCGTGCTGCAGACTAATCGTCGGCGCGAGATGATCGATTGGTACTGCACCGTGCTCGGAGCCGAAATCCTTTACGAGGCCGAGCGCATCTCGTTCATCAGCTATGATGACGAGCATCACCGGGTCGCGTTTCTCGACCCCGGACCGCTGGCCGAACGGCAGCCCGACGCGGCCGGCCTTAACCACGTCGCGTTCACCTTTGGCGGCCTCGATGATTTGACCGACAATTACCTGCGCCTCAAAGCGATCGGCATCCGCCCGCAGCGCTGCGTCAATCACGGCGTGACGACGTCGATGTACTACCACGATCCCGACCACAACCAGGTCGAGCTGTTGGTCGACAATTTCGCGACGGCGCTTGAAGGAAAAACCTACATGCAGGGCCGGTCCACCAACGACAAGAACCCGGTCGGCGTTGTCTACGACCCCGAGGAGCTGATCGCCCGCGTCCGCAATGGCCTGCGGATCGAGGAGCTCGCGTCCATCAACAACTAAACCGCGCGGGGCGCACCGGGGCATGGCCGAGAGTCTCATCCTGCACGGCGCCTACGCGATCACGGATGCGCGGCTTGGCGCCTCCGGCGTGATCCCGCAGGGCGCTGTCGCGATCACCGGCGGCACGGTCGCAGAGACGGGTCCCTTTCCAGAGATTGCGCGGAACTATCCCGGTGTCCGGATCATCGGCGACGGGACCCAGCTGTTGTTGCCGGGTCTCGTCGATGCCCATAGCCATGGGCGCGGTCTGTCGCCGATCCAAAAGGGCGTGCACAACGATTTTCTCGAAAACGCCCTCTTTGACTGGGCCTATATGCCGGTGCTGCCGCCCGAGCTGACCGCCGGCATCTGCGCGTGGCGCCACCTGCGCAGCGGCTGCACATTGTTGCACCACAATGGCTTCGATGATGACGGTCCCGAAGGCCGGCGGCGCGCTCACGCCGCGATCGCGACTTATCTCTCGACCGGCATCAGGCTCGCCTTCTCGCCGGGTGTGCGCGACGAGAGCAAGCTCGCGATGGGCGGGGAGGAGTTCATCGAGACCCTGCCGCACGATCTGAGGGAAGCGGCCCGCCCGTTTGTTTTCTTCGACAAAGAGGCATTCGCCGACGAATACTTCCACCTGTTTGAAGAGCTTTACGAAGCCCACAACAACACCGATACGCGAATCTTGCTCGCGCCGTGCTGGGCACACGGCGCGAGCGAGGCCTTCCTCCGCCAAGTGCGCGCCAAATCGGAGGCGCGCGGCGGCGTCATGATCCACATGCATCTGCTGCAATCGCCGGTACAAAAAGCCTATGGCTTGCGCCGGCACGGCAAGCCGACGGTGTTCTGGCTCGACGATCTGGGTCTTGTCGACGGCAATGTCGCCTATGGCCATGCGATCCATGTCACCGAGGCCGAGATCGAGCTGATGGGCCGCCGGGGTGTCTCCGTCACCAGCCATCCGAGCTGCAACTTCCATATGCGCAACGGCATCACGCCGGTCATGCCGCTGCGCGCGGCCGGGGTGAATGTCGCGATGGGGCTCGACGACAAGACGATCAACGACGACGAAGACGCGGTGATGGAGCTGCGGATGATGCACAAGGTGCACCGCCTCCACACCTTCGACCTGACGGCGCCGGCGCTCAGTGCCTACGAGGCGCTCGAGATCGCAACGGTGAACGGCGCCAAGGCGGCCGGGTTTGGCGGCGAGGTCGGCGCTCTCTTGCCCGGCATGAAGGGCGATGCGATCCTTGTCGATCTCGACCGTGTGAGCCGCGACCCGTGGCTCGACCCGGAATTCGACATTGCCGGGGCGTTCGTCGAACGCGCGATGGGCGCCGACGTCGCCACCGTCGTCGTCGGCGGGAAAATCCTGATCGAGAACCACCGGCCGCTGACCATCGACGTCGACGGGCTCTATCGCGAAGTGCGCGCGTTCTGTGCCAAAGGCCTTACCCCGCAGCAGCGAACGCGCGCCGACCTGCTCGCCAGGATAAAGCCCTATGTGCAGGCATGGTACCGTACCTGGCATTTGAACATGGTCGACCGGCCATTTTACGGAGTGAACAGCCGGTTATAGGGTCTCATCCCGCCCGCAGATATTGCACGGCTTCGTCGCGGCGGAAGAGGTAGAGGAGGGCGCGCAGCGCCTGGCCGCGTTCGCTCTCCAGGTGGGGGTCGCGTTCGAGGACGAGGCGCGCGTCGTCATGGGCGATCGCGACCAGCTCTTCGTGGATCGCGAGATCGGCGAGGCGCAAGGTCGGCAGGCCGCTCTGGCGCGTCCCCAGCACCTCGCCGGCGCCGCGCAGCTGCAGATCCTCCTCGGCGATGCGGAACCCGTCCTCGGTCTCGCGCAGGATGCCGAGGCGCTGCTTCGCCACTGCGCCGAGCGGCGACGCATACAGCAACAGGCAGGTTGAGGACTTGTCGCCGCGCCCGATGCGGCCGCGCAGCTGGTGCAGCTGGGCGAGACCGAAGCGCTCGGCGTGCTCGATGACCATCACCGTCGCCTCGGGCACGTCGACCCCGACCTCGATGACCGTCGTCGCGACCAGGAGATCGAGCTCGCCCCCCGCAAAGCCGGCTATTGCGCGGTCCTTGTCGGCCGGCTTCATCCGCCCGTGCATCAGCCCGACGCGGCCAGGAAAGAGCGGCGCCAACGCGCGGTGGCGCTCCTCGACGGCGGCGAGATCGGCAGTTTCCGATTCCTCTACCATGGGGCAGATCCAATAGACTTTGGCTTGACGCGCCAAGGCGCGGCCGACCGCCGCCACGACGTCGTCGACCCGCTCGAGCGCAACTGTGCGGGTGTCGACCGGATGTCTTCCCGGCGGCTTTTCGGTCAGGCGCGAGACGTCGAGGTCGCCATAGGCGGTCATCATCAGGGTGCGCGGGATCGGGGTCGCGCTCATCAGCAAGGTGTCGGCGTCGCGGCCCTTGGTGTAGAGGCCAAGGCGCTGCTCGACGCCAAAACGGTGCTGTTCGTCGATGACGACGAGCGCGAGATCGCGGAACTCGACATCCGGCTGCAACAGAGCGTGGGTGCCGACGACCGCCGGCGTCAGACCCGAGGCGAGGCTCGCCAGCATCGAAGCGCGGGCTCGGCCTTTTTCGCGCCCGGTCAAAAAACCGATTTCGACCCGGGCTGCGTTGGCGTGGCGCTGCAAGGTCGCATGATGCTGGCGGGCGAGGATTTCGGTCGGTGCCATCAGAGCGGCCTGACCGCCGCCCTCGATTGCGGTCAGCATCGCCAGCAACGCCACGACCGTCTTGCCGCTGCCGACATCGCCTTGTAAGAGCCGCACCATATGGCGCGGCTGCGCCATCTCCGCGGCGATCTCGGCAATCGCCAGGCGCTGGGCGCCGGTCAGCGCAAAGCCGAGCGCGGTTTCTACCGCGCCGGTCAGCGCCCCGGTCCCGACGAGCGCCCGCCCCTTCTGGCGATGGCGGCGAGCGCGGACGAGGGCTACGGCGAGCTGGCTGGCGAAGATCTCGTCGTAGGCGAGCCGTTGACGCGCCGGGGTCGTCGGCAAGAGATCGTCTTCGGTCTCCGGCGTGTGGACCTGGCGGACTGCCTCGCTCCAGGGGGGCCAGCCCCGCTGCTCGCGTAGTGCCGGATCGATCCATTCCGGCAGCACCGTCAAGCGGTCGAGCGCGGCCCCGATTGCTTTCAGTACAAAGCGCGGCGAGAGGCCGGTGGTCAGCGGATAGACCGGCTCGATCGGCCGCAGGCGATCGAGTTCGTCGGGCCGCAAGACGAGATCCGGGTGAGCCATTTGCGGGGCGCCGTTGTAGAGCTCGACCCGGCCGCTGACGACGCGTTCGGTGCCGATCGGCAGGAGCCGGGTGAGCTGATCGCCCCGGACATTGAAATAGACGAGGCTCAGTGTTCCGGTATCATCGCTGCACCGCACCCGATAGGGCCGGCGCCCATGTCCCGGCTGGTGCGCCTCGACGCGCACCGCGAGGGTCGCGATCCGGTCCGGCTCGAGCGACCGGATCGGTGGTGAGGCGCGCCGGTCGATGATGCCGGTCGGCAGGTGCCAGACAAGGTCGAGCACCAATGGGCCGGCAAGGCGTTCGAGCAGCTTCGCCGATTGGGTGCCGACGCCGGGGAGCGCCGTCACCGGCGCAAACAGCTTATCGAGGATGGCGGGACGCACACAGCATGTCTATATCCCCGGCAGGGCTACCGCCAAGGCCGCCAAGTGACCTCATCATCCGAGATTCGCCGCAAGCGGCTGTCGTTCCGTTCCTGGCACCGCGGGACGCGCGAGAGCGACCTGATCCTCGGCCGCTTTGCCGACGGCCATCTCGCCGGGTTTGACGAGGCTCAGCTCGACCGCTACGAGGCATTGCTCGATTGCGCCGACGCCGACATATTCAATTGGGTGTCGGGCCGCACCGCCGCGCCGGCCGAGCACGACCACGACGTGACCCGCTTGCTCCTGTCATTTAGCAGCACTTCCCCCACAACATGAGCTGCCCACCTCCTATTATTTGTCACCCTCGCGAAAGCGGGATCCAGGGTCTTTTGGCACCCCCGCCCTGGGCTCCTGGACCCCCGTATTCGCGGGGGTGACGGAATAGGGGTCCTCTCATATCCACCCGATGACCGCACTCGCCGATCTTGCCCGTTCGCTGAACCAGCGGCCGCGCGCAGTCGCCCTGTTTGGTGCGCCTGACGGCCACGACGCTTGGGCGATCGGGACGCTCCTCAACGCAGGCGTTGCCCCGCGGTGGCTGCATGTCTGTCGCGACGACGGCAGGATGGCGCGTTTCGCCGCGGCGCTCGCGTTCTTTCACCCCGAGCTCGAGGCTGCGACGTTCCCGGCCTGGGACTGTCTCCCCTACGACCGGGTTTCGCCGAACGGCGAGATCGTCAGCCGGCGGATCGACACTCTGACCCGTCTCGCCGCGGCCGGGGGGGATGGCGCGCCGCTCGTCGTGTTGACCACGGTCAACGCGCTGGTTCAGCGGGTGCCGCCGCGACAGCTTTTCGACGGCCGCGTTTTGACTTTGCGTTCCGGCGGCCGCATCGGGCTCGACCGCCTGCAGAGCTTCTTCCGCAACAACGGCTATATTCGCACCGACACGGTGCGTGAGCCCGGCGAATTCGCGGTGCGCGGCGGGATTGTCGACCTCTATCCGGCAGGAGCAGCAGAGCCGCTCCGTCTCGACTTTTTTGGCGATATCCTCGAATCGGTCCGCAGCTTCGACCCGCTGAACCAGCGCTCCACCGGGAGGCTCGACGACGCGGTGCTGCGCCCGGTTAGTGAGGTCCTACTCGACGACGAGGCGATTCGCCGCTTCCGCTCGCGCTACCGCGAGCAGTTCGGCGCTACCGGTACCGACGACCCGCTCTACGAATCGGTCAGCGCCGGCCGGCGCTATGCGGGTATGGAGCATTGGCTGCCGCTTTATTACGAGCGGCTCGAGACCTTGTTCGATTATTTGCCGGACGCCGGGATCTCGTTCGATTACCAGGCAGAGGAGGTTCGCGGTCACCGCCTGGAGGCGATCGCTGATTCCTATGCGGCGCGCCACAACGTCACGCCGGCCGCGCGTGCCGGTGCACCGGTTTATCGCCCGATCAGGCCCGACCAGCTCTATCTCGACAGCCGCGAATGGCAGGCGGCGTTGCGCGGGCGACCGATCGTTCAGCTTTCGCCTTTCGCGTCGGATCAGAGCGACTGCGACACATTCGACGCCGGTGCCCGCCCGGCGCGCAACTTCGCTGCCGAGCGCGCCGATCCTAATGTCGCGCTGTTCGAGGCGGTGCGGGATTACCTCGAAGCCGAGCGCAAGGCCGGCCGCAAGACTGCCGTTGCCGCGTTCAGCCAGGGCTCCGCCGACCGATTGCTGACGGTATTGCGCGAGCGCGGCGTCTCCGATCTGCGCCATATCGCCGACGGTCGAGCGCTCGAGGCGTTACCGGCCTCGGCGGTCGGGCTCGCCGTCTTACCGGTGGAGCAGGGCTTCGCGACCGGTGAGATAGTTCTGCTCGGAGAGCAGGACATTCTCGGCGACCGGCTCGCCCGCACGGCGCGCCGCCGGCGCAGCCTCGACCAGTTCATCACCGAGGCGACGGCTCTCACGCCGGGTGATCTCGTCGTCCATGCCGATCATGGCATCGGCCGTTACGAGGCTTTGGAGACGATCGATGTCGCCGGCGCGCCGCATGACTGCGTGCGGCTGCTCTATGCCGGCGACGACAAGCTCTTCGTGCCGGTTGAAAACATAGAGGTGTTGTCGCGCTTCGGCTCGGAAGACGCCGGCGTGCAGCTCGACCGCCTAGGCGGGATCGCTTGGCAATCGCGCAAAGCCCGGGTCAAGAAGCGGATCCGCGACATTGCCGGCGAGTTGATCCGCGTTGCCGCCGAGCGCCAATTGCGGCCCGGCGACGTCTTGCAGCCCCCTGAGGGGATCTACGAGGAATTTGCCGCTCGCTTTCCGTATCCCGAAACCGAGGACCAGCTGAACGCCATCGCCGACACGCTCGCCGATATGGCCTCGGGCAAACCGATGGACCGGTTGATCTGCGGCGACGTCGGGTTTGGCAAGACCGAGGTGGCGTTGCGCGCCGCGTTTATTGCGGCGATGGCCGGCTCGCAGGTGGCGATGGTCGTCCCGACGACACTGTTGTGCCGACAGCATTACCGCAGCTTTACCGAGCGCTTTGCCGGGCTGCCGTTGCGCATTGCGCAGCTGTCGCGGCTGGTCCCAGCCAAGGTGGCGCGCGAGGTCAAGAAGGAGCTTGCCGAGGGACGCGTCGACATTGTCATCGGGACCCATGCGATGCTCGCCAAGGATGTCCGGTTTAGCCATTTGGGTATGCTGATCGTTGACGAGGAGCAGCATTTCGGGGTCGCGCAGAAGGAAAAGCTGAAGCAGCTCAAGGCCGACGTGCATGTGTTGACGCTGACCGCAACGCCGATCCCGCGCACCTTGCAACTGGCATTGTCCGGGGTCCGCGAGATGAGCATCATCGCGACACCCCCGATCGACCGTCTGGCGGTGCGCACGTTTGTCATGCCCTACGACCCGGTGACGACCCGGGAGGCGATCATGCGGGAGCGCGACCGCGGCGGTCAGATCTTTTATGTCGTGCCGCGCATTGCCGATCTCGACGAAGTGCGCGAGCGGCTGCGCGAGACCGTCCCCGAGATCAAATATGCGGTGGCGCATGGCCGCATGGCGCCATCCGAACTCGAAGACGTGATGACGGCGTTTGACGAGCGCACCTTCGACCTCTTGCTGTCGACCAACATCATCGAGTTGGGGCTCGATATCCCGTCGGCCAATACGATGATCGTGCACCGCTCCGACATGTTCGGTCTGGCGCAGCTCTATCAGCTGCGCGGCCGCATCGGGCGCAGCAAGCTCCGCGCCTACGCCTATTTGACCCTGCCGGAGAAGAAGAGGCTCGCCCCGACGGCGCAGCGCCGGCTCGAAGTCATGCAGACCCTCGACACCTTGGGCGCCGGCTTCCAGCTGGCGAGCCATGACCTCGACATCCGCGGGGCCGGCAATTTACTGGGTGACGAGCAATCGGGGCATATCCGCGAGGTCGGCATCGAGCTCTACCAGCACCTGCTGGAAGAGGCGGTCGCCGCCGCCCGGACCGAAGGCGGCGACCAGGCGGCACCAGAGGAGTGGAGCCCGCAAATCACCGTCGGCACACCGGTCCTGATCCCTGAAAGCTACGTCCAGGATCTCGGGGTGCGGCTCGGTCTCTACCGTCGGATTGCCGGCCTTTCCGACCGCCGCGAGATCGACGGCTTTGCGGCCGAGCTGATCGACCGCTTCGGCGCACTGCCCGCCGAGGTCGAGAACCTGCTCGAGATCATCGCGATCAAACGCTCTTGCCGCGAAGCCGGCATCGAGAAGCTCGAAGCCGGTCCAAAGGGAGCTGTCATCACCCTGCGCGACAACCGTTTCGCCAACCCCGCCGGTCTTGTCGACCTGATCCAGCGCAACGCCGGTACCCTGAAGCTTCGCCCCGACCACAAGATCGTCTACCTGCGCAACTGGGAAGACGCCAAGAGCCGTCTCTCCGGCGTTGCCAAACTGGTTCAGGCCTTGGCCAAGATCGCCCGCGGAGCCCAACCCGCAGCCGACACGACTTTGCCCAAGCCGACCCCTGAGTTGGTCAAGCCAAGGATGGCACGTAGGGCGTAAGGTCGGCTCGCTGCACCCAAAAATCTCGGATCTCTGAGCACCCGTGATTTGGGGCAGTCACAGGCGACGACGGCGCCCGATCCGATATGGACGGAGACCCATGTAGTCATTTAACCTTCCGCTGAGGGACCCTCCGCACTGGCATCTTCACCGCCGGAAGCGCTGTGGGGTCATCCGCGAGGAGATCGGAAATGCCCGAATATAAATTGATTTCTGCGGACTCCCACGTCAGTGAGCCGCCTGATTTGTGGGTCACCCGTGTCGAACAAAAATACCGCGAGCGCGCGCCGCAATTGATGCTCAACCCGCCGGGCAAGGAAGGCGCCTATTTCTACTACGAAGGCTTCGCGCCGCACCCGATCGGCATCGGCCTCGGCGCCGGCAAGAGCCCGGAAGAGCTGAAGGAATTTCTGACCAAGGCGACCTATGCCGATGCCCGGCCCGGCGGATGGAACCCTGCCGAGCGGGCGAAAGACAATGCGCTCGACGGGGTCGAGGCTGACGTACTCTACACCACGCTCGGCTTCCGGATCTTCTGGTTGAAGGATCCCGGACTGCAGGCGGATTGCTTCCGCGTCTACAACGACTGGCTCGCCGAATTTGTCAGCTATGACAATAAGCACATGGCCGGGCTGCCGATGATCTCGCTGTACGACCCCAAGGCCGGCGCCCGCGAACTCGAACGCTGCGCCAAAATGGGGCTCAAGGGGGCGATGATCTGGTGCTCGCCGCCCGAGGAGCAGCCTTACAGCTCCGACATCTACGATCCGTTCTGGGCGACCGCGCAGGAGCTCAAAATGCCGGTCAGCCTGCACGCGATCACCGGCATGGGCGTGGAGAGCCAGTACAATTGGGGCGAGCGCTACATGCGCGCGACCGTATTGTCGCACGAAGTTGAGAAGTCATTCAGCGTGCTGATCTTCTCCGGCGTGCTCGACCGCTTCTTGGAGTTGCAGATCGTCTCGGCGGAGAACAATATCGGTTGGCTGCCCTATTATCTGCAGCGCATGGATCGCGCCTTCGAGCGCCAGCGCATTTCCGCCGGGTTCACCAATAAGCTGAAGCCAAGCGAATACTTCCAGCGCCAGATGTGGGCGACCTATATCGACGACTTCGTCGGCGTGGCCAGCCGCCACTTCATCGGCGTCGACAAGCTGATGTGGTCGTCCGACTACCCGCACCAAGCCTCGACTTGGCCGCACTCGCAGGAGGTCGTCGCGCGCGACTTCAAGGAGGCGAGCGCGGAGGACAAGTTCAAGATCACCCGCGCCAACGCTGCCAAGCTATACGGTTTCGAACTCTAGACTTGCCGGGCCCGGCGGGATCGATCCGTTCGTCGCCGGCCTGCGCCGCTGACTGCCGCGGAGAGCCGCCGGGCGCTTGACGCTGTGGTAACGACCCGTGAGGATGTCGGGCGAACCCCCGGCTGAAAGAGGGTGGGCCCGTGTCAGCGGTGGAAGATCCCGATTCTCGGGGTATGTACGACCAGCCGCACCTCGTGCGCAACGCCGCGAATTTCACGGCATTGAGCCCGCTCGGCTTCCTGTCGCGCGCCGCGACGGTCTACCCGGACAAGCTTGCTGTCGTGCACGACGCAACCCGGTTCACCTACCGTCAACTCTTTGAACGGTGCCGGCGTCTTGCCACGACCCTCCGGGGGCGGGGCATCGGGTACGGAGACACGGTTGCGATCCTCGCTCCGAATGTGCCGGCGTTGCTCGAAGCGCATTACGGCGTGCCGATGGCGGGGGCGGTCCTCAATGCGCTGAACTACCGCCTCGACGCCCGCTCGATTGCGTTTATTTTGGCACACGGCCAAGCAAAGCTGCTGATCGCCGACCGCGAGTTTGCACCGACCGTCAAAGACGCTCTGAACGAGTTTGGCGGCCCGATGCCGCTCGTCGAAATTGACGACGGCGCCGCCGGCAAGTCGCTCGGCGGGATCGAATACGAAGCGTTCCTCGGCGAAGGCGATCCCGCCGACACCTGGGCGATGCCGCGCAATGAATGGGCGCCGATCGCCCTTAACTACACCTCGGGAACCACCGGCAATCCCAAGGGCGTCGTCTATCATCACCGCGGCGCTTTTCTGAACGCGATCGGCAACGCGATCACGTTCGGGCTCGATCGCGACTCGGTCTACCTCTGGACCCTGCCGATGTTCCACTGCAACGGTTGGACCTATACCTGGGCCGTGACGGCGGTGGCCGGGACCCATGTCTGCCTGCGCCGCGTCGATCCGGCGCCGATCTTTGCAGCGATCGCCGAGCACCGGGTCACGCATCTGTGCGGCGCGCCGATCGTGCTGAACATGCTGGTGCATGCGCCCGAAACCGCCAAGCGCCGCTTCGACCATGTCGTTGAGGTCGCGACCGGGGGCGCTTCCCCGCCGTCGGCGGTGATCGAGGCGATGGAGCGCATGGGGTTCCGCGTCACCCATCTCTATGGTCTGACCGAAAGCTACGGCCCGTCGACGGTCTGCGCCTGGCAGCAGGAATGGGGCGTCCTGCCGATTGCCGAGCGTGCGGCCCGTATGGCGCGCCAGGGGGTCGCTTATCCGACGCTCGACCGCCAGCGTGTCGTCGATCCGCAGACGATGACCGACGTTCCGGCGGACGGCAGCACGTTGGGCGAGCTGGTATTGCGCAGCAACACGTTGATGAAAGGCTATCTGAAGAACCCGGCGGCAACCGAAGCGGCCTTCGAGCACGGCTGGTTTCATACCGGCGATCTCGCCGTTCGCCACCCCGACGAGTATGTCGAGATCAAGGACCGCGCGAAGGACATCATCATCTCGGGCGGCGAGAACATCTCCTCGCTCGAAATCGAGGACGCACTCTATCGTCATCCGCAGATCATGGAAGCGGCGGTTGTCGCCAAGCCCGATCCCTTCTGGGGCGAGTGCCCTTGCGCCTTTATCACGCTCAAGCCGGATGCCGGCCCAATCTCGGCCGATGACATCAAGGTCTGGTGCCGGGCCAATCTCGCGCATTACAAGGTGCCGCGGACGATCGTCTTTGGCCGATTGCCGAAGACCTCGACCGGCAAGATCCAGAAATTCGAGCTGCGCGAGCGCGCCAAGGAAATCGTTTCGTGACCGAACTGCCGAATTTCGACCTTACGGGTCAGGTGGCGCTCGTTACCGGCGCCTCCAGCGGGATTGGGCGCCACCTCGCCGAACTCCTCGCCGCCGCGGGCGCCAAGGTGGCGCTCGCCGCGCGACGGGCCGACCGTCTCGGCGAAGCGGCACGCGAGATCGAGGCGGCGGGCGGTCAGTGCTTGCCGGTCGCGTGCGACGTCACCCGGTCCAACAGCGTCGCCGATGCCGTCGCCAGGGCCGAGGCCGAACTCGGGGCGCTGACACTCCTCGTCAACAATGCCGGCGTGGTGGTCGCCAAACCGGTGCTCCAGCACACTGAGGAGGAATGGGATTACGTCCTCGACACCAATCTCAAAGGCGCCTGGCTGATGGCGCGCCAATTCACTCAGCACCTCGTCGATAGGCAGAGGGCTGGGCGCATCGTCAATATCGCCTCCGTCCTCGGTGTGCGCACGATCGCCCACGTGCCGAGCTATACCGCAGCCAAAGCCGGGCTGATCCACCTGACCCGTGTCCTTGCCATGGAGTTGGCGCGGCACCGGATCCTCGTCAACGCGATCGCGCCCGGCTATGTCGAGACCGATTTCAATCGTGAGTTTCTGCGTTCCGAGGCCGGCAAAAAGCTCGCAGCGCGCATTCCGCTGCGCCGTGTTGCGCGGCCGGACGATCTCGACGGCGCCATGCTGCTGCTGGCATCGCCGGCCGGCGCCTACATCACCGGCGCGGTGATCGCAGTCGATGGTGGACACGGCGTCGCCGCGATCTGAGCCGCTGCATTGCGGCGGCGCGGCGGAGGAACGTCGCGCCGCATTGGCGCGGTTTCTCGCCGCCGCAGGCAAGGCGAGCACCGTCGAGATCGGCGGCCTCGGCCCGCTGCGCGGCGGAGCAATCCAAGAGAATTGGGCGATTGACGCGCGTTTCTCGGGCGGTCCATTCGCCGGCGATCAGCGGCTGGTGCTGCGTACGGCCGCTTCGACCGGGGTAGCTGCAAGTCTCGATCGCCTCGATGAATTCGCGATACTGAAGGCGGCCTTCGCAGCCGGCGTGACAGTTCCCGAACCTCTGTTCGCGACGGATGATGCTTCGGTGTTCGGCAAGCCGTTTTTTATCATGCGGCGGGTGAGCGGGACCGCCGCAGCTCATCGGATCACCCGCGATGCGGCTCTCGAACCTAGGTTTCCAGCGATTGCCAAGCGGCTCGGCCGCGAACTCGCGCGCATCCATAGCATCCGTCCGCCGCGCTGCGATCTCGCTTTCCTGCCAGCCTACGAAGCGGTTGGGCCAATCCAGCAGATCGCCGGGTTTCGCGCCTATCTCGACCGTCATCCGGCACCCCGTCCGGTTCTCGAATGGGGTATCCGATGGCTCGAGGCCCATGCCCCGCCGCCGGCGGAAGCGGTGCTATGCCACCACGATTTCCGCACCGGAAATTACATGCTGGATGGCGCCGAAATTGCCGGGATCCTCGACTGGGAATTCGCCGGGTGGGGCGATCCGCACGAAGACATCGGCTGGTTTTGTTGCAAGGGCTGGCGCTTTGCACGGCTCGACCGGGAAGCCGGCGGCATCGCCGACCGCGCCCCGTTTTACGATGGCTACGAACGCGAATCTGGGCGCTCGGTCGACCCGACGCGAGTTTTCTTTTGGGAAGTGCTGGCGAGCGTGCGCTGGGCGGTTATCGCCCTCCAGCAAGGCGATCGCCATATGATTGACGGCGAGCGAAACCTCGATCTCGCATTGACCGGGCGACGCGCAACCGAATGCGAGTTGGAAGTTCTGATGCTGCTCGATCCCACCGGGGTTCCGCGAGATGCGTGATCTGCCTTCTGGGCCGGCATTGCTGGCCCTCGCCCGTGATGTGCTGCTGACCGATCTGATGCCGCTGTTGCCGAATGAGGCGCGCCTCGACGCGCGGCTCGTCGCCAACAGCATGGCGATTGCCGAGCGCGAAGCCCTCACGGGCGATGCTGCAGCGGGGAAGATCGTTCGCGAGCTCGGGAGGTTTTACGGCAACACCGGGTCCACCCTCTCCCGCATTGCGGGAGAGGGTGCTGAACGCAGCGAAGCGGATGAGGGTGTGCCGGAGCTACTGTCCCGCTTTGCGCGCGACCTCCGGGTCGGCGCATTTGAGGGTTCCGAGCCGCGCGACCGTGAGGCTCGCGAAATCCTTTGGCGGTTGGCGATTGCCAAGCTTCGCCTCGCGAATCCAAGGTTCCTGGCCGCCAACGGCCTCGGTTAGCCTGTTCGGGAGAGCAAACTGTGTCCCAAACCCGTATCCCGCAAGTGATCGATGCCTTCGCCCGCGGCGAAATCATCGTGGTGACCGACGACGACGATCGCGAGAACGAGGGCGACCTGATCCTCGCAGCAGTGCATGCGACGCCGGAAAAAATGGCGTTCATCGTCCGCAACACTTGCGGCATTGTCTGCGCGCCACTGACCGGAGAGACCGCACGGCGTCTGCATCTGGCGCCGATGGTCGCGGATAGTGACGCAATCCATGGCACGGCCTTCACGGTTTCGGTCGATTATCGCCACGGTACGACGACCGGGATCTCGGCCGAAGATCGTACGGCGACGATCCGCAACCTCGCAAACGGCAATGCCGGCCGCGCGGATTTCGTCCGGCCCGGCCATATCTTCCCGTTGATCGCGAAGGACGGCGGCGTGTTGATGCGCTCAGGTCATACCGAAGCGGCGATCGACCTGTGCCGCTTGGCAGCCATCGAGCCGGTGGCGGCGATCTGCGAGCTTGTCAATGACGACGGTACTGTGATGCGCGGCCCGCAAGTCCGGGCTTTCGCGAAAAATCATGGGTTGAAGCGCATTTCGGTGGCTGATCTGATCGCCTATCGCCAGGCACGCGAGAAGCTGGTTACCCGGGTCGCGGAATTCACGGTGTCGAGCGACATTGGCGAACTCGGCGGTTACGCCTATCTGACGCCATTCGACAAAGTCCACCACTATGCGTTCGTCTATGGGAACATCGGCGACGGCAGCAATATCCCGACCCGGCTGCATCGCGCCAATGTCCTCGAAGACGTCTTCGGGGGCGCCAAGCCGATCCACGCCGCGCTGAGCCGTTTCAAATCGGCCGGTCAGGGTGTTCTCGTCTATTTGCGCGACGGAGCCTCGGGGGTCCCGGCCTCCACCGTGGGCGAGGAGACGACCGGGTCGGAGCACGAGCGTAACGTCCAATGGCGCGAAGTCGGGCTTGGGGCGCAAATCTTGCGCGACCTGAGCATTTCTTCGATCCAGCTGTTGGCGACCCGCTCGCGCACCTATGTCGGGCTGGCCGGCTTCGGCATCGAGATCACCGCTACGGAGCCGCTCGAGTGACGCTGAGTAGGCCAGATGTCGGTACAAAGCCGGAGATCGTTATCGTCGGGCCGATGTACCCGCCGACCCAGCAGCGGCTTGAAGCGCTGTTCACGGCGCACCGGCTATGGGAGGCGGCGGACCGGGAGGCTTTTCTCGGCGCACTTCGCGACAGGGTGCGCGGCATCGCCGTTTACGCGCTGCACGGCTGCCCGGCGTCCTTGATCGAGGCTCTGCCGCGGCTCGAGATCATCGCCTGCTTTGGTATCGGAGTCGATCTGATCGATATCGCCGCGGCCCGGGCGCGCGGCATCCCGATAACAAATACCCCGGAGGTCGTGACCGACGACACGGCGGACATTGCCCTGGCGCTGATCCTGGCGGTCGAACGGCGGATCGCCGAAGGCGACCGGTTTGTTCGGCGCGGGGATTGGCCGAACGGCGAGCTGCGTTTTGGGCGTCGGCTCGGCGGGCGCAAGCTTGGTATTGTCGGGCTCGGCCGCATCGGCCGGGCGATCGCGAGACGCAGTGAGGCCTTCGGTATGGCGATTGCCTATTATGGCCCGCGCCGCAAGCCTGAGCTTCCCTACCGGTTTGTCGACGATCTTGTCGCGCTCGCGGCCTGGAGCGACATCCTCGTCGTCGCCTGCCCGGGAGGTGCGGCGACAAAGCATCTGGTGAACCGAGCGGTGCTCGATGCGCTGGGATCCGCCGGAACCCTTGTCAATATCGCCCGCGGTTCGGTCGTCGATCAGCCGGCATTGATCGCGGCTTTGCAATCCGGCTCGCTCGGCGGGGCCGGTCTCGATGTCTACGATAATGAGCCGTTTGTGCCGCGGGAACTGGTGGAAATGGAAAACACCGTGCTGATGCCGCACACCGGGAGCGCCACTGACGAGACGCGCGCCGCAATGGGCGATCTGATGATCGAAAACCTGCTGGCACATTTCGCAGGGCGACCATTGCTGACACCGGTCGGCTGAGAACGACAATGCGCGCGCCGAGCAAGCTGCATTACGCCTGGATCATCGCCGCCGTCACCTTTGTCGTGTTGCTGCTGACCGCCGGTATCCGTGCCGCCCCCGGCGTTCTGATCGTGCCGCTAGAACAGGAATTTCACTGGTCGCGCTCGGTAATATCGTTCGCAATCGGGGTAAACCTGTTGCTTTACGGGCTTGTCGGCCCTTTTGCGGCGGCGCTGATCGATCGTTTTGGCGTGCGGCGCACGATGGTCACGGCACTAGCGGTGACAGCGGGTGGCGTCTCCCTGACTCCGATGATGCATGAAGCCTGGCAGCTGGTTCTGCTGTGGGGCGTGCTGGTCGGGGCGAGTTGCGGGGTCATCGGCAATTTTCTCGCCGCATTCATTGCCGCACGCTGGTTCCGCGTCCGCCAGGGCCTCGTCATTGGCCTGTTGACTGCTGCCAACGCCGCCGGTCAGTTGATCTTCCTTCCGACCATGGCGAGCCTTGTCGCTCATGCCGGCTGGCGGGTGATGTCACTGACCTTGGCCGGTACCGTCGCGGCTTTTGTCCCGCTGATTGGGCTTCTGATGCGCGACCGCCCCGAGGATCTCGGCTTGGCGGCCTATGGCGATAATCGCGGCCCGAGACCCGCCCGGGTGTCGGACGGCAATCCGCTGACTCTCGCGTTCCGCGTCTTTGCCGAGAGCTCCCGATCGCGCGATTTCTGGCTGATCGCCGGCAGCTATTTTGTCTGCGGCGCCTCTACCAACGGGCTGATCGGCACGCATCTGATCCCGGCCTGTGTCGACCATGGTCTGGCCGAGGTCACCGGCGCTGGTCTTCTCGCCGTGACAGGTGTCTTCAGTTTTCTCGGCGGGACGCTGTCGGGATGGCTCAGCGACCGCTTGGACAATCGTCTGCTGCTCGCCTGGTATTACGGACTTCGCGGCCTTTCATTGCTTTATCTCCCGTTTGCTTTCGACATGTCGGTCTATGGCCTTTCACTGTTTAGCGTGTTCTACGGGCTCGATTGGATCGCCGGGGTGCCGCCGACGGTGCGGCTTCTGACCCGCGTCGTCGGGACCGAGCGGACCGGGATCATGGTCGCCTGGATAACCGTGATCCATCAGGTCGGCGGTGCCGCGGCGGCTTATCTCGGCGGCGTGTTGCGGATCTCTTTCGGCACCTATCTCGAAGTGTTCCTGTTGGCCGGCCTGCTATGCTTCGCGGCGGCCCTGATGTCGCTGCTAATCGGTCTCGGCGGGCGGCGGGCTGAACCGGCACAGGATGCCGTTCCGGCCGCATAAGCAGGTATGGCGAGGGCGCCGGTTTTGAGGTAGCGACCCGATATGTCTCGATGGCTGACGACATTGTTGGTGATCGTCGTGACCGCGGTCGCGCTGAGCGGGGCGGGCTCCCCGCCAGTTGCGGTGCGCGGAAAGCGATTGTGGATGGCGAGCATCCTCGCATTTGGCTGCCTCGCGATCGCCGGCACGGTCTGGCAAGGTCAAAAGGAAAGGGATGAAATCACGGTGCTCGCGGGAACGACCATGTCACCGCTACTCGGGCAAGGGGAACGCAATTGGCGGACCGCATCCGATCGTGCCAGACAGGTGAAAGCTCTGGAAGGTCGCATCAAAGAACTTGAAGCAGTCAGCCAGGCTCGTACAATAACGCCAAACATCGCTGATGATTTGGCGGCATACCTAAAGCAGTTCGGCAGCCGCCGGGTGCTCGTGTCTTGTATTCCGGATGACGGCGAGGCTTATCAATACGCGAATCAACTGGTAAACATCCTAAAGGCGGCGAATTGGGATGCGCAGGGCCCGCAGGTAACCAAAATATTTGGCGACGTACGAGCGCGAGGGATCAATGTATACGTAAGCGGAGACGATCATTCCGATACCGTCAAGATGATATTCGACGGCTTTGCCAAGTTCAATATTGCCTATCAGAGCAGGGTCACGCCGAGCGGAGCGATCCCGGATAGCGAAACGGTCGAGCTCTTTATCGGCAAGCAGCACTCTGCGGATATAAACGCCGGCGCCGATTAGCCCACGGCCGACTTAGGTTTGGCGTCACGCGACGATAAATCGCCTTCCCGGCCGCCGTGTGCCAACTCAATTATTGCCGGTTCCACAGAACGTTCCGGCAACGTGCGCGAATATTCCCGCGGAGCCTGTCAGAGCGGTTCCGCTGCCCGATGCCCGGCAAGTGGTGCAGGCGGAAACCCGAAAAGACACCGCGCCTTGTTGCTGCTGCTAACCCCACGAACCTCCGTTGTGGCGTCTGGCAGCTTGGTTAACCAAGTCACCGCTGCCCAGAGTCATCCGCACGCCGAATTAGACGGCAATGGGGGCAGTCGATGGTTAATGAGAGATCGCGGCAAATTGAGCCTGAGATGGACTCCGAGACGGCAGTAGCCGAGTTCATTCGCACCCGAGGGGTGACAAGATGCCCCACCGCGTGTGTGCTGCCGACGCAAGGTTCGGTTGCCGCCGCGGACCAGGCGGCCTTGGGGGAATACGCACTTCGGCGGGCTCAGCTCCGCCATGCCCGAACGGTTGCCCGAGCCCAACAATTCTGGAATACCGAGACCCTAAGGCCGGCCCAGACGTAACCCCCGGCAGGTCCCGCCATTAGTTCGGGCGAATGGCAGACGGACAGCAAATCTGCCACATCCATGCGGGCCGTGTTATTCTCCGGGCCATGGATCAGCTGTCAGACCTGCCGCCGCAGCCGGCGGAGTATTACCGTCGAAAGGCCGCGCGCGCCCGTCAGGTCGCGGAGGGGGTCACGACGCGCGCGATCAAGGCACGATTGCTTGAATTGGCTCACGAATACGACAAGCTCGCCGATGGAACCGAAAGTGCGACAAGGCCGCCCCCCGACCTAGCGGATTTGTAATCGCCTGTTTGCAGCGGCGCACTGAGCTTCGCGTCGCCCGACCCGAACCTAAGCCGCCGATTGTCTTGCTTGAGATTCGGCGTTAGCGTGCCATCGAGCGACGGAGGGATCCGCCAATGCAGCTGGGCTTTGTCGGCACCGGTACGATGGGGGCTCCGATGGCCGGCTGCCTGCTCGATGCCGGCCACCACCTGACGGTCTACGACATCCGATGCGACGCTGCGGCGGCGCTGTGCGCGCGCGGTGCGCGGCCGGCGGACAGTCCCTACGCGGTGGCGCGGGACAGCGAAGTGGTGTTCACGTCGCTGCCCGGCCCCCAGGAGGTCGAACACGCCGCGCTCGACCCGGCGACCGGCATCCTGGCCGGATTGCAAGCGGGTGGCGCCTATATCGATATGACGACGAACGCGCCGGCGATGGCGCGCCGGCTCGCCGAAGTGTGCAGGTCTCGCGGCGTTGAGATGCTCGATGCGCCGGTCAGCGGCCGCCCCCCGACTATGACCGTAATGGTCGGCGGCGATCAGGCGGCATTCGCCAGATGCCGGCCGTTGCTCGCGGCGATGGCGGGCAACGTATTTTACGTCGGCACGGCGGGGGCCGGCTGCACTGCCAAGCTGGTCACCCAGTATCTCGGCTATACCAATTTTATCGCGGCGCTCGAAGGAATGCTGATCGGCGCGAAAGCGGGGATCGATCTCGGCGTCTTGGCGCAGATTGTTCCGCTCAGCGCCGGAGCGAGCCGAACCTTCGACAACATACCGCGATCGGTTCTCTCGGGGTCGTTCAGCGCCGGCGGGACGCTCGATATTGTTGCGAAAGATCTGCAGCTCGCCTGCGATTTGGCCCGCGCCGTCGCAGCGCCGGCGCATCTCGGGCTGCTCGCACATGACGTGCTGAGCCGCGCTCAGGCGCAGGGATGGGGGCAGCAGGGCTTCCCGATCGCTGCGCGGATTCTCGAAACGATGGCCGGCGTCGAACTTCGCGCATCGGTGGAGGACCCGCCCGGCTACCAGACCGAAGATCCCAGACGAGGCAGAACTTGAGGAAAATGGCAATGGCGAGCACAGCCGCATCGGGGTATCGCGAGGGTCTGGTCGATTGCGCGGCGGGGCGCGTCAGCCGCGAGATCTTTGTCAATGACGAGATCTATCGCGAAGAGCTGGAGCGGGTGTTCGCCCGCTCCTGGCTGTTTGTTGGGCATGAGAGCCAGATCCCGAACCCCGGCGATTTCTTCGTGTCGTCGATGGGTGAAGAGTTGGTCGTCCTCTGCCGCGACCGCGCTGGGAAGGTCCACGTCTTCCTCAATTCGTGCCGGCACCGCGGCATGAAGGTATGCCGCTATGACGAGGGCAATACGACTGTCTTCACCTGCCCCTATCATGGGTGGAGCTATGGCACCGATGGCAAGCTGGTCGGCGTGCCGTATTTTCGCGAAGCCTATCGCTCGAAACTCGACCGCTCGCAATGGGGGTTGGTCGAGGTCGCCCAGCTATGCATCCACAAGGGCTCGGTGTGGGCGAATTGGGATGCGGCCGCCCCGCCCTTTCTCGAATATCTTGGCGAGTTTGTGCCCTATCTCGATCTCATTCTCGATGGCTGGGATGGGCGCGAGGGTCAGGCCGAGGTGCTGTGCGGTGTCCAGAAGTGGCTGATCCCGTGCAATTGGAAGTTCCCGGCGGAAAACTTCAGCGGCGACGCCTACCACAATATCAGCCACCGCTCGGTCGACCTGGTCGGGATCGGGCCGAGCGGCCAGAGCCGCCGCGATATGTCGGAGCGGATGATCAGCCGGCGGCTGCATGTCTGCATTCCTGAGCGCGGCCACCAGACGATCGTCTATGTATTGCCGAAGGACCAGCCGACCCCGCCGGCCTACCAGAATTCGCCCGAGGTGGCCGAATACTTTCGGCATTGCGAAGAGGAGCGGCGACGGCGGCGCAGCGATGCCCGCGGCAGGCTGATCGGCGCGCCCGGGGAAATCTTCCCCAATACGGCGCTGTTGCCGCGCCAGCCGCGCACGATCGCCGTTTGGCATCCACGCGGGCCGCACCAGACCGAGGTCTGGCGCTGGTTCCTGGTCGACAAAGACGCGCCTGCGGAGGTCAAGCGATTTCTGCGCGACTACTATATCCGCTATTCGGGCCCGGCTGGGTTGACCGAGCAAGACGACATGGAGAACTGGAATTATGCGCACGCGGCGAGCCGCGGGACGATTGCCCGCCGCTTCCCTTATTGCTACGAGCAGGGGCTGGGCTGCGCGGTTGAGGATTACGAATGGGACGGGCTGCAGATCCCGGGTAAGGTTATCGACATCACCGAGGTGCAGTCGAGCGACGAGCCAATGCGCAATCTTTACCGCCGCTGGGCGCAATTCATGGAAGCGGAGAACTGGGCCGAGCTTGCCACTTGGCGCCGCCCGGAGAGCACAGGCCCATTGCAGCGCACCGGCACCTGACGATCGTTAGATCACGAAATCGAACCGACCGAGTCGGATCTCGTCGAAATCGGTGAACCGCATCAGCAATCTCTTGTCGAAGAACTGGTCGCTGCAATTCCGCGGCTCGTTCGGGAAATAGAGTTGGGTCGTCAAAACCGGCGCGCTGGCGCGTTGCACCTTGAGATGAACGTGTCGCGTGCGGCCGGGATAGAGGCCAGGCAGGATGGTGGAGAACCACCAGAGACCATTGGCGTCGGTGAATTGGTGGCCCCTCAATTTGAACCCCCGATTGTCATAGGCGCCAGTCTGGTCGGCTTGCCAGAGCTGAACAAGTGCGCGAGATACTGATCGGCACCCGACATCCAGGACGAAACCGCCGATCAGAATCCGTTCCCCGGTGGGTACATCGGCGGCTAAGTCGCGCTTCAATGGCGCGTTCGGGGTGAAGTACGGGCCCTCGATCTGCGCGATCGTCGGCTCGTCGCCATCGCGGCATTGCGGCGTCAGGGTCAGGCTGTCCGGCAATTGCTGAGCCAGAGCGGCTTGCACGCCGGCAAGCGACATCGCCGAAGACGCGGCGAAGGCCGAGAGCACTGCTCTGCGTGTCAACGACATGATCCTGCTCCTCGCCTGGTCATCCGTCGCAATGCTGGGTTTTTGCAGCGTACGATGGTTCTTTTGTAGCGTACGAAACGTCCGCATGGTTCATCCCCGCTACGGGCGCAGCGGCACCTGGTTCCGTCTACGCGCCCGCAGTCAGCAATGCGGTCAGCTCTTCCGGCATGCTGAGCATCGGGTAGTGGCCGGTGTCGAGCTCGTGCCATTTGCCACTGAGCTTTTCGGCGGCGCGTCGCTGGTGCGCTTCGCCCGGATTGGCGGCGCGGCGGCACCAGATCACTGTCGCCGTCCATTGCTGGTTCCAAAAATCGTCGAGTTTGACCGGGCTCTCGTAGATCCCGATCGGGTGCAGTGTATAGCGGTCGAGCGCCCAGGCACGCGTCTCCGGATCGAGATCGGCGAATAGGCGGGTCTCCGCATCCTCGCGGGTCGGCCCGGCGGCGAGCCCGCTCGGCACCGCGGTCGAGCGCCTGACGATGTCGCGGATGCGCTCGCCATCCAGCAACGCCAGCGCGTCGACAAAGACCAGTCGGGCGATCCGGTCGCGCCGCGACTCGGCGGCGCGGCACAGCACCATGCCGCCCGAGCTGGTGCCGACCATGACGACGTCGCGGAGATCCTCATAGACTAAAAGATCGGCAATTTCGGCGGCGTGGGTTTCGCTGGTGATGCCGGGGCGCAGCGAATGCTTGCGCTCGGCGCAGCCGTCTAGTGACGGGGCATAGACCGTGTGCCCCGCGGCACGCAGCCGGCTGGCGACGCGCTGCCAAATCCAGCCGCCTTGATACGAGCCGTGGATCAGTACGAATGTCGTCATCCTCTCAGATCTCCTTTTTTTTCGTCATGCCCGCGACAGTGACGGTGATGCTGTGCGCGCTAATTACCTCCTGTCACATCGATCGTGACGCCGGTTACAAAATCGGCGTCGCTCGAGGCCAGAAAACAGATGACTTTGGCCTGGTCGACGGCCTCGGCGACGCGGCGCAACGGCGTACGCGCGATCTCGGCGGCTTGCGCTTCTTGCGTGCGCTTGTCCCAATGCGGGCGGATCCGTTCGGTCAGGGTAAGGCTCGGAGCGATCGCGTTGATCGTGACGCCGAACGGCCCGAGCTCGAAAGCCAGCTTTCGGGTGAAGGCGATGATGCCGCCCTTGGCCGCGGCATAGGCGCTACTGCTAGACGCGCTGAGGCCGCGGCCGGCGATCGAGGCGAGGTTGACGATCTTGCCGCTCTGCTGTCGCCTCATGATCGGCACGGCGGCGTGAGTGAAAAGGAATGTCCCGTTGAGATTGAAGGCGATCAGGCTCTGCCATTCCTCGAAGGTCAGCTCGTCGACATTGGCACCGGAGTTCGTGATGATCGTACTGCCGCCGACGGCATTGACCAGGATGTCGACCGCGCCGAACTCCTGCTCGACCGAGGCGACGGTGTCTTGGACCTGGCTCTGGTCGAGGGCATCGCAGAGCCGGCCATGCGCCCGGCCGCCCGCACTGCGCAATGCCGTCAAGGCAGCCTCGAGGCGGTCGGGATGATTGTCGACGCCAACGACGATCGCACCCTCCCGCGCCATGATCTCCGCGGTCGCGCGGCCAATGCCGTTGGCGGCGGCGGTGATGACCGCGACTTTATCGGCGAACCGCATGTTCCCCCCTTTCGTCTGCGCCCTTGCCAATGCATCCTGCAACAGACCAGCACGGGAGGACGGCCAATGCAACTCGGGATTCATCTGCCACACGCCGGCGAGCAGGCGACGCCGGAGCTGATTCGCCGCGCCGCCGTCCGAGCCGAGGATCTCGGCCTCGATGATGTCTGGGTCAGCGAGCACATCATCGTCCCGCGCGCCGCCTTTCCGCGCTCGCCGCTGTTCTATGACCCGGTGTTGAGCCTGACCTGGGCGGCTGCGGTGACCAGGCGCGTTCGGCTCGGCACCAGCGTGCTGGTGTTGCCGATGCGCCATCCATTGCCGCTCGCCAAGGAACTGGCGACATTGCAGAATTTCTCCGAGGGGAGGCTGATCCTCGGCGCCGGGGTCGGCTGGCTGGAGGCCGAGTTCGCCGCCCTCGGCGCCCCCTTTCACGAACGCGGGCGGCGAACCGACGAAGGCATCGCGATGATGCGCGCGGTGTGGACGCAGGATCCGGTGACCTTCCGCAGTCAATACATCCCCGCCGAGATCACCGAGATGACGATGCAGCCACTGCCGGTACGCCCGATTCCGATCTGGTTCGGCGCACGCTCGGAGGCAGCTTACAAGCGGACGGTGCGCATCGGCGATGGCTGGCACGGCAGCCAGCTGACACCGGAAGGGGCCGCGCCGATCGTCGAGCGGCTACGCCGAGATCGGCCCGAGCCGGAATTCACGATCTCGATGCGTACCCACTGGAACGGCAAGGACCAAGGCGAACTGCGCGAGCGCATCTCGGCGTTTGCGGCGATCGGCGTGCAGCATATCATGGTCGCCCCGGTCGACCGTGAAGTCGACGACTGGGACGAGGTCATCGAAGGCGCCGGCCGGCTCGCTAGCGCGTCGGTCTAATTTCTTGTGCTGCAAATTCTACCGCGATAAGTTGCCCGTGGCGGGATTCGGCTAGGAAGGTGAGTTGATGGGCTATACTCTCGAACAATTCTCCAATGAGTGTCACCGGCTTCTGTCGGAAGATCCGGGGGTCGAAGGACGCAAAAAGGTCTGCACGCTCGTTCAGGACGTGCTTAAAGACGAGGATTTCGTCGCCACCCACCTTCACGACGGGGTGCCGGAACGCAAGATTCTCTACGAGGATCCGGAACTCGGGTTCTGCATACTTGGGCACGTTAATCACGGCGCGCGGGAGAGCAAGCCGCACGATCACGGCCCGACCTGGGCGATCTATGGGCAGGCGCGCGGCAAGACGATCATGAGCGATTGGTCGTTGCTCGAACCTGCGAGCGAGGACGGGCCGGGCAAGGTGCGCCTAGTAAAGGAATATGCGCTGACACCTGGGGTCGCCCATCTGTACAACGAAGGTGATCTCCATTCCCCGCGTCGCGACGGACCGACCCGGCTGATCCGGATCGAGGGACGCAACGTCGAAAAGATTCACCGACTACCCTATGAGGCAGTGTAGGCACTCGCTTCACTCCATGACCTGCTTGCGGATTAAGAAGTTCGCCCGGTAGAGCAAATTTGAAATTACCAGGCTCAAACGCGACCGGACAATATTGGTGTGAGCTTCCGTGAACGCAGCAAAGATCCAAGAGTAGGCGTAGAGAATGACTAATAGGGCCGCCACATATGCCATTGCCGTGAAAGTCGGTTGCCGATTGAACCCAATGTTGAACTTATCGTTCAGAACTGCCACTATTAATACTATTGCTGGAAAGTGAACCAGATATATGGTGTACGAAAAAGATGACAAAATGCGGTGCGTCTCAACATTGCGCAGCTTTTTTAAGTTCTTGGCGCAGATTAGGACGGCTGAATAGCCGAGTGCCACTACCACATCCATGCCGAAATTTTTGGCGAGGTCGCCAGCCTCGCCGAGATTTATTAGGTGAGTGTCGGCCCATCTGACAGCGACGAAGCAGACAACCGCGACTGTAGCACCGATATACGGCCGCCACCCTGACCGATAGCCGTCTAGCACTGCTACACCCACTCCGATACCCCACACGACAAACCAGAGCGAGATCGCGAGCGGCAGGAAGATGAGCATGCCCAATATTGCGCCCGCCGTTGCCAACCTCACGAGCACAGGTCCGGGACGACAGGCAACCATGAAAAATCCGAATAATATATAATACCACCATTCATTAGCCAAACTCCATAGCGGGCCATTGCTCCCGAGTGACGAGACCGTGATTGTCTGCAGTTGCATCAAGTTACCAACAAAGGTGTGGAAGCTGAGATGCTTGCTCATATTAATGCCAAATGGATTTGTGTAAAATTGAGGATCCGGATGGGTATAGATCCCCGATGCATTAAAAAACTCGATACCCACTTGATCTAGTATGAAACCAACAATCAATGCAGGTATGAAAACTGTATAGATTTGCGAAAATCGGTGTATAAAGTAATCGCTAGCTCGAAACATTTTGGTTTTCGTGCTTAGAAGAGTTCGGCCACCGACGAGATAACCACTAATCACAAAGAAAACAATCACTGATATATGGCCAAATCCGCTCACAAAATGTAGGGCACGCAAAGCTAAACTTGGATTTACGATGTCGTGGTAATCTATTGAAACTTTAAAAACGTGCCCAAAAACGACAAAGAACGCTGCGATCCAGCGTGACGCATTTAAAAAGGCAGACGTGCCGGAATTCATCATTATTCCTCATCGACACAAAACGCATCATATTTGGTTGAAGCGCGATGGTCAACGCATCACCCGAATATTATAGAGGAGAGAGGGTCCTTGTTGCGCCGGACCTCGACCTCGATGACCAGCTAAGATAAGCGAGTTGCCCATCACCGATGCCGCCATCAACTTCGTGTCATCACGGCGGCCAAAAAAGAAAGAAGCGCGTTACCGCCCGGCCCTTTTGCAGTTTGCGTTACGAGGCCGGCGGCGATCCGCCGAGGGTCACATCGACACGGCGATCCTGCCCTGGCGTCGGCTCATTGCTTGTCTCCCCGCGGCCGTTAACCACGAGAGCGCTTTGCGGCACGCCGTCGCTCTGGAGCCCGGCGGCCACCGCATTGGCGCGACGCAGAGACAGCCGCTGATTGTAGCCGGCAGAGCCCGACGGATCAGCATAGCCGGTGACCTGGACGGTCGAGGGCGTTCCTGACTTGTAAGCGTCGGCCGCGAACCTCACGACTTCCCTGCCGGCCGGACCCAGCTGAGAGCTGTTATAGTCGAAATACACGGTAAAGTTCGTCGGTGGGGGCGGTGGCGGTGGCGGTGGGGGGTTCGCAGCCACCGGCGGCAGAGGCGGTTGCTGGGCGCACGCGGCAATCGCGAGCAAGGCGCAGATCACAAGGACGCGTTTCATTCTGTTACTCCGGTAGCTGAAAACAGAGCGTTGGATCGGATCGCCATCGGTGCTGATGCCGGGCCGCTCAACCCCCCGGGACACCCTCCGTGTTGACGTAAATCGAATAAATCGATTGGCTGGCAGCCATCATCAGCCGGTTTCGCTTTCGCCCGCCAAAGCACAGATTGGCGCTGCGCTCAGGCAGTGCGATGTGGCCGATCATCGTGGCGTCCGGGGCGAACACTGCGACTCCGTTAAGCCCGGCAGTCATCCCCCATCCGCACCACAGATTTCCCTCGACGTCGCAGCGGAAGCCGTCGGGCGTCCCATCTCCGGCATTGATGAACACCCGGCCGTTTGCAAGCTTCGCCCCGTCCCCGACCACGTCGAAAACCCGGATCACCCGTGGCCTGGCGCGCGACTCGACGACGTAAAGCTTGGTTTCGTCGGGAGAGAAGCAGAGGCCGTTCGGCCCGTTGACGTCGCCGGCCACGACTGTGGCAGCGCCCGTCTTGCCGTCGACCCGATAGACGTTGGTCGGCAATTCGGGGGTCGCTCTTTCCCCTTCGTAGTTTCCGAGAATGCCGAAAGGCGGATCGGTGAACCAGATCGAATCGTCCGATTTGACGACGACATCGTTCGGCGAATTGAGCCGCTTGCCGTCGAACCGGTCGAGGATCACGGTGATCGAGCCGTCATATTCGGTACGGGTCACCCGCCGGCCCTCGTGCTCGCAGGTGACGAGCCGTCCCTGCCGGTCTCGGGTGTTCCCGTTGGCGTGGTTTGAAGGCCGGCGAAAGACGCTCGCCACCCCGGTTTCCTCGTCCCACCGCATGATCCGGTTGTTCGGGATGTCGCTCCAGAGGAGGTAGCGGCCATCGCCGAACCAAACCGGACCCTCGGCCCAGCGGAACCCGGTCACAAGACGCTCGACCGCCGCGTTGAATGGCGGCTTGACACTCTCGAAGCGCGGATCGAGCGTCCGGATCGCCGGGTCCGGGTAGCTCTGGGCCGGCTCCCATCGCGCGGCGGGCGACAAAGGTGCGACCGCGCCCAGCATCGGAGCGGCGTTCGGCGATCCCTCGCCCGACGTATTCATCAGCGTCCGTCCGGCATGCCGCCTCCCATTCCCTCCTCGGAACTGGGTGGGGAATGAGTGGAGGGTCCTAGGCTCAGATGACCTTTTCTTCGCGTAGGGCCGCCAGCTCGTCCTTTGAGAGGCCGAGCAGGCTGCTGTAGACCTCGTCGGAGTCGGCGCCGAGCAGCGGTGCGGCGGTAATCGGCACCTTCGAGCCGCTCATCTTGACCGGCCAGCCCGGCATCTTGAAATCGCCGCGCACCGGATGCTTGACCGTCACGAAGATTTCCCGGCGGTTGAGGTCCGGATCGTTCGACAATTCCATTGTGTCCATGATGGCGCCGGCCGGGATGCCCTGCTCACCGAGCCTCTGCATGACCGTCATCTTGTCGTGATGCTTGGTCCACTCGGCGATCATGTCGTCGACCAACTGCCGGTTCTTGAAGCGCTCTTGCGGGCTGTCGAAGCGCGGGTCGCCGATCAGGTCCTCGCGGCCCATGATCTTGAGCAGCCGTTCCCAGTGCTGCGGGTTGGCGCGCGATGTGTAGATATAGCAATAATCGTTCGGGCCGCCGCCTTTGCACTGATAAGTCTCGCTCGGCGAGTTGGTGCCCATGATGCTCTGATTGCCCATGCGCGGCGCGGCTTTGCCCCACAATGCCTGGGCAGCGTAGGAGATGCGGCCGTAATTGATCACGCATTCCTGCATCGCCAGCTGAATGCGCTGGCCCTCGCCGGTGATTTGGCGCTGATAGAGCGCGGCGAGGACGCCGATCGCGCCGTGCAGCCCGGTTCCGGTGTCGCCGATCGTCAGGCCCGGCTTGATCGGGCGCCCGTCGGGCTCGCCGGTGATCGACATCGCGCCGCCGGTCGCCTGGGCGATCATGTCAAAGGCCAGAAAGCTCTTATACGGCCCGTCCTGACCAAACCCCTTGACCTGGGCGTAAATGATCCGCGGGTTGATCTCGCGCACGACGTCATAGCCAAAGCCGAGGCGCTCGATGACGCCGGGCGCGAAATTCTCGGCGAAGACATCGGCCTTCTCGATCAGACCGCGCAGGATGGCGCGCCCCTTGTCGGTTTTGAGATTGGCAGTGACGCTGCGCTTATTGGCGTTGAGCAGCATGAAATAATGCGAATTGACCCCCTTCTTGTCGGTCGAGGCGCCGCGCCCCTGCTCGCCCTTGGTCGGCTCCTCGACCTTGATCACCTCGGCGCCGAGCCAAGCCAAGGTCTGGGTCAGCGATGTCCCGGCCTCGAATTGGGTCAGATCCACCACCCTCACACCATGCAGGGCGCCGCGTTGCACCCCCGTATTCTGGTCGGTGGCGCCGGGCGTGAGATCGTTAGGCATATGATTCCCTCCTGGTCGTGATCGATGGCCGCCGCACGGCTGGCTGATCCCTTCGCTCTGGCGGCGGCGTGTTCAAAGCTCAGTTACGGGCCTTCCTGGTGCAAGGATCATTTGGCCGACTGTCAGCCTTCTTGGCCGCGCCGTCAACGCCTCTATGCCGGCTTTTTATCCCTCTTTAGCGGAGGAGAGCAGCCAATCGCGAAACGGCATGGCTTAGCGGCGCGCCATCAATGCGTCGGTGGCCGGCAGGGTGAGGGAGTGCGGCGCGTGCCGGCCGGCGAGCGCGAGGACCCTGTTCAGCAGCCCGGTGATCACCACACGGCGGCCGCCCTTCATCGCGCGGTAGCCGAGCCGCGCCACCTCGGCTGCGCTCATCGCCGGCCCCAGCGCCGGGTCAGTGGCGCCGGCCGCCCTGAAGAAGTTGGTCGCGGTCGCGCCCGGGCACAACGTCGTTACCGTTACGCCGGTGCCGCGGAGCTCATAGGCAAGGGCCTCGCCAAGGCTCAGGACGTAGGCTTTTGTCGCGAAATAGGCGGCCATTCGCGGACCCGGCTGAAAGCTCGCAGTCGACGCCACCAGCAACACCTTGCCATGCCGGCGCGCGACCATGCCCGGCAGCAGCAGCCGGGTGAGCTCGGTCAGCGCCACGACATTGACCTGCAACATGTCGCCGATCCGCTGCGGATCCATCTGATCGATGCGGCCGATCGCGCCGAGCCCGGCATTGTTGACCAGCACGTCGATCGTCAAACCGCGGCTTTCGATCTCGCTCGCCAATTCGGCGGCCGCACCCGGCCTGCTGAGGTCGGCGGCCATGACGGTCGAGTTTGCGCCATAGGTTTTGAGCTCGGCGGCGAGCGCCTCCATCGGCGCGACGGTCCGTGCACTGAGCACCAGATCGTGCCCGTCCCTCGCCAATTCCCGGGCGAGATCGGCGCCGATGCCGCTCGAGGCCCCGGTGACGAGCGCGAGCGGGCGACGAGCGCTAGTCATCATTGCTCCCTCAAGCGGTTCGCGGCGATCTTGCCGCCCTTCAGCACCAGCGCGATGCGTTCGGGGTTCTGCAGGATCGCGACATCGTCGAGCGGGTCGCCGGCGACGACGATCAGATCGGCGAGCTTGCCCTCTTCAACGGTCCCTAGGTCGCGCTCCCGGCCGAGGCATTCGGCAGCCCATCCGGTCGCCGCTTGCAGCGCCTGTAGCGGGGTCAGCCCGGCCTTGACGAGACACTCGATCTCGAGTGCGTTGCTCGGGTGACCGTGCCCGCCGGCGTCGGTTCCGGCGGCGATCTTGACCCCCGCCGCGAAGGCACGGCGCAGGCTCTCGACATGGTGCTCGCGCAGATGGTGGGCGCGTTCGCGGACATGCGGCAGAGGCGATTTGCGATGGAAGTCGTACACCGCGAAGGTCGGCACGAAGAAGATCCCGCGGCGCGCCATCGCGTCGAGCAGTTCGGGCTCCTCGTCGAGATAGCAGCCGTGCTCGATCGAAATCGACGCCGGCCTCGATCGCGATGCGCAGCCCGCGGCCGCCGAGCGCGTGACACATGACGCGGCGATCGAGGGCGTGCGCCTCGTCGGTCAGCGCCTGCATTTCGTCGAGATTGAACGCGCCGTCGCGCGGCCCGTGCTCGGGCCGCGAACTGGCGCCGCCGGTCGTTGCGCATTTGATCACGTCGGCGCCGGCCCGCACCACTCGGCGAACCACCGGGCGGACATCTGCCAGGCTGTTGACGACGCCATCGGGCAGCAGCGGATCGTTCGGCACGCAGCAGGAAAACCCGGCCGGGCTGACGCGGTCGCCGATCCCGCCGATCGGCGAGATGATGCACAGCGAAACGACGAGCCGGGGTCCCGGGATCAAGCCCTCGTCGATCGCCCGCTTGAACCCGGCATCGAGACCGGCGGCGTCGCGCACCGCGGTATAGCCGGCCGCCAGGGTCTGCTCCAGGACCCTGGCGGTCCGCAATGTCCGGGTGCTCTGGGGCTCGTCGATCCCCCAGCGCCGCGCCAGATCATAGCCGTGCATCGCCATGTGGTCATGGCAATCGATCAGCCCGGGCAGGATCGTCATGCCGGAGACGTCGATGATCTCGGCGTCGTCCGGCCATTCGCCGGCGCCCTGCGTCGTGACCGCCTCGATCCGCTGGTCGCGGATCACGACCGTCGCGTCGGTCACCGCGCCGGCGCCGGTTCCGTCGATCAGCCTTCCTCCCTTTAGCACGATCATTTCGGCGCTCCCTCCCACCGCATTCCCGGCATATGGCCCATTATAGACCAAGATTGGGGACGGGGCTTCTTGCCGTTCGGCTAGGGAGGAACGGCAGCGCGATCGTGCCTGATCCCGCTGCCGCGGCCTACTCGGGCCTGCGGCTTGGACCGGAGGAGAACACCGGGCAAGCCGAGAGGGAGGTTACCGGGCGGGGCTCAACGTCCGGTTAAGCGATCGCGAAGCCGGCTTGCCGTCCGTCTCACCACTTGTTCCTGAGCTCGCGCAGCTTCAGGAAGACGGTCTTTGGATCCGGATTGTCGGGCAGATCGGGAAAGGCCTCGCGCAGCCGCCTGATCACCGATGGGCTGGTCAGCCGCAAGAAGGTGTTGATTTCCCGCTCCAGCGCCAGGGTGGTGACCAGCGCCTTTGCCGGATCCTGCTGCTCCATTTGCGGCAGCATGGTCTTCGCCTTGCCGTTGTCCGGCTCGCGGTCGAGGGTGAAGGCGAGGTTGCGTGCGATGTAGTCGTGGCCCGGATAGATCAGCGTCTCTTCCGGCAGTTTGGCGAGCTGCCCGACAAAGGTGTTGTAGAGTTCGTTCGGATGGCCGCCATTGTGGCAGTTGCCGGCGCCGGCGTTGAACAACGTGTCGCCGCAGAACAACGCCGGCTGGTCGCCGTGCGACCGCACGCAAATGTGGCTCATCGTGTGACCCGGCGTGTCGAGGCATTCGAGCTCGACGGTCTTGCCGACCTTGATCACGTCGCCGGCGCGCAGCCCGCGGGTCATTTCCGGAATTTTGTCCTTGGCATTGGCGTGCGCCAATACCGGGGCCTTGGTCGCCGCGATCACCTGCGGATTGCCGCCGGTGTGGTCGCGGTGCTCGTGGGTATTGAGGATCTGGGTGATGTTCCAGCCCTTCGCCTTGGCGGCGGCTAGGCATTTCTCGTGGTCGAGCGGGTCGACCGCCAACGCCTCGCCGGTTTCGCTCACAGGCGATCAGGTAATTGAAATTGCGCCCCGCATTTGCGGTCCAGATCTGTTCGACGATCATTGCTCACCCCTATGACTTGTTTACCTGCACTACTTCAGGTCTTCCATCCCTGCCGGGCCAAAAGCTTCCACTGACTATCCTGCTTTTGCCAGACTTGAAGAACGCCAAATTCGACCGACCAGGCTTTATCGTCACTGTGGGCTTCGACCAACTCACGATGGCGAACGATCGCATTATCGCCGGCAACCGTAGTACTGGGGTCGGAGTAACTGATAGAGGTGTAGATCGTCCTCTTGTCGCCGATGTTGTTGATGAACTCGAACCTGTTCTGGACGACGCCACTCGGCCACAGGCCGTAGCTGAGCTTATCGGCGACAAGGTCCCGCAGCTTGGCTTCATCCGCACTTAGGATCGCCTTTCGCAAGGCCTCGACCGCCTGATTGATCGCCAGCTGATCGGCGGATTGCGCGAGCGACCGCCGGTTCAGCAGCACGCCCGAAGCGCCGACTGTCACTGATCCTGTGAACCCCAAACGGCCGAAAGCACGTCGTGTCAGCGCCATATTACCCTCCCTCTGCATTTGGTGGCACCACCTCGCCATGGCTCTGGCGACCGTTTTCCGCACATGCTTCCGCTTTGTATTGCGACCGGCGTGGTGGTCTAGCCCGTTTGGAAGACGAGGCTAGTCTCGGCACGGGTATGAGTTCAAACCGCGGCCTTACCGTATCGAACCGCCGGCCCAACCGTATCGAACCGCCGGCGCATAAGGATCTTGGCGGTCCGCGGCCTGCCTTTCCTCGAGGCGCCGCAGCCGGATGTCGAAATCGCTGGCGTCGATCGTGCGGAGAAAGGTTTCGATCATTTGCGACAACGCAACCGCCTCCGAGGCGGTGACGGCGCCGCGCCCGACCCCGGCGGCGATCGCTTTGATCGCGCCCAGGAGGTCGGCCGCGCTATCGATCGGCGGCAGAGCGAGTTCGACCGGCCGGTCGCGCCGCGGGGCGACGGTGCGGTCGAGACAGAGCCGCAACGCCGCCGCATCGCCGGCGAGGGCGAGCTCGATCGCCTTGCGGGTCAGCGCCGTGGCTTCGCCGTCGAACAGCAGCTCGGCCGCCCGGGTGGCCCGGTTGGTGGATCCGCGGACCCGGCCGGCAGGATTGCCCGACTGGCCTTTTTGAAACGGCCGCCCGCGGCCCCTCCTGGCTGCTTTTGCTGCTTTCTGCAGGGAAATATCAGTCATCGCTCCGCCTCATTGTTGAACCCGCGCCGGCCCTCGGCATTTCTCGGAACGACATGAGACGCGAACATTATGGCGATTTTGATGTTGCTATAGTAGCAACAAGCCGAACACGAGAAAGCCCCGCCTTTGGCGGGGCTTTCAGCCGAATGGAGCCGCTACCGCTTTTTGCCGCGCTCAACCGGCCCCTTGCAAGGCATCGGGCTTTCGCAGCCTGACCGAAGCCCTCGACACGACCCTTCAGGGTCGGCTGGTTTTTCACATGTTTGGCGCGCTAGCGGAATTCGAGCGCAGCCTGATCCGGGAGGGCACGCAAACGGGCCTTGCCGCCGCCCGGCGCATTGGGCGCCCCGGAGGCCGACCGGCGAAACTCACGGATGACGACATCGAGGCCGCCAAGGCGATGCTGGCGAATCCCGACATCGGCGTGACGCAAATCGCGCACCGCCTCGGCGTTTCCCCGGCGACGCTCTATCGGTACATCCCCGCCGCACGAACCGCGAATACGCCGGGCGCTTGACAACGACCACCACTTGTTCTGGCCTGAAGCGGCCCACTCCATGCCCAAGAGGATGCACCATGAAGATCGTCGTCATCGGCGGCACCGGGCTGATCGGCTCGAAGACCGTCGCCATTCTGCGCCAGGGCGGCCATGAGGTCGTCGCCGCCTCGCCCAAAAGCGGCGTCAACAGCATCACCGGCGAGGGCCTCAAAGAGGCCGTGGCTGGTGCGCAGGTGGTGATCGACCTCGCCAACTCGCCGTCATTTGAAGACAAGGCGGTACTGGAATTCTTCGAGACCTCCGGCCGCAACCTTCTCGCGGCGGAGGCCGCAGCCGGCGTCCGGCACCATGTCGCGCTATCCATCGTCGGAACCGACCGGAGCGACAATGGCTATTTCCGCGCCAAGGTCGCCCAAGAGAAACTGATCGAGGCCTCCGGCATCCCCTACACCATCATCCGCGCGACCCAGTTCCTGGAATTCCTCGGCGGCATCGCCGCTTCAAGTGCGGATGGCAACATCGTCAGGCTTCCGCCCGGCCTGTTCCAGCCGATCGCGGCGGACGACGTTGCTCCCATCGTCGCCGATGTGGCGCTCGCGGCGCCGCGAAGCGGCATCGTCGAGATCGCCGGCCCGGAACGAGCGCCGTTCAACGAAATCGTCGCCCGCTATCTGAAGGCGGTCGGCGACCCGCGCGAGGTCGTGCGCGACCCCGAGGCCCGATACTTCGGCGGCCGGGTCGAGGAGCACTCGCTCGTGCCGTTGGGCGAGGCGCGCCTCGGCCGCATCGGTCTCGACGAATGGCTCCGCCGCTCACAGACAGGAGCCTGATCCTGCATCCGCCAACCGAAGGGAAAGCGTTTAGAAGTTCTCGTGAAGTTTCCACACGCTCACTCAAATATATGCCGCTGTCCTTCGGGCGTTAGTGTTTTCATGCCACGCACCGTGGACGTCTAATACTTATCAGGGCGCCGTTACGTGGCACTCCCTCACCATACGATACGGAGCGCCGCACAGCCCTCAAGACTTACGCAAGGGAAACGGGTTATTGATCCGATCGAGGTTTTTTCTTGCGTAAGTTTATTGCACAATGAAGCCCATGATCTACGGGTACGCGCGGGCATCGACCGACGGGCAAAGCGAGGCGGCTCAGGTGCGCCAGCTTCGCGCGGCCGGAGCGAAGGAGGTGTTCCGGGAAGTGACGAGCGGGCCAAAACCGACCGCGCGAAGCTTCGCCGGTTGCTCGACCAGCTCGACGTCGGCGACGTGCTGATGGTGACGCAGCTCGACCGGCTGGCGATCCACCCGCGACCTGTTGAACACGCTCGCGACGATCACCGGCAAGAAAGCCGCTTTCCGATCCTTGGCCGACACGTGGGCCGATACCACCACGCCGCACGGCCGCTTGATGCTGACCGTGTTAGGCGGGCTGGCCGAGTTCGAGAGAGACCTGATCCGCGCCCGCACCAGTGAAGGACGCGAACGCGCAAGGCACGCGGTGTCAAGCTCGGCCGCAAACCGAAACTGACCGACCACCAAAAGCGCGAGGCGATCCGCCGACGCGACCCTACGGCGAGACGGTGCGCGAGATCGCCCGCAGCTACAACGTCTGCCACACGATTTCACGGCTGACCATCTCATAGGAGAGGCTACCAATTTTTTTCCATCCACAGCTCTACCGAAGTACGAGGAGGGGTTTTCGGACTAATTGAAGGTTTTGGCACAGGTTCGTACAACAGAAGAATTTGTATTTTCTTGTCCCGCCACAACCATTGATCCATACGACTTTTTGCGGAGGCGAAGTACGGCTGGCCGAAACGCTCGACAACCGCGGCACGGAGCTTAGTTAACTCACCCTCGTCGTAATTATAGATATAAATGTGACCCGCTAAAAATTTCTTTTCCGACCACTCCAGCAATTGCGCAGAAACGCGCACACCGAAAAACGACGCACATTTCGAGTCTTGTGCGAAGAGATCAATGTCGTCCGTGTCAGTATGACTGTGGCTGCATGGAATGGCATCGCTCACGGTTGTCTGCTCAATAATTTTCGAGCAGCCTGGAAGACCGTCTCCCGCACTTTTGCCCTTGGTGGAAGAGCGGCTCCCCATTTAATGCCGCGAAAATCTTGGGGCGGGGCGAATTGGTGACTGCACGTTCGGAGTTGCCGACGTAGAATTAGGGAGCGTTGACGGCTCACGATCCTGGGTGACTCTGCCTAGAACAAGCGCGAGCAACACGAACGCAAAGAGGCCACCAACCACCCACAGGCAACCTCGAAACATCCTTTTGTCCCCGATTTCGCGACTTGACAGGCGCGCCCTACTCACTGAGCTTTAAAGCAAAAATAATCGCCGCCAAAATGGTTTCGGCGGGGGCAACTCCTTAGGTTCCCACGCAGCTTCAGCATACGGTGCGAATCGCCCGTATTCTTTGCTAAAAGAAATAACCAAATTCTGCGCTGACTGCGATACCTCGCTAATGCCGGTGGCAATTTGTTTGGCCTCAATTAAGTCATTACATACCAACAGTGCCTCGGCGCTTGCGCCCATGCGCCAGAGAGTGTTGTACATCGCTTGACTGTACGCACGAAGCGCGCGTTGCTGTTCCCTTCGTTCGATTGACTGATAAAATGACAGACCCCCGAAGATAAGCGTAAGAACAATTCCTACGATGCTGGCGATCAAGCTCCAGTCCACCACGACCGTTCCCCTCAACTCCCAGCCTTTTGACAGCGGCCCGTCACTGAGGCTATTGGAGCTTCAGCAGCTCGATCAGCTCTCCGACGCTCAGCTCCCGTCCCGACAACCTCGCGCGCATCGATTCGAATGCTGCGGACATGACGCGGTAGTGATTAACGACGGGATCATGAGAGTCGAAATCACGACCCTTGAAGCACTCGAAGCGGCCCATCTTCTCGACCAGAAACCGCGCGATTTTCATATTTCGATCACCCGCTCGGCGGCGCGGACCGGCGTTTTGCCCAGCACTTCGGCAGCGGCATGGCGACCAACAGCAAGCCCACACCGACTGTATGATGGGCGCCGCATCGCCGCCGTCGTACCGGTCGAGTTTGCCGCCACCGAGCGGGCGATCAGCGGGCTGGAGTTAAGGGTCCGTGGGCAAACGGCCTCACCCAGACTACAATCACCGCTCGGTTCCTCACCACAATGAGGTCGGATAAACATATGGCGTCGATGAGTTGGATCGAGGCCGGAGAATGCGGCATGAGCGAAGCTTCCGAAGACCTGTTTGAAATGGCCAACCTTTACCCGGCAACGACCGGGCTGCCGATGACCGTTTGGGTGTCGCCGAAGGGCAATGCGCGACACGATGTTCGGGTCAAGGTCAACATGACCCACGGCAATCAGATGAACATTGCGAATACCGCTGTGGTCGCCGTCCGTCCGCGGCCGCGGGTTGTCACCGGTCAGCTCTTGTCGACCGATGAACAGGCCGTCTTTGCCTGGGTGACGCTGAACGAGGCCGCGCTGGTAGCATACTGGGAAGGCCGGGTCGACACCGCAGCACTCGTAGGACGACTGCGGCGGATTTGACAACCGGCGTTGCACAGCACAAACCGCGGCCCAGTTCCGCCGCCGCCGGTGGCGAGCCCGCCGCCGCTTTCACCGATAGCTCCAGATCCAAGGCGCAGCCACCCACCAAGCCTTCGGGCTTGGTGGGTCAGGCGGGCGAGAGGTTATTCCGCGGCGGCGCGGACCGGCGTCTTGCCCAGCACTTCGGCGGCGGCGTCGGCGACCGGGGTGCCTTCGAAGAAGTCCGGGTTCTGGGTGCCGAAGAGGCGCACGGCGTTGGCGAAGGTGAAGTCGCGGAAGTCGTCCCGGGTGATCAGCTCGTCCTCGACCAATTCCCAGGCCTCGGGCAGCACCATGCGCATGTCGGGGATGTCGAAATGGCCGACATCCGAGCTGAAGATCGCGTTGATCCGGGCGCCGAACGGGTTGAGCTTGCTGAACGCCACCGCGTTCATCCGGTCGTCCGGCTCGCAGCCGAAGAAGAACGGCTTCGCATAGAGGTCGAGCCAGTCCTCCTTGCGGGTGATCTGGCACGCGGCGTAATCGTCGTGCACCGGGACCCCGCCGTCGAGCTCGTCGTCCTTCGGGTTGGGCCAGCCGTCGCGGCGGCGCAGTTCGTCGCCGATGTCCTTGTACCCGTATTTCTCGACCAGCTGCGCCAGCAACGGGCGGTCGAGCTTTTTCGGGTCCATGTATTCGAGCCCTTCCTTGCCGCGCCGCTCCCAGTGCTCGATCAGATCGGCGAACAACTGGCAGGCCCAGCCGGAGCCGCCCTCGAGGAACCCAAAGCGCAGATCGGGGAAGCGTCGCGTGACGCCGCCGAGGAACAGCGACTTGGCGACCGCATGCCCGGCGGCGGCGAAATGGCCGATATGGTTGAACGTGAAATTGCTCGCCGTGTTGCGCAGCCCGAGGCCGCGGCCGCCGGTGTGGAAGGTCGGCGCGATCTTGAGTTCCCGGCACTTCCGCCAGACCAGGTCGTAGTCGTAGTCGCTGTCGAGGCCGAGCTGGTCATAATGCGCGGCGAAGCGGGCGATTTCGGGGTCGACGCCCTTGGCGCCCGGCAATGGCCGCCTGATCCCGCTGCCGAACATGCCGACCTTGGAGCCGAGCTGCCCGGTGACGAATTCGAGTTCCTCGATCGCCTCCTCGGGGGTGTGCATCGGGATCACCGCCGCCGGGGTCAGGCGGTCGCTGAGATCGCGGAAGTAATCGGCCGTCACGATGTTGAAGCCGCGGATCACGGCGCGCCGGGTCTCGTCATCCTCGATGCGGGTGATGCCCAGCCCGGCGGTCGGATAGATGATGCCGAAATCGATCCCGAGCTCGTCGAGCCGGTCGTACAGCATGCGCGGCATCATCGCGGTGGCGCGGTCGCGGGTGTTGGTCGACTGGCGCCCCCAATAGCCTTCCATCGCGATGCCGCGCCGGCGCCGCTCGGCGATCGACAGCGAGAGCGCGTCGGGAATGCGGCGCATATGCCTGAGCAGCCCGTCCGCCGCCTTGTCGCCGGCCGCTTTGCGCACCTTCTCGGCGAACACCGGCCCATATTCGATCCAGTGGCCGTCGCCGTCGATGACCGGATGGGTGAGCCCGGAACGGACCTTCTCGGGGTGCCACTCTTTGCGCGCGCTCATGCTCACTCCTTCGCCAAATGATCCGGCATAGTGCGGCTATTCTTAATCGAGTGCCAGCAGTGATTCCTCGCCCGCGGCGGATCACCGGCCCGCGGCGTGCAGACCTCGAGCTAAGGACCAAATTTGCCGCGCAGCCCCTCGGCGACGTGGTCGAGAAATAGGCGGACCTTGGGAGGGAGGTGCCGGCCTTCCGGGTGCACGATGTGAATGGGTGCGGGCGGCGGTTCGTATTCGACGAGGACCGTCTGCAGTCGGCCTGCCGCAGCATGCGGCTCCATTTGATAGGACAGGATGCAGGTGAGCCCAAAGCCGTCAAGCGCGGCATCCACCGCCGCAGCAGTGGTGTTCACCACCAGCCGAGGCGCAACGGCAACCGAAGCGACGCCGCTCGGACCGCGAAACGACCAGCGGTCGGGAATGGGTGTGACCGCTGTGCACGCCACCACACGGTGGTTGCCGAGATCGCGCAGCGTAACGGGTGTGCCATGTCGCGCAAAATATTGCGGAGTTGCGCAAATGACGCGTCGGACCTGCCCCACTCGGAGCGCACGCAGTGAGGAATCGGGTAGCCGGCCGATCCTGATGCCGAGATCGAGCCCTTCGTCCACCAATGAGACGACCCGGTCGAGCAACAGCAGACGGACGTCGATCTGTGGATATTCGCCGAGAAAGCTTTGCACGAGAGGCAGGACGTGAAGCTGGCCGAACATTGTGGGCGCCGTGACATTGATCCAACCATGCGGATGGATCCGCTCGCTCAACTTCACCGCCTCGAGGTCACCATAGGTTGCCAGCAGCCGTCGGCAGCCTTCGAGGTAACGCGCCCCCGCGTCCGTCAGCGCGATCGAGCGGGTCGTCCGATTAAAAAGCCGGGTTTGTAGCCGCTCCTCGAGAGCCGCGACCGCGCGGGTGACGGAAGCCGGCGAGCGGCTCAATTGCCGCGCGGCCCCGGCGAAGCCCTGCTGTTCCGCTACGGCTACGAAGATTCCCAAGGCGTCGAGCCGGTCCTGCATGCTGTTGCACCAACTGAAATAGAGAATCGCGTTCTCACTCAATTCAGTCGGCTGCTGCAATCCGTATTTTTGTTGAGATAACCCTCACGGCTCGGGAGCCGACCATGACCGCCATCCATTACCGTACGGCCGACGCCGGCGGCCTCAAAATGTTCTACCGCGAAGCCGGTCGGCCCGACGCCCCGACACTGCTTCTGCTGCATGGGTTCCCGAGTGCGGGCCATATGTTCCGGGATTTGATACCGCTGCTCGCCGATCGCCTGCACCTCGTGGCTCCCGACCTGCCCGGCTTTGGCCAGTCGGATATGCCGTCCCGCGGTGACTTCAGCTATACGTTCGACAATCTGGCGGAGGCGACCGGCCGCTTCACCGAAATTATCGGCCTGAAGCGGTTTGCGCTCTACATCTTCGATTACGGCGCGCCGGTCGGGTTGCGGATCGCCGCAAAACACCCGGAGCGCATTACCGCGATCATCTCGCAGAACGGCAACGCTTACGAAGAGGGCCTGAGCGAGGGCTGGAACCCGATTCAAGCCTACTGGCGAGAGCCCACTCAGGCGAACCGCGATGCCCTGCGCGGCTTTCTGGCGCCAGAGACAACGCTATTCCAGTACACCCACGGCGTCGCCGATCCCTCGCTGGTGTCGCCCGACGGCCGCTCGCTGGACGATCATTATCTGGCGCGCCCGGGGGCGCAGGAGGCGCAGCTCGATCTGCTCCTCGACTATGCCAGCAATGTCGCTCGCTACGCTGACTTCCACGCCTACTTCCGAAAGCACCAGCCGCCGTTTCTGGCGGTGTGGGGCAAGAACGATCCGTTCTTCCTGCCCGCCGGAGCCGAAGCTTTCAAGCGCGACATTCCGGCTGCGCAGGTCAGCTTCTTCGAGACCGGCCACTTTGCGCTGGAAACGCACTGCGCGGAGATTGCGGCCGCTATTCATGACTTCCTCGACCGGGTAACGCGCTTAGCACGTTAGGCCTAATCAAATCCGGAGAATTCCTCATGCGTGCAATCGTCATACAGAAGTTCGGTGGCCCTGAAAATTTGGTAATCAAGGAGCTGCCGGACCCCGAACCGAAGCCGGGCCACGTCGTCATTGAAGTCAAGGCGTTTGGGATAAACCACGCCGAGATGCACATGCGGAGGGGAGAATGGGCCGAGGCCGCCGAGGTCAGCGGCATCGAGTGTGTCGGCCTTGTCAAATCCTGCCCCGGCGGCGAATTCGCGGTGGGGACCAAGGTGGCCGCGTTGATGGGCGGCATGGGACGCACCATCAACGGCAGCTACGCCGAGTATACCCGTCCGCCCGTAACGAATGTCGCGTCGATCGAGTCCGACCTTCCCTGGGACGAACTCGCCGCGATCCCGGAATCTTATGCCACGGCGTGGACGTGCCTGTTCCGCAACCTGGAGCTCGCCGAGGGCCAGACTTTGGTCATCCGAGGCGCAATGTCCTCGTTTGGACAGGCAGCTCTGAACATGGCTGTAAATGCCGGCGCACACGTCATTGCTACGGCGCGTAACCAAGATCGCTTCCAGAAGCTAGAGGCGCTGGGTGCACGACGCGTCGAGATCGAAGGCCCCGACCTGTCGGAGCGCATTGCTGAACGGAAACGGATCGACGCTGTTCTCGATCTCGTCGGCAACAGCACCATCCTGGATTCGCTCGCCATGCTCCGGCGGGGAGGGCGGGCGTGCCTGGCGGGCTTTTTAGGCGGGCTTGACCCGGTGCCCGACTTCAACCCGCTGCTGCAGATGTCGAGCGGCGTCCACTTCAGCTTTTTCGGCAGTTTTGTGTTCGGCAAACCGGGGTTTCCTCTGTCGGACGTTCCGCTCCAGACCATCGCTCAGCAAGTGGCCGCTGGTCGCTATATAGCGAAGCCAGCGCGGGTGTTTCGTTTTGAGGACATCCGGGAAGCGCATCGAGTGATGGAAGCGAACCAGGCTGGTGGGAAAATGGTGGTGCGCGTTTGAACGATGCGCATCCTCCGGGGGCGCGCGACGGACTTGGCTTCCGTCACCGCTCAACGATAGGGCGCACCTCCACCGATCCGTTGCCCGGCGTCGGGATGCGCCGGGCCCAGGCAATGGCGGCATCGAAGTCCCTGACGTCGATCAGATAGTAACCGCCCAGCTGCTCTTTGCTTTCGGCGAAGGGGCCGTCGACTACGGTCTGCGCACCGCCGGTGTTGCGGACCGTCCGAGCCGACCCCGCCGGCTGCAGCTGGTGACCCGAGTAGGTGACGCCGGCCGCCCGCAAATCTTCGCCGAGACGGACATGCTGCGCGACGACCTCAGACAATAGCTTGCGACCTTGGTCCCCCTCGTAGACGGCCCGATCGTCGTAGATCAAGAGCATGTACTTCATGGCGATTTGTCCCTTCAGGTTCGAGCGCAGCCAATCTGCGCTCTCACTGGGATAAGACGCGCAAGGCTGCGGTGATTCGACAACGGTCAGAAATTTTTCGGTGTCGGCGCGAACCGGTGCGATAGTCGGTCTCGCCGGCAGGAGATCGCCCCGTGGGATGCTCTGGACCAAGCTCAGTCGACCGGGTGCTCGCATGGATCGACCAGGGCATCCATTGTCTCGAGGGTGAAGACGCGATCTCGCGTGAGGCGGTAGGCCGTGTTCTGGCAGACGACATTCGCGCCGGGCAACCAGTCCCGCCATCCGACTGCGCGGCGCTCGACGGCTACGCGGTACCGGCATTTCAGACTCTCGGGGCGAGTTCGTACAATCCGATCGACCTTCCGATGGTGGTCGTAGCAGCCGGCGATCCGTTATCCGAGGGGCTGGACGGTGTCGTGCCGCTCGAGCACGCAGAGCCGGAGACGACCGGCCGCGTCGTCATGGTGGAGGCGGTGGCGCCCGGCGCCAATGTCGATCGCCAGGCCACCGTAGTTGCCGCCGGGGCGGTTGTGGTTCCGCGAGGCACGCGGCTCGCGCCGCGGCATATCGGGATATTGGCTGCCGCAGGTTGCACCCGGCTGGCGCTGGTCCGGCGTCCGCGCGTGCAGATCTTGGTTGCCGGGTCGAAGCGGCTTGGCGCTGAGGGAGACAGCGACGGTCCGATGCTTTGCACTCTCGTAGAACGCGACGGCGGGATCGTCTTGGACCTCGCCGCGGTCGACCGGAGCAGGTCGGCACTCTCGGACGCCCTTACGGCTGGAGGATTCGACATCGCACTGGTTGTCGGCGGTACCGGGCCGGGTCGCGACGATATGGCCGCTGCCGCGCTCGCCGCCGCCGGCGAACTCGCCATTCACGGCGTGGCGCTGCGTCCCGGAGAGACGGCGGGTCTTGGCCGCACCGCCGGCGGGGTGCCGGTCATGCTGCTTCCTGGAACGCCGGCCGCGTGTCTGTGGAGTTACGAGTTGTTCGCCGGCCGCGCGATCCGGCGTCTTGCCGGTCGAGACGGTGGATTGCCCTATCGCTCACATATCATGACGACGACGCAAAAGATCGTGTCCTCGATAGGCATTACCGAGATTTGCCCGGTGCGATGCCGGCTCGAGGGCGGCGTCGCGCCGATCGCCTCGTTCAGCGAGATCGGGCTGATGGCGGCGGTCGGCGCCGATGGTTTTGTCATCGTTCCCGAAACCAGCGAAGGTTATCCCGCGGGCACTGCGGTCGACGTATATCTCTATGACGACCACTGATCCGGCCACGGACCCGAAACAATGAACGACATCCCGACATCCCTTCAGGCGACGCTGCAGACCCTGGCGCGGCAGGAGCAATTTCTCGACGTGGTCGATCGCGCCGAGGCGACTCGCCGGTTCCACGATCATCTAAAACTGCGTCCGCTCGGCAGTGAGACCGTGCCATTGGCGCAGGCGCGCGGCCGGATTTTGGCGCGCACTGTCGTCGCCGATGTCGATGTTCCGGGGTTCGATCGCGCCAGCGTCGACGGGTTTGCGGTGCGGGCCGACGATACGGTTGGCGCGAGCGAGCGGGCACCGCGGACCCTGGTCGTCAACCCGGAAATCCTGACCCCCGGCAAGCAGCCGCATCTTCCGGTCATTCCCGGGACGGCCGGGTTGATCGCCACCGGAGGTATGGTGCCGCGCGGCGCCGATGCCGTCGTGATGGTCGAACACACCGAAGCCCTCGAGCGCGACGGCAGAACGCTCGTCGAAATCCGGCGGCCCGCCGCAGCCGGCCAGTTTGTTGCTTTCGCCGGCAGCGATCTGGCGCGCGGCGAAACCGTTCTGCGCGCGGGGCAGATGTTGACCTCGCGCGAGATCGGGATGCTCGCGGCGGTCGGTTGCGCCGCCGCCGAGGTATGGCGCAAGCCGCGCGTCGCGATCATCTCGACCGGCGACGAGATCATCATGCCCGGCGCGGCGATCCGGCCCGGCGCAGTCTACGATTCGAATGCCGCGATCCTCGCCGCTGCGGTGGAGGAGGCGGGCGGCATCCCGCAGCCGCTCGGCATCGGTCCCGACGACGCAGCCGTGCTGTCGCGCCTGGTCGAGGACGGGCTCCGATCGTGCGACATGGTCATCCTCTCCGGCGGGACCTCGAAGGGTGCCGGCGATCTCTGCTACCGCGCAATCGCCGGTTTTAAGGACCCGGGCATTGTCGTCCATGGTGTCGCTCTGAAGCCGGGAAAGCCATTGTGTCTCGCGGTGACCGGCGGCAAGCCGATCGTCATACTGCCGGGCTTTCCGACCTCGGCGATTTTTACCTTTCACGAATTCGTCGCGCCGGTCATTCGCGCCTTCGCCGGGTTGCCCGAAGAGCAAACCGAACGCCTCGCGGCGACGTTGCCGCTACGAATATCGTCCGAGCGCGGCAGGACCGAATATTTGATGGTCTCTCTGGTCCGGGCCGGAGAGGAAGGGGCGCTGGCCGCCTATCCCAATGCCAAGGGATCAGGCTCGGTTACTGCCTTCAGCCAGGCCGACGGTTTCATCTCGATCGGGCAGCATGTCGAAAGCGTCCCGGCCGGGACACCGGTGGAGGTGCAGCTGATCGGGGGCGCTCGCCTCGCCGATCTCGTCATCATCGGCAGCCATTGCGTCGGGCTCGACATATTGATCGACCGGCTGCAGGCGGAAGGGGTGTCGGTCAAGGCGCTCAATGTCGGCAGCACCGGCGGTTTGGCCGCGGCCAAGCGCGGCGAGTGCGACATTGCCGCGATCCATCTGATGGACCCCGAAACCGGCGAATACAATCGCCCGTTCCTGACGCCGTCGCTCGAATTGCTGCCCGGCTATCGCCGGCTGCAAGGCATTGTCCACCGCCTGGGGGACACGCGCTTCGCGGGCGGTTCGGCCGAACAGGCGATTGCAATGGCGGTGTCCGACGCGGAATGCTTGATGGTCAACCGCAACGCCGGCAGCGGCACTCGCATCCTGACCGACCGGCTGCTCAACGGAGCCAAGCCGCCGGGCTACTGGTCGCAACCCAAGTCGCACAATGCAGTGGCTGCAGCGGTAGCGCAGAACCGGGCGGACTGGGGTATGGCAATTGAAAGCGTGGCGCGCCAATACGGACTTGGGTTTATCCCGGTCCAGGATGAGCATTACGATTTCGTCGTGCCCAAGGTCAGGTTCGACCGGCCGCCCGTCCGGCGGTTCCGGGCGTTGCTGCAGGACGCCTCGGTGCGCGATGCCCTCGCGGCGCTCGGTTTTGGGGTTTGAGATTTCTTCTCCTCAACCGGCTTTACCAGCCATGATATTCAAGGGAATATGACGCGGTCCTGGGCTAACGGAGGAGACGATGGCTCGCCGCGTGAGCTTACCCGCCCTGCGTTATTTGCGCGTTTGCGTTCTCGTCGTCCTGGTCAGCATTGCCTGCAGTGCCATTGCCTCGGCGCAGCAAGACAAGCTGGTGATTTTTGCGGCGGCGAGCCTCAAAGACGCACTCGATGAAGTCAACGCCGCATTCACCCGCGACAAGGGAAAGGAAACGGTCACCTCCTACGCGGCGAGCTCAACTCTGGCAAAGCAGATTGAAGCCGCCGCGCCAGTCGATATCTTCATTTCGGCGGATCTCGACTGGATGGACTATCTGGCTGAGGAAGAACCTGATCAAACCAGAGACACGCGCCAACCTGCTCGGCAATCAGCTTGTATTGATCGCCCCCGCCAACAGCACCGTCAACCTCGCAATCGGACCAAATTTCCCCCTTGCTCGGGCGCTCGGCAACGGACGTCTCGCGATCGCCGATCCAAGCGGCGTGCCCGCAGGAAAATACGGTAAGGCGGCGCTGGAGGCGCTTGGCGTCTGGGCTTCCGTCGCGGACAAGCTGGCGCCTGCCGAGAATGTTCGGGCGACCTTGCTCTTGGTATCGCGCGGTGAAGCACCGCTCGGCATCGTCTATCAGACCGACGCCGTCGCCGATAAAGGCGTCAAGATCCTTGGCACTTTCCCGGCCAGCAGCCACCCGCCGATCATTTATCCGATCGCCGCAGTGGCAAGTTCGACGAACCGCGGGGATCTGGACTATATCGCGTATCTCCAATCGCCTGCGGCCCGCCCGCTATTCGAGAAGCAGGGGTTCACGGTCCTCAAATGATGTCGTGAGGGAAGCGGCCGGACCAGAGACGCGCCAATGACGGAGCTGCTGCACCTCTCGGCCGACGAGGCGACCGCGGTGCGCCTCAGCCTGCGCGTCGCTCTCTGGGCGATGACGACGAGCCTGGTACCGGGGATCCTGGTAGCCTTGGTGCTGGCGCGCGGCCGGTTTTGGGGAAAATCTCTGCTCGACGGGGTGGTTCACCTGCCGCTCGTCATGCCGCCGGTGGTAACCGGATATATCCTATTGCTGCTGTTCGGCCGACGCGGCCTCGATCGGCCAATTCCTCGACGAGCAATTCGGCATCGTCTTCGCCTTTCGCTGGACCGGCGCAGCACTTGCCTGCGCGATCATGGGCTTTCCGCTGATGGTGCGGGCGATCCGTCTCTCGATCGAAGCGGTGGACCGCCGACTGGAAGATGCGGCGGCAACGCTCGGCGCCGGGCCGGCATGGGTCTTTCTGGTGATTACGCTGCCACTCATTCTCCCCGGCATCATCGCCGGCATGATCCTGTCCTTTGCGCGCAGCATGGGCGAGTTCGGCGCGACGATCACTTTCGTGTCGAACATCCCCGGCGAGACCCAGACCTTGCCCTCGGCGATCTACAGCTTGACCCAAATGCCGGGCGGCGACGCCGGCGCCCTGCGATTGACGCTGATCTCGATCGCGATATCGATGATCGCGCTATTGGCCGCCGAATTTCTTGCCAGGCGCCTCAGCCGTATTCTACCGGGAACCTGATCCTACCTCTCGCTAGCGAGCGATCGTGCGCCGGTGCAGCGCTGGCGCAGCTCTCTGTGCGCCTTTGAACGCGGCTTCGAGCTCGCGCAGCCGAGCGGCATTGGCCGAGTGCGCCTCGGCCTCGATCGCGCGGTACTGGTCGATCAATCTCGCGCCGAACGGCGTCAAAGCCGCGCCACCGCCATGAGTCTCCGCCCGCCTGGGCGGCGACGACAGGCTCGTGAAAGCAATTGTTCATGTCGTCGACCAGAAGCCATGCCCGGCGATACGACATGCCGAGCGTGACGCCGGCCTTGGTGATCGAGCCGGCGTCGCGGATTGCCTCCAACAGCCGGATCTTGCCGGGGCCGATCGCCCGTCCTCACCGAGATCGACGCGCAGAGTTAGCCGCGCCGTTGTCAAATTGGTGGCTCCCATCCCACGTCGTTCTGGGGACATATGATCCCCGAATGATGGCGCTCGTCAAATCAGCCCTCAAACCCTGGTTGACATAAACACACTGTAAGACCGGCGATCGCGCCGGCGGTTAAACCCAAAAGATCGCGTCGCCTCACTTGGCGACCATCACATCCGATGCCTTGATCACCGCCAACGCGTCATCGCCGACGTTGAGGCCGAGATCGTCGACCGCCTCGTTGGTGATCGACGACGTGACGATCACCCCGCCGCCGATATCGATACGGACATGGGCCGTCGTCTGACCTTTGGTGACTGTGACGATCTTACCCTTGAGCTGATTGCGTGCACTGAGCTTCATCGTGTTCACCTCGATGTTGTGGCCGTTCGATCTATCCTATCGTATATCGCGTGATCAGCGGGGACCAGACGAACCATTTTCCTGGTGCCGGTTGTCACACCGCGCGCGGCCGCGCTCACTTGCGATAGTCGCTCAAAGCCACAACCCCGATGCCGTCCGATTTCTCGATTACTTAAAGTCACCAGACGCGACGGGCGTCTTCCGGCATCAGGGGTATGTCGCGAGCCGCTGATCGCGGGGTCGGGCGGGAGAGGGCCCGCAAATCGGCGCGCAGACGATCGGGTTCGAGATCCGTCAGCTGCCCTTCGATCGCCTCATGCTCGGCTTCCCAAATCGGCAATGCTGCGACGAGGAGGTCCCGGCCGGCCGCTGTCAAAATCAAGTTGCGGCTGCGCCTGTCGCTGTGGATCACCGATACCGTGACAAGACCGCGGCGCTCGAGTGGTTTCAAATTGGCGGTCAGGGTGGTGCGATCCATCGCGAGCAAAACCGATACGCTGCCGATAGTCGCCGGGCCGGGCCGGTTGAGCGACATCAATAGCGAGAATTGGCCATTGGTGAGCCCGAGCGGGCGCAACGCGGCATCAAAGCGCCGCGCCACTGCGCGCGCCGCTCGCTGAAGGTGCAGGCACAGGCAGGTGTCGCGAACCCGGATCGTAACATCGAACGGCAGCTCGTCATCGGCTGTTGACATGCGAGGAGATTAGTTGATATCAACGTTTCCGTCAAATCGGAGCGGGCGGCCGGTGCCAGCGAGGCGGCCGCTACCGTTCTGGCCGACACTCAAAGCTCAGGAGGACAGTGTTGGAGCACCACGCGATCGTGTCTCGCGACGAATGGCTTGCCGCGCGCACGGCTCTGCTCGCCAAGGAAAAGGAATTCACCCGCCAGCGCGACCGGTTGAGCGCCGAGCGGCGCGCCCTGCCCTGGGTCAAGGTCGAAAAGGAATATGTGTTCGACACGCTCGACGGCAGGAAGACCCTTGCCGAACTGTTCGACGGGCGCAGCCAGTTATTAATCAATCATTTCATGCTGGGTCCCGGCTGGAAGGAGGGCTGCGTCGGCTGCTCGTTCGGCGCCGACCACATGGGCAACCTCGTGCATCTGGAGCACCGTGACGTAACCGTGGTCGTCGCGTCGCGCGCGCCGCTCGCCGAGATCGAGGCCTATCGAAAGCGAATGGGTTGGGGCTTCACCTGGGTCTCATCCTATGGCAGCGACTTTAACTACGACTATCACGTCTCCTTCACCCCGGAAGAATTGGCGAAAGGAAAGGTCTACTACAACTATCAAATGATCGACGCCGGGATTGACGAATTGCCTGGCCTCAGCGTGTTTTACAAGGATGACGCCGGAAGTATCTTTCACACCTACTCCAGTTATGCGCGCGGCGCTGAGGAATTGCTGACGACTTACATGGTCCTCGATCTGACCCCGAAGGGCCGCAACGAAACCGGCCCGCGCGGCAACCTCACCGATTGGGTGCGGCGGCACGACGAATACGAGAACGCCCGGAACCCTCCGTCCTGTTGCGAAGCGTAGGGGACCCTGGCGATGAGTTCTGCAGGGTTTTCCAAAACGCGCCTCGCCCGCTTGCGCGACGTGATGGCCGGCTATGTCGAGCGTGGCGAGGTGCCCGGCCTCGTCGCGTTGGTCAGCCGGCGCGGTGAGACGCATGTCGAAGCGCTCGGCATGAAGACGCTCGGCGGCAGCGATCCGGTCCGGCGCGACACGATCTTCCGCATCGCCTCGATGACCAAGCCGATCACCGCCGTCGCCGCGATGATCCTGGTCGAAGAATGCAAGCTGCGACTGGACGACCCGGTCGACGAGCTGTTGCCCGAGCTCGCCGATCGCCAGGTGTTGAAGCGACTCGACGGACCGCTCGACGACACCGAGCCGGCAAAGCGGCCGATCACCTTGCGCGACCTCCTAACCTTCCGCATGGGCTTTGGCATCGTCATGGCGCCGCCCGGCACCTATCCGATCCAAACCGCGGTCGATGACCTGCGGCTTGGCCAGGGGATGCCTCAGCCGTCGCTGCCCCCGGAGCCCGACGAGTGGATCCGCCGCTTCGGCACATTGCCGCTGATGCACCAGCCCGGCGAGAAGTGGATGTATCACACCGGCTCTGACGTATTGGGCGTGCTGATCGCGCGCGCCTCGGGTCAGCCGTTCGAGACCTTCCTGCAGGAACGCCTCTTCGAGCCGCTCGGCATGAAGGACACCGCGTTCAGCGCGCCGGCATCGAAGCTCGACCGGCTCGCGACAGCGTACTTGACCAATTTCGAAACCGGAGCGCTCGAGTTTTACGACCCGGCCGAGGGCGGCCAATGGAGCCGGCCGCCGGCATTCCCATCGGGCGGCGGGGGGCTGGTCTCGACGGTCGATGATTATCTCGCCTTCGGCCGAATGATGCTGAACCAGGGCCGACACGGCAGCCGAGCGCATCCTGTCGCGGCCGTCGGTCGAGACGATGACGACCGATCACCTGACTGCGGCGCAAAAGGCGGTGTCCGGCCTGGTCCCCGGCGATTTCGACAATATCGGCTGGGGCTTCGGCGTGGCGGTTGTCACCCGGCGCCAAGATGTCAGCCGCGCCGGTCGGCAGCTTCGGCTGGGACGGCGGCTTGGGCACGTCGTGGCGCTCGGATCCCAGCGAAGACATGGTCACGATCCTGTTGACCCAGGCCTCTTGGACGTCTCCGACGCCGCCGCGGGTGGTGCCGCGATTTCCGGACCGCGGCCTATCAGGCGATCGACGACTGAAATTTCCCAACCAAAGGAGTGACAAAACGATGCAAGTCCAACCCTATCTGAACTTCAACGGGCGTTGCGAAGAAGCACTCGAGTTCTATCGCCGGGCGCTCGGCGCCGAAGTGGAAGCAATGATGCGGTTCAAGGATAGCCCCGATCCCGCGATGGTCTCGCCGGGGTCGGAGAACAAGGTCATGCATTCGAGCTTCCGCGTCGGCGACACGATCCTGATGGCCTCTGACGGACAATGCCAGGGACAGACGAGTTTCCAGGGGATTTCGTTGTCCCTGACGGTGCCGGACGAAGCGGCGGCAGAACAGCGGTTTGCCGCTCTTTCCGATGGCGGGCAGGTGCAGATGCCGCTGGCCAAGACCTTCTTCTCGCCGCGCTTCGGCATGGTCGCCGACCGCTTCGGCGTGACGTGGATGATCCTCGTCGAGCACCACCAGTAGGCCGAATAGGGATCGGCTGCGGCGGCCCGGGGAGGCCGCCCAGCCGAGATCCTGCTCCGCAAGCCGGACGCCCTGCCGCTTCGTCGCGGGAGCCGGTCGATCAAGAGCTCCGGCATTTCGACCGACTCGCAACAGACCCTCACATTGAGCGCATCGACCGGCATGCCGGTCAATGAACGAGGTCTTGCCGCTCGAGCGCACCGCCGAAGGCTATCAGCGCATGATCAGTGGCCAAGTGCGGTTTCGCGTCGCCTTAACGACCAGTAACTGACATATAGCGTTCTATTGGCAGCGGGGCCTATCTGAAACAGGTTTGGCGCCCAGCTTGCGTCATGCGCCTCGTCCCCTCGGGTGGTGGTCGGTAGGAGATCGATTGATGGAGTATGTGAAGCTCGGTCGCACCGGTTTGGAGGTGTCGCGGATCTGCCTCGGCTGCATGAGCTATGGCGTTCCCGATCGCGGCAACCATGCCTGGAGCATCGACGAGGCGGAGAGCCGTCCGTTCATTCAGCGGGCCCTCGAGGGCGGCGTCAATTTCTTCGACACGGCAAACCGCTATTCCCTCGGCAGCAGCGAGGAGATCCTCGGCCGCGCGATCAAGGATTTCGCCCGCCGCGACGACGTCGTAATCGCGACCAAAGTCTATGGGCGGATGCGGCCGGGACCAAACGGCGGCGGCTTGTCGCGCAAGGCAATCATGCGCGAGATCGATGACAGCCTGCGCCGTCTCGGCACGGATTACGTCGATCTCTATCAGATCCACCGCTGGGATTACGATACGCCGATCGAGGAGACCCTCGAGGCGCTGCACGACATCGTCAAGGTCGGGAAAGCCCGTTATATCGGCGCATCCTCGATGCATGCGTGGCAGTTCGCCCGGGCTCTCGGCATTGCCGAGCGCCACGGCTGGACCCGCTTTGTCAGCATGCAGAACCTGGTCAACCTCCTTTACCGCGAGGAAGAGCGGGAAATGCTGCCGCTTTGCGCAGCGGAAGGGATCGGCGTCATTCCGTGGAGCCCGCAGGCTCGCGGGCGGCTGACCCGGGATTGGGACTACACGAGTATCCGGACCGAAACCGACGATGCCCACCAAAGGCTCTTCGCGAAATCCGCTGACGCCGACCGAAAAATCGTCGATCGCGTAGCGTCCGTAGCCGCGGCACGGGGGATCCCGCGGGCGCAGGTGGCCCTGGCATGGCTGCTGTCCAAGCCGGTAATCACCGCACCGATCGTCGGCGCGACAAAGTTGGAGCATCTCGAGGATGCTCTCGCATCCGTGAACGTGAAACTCTCCGCCGACGAGATTACCTCTCTGGAGGAGCCGTACGTGCCGCACGCGGTCGTCGGTTTCGTATGAGCCCGCTTCCCGGAGGTGACAAATGCCGCGAGCATCACCCTTTTTCCGCCCCGCGCTGATTTTTACGGCGCTGCTGCTGGGCGCAGGCATCGCACTGCGCGGCTTCCCGTCGATGGCCGAGAGCGCCCGCACGATCCCGGCGCCAACGATGGACGAACCGGCGAACACGCCGGTGACGTCGGAGGTCGCGGTCCTCGCCGGCGGTTGCTTCTGGGGTGTCCAAGGCGTCTTCCAACATGTCGCGGGCGTCACCCGGGCCGTTTCGGGGTACGCCGGTGGCGACGCCACCACGGCGCATTATCAGATGGTCGGCACCAACACGACCGGGCACGCGGAAGCGGTGCAGGTCACCTTCGATCCGCGGCTGATCAGCTATGGCCGCATCTTGCAGATCTATTTTTCGGTTGCTCACGATCCGACTGAGCTCAACCGTCAAGGGCCGGATGTCGGGACTCAGTATCGCTCGGCAATCTTTCCGACGAGCCCCGAGCAGACGCGGATGGCCAAGGCGTACATCGCCCAGCTCGATCAAGCGCATGCGTTCGATGCGGCTATCGTCACCAAGGTCGAGCCCGGCCGGGAATTCTATCCGGCCGAGGATTATCACCAGGATTTCCTGACGCGTAACCCGACCTATCCTTACATCGTGATCAACGATCTGCCAAAGATCGAGGCTCTGAAACGCCTGTTCCCCAACGCCTATCGCGCGGCGCCGGTGCTGGTTGCGGCGGCAGCGCCGCGAAGCTGACCGGCGCCGCTCGCAAGCCCAAGGTTAGGCGGTCGTACCGACGCTATACGAATGAGCGCCCGCGCCGGCCAAGCGTCCGCGATCAACAATCAAATATTCGTCGCGGATCGGCCGGCCGTCGAACCAGCATTCGAGAATTTCTCGGGTTCCGGCGGCATAACGCGCCTGCGCCGACAATGAAGTCCCCGATGTGTGAGGCGTCATGCCGTGATGGGGCATCGTGCGCCAGGGATGATCGGGCGGCGCCGGCTGAGGATACCACACATCACCGGCGTAACCGGCCAATTGCCCGCTCTGCAACGCCCTGACGACGGCATCGCGATCACAGATCCTGCCTCGCGCCGTATTCACGAGGTAAGCGCCTCGCTTCATCTTGCCAATCAAGGCGTCGTTGAAGAGATGCTCGGTCTCCGGGTGCAACGGAGCATTGATCGTGACGACGTCGCACACCCGCACCAAGAACTCGACAGTGGGATGGTAGGTGACGTTGAGCTCCTGCTCAACCGCTGGCGCAAGCCGGTGCCGATCGGTGTAGTGCAGTTTGACGTCAAACGGCTTCAACCGCCGCAACACCGCCAGCCCGATGCGGCCGGCCGCGACCGTGCCGACTTCCATTGCCTCGAGATCGTAGGAGCGGGCGACGCAATCGGCGATGTTCCAGCCGCCGTCGATCACCCACTTGTAGGATGGAATGTAATTGCGCACGAGCCCGAGGATCATCATCACCACATGCTCGGACACGCTGATGCTGTTGCTGTAGGTGACCTCGGTGACGGTAATCCCGTGCTTTATGGCAGCTTGCAGGTCGACATGATCCGAGCCGATCCCCGCGGTGATGGCAAGTTTCAGCCTTGGTGCCTTGGCGATGCGTTCAGCGGTCAGGTAAGCCGGCCAAAACGGCTGCGAGATGACGATGTCAGCATCAGGCAGCTCACGCTCGAAGCGCGAATTCTCTCCCTCCTTGTCCGAAGTAACGACTAAAGTATGGCCCAGACCCTCAAGAAATTTTCGCAAGCCCAAGGCGCCTGAAACACTACCTAGAAGAGTGCCTGGCGTGAAATCGATCCCCTTTGGGGTCGGGGTTCTTTGTCCACCGGGGTAAGATTCAACTTTGGGGATGGCATCACGAGCATAGGATCGTGGATATCCCGTTACCGGATCGTCGTACAGCACGCACAAGATCTTTGCCATGTCTTCGCCTCCTTCACCCACTAACGAATTTGGGCGGGGAGCCGACGATCGATCAAATCAAAGTTATGGATCGGGTAATCGACGAGTTCGATCAGCTCGTGTCGGTTCTCGCTGAAGGCCAGCGACCAGATCCTCGATCGTCATGGCGATGTCGAGATCGCGGGCGACGTTCAGTAGCGCATGCGCGACCGGTGGTAATGGGTCACGGTCGGAGGCCACTATGCCGATCAGATGCGAGGCATCGGGCTCGGTCAGCGGAATCGCGGCGAGCCCGTCTCGTTCCGCCAACAGAAGAGGAAAGGTGTGCGGCACTACGCTCGACCAATGCCCGAAGCGCAGATGGGACCATAATGTGACCAGCGAGTTGGTCTCGACCGCCGCATGAATTTCCGCGCCGGCTTCGCGAAAATGCATGTCGAGGATGCGCCGATTTTGCATGTCCGGCGTCAGCAGGCATAGCGGCTGGCTGGCGGCCTCGGCCCACGTAACGAAGCTGCGGCCGCCCAGCTCTCCGTCGCGCTGGGTCAGAAGGACGTAGCGCTCGCGATAAAGCGGGAGGCTCCGGGCTCTCGCGAGGGGCTCGTTGTCGAGATAGGTGATTCCCGCATCGAGGCTGAAATCGTCAAGGTTGCGCTGGATCGATATCGAGGTAAGCGAGACGACCTGGATGTCGGTGCGCCCGTGACGGCGGGCAAACGGCGTCGTCAAAAGCGGCACGATCGGGAGCGTCACCGGGATCGCGCCGATCCGAAGCTGACCGACGAGCCCCTCGCGCATCTCGCTGAGCTCTTGCTGGAGCCCGCTATAGTCGATCAACACGCGCTGCGCCCAGGCGAGCACTCGCTCGCCTTCGGCCGTCAAACCAAGAAACCTCTGCCCACGTTCGACGATCAGCACGCCGAGGCTTTCCTCCAGCTGCTTGATGCCCGCCGATAGTGTCGGTTGGGTCACATTGCACATCGCCGCCGCGCGCGCGAAGTGACGCTCGCGGGCCAACGCCGTCAGATATTGAAGGTGCCGGATGACCATCACACCGGAGCCTCTTCTTGATGGTGGGCAATTCTCCGAGGCGAGGTGACGACGCACCGATGCCGCAGATCGGCGTCGGCTAGTCGCTTGCTGCTCCGCGCTCCGGCTTCAAGTCGATAAGCGGCGTGCCGTCGAGACAGTCGAGCCCTCGCACTTGCAGTGTCGTACCGTCGATCGCCACCAATTCGACGATCGAAGAAGCGATCGGGTTCGGTCGCACCGGCGAACGCAGGGCAAAGGTACCGGTGGTATTCATCGTGCTGAACGGCGTCTGCAAAACCAGATCGCGGCGCGCGCGGTGCATCCAATAGAGAACCTGTACGCGCCGATGACCGGTGAGATCGGTCAATCCCTCCCGCCAGCGCTCGTCGAGGACGATCGAGCAGACAGGTCCGTCGAGGCTGCCGCGCTTCGGGCATTCCTGGCGGGTATGCCAAGGCGTATGGATTGTGCCGATGAAGTAGAGGCCGGCATCGTTTGACGGCGGCAGCGCGACCGCGACCTCGCCGGGACGCAGTTCGGTCTCTGCTTCGGAAGACGGATCACTCATGCCGGGAAGATGCCAGGAAATAGCACCTTGGCGTCCAGACAGGGCGCAGTGACGGCTGTCCGTGCACGGCCTGGAGTGGGTTGACAACCGGTATATATGTTTGAATATATCGGCCGCCCACCGCAACCCTTGCGGCCCCGCGAACGCCGGTCGGCAGCCCTGATCGCCAACCCATCGAATATGGAGGCCTTCGAATGCTCAACGCGCGCCCTGACTGCCGCCTTGCTGCTGACCATTATCGGCATCGTCCCGGTCGATGCGGGGTGTCCGGGCGGGGTGTCGGACTCTTTCACAGTCTCTGGCGAAGTGACGAAGCGGACAGTCTTTGATTTGAAGAAGCTCGAACAATTTCCGTCGGCCCAGCAGAATGTGACCTATTTTGCCGCAGGGTCCGTCGTCACCGAATCATTCACCGGGGTGCTGCTATGGGACCTAATCAACAACCCGCCAGTTGGCGGGATCGTGACCGACCCGGCCATCAAGAACGACATTCTGCATAAAGTCGTCATCGTGACGTGGTACCGACTGCTATCAAGCGGTATTTGGTGTCGGCGAGTTCGATCCATTTTTTGGCGGCAATCAGGTCATGGTCGCCTATGCCACAGGCGGACAGTCACTCGGGCCCGCTGGTTTCGCGCGGGTCGTAGCCCCTGGAGACAAAGCCGGCGGCCGATTTGTCTCGAATATCGCCACCATCGAGGTACGGGACGCCACAACCCTCGCTAAGTGAAGGTGGGGTGAACGAACGGCAACCTCGAACCGCCCTTCAAGCCGGCTGCGCCCGCCTCGGCGTCAGCCAGGCCAGCACCGAGCCGAGCAGGCCTTGCGGCAGGAAAATGATGAACACCACCAGCAGAGCGCCGTAGACGAGGTTGTCCCAGCCGACCGCCCCGGTGCCGAACCAGATGCGCAAGCTCTCGGTCAGCAGGATCGTGACGGTGGCGCCAAAGGTCGGCCCGAGCAGCACGTAGAGCCCGCCGACGACGGCCGCGAACACCATCTGCAACGAGACGGCGATGCCGCTGACCGTGTCGGGCGAGATGAACATCTGGTACTGGCAATAAATCGCACCGCCGAAGGCGGTCATCGCCGCACTCAGCACCGTCACCTTCAATTTCTCGGCGGTGACGTGCACGCCGGCCGCGGCAGCGGCATCCTCGTCCTCGGTGATCGCCTCAAGGGCATAGCGCAGCATGCTGCGGTCGACGCGGTAGCGGATCAACAGCCCGCATGCCCAGACGCCGAGCGCGATCAAATACCAGGTCTCCTTGCCGATAAACTGCACGGCATAGATCGAGCTGCCGCCATCATAGCGCTCCGGCGTATAGCCGAGCGACCCGCCGGTGACATCGCGCGTTGCGGTAACGACTTGCAGCACGATGGCGCTCAATGCCAGGGTCAGGAGCGCGAAATAATGTCCGGTGATGCGAAAGCGGAAGCACGGATAGCCGATCAGCACCGCGACTGCCGCGGCGGCCAGCATCGCCAGCGGAATGCCGAGCCACGGGCTGATGTGCCAATAGTTCCACAGCAACGCCGTCACATAGGCGCCAATGCCCATAAACCCGCCATGCCCCAATGAGACCAGGCCAAAGCGTCCCATCACCGACCATGAGGTGTAGACGAACGACCAGATCAGGATCAGAACGAGGATATGGAGCGGGTAGGCCTGATGGTAGACGAACGGCAAAAGGAGCAGCGCCGCCGCACCGACCCAGGGCAGCAGGCGGCTCATGAGCGGCGCGCCAAAAGGCCCTGCGGTCGGACGAACATCAGCACGACGAAAACGGCGAAGGCGAAGACGTAACCCCACTCCTGGTCGAGATAAAGGCCGGACACCGAAATGATCTCGGCAAACAGAAACGCGGCGACAAAGCCGCCGATCATGTTGCCGAGACCGCCGAGCACCACGATCAAAAAGGTGATCGGCGCAAAGGTCAGACCGACGAATGGCTGCACGTCGTATTGCAGGACCAGAAGGCAGGCAGCAAGCCCGGCCAGCGCACCGCCGATCAGCGAGGTGACGATGTAGATCTGTCGCGCGTCGACCCCCATCAGCGGCATGATCTGCCGGTCCTGGGCGATGGCGCGGATCGCCGTGCCGACATAGCTGCGGGCGAGGAACAGGTAGAGCACCACCATTCCGGCCAATGCCGCGGCGAAGGCCAATAGCCGAGCCAGGCTGATATACATGCCCGAGACTTCGAGCACCGGCAGGCGAATGCCGAGATTGCGGAAGTCGATGCCGAACATCACGGTGGCAGCGCTCTGCAGGAAGAACAGCACGCCGCCGGTGGCCAGCAGCTGATTGATCGGCGGGGTGCCGAGCAGCGGCTGGATCACCAGCACGTGCAACAACACGCCGAGGAGACCGACGCCGGCGATGCAGATCAGCGCCGCCAGCAGGAACGGCACGTGGTATGTGACGTAGAGGAAATACATCCCGTACATGCCGAACATGACCAGCTCGGCGTAACAGATCCACACGACGTCGATGACGCCGAACACCAGGTTGAGCCCGAGTGCCAAAAGCGCGAACACGCCGCCGAGCAGGACGCCACTGACCAGCGCCTCCAGGAAATAAACGTCGAAGAAGCCGAACATCGCTAATGCCTTGGAGCTGACCTCAATTCGTCATACCGGCGCAGGCCGGTATCCATGCCAAGGGTGGATCCCGACCTGCGTCGGGATGACGAGGCGAGTGCCACCGCGGATTCTGTCGGCGAACAAGGCAGGCTCCCGTCCTGTCCGGCATTAGACGCCGAGATAGGCTTCGTGGATGATTTCGCTGTCGAGCAGCTCGGCGGCGGTGCCGCTCGACCGGATCGAGCCGGCCTCGAGCAGGTATGCGCGATCGACGACGCGCAATACCTGCCGGACATTCTGCTCGACGATCAGCACGGTCAGGCCGCTGGCACGGATGCGTTCGACCAGACCGAACACCTGCTGCACGATGACCGGCGCCAGACCGGCCGAGGGTTCGTCGAGCAACAGCAGCTTGGGCTTCGACATCAGGGCGCGGCCGATCGCGCACATCTGCTGCTCGCCGCCCGACAAGGTGCCGGCGAGCTGGCGCCGCCGCTCCTGCAGGCGGGGGAACAGGTCGATAGACGAAATCGAGGCGTCTCGCGGAACTTCGGCCGGGCGGCGGCCATGAAGGCGCCCATGCGCAGATTGTCCTCGACCGTCATGCGCGGGAACAGCCGACGGTTTTCCGGGACGTGCGCGATGCCCAGCTCGACGATGCGATGTGCCGGAGTGGCGACCAGGTCGGCGCCCTCCATCGCGATCGCGCCGCGCATCGGCCGGATCAGGCCGGAGATCACCCGCATCAAGGTCGTCTTGCCGGCGCCGTTGGGGCCGATCACCGCCACTGCCTCGCCGGCGTGGATTTCGAGCGAGACGTCGAACAGCGCCTGAAAGCTGCCGTAGCCGGCATCGACCGAAGTGAGTTCGAGCATCCGGCGGCCGACTCAGTTGCGTGTCGCCGCTGCCTGCACGGCGTCGGCGTCGGTTCCCAGATAGACCTCGATCACCCGCGGGTCGGCCGCGACCTCGGTGGCAGCCCCTCGGCGATCTTCTCGCCGTGGTCGAGCACCATGACCCGGTCGACGACGCGCATCAGCACGCCCATGATGTGCTCGACCCAGATGATGGTGATGCCGAGTTCGGTGCGGATGCGCCGCAGCATTTCCGCCGCCTGCTCCATCTCCGCCTCGTCGAGCCCGCCCAGGCTTTCATCGGCCAGCAGCAGCTTCGGCCCGGTCGCCAGCGCCTTGGCCAGTTCCAGTTTCTTGAGCCCGGCGGCGCCAAGCCCGCTCACCGGCGGTGTCGCGATCGGCCGGTAAGCCGACCAGCTCAAGCGCGCGCTCGGCCGCCTCGAAGGCGCCGAGCGCGTGAGTGCCGGCCCTGCTGCCATAGAAGCCGGCGAGCACGACGTTCTCGAAGCATCGACAGCCGTCGGAATGGCCGGGGGATCTGGAACGTACGGCCGATCCCCGGTGGATGATGCGGTGCGGCGGCGCGCCGGCGATCTCGCGCCCGTCAAAGCGGATCGAGCCGGCGGTCGGCGCGAACGTGCCGGAGAGCATGTTGAAGATCGTGCTCTTGCCCGAGCCGTTCGGGCCGATCAGGCCGAGAATCTCGCCCTGATCGACCTTGAACGACACGTTGTCGACGGCAGTGAAGCCGCCAAAGCGCTTGATCAGGTCGGCGACTTCCAGCACGGACAGTCGGTCAATTCTGCGGCGTAGGGCGAGCTGGTCGGCAGCTTCAGCACCGGTTCGCGCTGCTGCTGCGACTTCGGCCACACCACATAGCTCTTGTCGTCGATGTACTGGATCACCACCGGGAAGGCGCGTGTCGTTCTGGCCGGCCATCGCCTATCCCCGGGCCCTCGAACTTGACGCCGAAGCCCAGCATCGTGCCGCCGTCGGGGAGATCGGTGTCGAGCGCCGCCTTGGCGCAGCGCATCGGCGCTGATGCCGCCGTATTTCTTGATCGCGCGCGGCAACACGTCGGACAGGAACAGGTAGGTGTTGGAGGCGGCCATGCCGACATGCGGCGACTTGATGACGGTGTCGGGCTTCGCCTTCATATAGGCGTCGCCGACCATCTTGATCATCGGCGGCAGTTCCGGCTTGCAGCGCCTTCGGATTGGTCTCCCAGATCGAGATCGGATCGACGTCGAAGAAATAGTTGGCGTCGGTGCCGACCGCCTGCTTGATGCGTCGTGTAGTCCGTGTAGCCGGCGCCGTGGCCGATCAATGCGCTGAAGCGCAGGCCGAGTTCGCGCGCCTGGCGCAGGAACAGGCTGATGTCCGGGTTGTAGCCGGTGTGGAAGATCACGTCGGGCCGCGCCCGCTTCAGCTTGGTGACCAGCGACGACAGGTCCGGGCGCGTTGGCCGAATAGCCCTCATCGAGCACGACCTTCAGGCCGCCCTTCTTCGCGCCCTCCTCGTTGCCCTTGGCGACATCGACGCCGTAGGGGCCGTCTTCATGGATGATGGCGACCCGCAGATCCTTCGGATCCTTGCCGAGCTGCGCCTTCGAGTAGGTGCCGACCATCTCGGTCGAGGTCAGGCCCCATTGCTGTGCCGTAGGGCTGCGGCCGGAACACGTATTTCAGGTGGCGATCCTGCAGCACCGGCGAGGCGATGCAGGTGGTGATCCACATGAACTTCTTGAACTCCTCGATGCGCGCCGCCGCCGGCACGCACTCGGCCGAGGAGTAGAAGCCCAGCAGCATGTCCACCTTTTCCTGCTCGATCAGGCGGACCGCTTCGTTGATCGCGACATCGGGCTTGCTCTGCGCGTCGGCGTAGACCGCCTCGATCTTGTAGCCGTCGATCGGCGCCCTTCTGGATGAACCAGTCGATCATGGTCTTGGCGCCGAGGTAGTGCAGCTCCGACCCGCCGCCGGCGAACGGGCCGGTCAGGTCGTAGATCACACCGATCTTGATCGTCTTGGCGGGCTCCTCGGCCCGAGCTCCGGGCATTGCGAGCAGCGTCGCGGCGAGCAAGGTCCCACACGCGAGGCGCGTGCGTCCCCGGAACAACATCGAAACCTCCCATCTCTGACCGGTTTTCCGATTCGCGGCCCAACTTACGGGGCGTCGCCCGGCCTGGCAAGGATCGCTTCCAGGCTCTTACATCGTGCCAACTGCTTACGGTAGGCTGAGCCTCACGGCTCATAATCACCCAAGGAGGACGGAATGCCTATTTCAGGGGAACTGATCGCCGGCGCGTTGGCCAGCCTTGCCTTTGTCGGATGCAGCCTGTCGACCGGCGGCTCGTCCACCCCGGCTCAAGGGCGGCGGCGCGAGGTCGTGGTCAACGGCAAGCGGGTCAAGACCGTCGACATCCACGCCCATACCATCGTTCCGGAGGCGGCGGCGGTGATCAACCACCCGCTGGAGGCGCCGGGGCTGTTGTGGAGCAACGTCGCCGACCGCATCCAGGAGATGGACGCGGAGGGGATCGATGTCGAGGCGCTCAGCATCAACCCCTATTGGTATCGCGCGGAGCGCGATGCGGCGGCCGAGCTGATCAGGATCCAGAACGAGAAACTGGCCGAATTCTGCGCCGCGACACCGGACCGCTTTGTCGCCTTCGCGACCGTCGCGTTGCAGCACCCCCAGCTCGCCGTCGAACAGCTCGAACACGCGATCAAGAGATTGGGGCTGCGCGGCCTGTCGGTCGGCGGCAGCGTTGCCGGGCAAGAACTGGCCGACCCGAAATTTCACCCGGTTTGGGCCAAGGCCGAAGAGCTCGGCATCCTGATTTTCATGCACCCGCTCGGCACCCGGGAATTGGAACCGAGCGGCCGGCTCGGCGGCAGCGGCCTGTTGACCAACACGATCGGCAACCCGCTCGAAACCACGATCGCGCTGTCGCACCTGATCTTCGAGGGTACGCTCGACCGTTTCCCGGGGCTCAAGATCTGCGCCGCGCATGGCGGCGGCTTCTTGCCGTCCTACGCCAACCGCTCGGACGCGGTCATCACGACCTTCCCGAACCGGGTCGGCCCGTTGCCCAAGAAAAAGCCGACCCAATACCTGAAGGACGGCCAGCTCTATTTCGACTCGATCATGTTCACCGGCGAAGCGATGCGTCACCTGATCGCCGAGACTGGCGTCGGCCAGATCATGATCGGCACCGACTACCCGTTCCCGTGGAACCGCGTGCCCGTAGACCACATCCTGTCGACCCCCGGCCTCAGCGATGACGACAAGATCGCCGTCCTCGGCGGCACCGCGGCAAAACTGCTCGGCATCGACTAAAGCGACGCGCTACCGCGGAGGGCGCCGGCGATCGGTCGGGAGTGCCCGTTAGTCGTCGGGCCGGGTGAGCATATGGCCGCAGCCGGCCTTGTTCGCCCAGTATTCCCAGGCGCGCCAAGTCTCGGTCGAATAAGGGCTGTACCCACGGTTGCGGGCATCGATCTCGCCCGGCGATAGGTATTTGATCGGGCCTCCGAGCTGCTTCGCCCTCATCAAGATGCGGGCGTTTCGCGGCAGATAGACCGATGCCCGCACGACCTCGATCAGCGAAGGGGCAGCTGCTGCAAAACCATGGCCCCGCATCAGCGCCACGTTGTTTTCGCCAAGGCGTTTTGCGAGATCGCGGCCCTGAGCCATGTCGGTGACCAGCAGGTTGGTATCGCCGAAATTATCGGCGATGTCCCAGACCGGCACCTCGCTCCCGATAAAGCTTCCCGAGTGGATCACCGGCCGCAGCAAGGTCGCATTGGCGATACCGAAGGCCAGCGTGTCCTCGGCATGCGCGTGCACCACGGCCATGACATCCGGCCGCGCCTCGAAGATCGCCGCGTGAATGAACCGTTCGAGATAAAGTCTGCGTTTTTCGTCGCGCACCGGCTGGCCGTCGAGACCGAGCTCGACGATGTCTTCGGCGGTGACCAGGTCCGGGGCGAGCGAGCGAGCGATCAGAAAACGGCCCGGATCGTCCGGGTGCCGCACGCTGACATGGCCGTAGGCGTCCACTACGTCCTCCTTGGCGAGGACGCGGTTGGCGATCACGAGATCCTGGATAACAGTGTCGAGGCTGGTCATGGCCATGATGATCCAGTGGAGAGGCAGAGGTCGTTCGTCGAATACCGGCGCTGCGATCAGATGCTAGTCGTCGGCTGGCGCACCGGCAAGCTTTGGGCGCACCATCAGCGAAGACGAGGTCACGATCCTCAGCGGTGTGCGGCGAAACTGCTGTAAGCTGCCGCGCGGTCAGGGAGAAAAGGAGTGCGCGACGGTGGACACCCGGTTCTGGCTGAGCCAGGCCTTCAACGGCATTTCCTACGGCGCCCTTTTGTTTCTGGTCGGCAGCGGTCTGTCGCTGATCTTCGGTGTCATGCGGATCGTCAACCTTGCCCACGGCTCGTACTTCCTGCTGGGGAGCTATGTCGCGCTGTCGGTGATTTGGGCAACCGGCTCCTGGTTGCTGGCGATACCGGCGGCAGGTCTCGCGGTTGCGGTTCTCGGGCTGGTGATGGAGCGCGTCTTTCTGCGGCCCTTAGGGTTCGACCCCTTGCGGCAGGTGTTGCTGACGGTTGGATTTGCGCTGCTTTTCCAGCAGGCCGCGCTCGACATCTGGGGTGGTGACAACCTCGACATCACTCCGCCGGAGGCACTGCGGCAGAGCCTCCTGATCGGGGGCCTCTATCTGCCGCTCTATCGGGTCTTTATGATTGGCATTGCCGCGGCAATCGGTCTGATCCTGTGGCTCGGCATGGAGAAGACGCGGATCGGGGCAGCGGTTCGCGCCACGGTCGACGATGCGGAGATGGCGCGCGGCGTCGGGATCGACACGTCGCGGGTATCGATGTTCATCTTTGCCCTGGGCGCGCTGCTGGCGGCAATAGGAGGGGTCATCGGCGGTGCTTTTCTCGGGGTCTATCCAGGTCTCGATTCTCAGATCCTGCCGGTCGCCTTTGCCGTCGTGATCATCGGCGGCATGGGAAGCCTGGGGGGTGCGGCAATCGGCGCGCTGATCGTTGGTCTAGCCGACAATTTCGGCAAGGCGCTGTTTCCGGAAATCTCCTATTTCACCCTTTATGCGCCGATGGTCCTGCTATTGGCGGTAAAGCCGACCGGGTTGTTCGGCCGAGAGTAACAGCGGGGCATGACCAGCCGAGGTAAAATTTATGCGGTTGCCGGGTTGCTCATCGCCTTAGGATTGATTGCACCGTACACCAATTCCTTTTTGATCCTGCTGATAACGCGGGCCCTTGTTCTCGGCATCCTGGCGATGAGCCTCGACCTCCTGCTGGGCTTCACCGGACTGGCTTCTCTCGGCCAGGCGGCCTATCTCGGCGTGGGTGCGTATCTAACGGCGATCCTGGCGACAAAATACCAATTTGGGCTCGGCTGGAGCTTCTGGCTGGTGATCGTCTTCGGAATTCTGATCGGCGCAGTGACCGCGGCGGTGTTTGGGCTCTTCGCCATGCGGGCGAGCGGCGTCTATTTCCTGATGATCACGCTGGCGCTTGGGCAGTGCGTTTGGGGTCTGGCTTATCGCTGGAATTCGCTGACCGGCGGCGACAACGGCATCAACCTGCCGCGCCGGCCGGCTTTCTGGGTTCAGTTGTCCGACGACGTCACATATTTTTATGTGGTGTTTGGCTTCTTCGTGGCGTCTCTGCTGATACTGTACACTCTGGTCGAGTCGCCGTTCGGGCGAAGTCTGGTCGGGATTCGCGAGCGCGAAGTCCGCATGCGGATTCTCGGCTACAATACGTGGCTGCACAAATACATCGCCTTTGTGATTGCCGGCGGCTTCGGCGGATTGGCCGGGGTCTTGTGGGCGCATGCCAATGGCCAAGTAAGTCCCGAGGACGTGGTTTTGACCACCTCGGTCGATGCCTTGTTGATGGTCGTCCTCGGCGGCGCGGGAACCTTGGTAGGCGGCGCCATCGGCGCCGGCATAGTCGTCTTTATGCGCGAATATCTGAGCACCTTGGTGCCGTGGTGGCAATATGCCCTGGGCGGCCTTTATGTTCTGACAATCCTCTATCTGCCCGGCGGTGTGCTCGGTATCCCCGAGCGCCTTCGTCAATCGGGTGTCCTGTTTGTCAAACGGAGAACTAAACGATGACCATGACGGGGAAGGCACTTGCAAAGCACGGCTTCATTGCCATCGCCAGTGTACTGCTCGGCATGCGAACAGCTGCCGCGGAGGAACTGCGCATTGGCTTCATCGCGCCGATGACCGGCCCCTTTGCCCAAGTCGGCAAGGACATGGTCAACGGTTTCGAGATGTATATGAACGAGGTCAACGGCGATTTCGCGGGAGCCAAGGTAAAGTTCATCCTGGAGGACAACCAGGCCAAGCCGCCGACCGCGGTTCTAAAGGCCGAGAAGCTGATCCGTCAGGACCAGGTCCATATGTTCATCGGCGGCGTTTTGGCGTCGACCGGCTATGCATTGGCGCCGGTCAGCACGCGCGACAAGGTGGTCTACATTCCGCCGATCGCGGCGGCGGATGACCTGACCCAGCGCGACAGCGCCAAATACCCCTACGTCGTGCGCACCGGTTGGAGCAGTTCCCAGCCCAACCATCCGTTCGGCGAATGGGCGTGCGGCCAGGGATACAAGAAAATTGCCGTGGTCGCCGCGGACTACGCCTTCGGCTACGAACAGGTCGGCGGCTTCCAGAAGACCTTCGAGGATTGCGGCGGCAAGATCATCCAGAAGATTTGGCCGCCTCTGGGAACGATCGATTTCGGGCCGTTCATTCCGAACATCAAACAGGACGCCGACGCCATCTTCACTCTGATGGTCGGACCGATGTCCCTGCAGTTTCCAAAGCAGCTTGCAGCAGCAGGCAACAAAAAGCCCGTCATTGGCGGCGGCACGGGCTATGACGAATTCGTGCTCCCCTCAATGGGCGACGAGGTCATCGGTCACGTCTCGGCCCTGCAGTACAGCGCTGCACTGGACACGCCGAGGAACGCGGCATTCGTCAAGGAATATCGCGCGAAATACGGCAAGGTCCCGTCATATTTCTCGGAGAGCGACTACACCACCGCGCAAATGATTTACGAGGTCATGAAACAGACCGGCGGCAAATGGCCGGGAGCCGAAGAATTCGTCAAGCTCCTCGCCGCCCTCAAAGTGGACGCCCCGCGGGGTCCCGTCAGCTTCGACGACATGCGGAACCCGATACAGAACATCTACATCCGAAAGGTCGAAAAAAAGAAGATGTTCGGCTATCCCAATGAGGAACTCTGGAACACGGTCATCAAGACCTATCCCAACGTCAGTCAATTTTGGAATTACGGCAAGGAGAAATTTCTGCAACAGCCGGTATACAGTCGGGATTTCCCGCCCTGCAAATATTGCGAATAGCCTGATCTCAAGTCCATATGGTGAAGAAGTCGAACCCAATCGTCGTTCCCGCGGAAGCGGGAACCCAGAGCGGCAGATTACCCCCGTCAGCCCTGGACCCCCGCTTCTGCGGGGGTGACGGTAAAGGCTGAGGCTGCATCGATGCAGCCGGTTCTCGAACTCAGGGGCGTCTGCAAGAGCTTTGGCGGGCTGCAGGCGGTGCGCAATGTCGAGTTGCAGGTATTTCCCGGCGATCGAAAGGCGATCATCGGTCCAAACGGCGCCGGCAAGACGACGCTATTCAATGTCATTACAGGGATTTTGCCGACGACGGCCGGACAGGTCCTGCTGTTCGGCCATGACGTGACGACTTGGCCTAGCCAGCGGCGGACTGCCTTGGGAATGGCTCGGACATTTCAGATCACCAGCCTGTTCCCGAAATTGACCGTGCTCGACAATGTCCTGCTGGCGGTAACCGGTCTGCGCAAGACAAAGTTCGTGACGTGGCGCTTTCTCTCCTCATACGGCGAGGTCTACGACAAAGCCCATGCCCTGCTCGACCAGGCCAGGTTCCTGGACCGCAAGGAGGTCGAAGTTCGCTACCTTTCGCACGGTGAGCAGCGCCAGCTCGAAATCGTGCTCGGCCTCGCCAGCGACCCAAAAATTCTGCTGCTCGATGAACCCGCCGCCGGCCTCTCCTCCGGCGAGTCGCGAGACATGGCAAAGTTTCTGATGCAGCTCGATCCGAGCCTCGCCATTCTTTTGATCGAGCATGACATGGACGTGGTTTTCGATGTCGCCGTTGATATTGCCGTCCTTCATTTCGGCCAAATCCTCGAGAGCGGAGCGACCGAACAAATTCGCCGCAGCGAAAGGGTTAAAGAAATCTATCTCGGGACTGCCTGATGGCGCTCCTCGAAATGCACGATGTTCACACTTACTACGGTGACGCCTACGTCCTGCAGGGCGTGTCGCTGGCGCTCGAGCACGGGCAAATTCTCGGGCTGCTCGGGCGAAACGGTGTCGGCAAAACGACGCTGGTCAATTCGATCATCGGTTTTACGCCGCCACGCCGCGGCAGGATCCTGTTCAAGGGCGCCGACATCACGCAGACCTCATCGTTCGAAACGGTGCGCCGCGGCATGGGGCTGGTGCCGCAAGGCCGGCGCGTTTTTCCGACCCTGACCGTCGCCGAAAACCTGGTCGTGGCCGAGCGCAACGTCGGCCGTCATGGTTGGGCAGTGGAGCGCGTCTATGCGCTCTTTCCGCGCCTTGCCGAAAGGCGTTGGCAGCGCGCACGGACCCTGTCGGGCGGCGAGCAGCAAATGCTGGCGATCGGGCGGGCCTTGATGACCAACCCCGACTGCCTGATCATGGACGAGCCATCCGAGGGCCTCGCGCCGATTATCATCCAAGGCCTATGGGAGGCGATCGGCAAGCTGAGGACGGAGGGGCTCTCGATCCTGCTTGTCGAGCAGAACGCCTCCTTGGCCGTCCAACTGGTCGATTACGTGCACGTGGTCAGCAAAGGCATCATCGTCTATTCAGCCGCTCCGCAAGAGCTCTGGGCCAATGACGAAATCAAATCTGGTTTTCTCGGTATCTAGACGCGCCTTATCTTTAGAGGCGAGACTTCCGGAGCCGAGTTTTGCAATCAGCATACCACCGCTTCAATGTGTCCCGCGCGGGCGTAGCGCAGCAGCTCGCGGTCGCGAGTGATCACCGCGAAACCGAATGCACGGCTGGTCGCCGCGATAATCCGATCCACGGGATCCCTGGGCGGACTTCCCGGTAAGGTCGCGGACGCGATCAACACCTTTGGAGGCATCGGGGCGAGGCGCACCCCGCTGAACCCTAGTAAAGTATCGAACCAAGCTTCCAGCGACAGGGCCAGTTGAAGCCGGTTCTTCGCAACCAGCGTCGCGATTTCCCACGCAGATATTGGAGAGACATAAACGCCGAGATGCGCGTTCCGAGCTGCCTCTATCGAGGCACGGCTGCCTGCCGAGATTGGATCCCCGTTCAACAGCCAAATCGCGGCGCATGTGTCTAGGAGCACCGGTCGCTCGATCGTCAAATATCCGCTTCCCAGACCTCCCCGGACCCCTCAGTCAGATCGGTGCCGGGTGCGGCCTTGACCGTGCCACGCATTGCACCCCAAAGCTCCACCGGCTCATCCTCGGCGATCGGGACAATTGCGGCAACGGGCCGATTATGTTTCATCAGCAAAACGCGACGCGCTTTTCCCTGGGCCACCTCATCGATCAAGGCGAGGCAGCGCGCCTTGAATGCAGTGACCCCAATCGAGATTTCATCCGGTCGGTCCGCAGCCATGGACATCGCTCCTTAGTTATGGTCCACTATAACCGGACCATTCTGCTGGTGACAAGTATGAACCACGACATCGAGGATATGCCGGGGCTGCCGCAAGGGGCGTTTACGAAACTCGACACGGAAGAGGACGAGATCTTCTACGAGCCGCCGCGGTTGGTCTGTCACATCGACGATGGCGCGATTGCGGCGCTGACTGAGTTTTATCGCAAGATTTTGCCGCCCGGCGGCGTACTGCTCGACATGATGAGCAGCTGGGTCAGCCACTTGCCCTCCGAGATCGAGTATGCCGAGGTCATCGGGCACGGCATGAATGCGACCGAGCTTGCTGCCAATCCCCGGCTCAGCCGCTGGTTTGTCCGGAACCTCAATCGCGACACGAAGCTGTCTCTGGAAGATAGCAGCGTAGACGCCGCAATGATCTGCGTATCGATCCAGTACCTGCAGCAGCCGGTGGCAGTGCTGCGCGATGTTGCGCGGGCATTGCGCCCCGGCGCGCCGCTCGTCATCAGCTTTTCGAACCGCTGCTTCTGGACGAAGGCGGTGGCGCTCTGGCGGTCGCTCGACGACGTCGGCCACGCCCGCCTTGTCGAACACTATCTGCATCATGCCGGCTTCGAGCGGATCGAGACGCACCGGCTCACCGAGTGGGTCGAGGATGTCAGCGACCCGATGATCGCCGTGGTCGGCCGAGCTACCAGAGTGTAGACTGGCGGGCGAATCAGGTTGGAGAACTGAAGATGCAACTGGGTGCATTATTGCCATTGGGCGATATCGGCGGTGATCCCGCAACCGTGCGCGAATATGCGCAGACGGCGGAAACCATGGGCTATGATTTCGTTGAGGCGCCCGACCATGTGCTCGGCGCCAGTGAAGCCAGCGCGTCCGAGGCCGGCCGCACCGGCGCCGGGCTGTATCACGATCCGTTCGTGCTGTTCGGATATCTCGCCGGCTGCACGACGAAGCTCGGCTTTTCGACCGGCGTCTTGATCCTGCCGCAGCGCCAGACCGTCCTCGTCGCGAAACAGGCAGCCTCGCTCGATGTGCTGTGCGGCGGCCGCTTCCGGCTCGGGATCGGGGTCGGCTGGAACGAGGTCGAGTTCACCGGGCTCAACGAGAATTTCCACAACCGCGGCCGCCGCTCCGAGGAGCAGGTGCAGGTCATGCAGGCGCTGTGGGCCGAGCCGCATGTCAGCTTCAAGGGCAAATGGCATACGATCGAAGACGCCGGCATCAACCCGCGGCCCGCCTCGGGCAGGGTGCCGGTGTGGTACGGCGGGCATCACGAACGCACCTTGCCGCGCATTGCCAAATGGGGCGACGGATGGATGCCGAACGCCTACCCGCCCGAGCGGAGTGCGCTCGAGGTATTCGCCCAGCTGCGCCGGCTGACCGAAGAGGCGGGACGCGACCCCGCAGATATCGGCATCGAGGTCTGGGTTTCGATGGGCAGCGGAACCGAAGCGGATTGGGCAAAGGAAGCCCGGTTCTGGAGAGAGGCCGGCGCCTCGCATTTGTGCCTGACGACGACCTTCGACCGGCGCCATCACCGCCGCATTCCCGGCCGAGGCATGACCGACCACCTGGCGGCGCTGCGGCGCTACCGCTCGGCCGTCGCCGACCAGCTTTAACCGGACTCGAAGGCGCCGCCTCGCCAGGATTTCTGGCGCGCGGATGAATTCACGCCGGAGCCACTGATGGCGTTCGTATCCGTCACCCGGTTGCGCGTGCGATCATGGCGATACCTGCCGGCCTTCTTGATCCAGTCGTTTCGCTCGGCGCGTCAGGCCAAGCGCACCGCGGGAAACATCGCGGTATCGGTCCTGCGCGACGCCAAAGGCGCGTTCTGGACGCGCTCAGTGTGGAGCGACGAGGCGGCGATGCGCTCCTTCATGGGCTCCGGCACCCACCGTCGGGTGATGCCACGTTTGGCCCAATGGTGCGACGAGGCGGCGGTAACCCACTGGGTCCAGGACAGCGCCGAGCTACCGTCTTGGGAAGAGGCACATCGGCGTTTACAGCGACAGGGCCGGCGCTCGAGGGTTGCTCAGCCCTCAGATGCCCACCGTCGGTTCGAGATTCCACTGCCGCTGGCTAAAGACGGTAATAAATCGAAATGTTTAGGCAGAGATTTCTCACCGGACTAGAGCGTAGCTGAAGCAGTCCCGCGGGCCTGGGGCCAGATTTGGATGAATGATCCACCGGTGCAGGATGCCCTCGCGTTGCAACCCCGCCTTCTCCATAACCCGGGCGGAGGCGAGGTTCTCGACATCGCACACCGCGCCGATCCGCCAGATCGAGTCCTGCCGCAGGGCCCAGGCGGATATTTCGGCCAGCGCCTCGGTCATTAGGCCACGCCCCCAATAGGGGCGCGCCAATACGTAGCCGCAATCGAGCCTGTGCGGCTCGGGTCGGCGCAGGTCGAAGGCACCGAGCAGTATTCCGTCCTGCCGCCCGGTCAAAACATAGGTGCGAGATCGGTCGGCTGGCGCGGCCGCGCAACGGGCGATGTAGGATACCGTTTCCGCGGCGGCTCGGTGGGGACGCCACGACAAGAACCGCACGACATCAAGGTCTTGCGCGTAACCCGCGAAGATGTCCGGGGCGTCGCCGAGCGCGACCGGGCGGAGGATCAGGCGCGCGGTTTCGAAACCCTCGGGCAGCATGGCGGGAAGCATGGCGGCAAGCGTGCCACAGATCGCCGACAGCGCGAAGCGTCGTTCGCGCGGCGCCTGGGTCGACGAGTGAGTTGCACCCGCCGGAGAGACGCGTCAACCTCGGAGAATTGGTTGCGGCTTCGTCACAGGAGACGAAGACGCGGGGCCGACCGAATGCAGCGACGAGGATACCCGCAGCCATGCGCTATGTGACACGGGTACTGCAACCAGGAGAGACCATTGTCTATGCCACCAAACTGCATTGGTTAGTCTATCTATGGGCGATCCTGCTGCTCGTCATATGCCTGCTTTTGGCGGTGGCCGCCTGGCTCATCGTCGACAATCAGAATCTCAGCCTGGCCCTTGGTATCGCGGCAGCCATCTTCGCATTGCTGGCGCTGTCGTCCGGCCTTCGCGCTTTGATCCGGCGCACGACGACCGAACTGGCGGTGACCGATCAGCGCGTCATCTTCAAGACCGGGCTACTCGCCCGCCATACTCTCGAGATGAACCGCGGCAAGGTCGAGAGCGTCACCGTCGACCAGTCGATCCCGGGCCGTATGTTCGGTTATGGAACAATCATTGTGCGCGGCACCGGCAGCACCCTCGAGCCAATCCGCAACATCGCCGACCCATTGACCTTTCGCAGCCACATTACGACGGCCTGACCGCGGAGGGCCCCGCGGGCACCCTCGCTGAGGTCCGGGTTATGCTCGGACGGGTACGCCCTTTTGTTCGAGCACCTGCTGCAATTCACCGGTCTCGAACATCTCGCGGATGATGTCGCAGCCGCCGATGAACTCGCCCTTGACATAGAGCTGCGGGATCGTCGGCCAGTTCGAGAATTCCTTGATCCCCTCGCGGATCCCCGGGTCGGCGAGGACGTCGACACCTTTGAACTTGACCCCGAGATGGCTCAGTATCTGCACCACCGCCGCCGAAAATCCGCATTGCGGAAAGACTGGCGAGCCCTTCATGAAGAGCACGACCGGATTGTCGGTAACGTTCTGGCGGATGCGCTGTTGAACCGTGTCGTCCATTCTATCGATCCTCGATTTCAGGGGTGCTGTGTTAAAACGCCGGGCTCAATCCTCGGGCGCGCCGGTCTGCAACGCGAGCGCGTGAAGTTCGTTGCCCATCCGGCCGCGCAACGCCTGATACACCATCTGGTGCTGCTGGACCCGGGTCTTGCCGCGGAACGCGCCGGAGACGACATGCGCCGCATAATGATCGCCGTCGCCGCGAAGATCTTCGATCGAGACTTCGGCGTCGGGCAGGCTCTCCTTGATCAGCCGCTCGATCATTGCCGCGTCCATCGCCATCGCCCGACTCCCTTCGCTCAAGCCTGCGCCATATAGCCCGGCAGCCAAGCCTCGTTCGCGGCCTTCAGTGCGTCAACGGATATGGCACCGGCACCCGGGAGTGTCAACGAAACGCCTTCGACCACGCCGATGATGCAGGCCGGAACCGCCGCCGCGCGCGCCGCCGCGAGCACGGTCTCGGGATCCCGGGTTTCGATCAGGTAACGCGCCTGGTCCTCGCCAAAGAGATAGGCGATGCGCGGTGGGTCCGTAGGGAGGGACTCGAGGCGAACGCCGCGCCCGCCCGCCATCGCCATCTCGGCGATCGCCACGAGAAGACCGCCATCCGCCACATCGTGGCAGGCGGCGACGCGGCCGGCGCAGATCTCGCGTCGCACAAAGTCGCCGTTGCGCCGCTCGGCCGCGAGGTCGACCGACGGCGGCGGGCCGGCCTCGCTACCCTCGATCTCGCGCAGATAGAGCGAGCATCCGAGATGGCCGCGGGTTTCGCCGACCAGGATCAGCGCATCGCCATCGCAGGTCAGCGCGAGATCGACGGCCCGTCCTGCGTCGGCGATCAGCCCGACGCCGCCGATGACCGGCGTCGGGAGAATCGCCCGGCCGCTCGTCTCGTTGTAGAGCGAGACATTGCCCGAGACGACCGGATAGTCGAGGGCGAGACAAGCCTCCCGCATGCCTTCGATCGCGCCGACGAATTGGCCCATGATTTCGGGCCGCTCCGGGTTGCCGAAATTCATGTTGTCGGTGATCGCCAGCGGCTCGGCGCCGACCGCCGTCAGGTTGCGCCAGCTCTCGGCGACGGCTTGCGCTCCGCCGCGGGCCGGGTCTGCGCGGCAATAACGTGGCGTGCAATCGGTTGCCATCGCCAGCGCCTTCCCATTCGGCGCTACCCGAACCACCGCAGCGTCGCCGCCCGGCCGCTTGACCGTATTGCCCATCACGAGATGATCATACTGCTCCCAGATCCACCGCTTGGAGGCGAGAGCGGGAGAGGTGAGAAGGCGCTGGAGGCATTCGAGCGGGTCGCGGTCGGGGAAGGACGCCGGGTCAGTTTCGGGTTCGGGATCAGGGCGATGCCAGGGGCGGCGGTAGATCGGCGCCTCGGTCACCAACGGACCGACCGGGATGTCGGCCGCGACCTCTCCACGCATCCGCAGCACCAGCCGGCCGGTTTCGGTTACCCGGCCGATCACCGCAAAGTCGAGCTCCCATTTCTCGAAGATGTCGACGCGCCTCAACCTCGCTGCCGGGACGCAGGATCATCAGCATCCGCTCCTGGCTTTCGCTCAGCATGATCTCGTAGGGCGTCATGCCGGGTTCGCGCACCGGCACCCGGTCGAGATCGATCTCGATGCCGAGCCCGCCCTTGCCGGCCATCTCGACCGAGGAGGAGGTCAGGCCGGCGGCCCCCATATCCTGGATCGCGACAATCGCGTCCTTTTCCATCAACTCGAGGCAGGCCTCGATCAGCAATTTTTCAGTGAACGGGTCGCCGACCTGCACGGTTGGCCGCTTTTCCCCGGCGTCGGAGCCGAACTCGGCCGAGGCCATTGTCGCACCGTGGATGCCGTCGCGCCCGGTCTTGGCGCCGACATAGACGACGAGGTTCCCCGGACCGGCTGCGGCCGAATAGAAAATCCGGTCGGCGCGGGCGAGCCCGACGCACATTGCGTTGACCAGGATGTTGCCGTCGTAGGACGGGTGAAACTCGCACTCGCCGCCGACGGTCGGCACCCCGACGCAATTGCCGTAGCCGCCGATGCCCGCCACGACGCCGGACACGAGATGCCGGGTGCGCGGGTGCTCCGGGCTGCCGAAACGCAACGAATTGAGGATCGCGATCGGCCGCGCGCCCATCGTGAAGACGTCGCGCAGGATGCCGCCGACCCCGGTCGCCGCCCCCTGGTAGGGCTCGATAAAAGAGGGGTGGTTGTGGCTCTCGATCTTGAACACCACCGCGTCGCCGTCGCCGATGTCGACGACCCCGGCATTCTCTCCCGGGCCGCAGATCACCCGCGGACCCTCGGTCGGCAAGGTCTTGAGCCAGATCTTCGACGATTTATACGAGCAGTGCTCGCTCCACATGACCGAAAAGATCCCGAGCTCGGTGAAGTTCGGGGTCCGTCCGAGGATGGCAACGGCGCGCTCGAACTCCTCCTGGGTCAGCCCGTGCTCGGCGGCCAGCGCTGGGGTGACGTTGCTCCCGCCATTCACTGCAGCGCGCTCGCCAACCCGTCAAAGAACGCCCGCCCGTCGGTGCCGCCAAGCAGCGGATCGGAGGCGTTCTCGGGGTGCGGCATCAGCCCGAGGACAGTGCGAGTTTCATTGAAGACGCCGGCGATCGCATGTGCCGAGCCATTGAAGTTTTCTGCGTCGGCGATCTCGCCGCCAGGTCCGCAATAGCGGAAGGCGACGAGCCCCCTGTCCTCGAGCCGGGCGAGCGTGGCGGGGTCGGCGGTGTAATTGCCGTCGTGATGCGCAACGGGAACCCGGATGATCTCCCGCGCTTCATACCCGCAAGTGAAGATCGTCTGGTTGTTTTCGACGCGCAAATAAATGTCTCGGCAGGTGAAGCGCAGGGAGCGGTTCGGCAATAACGCCCCCGGCAGCAATGCCGCCTCGGTCAGGATCTGAAAACCATTGCAGATGCCGAGCACCGGTGTGCCTTTGGCGGCCTGGTCGCGGACCGCGCGCATGATCGGCGAACGCGCTGCCATCGCGCCGCAGCGCAAGTAGTCGCCATGCGCGAACCCCCCCGGGAGCACGACCAAATCGGTCTCCGGCAGGGTCGCGTCGCGGTGCCAGACACGGATCGGCTGCTGCCCGGTCGCCCGCGCCAGTGCCGCGCAGACGTCGCGCTCGCGGTTCGACCCCGGAAATGTGATGACGGCGGCTCTCATCAAACGCAGACCTTCGAGCGGGGGCAGGGTTCACATACGGCGCAGCCCGGGACGGGTCAAGGCGGCACCCTAGGATGGATACTGGTCGCTGCTGGCGCTTCACAGCGACAGCCGGGCTATGGCTCGGTGATCAGTTCGATCGTGTAGTCCTCGATCACCGGGTTGGCGAGCAGCTCCCTGCACATCGTGTCGACCTGTTCGCGGGCGCGGGTCGCATCGTTTTCGGCGAGTTCGAGCTCGATAAGCTTGGCTTGGCGCACCTCGCCGATCCCGGTGAAGCCCAGACCCGTCAGCGCATTGCCGATTGCCTTGCCCTGGGGGTCGAGCACTCCCGCTTTCAGCCTCACCTGGACCCGCGCTTTCATCCGCCACCCCGACCTCGGAATTGGAGGAATATCTGACCCGCCGAGCTGCGATCAGCTTGGTGTGTGCCGCTGCCACGATAGGACAAGGGTAGGAAAGAGGGTAACATCATCGGCGGTTCGGCCGCCCGCTATCGACCGGAACATCGCGCCACGGGGTAACCTCCGGCAGCCATCCGGCGAAGCGGAAAACCGCTTTGCGGTCCGGCTGACCGAGCGCGGGAAGCGCGATCAGCGCGCTCGAACTTGTCCCGTAGCCATTCGTCCGGAAACGCATTGCCGCCGTCGCCGGTTCGCCCGGCGGCGCTCGGGTGCTGCCGAGCAACAACTCCCACGCCGACCAATCACCGCCATCGGGGTCCGGCGTGGGCCAGTCGCGAAAGGCCGGCAGCGCCAGCTCGAGGCGCCGGGTGCCGAGATCGTCGATATCGCCGGCCGCAATGATCGACAACCCGTCCTTTAGCGGACGCAACTCGATGCGGGTGCCGCCGGCATGGCGCAGCCAAAAGCCATCGCGCTCGTCGGCGACGATCAGGTTGAAGGTACGATATGCCCCGGGATCGAGATGTGACAACGCCTCGGCGGCGGCGACCGCGTCGGCATGGTCGAGGGCCTCCAGGACGAGTTCGCCGCGCGACCGCCTATCGGGCGCCGGACCGAGCGAGCCGTGCCGGTTGAGCACCGCGGCGGCAACGCCCCAGCCATTGATCCCGAGCCAGGACCCTCCGGCGAGAACATCCAAACCGGCCACCACCTCGGGCCGGTCCGGCCAATGCCGGCCGGGTGGCGCCCAGGGCCGATCGATCATCTCATCGCGATTGGCGCCGATCAGCACCGGCCAGCGATGATCCGGCCGGCGCAGGATCACCAAGGTGCACATTCATTTCCTCGCATCGTGGCCCCATCGTCGTAATATATGAGGCGCCCTAATATATGAGGCACAACGGCGCTCCGCCGCGGCTTTCGGCGCGACGTCTGGTCAAGTGAGGGATCGCCAGGCGGGGTATGTCCGATATGCCAGATCTCGGGATTAGAGGACATGACAAGCTTTGCTGACCGGGAGAAAGAATTCGAGACCCGGTTCAAACACGATCAGGAATTTCGTTTCAAGGCCACCGCCCGGCGCAACCGGCTGTTGGGGATGTGGGCGGCGCAGCGAATGGGCCTTACCGGCGCCGATGCCGAGACTTATGCCAAGGAAATCGTTGCCGCCGAGTTCGAGCCGGGTGGCGACAAGCACGTCATCGAGAAGGTTGTCGGCGATCTCGCCGCCAAAGGCCAAGCCGTCACGCCCGCGCAGGTCCGCTTCGAGCTCGAGCACTTCGGCGAGCAGGCGAAGCAACAGCTGATGAAGGAGTAAATCTCGGGCTTCCTGGCCGGCGAGGAGATCGAGCCCCTACCTTACTCAATCCGGAGTGCGTAGCTATCGCTGCGCCGGGCCGGTTCGATCGGTCCCCTGCATGTTTGTGTCTGACGCTTTCGTTCCGCCTCGCGCCCGGACCGGCGAAGGCCCGTGCCACTGCGCTTTCGGCCGGCTGCTCGGGCCGTATAAACCGATCCTCCTGCGGCGGATCCAGCTTAAGCGGGAGCTGCCCGACCGGGAGCCGGGTCAGCTTTTCGATATCGCGCAGGTAAGCGCGCTCCTCGTCACTGCACAGCGAGATCGCTATGCCGCTCGCACCGGCGCGCGCCGTTCGGCCGATGCGGTGAACATAATCTTCCGGAACGTTGGGCAGCTCGAAGTTGACAACGTGCGATACGCCCTCCACGTCGATCCCGCGCGCGGCGATGTCGGTAGCGACGAGGACTCTGGTGCGGCCGGCGCGAAAGCCGGCGAGTGCGCGTTCGCGCTGCGGCTGCGACTTGTTGCCGTGGATCGCGATGGCCTCGATGCCGGCGCCGTTCAGATGCCGCACGACCCGGTCGGCACCATGCTTGGTGCGGGTGAACACGAGCACCCGGTCGAGCGCGGGATCCTGCAGCAATCTCGCAAGCGCCTCCCGCTTCCGATCGCTCGAGACGAAGACGACGCTCTGATCCACCAACTCCACCGTCGTCGCTGGAGGCGTGACGGCCACCTTGAGGGGATCGTTGAGGTACGCTTCGGCCAGCGACGCGATGGTTCTCGGCATGGTCGCCGAGAACAGCAGGGTCTGCCGTTGCCGCGGCAACAACGTCACGATCCTCCTCAGGGCGTGAATAAAGCCGAGATCGAGCATTCGATCGGCCTCGTCCAGAACCAGGATCTGGACGCTCGATAAGGCGAGGGATTTGCGGTCGATCAGGTCGAGCAGGCGCCCGGGTGTCGCCACCAGGATGTCGACCCCCGAAGCGAGCTGCCGCTGCTGGGCGCCAATCGGGACGCCGCCGAAGACGACCGCAGTGGAGAGCGGCAGCTGCCGACCATAAGTGCGAAAGCTCTCGGCGATTTGGCTGGCCAACTCTCGCGTCGGGCTGAGCACGAGCGCGCGGCAAGCGCCGGCCTTTTTCCGTGCCGCCGCGCTCGCGAGGCGTTGGAGAATTGGCAATGCGAAGGCGGCGGTCTTGCCGGTCCCGGTCTGGGCAATGCCGCAGAGGTCGCGGCCGCTGAGTACTTCGGGGATGGCCTGTGATTGGATTGGGGTAGGTGTCGCATAGCCCTCGGCAGCGACCGCCTGCAGAATAGAGGGGGCGAGTCCGAAATCGGAAAAACTAGACAAGGTTGCGAGCTCTCAAATATCGAATAAGGCCCAACAGGCGCACCGCGTCTATGTGCAGGCGCCTAGCGGGTCAGAAGACGACCCGCGTGATGAGGGCTGTCCGGGTGTGGGCAGGGGACAAAGACCGAACCGGTTCCCGCCATCGTAGCGGGATCGCTCACGCGTATTCGATCACGTAGCTCAAAGGGAGGAGCACGAACGCTGCGTCCTTTATATGCCCGCGAAGTCACCGATGGTCAAGATGCGGCCTAGCTAGGCTGGCATGCTGAACGGGCTGAGGTCGGCTATGGGCAGCTGAAAATCGTAGAGGAGCTGTTTAGGGTCGACACTTCGATCGCGACGTCGTCATCCTATGCGTGGGCTGGTATCTTCGATTCAAGCTGAGCCTGCGCGATCTGGTGGAGATGATGGCCGAGCGCGGCCTGTCGATGACGCGTACGACCATTATGCGCTGGGTGCAGCGCTACGCCTCGGAGTTCGAGAAACGCTGGCGACGTTTGCTCAGGCGATCGGCCAGTCATGGCGGGTCGATGAGACATACGTCAAGATCCGAGGCGAGTGGTGCTACCTGTATCGGAGCCGATCGCGGATCCGCCGGTCACGTGATGTGTCGATGCCAATTCGATCACGCGCGGCGGAGAACGTTCGCTCGGCGGCGGCTCCTGTAACTGTCGATACAATCGTACCGCGAAGAGAAGAGCGAGCGTACCGACAAGAACCCAGGTAAGAGGCAAGGGTGCAATCGCGGTCGTGGCCCAGGCGACGACCGAAAACAGGCTCAAGGTGACGGCAATCGAGATAAGACCAGCGAAGAAGCGGTGATCGGCCCGCCGCCACCCTTGTACCCAGAGAGCGGCGGTTGCCGCGACGAGCCCCACACCGCTTGCCAACATCAGCAGGTTAGGCATCTGTAGCCTCCTGTCTCTGCGGCACGGTCGAAGCCCGGGAGAGCAGCTATGACGCCTTTGCCGTAGTCGCGGTCAGGATGTCCGCCTTGCGGTTGAGCGCTGCGATCAGGCCGTCGATGCCCTGGCTCTTCAGGATCGCGGCAAATTCGGAGCGGCGGATCGCCACTTCGCTGATCGCGCCGTCGAGATAAATGTCGGAGATCAGCCAGCTGTCGCCGTTGCGGCGCATCATGTAGTCGACGTTGACTGGCTCGCCGTTGGCCTTGATAATCTGGCTGCGCACCATGATGCCGGCCACCGCCGGCTGCTCGCCGGTCACCTGCAGCTTCTGTCCGGCGTAGCTGTCAAAGCGGTCGGCGTAGATCGCCGAGATATAGCGCCCGAAGCTCTCCGTCACTTGCTGTCGTTGGGCCTCGGTCAGAGTGGCCCACGGCGAGCCGACCGACAACCGGGCCATCGACGGAATGTCGAAGGTCCTGCGAATGACCGGCTCCAGCTGCGTGAAACGCCCGCTTTGCCCGAGGATCCGGCCATTCTTCATGGTGCTGAGCAGCGCATCGTAGAGGCCCTGTACGGTGTCGCCGCCGCTCGCCGGCGCGGACTGGGCCGGGTTCGAAATCAGGCCGAGGCCGAGCAGCGCGGCAAGACCCGCGGCTCTCCACACCGGCGTTTTCAATACGATCGGCTTCCTCACGGCTTGGTCCTCCTGTTCGTGTTCAATCGTTGTTGCCCACGCGCTTTGTCGCATCTGGTCGGTAGGCGCTCGTTTGACGGGGCGTAAAGAATTCGCGAAAGCCGCTTCCGCCTCGTGCGCCGAAGACTGCCGTAACCGCCCCGGCTGCCGGCCGGGCGAGCCCAAGCCTCCCGGCCAGTCCAGACAAGGCCGCTTCAAGCGCAGCCGGATCGACCCGATCAGCCGCCATCACGACCAGGGTCATCGGATCGGCCAGAAGATCGGTCAGCGTCAGCTCGCGGTGATCCATCAGGGCACCCTTCGGGACAGGGGTGGCAATCGGTTATCGCGCGCGCTACATTAAGCGGCACTGAACGGTAACACCCATATACTGACCGGTAAGTAACATATCAAGGGAAGAAGTGGCCATGATCGCGTCAACCGCACGGCCGGCCGCCGATCGGCAGGGCAGCAGCCCGCGCGAGCGCATCCTCACCGCCGCCCGAGAGTTGTTCTATCGCCGCGGCATTCATGCCGTCGGTGTCGATGCGATCGCCGAGGCGGCCGGCACCAACAAGATGACGCTTTACCGCCACTTCGCCTCAAAAGACGTGCTGGTCGCCGCGTGTCTCAGCGAGCTCACGCAGGAATTCGACGCTGCCTGGGATGCGCTAGCCGCCGCGCACGCGGGCGATCCCGAAGGCCAGCTCCTGGCCTGGCTGCGCCATGTCGGTGACTTCAAGGAGAACGAGGCCGAGCGCGGATGTGCACTCGCCAACGCTGCGGTCGAGCTGCCGGACAAGGATCATCCGGCGCGGCGTGTCATCCGCGAGTATAAAACCGCGATCCGCGAACGGATTATTCGGCTGTGCCGCGATGCCAAGCTCGCCGATCCCGAGCGTCTCGCCGACGAAGTCTTCCTGCTATGCGAAGGCGCCTGCATTACCGCCCAAAGTGTCGGATCCGAAGGACTTTCCTCGCGGCTCGCCGGAATGCTCGAGGCGCTGGTTGCCGATCATGCGCGACGCGGCAAGCAGGGTGAATAGCACGGCCGAGTCATGCACAGCCGTCGGTAGAGCTAGCGCTCGAAACCGTGTGCCTAAAGGTTGAACCGCTCGGAACCCAAGGCCGGGTCACAGGGTTCGATGCCGATCGCCGTCCGGCCGCCGACGCGGTAAAAGAACTTGTCGCCATCAAATAGCGGTTTCATTCCAAACCGGAGTAGCAGCTAGCTAGGGCGACACACCCGGTGGCGCACGCTGCGAACCACTACGGGCGCCGAACCGAGCCTCATCGTCACCCCCGCGAAAGCGGGGGTCCAGGGGGTCAGCTGCCATACCTAGGGCTCTGGATTTCCGCTTTCGCGGGAATGACAAGTTGATTGCGCAATCGCTCGATTTTGACAAGAACGATAACGGCTGGGGTTTGTTACACCGGCCTGTCGCCCTTGACGGTTACCCGGTTTCCGGAGCGCGTATGCGGCCAATAATCCCACATCGCGTGGTGCTGCACGCAGCGATTGTCCCAGAAGGCGATCGAGTTTTCGCGCCAGCGGAAGCGGCACTGGAACAGCGGGTTGGCCATGTGCTCGTAAAGATAACCCAGGATCCCGTCGCTCTCGTCGCGTGAAATGCCGAGGATGCGTCGGGTAAAACCCTTGTTGACGTAGAGCGCCTTCTTGCCGGTCACCGGGTGGGTCCGCACCACCGGGTGCTCGGCGCGCGGATAGCTCGGCTTGTCGGCAATGCCGTAGTTGGCGTACTGGCCGCGATAGTGCTCGCCATCATGGACGGCAGTCAGCCCGTCGAGATAAGTCTTCATACGGTCCGACAGCGCCTCGTAGGCGGCATACATGCTGGCGAACAATGTATCGCCGCCGCGCGGCGGGCATTGCCGGATGTAGAGAATGCTGCCCATTGGCGGCTCGATATCGCAAGAGACGTCACTGTGCCACCCTTCGCCGTTGGCGCGCGGCGAATCCTTATCGGCGTGAATGACCATCAGCTCCGGCTTGCCGGGTTCGTGCGGCGCTGCCGGGTGGAGGTGCAGGTCGCCAAACAGTCGGCCAAACCCCAGGTGTTGGTCTTGCGTCAGATGCTGGTCGCGGAAAAAAATCACCAAATTCTCGGCGAGCGCGCGATGGATCTCGTCGAGCGTGCGGTTGCCGAGCGGCTTCGCCAGGTCGACCCCGCCGATCTCGCCGCCGATGATCGGCGTCAGCTTGTCGACCGTGATCGTGTCGTAGGGGGCCGGCTCGTCGGCGAGGTGCTTGTATCGGGGTCCCTGGTTCGAACGAATCGGGTCCATCGCGCTCTCCTTCAGATTGCTGTCGATAGCCTATCACATTTGGCCGGCATCGATCGCGACCTTGCGGGCGAGCAGGTCCGCGACTTCGTCATCCCCATAGCCGGCCTCCCGCAGGATCTCACGCGAATGCTGGCCCAATCGCGGCGCCGGATAGCGCAGCGCGCAATCGGCGGCGCCGAACCGCACAGGCGGCTTCGTACTCCGGATGCTTCCTTCGCTAGGGTGGTCGGTCCGCGGGAACATGTCGACCGCGAAGAGGTGCTCATCGGCCGGCAATTCGCCGAGCGGGTTGACCGGTCCGCACGGGATGTCGGCAGATTTCAGCTTGTCGAGCCAGAACGCGGTCGGGGCGTCGCGCACGCACTCGGCAATCAAAGCGTAGAGCTCGGCGACATGGCGGCTCCGGGTTTGCGCGTCAGCCAGGCGCGGGTCGTCGACGAGTTCGACGCGTCCGGCGAGGCGAAAGAAATCCTTCCAGTGCCGGTCGCTGTAGGGAAGGATGCAGATATGGCCGTCCGCGGTACGATGCGGCCGCCGGTCGGGAGCCAGCATTCGCGAATAGCCGGGCGGCCCGATCGGCGGATCAAAGGTCAGGCCGCCCATGTGTTCCGCCATGACAAAGGCCGTCATGGTCTCGAGCATCGGCACCTCGACGGCTTGGCCTTCGCCAGTGTGCATCCGTTGCAAGAGCGCCGCCATCACTCCGTAGACCATGGTTAGGCCGACCGTCTTGTCGCCGATCAGGGTCGGAACAAAGCGCGCCTCGCCGCCGGTCGCCGCTTCGAGCGCGACCAGACCGCAGCCCCCCTGGATGATATCGTCGAAGGCAGGGCGGTCGGCGAATGGACCATCCTGCCCATAGCCGTGGGCCGAGCAGTAGACGAGGCGCGGATTGACCCCACGCAGCCGTTCCCAGCCGAAACCGAGCCGGGCCATCGCTTGCGGGCGCATGTTGTGCATCAGAACATCGCTCTGCCCGACCAGCGTCAACAGCACCCGCGCCGCATCCTTCTGTTTCAGATCGAGAACCAGCGAACGTTTGTTGCGATTGAGGTTGAGGAAGACGTGCCCCATCTCGCTATGCCGGGCGGGCCCGGCATAGCGCATGATGTCGCCGTCCGGCGATTCGATCTTGATCACCTCGGCACCAAGATCGCCGAGGATCTGGGTCGCCAGCGGCCCCAGGACGACAGTGGTCAGATCGAGGATCTTGAAGCCGGTAAGTGGCCCCGGTTTCGTTTCACTCACCTCGGCGCCTCGGAAGACCGGCCCTCGCGGGTAGAAGCATGTCAGCCATTGAGGCTCTTTCTTCGCTGTGCTTTGGTCGGGTTTCGCGCAAGCTCGGCTACGATAATCGTCAGCCCTGCGCAAGACTACCGGAGGAGCGAAAATGCCGGTCACGATCTACCACAATCCGCGCTGCAACACCTCGCGCAGGACTTTGGCTTTGCTCCGCGAAAAAGGCGTCGAGCCGCAGATCGTCGAGTATTTGAAGACACCCTACACGGCGGACCAATTGCAGCGGCTCCTCGGACAATTGAAAATCCCGGCGAGCAAGCTGATACGGAAAAAGGAGGCGGCCGCCGCCGGGATCGACCCGTCGAAGCTGTCAGAAGAACAGCTGATCGCGGCGATGGTCGAGAACCCGATCATCGTCGAGCGCCCGATTGTGGTGTCGGGCGGGAAGGCCGCGCTCGGACGCCCGCCGGAAGCTGTGTTGTCAGTGCTGTAGCTGCCTGGTCAGTCGCGCCGGGTCGCGGCGGTGTATTCTGCGGCGCAGAACGTGCCGCCCTGATAATGTTCAGCAATCGGATCGGCCGCCGGCTCGGCTCGGCGGCGAGGACTGCCGCGGCGTAGGGCTCGGAATTGTCCTGCGGCCGGTAGCCGAGCCGTTCCGCGTTCGAATTGTCGTACCAGGAACGCTGGTTTTTCGAGACGCCGTAGACAATTTCGTAACGAATCTCGGGATGCTCGAGCCCGATGCGGACGAGCTGGGTGTAGTCGCGCGGGCTGATCCATATCGACAGCCGGCGTTTGTCGATCGGCTGCGGCCCAAAATTGCCGATCCGCGTGCACAGCACGCCGATCCCGTGCTTGTCGGAATAGAGGCTGGCGAGCGCCTCGCCAAAGGCCTTGCTGACGCCGTAGCGGCTGTCTGGGCGCGGCACCACCCGATGATCGATTGTCTCGGCGCGCGGGTAAAAGCCGACCGCGTGGTTGCTCGTGGCAAAGACGATGCGCTTGACGCCGGCCCGGCGCGCCGCTTCGAACACATTGTAAAGGCCGATGATGTTGCCTTCGAGAATCACCGGCCACTCGTGCTCGCCCGAGATGCCGCCGAGATGAATGATGCCGTCGACGCCGGCGACCATTCGCTCGACCGCTGCCATGTCGGAGAGTTCGGTGCGGTCGACCTCCTCGCCCTCCCGCGCCGGGGCCTGGGCAACCCGATCGGACAGCCGCAAGACCGGATAGACGCCGCGCAGAGTCTCGCGCAACGAGCGGCCGATCCCTCCGCCCGCCCCGGTAATCAGTACGCGTTTCATTCGGCTCCTCCTTGATCCTTGGTCATGTCCGTGCCGCGCGCCGACGGGTTCCGCGCCGGCGACAGGGTGATTTATCGTTTAGCAACCGAAGTGGTTCAACATCGGCGGTTATCATGAGCTGTCGGTCAACGATGTCGCGACCTGGCGCTGTCGGTGCAAGGACGGAAGCGGATTGGCGTCGCTCTTCAGTCGCCGCCGCTTCGCTCGCAACCCATTCTGACACAATACTTCAGACGCATGCGTCCTCGCGTGCCCCGGTGACGGCGTTAATACTGTCTACACGTGTTCCGAGGTGCCGGCGAACCGATATACGATTTGTTGTTAACAATCTCTACGATCACTTTAGTGCATGATCATACCCGCAGGTAATATTAACGGATGATCCTCTCACGCGACATCTACATTGCAAATCGAACAACTTGGTGCTATAGCGCCCTGACGAAACGCAATAGCTGGCCGCGAACGAATGATCGGGGATCATAGGTTTTGGTGGTGAGCATTTGCCGACACCAGTATTGATTCAGGTTGGGAACGCTGAACGGGGGCGGAAAGTGTATCGCACATTTACCGGCGGTTCGCTAGTTGCCGCCGTGCTTGCGATGGCGGGATGCGGCGGTGCGCCCGAACTACCGCCGGCTCCGCCTGCCGCCTCGTTGCCGTCGGCGGAGTATCGCATCGGCCCCGGCGACAACTTGAACATCTTCGTCTGGCGCAACCCCGAATTGACGGTAACCGTGCCGGTACGCCCGGACGGGCGTGTATCCATCCCACTCGTCGAAGATGTCGTCGCGATCGGCAAGACCCCGACCGCCCTCGCCCGCGAATACGAACAACGGCTCAACAAATACATCAAAGAGCCGCTCGTAACGGTTATCGTCGAAGGCTTTGTCGGTCCGATTCCCGACCAGGTGCGGGTCATCGGAGAAGCCGCTCAGCCGCGCTCTCTGCCTTATCGCGCAGACATGACGGTGCTCGATGCGATGATCGCGGTGGGCGGCCTTACCCGATATGCGGCGGGGAACGATTCGGTCATTATCCGCACCGCTAACGGGGCGCAGAATACTTACGCGGTACATTTGAGCGATTTGATTAGGGATGGCGATATCGCGAGCAATGTCGCGCTTCAGCCAGGTGACATTCTGATTATCCCGCAACGCCTGTTCTAAACGATGCCGCATTTTGCCGGAGCGGCTCGTGACCGGGGGCACCGACCGCAGCGCCGCCATCGGTCGCGGATGGTTGGCCTCGTTATGCAGGCTTGGAGCCGTCCATGAGGTTTTTGCCGCCGCAAGCCATGCCGCTGCTGCAAGCGTTGTGGCGCCACAAATGGCTGGGCGTCGCAACGGCCTGGCTGGTCTGCACCGTCGGATGGATCGGCGTCGCGCTGATTCCGACAAAGTATGAATCATCGGCACGGGTCTACTTGAATGCCGATCCGCTCTTGACGCCCTTGCTCAAGGGCCTGGCTGCGGATACCGATCCGACCCGTCAGCTCGATTTTATGCAACGGACATTGCTGAGCCGGCCAAATTTGGAACAACTGGTCCGGCTGACCGATCTCGACACTGGGGTAACCACGCCCGAGGACAAGGAGGCGCTGTTCAAGCGCTTGGCGGCCGATGTTTCGGTGACGCCGGTGACGCTGAATTTGCTGACCCTGTCTTACCGGGACCAGAGCCCCGTCGTCGCGAAAAATGTCGTGCAGTCGCTGCTGACAATCTTCGCCGAGAAAACCGCGGGCAGCAGCCGCGCCGACATGGACAGCGCCCAGCGTTTTTTGGACAGCGAGATCATCTCGTACCGGGACCAGCTGCGGGCCGCCGAGAAACGGCGTGCCGAGTTGGCTCAGCAATACCCGGATATCGTTTCCAACCGGCCTCCGGACGCCTCTGCACAGGGCGACGAAAGCCTCAGCCGTCTCGATCAGGCGCGCGGCGCAGTGGCGCGTCTGAAGCTTGAGCTGGCGGATGCGACAACCAAACGCGACGCCTTGCAGAAAGAGCTCGCAGCAGTGCCGCCGATGCTGACCGTGGATCGGGCGCCGCAGGTGATCGTCAATGGCGGTCGGCTGGCTCCGATGGACGAGCGCCTGCAGGAAGTCCAGCGCAATCTCGACAGCTTATTGTTGAAATATACCGAAAATCATCCGGACGTGAAAGCCGCCCGGCAATCCATTGCGCAGCTTCAGGCGGAAGGGGCGAGATCTTCGGCGACGGCAGGAAAATTCGGTAGTGGCACTACTAAAGCAGAGATCACCAATCCGGTTTATGAGCAGGTCAAGGTCAGGGTGGTCGATGCCGAGGCCGCGGTAGCCGCCGTGCAGCGGCGCCTCGAGGAGGCCAGGTCCGAACAGGAACGGATCGAGAAAGTCGCTAAGTCGGCACCGGGCGTGCTGGTGCAAGCCCAGGATCTTGACCGCGATTATTCGGTGCTCAAGAAAAATTATCAGGAGCTGGTGTCGCGGCGCGAAGCCACACAGATCGCCAATGCGGCCGACACCAAGACCGAAAAGATCCAATTTCGCATCGTCGATCCGCCGCAGGTACCGGTTCTTCCCGCCGCGCCCAACCGGGCGATGTTCGTGTCTGTAGTGCTGCTTTTCGGTATTGGCGCCGGGCTCGCCGTACCATTGGCTTTGACGCAAATCGACCGATCATTCGCTACGATCGGTCAGTTGCGCAGTCTCGGGATTCCGATTGTCGGCAGCGTGTCGCGGCTATCACTCGGCATGGCTCGCCGCCATGCCATGGTCCAGCTCGCGGGGGTATGCGCGAGCGCGTTTCTGTTGATCGCGGTATATGGAACGTTGATCGCGCTCAGCGTCGGGCTCCATACCATGGGCGTCTCCTAGATGGCCGAACCAATTGGATTGATTGAGCGCGCGGCGGCACGGCTGCGCCAACCCCAAGTGAGCGAGCCTGCCGCCGAACCCAAGCCATTGGCAGAACACACGCGCTCCCCGGCGGGCCAACGACTATCGCTCGACCGCGGCAGGCTCGCCAGTTTTGGGATCTTCCTCCCGTCTTCGGGGCGCTCTCGAGCGGTAGAGGAATTTCGCCTGGTCAAGCGCAATCTAATGGCCGCGTGGTCGCAAAGCGATGCGGTCGGCGCCCGGCGGGCGAGCCGTCTCATCATGGTGACCAGCGCCCGGCCCGGGGAGGGCAAGACATTCAGCGCTCTGAACCTCGCTCTGGCTTTCGCGTCCGAGCGAGACGTCAAGGCGCTGCTCGTCGATGTCGATACGCAGCGCGCAGGCCTGCCGAAGATCCTCGGGATACCGGGAGACAAAGGAATTGTCGATGTCTTGGGGGGCAACCTCGATCTCTCGGACGTTCTGATCCAGACGGACATTGAAAATCTGATGATCCTGCCGGCCGGTCGGGGCGGCCCGCATGTGCCGGAGCTGTTGTCCAGCCGAGAAATGGGCGTCCTGCTGGACGAAATGGCGCAACGGCTCGGCGATCGCTACATCATTATCGATACGCCGCCCTGCATGGCGAGCAGCGACGCTTCCGCCTTGGCGCCGCTGGTTGGACAGATTGTCTTCGTCGTCGAGGCGCATAACACGCAGCAGGCGGAGATCGAAGCCGCACTCAGCGTCCTCAGCGCGTGTCCCCGAATCAGTCTCCTATTGAACAAGAGCGACGCGCTGGCCAGCGAGCATTTTGGCTCCTATGGATATATTTACCATTCCCCGGATGGCGGGAGCGATGAGCTGCAGTCGGCCGATCCCGCCTAGATCTGCTGCGCCAAACGCGCTCCGGCAGTGGCATTCCGCCCTGACGCTATGGATATGGGTGCTCGCCGGCACGAATGTCGCGCTGCCTAGCGCGGCGCAAACCTCGGAGGGCGGGACACAGAGCCCGTCACAAGGCGCGGTTGGCTCGCCCAGTTCCGGCTCGCCGGCCGCCGGCGCCGGGACTACGCCGGTCTTCCCCGGCGCCGGGACTACGCCGGTCTTCCCCGGCGCCGCGCCCGAGACATTGCCTCCGCTGCCGGTTAGCGGCTTTGGCATTCCCAACCCAGCGGCGCCGCCCTATTCGATCAATAACGAAATCCCGACGCTGGTTTCGCCGACGACGCTTCGGCTGCTGCCGCCGCACGCCAGCGTCGTTCCCCTACAGGAATACGATGCGACCGCGCCGGCGATCCTGTTCCAACCGCGCGTCTCGCTCGGTGAGATTTTTACCGACAACGTGAATTACGTGCATTCGCCCCGCAAATTTGGTGCGATAACCACACTCGGCGCCGGCGCATCGATCTCGGCCGACACGCCGAGGCTGCAGGCCGTTGCCACGGGCCAGGCGAACGGAAATGTCTATTTACCGAGCTCGAACTCCAGTTTGAACCAGGTTTTCGGCACGTTCTACGGCAACGGTCATGGAACGATCATCCCCGACACCCTGTTTGTTGACGCTCAGAGTACGATTACTCAGTCGACGGCCTTGCCGGGCTTTGGCTTTCAGAATTTGTCGACGCTACCGAGAAACCAACTGACGCAGCAATTCATCAACAACGTCTCTCCCTATGTGGTAAAATCATTCGACGGCCTGGTCGATAGCGAGTTGCGCTATACCTTCAGCTCGTCGAATTATGGAGGCAATACCGCTATCGTTACGTCGCCGCTCGTCCCCGGGCGGCAGAACAATCTGTCTTCCGGCACGCTGAACGAGGGGAGCTTCATTGCCGCGACGGGTCAGGATTTTGAGCGGGTGCTGGCGCGGTTTACGGCAGACGCGTCGGAATTTAACTCGACATCGACAGCGCAAAATACCCAGGTAAGCGCGTTCAACGACCTTGAATATCGGTTTACCCCGACAATCGCGGCGCTGGGGCGCGCCGGTTACCAGAATCAGCGCTTTCCGCTTTCTCCGGCGGCGAGTTTTGCCGGCGCGACCTGGTTGGTCGGCGGTCGTCTCGGAACCGCCGGTCCGGACCAGCCGGCTTTTGTAAGCCTTGAGTATGGCAAACAGCAGGGGGTCTACGGCTTCACCGGGTCGGCCAGAGTCAACATCACGCCGACGATGCTGCTGACCGCGACCCTGGTACAGGGAATCTCGTCGCAAGGGCAGCTGTTTCAAAGCAACCTCGCGAACTCGACCCTTAGCCCTTCCGGGGGAATTGTCGATCAATACAGCGGTCTGCCAACCGGCTTCTACAGCCCGGGTTTGGGGCTGACGAACAATGTTTATCGCCAGCATTTGTTCAATGTCGGGGTGACCGACGTAATTGGTCCGAACGCCTATTCGGTATTTGGATTTTACAATGAACAGCAGTCGCTGACCCCACCGGTTACCGCTCCAACCAAGTCGCTCGGCATAAACTTCTTATATTCGCGCGATATCAAGCCCGATCTAAGCGGCTATGCCTCGATTGGGTACGTCAATTCAGTCAATTCTCCGACCGTATCTCTCGTGCCCTCCACCACCAATTTTAATACCACCAATTTCAACACCACCACCGCCAATCTCGCTTTGAATTATATTCTCGGACGAACGCTGACCGGCTCAATCATTTATACATTCTCCTACCAAAGCAATGGTTCAGTTCTCTTCGGCGGGCGCAATGGCGACGTGTTCGCCAACCAGCTGCAATTCCTTCTGAGCAAAACCTTTTAACCCCGATGTACGCCAAGTTCTACGGGCTTGCCACACCCCCGTTCCAGCTCACCCCCGACGCCCGTTTCTTTTTCGAAAGCACGGTGCATCGCCAGGCGATGGCCTATCTCGTCTATGGGCTGCACCACGCCGAAGGCTTTATCATCATCACCGGTGAGGTCGGCGCCGGCAAGACGATCCTGGTCGACAACCTGCTGTCGACAATCGATCAGAGTAATTTCGTCGTCGCCAAGATCGTCACCACTCAGCTGGCCGGCGACGACCTGCTACACCTGGTCGCTGGCGGTTTCGGCATCGCCAAAGAGGGACTGGCCAAAGGCTCGCTATTGCAGCGCATTCAGCGACTATGTTCTGGCGCAGCAACGCAATGGCAGACGCGTGTTGCTGATTGTCGACGAGGCGCAAAACCTGTCTTTCGAGGCTCTTGAAGAGTTGCGCATGCTGTCGAACATCGTCGTCGACAAGACGATGGCGTTACAGAGCTTTTTGCTCGGCCAACCGCAGTTCCGTGCGACCCTCGGTAGCCCGCGTTTGGAACAGCTGCGCCAGCGGGTGACCGCGGCTTATCATTTGGGGCCGTTGAACGAGGTCGAGACTCGGGCCTATATCGAGCACCGGTTGCGCCGGGCGGATTGGAAGGGTGATCCGCAGCTGACCGAAGATTGTTTTCCGTTGATCTATCGCCATACCGGGGGCGTTCCCCGTAAAGTCAACACACTGTGTTCGAGGTTGCTGCTCTTCGGCTTTTTGGAAGAGCTCCATACGCTGCAGGCGACCGCCGTCGAGAAGGTCGCCAATGATCTGCGGGACGAACTCGCCGTCGTCACGACCGAGCCCAGCCTCGGCGCATCAGCTGCCGAGCCAAATGGAACATTGGACGCCAGTTCCCATTTCGCCGAACGACTCAGCATTCTGGAGGAAAACGTCAATCGACACGCGCGGGTGATCAAGCGGGCGATCGAAATTGCAGCTAGCTACTTCCAAAGCGAGCGGCCGTGACCAGGTCAACCGCAGCGCTCCAGCAAATCGCGGCGCAGGAGCGGCGCGAACAAGATTGGCAGGCTCGCTCCGTCGAGTTATCCGAGGCGCGGCCAGCCGGCCTGGTTGACGCGAACGCAATGACGATCGATGTCGAAGATTATTTTCAAGTTGAAGCCTTTGCTGCCACGATTGATCGCAGCGACTGGGAAGGTTTGCCGCGCCGGGTCGAACGCAATACCGAACGGTTGCTTGACATTCTTGCCGAGACCGAAGTCCAAGCCACCTTCTTCACCCTGGGCTGGGTGGCGCAACGCCACCCCGGGTTGGTGCGGCGCATGGTGGCGGAAGGGCACGAGTTGGCGAGCCATGGATACGACCACGTGCGGGCCGATCGGCAATCGCCGGGAGACTTTCGCGAAGATGTCCGTTGCAGCAAGCGGGTTCTCGAGGATGCCGGCGGGGTGCTGGTCCGTGGCTATCGCGCCCCGACCTTCTCGATCGGCCGAGGCAGTATTTGGGCTCATTCGATACTGGCCGAGGAGGGTTACCAGTACAGCTCCAGCGTTTTCCCGATAAAGCATGATCTCTACGGGACCCCCGGCGCGCCGCGCACCCCCTTTGCGCCGTTGCCGGGTATGCTCGAAATTCCTTTGACCACGGTCAAATTACTGGGGATCGACCTCCCGGCTTCGGGCGGCGGTTATTTTCGTCTACTGCCTTACCCGCTGACCCGGCGGCTGCTTCGGCATGCCAGTCGAGCGAACCGCTCGCCTTCGATATTCTACCTTCACCCGTGGGAAATCGATCCTGAGCAGCCCCGCCAGAACGCAGCGCCATTCCTGTCGAGGTTTCGTCACTACCTGAACCTCGGTCGCACCGAACCGCGGTTGCGGCGCCTCTTGCGCAATTTCAGCTGGACGCGCATGGACCGGCTGTTCCTAACCGACGAGAGAGGGCCGTTCCCGGTCATCGCGTCTTGGACGGATCGCAAGCCACAGTCGCCGTAAGGCCGTTCCGAACCGGCGACGAGCGGCAATGGGACGATTTCGTCCTGGCCCATCCCGGCGGAACCTTCTTTCACCTTTGCCGCTGGCAGCGGGTGATTGAGCGGGCGTTCCGGCACCGCACCTACTATCTCGTCGCCGAGCGCGCCGGGACGCTGACCGGCGTCATGCCGCTCGCCCATGTCAAGTCTCTACTGTTCGGTTCATCGCTGATATCCACCGCGTTCGCGGTACGCGGCGGTCCGATCGCCGTCGACGCCGAGAGCCTCGGCGCGCTCGAACGCGAGGCGGTGCGGCTGATGGAAGCCCTTGCAGTTCCGGTGCTGGAACTTCGCGATTTCTCTGCCAGCCGGGCTGATTGGCCAACCAAATCCGGTCTCTACGCGACATTCCGGCGGGTTCTCGATCCGTCGATCGACGGCAATCTGAAATTGATACCGCGCAAGCAGCGCGCCATGATCCGTAAAGGCATGCAAAATGAATTGTGCTCGGAGATCGACGACAGTATCGACCGGCTCCACCGGGTCTATGCCGAAAGCGTCCACAACCTAGGGACACCGGTATTCGCCAAATCTTATTTTCGCATTCTGAGGGACGAATTCTCGAACTGTTCGGACATCGTTACGGTATCCTACAACGGCCGGCCGGTCGCCTCGGTGCTCAATTTCTATTTCCGGGACGAAGTTCTGCCATTCTACGGCGGCGGCGTGCACGAAGCCCGGGCTGTCGCCGCCAATGATTTCATGTATTGGGAAGTCATGCGCAGAGCGGCTGAACGGGGCTGCCGTATTTTTGATTTCGGCCGCAGCAAAGTCGGAACCGGGTCTTACGCGTTCAAGCGCAACTGGGGGTTCGACCCGAGCCCGCTGGTCTACCAATTCCGCTTGGCGCGAGGGCGCCAGATGCCTGATTTGAACCCGCTCAACCCCAAGCTCGCGATCTTCATCTCGGCGTGGAAACGGTTGCCGCTGGCGGTGGCGACTCGGCTCGGCCCGCTGATCGTCAGAGGGATCGGCTAATATGAAGGAGTGGTTTTGTCGGTAACGGCTCCTCCTCCAGCGGTCCGGACGAGACGCCAAGACCCGTGTGCAGGAGCGCCCGCCATCACCGGATCCGATCGGTGACGGTGTTTCCTTCCACACCCAAAGGGCAACAAATCGGCTCCTCGTCGATCGCGCCGGGGTGGCGGCCGACGCTGGTGTTGATCGGCGTTGCCGCCCTTGTGTTTGCTGTCGTTTTCCAGCGCGACATTGTCGGAGCTGTGCGGGTTTGGATCGGCTCGACCGCTTACAACCACTGCTTTCTTATAATCCCGCTGATCGGCTTCCTGCTATGGGAACGGCGGGCGGTGATCGCATCGATTTCGCCGCGCCCGGCGCTATGGCCATTGGCGCTGATGCCGCTGCTGTCCGCGTTCTGGCTGATCGCCGCAATCCTTGACCTGCAAGAGGGCCGGCAACTGCTCCTGGTGGCAATGTTCGAAGTCATGCTTCTGGCAGCGCTCGGTCCTCGCCTCTTTCGGCTGTTGCTGGCACCCTTGCTGTTCCTGTTTTTTCTCGTGCCAAGCGGGGCTTTTCTCGTCCCTTCATTGCAAAAGATCACTGCCCAGATCAGCATCGCCGGATTGCAGGCGCTGCACATTCCGGTCTACTCGGACGGCTTCATGATCGATATACCGGAAGGGACTTTCGAAATCGCCGAAGCCTGCGCCGGGTTGCGCTTTCTGATCGCCTCGATCGTGTTCGGTTGCTTCTTCGCGGTTGTCATGTACCGGACCTTCATCAGGAGGGCTATCTTCATCCTGCTTTCGGTGGTTGTGCCTATTGTCGCCAATGGATTGCGGGCGCTCGGGATCATCGTTCTCGCTCATCTCGAAGGCAGTGCGGCGGCGGTCGAGGCTGACCATGTCCTCTATGGCTGGTTGTTCTTCACCCTAGTCATCATTATGCTGATTGCAATCGGGGCGACCTTTGCGCAGAGAACCGACCAGCGCATTCCGGTGCGCTCGGCGGGGCTGTCGAAGCCCTCGGCGTGGCGGTTTGCCATCGTGGTCCCGGCCGCCGTCCTGCTGGCCTTGGCCGGTCCGGCTTATGCGGCCAGACTCGATGCCCTTTATCCGCCGGTGCCGTTGCTAGCGGCCCAAGCCCCTCTGACTGCAGCGCCGTGGCGCAGCATTTCGCCTGCGGCGGCGGATTGGCGTCCGTCGGTGTCCGGGGCCGATCGTGAGTTCCTCGAAGAGTTCAAAGATCCCGGTTCCGGCACCGTTATCCGATACGTCGCGCTATATCGGCTGCGAGCGATCGGCAACTCGCTGACCACGACCGGCAACCGCGTGGTCGACGACATCCATTGGCACATCGCCGGGTACAGCCGTGCCGAAGTTTCGCTGGGCGGTAAGCCGACGGCGGTGGCGAGCACGGAAATCGTCAGCGGGCAGCGTCGCCGCCTCGTGTGGTCGTTCTACGTCGTCGACGGCAGGATCGCCGCCGGGCTGATCGAGACAAAGCTGTTACAAGCGCGCGCCGTGCTGTTCGAGCGAGAGCCTCTCGCCGCCTTCGTCGCGGTCTCCGCCAGCATGGACGATCCCGACGACCCGGCGGAACGGCAACTCACGCGCTTTCTGGCGGGCGGCCAATCGCTTCCCGAATACGTCGCCTCGCTCCCTCGGTAATGTCACGCCTGCCCCGAACCGGTCACCGATGAGGGTCGGAAACGTTCTGCGTTTCTGCTGATCCGGTCTGGCGCGCGGTCGCCTTCGGCAAGAGTCTTGACCTCGAAAGGTGTCGCCGCCCGCCCGCCGACCTCATCGGTGAAGAATCGCAAATATTGTTCGATGCGTTGCAGGAAAGCGCCGAGATCGGTCTCATTGCGCACATAGGGCGTGTTGCCCGGGGCCAGTGACGGGCTATGATAGGTCAAGCTGAAAACACGATGGCCTTTGCGGAGCAATGCGCGGGTTAGTCGGCGCTGCTCTTCGAATGAGATCCCTTCCGGGCTCAGTGCGATGCGCTCGACGAGGCCCAACCGGGCGAGGATGCCCGGCACGTGCAGCGCCTTCAGGCGTTCGTTCGTCGTCAAGGTACGGGCGACGGCGCCGGTATCGGCCAGCAGCCCGGTGTAGCCGATGGAAAGAGGAATCTCGAGCAGCGCCGGGTCCCTGCCGAACCAGTAGGGGCTGGCGCGGCAATGCGAGAAATCGGGCCCGAACTTGCAGCTGAGATCGGTGCCCGGAAGGACGCTCACATCGATTTCGTAGCCGAGCTCGGCGAGGATGCGCGCAGTCGCGCGCCCGACGCCGTATCGACCCGCTTTGTAGATGCGGGGGCGCACGCCGATATTCTCTTCAATGCTGCGGGTCAGCTGGACCAGTTTCTCCCGTTCCAGATCGGCGGGCAGGTTGCCGGGATAGGAGTTCTCGTCAGTGATCGGCTCGATCAGCGGCGGATTGTCCCAAGGCTGCAGGTGGGCGCCGATTTCGCATGCGCCTGAACGATAAAGTTTGCGGATGAACTCGTAGGCTTCCGGGGTGCTGCTCACAGGATAATCGAGGACGAAGGTCGGCCGCACCGCGTATCGGTCAAAAATCCGTTGCGCTTGATCCTGGCATTTGACCGAGGTGACGCCCATTGCCCGGCGTGGACGGTGAGCCTCCCAGTCGAATTCTGCTTCGGTATCGACGACGACAACGAGCATCGGCACCTGCTCGGCCGGCCAGTCGATCACGCTCCAAGTGTCAGGGTCGAGCATGCCTTAGCATTCGCGTTCAACGGTTTGCGACTTCACCACCGGTGCGCGTTTTAGGTCCGGACCGTGCCGATTATCGGTCAAAGTCGGGTTGCTTCGAAAAAGTCCGTGACGGTAACAAACTAATAACACCGCTGCCTCAACTATGCCACATACTAACCGATAAACGGCACAGCAATCTTGCTAGAGATATTTAAAGGAGTTAAATATTCCCGCAACAAGTAGGAATTAACCTTGCCTATTGCGAGCCGCACAGCGGCTGAAGTTGGAATGTCCGCTGTCGAGCAGCTTTCGGGAGTGGTCGACACCGCCGCCGCCTCCTCAATCTGCGAGCACCTCCTTCATGTCTTCCCGAGCTTTGGGATCGGCGGCGTCCCGCTGCGCATGGTGCGTATAATAAACCACTTTGGCACGCGGTTCCGCCATTCTGTCATCGCTTTGGACAACAATTTCGAGGCCGCAGCGACGATTGCCGGTGATCTCGAGGTGAGGCTGTTGCCGATGCGGCACCCGAAACGGGGCATGCTGCACACCTTCGCGGCCTGTGCTCGCGCATTGCGGCATCTTCAGCCGGATCTCCTGCTGACCTATAATTGGGGGGCTATCGAATGGGCCATGGCAAGCCGCTTGTTGCCGGTGCCGCGGCATGTCCATCTCGAGGCCGGCTTCGGCCAGGGCGAGGCGGATTCGCAAATCCCGCGCCGAGTACTGTTTCGGCGATGGGCGCTCGCTCGGTGCGCGCTGGTCGTAGTCCCGTCGCTGTGCTTGGCGGACCTGGCATGCCGCGTCTGGCGGCTGCCCGCCGCGCGGATCGCTTACATCCCCAATGGCGTCGATGCGGCACGTTTTTCGACGCCCGTTCGCGACACGGTGCCCGGGTTCATCCGCCGACCCGGCGAATTGGTAGTCGGCACGGTGGCTCCGCTGCGCCCGGAAAAGAATATTGGGCGCCTTCTCCGCGTATTCGCCCGACTGGCCAATTTGCCAAGCCTGCGCCTAATCATCGCCGGAGACGGAGTCGAACGAGCCGCGCTCGAACAATTGGCCGTGGAACTCGGCATCGCTGACCGCGTGATTTTCACCGGTCAGGTTGCGCCGGAATTGGTTCTTGGCACGTTTGACATATTTGCCCTGTCGTCAGATACAGAACAGATGCCGAATGCACTGCTCGAAGCAATGGCGGCGCGTCGCGCCGTGGCTGCGGTGGATGTCGGCGACGTCAAGAAAATGGTGTGCCAAGCCAATCAAGAGTTCATCGTTCCCCGCGATGATCCGTCCGCTTTTGCGGCGGCAATTTCGCGATTGCTCGGCGCTGCCGAAAAGCGCGACAGCCTCGGATCGGACAATTGGCGACGCGTGGCTACCGAATATTCTCAGGACCGGATGTTTTCCGCCTATTCAGACGTGTTTGGCGCGCGCCGAGCAGTTTGAGGAGCGCGCGCTGGCGAATGGGTGCCTTTGTTCTCCTTCATACCGGTCCTGGCGAAGATTGCTCAGCAGCACAAAACGCGGCGTTGGCGGTGTTTGCCCGAATGGGGATGCCCGCCCCGCGCCTGATCCAAGGCGAAAATTTCGTTCTTGCGGTGTATCCCAAACGGCAGGCGACCGAGCCGGCGCTCCAGCAATTTACCAATGGCGATTTCGTAAACGCATGCGGCACGTTGATTTACGAAAACATGGTCGGAAAGCCAGCTGCTGCGGCGTTCTATCAGGCGAGCGGCAAGCACTCGGCGCCCCGCGATCGCGCAATCGGCCATTTCGCCGTGATCTTGCGCAAAGCCGGCGAAACGACAATCGTTCCCGACAGCTTTGGCGGCTTTCTGGTGTTTTACGACGCCACGCGACGGATCGCGTCTTCTTCGTTCTTGGCGGTGGCGTCGGCGCTTGAGCGCGTGACGCTGAGCACGCAGGGCGCTTGCGAGTACGTCTTCAATGGCGTGGTATCGGGCAACGCCACGCTGTTTGACGAAATCCAGGTCGCGCCGATCAATGCGACGATTGCGGTGGGCGAACACCGCCTCGAAATCAGCCCCCACTCGCTGCCTCTCCCAACGATGGTCTCAACCTTGCCATTCGAGGCGATGGTGGGGCACAGCATGGAGCTCCTCGACCGCTATTTCGCCGCGGTGGCAACGAGCTTCGGCGACCGCGTGACGTGCGCACTGTCGGGCGGCTACAATTCGCGTCTCATTCTGGCATTGCTGCGCCGCCATGCTATGAGGCCGCGGGTCTATGTCTATGGCCCGCCCGGGGACAAGGACGTCTGCCTGGCGCGGGCGATTGCCGAGGGCGAGGGCTTTGCTCTCGAAGTCGTCGACAAGGACAAGGAGCTCGCCTTTGCCCCGAGCGAGTTCGCCTCCGTGGCCCATGACAACTTCCTCGCTTCCGACGGATATACCTGGGCGGGCATATTTACCAACGGGGCCGAGCGCGCTCAGCGCGCGAGCCGGGTCAGCGGCGACGCCGTGGCGCTCAATGGCGGCGGCGGCGAAATCTGGCGCAACTTCTTTTATCTGCCCGATCGGACATATAGCCCGCGTGAAATTCTGTGGTCCTTCTATAGCCAATTCGATCCCGAGACCTGCACGCCGGCATTCGACCAAGAAGCCTATTTCCGTCACGCTCGAGAACAAACTCGAAGCGCTAATCGGTTGTCCTCAGTCGGCTCTGCCGCGGCCGCTGGTCGAATGGCTCTACCATTCCTTCCGCTGCCGCGCCTGGGACGGCCGGATCAACAACATCAACAATACCTATGGCAATGTGGCGTTGCCGTTTCTTGAGCGGCCGATAACCGAGCACGCCAGCGTCATCCCGATCGGCTGGAAGAACCACGGCGCCTACGAAGCCGAGCTGATCCGCCGGGCCGACCCGCGGCTGGCTTCCTACCCATCGGGCTACGGCCACGATTTTAGCGGGCCGCCGCCGCTGGCGCGCCGGCTCGCCGATTACGGCACCTATCTGCGTCCGCCATGGTTGCGTCGTTTCACCTACCGGGTAAAGAACCGGGTGCTGCGTTCCGGCGAATTGCCGGATTACTTGCGCCAGGAATATCGCGATGCCGCGCTGCCCGGCGGCATCCAAGTGATGGACCGCCTGTTCCGGCTCGACCGCGTCACGGATCCGGCGCAGACCGCGCGCATCCTGACGCTCGAATACCTGGTCAGCCAGTTCGACCGGCAAATTCGGGTCGATTTCGATCGTTCATCTTTTTCACGGGATAATAAATGTGCGGCATAACGGGTATTTTCGATTTACGAGGACGCGGCGATATCGACCGTGTCCTGCTTCGCCGAATGACCGATGTCATCGGCCATCGCGGACCCGACGGCGACGGTTTTCATTACGCGCCGGGTCTCGGGCTGGGTCACCGCCGCCTGGCGATCGTCGACCTTGCGACCGGCGATCAGCCGCTGTTCAACGAGGATGGAACGGTTTGCGTCGTCTTCAACGGTGAGATTTATAATTTTCAGCCGCTGGTGGCCGAGCTTGCGGCGCTCGGCCATACTTTCCGCACGCGTTCCGATACCGAAGTAATTGTCCACGCCTGGGAGGAGTGGGGGGAGGCCTGTCTCGACCGCTTCAACGGGATGTTCGCGTTTGCGCTGTGGGACGCGAGGCGCGAGGCGCTGTTCCTGGCGCGCGACCGGCTTGGCGAGAAGCCGCTTTATTACAGTGTTCTCGGTGACGGGCGACTATTGTTCGCGTCCGAATTGAAGTCGCTGTTGCTCAGTCCCGACATCGACCGCCGGCTCGACCCGCAGGCGATCGAAGAGTTTTTCGCCTATGGCTACATACCGGAGCCGCGATCGATTTATCTGGGCGTGCGCAAGCTCGCGCCGGCGCACTCTCTACTGGCCCGACGCGGCGAACCGATGCCCGAGCCGCACTGCTACTGGGATTTGCGTTTTGTCGATGGCGTCCCGGCGCGCCGGGAAGAGGTCGAGGAAGAGCTGATCGCGCGGCTGCGCGAATCCGTCCGGATGCGGATGATCGCCGACGTGCCGCTCGGCGCCTTCCTCTCGGGCGGTGTCGATTCGAGCGGCGTCGTCGCGATGATGGCGGGTCTGAAAGCCGAGCCGGTCAGCACCTTCTCGATCGCATTCGGAGCGAAGGGCTGGGACGAATCCGCCCATGCGGCCGAGATTGCCGAGCGCTACCGGACCGATCACCATGTCAGAGATGTCGATCCGAATTCCTTCGATCTCCTCGACCGCCTGGCGACGATCTATGACGAGCCGTTTGGCGACAGCTCGGCGATACCGACCTTCCGGGTCTGCGCAATGGCGCGCGAGAATGTCACGGTGGCGCTGTCGGGGGATGGCGGCGACGAGGTGTTCGCCGGCTACCGGCGCTATCGCTGGCATTGCTTTGAGGAGCGCGTGCGGCGAGTGGTGCCGGCGGGGTTGCGCCGTCCGTTGTTCGGGACGCTCGGCGCGCTCTATCCAAAGCTCGACTGGGCGCCGCGTCCGCTGCGCGCCAAGGCGACCCTGCAGGAATTGGCGCGCAATACGATCGAGGCCTATTTCTCGTCCGTGTCGATTTGCGGCAGCGAACTCCGGCAGCGGCTCTTCAGCCCGGCTTTCAGGCGCGAGCTGCAGGGCTACGATGCCGCCGAGGTCCTGCGGTCGCATATGAGCCGGTGCGGCAGCGAGGACCCGCTGTCGCAGGTGCAATACGCCGATTTCAAGACCTATCTTCCGGGCGACATCCTGACCAAGGTCGATCGCGCCAGCATGGCGAGCTCGCTCGAAGTGCGCGTTCCGTTGCTCGACCATACCTTGGTCGAGTGGGCCGCCCGGTTGCCGTCCGACCTGAAGCTGCATGGCCGCGAGGGCAAGTACGTTTTCAAGGCCGCGCTCGAACCCTATGTCTCGAAGGAGATCTTGTACCGCCCCAAGCAGGGCTTCGCGGTGCCGCTCGCCACCTGGTTCCGCGGTCCGCTGCGTCGCCGCCTGCGCGATACCCTATGCGGGCCGGTGCTGCGCGACTCGGGCTTGTTCGACATGCCCACGATCGCGGTTCTGCTCGATCAGCACCAGTCGGGTGAGCGCGACCACAGCGCGGCACTATGGACGTTGTCGATGATGGAAGCGTTTCTTCGTCAGGTTCACGGCAGCACCCGCCCTCTCGAAGCGATCCCCGAAGCAGCCGAGAGCATCGCCTGACGGCGCCGCTGGTCTTAAACCTTTCGTAGCTGCTCACCGAGACCATGATCGTCGGCAGGCTTCCAGCGCTCTTGCGGCTCAATCGTAGCGGAGACCTCGATACCGACCTTGCGTGAGTTAGTCACCGAGCCGTCGCGGTAGAGATAGAGCGCAACACCCATGGCGTCAGCGGTGACCTGGTAGAAGTCTGCGGTTTTCATTTCCGTATCCTCCCCAGTTAACATCCCACGAGACGCGACGGTTTGAGTGTGAGATTGCTCACTGCGTGCGAAGACGCCGAAAGAAAAAGAATAATTGCTGTTCGATGCCCGATCGGCGCAATCATCCCCGGTGCTGTTCCGACGAATCGGGGCCGACGCGAACAGCAACGCGCGCCTGGAGCAGCCCCAATTGTGCCTACGGCCCCGGTTTCTGCGGTATGGAGATCATCGCAAGTTCACACCGGTGCGAGGCGAAAGTCGCGAGACCCGCCAAAGAATGGCTCTTCCGCCAGCGCGTCGAGCCAATCTGCGGCCTCCCGCGCTAGGCTGCTCAGATCGTGGGGGCCCGACCCGCCGGCATTTCAAATCGCGGCAAGAGCCGAACAACAACAGTAGCAATCGGACTCGCAATCGGGTACACGCGTCAAAACGGTTGGCTACTAACTTATCAAATGTAAAATTGGGGCCCCGTAGCTCAGCCGGATAGAGCACCGGTTTCCTAAACCGGGTGTCGCAGGTTCAAGTCCTGCCGGGGTCGCCAAATTCCCGGTATTATGTGGCAAGCGCCACGACAACCCTCACGCAACAGTACGGCAAAATTCCAACATATACGGAGGTCATAGTGTAGATTTAGGTGCGTGCCGCGCGCGCTCTTTGTTACCTCATATTCACGATGATGCCGACTCTTCTAGTTAGCGAAGTTGCCGTCCTTCATTTGCCAGATTTCCAATTTGAGATCGCTCTTCCCGACAGGGCCATCATCCGCAAGAATAGCGCAACACCCTCGTCCTGGTCGTGGAGCCTTCATAGAAAGCCTGAAACTCCGAGCGGTGAAATGTGGGTCGTTGTCTCCAACGAGCTTATATCCTATGCAAGTAAGAATAATAGGATTGAATATACGGCGAAGCGTGGGCTCACCACTAACCGAGATACCGGTACTTTGGGAGCCTTGTATACTGTCCCCAGGCAACAGCGAACCCCCAATGCGCTATTAGAGCCGACGTTGTCGCAGACGGCCTTCAGTCTCGATACGGCCGCCTTGGTTCCATCAAAGATCGCGATGGCATCGAGAAGCCCGTTAACCCCCATTGCTGGAGACTTCCCCGTATTCTTGTAATGAAAGGTGAGCTCGACAGTCGGATTGACCGGATCGAATATGAAACTGTCGGCGATTTCTATGTCAGCGGAAGCCCATGCGCGATTATCGACCCTCATTTCTCCCAATTGGCCGCGAATGGCGTCGAGAGTGAACCCGGCAAATATGGCGGCAATGGCCGTGGCCATTGCGAGCGCAAACGTCCACCAGACAAGAGCCCTAGTAAGTTCTTTTTCGGTGCTATCGCTGTAATCGCGCTGTGTTGTGGGCTTTGTCTCTTCTATGGAGCTATCTATATTTCCATCTCTTATGGTATTAAGAACGGATAAAGCATCTATGTCATAATTTTTTGCTTTGTGGTGTCGGGTCTTTCATATGCGCTGCCAATCTTTTTATGTATATTAGCCGCTAAGGCGGCAAAGATAATAACAGCGAACGCGATAACCGTCCAAAGCGGGTCGCCCATCGCCACTATACGTCTTCTAGGTTCACCGTTTGCCGCCCGATCGCCTTCATTGTTGCCAGAAAGAACGTGGCAGCGAATGTGCCTCGGCTAAGCTTGTTCGCGATTGAGGCTTCGGTTTCTTCTAATCCGTGCTCTTTGAGACGCTGTGCCAGCTCTGCATAGCTAATCTCCGCCCGCTTTATTTCGGCTCGAAGAAACCGCCGAGCGCGATGCGCCCACTCTCGTTCTTTGTCCCCGATTGTGGTGCTTGCTACATAATACCGAAAATTCCTGGGTTTACAGTCAATAAATCCCGGCGTTAACCGATGATTATCGAAAGCGTTCTGAGGTGCTTAGGAGGCAGAGGGCGGGTTTGATCCGCGAGATTTCGAAGGAGAGCTGGGCGGGGCCGCTTGCGCGAGAACGATCGCGAGTACCGGGATCACGGGCCACATGGGGCTGTTCTCTCTTTCGCCATACCATGTGTTAAGGCCCACCCAAAAACTAGAGTTCCACCTGCTCGCCGACGATCACGGCGAAGTGCCAGCAGGCGAGAGCGCCGGCCGCCTCGATCACCCGATCGAGAAGGAGTTACCGCAGCCGCAGGACGAGGCGGCGTTCGGATTACGGATCTGGAATGAGGCGCCCATCAGATCTTCGACGAAATCTACCTCGGCGCCGTTCAACAGGCCGAGCGAGACATCGTCGACGACGACCCTCACACCGTCGCGTTCGAACACGAAATCATCCTCGTTGCGCTGGTCGTCGAACGAAAGCCCATATTGAAAACCGGAGCAGCCGCCGCCCGACACGGCGATGCGCAGGAAAGCGTTCTCGGCCTTTTCCTCGGCCCGCAACGTCGCGATCCGGCGCGCCGCCTTTTCGGTGACGAGGATACCACGCTCCTCGCTCTCGCTCGGGCTTTCTGCTGCCATATCCTAAATGCTCCCGCGCTTAGTGGTCGCTTCGGCGTGCCGCATAGCTATGTGGGTATCCACTGTAGCTTGGTCAAATCGGCAGACGACGGGAGAGTCCGCCATCGCATCGCGCCTCCATAGCCGGCCCGCATCTCCAGCGCTCGCGGTATCGCCAAGATTTTCAGCCGGCGATCGGCTAGACTGCGTGCGTGAAGCAGGAGCTGGATATGCTGCAGGCTCTGGAAGGCCGAGTGGGCCAGGAGCACACAACCGAGGCGCAGGACAAGATCGCGTGCCTGACGGCGCTCGAGCGCAAGGTGCTGTGGCTGTCGACCTGGATGATTCATAACGCCAACCATCTGCGGCCGAACCGGGACGGGCTCAAGGTCGGCGGTCACCAGGCGTCGAGCGCGTCGTTGGCGACCCTGATGACCGCGCTCTATTTCGATGTGCTGCGACCGCAAGACCGCGTCGCGGTAAAGCCCCACGCCTCGCCGGTGTTTCACGCCATCCAGTACCTGTTCGGGCATCAGAGCCGCGACAAACTGGAGCGGTTTCGCGCGTTCGGCGGCGCCCAATCCTACCCGTCGCGGACCAAGGACGGCGAGACCGTCGATTTCTCGACCGGCTCCGTCGGCCTCGGCGTCGGGATGACCCTGTTCGCTTCGCTCGCGCAGGATTATCTGCGCCTCAAGCACCTTGTGCCGACCGAGGACCCGCCCGGGCGCATGATCGCGCTCGCCGGCGACGCCGAGCTCGACGAGGGCAATATCTTCGAGGCTCTGCTCGAGGGCTGGAAGCACGATGTCCGCAATCTCTGGTGGATCATCGACTACAACCGCCAGAGCCTCGACGCGGTTGTGTCCGATCGGCTGTTTGGCCGCATCGACGCGATGTTCGAAATGATGGGCTGGCGCGTCGTCACGTTGAAGTACGGGCATTTGCTGGAAGCCGCGTTCGCCCGTCCCGACGGTCACCACCTGCGCGAGTGGATCGACGCCTGCCCGAACTCGCTTTATTCCGCGCTGGTCTACAAGGGTGGCGAGGGCTGGCGCGAGCACTTGCACCGCGACCTCAACCGCTACCCCGGGATCCGCGCGATCCTCGACGACCACGACGATACGGCCTTGCAGCGGCTGATGACCAATCTCGCCGGCCACGACATGGAGTCGGTGCTCGATGCCTTCCACGGCATCACCGATGATCGGCCGACCTGCTTTATCGCCTACACGATCAAGGGTTACGGGCTGCCCTTCGCCGGCCATAAGGACAACCATGCCGGGCTGATGAACCGCGACCAAATGGCGTTGTTCCAGCGCAGCATGGCCGTGGCAGAGGGCGCCGAGTGGGATTTGTTCGCCGGGCTCGATTTGCCGGCGGAGCGGCTATCCGCGTTCCTCGAGCGCGTGCCGCTCGCCCGGTCGGGTCGGCGCTGGCATGACGCCCCGCCGATCCCGGTGCCGCCAAACCTGCCGACCCCGCGAGGTGCAAAGCTTTCGACCCAGGAAGCGTTTGGCAGGATATTGGGAGACATCGCCGCCGGCGATACGGCGCTGGCGGAGCGGATCGTGACGACCTCCCCCGGACGTCACCGTGTCGACCAACCTCGGGCCGTGGGTCAATCGACGCGGCATTTTCGACCGCGCCGAGCGGGCCGACACCTTTCGCGAGGAAAAGGTCGTCTCGGCACAGCGTTGGGCGATGTCGCCGCAGGGCCAGCATATCGAGCTCGGCATCGCCGAGAGCAATCTGTTTCTGCAGCTCGCCGCGCTCGGCCTCGCCGCGCCGCTCTTCGGCACCCGGCTGTTGCCGATCGGCACGCTCTACGACCCGTTCATCAAGCGCGGGCAGGATGTGCTGAACTACGCGTGCTATCAGGATGCCCGCTTTATCTTGGTGGCGACCCCGTCGGGGATCACCCTCGCGCCGGAAGGCGGCGCACATCAGTCGATCGGCGAGCCGCTGACCGGGCTCGCCCAGCCCGGGCTAGTCAGCTTTGAGCCGGCGTTTGCCGACGAGCTGGCGATCTTGTTGCGTTGGGCATTCGAGGAAATACAACGAGAGCAAGGCGAGTCGGTCTATTTCCGGCTGTCGACGCGGCCGATCGACCAACCCGATAGGCCGATCTCCGGCGATCTCGAAGCGGCGATCATCGCCGGGGCCTATTGGCTGCGCGAGCCGGCGGAAGGAGCCGAACTGGCGATCGCCTATTGCGGCGCGGTCGCCCCCGAGGTCCTCGCCGCCCATCGCGAGCTCGCCGAAGATGTTCCCGGGGCTGGGCTGCTGGCGATCACCTCGCCCGACCGCCTGCATCGCGACTGGCAGGCGGCGCGGACTCGCGGCGAAATGAGTGTCGCCGAGCGGCTGTTGGCGCGGCTGCGAGCAGGCGGTGCGCTCGTCACCGTCGGCGACTTCCACCCGGCGACATTGTCATGGCTCGGCGCGGTCGCCGGCAACCGGATCGTGCCATTGGGGGTCGACCGGTTCGGCCAATCGGGCGACATCCCGGACCTCTATCAGGCCTACCATATCGACGCCGAGGCGATCCTCGACGCCGCCGCCCGCGCCTGCCTCCTCGCGCTGCGCTGACCTATCCCACGCCCGGCGGCAGGATCTCCTTCTCACCTAGTACCTCCGAGCGGTAGAGCTCGGAAATCGAAGCCCAGCGCAGCTCGCAGATCTCCTCCGCGACCCGTTCGGCGCGGGCTTCGAGCTCAGGCGATTTCAGATGCCTGCCGCACAGCTCGATTTGGCGGCGGCTGTGCTCGACATCGGCAGCGTCGTGCTCGGTGAAGAACTCGATCTCCGGGGAGTTGCGCTTGAAGCCGTAATGCTTCTCGAAAGCGGGCAGCAGGACCTCGCTGATCAGCCCCGGCATCTGGCCCTCTTGGGTCGTCTGCATCGCCAGGATGACGCCGACCGGCTCGTTCGCTGTCGTCTGGTACATGTAAAGCGAGCGCGCCCACCAGGCGGGCGGCATCTTTGTGTTTCTTACTTCATCATCGGTGAGACCGGCGGCACGACAGAAGCGCAGGATCAGCTCGTTGTGGTCATGCGGTTCGTGGCCCGGCTCGGGGATCGCTTTGAGCCCTTCTTCTTCTGCGATGTTCTCGGCGATCATCTTGCGGACGTCTTCAAATTGGTAGCCCCGCGCATAGAGCAGCCCAAAACTTGCCAAGGCCCGCGATACGAAGTGGTAATGAAGCGCCTGATAGCGGCCTAATGCCTTCAAGGGCAACTTTCCTTCACCAAAGGCGAGAAAGAACGGATGCCGCTTGGTGTGCCAGCGGTCGCGGATCGCCAATATGCGATCGGTGATCGGGATCGACGAGCCGAAATTGCCGTTTCGTGCCATTTCATTACCTCCCGCGACAAAGATCATTTCAACCAGCATAGCGGGCGAGGGGCGGCACGGGAAAGGGTGCCCGCCGGCAGTGCAAGCCCGGTCGGCAGGTATATGTCGAGCAGCGATCCGCGGCTTATGCGCCGGGGTCATTATTTCATGTTCGTGCTGCTGACGACGCTCGTCGCTATCGTCGCGGGCGCCACGGCCTCCGCCGAGGAGACGCTACGATGCGCCCGTTTTTCACGCGGAGAGCTACCGCATGCGACGCCGCGCAGTAGCCGGCATGCCCTCGAACGGCTGGATCGGATTAACCAGGCGGTCAGAACCACGCCGCCGGCGGTTCTGTTCCTCGGCGATTCGTTGACCGAAGGGTGGAATCTCGACCTTTGGGAAAAGCACCTGGTGCCGCATGGCGTGCTCAACGCCGGCATCGTCGGCGATCGCACCGACCACCTGTTATGGCGGTTGGAGAATGGCAATTTAGCGGGACCTCCACCGAGAGCGGTAATTCTGCTGATCGGCGCAAACGATATCGGGTCCGGCCGCTCGCCCGAGCTAACCGCGGACGGTATTCGAGCCGATCTCGAATTGCTCCGCCGGCGCCTTCCGGAAGCGCGGATTTTGCTGCTGGCGTTATTGCCCAGAGAGGCGTCCCCAACGGCCAAGCTGCGCCTCGCCGGCGAGCGCGTCAATCGGCTGATCCGCGACTGCGCCGACGGCCAGCACATCTTCTACGCCGATATCGGGAGTGTGTTGCTGGATGATGAGGGACGGCTGTCGGCCGCGATTTCACCCGACCGCCTGCATCTGAGCGCGCGCGGCTACTTCTTGATGACCTCGCGCCTCGACCCGGTATTAGCCAGCCTGGTGGGCGCGCCGCGATAGTGCGGCGCTGCTATCGCGCAACCGGCGTCGACGGCCCCTCCTATAGCGGCACGACCTCGATTGTGATCGGAACGTATTGCTTCAGGATATCGGCGGCGAACTCCACCTCTTCGTCGCTGACGGTCCGCACGAACACGGCCGTCCAACGACCAAGCGCAGTGCCATGCGGTTCTCCTGGCGCTGTATTCCTTACCCGTTCCGTCCCGGTGCCCACGGCTCGGGGGCGCGCGGCTCGAGATCGGTCACGACGTCGACCACGACGGGTTCCCCAGCTCCGAGCGCCTCGGCCAGGGCCGGCGCGATCTCGGCCGGCCGCTCGACCCGGATGCCGCGGACGCCAAAGCTCCGCGCGACCGCCGTGAAATCGGTCGGGCCAAAGCGGATCAGCTCCTCACCGCGGCCCGGCCGGTTGCCGGCGACCCGGCGGACGCCGGTCAAATTCTGGCCGAAGCCGGAATTGTTGTTGACGACGACGGTGACCGGAATGCCGCAACGCCGTGCCGACTCCAATTCCGCGAGGTGATAGTAAAAACCGCCATCCCCGGTAAAGCACAGCACGGCCCGCTTGGGGGCCGCGCATTTCGCGCCGAGCGAGGCTGGAAACGACCAGCCGAGCGATCCCGCCGCTCGCAAATAGGTCTGCCCGGCGCCGTTGAGCTCGATCATCGTCCCGGTCCAGATCCCGGAATACCCGGTGTCCGCCACTAATATGCCGTCGGACGGCAATGCCCGGGTGACCTCGGCGCACAGCCGTTCGACCCGGATCGGCGCGGTGTCGTTCTCGGTCAGTGGGGTCATCGTGGCGCGCCAATCGGCGACGATGCGCGCCGCCTCTTCGGCAAACCCAGAGTCGCGCTCCGGCTTGCCGACGACCTGGTTGAGCCGGGCCAACGTCGCCTTCGGGTCGCCGACGACACCCGTCGTCTTCGGGTAGCTGCGGCCGATCTCGAGCGGATTGGCGTCGATCTGCACGATCGTTGTGTCGCGCGACGGCACGGTCCAGTTCAAGGTGACCTGGTCGCCTGTATCGCACCCGACAAACAGCACGAGATCGGCACCGTGCACGATGCGGTTGGCCGGCGGGGCGGAATAGCTGCCGGCGACACCGGCCGACAGCCGGTGCCGGGTCGGGATGATGCCGCGGGCGCCGAGCGTGGTGGCGACCGGCGCCTGCAATGCCTCGGCCAAGGCGAGCACCTCCGGCCCGGCTTGCGAGGCGGCCGCGCCGTCGCCGGCGACGATCGCGACGCGGCTCGCGCCGATCAGCGCCGCGGCGGCGCGCTCGATGTCGGCGGCATCGGCGACCGGCCGGTGCGCCGGGATGCGCCGCGCCTCCGGATCGATGACGGGCGGCTCGGAGGTTTGGCCGAGCTCGATTACATCGCCCTGCAGCCCGGAGAAGTCGAGATGGGTCGGGCACGGCGTTTCCGCCAATGCGGCGCGCCACGCATGACGCAACAGCCGCGGCAGCTCGGTTGTCGAATTCGACCGGAGTTGAGAATTTCGTCACCGCGGCGAACAAAGGCGCATGGGCGATTTCCTGATAGGCGTTGCGATGCTGGAACGAGGGCTCCTTGCGGCCGGTCAACGCGACCACCGGGCTGCGCCCGAGATACGGGTCCTGCAGCCCGGACGCCAAATTGGCGGCGCCGACCGATTGCGCCATGCACACCCCCGGCCTTCCGGCGATGCGGGCGTACCCGTCAGCCATATAGGCTGCCGCCTTCTCGGTGTGGGCGAGCACCCGCGCAACGCCGAGATCGCCCAGTTGCAAAAGGGTGCGGCGCAATACCGATTCGACGAAAAAGACATGTGTCGTTCCGGCCCCGGCCAGCGCCCGCGCCAGCCATTCGGCGCCGTTCATCGATCCTTGTTCACTCACCTTGGACTCCTTCCGAGGTTCTCGTCACCCCCGCGGAGGCGGGGGTCCAGGGCGGGCGGTCGAGACCTGCGGCCCGGGATTCCCCCTTTCGCGGGAATGACGAGGTAAGTAGTCAGACGACATTGCTTTCGCGCAGCCGCCGGATTTCTTCCGGCGTGTAGCCGGCCAGACTGCGCAGCACCTCCTCGGTGTGCTCGCCCTTGAGCGGCGCGCGCCTGGCGGCGACGGGTGAATCCGAGAGGCGGACCGGGCAGCCGATCACCGAGAACCGGCCGCGCGTCGGATGGTCGAGGTCGAAGATCGTCTCGCGCTCGCGCAGATGCGGATCGCCGAGCACTTCGGCGGTGTCGAGCACCGCGCCGCACACGATGCCGCGCCTGGCGAACGCTGTCATGACCTCGCGCTTGTCGCGCTGTGCCGTCCAGCGCTCGATCTCGGCGGTCAGCGCCGCCCCGTTGCGGGCCCGCGCCGGCGGCGTGGCGAAGCGGTCGTCAGTGCGCAGATCGGGGCGCCCGATCACTTCGGTCACCGCCTCGAACATCTCCGGATTGTCGGGCGGGATGATCATGTAGACGTAGTCGTTCGACCCGCTGCCTGCGCAGCGCAGCAGATCGGACCAGCCGCCGGTCGCCGAGCGGTTGCCGGTGCGGTCGAGCGGTCGGCCGGTCGCCAATGTTTGCGTGTACTTGACCCGCGTCAGGTTCAGCACCGCCTCCTGCATCGCCACTTCGACGAGCTGACCCCGGCCCGTGCCGTGGCGCTGCACCAGCGCGGCGAGAATGGCGATCGTCAAGATGCATCCCGGTGCCGGAATCCCCGATGTTGGCGCCGTTGACCATCGGCGGGCCACCCGCCTCGCCAGTGACGCTCATTGCCCCCGAGGTCGCTTGTGCGACCGGCTCGAAACATTTGAAGCCGCTGTACGGGCCGTAGGAGCCAAAGCCCTTCACGGAAGCATAGATCAGGCGTGGGTTGAGCGTCTTGACCGCTTCATAGCCGAGGCCTAATCGCTCCATAACGCCGGGTCCGAGGTTCTCGGCGATGATGTCGGCGTCGCGGATCAGCCGGCGCGCGGCCTCCTTGCCTTCATCGGCCCGCAGATTGATGACAGTGCTGCGCTTGTTACTGTTGAGCAGCAGAAAAAAGAAGCTGTCGAGGTCCGGGTTATCGCTGTTCCATAATCGCCGTGCCCGGTCACCGTGCGGCGGGCGCTCGATCTTGATCACATCGGCGCCGAGCCAGGCCAGCATCTGGGTGCAGGACGGGCCTGCCTGGTCGTGCGTGAAATCGATCACGCGGATACCTTCGAGAGCCTGGCTCATCAGCGCTTCTCCTTCGGAAGCCGGCCGCGCTTGGCGGCGCAACAAGAGAATGGGATAATTGCCGCTGAACGCATCGCTAGCAAGCGAGGGAATTCGATCATGTCAGCCGTTGCCCAGCGCTATGATGTCGGCGGCATCTTTCTACCGCGGCCGTTCAAGGTTCGCCGCCTTGGCCATTTTGGTTTCAATGTCGAGAAGCTGCCAGAGGGCCGCGAATTCTACGGCGACCTGCTCGGCTTCACCGCATCTGACACACTCGACTTCTCGCATGCGCCGTGGTTCCCAAAGGATTCCGATTTGGGCGACCCGCGTGGCTATTTCATGCGCTACGGGACCGACCATCACGCCTTTGTTCTGTTCCCGAAGCGGGTCATGGATCATCGCGCCGATCGCAAATTCGCGCCCGAAGTGACGATCAACCAGATCACCTGGCAATGCGGCAGCCTCAAAGAGATCGTCGACGCCCACAGTTATTTTGAGGAACAGCAGGTCCGCATCCAGCGGGTCGGACGCGACATGCCAGGCAGCAATTGGCACGTCTACGTCTACGATCCGGACGGCCACACGAACGAATTTTATTACGGCATCGAGCAGGTCGGCTGGAACCAGCTGAGCAAGCCGCGCGACATGTATTACCGCGGCTTCAACGAAAAACCCGCCCTACCACAGATGTCGGAAGCGACCGAAGTGGCGGAGGCGCGCGAAAAAGACATCGACGTTCTTGTCGGGTCACCGTCCGCAGCAGACTTTAGCCGCGAAATTTGATGTCGAAGGCGTGCTGCTGCCGCGGCCCTTCAAAATCACCAAAGTCGGGCCGGTCGGGCTCTTTGTCGAAGACGTCGGACGAGCCGAAAGCTTCTATACCGAGCGTCTTGGTTTCGTCAGGAGCGAAGAGACGGTATACCGCGGCGCCCGCTGCGTGTTTCTGCGCTGCGGCGCCGAGCACCATAGCGTCGGGTTGTTCCCGAGAGAACTGCGCGGTGCTTTAGGCCTCAGCGCACACACCACCTGCATGTCGTTCGGGGTGGAGGTCGGCAGCTACGCCCAATTGCGCGAGGCGGTTGCGTTCCTGAAGGCGCATGGCGTCACCTTCATCGATGCGATACCGCCAGAACTCTACCCGGGCATCGACTACGCGGCTTTCGCACTCGACCCCGACGGCCACTGCATCCAGCTCTATTACTATATGGAACAGATCGGTTGGGACGGCCGGGTGCGGCCGGCCTCGGAGCGGCGCCGGGTAAACGGCGCCTGGCCGGAGGTGCTGGAGCCGCTCTCCGACACCTATGTCGACCAGGTCTTCCAAGGGCCCTTGGGCTAACGAGCGTATTCGCCTTCGCCACCCACTCGCCCCGCGAGCCGGACGGTCCGACATTCACGCCAAACCGGAAGGGCTTCATCCGAAGCGTTGTTGAGCACGTTCGTGCCAACTCGGAGGGTCGATTTCCGCTACCCGATGCTGGTGCACGCGAGCGTGCGACTGTCGCGTCGTCGCTTCGGCTGCGCTGACGGGTGCCGGCATCGTCGCCAAGAGTTGGCGAGGTGGTCGATAAGGTGCTTAACCACACCAGCGGGTGGTCAGCGGTATTGCCGCATCTACAACCGGTCGCAATACAAGGAAGAGCGCCGCAATGCGCTACAAGCGTTAGCGAGCCATCTAGAGAGCCTGGTGCAGCCTACTGACAGTAACGCGAACGTTATCAAGATAGTGGACAGTCAACGTTTCCGCTATCTCCTCCAGCGCATGGTTGACGACATCCTCGGCCTCTGAATACCCAAATTTAATGCCTCTTGGTAATCCCCATCATTTTCATAGTTATGCTCATCGCCCCTGGGTAGGGACCAGCTCGTCCGGGGGCGGTGCGATCGGCTCATCCTGCCATCCACGTTTTTTGGGACAGGGAAACGCATCAATTAGCGCAAGCACCATAGCTTGACCTTTGGCCAAATGGAGCAAATTTGGATGCGTATCCGCCCAATGGATATAGATTTTCACTAACTGGTCTTGCTGAATTATGTCCGTGTAGCAACCGGGGATGTTGTGCGAGATGATGCTACCCCATGCAATAACCGTGGTCAAAAGAACCACTGATCTCGTGCAATACGTATATAGATCATAGCCAGTGTCTTCTGCTGCCGAAGCGGCGCTGGCAATTGCCGTCGCCGAGCAGCGAACAAGAGCAGCCGAAAATGATATTAACGCTGCACAGGCGTACGCAATTTCTGTTGCCGGGCACGCCAAGGGGGACCATTATGGTCGCATATTCTCAAGCATCTGGGGAATATCGACGATGACTATGCTCGATTTCTTTTACACGAACTTGCGAAGCGTTACGCAATTAGGCCCCACATTTCCGTTGCGGCATATTTCAAGAATACTCGGACGCAAGTATCACGTGAGTACTATAAAGCGAGAAACTAAGGTTTACATACGAATCGGGACTTCGGACTCGCTTGCATTTCTTGAAGTATTCCAAGAGAAAACCTACGATCTGTCTAGCTTCCCACAGTTCTCTCGTGTACTGCAGGTCTATCAACGTACCGTGGATGCTGGGCAAATCCCGATCATTATAGACGCCGGAGCAAATGTAGGGGCTGCGTCGATTTGGTTCTCCCGACAATTTCCTCTAGCCCGCGTGCTTGCTGTTGAACCCGATGCAAGCAATGCAGAGATTTGCCGATTGAATACGCGCACATTACCAAACGTGGAGGTGATCGAGGCGGCAATCGGTTCCGAAGAGGGCCGGGTATTGCTCACAAATCCAGCAAACCAAGCATGGATGGTGCAGACGAGGCGGAGCGAAGATGGCAACATCCCCATTGTCACGATTCCTGCGCTTATCCGCAACCAGGAGCGGCCCGTAAAGCTCTTTCTTGTAAAAATTGATATCGAAGGGTTTGAAAGTGATCTATTCGCGCAAAATGTCGAGTGGGTAGATGATGCCGAGGTTATTATTATTGAACCACATGACTGGTTATTTCCCGGGAGAGAAACCAGCAGGAATTTCCAAACATTGCTGGCTGAACGACGGTTCGAACTGTTAATTCGCGGCTATAATCTTATCTACGTGCGGCTGGCGTGTTAGTATGGGGTGGCAGGTGCAAGCGGCGCCTGGCCGCTGCGGCGTTCGACGTCGTTGGAGCGCGCCATGCAGACAGCTGGCGCTCGTTCACCTCCAGATTTAGCTTTAGCTTTATGCGTCCTGATGCGGCACGGATATCTAGTATACTCATCGACGAGTTGGTTGAAGATCTCCGGGAGCGCTGGGGCGTGTCATACCTGACCATCTTTGAACCCTACGCGAGAGCGTTTGCGCCGATCGTCGCCCAGCTCGCCGGTACGTAGAAGTGTTGCCATCCTAGTGCTTGAGCAGAAAGGATCGAAGTGACACCTGAAGGCTATCTCGATCGCGTGCGTGCGCTGCTGCCGGTTCTGCAGGAGCGTGCTGCGCTGGCGGAGCAATTGCGGCGGCTGCCCGACGAGACCTTTGCAGATTTTCAGCAGGCAGGACTTTTCGCGCATTGCAGCCGAGGCGTTACGGCGGCTACGAGCTCGATCCCGGATCTTCCTACCAGGCAGTCATGGAAGTGGGCACGGTGTGCGGGTCGAGCGCCTGGGTGCTCGGGGTTGTCGGGGTGCACAACTCGGCATTCCTGGCGATCTTTCCGCCGCAAGCGCAAGAAGACGTCTGGGGCGAAGACACCAGCATCCAACTCTCGACCTCGTTGGCGCCGACCGGCACGGTAGAAAGAGTCGACGGCGGCTATCGCCTCAGCGGCCGCTGGTCGTTTTCCAGCGGCTGCGATTTCTGCCAATGGGCCGTGCTCGGCGGCATCATCGTGCCGCCGGCCGAGCCGGGCCAGGCGCCCGACGCGCGCGTATTTCTGCTGCCGCGTCGCGACTACGCCATCGACGACAACTGGCATGTGATCGGGCTCTGCGCCACCGGCAGCAAGGATCTCGTCGTCGATGAGGCTTTCGTGCCGGAATACCGCTCGCACTCCTATCTCGACGCCTTTCATTTGCGCCATCCCGTGCAACGCGGTAAACCACGCGCCGCTCTATCGGCTGCCCTTCGGCATCATCTTCCCCTATGGCATTACGGTCCTGCCATTGGTGCGGCGCTGGGGGCGCTCGATGCATTTCTGAGCAGTCTCGCTGAAGCGCATCAACCTGCGCGACCAGTCGCGCGTCGCCGAAGATCCGTTCACGCAATATCGCCTGGCCGAGGCTGCCGCCGAAATCGGCGCGGCGCGACCGGATGCTGGGCATCTTTGCCGAGATGATGCGGCTCGTTCGTGCCGGAGAGCAAATTCCCCTTGCCGCGCGGGCCCGCTATCGATGGGATGCGGGCAAAGCCATCGATTGCTGCGTTACGGCCG
>CAVOTD010000121.1:0-4388 GCA_963698995.1 uncultured Alphaproteobacteria bacterium | reverse complement strand
TATCATGAGGTATGTTTTCGAAATTGGACTTTCGACCATGTTTTTAATGTTACAAAAATGCCCGACTTAGGAGTTGCACACAAATGCATTGTGTGCGGAAAAGAGGGTGGTGGTATGTTAAAAAGGTATATAATCATTCCTCCAAATCAATCTGTTTGGTTGGATTATCATGAGGGCTGCTCGGAAGAAGCCAGAAAAATTGCTTTAAAAGTAGTTTAAAAGGCATTCAAAAAAAGAACATGATTAATGAGAGATGCACAAAATACAAGATTGTTCCTGAAACATTACCTTGTTATTATTGTGGACAAATTAGTGCATTTGTATATTGCCATGCACGCAATCAATCAGTGGTTTTTCCTGTTGAAATTGAACAAGGGAAGATGATTCCGTTGGATTTATTTGATAGGTTCTATTTCTATGTAAGTTGTTTGAATACAGAGTGTGAAGCTCGCGGTGGAAAATCCAAATCTCAAAAGGAGGCAATTGATCAATGGAATCAGATATCGAAGAAGATCGGAAAAAAATAGAAAGCATCTGGGTAATCTTAGATGATTTAGAGAGAGAATGTTTTTATAAATGGATAAAGAATGAAAATGAATCTTTATGTAATGTCATTAAAGTTCATATAACTGTGGAGGATGAAATTAAATTAGAATTAATTTCATGGCATTTTGATCAATATTATCAATTGATGTCATTTGTTAATAAAAAAGGTGATAAATTATTTTCTCCTTTTGTTGTGAAAAGATTCCAAGAATCTAAATTTTTTATAGAGATGAGAGAAAAGCTGTTGAAAAAGAATATGAGTAATGAATAAAGCATATGATACACAATTAAGAACTCTTGCTTTGCAGAAATCTATCGAGTTTAATAGTGATGGAAGTTCTACCGATATTTTTATAACAGCTTTACGGTTTTATGATTTTTTGGAAAACGGAATAGTTTTTCAATATGAAAATGGTGAGTCAATAGGAATATATGAAAATGGGGATAAAATATATTCTGTGATTTGCGATGATAAATGAAAGAAAAAATTAAATGACATCTTTAATGAAACAATGAATTATATCTTTAAACGTCATTATCCAGCATTCTTTGATTTTGAAGACGAAATATTTGAAATAGAATCTCCGGAGAATGTTTTGGAATTAGATTTTCTCGTAAAAAGAAAAAATTATTCTGACTTTCATCAATTTTCCCAGAAAATAGAAACTCTTACGGATGACGAGCATTCTTATACTGTATATTTAGGGGAACATCATTTGCCATTAAGAGATGTGAGAAAGAGAGCTACTTTGTTTTTTGAAATAAAAGGTGGTTTCAAATGGTTTGTTATGGGTTTTCTTTATTCTAGAGATCCTGAAGTTCAGCCTAAGTTTGATCTGTCTTTATGGAAAGCAAAATATAAGGAAAAAGAATAAATGAGTGAAGACTATCCTTTTCGTTATCCGTCTTCTTTGATGAATGATCTTAATGTTCCTGTTGGGACTGTTTGTTCAACTGAATTTATAAGGGAATATTTGGCAAAAATGCCCAAAGAACAAAGAGAAGAACTTTTAAAATATCATGGAGTTATTAATAAGGATAAAGAATAAATGACGTTTGTTAAATTAGAGAACTCATTTGGTGGTCCTTTTCCTTTTTTTGAGGATTTTATAGAAAATTTAATTAAGAACTCAGAATTTGAATTTGTTCTTTTAACGGCGAGAGATAACATAGGACTAGACTTCTCTTCTTATGATCATGATTTCCATATTGGATTGGGGATAATTGATAAAGAAAAATCTACCCATGTTGATATAATATATTATGGTATGATAGATGGATATGACTATTTCAATCCATTGTATTGGAATCGTTTTTTAGAATCAGAAGAATATAAAAAATGGGAAGAAAAATTAAATGACATCAATAAATAAAGTTATGCTTATTGGCCATGTAGGACAAGATCCTAAAATTAATGTAACAAAAGATAATACATTGTTGGCCAATTTATCAGTGGCAACCAATGAATATTGGAAAGATAAAAATACTGGGCTGCGTAAAGATAAAACAGAATGGCACCGTGTCGTGGTTATGAATGATCGAATTGCCAACTTTATCAAAGATTATGTTAAGAAAGGTTCACGAGTATATGTGGAAGGCCAATTACAAACTCGTAAATGGACTGATCGTAATGATCAAGAGCAGACAGTAACTGAGGTTGTTGTTGGGAGATTCAAAGGGGATTTGTCTTTGTTAAATAATAAAGATGATAATCCTTCTGCAGATAAGAATGTTGATGAAAGAGATACACAAGAAACAACCGCATCCACACAAACAAATCATTTAGATGATGATATTCCATTTTAAATTACTCAAAAAGAAAGGAAAGAATATATGACTTTTTTTGAAGTGGTGAAATTTTTTGAAAATAAAAAAAGGGAAGCAATGAAATCTTATCAACATCTTCAGCAACAAAAATGTGAAAAGAAAGAGAGACCTTATGGAGTTATTACAGATGAAGAAGAGTTTTTGATAGTTAAACCTGAAGATATTAAGATATATGTGGAAACTATTCATGAATTATCATCTTTGTTTAATGATTATTTATTAGAAATGAAAATAATAACCCACAAAATAACCGACAAATATGACCTATATTGAGTCACATCAAAAAGATTTGTATCTAATTTTGTTGCATGATATAAATCCTGCAACACATTTTTTATGCAAAAAAAGATGTAAATATATTTATCGTAAAATGGATTATTACATAAGAGGTATATCTACTGTTTCGCATATATTAAAGGAGCCTTCTATAAATTTTATCAAGAAGATTCAAGAAGCAATGAAAATGGAATGTACTTGTTTTCAATATGAAAGAATAAAATCAAATCTTAATCGTATTTTAGATAAAAAACTTAGACGAAAAATTTACAGGACTTTGTTAATTCAACAACAATCTTGGTATCGTCCTCAATGGATTCTCCATCATCCAAAAAAAGGTGTAATTTACCTCCCGGATCCCAATAAAGTTTTTGATTGGAATGGTGCTAAAATTGCTATTCTAGAAGCTTTTGAACATGCTAAATTATCTGGAAAAAAAACGATAGTGCATAGCTTAAATTATAAGGCGCCTTGTCCATCAAGTATGTTTGCAAATTACTATGGAAAAAAACAATGACTAACCAAATAAAGATGTCCAAATCTTTGGGAAACGTGGTAACGTTAGAAGATATTAAAAAAAGTTTGGAATATATTGATATTTGGCCTGATATATTAAGATTTTTTTTCATGAAAGACGGTCCTATAGTTGATGACAAATGTTATTCTGAAGATTTGATGATTTCCACATATAATACTTTCCTGAGAAACAAATATGGTAACTTAGTTCAACGAGTTCTAACTTTTATCCAAAAGCATTGCGAGAAAAAAATACCGATGCCTACAGAGTTAACAGAAGAAGATGATTTATTAATACAAGAAATTGATTTAATTCCACTAGAATGTGATAAGGCTGCAGAAGACTTTAATATGTCCACATATCTTGATTTTATTTTTTCAAGAATAGATAAATGTAATGAATATATTGACAAACAAAAGCCCTGGTCTTTGAAAAACACAAATCAAGAACGCATGAAAACTATCCTTTATGTTTTATTCGAATCAATTAGAAAAGTTACCATTTATTTACAATGTTGTCTGCCTATTACCACTAATCAAATATTAAGATTGTTAGGCTATAAAATAGCGCCAGAATCTTTTGTTTATCATCATGAATTTGGTTCACCATTACAATCAAATGTTGTTTTGTCTGAACCGTACATTATATTTAAGCCATTAAAGGAAAAAGAAAATGAATGATGATTTTGATTTAGATGATTTTTATCATAACAACCTTAAATTATGTGTATGTTATCAACCTTGGGCTGCTATATTATTAATTAGAGATATTTTAAATAATTATAGGATCCACAAAATTATTTTAGAAAATATTATCAAAGAGGGAATAATAATAGATGATGAAAAATTAAAGGAAGAATCAAAGAGATTCAATGATGAGCTTCATAGATTAATGCCTCATGATGGATTAAAACAAATTGTTTTATCATTATTAAATGATGCGAATTGCTTGGAACATGGTGGCAATATAGTTTTTGGATGGTTGGATAAAACTGGGGATAGATTCCTTGATTTATTTGAGAAATATGAGGAAGAAGATCTGGAAAAACATTTCTTGAGAGGCAAAGAAAATGGATGATGAAGAAAAAGTAATAGAATTCAAAAAGAAAAAACCGAAACCTATTACGAATACAGTAATTTTGGACGATACGGGTGAAATATGTATGTCTATAGAAGATTTTAATGATCTGATTAAGAACACACAAAATAAAATGCATTGCTTA
>CAVOTD010000120.1:0-6061 GCA_963698995.1 uncultured Alphaproteobacteria bacterium | reverse complement strand
CGACGCGGTGATCGGGATGATTAATAAAACCAAAGTCACGGGCATTCGAGTAAACCATGGTCGGATCCATCACCAGCACGGTATCTGGTTTCAATTTACGTATATATCTTGCGATTTGCTTCTTAAGTTCTAGTGTTACTATCAACTCGCTATCTGGATAGCCAAGAAAGAAAACATCCTTTGCTCCCAATAATTTGGCTGCGGCACGTTGTTCTTCTTCTCGTAACCTAATAAGTTCTGACGCTGGAATCGAGCGATCTTCTGTACCCTTACTGCCGTCGGAAATTATTAGGTAATATATATCAGCGCCAGCTTGAGCCCATTTTGCAATCGAGCCGGCGAAACCAAAATCGACATCATCGGGATGAGCAGCAACAGCTAGAACAGTCTTTGGATTAAATTCTTTCTCGGGCATATCACATTATTGTAGCGCATTGATGAAAATTCCATCTGTAATTTATCAATTAGTTATATTCGACTGAACTTTAGAAAATAATATTGTATAATGCGCTCCATTCGGGAGAATACATGCTGAGAAAAACTTCAACAATGAAATGGTATATCGTACTGCTGATAATTGCCGCCGTACTGATAATTGCGCTTCCGCCAGCTCCTGGAATTACTAACCGACTTCATATCTCGTTAACCGAATACCGTCTTGCTATTTCAACTCTAATTCTACCTTTTGCCATTATCTGGTTTTCGGCTTTCTATGGCTATAACAAATTGCGGGGTTATGCCAACAAAATTCAGCACACAAAGGAAGGCGACGCTTTTAAAAACTTCGCTGATGGTATAGGGATTTTAGCTTGGGGCTTAGCTATAACGACGATAGTATCTCTTTTATTTAGTGCCATTGTCGATGCCCATCCTGGATTTACTTCTGCCCAAAAGATAATAATCAATTATTTGACAGTTCTTGTTCCTTTGATTGGATTTACGCTTATCGGTAATGGCACAAGAGCACTAAATGTACTGGCTAAAATCAGACCTAATCTAACAGGCACTCGAGTTATTGTTTTAATATTTTTGTTAATTGGCGTCTTTTACACCCATCTAGTTGTCAGTAATACTGCGCATAACCAAAACCCGTACCACTTATCACTCTATTGGCTCCTTATTACTTTTATAGTTCCATATCTCTATGCTTGGTTTATCGGGCTGTTATGTGCAAATGAGATTAGGCTGTATGCCCAATTTATCAAGGGGATAATATATAAAAGGGCCCTTATTCAGCTTGCCGCCGGCATAACTATAGTGATTATTGCGTCAATTATTTCTCAATTTGTTAGTAGTGTTTTTTTGAATAAGAACAGCATACAAATTGGAACAGCTTTTTTGATTATTTATCCAATATTAGTGATTGAAGCGATAGGCTACGGTTTAATTGCATACGGCGCCCGAATGCTCAAGCGAATTGAAGAGGTTTAGTTAATTATGGATGGTGAGTTGACTCTCTATGATAAAGTTGTGCGCATTACCAATGTCTATTTGGGGCCAGCCGCAGAACGTTTTGTCGTTCGTCAAGTCCGCAACCATTTACATAAGGAACCCCAATTAATTTCAGAAAAAGACTTGAAGGATTTAATAGATTGGGTACGAGTAGCCGTGTCGCTTCTGACTGATAACACTGAAATTGTTGATGAATATATCGATCAACTAGCTCTTCTAACTAACCATAAAAAGAATAATCATTTCAATACATCTAAATTAAGGTAAATATGAAATCAAAGTATAGTGAAGTCCAAGAAGCAAATAGGCACCAAATAGAAACTTCGACAGCTGAGAATCTAGCCGAAACAGATGTAATATTTAGTTGTATTGGTGACGGTGCCATAGCCACTGATGAGTTTGGACATATTACTCGTATCAACCCAGTAGCATTATCGATCTTGGGTATGCGGGCAGAAGATGTAATTGGCAAATGGTTCCCTCGGATTTTTATTGCGGTAAGACCGGACAACACTCCTGTAGCCCTAATTGATAGGCCAATTTTTAAAATGTTTTTAACCGGTAAACCGGTGTCCGAGAAAATGAATTATCGCGCTAAAGCCGGACGGGTTGTTCCGGTCTATACCACTGTTTCGCCAATATTAATTGACGGTAAACCAGCCGGCGCCGTAGAGGTATTTCGTGATATTACACTTGAAAATGAAATCGATAAAATGAAAAGTGAATTTATTTCAATTGCCTCGCACCAGCTTCGTACGCCGCTTTCAACAATTAAGACATACGCACATATGTTAATCGAAGGGTACATGGGTGAGATAAATAAAGATCAAGCTCGAGCACTTAAAACCATTACTAAAGCTACCAATACTATGAACGAACTTATTGCCACCTTACTCAATATTGCTCGGATCGAAAGTGGCGGCATTAAGGTAACCCGCAAAATTCAAAACGCTAATCAACTTGTCGAAGAAGTCGTTAAAGAACTTTCGTTAACGGCCAAAGACAAAGGCGTCAAGATATCACTCAAAACTCCTAAGCGCCCAGTGACTTTAAAGACAGACAGCCTGATCGTCAAAGAAGTTCTGGCAAATCTAATCGGTAATGCCATTAAGTACACGCCTCGAAAGGGCACTATCAAGGTTACTGTTCAGAATCAGCGTGATAAAGTACTCTTTTCGGTTAAAGACACTGGTCTGGGCATCCCGACACAGTCACAGGACAAAATATTTCGAAAGTTCTTTCGTGCTCAGAACGTCTTACAAAAAGAAACCTCCGGTACGGGTTTAGGTTTATATGTCGTTAGGGGCCTAGTTCTCGTGCTTCATGGCAAAATTTGGTTCAAAAGTGAAGAAAACGCCGGCAGCACCTTTTATGTTTCATTACCCAAAATGGAATCGAGAAAAAGCTATGCAGTCTAGATACTTTGTGAAATATTTCATAGGCACCAATCTTTACGGCATGTTACTAAAAGATGTGACCAGTAGCATTATAGTAAACATTAGAGGGGAGTCTTTTCAAAACTGATGGCAAAAATATTAGTCGTTGAAGACGATATAGATCTTAATGCTGCGTACAAAACCATACTTAAAAAAGCTGGCCACACTGTCGAATCAGCCCTAAACGGTAAAAGTGCCTTGGCCGTTGTCGAGAAATTTAGACCAGATTTGATTCTGCTCGATTTACTGATGCCGATTATGGGCGGCCTTGAATTTTTACAGAATTATAATATTGATGCTCATGATAGCGTTAAAGTAGTCATATTTACAAATATGGAAAACTCACCCGAGAATTATGAAGCATATAATCTCGGTGCAGACTAGGTGCATTATAAAATCATGGACGGCTCCACAAAACTTAACCAAAATAGTTGAAGATGTACTGAATAAGCGCAATAAAGTCAAAAATTAGTAATCGAGTGTGACTTCTGCAACTGATTGATCGTTTAGGGCTCTATTGAGTTCTCTTATTTTTATACGGTAGAGAGAGTGCTTACCATAACTGATAACACCAAGTAATTTAAGTTTATTGAGTTCGGTGGCTGCAGTTTCACGAAAGTCAGCCGGAGTCAAATTCGGCAAAATCCTGGTGAGTTAGAGTAAGGGTAATTTCGACTTCCTGAGGTGAAATCGGTCTTCCTTGACTAAGCGCCAAATAGTGCAGTGTATAGACTAATTTATCACTGGCCCGCGAGTGTTGTAGGGCATTAAGCCGCATCATGCTGCCGAGATGGTCGGTGATCAAATGTTCCAGTTCTGCATACATTTCAATCGGATGACTTTTCAAAAATTTAAATAATCATCCCGCGGCACGTGATAAAGTTCCACATCTGTCAGAGCCTCACAATAGTAAAGAGCACTCGGAGCTTTATAAAAAGTCCACGGAGCTGGAAAAATATCTCCTTCGGTGTGAAAACCTACTGGTTTTTCATCACCATTTGAATTTAAGTTGTAGACTTTAACTACGCCGCTTTTAACCACATACGACGTCCGCGGAGCTTCGCCTTGAAAGATGATAATCTCACCTTTTTTATAAGTCCTGACGACATACTGTTTCAAAAAAACATGTAGAGCGTCTAGTGGTTTCTCAGCCATAGTTATTTTAGTGTACGCTATTTGCCTTGTTGCATCATAGCCTTTTACCATTTCAACTGGTTCTATTTTTGTATCCTTTCAAGTCGCATAAAATATCTATTGAGTCGGCGAAGATGAGCTAATTCATACTTGGCAGTAAGCTTTGCCATTTTATTCTGATTCATAAGGCACAGCCTCCACTCTACTAGTAGTGCTAGTATGACTCCCAAACTAGCTTTAGCACTGTGAGGATTATTACAGACAGTGATTATACTAACTTTAATCTACGACTACACGATATGTAATCTGAACCTGATCGTTTCCGCCACTTAGCCCTGGCCAGGTTGCGGTTAAAAGAAACGGGGTTGAAGGGAAATTGCTGTTTGACTGTTGGCACTCTGAAGACGAAGTACAAACATTAATGGCCAGCATGTAGCGTGAATCAGGTTGTCCGCTTAATTGCGATGAATTTTGATTACACGGGGAAGGAGTCGGTGGATGATGGAGGAATTGGTGTTTCAATCGATCCCGAAGCGTTAAAACAAAATGTTTCATCAGAACTTACGTACGTTGTTAATTTATGAGCCTGAGCGGCTGCGTTTCTGAGTTGTTCTACTTGACTTTGTAACAACGCTAGAGCTTCGCTATGCTCCTGTGAATCGCGCACCGATGTCAAGTTTCGACTGGTGAGGACAAAAGCGCCAGTCAGCACGACAGCTATGACGGCAATTGCAATCACTACTTCTACAATCGTATCGCCGGTTTGTTTGTGAATTAATAATCTGAAACTTCTAATCATAGGATTTGCTAAATATTGATGCTTGTATCTTATCATATTGTGTTTATGGCTTTATACAGAGCCCTTATATTTTTACTCGACTCTGTAATTATATTTGAATAATCTCGTTTTAGTTATAAAATAGTTTTAATTTTGAAGATTACCAATGGCTAGAGAAACTGCTGTATTCAGTGTTATTTCGTTTAACATAAACGACGGACTTGAAAAAAAAGACGTTGAACTCCAAAGAGTGCTATTAAAGCAAACCAGAACGAAGTGGCGAAACGTTCTTTTCATGAATTTTCCTGAAGCATTTAGACCAGGAGAGGTCCACAAAAAAGCGGTCAAAAGATTTGCCTGGTATTTGGGGCACGAAGGTCATGTCATAACTCCCTATAAAACAGCCGATAAACGACCGGACGATCATGTTCTTGTCACAACCTACGATGCAGCTGCACTGAAACACCAAGTTAGTAGTGCGCGCCTGCGTATCGCCACCCGCAATGTGGTGCGATTGGATGTTAATAGTCAGGCGGTCGGAGGTAAATTAACATTTATAGGCGGACATCTTGATGATAGACGTGAAGCGTAAACTATAAACTGCGAATCAACTGAAACGTCACGTTTATCACAGGCCCTGGCACTTCGGGACAACAAACCCAACAATAAAACAATACTTGCTTTTGATTTTAACGCGATGTACGGGACTAGCGCTCCGGCCCAAGTGGCACGCTACTTAGGCCATATTGGTGCTCGTTGGCGTCCTGAATCAATCGACCCAGATCCAAAAACAGGTCGTCGCTCCTTGCCAGCAAAATTATTTGCTTTGTCTGAGATGGCTATCGGAACAACTATGGATGTGTTTACTGAGGCTGTTTTTGCTAGATGCCGCGAATAATTCTTCGTACCCGGCAAGCACTATCAAACTTCCGCCTGGACCTTTTGGCCCGGCTATCGACCATATTCTTTCCAATGCTGGCCTGAATGTGATTGATTTTGGAACATTCCGCGGGCCATCAGATCACCGCGGTATAGCAGCCACATTTGAAGTTGAAAGGGTGGCCGACTAGTTTTCTCCGATATATCTCTACAGCTAAATCTCAAGCAAAATAATATAATGTAAGTAGTCATGCGCATACTAGTCGTAGAAGATGAAGTCAAGATACGCCAACGCTATTAAACGTGGGTTGGAGCTAAAAGGCTATGCGGTTGATGCTGTTTATGATGCCGATGCTGGTTTATCTTATGCTCGCGACTCAGA
>CAVOTD010000119.1:0-10480 GCA_963698995.1 uncultured Alphaproteobacteria bacterium | reverse complement strand
TCTCCCGTTTGGTCCGAGGCCTCGGGCAAGCCCTGATTTTGATGAAACACACAAATCCTGCAGGGCAGGTCGGATTAAGTTCCACACGCGGGCAAAACTGCTCTGTGCAAATCCTGGATCAAGTACCAGGTACCTCCAAAATCTTGAGTTGCGAGCCCTGCTCGTTTGCCCTAGAAGGTCTCCCGTTTGGTCCGAGGCCTCGGGCAAGCCCTGATTTTGATGAAACACACAAATCCTGCAGGGCAGGTCGGATTCAGTTCCACACGCGGGCAAAACTGCTCTGTGCAAACCCTGGACCAAGCACCAGGTCGGCGCTGTGATACAAGCCTATGGTTCTCTTCGCGCCCGCCCTCCAGCAAAGACAGGTACCTCTTCGCGGTGCTGGAGACTAGTACTTAGTTCAAAACGCTGAGGAAGCCAAGACCTGTCTTCAATTTTAAACGGTAGCCGTCTTTCTGCTCTCCCGACGTCAAGGGATGTATTAAATGCAACTGTAATATTCTACGTAAACTTCAACATAGTCAGCCTATTCCCATTCAAATGTAGTAGAACCTTCCTTCTGGTATGATTATGGCAGGGTTTAAACGCTGTGCGGCAATAATGGACTCGGAGTCTCTTGACCAATTTTTGGTCAGCCAGAGCTGTCGCGCGAATTAGTGAATTAAAGGCTTGTGTAATAATGGTATCCCACCCCCCGAGTTCGACTTCTCTGAAGAGAATTTACACTGTTCAGTGGTATATGGTAAACCTTAGATTTCCAGCCCGTTCAAATGACTGGAACGTCAATTCGGTTTGTGTAACATTTCAGACCAGGTCAATCGAATAAGCAAAAACAAGCAGGCCGTAGTTGCACGTTCAAAGGCCGAATCGACTGCGGTCAGGTTCTCGTGTAAAATACGTGTAAAAAAGTTAAACGAGCGTCTTGACCTCCTGGATACCCGGAGGCGTTTATTTCATTATTCTACATATTCTCCGAGCACGCTTGTCCTCAGTGTGGTTTTCTCCGTGCAGATCTGGTCCAAGAATGACATTGCAGACTGAGTAAATCTCGCTCGCTTACCCAACTCGACTCGTGGCGCTATCAGGGGTTTGGTGATTTCAGTACGTTGCAAACCATACCAAACTTTGTTTCACAGCTATCATCTCGTGCTCTCCCCAACCTCGTTCTCCTAACAACCTCCTCCACTGTGGCGGTGAAAGCCGTTGCCAGTTCTGATGGACCAGGTAATATCGTCAAAGCCAGCGTGTCGAGCTCAAGCCGTGTATCTAGTTTAAAAATAGCAAATGCACGTTTCACTCCGGGAGATTCTATTCGTATGATTCTGTAGAAGAGCTCATCATATAATCCTAGCCGGTATGATGCATGCATGAAATGCCTTCTTCCCCGCTTCACACTGAACATGCAAGTCTATTCTCTCTGGGAGTTCGTGAATAGTCAACTCTATATAAATCGCAATCCTTTCACAGATCCATCACTTCAAGCTACCGGAGCTTGAATAACCACACTGCCATCTCACCAAATCTTCCATCTCTTTTTTGCCAAGCCATCATGAATTCCAATGTACGCCATGTTTCTCCTCTGGAAGGATGGGGCTAAATTGCATTAGGAAATACTACAGACCATCTCATTGATGAATAGACGGACCGTCCAATCCGAGCGCATGGTCTCGAAATATGAGAAAGAGCTTGCTACAACACGACAGACTTTGGAGCAAATGAGGATGGATCTGGAAGAGACAGTCAGAGTGGCCGAGCTTCTCTACGAAGTAAACCAGAAGCTCGGACTAGTTACAGACTTTCTGTTGAAACAACAAGGAATGGGAGGTGATGAAAATTGCAAGTCGTTTGAAACCATGTTAGCCCTTCTGGTCCAGCAAGCGGAGTCTCAGCAGGGCAAGCGGGACGTTGAAAACGAAGGCAGCACCAGCGGAGACCTCACAGAGAAAGGACAAGCTGGCGATCTGGCGGTGTCAGTCTAGTACCACGTGGTTTGCATAATTCGCATCATTAAGGAAGACCCAATGGAAATATCCCAGCTCAGAAAACAGTCATGATGTAAAGTAGATTGCTTTTCTGTTTTAAAGATGAACTAGGCAAAATGTTCTCGGGCTCTATTCCTGTAAATCATTCAATTGGCTTTTAGGCCATTGGCATGCTTGTGTTACGTGGACGTGGACGGGCAATACTTGAGATATTGCTTGGAAGTTCCAGATTGGCGTAGTAACTTGTTCAACACTATTCAGTGGCTCGGGCTGAGTCGTCCAATGTCTCATCACCATAAAGGGGCGCAGGAGACACCTGCACACCCCTCCACCGCTGGGCTTGATCGAGCTGTTTCTGGAAGTTTGAGCGCCTTGAGGCTTTGGTCGAAGGGCGCATCGGAATGATGTTGATTCTGGCGAGTCGCAAGGCAGGACGCGAGAGCAAATGGTGTTAACCAGTTTAGATGAACAATTTCAAAAACGACTGTGCATCTATTGTTGGTCTGGTATCCTCCTTCTCCCAGGAGCCAAGTGAAAAGGCGTTTTATCTCCTAGGAATCACAGTTTGAGATGATCTTGTTTAAAACAGGTTCGAAGCCCCCGGATTTAATGAATATTTATTCTGACGATCCAAGTGTCAGCTTGGCTTCTGTAGGCCTATCTTCCACGCCAATTTTCACGCATGGGAGACAATGATCTCTCAGGATCTCTCAGGAGGAAATGGGATATAAGCCACAGCAGGGCAGATCGTGATGGAGCAGAATATCCCCCTCCAACTTTAAAAAAATGGCTTCTAATAGTCCGCAGCCTGAGCGACCTGAAACTTTCTTCTTTCCAGCGACCCTCAACTGGGCCAAACTCGCGGAGGTCGGAGTGTCTGGGAAAAGTTCGCCTCAACAGTCCAAAAGAGACAACGAAGTAAATCCGGGCTCACAGAGGTCTTACCGCGCCAATAAAGGCACGCGGTCTAAGATTCCCATTGTGAACGAAGACCCATGGAATGATTACGAGAAGGCTATTGGAATCTTCCCAAAGAGACATGTTTTTCTCGCCCGAGACCGTGAAAGTAAAGGAGACCTAGTCCACGTTCAACAGTTGGAGGAAGGCGTGGCAACACGTCCCCTCCTCGAGATCATCAACCGTTTATCACATCGGAGCTTTCCATGTCTTCTGCGTTGCTACCAGCACGAAGGGACGACTTTCTTGGTTTGGGAGCCCGTTGAACTGTCATTGTCACAGGTCATCGGGTCCAAATACTCGATACGGGAGACCGAGCTGGTGTCGATAGTTTGGCCGGTGGGTGATGAATCTGACCGTTGATAGCACTGGTTAGTATCCAAATCTAACGCGCAGGCCAGGTCCTGAAGGGCATTCGCCATCTACGAGACTCGCATCGAGCCCTTGCCTCGCTCACAAGTGAGACGATTCTGCTGACCGAGTCTGGAGGGGTCAAGATCGGTGAGTGCACCCTGAGGGGCATTCTTCGGATTTCAGACTCAACCCAGGTGAAACACATACTGACATTGGCCTCAGCCGGTGTGGAACGTACCTGCGAAATTCACGCGGCAGACGTGGTCACATTGAAGCTATTTGCGTTGTCCGAGATCGTCAAGGCGCTGCGAAAGCAAATGAGTCCGCTCGACCCCTGGAGTGCCGAGGCACAAGAGCTACCCGAACGATTAATGGCGGTGTCACTCGATGATCTGCTACGGGTAAGTTTTCCGGCAGACTGACAAATGGCAGGAGGGGGGCCAGCGCTTACAGGAACCAGGATCATATCTTCTCTCAAATGCAAGGCGGAGAGCTCAAGATGCTAGTCAGCGTTGTCAGCAAAACAAGCCACTACGATATCAAATATAGCTAGGCTTGTGGAAACGCCGGGTTGATTATTGGCCTGAAACTTATAGTCTACAATTGTTTCGTCTGCCATATTCGTCTGTAGTGCACCTTGGCCCCCTGGGTTACAATATTACATGAATGGAGTTGTGCCTTTCTCCACTTGGCATTGGGAAAACATGTTGCTTCGAAGGGTTGATCTCTTTCATTCTTTCTGATTAGGCGGACGCGTCGTATCTTCGTTCTTCTGTAGCATCTTCACCGCCTCAGCCATCCTTGCCCGGAGGCAGCTCAGCTCTTCGTCCAGCCGTGCCACCGAGTCTTGGCTCTCTCTCAGTTGTTCTTCCACCGCCGGAGCCCATGCCTCCCACTCTTCGACCTTTTCCATTAATGACTCGGAATGGGACCGGGCCCGGTCGAGCTCGCCGGCGAGTTTTTTATTCTCTCGCTCTAGCCGTTGAATGGTGGCAGTGAACGACTCACTCTTGCGTCCAAGTACAGGGACGCGAGTCAGCGCGGGGTCCGTGCGCCAATCGGTATTCAGTGCTTTCTTCAGATATCTCATCCCCTCCTGGTGAAAGCCGCAGCCAGCCCGGCCGGATTTACGATGATCCTGAATGCCTTTTGCGGGGGCCGGAGTCGCCTGGTCTGCCTGGACAACTTGAAACCATTCAGTCCGTCACCCACACATCCTGCTGCGGCAGGTGTAGCAGATTTTTCTCAGCCTGAGCACCCACAGCACATACTGACCCCGCAGAGAGCAGACTCCGTTGCGCCTCCCTTACAGTCGATCTATCCACGCGCCCAGATAACACATTTTAACTTCGAGATCGCAATATTCGGACGTGTGCAACCCCATTCGCTTACCCTTTAATCGGTCTGGCCCTAAATTCATTTTTTGAAAGTTTGGATGCTTATGAGTTCCATATTCACTTTTCAAACCCCGAAGGGTCGGCGAATGAACAGAACAGAACAATTTCATATTTGGACTGTTACCCCCTTTACCTCCATTTTCCTTGGTTGACTTTGCGCGCCGTCTATTGTGAAGGATGTCCCAGACACCCTGCCATTTTATTTAGGTTCCCAGTGGATGCACATACAGCGAATACACATGAAATGGCGAACGCAGTGTGGGCAATGGTCCGAGCCAGAGATTACTCGAGTCACAAGTGCCGAGGCAGGGATTTTAGAACATAGTGAATTTTGAGCAAAACAGTGGAACGAAATAAATTAATCGAATGTTCGAAAATGGTGGGAATCAACATCAGAAACGTCGAAATTCGTTGAGTCATGGGAAAGCCTTCATCGCTCTGACCCAATCGCTAAGGGGCCTGAGACCATGTAGTTTAGACCCATGTAGCCTAGACGTATGCTTCCTTTTATTCCGGTGGTGGTGGCATCAGGCATGGGACATCATCGAGAATCCTCAGAGAAGCGAGATATTTCGACCATTGGCCCAGAAAGTGTATTTCGATGGTCGCGCATATGTGAGGTTTGCCTGGCAGACTTTTCCGACCTTTTGTTTCGAATGCTGGGGTAACAAAGGCGGTGCATGATCACGATGCAGACGGCAATGATCCCTGCTCCGGATACAGTTCCAAATACTACGCCTAGGCTTTGCTTTGAGATGCTTCGCGATAGTCCGCTGCCGTCTAGCGCAGTGTAATCGTTGGAGCCCCATAAAGTAGACGTTGTGGGAAAAGAAGGTGGATTCGGGTCATTGGTTGTAGTGGAAGGTTGTAATACGTGGGTCTCACTCGCTGTCGCCATATGTTGACCACTTGAGCCGATTGTTATTGTCAGAGATGAACGTTCGGTCTCAATCGTGACTATCGTGACTATCTGAGACGTCGGGTGAAGTGAGACTTGAGAGCCAGTAATGATCCGTGACACGCCATTATCGTCGTGCTTCGCGCTATTGGTTTCTTTCTGAATAAATAGAGTCTCCGAACTATCCGGATCCTGCGTCTATCCGGATTTTTCAAAGGGTGATAGCACACCTCATTATCTTTATTATAGAACGAGAATAAAACTTTGTGCTTTTCAAAGATGGCCAAAATCTCTGTGATCATATTGGGTCTGAGGCCTAATCGCTCAGCTAATTGTGAAACCGAAACTGGAGGAGAGCCTTTATAGAACTCGGACAAACAATCTAGCAAGACTAGCAAACCCAGTTCATTTTGAGTCACAGTTCGAGGAAGCCCCTCAGAGTCTTCATATTTATCTACCTTATAATTTTCAATGTGATATGAGATGACAGCTCCGGCTAAAGCGATAATCCAACTGAATTGCAGCCAAATCAAAAAAAGAGGAATTAACGCGAATGCTCCATAAACGGTGTTATAACTAAAGATATGAAGTTGCAGGTTAATAAAGATTAATTGCCAAGCTTGAAAAGCCGTGCCCGCAATAATACTAGCAATAAGGCGCGGAATCACCCGAATTTTGGCATTAGGAATCAAAAAATAAAGCACCCCAAAAAGCACACAGCTCAAGAGCCAAGGCAAAATCAGGAATTGATTCAGCCTAGAGAAATACGTAAGATTGTGAATTTGAGCTTTTATATAAATGGTCACGCTGCTTGAGGTGACTAATATCAAAGGAAAAATGACAACTGCAAAAAGAAAATCTTCTAATTTTTGAAAGTAATTGCGCGAGATCTTTACACGCCAAATTTCATTAAAGACATATTCGATATAACTGACGAGATTGATATTTGTCCAGAGCAGTAAGATCACTCCAATCCCAACAACTTCTCCTTTAGAAATAAAATCTAACATGGTCAGAGCTATCTGCACTGCGCTGGTCAGGATTTCCTTTTGTTCAATAAAGGCTGAAGTCAAAAGTTCCTTTAAGTTTTCATCAAATCCAAATCCTTTGGCAATGGCTAAAATTGCAGCTAGAAAAGGAATGATGGATTGCAGTGTATAGAAGGTGAGGGTCGAAGCTTTCGTGTAGCAGTCTTTTTCCCAAAAATCTAATGCAATCGCATAAATGAGTTTTCCAGAAGAAAGAAAGATTCTTTTTGCGTTATTCCAAAAATTCATATTAAACTTTGGGTTAAGTCTCGGCATTCGTAACATTTTCATTTTCTGCGGCCTCTTTCGCGTCTTGCAATTTTGCCATTGTATAGCGTAGGCGCATAATTTTGTAGATATTCCAAACGAAGACTTTAATGATCGAGTACGCTGGGGTGATTAATATTAATCCTAGAATGCCAAAGAGGGTTCCACCAATGATCAATAGAATAATAATCGTTAAAGGGTGGATTTTCAATGTATTGGACATCATCTTTGGTGTAATCAGGTAAGCTTCAATTATGTGGGCGAGGAGCATTACTACGATTACTTGATGACCATTGAAAAGTGGATTGAAGCTGCAATTAGTAAAGCGGGAATGATTGCCAAAAATGTCCCTAAAATGGGAATGATATAAAAAATCGTGGCAAAAAGCGCCAGCAGCATCGCATAGGGCAAGCCTATAACCAAGTATCCAATGAACAAAAAGGTTCCTACAATGGCTGCAATGGTAGCTTGAGTCGAAATGAAGCCTGTTAAAGTGACGTTTATATCGTGCAAAATTTTACTCACTTCACTTTGATGATTTTTTGGAGTAAAACGCAGTACATAATCTGAAAACAAATAGTCATCGCGTAAAAAATAATAAAGAATAAATGGAGTGAGTGCTATAGCCACTGAGAATGTGGTGATGGCTGTGATGAGCTCTACTACAAACTGATAGATAAAGGAGTTAATTTTTGGAAGATTGGCATTCAGCAAAGTTTCAATATAAGTGATATTTAGGAAAGGAAGATTTTCGTTGATGACCGTTAATAGATTAAACACATGATCTTTGATAGAGTCTAGATTATTTGGCGAGATGCTAGCCATAGCGCCAGCCAGTTCCGGCACTAGAATTAAACCAAAGGATCCTATTAAAGTGGCGATGACTAAATAGAGGAGCAAGATTGCGACCCATTTGGGCATCCATTCTTCTAATTTCGTTACAATCGGGCTGAGAAGATAATACAAAAGTACTGAAAAGAGAAGTGGTATGGAGAGTGTTGCAAAAAAATTGACTAGAATTTGGAAGATGGGAAAGCTGTGATATAAGAGTAAAAACGTGGTCAAGACAAGGATAGTGCCGATAATGTATTTAAAAAAATTCTGGTTTATCCACATGTTATTATCCTTATTTTATAAACTCATCTTAGCGCCTCTCTGTGTCTTCTGTGATCTCTGTGGTTTATTTTTTTATTACCACAGAGATCACAGAAGCATTATTTCATTCTTCCCAGGAGATGATCTCCAACGCGCAGAGAATTGGCTATCGCAGTCAGAGAGAGGGATTGACAGCGCCAATACTTGGAAAAAAGCTTGTGTCAACGACATAAAGGTTGTCCAGTTCATGTGCTTTGCAATTAAGGTCTAAAACGGAAGATTTGGGATCTTTGCCAAAGCGGCATGTTCCAGATTGATGAGCAGCGCCAGCAATCGGAATGCTTGTTTGCATATACAAAGTTCGAGGAATCAAATGTTCAGGGTGCATCCCTAGATGACCCAGCATGGATTTAAGTTTCTCATAGAGTTTTTGCTGAGGCACCTGATTGCTAAAGGTGTAATTTAAAGTCAGTTTACCTTCTTTATCCACTGTTACACGATTGTTCGGGTTTGGCAAATCTTCGGTTGTTAGCCAAAAATCCACTGAATGAAATGCAATGTCATTTAGCAGCCCAATTGGCGCTAAAGCTGTAGCTATCGGTTTTTCCCCTTTGTACATTGCTCCAAGAGATTTTCCTAACATTTGAATATTGCCCATGGGGTAATTGAATCCTGGCATTCCAAAATAAAAATCATTGAGAGCCATGGTCTTCTGGAAGAAAGTCAAATTAGGTTTCAGCGAGATAGCCAGCACAGCTTGACTATTATGAAACATGTAATGCCGTCCGACCAAATCGGATCCATTTGCCAAACCATTTGGATGCTTCTCGTTAGCAGACATCAACAGCAATTTGGCGGAATTGGCTGCGCCGCAGGAAACAACAATGAGATCCGCTTTAAAGAGCTGTTGCTCTCCCTCGACTTCAACTAGAATGCTTTCGGCTCTTTTTCCAGATGCATCAGTATTCACTTTTATAGCTTTGGCGTGTGTCAGCAAGGTGACATTGGAATGTTATCAGCCGGCCACACGACCATCATTTCCGGCATGAAAGCCTTGTGGCTGGATTTGGCAATCCATCGCAAGTCTGACAGCGGATGCATTTGCTTTTTGGTGGATTTTGTTCATTCAACAAAACAGCGCAGGGTGCAGGAAAAGGATGATATCCAGCATTTTTAAGATCATCGTACAATTGTTGAATACGGGGTTCATTCGATATCGGTGGGTGGGGGTAAGGTGCGCTTGTAAAAGGCTCGGTGGGATCTATGCCTCGCTCGCCATGCACCTGAAACAATTGTTCAGCGCGAGTATAGTAAGGCTCGAATTCTTCATAACTTAACGGCCACGCTGGAGAAATTCCATCATAGTGCTGCAGCTCGCCAAAGTCTTCTTTGCGCAATCTGTATAAAGCGGCGCCGTACATTTTAGTGGCGCCTCCAACGAAGTAATGCACTTGAGGTTGAAAAGCTTTGCCATGACTGTCGTACCAAGTTTCAGGCGAAATGTAACGATTCTCTTCAAAAACAGCCTTTGCACTCCAGTTTTCGATTTCTCGCTTAAGCCATCCGCCACGCTCCAACAGCAAAATACGCTTACCTGAAGCAGCTAAGTGGTTCGCTAAAGTTCCTCCACCAGCTCCGCTGCCGATGATAATGACATCATATTGTGTTTGCATTATAAACCTCATAGAAAATGCATCAAAATTTGTCCTTTCCAATCGCATCTGGGGATTCATGTTGCAATACAAACTTTCCGTATTGATGAATCATTTTAGCAACTAAGCCTGTCCACCCAGTCTGTCGGCTGGCACCGAGGCCAGAACCATTATCACCATGAAAATACTCGTAAAAATTAATATAATCTTTCCAATGAGGATCTTCTTGGAATTTTTTAATCGATCCCATAAACAGGCCTGCGGCCATTTTCATCTTTCAGAAAAATCGTGATCAGACGATGAGAAATATCCATAGAAACTTTCCATAGGTCAACGTCCTCCCCTGAACCCACAGGACATTCTACTTTCAAGCTGTCTCCATAGTAATAGTGAAATTTCTGGAGTGATTCTATCAAAAGATAATTGAGAGGAAACCAAACGGGACCTCTCCAGTTCGAATTGCCGCCGAAAAGATCCGTGGTTGATTCAGCGGGTTCATAATCGAGTTTGAATTTGGTGCCTCCTAACGAAATCAAATAGGGATTCGTTTCAAGACTTTTTAGAAACCGAACGGATGCCATGCGGACTTAAAAACTGGTTTTCATCCAAGATTTTTTCTAAAATTTTCTTCAGCTTTAGCTTTGGGGTAAATGCCAAAAGCACCCTTTGGTCTACACCTGGGGCTTCTAAGTCTGCGATGCCTTTCATCATTGCAGGATGATGGTCAATAAACCATTTAAAGCGTTTCCTAAAAGCCGGAAAGGGAGCTTTACCACTCCCTCAATTGTCGCTACAGCATACAAAGGCACAATGCCCACTAAAGTATCTTGATGCTCCATTCTTATTGACC
>CAVOTD010000118.1:0-34913 GCA_963698995.1 uncultured Alphaproteobacteria bacterium | reverse complement strand
AAATTATTTTCCCTAATTATATCTCCCACGAACAAAGATAAGCACTTCATGGTCTGCGGATGGTTTTCGCCACATATTTCATTGGCATCTTCATAGGCTTGTTTATGATATTTTTTTGCCTCTAAAATATTCCCCATTCTACAGTGGAAATTTCCCAGCATTTCTAATGATTTTATTATATCAATATGCTTTGTTCCTATTGCATTTTGCTGAGAACTTAAGGCTATTTCATAGGTTTCTTTGGCTTGCTGTGCTCTTCCCATTAATTCATAAATTTCAGCAAAAGAATAGAAGTTATTAATTTTCTCTAAGGAAAGATTACTCTTGCTGAAAAGGATATTAATATCTTGAATGCTTTGCAAAGCACGAGCATATTTTTTCCGCATTTTCATTATAATTGAAATATATTTCAATGTGTTTGCTATATTTCTTGTGAAAGCTTTTTCGTCTCCAAGATAGCGTTCATCCAAGCATTTTCGCCATTCACCTAAATCTTCTTCATTAAGCGAAAGCACATCCTTTGAAAGAAAGGGAGTAAATATTTCTTCTTCGGGTAACTCAGAAAATGCAATTAATAATATGGATTCTGCTTCTTTTTTGTATTTTAAAGCCGCCATGTCATTTTTTTGTAGCATGCAAACTGCTTCAATTTCTTTCAAGGATTTAAACAGCTGTAAAGCGGAATTCTTAGATTGATAATCTAAATACTCCCTAAGAAGTTTCCGGGCCTTTCGCAAAATTTGAGTCTTTCCGTGGATTATAGTTTTGTGAACCTTGTTTTTTTCGACTCTCTTCCAGCAAAAAAAATGCATCGTTCCTAGTTTTAAGAGGACAACTAGAATCACATTGCTTCAAGAAATTGGCAGCAGAGAAACCTCGCGGTGGAGGCATTAATGTGGCGCTATAAGAGGTGCTATCTTGGTTATGACGAAAACTGTGTAATTCTCCCGGGGCAGCAACAACAAAATAAAAAATTTCTTCACTCCAATTAACCCAAAATGCCTTGAGCCCTATCCAGTGAGTCTCCATTTTATTTTTTCCTAAAAGCAATTCTTCGGGCTGTTTCTCATTCCTGCCAAGTAACCGGATACTGGACGAATCGTGATTACTTGCATCGATGTCACGATTTGAATGAAAGCATGAAGGTGCCTCATTTAATAATTTTGCGATAAAAAATGGCGAACCAGAGACCCACTCTACTATAGAAATTGAATTTTTGCCAGAATCAATAAAATACAAGCAATTTCCGTTTTCTAATTTTATGTATCTAGCATTTACTCCAACCTCTCTTAGAGAATATCGTTTATTATCGGGCATTCGAATCATTTTTTCACGTATTAAAATTACAGATCCATCTTCTGCCTTAAACCACAGGGGCCTTAGAAGCGCATCATCAAATACGCTTGGCGTATTTTGATCCTGAAACATCGCTGACGCAGAGTAACTCATAAAAGTCCAAAGCGTCAGTAGAACAAGTAGGTATTTATTATTCACAGTAAAAACCTTCCGATTGTGGCGATTTAGATTAAAAAATCATCTATTATTATTAAAATACAATGCATTATTACAGCTACTTATACAAGTCAATAAGGTTCACGAAGTCGCAAAAGATTTTTCGAAAAGCCAAACGGCAGTGAGCAGTGTGGTATCCAGATTTGAAAGACGGTTACATATTGATCCTTTGCCGAAAACTGAAATTGCCAAAGCTAAGGCTTTCGCCTGCATTTATTAAGATTATTGCACTAGGGCAATGTTCCAAACATTCCTTGCGAGATCTATTAAAAATCGCGCTATGGACTCTTCTATAAGTTTGGATCTTCCAACATTTTCATATAATCGCTTTCTAATCCCTTTAGCTCGTCTAATATCTTCTTATAATCTTTTTCTATTTTGTTTCGCTCTTTAATCCAAGCCTTATACCGAGACAAAGTCATCGTCTCTATAGTTTTGCCCAAAGATTCTTGTGATTTGGCAGCGTTGGCAATTTCAGCATTAAAATTTGCTTTTAAGAAGTAAATCTCATTAAACCCTTCCAGTATAAGAGGGTATTTCTCATTTTCAGGAATCTTTTGTCGCACATTATTGTATTTTTCTTTTAGTTTGTCCGCATATTCAATAAACAATTCAATGTCCGCATCTATAAGATAAAATATACTTATTTTATTTTGCTCAAAATCACGCTGTAGTTCATATTCTTTCATTATTTCTTGGTATTGCCCTTTAACCCGGTTGTAACTATCTTGCAACTTTTGTTTTGCGGGTCCGATTGAATCTTCTGATGCTTCTGGGGAATCCATTAATTTCTTGAGTTCCTCACTAAGTATTTCAAAAGTATTGATTTCGGGGTATACCGTTGCTAGCTGTGCTATTGCTTTCAACTTATCCGCAATGTCCTTTATTTCCGCATCTCTTTTAGCAATATCGCTATTGGTCTCAAACTGGGGAGCATTTTTCCTTAACTCATCGTGAAGTTTTTTTCGCTCCAAAAGCCATCTTTGATAACCGCCCAAATCGAGTTTTAAGCCCCCGGGGCATCCTTGCATAAAATTTACGAGAGAACACAGTGAAATTAATAAACAAAATTTCAACATACAACTCAACTTCCATATATATTTAATAGTTTCAATTAATATACCTATTGGAAGCTAATATACCAATTGGAAGCAAAAATTCAAGCCTTTCGAGGTCGCTCCTGTGGCCTGGAGTTTATAGGTAAAACAGAACTCTTAAAAAAGGGCTTTATTTTACCTATAAACTCTCCATTTGATTGGGAAGTAGTTATACAAATTATTTTTCTTGCGCTCTGACTTTCATAGCCATTTGGATGATGGATAAAATAACTTCTTTAGGCAATAATGTTAAGGCGGAATTTATGTCTTTTTGCCCAAGTTGCGTTAAAAATGGCTTCATTTGCTCCCAAAACACCTTATCTTCACGCACCTTTTTAATCAGCTCATTTTTTTTCAATTCCGCAATCAATTTCTCTTTGAGTTCTGGCTTTATTTTTGAGTTTTCCGCAATACTTTGCAAGCCAGTTCCGAGCTCGACCAAGGTTGTATTAATTTTTAAAGGTTCAAGAAAGAATTTTGCCTGTTCCTCAGTAAAATTCTGAGCGGGTATATTTAGTACTTCTAAAGTATTATTGGTACGCAAAGCCTCAGCCATGGCTTCAAAGTGGAGATCAGGCTTGTTTTTAATGAGTTCCCTACTATTATAGAGTGGTTGCCATCGAATTTTTTTTATCAACCAATTTAGCTTCGTTAAATAAAATTTCATAATGATCAACTAAGCCTATGTGTGGTTCAGCGAATAAGCTAAAATGAATGCCTGCGACAATAGATATTAATGCTAAGATCCTGATCATATTAAAACTCCTCAATTTGATTAACTACCGATACTTATTAACTCTCGTTTAAAGAGACCACCTATAAACGAGTTGCTTCCTGATAGCCGCTCAAAAATATCGAGACCATTATTGCCGTATTAATCTTCATTTTAAATTAAGTACTTACATTTATTTAATATTAATTTGAATACAAACGGTTGGCCTAAATTTTGTTAATAATGATTCGAATTTTGGCTAGCCACCTGCGATAACGCAGCAGTATCTGTACTTAACAAATAATGGCTGCTTTGCCAGGATCCAACCTTGGGCTTATAAGCAGTATTGTCCTTAGTGGCTTTCGTAGCTTTCCCCCAGTTTATAAGCTTGCCTGGACAATGAACATCCTTCCTGTGATTATTTTCGAAGATATCGCACTATCGCCTGAATCTTTAACCAGTATTCGATAACTTTCGTACCCGGTAAGATCTGTATTCAGACTTGAAAGACAGTTACAAATTGATCTTTTGCTGAAAACTGAAATTGCCGAGCTAAGACTCGTTATTCGGAGATACCGAACTCCTTCTCAGCTGACCTGGTAAAGTTGTCTGCAAGATGATGAACCAGCTACCTGAGTCGATTGGCACCGGATTTAGATAAAAATCCTAGAAAAATCCGGCTATTAGGGAAATTTGCGTAAATATCTAAACATACTATTTTCAAAATAAGTATAGTCATATACATACTAAAATGGTATATAAGTAAACATATATACATACGGAACGTATCATGGATGAACTAGCTCTAAATCAAATTGAGAAGCGCTTAAAAAGGCTTAGAATGGTGTTAGGCGACGCTCAAGTCTCTCCAGGCTGGATATATTTTATGCGTCATGCCTTGGGTCTAACTTTAGAGAAACTGGGTCTAAGAGCCAATCTCTCTAAGGCGTCTATTCAACAGGCAGAAACGCGAGAAATGCAAGGACGGATAACCTTAGCCACATTAAAAAAATTGGCCCATGCAATGGATTGCGAGTTTATCTATGCATTTGTACCAAATAGGGAACTAAAAGCTTTTCTCTTTGAGAGAGCCTATAAAAAAGCAGAAGGCATAATCAAAAACGCTGATGTTCATATGACTCTAGAGAATCAAAAAGTCACAGAAGGAATGGAGCTAAGAATAAAAAGGCTCGCACAGGAATTGATGAATAATGGTGACGTATGGTGAATAATTTTCTCTTTAAGGATAGAGATGGACAAACACCCTTACCTCCAGAACTCTTCAAAGGGCTTAGGGTCAAAACCATACAAACTATGGGAGAGCTCGATGAATATGAAGAACGCAATATTGCCCGGGGCCTTCTTTGGCTTAGCAAGCAAAAAGAAGATCCCAAAAGATATAATTTTTGGCTCAAACTTCATAAAAAATTATTTGACAACGTTTGGTCCTGGGCGGGCAAAATAAGAACTCATGAACTCGAAAATCCCGATTTTTGCCATCCACTTGATATATGGCCACAGTTATACCAACTAGAGAAGGATTTAGGCATTTGGATACAATATAATACTTATCCCGATAAGGTGATCGCCGCTCGATTCCACGAACGCATCGAGACTATTCATCCCTTTGCTAATGGCAATGGCAGATTTGGACGAATAATTACGGAACATATATGTGAATATTTATTAATGCCCAAACCAACCTGGGGAAAACAATTGAGCCAAAAACCTCAAGAAAGGCGAAGAAAATACATTGACGGAATAATTATGGCCAGAAGAGAAAACGATTATACATTTCTCGTCGACATTATGTTTTCATAGAACAATATTGTTATATTTGCTTTAATCTCATGAAATTTGCGGTCGCTCCCCGGATGTAAAAGCCCTCTCTAAGCACAAAACCAAAACAATCATCGGTCATTTTGCGACCTGAGTCGACTGGCATCGGATTTAGATGCCAAGTTGCATACCTTGGGCGAGATCATTACATACGAAACCTACAGAGGATCCTTGGGAGATACCTCATGATGGTTGGGGGCAGCTATGCGTGTAGTAGGGCTAATCTTATTGTTTATTGTTGTAGACATGTCCATTGGACAAGCGAGCCTTTCATCGATCGAAGGCCAAGATCTTAATTTGGATGAGGCAGTTGATTTTGGCTATGCACCATTTAATGCCTGCGGCCCCTGGGGCAGTTGCAATAATTTCCCAAACATACCGTATGCTTGGCCTTTTATTCCAGAGTTCATGGGCTTTCAAACATTTACGCCCTTTGGCGCAATGGGTAATGACTGGAATGATTGGGGGCTTTCCCGCAAAAGCAGTTGGGGCGATTGGGCCAATGATACAGAAGACGAAGATGGCAGTTTTGGCTTAAATGGCATTCTTTTCGTACCCAATCCTGTCCCTCCTGTCCTTTATAACTATCGCAGAAGCGTAGGTCGTTTTCCAATAAATAGGAGCTCAGCGCGAGCCTTATCGAACCAATAGAGTCGTGAGATTAGCTAGGCAATGGCATAAAGGTCACGGTCACGCAAATCTGCTGTCCCGTATTATGTTGTGAAGGAGCCGATACAGACCTTGTCTTTGCTTTAAGATCTTTCGCTCTTTGGACTATTTTTTTATTAAGCATTTCTTCGACGGTTGAAATGTTGACAGCTGTAGCGCATAACACTTGAAATAGAGGATCAGCCTGAACGCTCAGAGAAAATAAAGGCAGGAAAAAAAAAGGTGTTAATAGCTTAGGAAATCGCTTCATAGGGGCTCCCTCATCAGCAGTTTTTAAAGAAGAGATTAAAACTCCTTTTTTTGTTCTACCAGGGGGATAAATGGGCAGATATTCGAATCCGCTGGCTCGCTATTTTTATGAGGTATTCTAACTTTTGAATGAGCGCGCGAGCGACAGCATCGCATATCGCGCGCATCGATTTTAATGGCATTCACCACGCATGACGATCTTGCATGGTTCGTCCGCGCAACAGCATTCTACCAATAATCCCCAAATCCTGGTTTCGTAACATTTTCTGGTTTCGTTAGAGTCATCCTGTGGTTGGCTAGAAAGATCTTCATGATAATTACTTGAAAAGATCAAAGCTGCGAAAAACCATGTGAAAAATCCGATTAACGTTGCTTTCGTCATTAAGTATTCTCCTGAGAGTGCTTTATATTTAGTAAAAAATCACGGCACCTATGTTCAAAAATCCGGCGCCAGATGCCGCGTTCAATAGCATCTCAGGTTTTAGCATCGCAGCTTTTAAGAAGCTCCACGCACCACCTAAAAATAGTACAAATTTGATTTTCGCTACTACTAGGATTTCGAACAACCTTTGCAAATTCTATCATATCACAAATACCCGAATCATCTTTGAACAATCTCTTCAAATAGCTTTTGTAGCACTTAATCAATTGCAAACCAATAGGCTCTATAGAAAACACTTTGTCATAGATAGTTTCAAGCTCTGCTCTATCTGGTGATAGACTAGGTAAATTGAAATAACTTAGAAATACCGTATGATTATAAAAATCATTTTCCGGTAAAACTAAATTGCAGTATGAATCTGCAATATATATTTCGTTTTTATATCTGAATAAACAAAAACCGTGGCGTACAGCAGAGTTTTTTCTCAAGGCTACTGCGGATAGTCGAACTTTTTCTACACCTAGGTTCAAAAGACCAAAAAGTAGGGAGGCAGCATGTTCTTCGCATTCAGCATGCTGCAATATTTGCGCCGATAAGCTTTGAATTATTTTGTCTTTAAATGTGTCATAAGTTATCATTAGATCTAAATCACTAAATATATTATTAAACTCATGATTTGAATTAATCTCAGGCAATACTTTATCAATTTGTTTCTCAAGAACCCTCAAAAGCAATGTCATTGTTATTGCTTTAATTTGAGGCATATCCAGGTTCTTCATTTTTTCATCAAACGCAGCAAAATCGCGTGGCTCATATTCGCCCTCCGGTATATAAGAGCGGGAACTCTGTAATCGATTATGCAGTTTTTGCGTAATTGTCCGAATTTCTTCAAGAGTATCTTTTGGCTTTGTTGAATTAACGTCTGCCGCTTGCCCTGAAAAAGATAAATTAAGAATGAAAGAAGAAAGAATAACTAAATTTTTCATTGTGTTGACACTTTTATATGGAATTTGTTTATATATTATGACTATTATTTCGTGCAAGTCAAGACATTTAAAGGTTCTATTAACTTTGTTTTGTGGTACTAAGTTATGCCTTTAGCTTTTATATTAGCCTTAAGTTATTACTACCAGCCGCTCCAAAAAATCTGATCAAATATCCCACAAAGACGGACGTTGGCCTTTAAGAAAACTTGGGTAATTCAGGTGCCAAGCTATCTTTGATTTTGTTCAACTCATCTATCGTTTTCTTGAGATCCTGCAAAACATAAGGCGGTATACCGAGTCCTTCCAAATCTTTATCCGTTGCCATCTGCTTGGAAAAATCTTCAAAAGTTATCAAATTCTTCTTTTTAAGGATTTTTTGCCAGCCTTCAAGAATTTCTTCGTCAATAAGGCCAAAGAAAATGTCGAGAAATTGTGAAATTGGCGGCGATGATTCCAAACATTTGGATTTTTTCTGTTCCAAACTAAGCGCCGTTAAATAAGAGGAGTATCCTTTCCATGATTCAAAAGCGATGATGGTCTCTGAATATGTATTTTGCCACCATTGAGCAAAAATCTCGGGCGAACGCATAGCTGGGTACGTCATTGGGAATGGGAACCAATCGAAAGGGTCCGGGAAATGATTTAGATCGAAATTAATCTGTTTGTCGCACCAATCTTGGAATGACTCTGAATCGTCAAATTCTAAGTGGTCCCTACCCGCACCCGGTTTTTCATTACCAAGATCGGAGCAATCTGACTTAGTTTGTTCTAGTGAAAAAGTTGAATCAGGCGATTCCATGCTAAAAGCGCACGATGCTGAAAAGGCAATGATTAAAAGATGTGAATATACTTTTCTATAAGATATGGTGAACCACAACATGATATAATTCCTAAAATGAAATTCTTTAGAGCAGATAATGAACAATTCTAAAGTATTATTTTTGATGAGATTTGCAAGAGGATTATTCTTAAAAGTCATTATTACTCGGATCTGATTCAGCATTCTATTTGTATCTTATACAAAGACTCATGGATGCTACAGGGACACATGGATTAAAAAAACCATATGGCTATGGGATGATCTGCATACTTGACAGAGGTATTCATACATATTAGATATGTATCATGAAGACTACAATGAACATACCAAAAGATCTGCTTCAGGAAGCTATTTCCCTAAGTGGAGCCGCTTCTCAAACGATGGCGGTGATTTTGGGATTACAGGAATTGATCAAAAAAAAGCGGCTTGAAAAACTGGCATCCATGCAAGGCTCAGAGGCTATTCAGTTGACGAATGTTGAGATGAAAAAAATGAGATCTCGATGAATTACGTCTTAATAGACACTTCCATTTGGATAGATTTTTTTTCTAAACACCCTAAACAATCCTTAGAGACGATCGCTTCGCTGAAAGAAGTTATCCTCAATGGGGATGCCGTGCTTATAGAGCCGATAAGGGCCGAGCTCTTGTCCGGTCATATTTCTCCTCTCTTGAGAAATGAGATCATCGCAGGGCTCAATATATTGAATATGATCGATCTTGATTGGAATAGCCGGCATGTTTGGGATGACATCATTTCACTTGCAGAAATCGCTAAGAACCATGCTCTGCCTATTCCAGGTGTAGTCGATCGGATGATTTTAACGGCCGCTTTAAACGCTAATGTATCGATTTCTTCCCTTGACCAAGGACTTCTCAAGCTCGCCCGCGAGCTTAAAATAAATATATGGATAAAAGCTTAAATATCACGGGCTCCTTCTCAAATAGGCCCGCTATTCTCGCTCATCGCGTGCAAAATCTTCGCAGTCAATGCATATAAAATTTCGGTCATCCGACGAGGGAATAACCCGTATGTTTTACCGCGATAATGAATCTGCGACCTGAATCGACTGGCACCGGATTCGTAGAAAACAATTTGGACAGTGCGGATCGTGGGGAGAAAATCTCAAGCGCCGAAGGTCCGATAGAGTCACTCTTAGGGGTAGGTAATGCCTTTTTGTTTAAACAATTCTATTATAGGCTTCATCTCTTCGATATCGTCTAGAGCAAAAGCTTTACCATTTTTTCGGTGATAGGCATAATACAATGGCTCATGGCCCTTTTGGTCTTTTAGTCGCAACTCTATTTTTGGCGCGTTGAGCAATGCTTTAATCATGCTCAATAAATTCTCAGCCTTTTTTTCCGTTTCTCCAAAATATTTTATTATAGCATAATGAAGTGGTGCATTTTCTTTGAAACCAAGGGCATTCGGATTTGCCCCTTGCTCGAGCAGATCTTTAAAAGTATCTTTGTCGTTTTTTTCGATCATATAAGTTAAAGGAGTGTCTCCCTCATAAGTATGATCAGTGGAAGTAACTTTTTTGTCGATATCCGCACCATTATCTTTCAGGGCTTTGAGCATGGTTTTGCTGTATTGACATTTGGGACCATTCAACGACGTCTGTGCGCGGGCAACAATACAATGAAGCGGTGGCATTCCTATATCTTTTAGATCGGTATTTAGATCAACACCCTTTTGAGCCAATGTGGTGATGAGATCAGGCTTATCCTTTGTGAGAGCATCTAATAATTGAGATTTTAATTCCTCAGGAGTTTCCTCTTGAGTGGGAATTTCCTTTCTTGGCGTTTTTCCGTTGCTTCCAACACATGCGCACAATGTGCAGCATAACGCGGTCAAGAAAATCGCAACAAGCGGTAGATAGCGTATTTTTATGCGGATCATTGGCCGAGGCTACCATAAAACCAAAAGACGTAAACAGAATCCAGATGCTTATTTCTTTAGCGGCAAAATCCTTTGCCAGATGCCCCAAAAATAAATTCCTATCTCCTCACCGTATACTTCCAAAAACAAGCTCTCGACCGATTTGGGAATGATAGATCTTTGCGCCAGCGTTGGCGGCATCGTGGTCGGCTCCTTCGATGAGATAGATTGGACTTGTTTTACCAAAACGCTGCAAATACTGAACGTAGTTTAGGCCACGCGCCAAACGGTTCGCTCCTTGCGCCATCGCTCCACATTTTTTGTCCATGACGGGATCATTAGGGTTGTTATCTTTGGTTCCCAAAATATAGCGTATGTCCCGAGCTAAATACTTCTGACGAAGATCCAAGGCATCGTATCCTACTCCGTAGGGGACAATTTTATCGAGCCCGTAATGGTATTTATTACCGTTTGGACATGCTTTTAGATCGATCGGTTTAAATTCTCCATTTCCAGCGGGACATTCCTGATCAAAATAGAGATAACTTGAAGGATCGGATACAAGAAAGCGCATATGCACACTTTGCATATCCGGGTGGCTATCGATCTGGGTGAGTGCAGCGTAACGCTGTAGAAACTGCGAGCCCGCGGAATGGGATACAAACACGATGCTCTGCACATTGGGATAAAGTGACTTCAAACGCAGGAGCAATTCGTCCATTACAGCAAAGCTGCTTGTTGTTTTATTGTCGGCAGATTCCTTATAGGCGTTTTGCCCATTCTTCCATTCGCTCTTATGCCAAAATAAAATATTAGGTGGGAGTTTATGGCTATGACGGCGCTTATCCTTTTGATTTAGGAACTGTGGCGCAAGGATGAGCGTTTCCAAAGAAGTTTGCGGTGCCGCTTTTTTGATCATCCGAAAGTAATCTCCTGCATTCCTTTTCAGGCCATGCAACACGATCACAATCTTTTTTACTTTGTCGGAGGCTTTAAGCGGCTGCGAGCTAAATACCGGTAGTTCCCTTCCGCTTAGTTCATGTCCTAAAACGACAAATTTCGGCGCTATCTCAACCGCAAAGGCATTGCCTATATGCAAAGTAGAAATATAAAAAAACGTATAATAGAAACATAATCGCATCACTCTACTCCGTAGCAAAGGCTGCCATCAAAACCAAACGTGACATCGAGACTAGCTTCGATTTTCAGGTCTTCGAAGCTGACTGGAGCGGCTATTTCGGGACTTGGACTTTGAAATTTTGCCCGTGCAGCATAGACGCGCGGTACAGGAGCATAAATATTATGATTTTCTTCTCGAATGCTCAGGACTTTCCATTTGCTTGGCTCACAGCTTTTTGTTGCTGCTCTGAAGCGATTCTTAGCATCGAGCATCGCTAAATTCAGCGCTTTTTTGAGCAATGCTTGCTTATGGACTTCTTCGATCAGGGGACTTGGTGCGCCTATTTCAACGTACGTGAGTGGATTTTGATCTTCGCCAAGGGAAAGACCGCGCTTAAAGGTATTAAGCAAATAGCTTTGAATATTTCCGAAAGTCTTATCAAAGTCAGGAGACATAGCGACTTTCAACTCAATTTGTGTATCCTTTTGAAAGGTATTACGACACAACTCTCTATCCTTATACCAACGTGAAAAGGCACTCGTGAAGCCACCGCTCACGAAGATCTTCAAGAACTTATCGCCTTTTCTTTTGAGTGTTCGCAAATAATCGTGAATTGATTTTACCGCCTTATCGGTCTCTTCCTGGGCCAAAGCCGGGGATTCATAGCATTCTGAGCGGATGGTGATGATGAGCCTAATAAAGTCCGGTTTGGCTTCAATTCTTCCTACTCCGCGAAATTGTGCGGTTGGCTCAGAGTTTTTTGCGCTCAGGCTTAAAGAAAATATAATATATAGAAATAGCAGGATAATTTTCATTTAATATACTCCGAAATATGATTATTTAACATCCCATTTATTATCAGGCAGATAAGGAGCGGATAAAGATCTTTAATTGGATTGCGATGTAATTCAGGGGCTATTGGCAAATTTAGATCATATTTTGCAATACGTTCGTATGGTTGTTAGACTTATATAATCACAATAATGTATGGGGTTTAGGTTATGAGAATCATACTAACTCTCATCAGCGTATTGCTTGCGGGTTTTTTAAGCGCCCAAAACAGCTTTGCTACTGATGAGCAAACAAATAAAGATACCAATTTAAATACCGAATCTTCTGAGCTACAGGCAAGCGAAAAGCTTCCGCCCATTATCGAAGAAGAGCGCTATAAAGTAATTAAACGCGTGCCAGTCTATGAAAAGGTACCTGTGCCAAAAAAAGTCCCGGTCTATCAAGAAGTCATTAAGGTCAGGAGGCCGGTAGAGGAGATAGTTCCTGTAAAAATAAAAGTGCCCGTTCCAGTAGAAGTCCAGGTTCCTGTAAGAGTGTACAGGACAGTAAGAGGGGCGCCTATTAAAGCACTGCCTCCAGGTGGTGGACCAAATGCTAGACCTGCTCCTGCGGGTCCAGGAGGACCTCGTGGTGGTGAAGAAGCTCCTTCTATGGATGATCAAGGAGGAAGCCAAATGCCGCAGAATGGCGGTTACATGCGCGGACAAGGGCGAATGCAACAATATCGGGGTGGTAAGAGAGGACAAGAGCAAATGCCACAAAATGGTGGTTACATGCGCGGGCAGGGGCGAATGCAACAATATCGCGGTGGCATGCAAGGACAAGAACAAATGCCACAAAATGGCGATGACATGCGCGGACAAGGGCGAATGCAACAATATCGCGGTGGCATGCAAGGACAAGAACAAATGCCGCAAAATGGCGGTGACATGCGCGGACAAGGGCGAATGCCACAACATGGCGGTGGCATGCAAGGACAAGAACAAATGCCACAAAATGGCGGAGGCACGCAATAAGGCTAACTACCTAAAGTTGTTTTATTTAAATATCCATAAAAGGGGTCGAAACTTCGACCTCTTTCTTTACAGTGGTTAGCATATCCTGAGTCAATCATGAGCGTGTTTCACAAACTTCGCCGAACCACTTTATTTGACCAGCAAGGCAATGGCTTGCTTGATGTAGGTCGCAGGTTGCTTAGTCTTCACGTCGGCAAGTTCTTTGAATTTCAAGTGGCGGCGGAACTTTCCTGAGCCCTCTAGACGCCGTTCTGGATCCTGCAGCATGTGGCCTTCGCTGAACTCCAGGCTCACATGGGCTTTGTAGGAAAAGATGCCGCAAAACGAATCCTCAAGGTAGTACAGGACACCGCCGTACATCATCCGTTCCTCCACAGTCTTTGCCAGCTTGTGTATTTCCTGACGTAAAGCGAGCGCAATTTGTTGCTTCTCGGGGTCAATAAGACCGAAATCATCGAAGAAGTTTTCTACTGAGGATTGTTTGGAAGACATGCTGCTTACTCCTTTTGAATCATAGTGATTGGTTCGAAATGTATGATGCACAAACCGGCTTTTCTTAAAATGCCCATTCTGCGTTATTGCGAAGTTGCTATACGCTGCTAAGGCTTTGATTAAGGTCTTATTTTTCATATTCATGAGCTGCTATATGTTCATCATTAGAAAAGCTACTTCAAAAGATATAATCTCCTGGTTGGGACTTCGGATGGAATTGTGGCCTCATTGCTCCGAAGAAAAGCACCTTTCCGAAATCAACGACTATTTAGTTTTACCGGGAAAGTGCACCTTAATAGCCTGCAACGAGGCAAATGCTCTTGTTGGTTTTTGCGAATGCAGTTTGCGTTATGATTATGTTGAAGGGGCAACAAGTAGTCCAACTGTTTATCTTGAAGGCATTTTTGTGACTGAACAATTTCGAAAACTGGGTATTGCCGCAGAGCTCATAAAGCGGGCTGAAAATTGGGGCAAGGAAAATGGCTGTTTGGAGATGGGTTCAGATGCTGAAATTGCTAACCAGAGCAGCATTGATATGCATCTGCGTCTTGGATTTAAGGAAAAGAATAGAGTTGTCCATTTTATTAAGCCGATCTCATGATTTTTTATATTTGATATTGCTTATATTATAATATTTTATATGAATTTGGCTATGACGGCTTATCCTCGAAATAAAAGAGCTCTCCCCAAAGTTACTAAGCCCAAAGAGGCTTACCATGCTCATATCCTTTCTTTGGCTTTTAGCTTTCTCAAATTTAGCCGTCGCAAGTGAGCTTATGACCTTGCTTAAAGAAGGAGCGCAAATAGAAAGTGAGGCTCCCTATGGATATTCTTTTAATAGCCTTAGCTATCAAGAAGGTCATTTAGTTCGAACGCCGACACAAGGAAATTATGAGTACTTTAATGACGCTTTGAACACCGATGCGGAGCGCCTAAAATTGGCGCTGAAAGAACATGAGCTGAATTTGGACTTTGGGCGTAGTTATGCCCCTTATAGACAATATTGGGAAGGATTCTGTCACCAAGGTGCTGAAGCTTCTACTTATCCCCATTTGCATCATAGTATTACCTCGACCAAGGGTCTCGTTTGTCCCACAGCCTCCAAAACGGGAGTAATTTTGAGTCAGATGACCCTTAGAGAACTCTTAACTTATATATTTTCTAGCAGGCTTCCGGGGTTAATTTTTGGTCGTCGAGAACATTCAAGATCTTCGGATATAAGTATGCAGTCTTCTCTTTTTGGGCGAGAAACCTTGAATCCTCATGAATTTCATGAAAAAGGGCATTTGGCACTGAGAAATAAACACAATTTTGTGATCAACGTCGGCCCTTCCGACTTAGTCTTTAATCGTGTCGTCAAAAGCATGATATCGAGACAAGAACAGATATTCGATTCAGCTCAACTTGAAAAACTCAATATACCCGCGACCCACTTTCCCGATCAAAAAATCGTCTACCATGTCAATACTGACGTCCATTACTACGATTATGCCGACTTTCACGAGGCGGGAGCAATCTACGTGTGGCCGCTTAAGTATTATATTTTCATAGATCCTAAAAATTTAGAAAAAGTTGAGAGTATCTGGATTGGACCATCATTTTATAATGTTGAAATTGAGCGCAATCACAATAAAGATACCTATAGCCTAACCAAACAACCTGATTTTATGTGGATGGTTGATTGGTCTAGCGTAGATGATAAATATATATCGAGCGCCCGAACTCCAGCGCTCATTGTTTTTGAAGACCTATTTAGTCGTTGTGTACAGCTTGAAAAAGCTGAACAGCGCGTAAAGAAAGCGCTCTCCTTAACGCGAAAATTAAAGAGACCCCTGGCCCAAAAGAGCCTTTGCGCCAGAAAAAGCTGGACCAAATCAAGCAAGAAATCCACTGGTTTCCGCTAAAAAGTGAAGTTCGCGATGAACTGCACCTCTAATTTGGTGGGCTGAATGCCCAAAAAAACGCGTGGTTGTCAAAATTGATCCAGTAATATATGATCAATATATAGGTAAATATAAATTAGATGATAACTTTACGATTAAAATAAGCAAGCAAAATAATATGTTATTTACTCAATTAAATGACCGCGATAAAATTCAATTATTCCCTGAATCTGAAACAGAATTTTTTTCAGAAATGGATGGGGTTTTGACGCTATCTTCCTAGCGTGGCTTGAATGTTAAAGGAGCATACCATCCATAGAATCAATGATGCGGCGATATTTCTCATGTCGTTTCCTTTTTCAGGTTTTAAAGTGATAATACCTTTGATTATATTATAATAATAATTTGATATCCCGCATCTCACATGATAAAGGGCAATCGAGAATTTTATTTCGATAATGATTTCCGAGAAAATAATTCAGCGTCCAAACGTGCACCCAATCCATCGCTACGTTCTTCTCGCAAACCATCGGGCCTGTTGAAAAAGTAGAATCATTATTTGGGGCAGTTATTTTCATAATGCTTAATAAGACGCTTAATGTTCTGTCCTGTAGCGATAATTGTCGCTTGGACCTGCGTTTTATCTAATCCCCTATATCTTGTTTGACCTAATAGATGATTATTTTTGGCTTCAGCGAATATACCTTCGCCTTTCCAGAAGCGCTCATTTCTTCTATCTATAAATTCTTGTTCATTGATATTTTTTAGAACTTTTTCATAAGTTGCTTGATAAGCGCTTCTTACAATATGTTTACCTATGACAGTGCTCTTAAATCCAGTTTGGCACGAATCGGTTCTGATACATGAAGCGCAATCTTTTTTAGATGCTCTATATTTAATTCTAAGCTGATTATTATTTTTGCTTTTATATGGGGACATAATTTTATTTTCAGGACAAAGATAAACATCTTTATTTGGGTCGAATTTAAAACCCTCTTTTTCTAGATCATAAGTTCTTCCTGTTATGGTATTAAACAGTGGAATAAATGCTTTTATATTTTTTTGCTCAAGTTGAACAAGTATGCTCCCAGAGCCATAGGCTCTATCTGCCACTACTTCTTTTATTTCTAAGGAGTAACGAGACTCTACTTCTTCTAATTGGGAAAGAAAGGGAACAGAATCATGACATGCTCCGGTTGTTTTCTTGCTATCAAGAATGATGCGAGAATCGGCATCAATAGCATTATGGACCTTGTATCTGAGCGCTCTTACCTTATTCCTTTTTACAGCCAAACTCGCCTCAGGATCAGTTCTGCTGATATGGGTTTCATTGGATACTTTTTTTTTCTTGCTGATTTCGTATGGTAATTAAATCACCCTGATTTTTAGGACATAAAGAGCCAAGTGAAGCATTAGCTTGGATTAATGTTGAATCAGTCAATATTCTATTGCCTTTAACAATCCCTATTTCAATGCATTTATTAACAATAGAATAAAAAATATCTTGGAAAATACTCACGCCTAATCGTGAGCGAATTCTGGATAATGAAGAATAATGAGGAACCTTTGCGTCTAAGGGAATGAAGCAAAACCATCGGTAGAGAAGATTGCACTGAATTCTCTTCGCACAAACGCCGGTCAGACTTGATGCCGTATAAATAGCCAATGAGCGTCATTCGGAAAAATATTTCAGGATCGACCGAAGGACGACCCATACGTTTGTGATAGGAATTTTCTGTAAGTGATTTTATAAAACTTAAATCAAGCATATCCATGATGAATTTTAACAGATGATTCTTAGGCAATACATTAAAGACCCATGGGTTTTCAGAAAAAATTGATGACTTAGGTAGTTGTCCTTGCATTACCGCCTCCGCATGCAAGGACAACAACTCATCTATTCAATGAAATCCATGCTTTCGACTTTTTCAACAGGCCCCATCGTTTCTGAGAATAGGAAAAACTACCAGACGAAAGGAATTAACTAACTTCAGGAAAAAAGTATTTTAATAATCCCTGCTGCCATGGCAAAATTCGTACTTCGCCAATTGTCCTTGGCATTGGGTCATTCGATAAACAAATAGCTTCGCCATTAAGTTCTTTTACCATGCTTGATATGGTACTTAGGTCTTCCGTTTTTACATGCTGTGTACTTTTTATTTCAATAAGCAACAAAGGCTGCCCTGGGCGCTCTACAACAAGGTCAATCTCCGCGTCATCTTTAGTGCGGATATATGAAAAACGATATTCAGGTTTAAAATATGATGCTAATTTCAGAACCTCTAGCACTATAAAGTGCTCAAATGCTTCGCCATATGCGCTCGTGCTAGGCCGTAAATCTACCGTCAAAGTCCGAGCCAGGGCTTTTGTGACTCCCAAATCAAAGAAATAAAACTTGGGCTTATGGCTTAACCTCTTACGAAAAGAATGCTGAAAAGGCTCTAAAAAGAATCCTATTAGGGTTTCCTCTAAAGTTAGGAAATATTCTTTCACCGTCTTATCATCTACGCCAACATCACTCGCTATTTTGGCGTAGTTAATAATCTTGCCATTGCACTGTGCTGCTATTTCTAAAAATCGCCTAAAGGGACCTAGCTTACGAACTATTTGTTCAGCAGCTATTTCCTCCTTCAAATAGGTATAGGCATAAGCCTGCAGGAAACGAACCCTGTCATCATTTGTTCTTGTTGCGAATATTTGCGGCAACATGCCCCAATTTAGAGCTTTCTCTAAATCAAACATTTCCCCTACTTCGACAAATGAGAATGGAAAAAGATGATAAACAAAAGCACGACCAGCTAATAGATTCGCTCCCCCCCGCTTAAGTTTGCGGGCACTCGAACCCGTCATAACAAATCGCTTCTGAGTCTTGGACATGAGTCTTTGAACTACATCGAGCAAACGTGGAAGCTTTTGGACCTCATCAATAATCACGTGCGTAATCGATTCATGCGTAGCTAAAACTAATTGCTCCAGTTCCGAAGGATCATGAGTAAATCTGTCTTCCTCTGCAGGATTGAGTAAATCTATCCATAAACTCGTTGAGGAGGAAAATAGCGTTGAAAGCAAAGTACTTTTACCTGTAGAGCGTGCTCCAAAGAGGAAAAAGCTCTGTTCAGTAGGCAATCTAAGTAGCCGATTAAACATGACAATCCCAAATAATAGACAATACTCCGAAATTGTACGCCATTTTCGGAGTATTGTCTACTGATTGAAAAAATCTTTAAAATTGGCTTTTAACAATATATGCAAAAAATGAAGCTGAAACGCTGCCATTATCGGTTTTGCGCGAGATCAAAAAGGAGCTGGATAAATGAAAAAAAATAAACGTAACATAGGTGAAGAAATACTCACTGGACTTCGTGATATTAGGGCAGGCAAAGGCAAACGAATCTGCATTGAAGCTCCAGAGGATATTATTGAAATAAGAACTCACCTACATTTATCGCAGTCCGCCTTTGCGGCATTAATGGGTGTTAGCGCAAGGACGTTGCAGGAATGGAAACAGGGAAGAAGAAAACCCAGTGGGCCGGCGCTTTCACTTTAAGGATTGCCGACAAACATCCCGAAGCATTTATCGATTTGTGATCGACCTCCTTTTGTATCAATTGAACCTATCTGAAAAAATATCCCTTTCAGCGCGTAATCACGTAAGCCCGAATTGCGTCTCATTCAGCCAGTACTCTGGCCCTAATGACCGTAAAGCCTTTCACCCATCATCTATGCAGTATACCACTTATGGGTTTCTGTTCTAGGCAGGGCTAGAACGCCATGGGCTTCAATGAAGACGACAATAGCCCAGCGTGCAAAAGGTTTGCCAATCAATGTTTCATCCACTTGAATGACATCGTGCCATCCGGCCTGGAACTTTTCAGAATCCATGACTTTTTTACAATTGCTCTGAGAGCATAAATACGGCATTTCCAGGCTTGTGCTCGACAGGGCGGAGGTTTTTAGGGCAACTGCCGATGCGCAGGCCTGGACAGCTTTCCGCAATGGCAAGTGTGAAAGAGCCTGCATCAAAGTGCGGCTTCGCCAAGTATTTTTTGGAACTTTGCCAATTATATTTTAAAAACCGAAGCATGATATGCACCGATTTTGTGTCAAAAACGCGTGCGTGAATGCCTGGAAACTTCGGCTCAAAGGCCTGGAGAATATGCCCAACTGTTTGATAGGATAAATCCCAAATGGGGCTGGCTTTTTGCATAAAATTTCATCAACAACAGGATGTTCTTTCAGAAAAGGGGCATATTTTTCAAAAATATCAGGGTGAAAATGAAAGAAATCCTTGCTGTCGTTATAGATGTGCTCATCCGGCTCGCGATGCTTAAAGCCAATATCGCCCCGACGGTGGTTTGGGGCAATGGTAAAATCAATGTGTGTCTTTACAGAATCTGGCTGATTCAAAAACTTAAAAAACGCCTGCACAGCTTCTTTAATGACGGATGGGTTTAAAGGAAAGGGAACATTTACATAGGAATTTTTCCTCAAGGGACTTGGTGATTTCATCCAAACCTAAATTCATTCTATTTTGATTCATCTTTAACTTTCCCCAGTTTTTTTCTTCAATAGGTAAAAAAGAATTTAATAATGATAGCTACAGGATATAATCCAAAAGTTGTCCCCCTTGTACACAAAATCAATGCCAGATTCAAGGCTGGTCTATACAGCGCACAAAGGGCGCAGAATCAGCCCCTTAGGTATATTAATGTTATGCGCACGAAACCATTCGTTAGCCAACATATGTGCAGGTCGGCACGGAGGCAATGGTAATCGAAAATCTTTGTGTTGTTAATTGCTATTAGATTTTTTGGAGCGGCATAGAACTCAATGTAGAGCTGAGCTTTTAGGCCTCCAATGCTGGAATGACGTCTTTTAGCTCGTCGACAAATATAAAAATTTCGTTAGCATTTGCGAAAATATTATTGAGGTCATCATGCAAATATTTCTCTTTACGATTATGTTGCTGTTTTCTTTTGATACCCTTGCTATGGAGCAGAACCCTTTTTTAAGCCCAGCTGCGACATCGTGCCTGACGCAGGAGGCTTCAGGATTAACCAAACAAGAAGTCATTAATTTTCTTTTTAGTTTGGAATTGCAGCCGAAGGGTCATATCGGAGTATTTTACGAAAATTCCCACCTAACCGACCTTGGTATAACATTTGCCATAACGGGATGCATTTGTGCTTTTCTTCTATTTATCCCTGGTCTCATGCCAGGAGCATTTATGGCAGGCGTCTATTGCATAGATGAAATAGCTAGAAAAGATTGTATTGGTTTTTTAAGCACTACTTTGGCACCAGTGGGGTTGAGCACAGTCAATATCGCTATTCTTCCTTGTGTTGCCCCCTTATAATTGTTATGTCCGCTATGCAAACGTTAATATTTGCAAGCTTTGTCAGAATTTGGCTGAACAAGACAAACCTATAGTGATTAATTTCGATGATTGGCCCGACCTCATGCCCTATCTTAAATTACGCTCCCGGGCTCTCTTTAAAAAGCTAAGCCTTTCACAAGCTCTGAGCTTCTCTGGGAGCAATAGCTCCAAAGCCCGCGAGTTAACTGGGTGCTTTTCTGATGATGTGGGGATTTGCGTCAGCACTTATCTTGAGGTGCAGGACATGGACAGGGCAAGTCAGGAAACTTTATTGGCTAATTCAGATTTTCTAAAAAAATATGGACATGTGCCTGAGCTAATTAGAGCTTTGCATGAAATAGTAAGTCCGGTGGGCAAACTTGGCGATGATGAATTATTCATTGTTTCCATTGATGAAGAAGGTCTCAACCCTTATGTAGACGAAAATAATCTTCTGGAGCTATTGAACAAGGCCAAGCAAAGCGAGCTAAAGAATCTAAATTATAAGTGTGATATTTATTTAAAATTTAATGATATCCCTCCAAAAGTTTTGGCTAAATGGATTGGCTTTAATAAAGCTCATAAAAATAAATTCGTCGATAAGCTTAAATTCTGTGATGAGTTTAATTTAATGCTGGCTAAAGATAAGGTAATCAATTGGCTTATTTACTGATTTATCGAGCAAGGAACTAGATGAACAAATGTTCGCGCATATTGTTGCATTAGATAAAACAATACAAAAAATATTCTCACAAGATTCATGGCTGGAAATACCCCTAATTTCATTCGTATATAACAAATGGTCAGCGGTTGCGAGCCATTGGTAAATTTGCCATTGATAATAATATTGAGCCTCTAATATCAATAATCAGGGATTATTGTATAAGCAATCCCTTAGTAGCTCAGAGCGCCTGGTCGACGATACCTAGTCTATTTGTGGGAAAAATCGAAGAAGTCTCCAGATAGTCCCAGGTCCCTGCCAACTACTCATCGTGCAAGAATAATGGTCGGGGACTTCGCGAATAACAATTCTCTGAGCTTATTTAATCTGTCCGGACGGAGCATTATGAACTGCAATAAAATCTCAAAGATACTGGCATTAACTTTTGTAGGCACCTTAACCGTGGTTTGCCATGCCAGTGATGTAGCTTCTCAATTTCCAACAAGTACTGAGCTGGTTAAAAACCTTGGATTTAGAGAATTTATCGAAAAATGTTTCAATATTAATTTCGCAGAAATGCCGAATGCCCCGAACTTGCTTCAGTAGAATGCCATCTCGATTATGATAAAATAGAGAGTGATTTTGTGAGATGCTACGCCAGTAATTATACCGAAAAACAATTGAGAGATATGGCCTCAGTTGCAGTCAAAAATATGGTGATTGACGAAACAAATCAAATCCACATAAACATCGATAAAGTCTTTGTTCAATTTATTAAGATCTCTTATGCGCCAGGCGATTGTCATTATAGTTCATATGTCGGATTCACTGCACTTCCCAATGGGTATTCGGTAGGAAAACCCAATCTCGATGGCTTAAAAGAGCCATAAATATATATTCGATCATTGGTAAGAGTTGTTTATTAATGTCTTAATAAACCGGATTTTGAAGATCAACCTTTTCACCAAGGGCCAAATCATGGTCTCAGGAGCCGGATTTGGAACCCTAAAAGCGGCCTCACCCAGCCTCCAGGTGTAGCCCATAAAATTGCGTGATATGGAAGAGGAAAAAAAAATGTCCTTTATTGAGCCTAAGCCAATTTCTCTACGACAATCTTAATGATGGCAAAATCTTAACACTAAGTTTGGATACTCATGATGCCCACAATTGTTCCGAATCTTCTTAAACCTATAAAGATCGGCAAGCATACTTTGAAAAACCGAGTTGTAATGGCGCCAATGACTCGTGCCAGAGCTGGTGCAGAGCGAATGCCAAACGATGCAATGGCTGAATATTATCAACAAAGATCAGATGCTGGTTTGATCATAAGCGAAGGTACGAACATTTCGCCCTCCTCTGTTGGGTGGATTAATACGCCTGGTATTTGGTCTGGCGAACAAACAAAAGCATGGCGAAAAATAACCGATGCTGTCCACAAGGCAGGTTCGTTGATCTTTGTTCAACTGTGGCACTGTGGTCGAGCATCACATAGCAGCTTTCATAACAATGAGTTGTCTGTAGCACCATCAGCCATTGCCATTAATGAGCCTTATATTCACACAAACCTGGGCAAAAAACCCCATGAAGTGCCGCGTCCTCTTGAATCGCACGAAATTCCGAACATAGTTGCAGACTATGTTAAGGCAGCAAAAAATGCTAAAGAAGCAGGTTTTGACGGAGCCGAGATTCACTCAGCGAACGGCTACTTGCTCGATACGTTTTTGCAATCGAAGACAAACAAAAGAAATGACGAATACGGAGGTTCGTTGGAAAATCGATTTCGTTTTCTGCGCAGCCATCGTTGAAGAAGTCACCAAGGTTTTTTCATCAGAAAGCGTTGGGGTAAAAATCTCACCGAATACAAACTATAACGATACGGGTTCGCCGGATTTTAGAGAAACATTCTTGTACGTCGCTTCGGAATTGTCTCGCTACGATCTCGCTTATTTGCATATTGTAGATGGAATTGCATTTGGATTCCACGGGTTGGGAGAGGCCTATGCGCCTGAATGAGTTTCGCGAAGTTTTTGGTGGACGAATAATGGGCAATTGCGGCTATACAAAAGAAGCAGCAGAATTGGCGATTCGAGACGGTCGCGCCGATATGATTTCTTTTGGACGTCCTTTTATTTCAAATCCCGATCTCGTCGAACGCTTCGAACATGACTATCCGCTTAATGATGCAGCAAACCCGAGGCTCTGGTACGCGTTTGACACGGTAGGATATACCGATTTCCCAAGGTATGACGAGCTGACCAACAAAGCAACCTTCAAGCAAATGCCTGACCGCTAGGGCCGCGATTGACCGATAAAATCCCCGTAAGCCCCCTGGTACCAAACTGCTAAAACAAGCTCAAGTGACCTGCCAGCTGGCCTTCTTGTGAACTTATTGATCTTGAGAAGTGGCTAGTTTAGTCCTAGGAAACCAAGCGCAAAGTCGGTTAAAACTAACCAACTTCACCCTGCATCCTTCTTTCGAGCTCCTTGAAATTCATTATCTTCTTATAAGTCTCCTGGATTCTCGCTGATAACTTTCTCGATATCTTTTCTCGACAGGCTCTATTTTTCTTTGCATAATCCTCCACTCGGACTTTCTAAAAAGAAGTAATTGAAACTCTTTACTCATCTCCTTCGAAATCCATAATTTGAGTCAGGATATGATTAACCATGTAAGCTTCTTTGTTTTTGCTCAAAAGCTCTGTAGCCTCGGCCTTTATCTTTGCTACTTCTTCATCTTGTTTTATTTTTCCAATAAGCGGAGCATGTTCAGCCTCTTTTTCTTTCAAAGCAGCCGTTGCTACTTTTAGTTTTTCATCCGCCTTTTTTATTTCGGCAAATTTTTCCCTAACTAAAGCTTCATGTCTTTATCCGGCAGACTCTTTTGTTCCCTTCCCGATATCTTGAGTTTTCTTTTTAGGCTCGATCCCTGCTTTTTAGGCGCTCCGTTTCCTCTTTGAGGGCTTTTGTTTGGGCTGCAAGCCTAGCTCGTTCTTGCTCTCATTCTCGGCCAAATTACGCTGCTCTTCCTCTGTAAGCCCAGGATTTTTCTTATTTCCACTTCCTTGCCCACCCTCATTTCCCCGTAGAGGCTCGCCGCCGTCATTAGATCGCGACTTTTTATCCGATTCGCCTAAGGAGCATCCTCGCATCCTGATATATAAATTGGCAGTGAAAACAACGATAAAATTACCCATATTTTCCACATAAACTACTCGAACATTAATAAATATAACCTCAATAATCATATCAATCGAGACATATTGCAAGGGAGATTAGACTCGTTATAGCCTTAAGCTGTCGGAATCATTAAATATATTTTTATCCGTGAGTATTCACTTAGTCTATCAAGTTTATAGGTCCATCTCTTACAGCGCCGGTCGCTTTGATTGAGCACCCTCGGCGCAGAACCCCTTCAGGAGTTTTCACGCGCGCTGACCGCGAATAGCCAGCCTATTTAAGGGAAGCAGTCATCTGGTTCAAACTGCCACTAAAATCTTGTCCAAGCCCGTTTTTCTTTAACGTGGAGTGCCAATGCGTGGAACTCAACATAGGCATTTTAGAAGACCGGTTAATCCCGAATAATATGGCTCTTATTAAGTACTGTTAATTTTTTGTAGTTAAAAATTTTCTCCCATAAACTTATTTTAATATAGGGAGGCTTATATGTATAGAAAACTAGGCTTAGTATTGTTTATCTTTTTTGCGGCGTTTTCCATCAGGGCTGTAGCGATAATTGCAAATGCGCGGCTATAAACGACGAACAATGCGATGGCGGTTGCGCCCCAGTCTTCAACCAAGCGGGAATAGAACAAGCGGGTTGGTCTGATTGTGTGCATCGATGCGAACAAGAATATGTTTGCAAATGCAATGGTGAGTTTGAATCGCGCGTTGAAGTTTGTGTTTTCGAATGCCAATGTATGATTGATAGCGGCTCGAACATGCCCATATGCTCTTGCTCTAAGCCAGATTCCTGCTCTGTAAGTGTCGATAATGGCAAACCCCTTCTATTAGATCTTGAAAACCTCTGAAAAGTGTTAAAACTCAAATAAGCTGACTAGTTAAGCGATGTCGAAAAAGCGCTAACGCGTTAGCGCTTTTTCTAGAAGGATTTTGGGTATAAATCTAATAAAGAACGCCATTGAATCGACTAAAGTCTATTTATTATATGTCGATGGGAGCAAAAGAGCTTGCGCGGGGTCAAAAATTCCCCAGTTGGGCTGTATAGCTTTCAGATATCTTTACTTTTTATAAGATTGCGCAGTCCTTATCGCTTCATCGGAATTAAAAATTCCGTAATCATACTTTGTTTTATCAGCAGAAATTATTAATATTTTAACAATATCATTTGGAGTTAAATCCGGCCTCAAAATGAATAAGTGAGCCGCGAATTCTGCTATAACAAGAGGTGCTAAACCAAGGCTACTGAAACGCTGATCTGAATTTTTTGAATTCCTCATCGGGGCATCTTACGGCGATATTGATACAGCCCGGCTTATTTTTACAAACCTTAAAACCAATCTCACCAGCTGCATTACATTCTGTAGTCCAAATACCTTTTAGATTGGTTACGCTTTCGATTTTCACCCAATCTATACGCGTGGCATGAAAAATAGGCAGGACATTCATCTCTGAACATGCATTTACAACCCCATCCGGGAACCGCAACTTTGAAACCAATCATAATTAATACATAAAATCTTAGAACCATCGGCAAAGTATTCTTGAAGTGCTTCAAAGTAATTCGAATGCTGTGGTTTATAAAGATTAGAACAATCTTCAATGGAAAAATGCAATCTATCCTGAGCCGTTAAACTCGGAGAGTCACTGATTTGCTGCGTGTTATGGGCATAACATTTTACGAGCAACGGATTCATCGCTCGTTTACAGCATTCCTCAAAGGTATCCTGACTTTTAATTTCGTGGCCCTTTTCTGCCCTATATACCCATCGCCAAAATTAGAATTATTAAAATATTCTGAAAAGGAAACACATACCCTGCGCAACGAAACTGAATCGCTAATCCTCAAAGAAGCATTTTGCAGAACGATTTCAACAGGGAAATCTGCCTGCGATAAATCTATGGCTATGGCCGGATACGTCACAAACAATAAACCAAAAAATACTTTTTTAAGGCAAGCTCGCATAATACCTCCTCGACAACTTGCTTACCGTCAATTATTCAGCCGTCTACTTTTATTTCTTCATCAGGTGCCGATTGACAATTCTGCGGTAAGATCGTTTATCACACCCAATTTCACCGAATTGGAAGGCATTTTTATGAATTTGAAGCTGAATTATTCTCATATGCATACAATATTATTGAAGAATTTCCCAATCATTTTCCTGTTGAGCTCAATCGTATTCGAGATGAGCGCAGGACTGCGACTTTAAATTGTGCTTTTTTGTGCAAACGATGCTCTTAAGTGCCTTACTGAATTGAAAAAACTTCGTTCGCGATAACAAGAGAATCGCGAACGAAGTCTGGCTTAAAGGGACATAGAGAAGCGTTGCAAAATCAATAGGAAGTGTTCTACGTCCTATTCAAGTTGCGTGATGACAAGATGAGCTGAAACTGGGTCATTACCTCCCGCAACAAGGTTATCGTCAATGCAGTAGTGTTGGCCGCGGGATTCCAAATTCAAACTACTGCATTTATCGCTCAGGTTCTAATAAAGGCCAATCCAACGATCTGGCTGTTCTGGTAGCACGCCCGACGACGGTGTAAGGAACCTCGAAAAAGCCCAAACCTTCATCTACAGCTATGACAAGCTGCCCTGGCTCAGTTACACTGACTTGAAAGTATATACTATATACACCAATGTCAGTCAGAGTAAATTCCGTATTAGTAGACCTCAAGATAGTGGTGGCACTCGTTGGAACGGACCCCTGCGGGAATGAGACCGCTGTCCCTGGAGCAACTGTTGCAGCATTATCGCCCGGCATGAGTGCGTAAAAATCCGCAAAAGCTGTTGGTCCGCCCGCTTCGCCAGTGGCCCCTGTAGCACCGGTGGCACCTGCCGCCCCGGTAGCTCCCGTGGCTCCGGTCGCCCCCGTCGGTCCCGCAACTCCTGCAGATCCGGTTGCTCCCGTCGGACCGGCAACTCCTGCTGTATCCGAGTCGCTCCCGTCGGACCGGCAACTCCTGGTGATCCGGTTGCTCCCGTCGGACCAGCAATGCCTTGAGATCCAGTCGCTCCTGTAGGACCGGCAACTCCTGCTCCAGTAGCTCCTGTCGGACCGGCGATTCCTTGAATTCCTGTGGCCCCCATAGGTCCCGTCGGACCTGTAGGTCCGCCTGCTGGTCCCTGTGGTCCAGTTGCGCCGGTAAATCCTTGTGGGCCCATGGGTCCTCGGGCCCGATCTCACCTTCGCAATCACCGCATTCACCTTCTCGATCGTCTCGCCCCATCAGCCCAATCGGAAAAGGAGGGGGTCCAAATGGCATCCCCATAGGACCTGGAAAAGGTGGCATCATTCCGCCTGGAAATGGACCTGGACCTGGGAATGGACCCGGACCCGGGCCTGGACCTGCTACTACTGGGCCTGGACCAGGAGCTACGACTGGGCCTGGACCTGCTGCTACTGGGCCTGGACCAGGAGCTACGACTGGGCCCTGGGCCTGCTACTACTGGCGCGGCGGGGACACAATCTGGGCTAGCTACTCCATCCACGGGAGGGGGGCAGTCTGGTTTCAACGGTGCTTCGGGAGCTTCAGGATTTTTTTTTACTCCAATATCATTGGCGGCGTCAGAATTTTCCCGGCCGTCGCGTTTTGCTCTTCCGCAAGTGGAATTTTCTGCTCCCCCATTCCGCATGCTCCCACGAAAAATAGAACCCAAAACAACCAAAGAAAATGACAACGATGATAGTTCATGACTAAATGCCCCCCTTAGCCCTGCCGAATTTCTCCAAACCTTTGAATGCACAAAGATTCGGTATAGATTAATTCAACTTGTTTGATGGGATAAAAAATATCTTACAAATAAAAATTATCTCCCTGAAATAGGGTATTTATAGTTATGTATGATGATGCGATAATAGATGTATTCATAATGAACACACTATAGTTGCTTAGACCCTTTGGGCATAAATTCACGCAGCCACCGCGCAATTTAGCGGCCCCTTGGGCATCGATCTTTCAAGAGCAATGCAGGATTTTCACTGCCTTCAGCCATGAGGATCGCCAAAAACAGCGCACACACAAAGTTGATCATGAGCAAAAACAACGGCACCCTCGCACCGACAGGACGAGGGATTTTTGTTTGAAATATGCTAATTTCTTCAACATTTTGTCTTTTAGGACGGTGCGGCGTATTCATATGAAACGCTGTAGCACTAAATCAAATACGCTGACCAGCTTTTTTTGAGGCTTGCGAAATAACGCAAAACGGTCATACCAGCATTCGCGGAATGACCGATTTTTTACGACTTTTTTGAGTTAAACTTTATTTATGGCTTTGTGGCGGGAAGCAGTGGCAGCACAGGTAGCGGTGGGTACAGGTCTGGCCCCTTGGCTGGAACCCCTGTTTTCAACTCTTCTATTTGTATGTCAGCGTATGCCACCGATTTGTTTATGAGGGCTTGAAGATTTCTTATAGTTGCATCCAAAACCGCATACGCATTTATCTTATTTGATAACCTAAAACCAGCCTTTTTTAGGCTAATCTCTACATTATTTAAATCTGTTTTCTGTGTCTTAAGCATTGCTACCGCGTTATTGACGCCTGACTCTGTACGGGGATTAACTATAGTTGGGATTACAGCAACAATATTCTTGCCGGCTTTAACAACGGCTGTAGCAGCTTTTTCTAGGTCCGAATCCTTTATACCTATTACGTTTTTGTAATTTTCCCTTAACATATGTCTCAACGTTAGCGATTGCGGCAGTGAATTTATTGATCAGATTCATATCCAATTTGCCAAGGTCTGGCTGCGCTCCCCCAAAAGCTTTGTACATGCTGTCGTTAAGTTCTTTAGCGACATTATCTTTATTTAATGCGGCCGTCACCGAATTTCCAAGTATGAAGGCCAAGGCCGTTAGTAATATGTATTTCATGATTAACCTCATTGATATTTATATATATGTATACTTACTTATCATCGCCCGGCTTCTCATACATTAATAAAAGTAATAATTTTCCAATTTTAATATCCACTACTTACCTGACTCTCAAACGCCATTGCCAGATCGAAAGAAAAATAACTGTTGCTTTTGCCAATTGCTTTCATGTTAAGACTAAATACTGGAATAAAAACAATGGGTTAGCAAAAATGGCGGGCAGACTGGTTGTAGAACGTGTTCAGCTTAGAACACTGCAAAAGCATCATCACCTGTGGCTTGCAATTTTGGAGATCAAGAAACGCTTGTCGATGCCATCAGCAACCGACCTGGTTTTTTCGGCGCCAACCCTGTGGCCTATCTTTCTTTAGTGGCGCGGCGAAACTCGGTGCGGCTTGAAGATTTGGAAGAAGCGCTGGTGAATGATCGAACTTTGATTAGGGCACCTGCTTTTAGAGGCTCGCTATTTTTACTCAGCCTTCAAGACTATCCAATTTTTTTTCGCACTTTTCATAGCCTGCTCTTTCAGCGCGGCTTACAAAAGCTTGCAGACCTGAATATTAGCCGCGCGCATCTTTTTCATTTTGTATCGTTGCTCGAAGCATCAAATCCTGCTCTGCCTATGAGCATCCCAAATATTGTCGATACTATTTTTCCAGGCCGCCAGGAAAAACCCAATAATGAAGTCACGCAACGCATCATTCAAAAAGCTCTGCGACATGGGTGTATTGGTTCGCACTCAGGCCAAGGGCTGGAAGGGCAACGAATTCAATTACGCCCTACTGAAGGCTTGGGCATCCGATATTTCGCTTAAGCCCGATAATCCCGAAACAGCGCGGACTGAAACTATACGAAAATACTTAAGAGCCTATGGTCCAGCTTCTATGGAAGATATTTCCTGGTGGACTGGATTGCCGCTCATTCAGTGTCAGCGCTCCGTGGCACATTTACGAAGAGAGGCCCTTAGATTTCACGTTGAAGGCTATCGTGATGACATGATGGGACTCAGAGAAACCGTAGATCTCTTGCGTAGAAAACCAACCATTGAAGATGAAATTCAGTTACTGCCTCAGTGGGATCCTTATGTTTCAGGCTGGAAAGACCGCAAGCGAATTGCTGACAAAGAGATGATGCCTTTTATCTTTGATCAGGCCGGCAACGGAGCCAGCGTTATTACCGATATGGGCAAAGTGATTGGGCTTTGGCAGTTTCGCGATAATGATATCAACGTGCTGGAATATCATATATTTCGTCAATATCGCGATTGAAAAGAAAATCGTTGTGCAAAAAATCGAGGAATGGGCGCGAATTCTCACCACACTTACCGGAGCAATGAGCGCTAATATTGCTGAAAGAACGCTTCCCGCACCTTTGAATGAAAGAGCTCCAGGCTCTTTCTTATGGCCACTGGGCAAGCAGCTAGCTCAAGTGAGTATTCGCGAGAAAGAAACCCATAGCCCCATGGACAGGCGTCATTCCAATACTTTTAGGCAAAGCTATCTCGACAATCAATATCTCGTTCGATCGAATGCCTCGATTCCCGAAATGCCAGAGCCCACCGTAGATGATCCTACCGCGAGCAAGCATGAACACCGCTAGTCTACTGATTCATAAGATTAGAGGAGCTGTAAAACAGCTTTTGCCCCTTTTCTTTTACAATGGGAAAGCTGAGTACAAACTCAGTATATTCGCCTAGAACGCTGCTGACGGCAATGCTGCCAGACATCGCGTTCATCATTTTTCGGCAATAATAAAGCCCTACGCCGGTGCCGCCACTGCGCTTGGAAAAACCGGCTTCGAAAAATGTAGGGAAGGTCCTTTTTACTGATACCTTTGGCGGTGTCATAAAAATGCAGTTGATGATGAAGATAGGTTTTACTCGTTCGCAAATGAATTCTTCCACTATTTTCGCTCTGAATAAAAGTAAAAGCATTGCGCATCAAATTAAAAAGAATATGAACAACTAAATGTTGATTACCGAAGAAATGGAAATCCTTTATATCGTTTATATCAACGAGCCCTTTCTCATGTTCTCTAAAACAATACTCATTTATTGCTGTATCAACGCATTCTTTTATTGAACAATTGCTAAAATGTGATTCCCAATCATTATCTTTAAGCTGCAGCAAAAGCATGTCGATAATATTGAGCGTGCTTGCGCAAATGTAGCCCATACGTTCTGGTATATTGGCTAGACTATTTAAAGCTAAGGGACTTATTTTCGGCACTTCAATTCCAGCAGCCTGAGCCCGTTGATAGCCGCACACGAGTGCGGGCAGGCTATCTTTAAGACCGCTAGCCGATACGTAAATCGATGATAAGGGCGTGCGCATTTCATGAGCGATAGTGCCCCCCAAAGCCTTAAAGGCGTTTAGCTTTTCAAAGAGAACCCGTTCTTTGTTGCGTGAAAAAAGTGCGCCTACTCCTAAAGACACGGCTATTGAATAGATAGCGATGGGGAAATTGCCATAGTTAGGATCGAACTGCTCTATATCCCCAAAAAAGATGAAAGTGAGATAGTGTAGGCCGGCCAATATCATTGAAATATAGGTTTTCCAATCGACCAAAACGCCCAGAATAAAAATGGTTAGGACCAGGTCAATCAACCACGGAATGGCGAAGGAAGTGAAAAGGCACATGGAAAAAGCAAAATATGGCAGGCAGATAAAGAGCGTAATATGCCAATAAAGTGGCAAATAGCCAATAATGCTACGCGGCCAAAAATCTCTCATAATCAGAAGGAAGCTGCTGATAGTGGCAATCACACGTAAATACACCACATAGTTAGGTGTAATAAATCCCGACGTGCTGCTAAAGAGAAAGGGAACAAAGCAAAGATGCGCCACCGCAAAAAGAACAAAAAGGCCATAGGGCGCGCCAAACACATCAACTCTTTCAGCCGAAGTAGTGACTATCCATTTAAAAAACCTGGATGCGTTACTTTTTTGCAATTTTAAAATTAAGATGGCGCAGGAAATTTTGAAGTGGTATTATTGCCGGTGGATTTGGCGTTATGCCGCTTAACTTAGCGCCTCGCTTAGCGCGATTTTCTATAAAGCAAACCACAAAGAAAACTAAGGCGCTCATAAGAAGGGCCGGCAATAGGCTATCGATGTGGGTAAGTTCATAAAAGTTAAAGCGCCAAATCAAAAAAGTGCTAATGCCGAAAGCACCGCTCACCAGCAAGGAAAACACACTTCCCGGACGACCCATAATTGCTGATAGCAAAGGCACGCAAATTGCGGGCATCCAAAAGACGTAGCCAAGAATATTGAGCTCAATCAAACTCGTTGTGACCATGGCCGCAAAAACTGAGATGGTACCAATTACTGTGGCTGTCACTATGCGTGCCATTCTAAGCTCAGCTTTATCAGACATCTCACGCCGCTGCAAAGGCTTGATTACATCGTGAGTGAATAGTAATCCGGCCACATGAAGGAAGGAGTCTGCTGACGACATAAGTACGGCTAAAAGACCCGAGATGACCAAGCCTTTGACGCCAACAGGCAATATATGATTGACCAAATAAGGAAAAGCGAGTTCCGGCTGCAAATTTGGCGCTAGAATAAATGCCACCAATCCCAAAACTCCAACCATAATCAAATAGGGAATTGACCCAAAGAACTTATCAGCAACGCCATCTTCACTTGCGGTATATCGCGGCCCATCAAAAGCCTTTGCACCAAGGCTGGATCCATGTAAGGAACTATAAAAACGGCCATTAGGCTATAAAACCGAATTTCGTCGTTACTTTCGGGAACAGCGACAATTTCTCAGCAGGAACAGAATTAATGAGACCAGGAAATCCACCAACCATATCCACGCCAATGGTAAAGGTGACGGGGATTGCCACAATTAAAACGCTAAACTGAATGACGTCAGTAATTGTGACTGACCTTATGCCGCCAAAGCTCGAATATACGACCACCACCCCCATGCCAATCAAAACACCTAACGCATAGGGGAGGCCCATAAAGTAGTTCAGCAAGTGGCCACTCGCCGCGATTTGCATGCTGAGAAAAACGCTTGCTTGCAGGGTTCCGGCAATGCCGACAAAAACTTTGCCAATTTTGCCGTAATACTTGCCCATGATATCGCCAATGCTCAAGCAATCCTCAAATTGATCAAAGCGCGGAACAATGACGAAAGAAGTGATGATGTCGCGAATGATGAAGCAGGAACATAAAACCAAAAAAACAACGCCAGTGCTAAATACCTTTTCCGAAACACCCATAGTAGCGCCGCCACCTACTAAAGTGGCAAATATGGCAGCCATTAAAACAAAGGTGGAAAATGAGCTTTTTGCTAAAGAGTATTCCTCAACATTCTTTATTGAACACGCGTAAAATTTCCAACGATCAATATTCCTATCAAATAAAAGGCAACAATCGCGACGTCTATCATGATATTGGAAAAACCTATTTCAAAAATGCCCACGATTATTAATTAGCAATAGAACCTATTCAAACAAGCGGGTACAAAATTTGACGGGAAACAATGCAGTGCGATAGCGATACGCCTGCATTTGTTTCCCAACCTTCGGAAAGATAGCGCGTTTAAGGCAATAGCTCTTCTTCTTCTTCCATATCATCGAGAATGCCGAGAGGATTCTTTGCGGCATTGGCCAAATAGAGCATTGGTTTAAGATTGTCTTCGAAAACTACGGGTATTAAGGATTCTCCCGGATAGAAGCCGCCTTCGCCCATAGAGGATGGGGAAAGCTCGAAGGTGAAACAATAGACCTTGAGCTCTCCATAAAGATAATCGCAGGTATCGCCTGAGGCTATGTATAGGCTAGAGGATTGCATAGGCTTATAGCCATTCATGCGAGCCATATCGTTGGCCATCTTTTTAATGAGTTTTTCATCTTGGCCTCCAACTCCGGTACCTTTTCTCGCTGAAGGATAAAGAATTAGCTCTGAAAATGTGTGCAAGCTAAGAGCAACCGTGATGTTTTTTTGCTTTACGAAGAAATCCCTGACGCTTTGAGTCTCGGGCTCTGAAAATGCTGATGCGCCCTTGTAAATTTCCGAAGAAGGACTTGCCGAAGATCCGCCGGTGCCCCAGCCATAGCCATAATTACGATTGAGATCGACGCCAAATGAATTATCAGCATTCTTGCGACGATTTTTTCGCCACCATCGGTATGAAGATCCTTCGATGTCGTACATAGCACCATCGGGATTAACCATGGGGATGATATAAACGTCGATGCTATTGAGCAAGGATGCGATATCGGAATCAGTGTTGTAGCGCTTCATGAGCTCTTCTGCAAACAGTATGGGAATCTCGGTTGAAATATGCTCGCGGGCGTGATGAGTGCCCATATAGGCTATGGCTTTTTTCTCAGGGACTTCAACGTCACTTCCCTCTTCATTGCGGACGTTT
>CAVOTD010000117.1:0-11103 GCA_963698995.1 uncultured Alphaproteobacteria bacterium | reverse complement strand
ACCGATCTCGCGTGACGATGTGGCGGCTGCTGTCGCAGCAGTAGTGAGAAACCGAGAAACTGTATCATCAACATGATCAATGGGGTATCCAGCGTTGGGCTCGGCGGTACCGCTGAAAAAATGGTGAAACCATCCGCTAGCAGGTTGGATCCGTCCTCGTTCCTCATCGGCAAGTACCCGACCTGGGCGTCGGCGCGTCGAGTACTCATCCTTGGCCTTGTGCCTTCTCCACCGGTGCGCCTCAACCGCCGAAGGTCGCTACTGTCAGGTCTCGAGGAACTTCATCGGAATTACGAGCCGAGAACGATAGAGCTTTCGAGATTTCCTTCTTCGAGCAAAATGCCGGGAGTCCGGTAGATCGCAGAGCGGCTTGGCTGTTCCGTGAAGCGGCAATATCTGCGCCGAACAGGCATCCTTGAATCACCGATACCCGTTGGTCATGCATCATGGATCATTGTTATTGATCATACGTGGCCGTGGCCACGTGGTGAGGCGCTTCATATTGCTGCCATCCGGAGACGCCCTACGCGATACAACTTTGTAAACAGGGCTGAGAACTCGATGTCGAGTTCTTCGAGCTCGTCGGGCTCATCCAGGGCGGCTTCGGACCATCCGACCATATCCGGAAGGGCCATGATCCGCTCGCAGTAAGCCGCGCAGGCCTCGTCGAGCGGGACGTCGTAAGTGAGGAAGCGTGTGACCACCGGCGCGTACATCGCGTCGGCCATGCTCGGCGTCGCCGAACAGATAAGGCCCGCCGTAGTCGGCAAGGCACTCGCGCCAGATCGCGACGACGCGATCGATGTCGGCCTGGGCGCCGGACCAGACCTTGAAACCGGGGATGCGGGCCTTCAGGTTCATCGGCAGGGCCGAGCGCAGATTGCTGAACCCGAATGCATCTCGCCGCAGATCGAGCGGCAGCGGGCCCGTGCCGCGCGGTCTTTTGGCAGCAGCCCGGCCTTCGGCCTGATTTCATTGAGATACTCGGCGATCGCCAGAGTGTCCCAGATCCTGACGCCGTGATGGGTCAGACAGGGCACCAGGATCGACGGTGACAGCAGCAGCAGCTCGGCACGGTTCGCCGGGTCGTCGACCGGCACCGTCTCCTCGACGAACTTCAGCCCGGCCATCCTGCACAGCAGCCAGCCGCGCAGCGACCAGGAGGAATAATTCTTGCTGCTGATGGTCAGAACGGTATTGCTCATCGCCTCCTCCCGTCGCTAGTCCGGCCCCCACCGGGGACCTTATTTTTTTCTTAGTCGCCTGGCGTTGGCGACTGCGCGGCTGCGCCACGGCGCCAAGGCCGACGCTATCGATGCGCTCCTGCCGCCGGCCATCAAACGCAATCCGGATGTCGCCGCAGCCTCGGCCTTCTCGTGAAGCATCCGCCGGTACTCGGCCGGCCAGCACCTGTTCTGTGCGATCAGCAATGTGCGGCGGGCGATCGTCTCCCACGAGGCGGCCATCAGATCGGCTATCATTACCGGCATCGGTGTCTTGCGGCGCCTGCGATTTTTCATGACGAACCGGTTTCTCCCGCGACTCCCTCTCTCGGCAGGCATCAGGCCAGTCCGAGGGGGTTGTAGACAATGGCCGGAGGCCTCTCGACCGTACTGGAGCAACGGCCGTGCCATAGCCCTGAAACCATCTCCCGCGGCACTTCGGTTCCGGTATGCCGACTTGAACAAGCGCGCGATTGCGGCGAAAGCCCAAAAATTGAGCGCCGCGCTGGCAAGGGGTGCTCGAATCGTGATAGGATCGTTATTGGCGTGAAAAATGCTTTACAAAGCTGCTGGCCGATTTCTCGAGCAGGCAGATGAGTTCCTCCGTCCTCGACGGTTACGATCCGCAACATTTCTATTGCGAGATGCTGCGCAGTGTAGCGGGCCGGGCCGTCCGGGAGCGGCTATCAGGCTTGTCGATCGAGGCTTTGAAGCAACGCGCGGCCAATGCCAATGCCGAGCTCTTTAATCTCGGGATCACGTTTACGGTTTACTCGGACGCCAAGACGATCGACAGGATCCTGCCGTTCGATGTCATCCCGCGAATCCTGTCGGGCGAGGAATGGCAGCACATCGAGAGCGGCATCATCCAGCGGATCACTGCGCTCAATCTGCTGCTCGACGACATTTATCACGCTCAGCACATCCTGCGCGACGGGGTTGTGCCGTCCGACCTGATCCTCGGCAACCGTAACTATCGCCCGGTGATGCGCGGCCTGGATCTGCCGCACAAGACTTACGTCAACATCTGCGGCACCGATATTGTGCGCGACGAGCACGGGGCGTTTCTGGTGCTCGAGGACAATGCGCGCACCCCTTCCGGCGTCAGCTATGTGGTCGAGAATCGGCATATGATGCTGCGCGCCTTTCCCGATCTCTTCGACGAAATCGACTTGCGTCCGATTGAAAACTATGGCGCGAAACTGATCGCCGCGCTGCACGAGATAGCGCCCGCCGGCGTCGCCGATCCGCGGGTGGTTCTGCTTTCTCCCGGCACCTACAACTCGGCCTATTTCGAGCATGTCTTCCTGGCGCGCGAGATGGGGGTGCCGCTGGTCGAGGGGCGTGACCTCCTGGTCGAGAACGACCGCGTGTTTATGCGGACGACCGGCGGCCTGTCACCGGTCGATGTGATTTACCGGCGGATCGACGACGACTATCTCGACCCTGAGGCCTTCCTCCCCGACAGTATGCTCGGAGTGCCCGGGTTGATGCGCGCCTATCGGACGGGAAACCTGGCGCTCGCCAACGCCGTCGGCACCGGGGTCGCCGACGATAAGGCGGTCTATGCCTATATGCCGCGGATCATCCGCTATTATCTGCAGCAGGAGCCGATACTGCGAAATGTGGAGACCCATATCTGTCGCGAGCCGTCAGACCTTCGCTACACGCTCGACAACCTCGACAAGCTGGTGGTGAAACCGGTCGGCGAGGCCGGCGGCTATGGCATCACGGTCGGGCCCGGGGCGAGCCGCGAGGCTCTCGCCGAGTGCCGCGCCAAACTCCTCGCCGACCCGGCCAACTACATCAGCCAGCCCTGCATCAACCTATCGGTTGCGCCGACCCTGGTCGACGGCCATGTCGAACCGCGGCACGTCGATCTGCGACCGTTCGCGGTCACCGGAGCCAGCACCTGGGTATTGCCTGGCGGGCTGACGCGAGTGGCGTTGCGCCGCGGCTCGCTGGTCGTCAATTCGTCGCAGGGTGGCGGCTCGAAGGATACCTGGGTCGTTGCCTGACGTTCTGCTCGCTCGTTACGCAGACTGCATTTTCTGGCTCGCGCGTTACATCGAGCGTGCCGAAAACCTCGCGCGCATCCTTGATGTCAACGAAACCTTCTCCCGCGACAGCCGCGGCGGGCAGAACTGGCACTCGATCGTCGAGCTGAACTCCGACGAGGAGCGCTTTTTCGCCACCCACAGTACCGCTTCCTCGCACAGCGTCGTGAGCTTTTACGTCATCGACCGCGACAATCCGAACTCGATCGCCAGCGCCATCCATTCCGCGCGGGAGAACGCCCGCACCTTGCGGCCGCTGATCTCGACCGAGATGTGGGGGCAGCTCAATGTATTCTACAACCGCCTCGCCGGGTTGACGCAGGCTGACTTGGCGCCAGGCAATCTGGCAGGGCTGTTTGCCACGATAAAGGAGGCGTGCCAGACGCACACCGGGATCACCGAGGGGACATTCTTCCGCGACCAAGGGTGGTACTTTTATCAGATCGGTCGTTATATCGAGCGGGCCGATCAGACGACGCGCCTGGTCGACATTAAATACCACCTTCTGCTCCCGAGCGTTTCCGACGTCGGTTCGCCGACAGATGTCAGCCAATGGAATGCCCTGCTTCGATCGGCCGCCGGCTATCACGCGTACCGGCGACTGCACGCCGCCAGCGCCAGCCCGGCGCGGGTCGCTGGATTTTTGTTGTTGAACCAGGCGTTCCCGCGCTCGGTGCATCATTGCATGCGCGAGGTCGGACGATTGCTGAGCGAGGTCAAGTCGCGCTATGCGCTGCGCCACGGCAACGACGCGGCCGAAGAACTCGACCGTTTGCAAACCCTTCTCGCCACGCTCGACATCTCGACGATTTTAGGACGGGGGCTGCACGAGTTTCTCGATTCGATCCAGCGTCAGCTGATCGCCATCACCCGCGAGCTCTCGATCGCATTCTTCGGCTTTACGCCCGACGCGTCTCAGACGCAAAGGGCGCGCCCGCAATAGGCAAGGCAATGCCCGTTCTTACTGTCAGGCACGTCACGACTTACCGCTACAAGCAACCAGTCGCCTTCGGCGAGCACCGCATGATGCTGCGGCCGCGCGACAGCCACGACCAGAGGCTGCTCGACACCAAGCTCTCGATCACCCCCGAACCGTTGGACATCCGATGGGTTCACGACGTGTTCGGCAATTGCGTCGCGATTGCTCGATTCGCCGGGCGCGCCAAGGAGCTTCGCTTTGAGAGCGTGATTTGTCTCGACCACTGGCCGAGCGATGCCCTCGATTTCCAAATCGAGGAATACGCCAGGAGATACCCGTTCACCTACGGCGCCGACGAGATGCCCGATCTGTCGCGGTCGATCGAGCGGCAGTATCTCGATCCGGAGCACGAGATCGACCGCTGGGCGCGACAGTTTTTGCGTCACGACGGCCGCAGCGAGATAAGCGAGCTGCTGGCGGCGATGACTGAAGACGTTCACCGCAACATGACCTATGTCACGCGCGAGGAAAGCGGCATCCAGGACCCGGTGCGGACGTTGCGGCTGGCGAGCGGCAGCTGCCGCGATTTTGCGGTGCTGATGATGGAAGCGGTGCGCGCGCTCGGGCTCGCCGCCCATTTCGTGTCGGGCTACCTTTATGTGCCGGAGGACCGGCGTGACGGGCGGGTCGGCGGCGGCGCGACCCATGCGTGGCTTCGCGTCTACCTGCCGGGGGCCGGCTGGGTCGAGTATGATCCGACCAACGGCATCGTCGGCAATCACGACCTGATCCGCGTCGCGGTCGTGCGCGATCCGCGCCAGGCGGTGCCGGTCTCCGGCACCTGGACCGGCTTTCCGTCGGATTCTCTGGGCATGACGGTTGAGGTCGAAGTCACCGCCGAAACCAATCCGCGCGCTGCTCGGAGGCCGGTGCACGGCGGATCGCGCGCCGCTGGAGGCGCCAGCTAGCCGCGCTGCCGCTTTTCGAGGATTGTTGTCAGCCGCACCGGGCGGAACTCCCAGACGTCGACCCCGACATCAAACTGTCGCGGCTGCGGTTTCAACCTGCCGTGGCAATGCCCATGCAAGTTGACCCAGCCCTTGTTCATGCCTCGCCACGAGCGAAACGGGTAGTGGCACAGCACCAGCGAAACGCCTTCGTCGGTGATTTCGGCGTAGGGCTGGATGCTGTCCCAGCCATCGAGTCCTGTCGTCGCCGGCGGATCGTTGTTGCCGGTCACAAGGTGCTTGCGGCCGTGCAGCCGGGCGAAAATCTCCGCGACCACCTCCGGTCGCTGGCGGATCGCGAAATCGCCGAGATGCCAGACTTCATCGTCCGGCCCAACCGTCTCGTTCCAGCGCTCGATCATCGCCTCGTTCATGGCGGCGACCGACAGGAACGGCCGCCGATAGAGGCCCAAAGCCCCGCCATGTCCGAAATGCGTGTCGCTGGTGAAGAAAGTCGCCATTCCAGCTGTTTCCGCGAGTGGCACACCGCGCCGTGTCATACGATACCGCGAACCCGGAATACTCAAGCCGTTGCAGTTGACATCGGGCGTCGAGCTGCGCATGTAAATGTGACAAACATTTACATGGGCGGCGCGTCATGCATCATCATGCTCTGCTGTGGCCTCTCGGCCTGATGCTGCTCGGGTACTTGATAGGGAGTGGTCGAATGGCGTGCTGGGCGCACGGCAACGGTAATCGCTGGCAGCGCCGCATGGAGCGAACGCAGCGCCACGAGGCAGAAGGATGCCATGGGGTCGATGCGCCGGGCGTGGCCATCGAGCCTCGAGCGGCAACCGTGCCTTTGACGAGTATCGCGCCGAAACCTTGCGCCGGCTCGAAGAAGAGCAGCGCGAGTTTATGGAGTTCCTTGACCGTTTGCGGCATGCCAAGGACAAGGCCGAATTCGACCAGTTTATGGCCGAGCGCGGCCGCCGCTCGGAGAACTCTGGACCGCAACCGCAGAGTATCTAATCACCCCTACCTTCGGTCGGGGTGCTCCTTCGTCATGATGGGGTTACTGGGCCCCGCTATTGAGGTTGGGATCGAGCGTGATTGCCGCCGTTGCTCCCGGGCACTGACGGGTACTCAAGAGCAGCGGCTGACGAGGACGATGATCGAAATCGAAGCTGTCGATCAGATCATTGGCGTCTTGGTCGCGCTCGGTCAGCGCGTCAAGGTCAAACCGCTCTTCGATGAATTTCAGCACTGACGAAAATTCGAGAGTTGTGTGGCTGATGTGGCCGTGCTTCGCCCGGGGCGAAATAATCAAGAACGGAACGCGTGGGCCGAATCCGAAATTGTCCACGACCGGCGGCGCGACATGGTCGTAGAAACCTCCAAAATCGTCCCAGGTGAGAAATACGACCGTCGAGTTCCAGTCGGGTCCGCTCATCACCGCGTTGAGCTGCTCGACTGTCCAGTTCTCTCCCAGGCAAACACTCGCAGGAGGGTGCTCGCTCAATCCGCTGCCGACAACCAACCAGCTTACGGTTGGCAACTGGCCGTTCTGAGCGTCCTGAACGAATTGCGTGGTGTTTACCACGTGCTGCTGCCACAGCGACGTTAGTCGAATGTGACGGACGGCATTGAGCGCGGACCAGATGTAACCGGACTGGCCTTGATCGGGCGCATAGTATCTCCAGCTCAAGCCTTCCGCTTCGAGACGGTCGGCGAGCGTATCGAAGTCGAAGCATGGGTAAACGCTGCCAAGCTCGCCCGCCTCGTCCAAGGTCTGCACCCGCGAATTCGCCGGAGAATCGCAGCCCCACCGGCCCATGCTGTTTGATGGGTTATTTACCGCGCCGCCCGATTGTGCGCCGACCGTATAAAGGTGATTCGGGAAACTCGGGCCCTGCAGAGACGAGAAGAACGCATCCGCCAATACGAAATTGCGCGCGTATGCGAAATAGTTTGGAATGTCGGCTTCTTGATATTGCGTGTAGGAGAGCAACTCGCCGTTCACGTTCCCGCCCTTGATCAGGTCAAACCGATCCATGGCCCCGCCATCGATGGCCTCGACGGCAGCTTGATAGGAATGATCAATATCATGAGGCGTCATGTCGGGGGCGGGTTTCAAGGGAACTACTTCGCCTGTGGAAATTGTTCCCGAGGTCGCACCATCGGCGCCCGGGAAGGTTCCAAAGTAGTTATCAAATGTACGATTTTCTTTAACGATGAAGACGATGTGGTCGATCTTGTCCAAACCCTTGCGCCGCTCATGACGCTGCTGATCGCGGTTCGCGTCTTGTGCTCTTGCCGAATTGGTCGCACCCAAGACCAGCGCGGCGGTTAGCCCCAATATTGCCACGAGAAACGGCGCGTTTTTTCTATCGGTCATAAGAAGTGTCCTCCCAACCTGTTTTACGCGCTGCGGCGAAAATTCCTCCCTTCGGGTTAAAAATTTCGGGCAGAATCCCGCAACAGGTGAGTTCCGGCAAACGCGTTCGGCAGCCCGACGCACCTCCTCCGCCTGCGTCTCCAGGTCTTAGCTGCCGGGTAGCGGACGCTCGCTCGTCGCCCGGTTTGACGGGTAGCCTTGCGACATCGGCGCAGTTGTGTCGCCGCCCAGTGTTGCGCGTCGCTCCGGCTCGCGTCCTTGAAGCTAGAATTGCGTCGCGATGGTAAACAGCACAGATCGACCCGCCAGCGGGACGACGTGATTATTGTCGATCCCGTCATAGCCGTAGGCGATTGTTGAGATTCTTGATGTTGGCCTCCAGCGCCACGGCATCGGTCAGCCTGAATCTTGCCATCAGATCCACCGTCCAGTAGCTCGGCACAATCTGCAGAAAACCTGCCGGGTCGCTTCGTTTGCGTGAATACTGACGCCCGGTACGTAGCGCAAAGCGTCCTCCATGCTAAACGCGCCTTGGTCGATAGCCTGTTGCGCAGGTACCACGATGGTTGTTTGAGGCGTATTAAGCAGAGGCTCCGTCAACTTCGGCAGGGACGCTGATGCAAGCGGCGCAGCCGTGACTGTGACGGCAGGAAGGGTGGTTGGCAGCCCCTGTTCGTCGGCCAATGCAGGCCCGGGCAGCAAAAACCACACGCATACAACGATAATAACGATCATCGCTCATTTCGCCGTGAGTTACATGCTCAAGTGATCGTGCGCTGTCGGGAATGACGCCGGCCGACGGCACTCATACCGACACTCAGCCTGTAAAGAAAGGGCGCGCCAAACGGCAAGGGAGGTCGGGGAGTGCGCGTCATCCAATATTGATGGCGCGCCAAGGACAAGGCCGATTTCGACCAATTCCTGACCGAGCGCCTCCATGGTTCAGAACGCCCCGGCCCGCAGACGTGGAGTGTGTGATCAGATGAATCGGGCCGTCGAACGGCCTAGCGATCACTCCTTGGCGGGGTCAGCGGATTGGGCGGCGGCGGCCGCAGCAGCAACACCAGCGCGATGCCGGCGGTCATACCCAGGCGATGATCCAGAACCCGTCGATATAGGCGAGGACATAGGCTTCGCGCCGGATCAGACTGCCGATCCCGGCAAGGCCTTGCAATGTCGGGTCGCCGGCCCCGATCGGACGCGCGGCGAATAGCGCCGTCGCATGGCCACCGCGTGTCTCGACCGATGCGAGCCGGCGAAGAAGTGCAACCGGTCAGGTTCGAATAAACCTGCTCGCGCACCCGCACAAAGGTCTGGACGAAGGCGGTGCCGACCTCGTTGCCGAAGCAGCCGGGCGATCTGGATCACCGCGGCGATCGTCGCCGCCTCGGCCGGGGTGATGTTCGAGACGCCGAAGACGATCAGCGCGGTGATGCCGAAAGCGAGCCCGACCGCCTCGACGATCTGCGACGGCAAGAAATCGCCGCCCGCCCAATCATGGGTGAGACCGGTGTCGAGCCAGCTGCCATAGGCGATCAGCGCAAAGCCGAACGCCACCAGCAGGCGCGCGTCAATGCGGCGCAGCAGAATGGCGGCCAGCGGCACGAGACGAATTGCGGCAGCGCGATCCAATTCAGCACATCGCCGATCTGCAGGTCGCGCAGACCCTGCACCCGTGTCAGATAGTCGGGCAGAACAAAAGCCGTCGCGGTGACGCCAAAACCGTAGATCGAGATCAGCACGGCCGGCACCCAGATATTGGGCTTGGCGACGACCCGCAAGTGGATCAGCGGATGCTTCGCCGTCAACTTCGGCGCGAAAAGGCGATCACCAGCAAGCCGCCGCCGACGAAAAGCCCGGCTAACGACACCCGAATTGAACCAATCGAGCCGATTGCCCTGATCGAGCCCGGCATAAATCAGGCCGAGCCCGACCCCGACGAGTAGGATGCCCGTGCCAATCGGTCTGAGCCAGCAGGGTGCGGTTGATGCCCTCGCGCGGCATCGCATACCAGACGAGCGCGGTCATGACCGGGGTCAGGACCGCGTTCTGCCAAAAGATCCACTGCCAGGCGCCGCGTTCCGAATAAAAGGCTTCGAGCGAGCCGGCGATGTTCTGCGAGAACACAAAGCGGAAAGCATAGGCCGCGAGCCCCCAGATCCACCATCGCGGCGTCAGGCTGCGCAGGATGAAGCCGAGAGACGCCGGAATAAACGCGCCGACCGCGAGCCCGCGCATCAGCTGCAGCGCGATGATCGTCCGATAATCCCGCGTGAACGGGATCAACAGCGAGGTCAACGCGAAGATAATACTCGCCCACAGCAGAAACCGGCGCACACCGATAACCATGCCGAGCCAGGCAGCTATGGGCGCCACCACCATCTGCGCCGCACCGAATACCGTTGTCAGCCATGAACCTTCGTCGAAGCCGAGCCCCATGCCGCCGCGAATATCGGCGAGACCGAAGATGGTCACACGGGTGTTTAGGCTCGACAGAAAGGCCCCGAGCAACACTGCGGCGACGCCAATCACCGGCCGCGGGCAATGTGCGGCGAGCGTCGCCGGGCGCGGGCGCCGCTCCGGATGGCACGGTGGGCGCGACCGCGCTCACGGGGTTTCGGGGCTGGTATCGGTGCGGATTGTCGCGACGACCGACATGCCCGGGCGCAGCTGTCCGGCAAGCGGATGATCCGGATCGAGCGTGATCTTGACCGGGATGCGCTGCGCGACCTTGGTGAAATTGCCGGTGGCATTGTCGGGCGGGAGCAAGGTGAACTGCGAGCCGCTGGCCGGCGAAATGCTGTCGACCCGCCCCTCGATCACGACACCCGGAAAGGTATCGACGGTGATCTCCGCCCGCTCCCCGATTCTGACGCGGGTCAGCTGGGTTTCTTTGTAGTTGGCCATCGCCCAGACGTTCTTCAGCGGGACGACGGAGATGACCTGGGTCCCGTCGTGAACATATTGCCCGGCACGCACGCCGCGCTCGCTGACCATTCCGTCGATCGGCGCGGATATGCGGGTGTAGCCGAGCTCGATCTTGGCGAGCTGGGATGACGCCTGTTGGCCTTGGCTTCGGCGCGCAGTTGCGATTCTTCGGTATCGAGCACCGCCATCTGACGCTGTGCTGCCTGAAGCGCGGCCTGGCTGTGCGCCAGATCGGCCCGGAACCGCTTTTCGTCGGTGACTGCCTGTTCGACTTTCTGTGGGGTGCCGAAGGTGTAGGTCAGCAGTGCTTGCTGGCGCACCGCCTCCTTGCGGTGCGATCGACATCGGCCTGGGTCGCGGCGATTGAATCTTCGGCCTCGGCGATCTGGGTATGCTGCAATGCCTTGCGCGTCTTCAGATTTTCGATTGCCGCCTTGGCACCGAGGAGTTCCCGCCTGGGCCTCTTCGAACCGGGCGCGGTAGTCGTCGTCCTCGATCTCAACCAGCAAATCGCCCTTCTTGACCTGCTGAAAATCATCGACCGGGACGGGTCGCACATGGCCTTCGATCTTGGCGCTGAGCGGGGTGATGTCGCTGCGTAAAATAGGCGTCGTCTGTCGTCTGCCGAACG
>CAVOTD010000116.1:0-8942 GCA_963698995.1 uncultured Alphaproteobacteria bacterium | reverse complement strand
TTTCTTTATCCGCTGTTACTACATTCTCAAAATCCAAATTAATCCCTTGCAAGTGAAACATTTTCGCGTAGGAAAGGATTTGCTGAATCATTGTAAATCGCGAATCGACACTTCCTAGTGCAGCTGTTGTTTGAGCCGGTTCAAATCCATTACTAAAAAGTCCCCATACCTGGATACCTTGATTATGGGCCCAATTCACATAATGCATATCCGCTGTACTACTAATATTACCTTTTCCATCGATCAGTTCGAACCACGTTGGGCTAACTACGTTTATGCCCTGCATGGCGGCTATTTTATCCGTATTTATCGATGCACTGCTATATACCGCTTCCCATGTTAGGTTGATTTTCTTTCCTACAGCTTTCCAAGCCAAAAATGGTTTCGGTTCTTCATGACTTTGAATCTGTTCCACATGGGATAATTTCAAATTACTTTTGGCTGCATAACCGATAAGGTTTCCTTCTATACTTTGTACCAGATACCATCCTTCATCCTCTTGCCATACCCTTACCTCGCTTTTAGCTGCCAGATTCTTGACGATTGGAGCTCGAATCGTTGGGCTTTGACGAATAGTAGTATCCTTCGGTGCGAACGCCCGCTGAACCAATTCCCCTGCTCTCATAATGGTGACTGACTTCAGCTCTTTATCATATTCCACATGAATACCGTAGAGTTCTTCAAGCGGTGTTACTGGAATATAAACCGTATCATTTTTTTCCTCAGCAGCGAAACGAAGCGTGTATGGCTTGCTATTAATTGTTGCAGTAAGTGTATTCGTCTTCAGCCGTAGGAGCTTGTCCACGTCCGATAAAATAATCGATCCACTTTTCTTCTCATAATATACTTCTTCATGAAGTCCAAGTTCGTTCTGTATAAATGACAGCGGAAGCTTGATTGCATCATCGTTTACGACAATCGCACCTGACTCCGTGATTTTACCATGATAAATAATCGGATAAGTTGATCCATAGTCCACTTTAATAACTTGGGTATTCGGTGTATATCGATGCCAACCAAACCACATAACAGTAATCATTGCTGCTAATCCACTTGTAATAACAAGCCATCTCAGCCATCCGCCTTGTTGACGGCGAGGACGTACTCGAACCGTTTCCACTCTATAATGTCTCCTCTCTTATGAGCAAAGCTTGCATAAACCATTCAGGCATCTAGAAAGAATAACAACCTTTGAAAAATAAAAACGCGCAGAAGGTTGAGTTATTCCTCTACCCTTGCACGTTATTGATTCTGTAATGCTCTGGTTAGGAATTGGGCCTAGCACATGCTTCACATTGACCGTATACTTCCATCCGATGGCCTTCCACCTTGAAGCCTGTCTGCCTTGATGCTTCGGCCTCCACTTCCATGAGAGGCGGATAATCAAAATCAACGATTTTCCCACAGGAACGACAAATCGCATGATAATGTTCAGATAGGTCAGCGTCAAAGCGGCTTGAGTCATCACCATAAGTCAGCTCTCGTACGAATCCTGCATCAACAAATAAACGCAGATTGTTATAAATAGTCGCAACGCTCATACTTGGAAAAGCAGCGGATAACGACTTATAAATCTCATCAGCTGTTGGATGGTTCATGGAATTCATAAGAAAGCTCAAGATAGCATGACGCTGTGGGGTCATACGCACACCGGTGCTTTTCAATTGCTCAAGTGCTTTCTCAACGGTTACGCCCATGCCCTTCACGTCCTTTACATTCATTAAAACTATTGTACGTGGTTGCTTTTCCTTTTGTCAATGAAAGTGGGAATCATTTTACGGTCTGTAAAAATTTACTTCAATGCTGCTGTTAGCATCAATATCAATTCTATAGTCCCCTGAACCAATGCCTCCACTTATCGTTTTTTTAGTCAGAATGAGGGGTAATTCAGATGAAACCGTACCAAAGGTAACAGAGCCGTTCACTGAAAAGCTACCTTCTCTAGGAACGTACAGCCTAATTTCTCCGATTGAACTATCGATATCCCAATTGCCACCAACAATTGCGCTCTGAATCTCGATGTCTCCGTTAAGCGTATCTGCTTTTATTGAACTACTTGCTTCTTTAATGGTGATTTCACCGTTCTTGGCATCCGCCTCAATATGACCTGATATATGTTGAAGCTGTATATTTCCACTTGAAGTTGATCCCTCGAATCCACCAGTAATCTGTCGAGCAGTTACACTTCCATTGTAGGTTGTCATTTGAACATGACCCTCAATGGCAGTAGCATTGATATCTCCATTCTTGGTTTGTACGTTAACTGAACCATATAAGCTGCTTAGCTTGGCTTGTCCTGAAGTGATCTTAACATTCAAGCCTCCCGGCAAGACAAGACCATCGATATCAACTGATCCATTAGTAGCTTGTATGTTGATTTTAGATGGAATAGCTGCTGTTGTATAAGTGATAGAGTTCGCAGCATCAGCGGGCGGTTCTTCTTCCTTAACAATTGGTAGGGCAAATACAGAAGATGACGGAATTGTAATGACCATATTCATACGCGGCTTAAGATTACCTTTAGCACCCCGATAAGATTGTCCATTCGCTTGAATAGATAGCTTTGCTCCTTCGCTGAGCACGACCTTTGATTGCTCGGCAATAGCATCCGCTTCTTGCTTATCCGGGACATCTACCCACATCATTGTCTGAATCGTTACTTCGTTGACATCTCCTTTCTTCACACTTACATTTCCGTTAGGATTATCGATGGATATCGTCTTTGTATCCGGTCCAATTAATACGTGCAAAGCTTCCTTCGCGTACATATATCCTTTTTCCTCGCCAAATCCACTCACCCCGGCAAAATTAACTTTGAACTCATCTAACCAACTTAAAGGCACAGTAGCATATTGGGTTACCCCAAAGGCAGCTATCGCGATAACTGCAGCTATAAAACTGCCTCCGATATCAACAGCAATTTTTGTATCTTTAGATCGTTTGCTCAAACTATATATAACCACTTCTATGCCAAGCATAACGAAGGCAGCAGGCCACCAATGCACCAACACTCCGATATGGTTTCTCTCTCGTATTTGATCGAGCAGCAGCAATACACCTACTGCTATAATGACTATCACCGCCGTTAAGCGTCCAAGTTTAAACATGCCTTCCTTCCTCTTCCTCACCATAAACCATGCAACGATTATTAGACCTGTTCCAGGTAAATAGCTGCCAATTAATTGCAGTGAAGACGTATGGACAAGCGCAAGAAGAATAAGACCGAAGAAAATAATCGCTATCCCCTGTAGAGTGACAGCACTGCTGCTGCGCTGTGTATCCGTTATCCCATTCTCACCAAATTGATGCATATATGCTCTTTGTTGAAGGGTATCAAATACACTGTAAAACCAGAAAAACGGGATCGCTAAACCAAGATAAACGATCCAACAAAGCATATGTACCACCACCCTCATTCGCAAAACGAATCATGGCTGCGATATCAGTAAGCGTACCTAGAAGAAGAAGCAATCCCTTCATATGGAGGCCTAGTATCAGATGCCCTGCTCCTGGAATCAGAAAGGATAGCAGCGGTGCCAATATCCGAACATACTGCATCCTCTTCCGCATCATCTTACTGCCTCCTTTTAACTATCTTAACTATTAGGAGCTTATATTGTAACACATTCTCATCTGCAAAGGTTTAGGCGGTACCTTAAAGAGGCATATCCATAAATTATGGACATGCCTCTCATTAAACGTGTATTTTATTGGTTTAGGCGCTCCAGCAGAAGTTTATTGACTAGCGCAGGATTTGCTTTTCCTTTGGTTTCTTTCATGACCTGGCCGACTAGGAAGCCAACGGCTTTTTCTTTGCCTGCCTTGAAATCCTCTACCGATTGCGGATTACCGCTAACGATACGATCAACAATTTCGGCAATTGCACCCTCATCGCTTATTTGAACAAGACCCTGCTCCTCAACAATTTCCTGAGGACGCCTGCCACTCTCGAGCATTTCCTTGAAGACGGTTTTGGCGATTTTGCTGCTGATTGTTCCTTTTTCCATCAGACCGATCATTTCACCGAGTCCTTGACCAGTCAACTTAATATCATCCAGCTCCAGTCCACCCGCATTCAGATAACCAAGCATATCACCCATAATCCAATTGGCTACCGCTTTGGCATCTTTAGTAAACTGCAAGCTCTCTTCAAAGAAATCTGCAAGTTTCTTCGAAGCCGTTATGACATCTGCATCATAGGATGACAAGGAAAAATCCTTCATATATCGCGCTTTTCTTGCATCTGGAAGCTCTGGAATGGAAGCAAGAACACGTGACTTCCATTCTTGATCAATATGAGTTTGGACGAGATCCGGATCCGGGAAGTAGCGGTAATCATGAGCTTCTTCCTTACTGCGCATGGAGAAGGTTTTGCCTTGAGCCTCATCCCAACGACGAGTCTCCTGGACAACCTTGCCTCCGCTATCAAGAATATCAGCTTGGCGCATTTGCTCATATTCAAGTCCACGCTGAACGCCACGGAAGGAGTTCATATTCTTGAGCTCCGCTCTTGTACCCAACTGTTCTTGATCATAAGGGCGAAGACTAACGTTAGCATCGCAGCGCAGCGAACCCTGTTCCATCTTAACATCAGACACGTCGCAATACAGCATGATGGCTTTAAGCTTCTCTAGATAGGCTTTAGCCTCCTCTGGACTGCGAAGATCAGGCTCAGATACGATCTCAACAAGCGGCGTGCCGACACGGTTGAAATCAACCAATGAAGCGAATCCTCCATCAACGTGAGTTAATTTGCCTGCATCTTCTTCTAGATGAAGACGAGTAATTCCGATGCGTTTGGTCTTGCCATTCACTTCAATATCGATCCAGCCATTCTCACCCACAGGCTTGTCGAACTGAGAAATTTGATATGCTTTTGGTGAATCAGGGTAGAAATAATTTTTACGATCAAATTTGCTAATATCAGCAATTTCACAATTGAGCGCCATAGCCGCTTTCATTGCATATTCCAGCGCTTGTCGGTTCAATACCGGCAGAACACCGGGATGCCCTAGACATATCGGACATGTATGGGTATTCGGCGGTGCACCGAATGACGTCGAACAGCCACAGAAGATCTTGCTCTTCGTATGAAGCTCGACATGCACTTCTAGTCCAACAACCGTTTCATATTTATTCGGTTCAAACATTAATTAGCCCTCCTGCTTCCCTAACATTCGCTGTCCTTACAGCTGCGGACGTTGTTTGTGATAGTCAGTATGTTGTTCAAAAGCATGCGCGGCGCGAAGAACTGTGCGCTCATCAAAAGCTTTTCCAATAATTTGAAGTCCTACCGGCAGACCATCCACAAAACCACATGGAACACTTATGGCCGGAATGCCTGCGAGGCTAACTGGAATGGTACATATATCATTCAAATACATCGTTAGCGGGTCTCCTACTTGCTCTCCTATGCGGAAAGCCGTAGTTGGAGCCGTAGGTCCGATGATCAAGTCGTAACTCTCAAATACGTTATCAAAATCCTGCTTAATAAGCGTACGTACTTTCTGTGCTTTCAAATAATAAGCATCATAATAACCTGAGCTAAGCGCGTATGTTCCAAGCATGATGCGACGCTTCACTTCGTCACCGAATCCTTGACTTCGTGACTTGCGGTACAAGTCGATTAAATTATCCGGGTTGTCCGCACGAACGCCATAACGAACACCATCAAAACGAGCTAAATTGGAGGAAGCCTCAGAAGAAGCAAGTAAATAGTAAGTCGCTACCGCATATTCAGTATGCGGCAATGAAACTTCCTCCCATGTTGCTCCTAAGCTCTCAAATTGTTTGAGTGCGGCAAGGACAGCCTCTTTTACTTTGGGATCGATCCCTTGCCCAAGATATTCCTTCGGCACCCCTATACGCAAGCCCTTAACGTCTCCGGATAACGAGCTAAGGTAATCAGGAATCTCAACATTCGCCGATGTAGAATCCATCGGATCATAGCCTGCTATCGATTGAAGTACATAAGCTGAGTCCTCTACATTCTTCGTTAGAGGGCCAATCTGATCGAGCGATGAAGCGAAAGCAACAAGACCAAAGCGTGATACTAGGCCGTAGGTTGGCTTAAGACCAACAATACCGCAATATGCCGCTGGTTGGCGAATCGAACCTCCGGTATCAGAGCCAAGCGCGAAGTAAACCTGCCCAGCCGCCACTGAAGCAGCAGAACCGCCGCTTGAGCCTCCTGGAACATAATCCGTATTCCATGGGTTGCGCGTGGGAAAGAAGCTGGAATTTCCCATTCGATCCTTCCCATTGCGAATTCATCCATGTTAGCTTACCAATCGTGATTGACTGCGCCAGCTTTCAACTTCTTCATAACTGCTGCATCGAAAATTGGATAATAGTTGCTCAGAAATTGACTTGCACAGGTTGTCAGCAGAGCCTTCTGTCACGATATTATCTTTAATCCCAGCAGGTAGACCAAACAGAAGACCTCGTTCGCCCCCATCTTGCAGAAGCTTGTCCAGCTCAGAAGCGGCAGCGCGAGCACCGTCCTCATTTAGCGTTAGAAATGCCTTGATCGACTCATCCGTCTGAGAAATACGTTAATATGATGCATCCACCAGCTCGTTGACCGACATGCTTTTGTTCCGCAAGTTGATTATGTACATCCTGCAATCGTAAATCGAAAATGTGTCACCGTTGTTCCCTCCTCAAATCTTGCATGGCATTGCCTATTCCAGTACTGCCGGTACTTTAAACTGACCGTCTTCATCGTCAGGCGCATTGTGCAGTGCAGACTCGACCGTAACCGACTCGCGATTAACATCTTCCCGCATGACATTATTGACCGGCAGCACATGGCTTGTCGGCTGCAACTTATCGGTTTTAACTCATCCAGCTTCTCCGCGTATTTCAAAATCGCGCTCAACTGGCCGGCGAATTGTTCTTTCTCCTGCTCAGAAAGCTCCAGTCGAGCCAAATTGGCGACATGCTCAACATCTTTATCGTGATACTCATGGGCGCGTGTCCCTCCCTTTCCATCCTATTGCTCACATTCTATCTATTATAAACGAACCTGCTATCCAAACTCAATGAAATTGCTGGTTTGGTTTAAACCTCAATTTATTATGTTTTTATATTCTTTTCATTTCTTTTTAAGAAAAGATGTACATACTGGTAAAGCTTCACCCACAACATGAAGGAGGAATGGTAAATGAAGAATTACATGAGAACAGCAGGGATCGTCAGCGATACTCGCTTTGATGATTCCAATAAGCGCCTATGCAGCAGCAAATAATACGAGCTCCACAGTTACTCCCCCGGTAACTCATATGTCGACTGTCGACAGTGAAGTCCAATCGGATCAAACGGAAAAGCACTTCGATCATCATCGCCATGGTGGACAAGGCTGGATAATGAATCAGGAAGTTCTCGACCTGCTAAAGCTGGATCAGAACACGCTTCGCGATAAGTTAATAGCAGGGCAGACACTCGCTCAGATTGCTGAAGCGCAAGGCGTTTCCCAGAGAGAACTTAAAGAAGGCGCTGACAACTGCTTTCACAAAAAAGCAGGATGAAATGAAACAAAAGTTCACGAAGAACTTGGACCTCATCGTGGACAAAAAATTCCACCCTGGCAAATGGGAAGGAAAAGGACATAGCGGAGGTTACATAATCGGCAAAGGCAAAGACCTCTCTGCACTAGCCAATAAGCTTGGTGTCAGTACGCAAGATCTGCAACAAACCTTGGAATCCGGCAAAACGCTCGCAGATGTAGCCAAGGAAAAAGGTGTTGATGTTCAAACCCTTATTGATGTTCAGAAGCAAGTCATTGTAGAACGAATTAATCAGGCTGTGAAAGACGGAAGATTAACACAAGAACAGGCTGATAAGCAGAATACTCATGTTGATCAGATTGCTAAGAACGTTGTTAATGGGAAAATCGGCAGCCGTTTCCACTGTGGTCATGATGATCGCAGCAAGGATGATCCAGGAAAATCAAGAGAATGATCGCAGTGAGACTATATTCGCAGTAGCAAGCAGCCCAACAAACCCTAAGAAGGGTCTGTTGGGCTGCTTACTTTACCGCAGATAACTATAAATAGTAGCCGCGCCTACATTTAACGTCCGGACGAAAAAAAGACGGCGATTATTCGCCGTCCTGCCTAAATCCAAGCCTTTAGATGAACCTGTCTGATAAAATCCTCTGGAGTCTGTCCGTCAGTGCCTTTTCCTTCTTCTTCCACCACTTTTTCTTCACCATTCATAATTCGGTAAAAGAGCTCCTCATTGTGAGTAGCCGAGTGCGAAATCAATGAGAGCGTCACGTTCCGCACTTCAACCTCTATCTGCAGCAAAACCTCTTCAAGCTCGATGTCAGCCGATGGTACGTAGAAGTTGCGATTTGTCTTCGGTACACGGATTACATAATCAAATGCATTATCTGCATTGCGATCATAAGCAATTATATAGCCATATTCCCCAACCGGAATATTTTGTTCGAACATATCAGACACGATAACAATTCTTTGCCCTAGCTTATGCATGCAATCAACCCCTGTCACCTATTCAACTATTCCTCTATCCTACTAAAAAAAAGTAGGGAAGTCCAATAGACAGCAGATTAAATAGAGTTACATACTATCGACCGAAGGCCTTATGCTGAGACTCAAGCTCAACTCCATCCACTCTTTCTTATAAAGTACAATCCATTTATTCAAGATTCACTCACCGCCCTTATGAACAAATCCTCAATTGTACTATAACCAAATTCAAGTCTTCTGACTTTCACTTCGGCACTTTAAAGCTGTGCAAATATATTCTCGCCTTGTTATTTCGATATCATGAACGATAAGTTTAGCAGCGCTACCATTCTCTAAGAACTCCGAAGACTGTATGTCAAGAACAGTTAGAAGAGGTGGTGTATCGAAATCTTTGATTTCTTTCTATAGAACCTACGTTTTATGCCTTTCGGTTTTTACCCTTCCTTC
>CAVOTD010000115.1:0-6272 GCA_963698995.1 uncultured Alphaproteobacteria bacterium | reverse complement strand
TGCGGGCCGGCCGAATGATCGCCGACCGGCCGGCTGCTGCGTTTGGTGAAATCGATCATCGCCTGATTTTTGCGACCTGAAATCGCGGCTCGCTAGCCGACGCGTCCGATTTGCCAAGCGCGGCAAAAGCTCGATGTAATGAATCGGGAAGGAGATCACTTTCATGAACCTTAATCCGGTTTCGGACGTCATCGCTTTCCTGCTGCAACCCACCTGGGCCACGGTGGTGTTCTGGTTGCTGGTTCTTGCCAGTGTCGCCGTTGCCATCTACAGCCTTGCCTCGATCCCGGGCCAGCGCCGCGCCACGCGCATATGCGACTGGGCGTTTCGCTTCTTGCAACCAGAATTGTCGGTGCCGCTCATGTTGGTGTACCTCGGCCTCACAGTTGGGCAGCTCGTATCGAGACGCAGTGAGCCGTCACCAGTGCCTCCGCGGACCAACGACCATTGCGCTCGAACTCCAGCATGATAAACAAGTTCGCCTACCGATGTGCTGCCGAGGCGCTGGGTGACCGCGGCGCAGCCCGGTTCGCGGCGATTGGCAGGGCCTCGACGTCTTCGGAGGCCATGGTCCACGTCGCGCTCTACAGCCATCTCCTCCGCGCATTGCCAATCCGTGAACATATTCCAACGGTCTCCAAGCGCGGAATTGCCCCCAAATCCCATCTGATTGGGCTTCGGTCCGCGATGCAGCGGGGACATCGCGATGATAGCTGATGGGCATTTCCGCTGACCTCTCCCCATTCCGATATTGCACCCAAGCAAAGCCACGGTTCCTCGACCCGGGAAGACAGGGCTCCATGTCGAGAAACGGGACCGCATCGGCTGTTCCCAGGCCAACGATCCCGTCTGCCACCGGGTTACCCGAGTAGCGAACCGGGCGGTACGTCAGCCCACGGAGGTCTGAAATGTCCGGCACAGTGCTCAGTCGAATACGCTCTACAGCGCGGTCGACCGGCCGATGCCAGGTTCCTACGAGCTGCAGTGGCATGCGTATGCTGCGAACAACGCAAATTTGGGCGGGACGGTTCCGTTCGCCGTCACTCGTTGAGGAAGCCGGCTGAACCGCTGGACGTCACCGCGACCGCTTCCGCAGCCTAAACCCGTTCTTGTTTGGCGTCGTACGAAAGGTGCTTTGTCATGATTGCTTCTCCGCTGACGCGAATCGGCAGACATTCACCATCGGCCTGCTCTCGCTGTTTGTCACTGGCACGGCATTGGCCGATCCGCCGATCGCGGCGGTAAACACCGAACACGGTTTGGCCATCAAAGGCTATGATCCGGTTTCTTACTTCACCACCGGGAAGCCGACCCCCGGTTTGGCGCAGTTTGCCACGACCTACAAGGGTGTCATCTATCGGTTCGCGTCAGCCGAGAATTGTGACCGGTTCGTCGCTGCGCCGGAGCAGTTTCTGCCACAATACGGCGGCTACTGCGCCTACGCGATCTCATTGAACAGGATCGCGGACATCGACCCGGACGAGTGGGCCATCGTCAACAACAAGCTCTATCTGAACAACGGCTTCCTTGCGCAAACGCTGTGGTCCGTCGACAAGTCGGGCAACATCGTGAAAGGCGACCAGAATTGGCCGCGGGTCCCCAAGCGCGGCAATCCGTGATCTGACGCCTTTTGCAGTCGTCACGTGAGCAGGGGAAGGCCGCCATGGCCCGACCGATCGATAATCAGATCTGCTTTCGACTTGCTGACGCGGTTCCCGCCGCATCATTCCCGGAACAGCTCAGGCTGGGGGATGCACAGGCCGAGGCGCTCTCCGAGCTGCTGCAGGTCTTCGCCTGCGGCGAGGAATTGGCGTCGCTCGCCTTCGCACGTCTCGGCGGTTGGCCCATCGAAGACGCGGCTCGCCGTGCACTTGCGCGGGTCGCGGGAGAGGAGCTCATTCATGAGCAGCTGCTGAGGGGACTACGCGGCGCACTGCCCGCACCCGCGCCGGACCGGGAGCTACGCCGTGCCCTCATTCGTTTCTACCACGACATCGCGCAAGCCGATATCGGGCTTCACCTTGCCTCGATCGTGGCACTCGATTTCCGCCGTTTGCCTGATCCTCGCCGCGCTGCTCGAACCCGCTCGGGTCCTAGCGCAAGAGCCGGCCGTCCACATGATTTTCCGTCGCATCCACCGGGACGAGGCCAGGCATGTCCGACTTTCGCGCCGCATCGCCGGCGAGCTCGTCCAAGGGGACGTGATTGGCGCCGTCGCCGAGAATGCCCGCCTCGGCCTCGTCGGCGTCCTCGCCCGGCGTGGCGCTGCCTTTGACATCTTGGGCGTCAATGCCGAGCGGTTGTTTGCGCGTATCGGCAGCGTGCCGAACGGCCTCTTCCAGTGACTGCTCCTTTCTCACTGCCCTTCTGGTCCGACCCGACACCAATGGTGGTGCGCGGCACCGGTATGGCGCTTCCCGGCGAGCCGATCTCGTCTGAGCAATTACTGACGGCAGTAGAGCGGCGCTTCGGGCTGTCGCTGGGCCGCCGCGGCATGGCCATCGCGCATAAGCTCGGGATCCGCACCCGCCACCTATGCCGCGAGATGGCATTCCGCTTGGAAGCCCCCCGAAAAGGGCACCGCAATCCCGAACTCGCTGCTATCTCCCTGCGAGGCGCACTCGGCGAAGCCGGTCTCATGGCGCATGAGCTCTCGTATCTGATCGGCCATACCGCGACGCCCGCCCGGCTGATGCCGCCAAACGTCGGTCAAGTCGCCGAGGTGCTCGACTATGGCGGCCCCTTTGTCGAGTTTCGTCAAGCATGCACCGGCTTTGCCAATGCGCTGGTGTTTGCTCAGGGTTTGTTGCGCGCAGGCGCGGGGCCGATCGCGATCGTCGGGTCGGAAACGGGCTCGGTCTTCTTCGACCCGGTTCGGGCGGCCGAGAACGCTGGGCAGCTTGTCAATCTGGTGCAGATGGGCGACGGCGCCGCTGCGATAATCCTAGCCCGCCACGACGATCGCGCAGGCCCACGACTTTCGCATGTCTATTACGGCCAAATGGGTCGTGGGCGCGCGCCCGGCCTAGCAGTGGCAGACGGCGGATCGGATGCTCCAAGCTGCAGTGCCGGATTTCCCGAGTTTCAACACGATTTTGCCGCGATCCACCGCTCGGGCCTTGAACTGCTTCTGCACTGCGCGGCGGCGGCGAAGCGCACAGGGAGCTGGCCAGCCGACCATGTTCTGCCTCACCAGGCCAATGGTCGAATGGACACGATCCTGGCCGGGCCGCTCGGCCTTGCGCGCGAGCGGATCGTTGTCACCGCCGATCGGCTGGGAAATACCGGATCGGCTGCAATATGGCTCGCTCTGGCGCAAATGAGGCCGACTCTCAAACCCGGCGACACTGTGCTCGCCCTCGGGGCCGAGGCGACCGACTTCATGTTCGGCGGGTTTCGGTATCACCATGCGTGATCATACCCGCATGTGCTCGGTGCTCAGCGCCGCACCGTGTAGCTGCCGAGACCCGTTGGTGGCCATAGAGAACATCTCGAAACGATATGGCCGCACAACTGCGGTCGCAGGCGTGACCCTTTCCCTGCGGGCTGGGGAGATCTGTGGTTTTGTCGGCGCCAACGGCGGCGGTAAGACCACAACCCTTCGGATGCTCGCCGGGATCCTGAAACCCGACGGTGGGCGGGGGCAGGTGCTCGGCTTCGACCTTCAGCGCGACGCGGCAAAGATACGCGAGCGGGTTGGTTATATGTCACAGCGGCTATCGCTCTACACCGAGCTCTCGGTATTCGAAAACCTCCGATTCCGCGCTGAGGTATACGGCCTTAGGACTCCGCGCGCGGCGGTCGAGGCCGCGATTTGCGAGTTCGGTCTCGTGCCTTGGGCCGACAGCCCGGCGGGATCGCTCTCCGGAGGCTGGGCACGCCGCCTTCAGCTCGCTGCATCGCTGCTGCATTCGCCGCGTCTCGTGCTCCTCGATGAACCAACAGCGGGTCTCGATGCGGCGGCCCGCCAGGAGGTATGGCGGCGCATGGAGGCACTGGCAGAAACCGGCGTGGGCATAATCGTGTGCACCCATGACCTCGCCGAGGCAGAGCGGTGCTCTCAAGCCGCCTTTTTTGCGGATGGGCAGGTCGTGGCGGCAGGCGCGCCGGGCGCGATTGCGGCGGGTTCGCCAGCCGTCGCGTTCATATTGTCCGGTACCGATGTGCGGCGGCTCGCCACTGAGGTCACCACGGTCGCCGGCGTCGTTGCTAGCTATCCGCAGGGTGAGAATTTGCGCGTCGTCGCCAATCCGCTCGCGGAGCTTCACCTGCGCCGGTTCGCGGCGATGCACGCGGCGAGCCTCGCCCGGGTGGCAGGGCGCCTCGAGGACGCCATCCTCGCGTGGTCGCTCCCGATCGGCTGCCGTCCGACATGAGGCTTCGCATCCCATGGCGGGCAGTGGAGCGGCGCCTCAGACGCATGATGGCCGTCGCCCGAATTGAAACTCTGCGGCTGTTGCGGGACCGCGTGGCTATATCGCTGATTGCCCTCGTGCCGGCGGTCCAGATCGCGCTCTTCGGCTACGCCGTCAATCTCGATCCGAAGAACGTCCCGATTGCCATTGCGGGGAGCGACGCTTCTTCTGTAGAGCGCACCGCTCGCATTGTCGGCGAGACCGGGTACTTTACAATTGTGGGCAAGGCGCTGTCTAAAGGCACGGCTGGGCGGATGGTTGTCGCCGGTCACGCACTGGTCGGGATCGAGCTGCCGCCGTCTCCAGACGAGCAGGAGGCCACCGGCATACCGGCGCCAGCAAGTGTGATCGTTGATGCGACCGACCCAGGTGCCGTGCGCCCGGCGCTGGCGGCGCTGGAGATGACTTATTGGCGAAAGCGGGCCACGACGTTTTCTCTGGATGAGGGTGCCTTCGTCAACATCGACTGGCTCTACAATCCGCAGCGGCGCACCGCGTGGACAATTGTTCCCGGGCTGGTCGGCGTCATCGTCATGATCAGCATGTTGATGCTGGGAGCGCTGACCCTGGTCCGCGAGCGCGAACGGGGCAGCTGGGAATTGCTTCTGGCAACGCCAGTGGACGCATTGGATGCGCTGATCGGCAAGCTGTCGCCCTATGTCGTCATCGGAGCGGCACAGGGGGCGGTGGTCATCGGGCTCGCCCAACTGCTCTTCGGCTTGCCAGTGAGCGGCGGCATCTGGGCATTGCTCGGTGCCACCCCGCTATACGCGGCCGCCAACTTGCTGCTGGGCTTTGCCTTCTCGGCGCTGGCGGAAAGCCAGATGCAGGCGATGCAGAGCGCCGTATTCTTCTATCTCCCGTCAATGCTGCTGTCGGGCTTTATGTTCCCTTTTCAAGGGATGCCGGGTTGGGCGCGCGCGATCGGCGAAGTGCTGCCGCTGACCCATTTCGTCCGCGCCACCCGCGGGGCGCTCCTGAAGGGCGACGGTGGCGCGCTGATCGGATACGAAATGTGGCCGGTGGCGCTGTTTGCCGTTGCCGCCGGCGCGTTCGCGCTCGCTGCTTATCGTCGCCGTCTCGACTGATTGCTCTGGGGCTAATGGAGGGTTTCGTGACAAGGTCTCACAACGTCCCGCTGACTTGCGCGCTGCTTGGCAGCCTGGTGCTCCTCTCATCACCGGCAAAAGCCGACACGCGGCCGGTCGTTGTCGAGCTCTTCACGTCACAAAGCTGCTCCTCTTGTCCGCCCGCCGACGCCCTCCTCGGCGAACTGGCGGGACGCCGCGATGTGGTCGCCCTTGGCTTCCACATCAGCTACTGGGACGGACCCGGCTGGAAGGACCCGTTCTCGAGCCGGAGCTCCACCGACCGGCAGCGAGCCTACGCTCGGCTCTTCAATCTTGGTCAGGTGTATACGCCGCAAATCGTCGTGGATGGCGCCCACGAGATGGTCGGATCGGACCGGAAGCAGGTGCTCGCCGCCGTACGTGACGCGCGGCCGGTGACCATTGCGCCGGTGACATTCGCTACCGGTCGTCGCTCTGTTGCGATTGGCGCCGGCGACGGGCGGGGCAATGTGCTTTTGGTGCGGTTTGTCCAGAAACGCACGACAAGGGTGGCCGGCGGCGAGAACGCCCGCCGCACCTTGCAGGACGTCAACGGGGTGGAGATGCTGGCTTCGCTCGGCAGCTGGAACGGGTCGGCGCTCAGCTTCGCCATCGAGCCGCCCACTGCCGGCGAGGGTGTCGCCGTACTGGTCCAGGCGCCCGATGGACGAATGCTCGGCGCCGCCGCGCTTCTTGGGTCAGGCTAGATCCGTTTCTAGGGCTCGCAATGACGAACAATGAACCAATG
>CAVOTD010000114.1:0-19093 GCA_963698995.1 uncultured Alphaproteobacteria bacterium | reverse complement strand
TCCAGTAAGTGGCTGCAGTATGGTCGGGTGCGAGGCGCAGTGGTCGTTTGCCGACCATGCGCATGACCAACGCTATCGGGGTGACCACGAGGAAGAACAGGAACGCCATTACGATCGCGCTGACCGCTCTGGCAACGATGCCGCCCAGTCTCGACCCTGCCGCACCGATCGCAATCAATGCAATGCCGAATGTGCATCGAACAATCGACCGCTGCCAGCGCCGGCCCGCTGGTTTTCACGATCGTTTTCGTGCCAACGGAGATCTTTCGCTCACTGACATCCCCCGTCCGATGGTCGGTGTGAACTTCAGGCCTTTTTGAGCCTCTCGATGATCGGAATTAGAGGCCTGCGCCGGGACGGTACCCGAGGCCTGAATTCGAAGGTCAAGCCACTGGCTGCCGTCGGAGCCGGTGTTTAAGCCGGACGAATGAGTTCCGGCGGCGTGCCGAACCACCGTACGCCGCCCGCGCTTGAAGACGGCCAGCGGTTGGCGGATCTCGGCGACCGCCTGTTCCGGTAACTCGGCATCGATGACGACGAGATCGGCCGGATTGCCGACCGCCAGCCCGTAATCCTTCAGATTGAGGAGCCGTGCCGAGCGCTCCGTCAGCATCGCAAAACATTCGCGCAGTTGGTCCGGTCGGCCGATCTGCAGGACGTTGGCATGGAGATTTGCGATTCGGATTAGCGAACAATCTCCATAAGGAGTCGCGGGATTGAGCACATTGTTGGTCGACAGCGAGCAATTGACGCCGTGCTCGACGAGAAAATTGGCGTCGGCGACGCCACGGCGGACATTGTGGTCCTGATCGCGCCCGACCAGGTAGAGATCGGTTGCCGGCAGGACGGTAACCGCAATGCCGATCTCCGCAAGCCGGCGCGCTAAGATGGCAACCTCGCTCGGCGGCATTGTCGACAGCTTGGCCATATGACCGACCACGACCCGCCCGCCGCGCCGATATTGCTCGGTCAGCTCGCAGACGAGGTGGATGTCCATCGCTTCAGGTGTGTTGCCGACATCGAGATGGATATCGATATCCGCGTCAAATTCGCGGGCGAGCTCGAAGATCCGCCGGATCTGGCCGGCATGGTCGGTGTCGTAGCGTGGCGCGCCGCCGATCACCTTCGCCCCGCGTTTCAGGCCTTGAACCAAAAGCTCGTCGGTACCGGGATAGTTGGTCAGCCCGTCTTGCGGGAAGACGCAGATCTCGATGTCGATCGCCCATCTGAAGTCGGCGATCAACGAGTGCACGGCTTCGAAGCCGCGCAGGCCGACCGCGGGGTCGACTTCGACCTGGGTGCGCATCCGTGTCGCACCATTCAGGATGCACTCGGTCAGCGTGCGCTCGGCCCGCTTGCGGACGTCCTCGACCGTAAATGCCGTTTTCAAAGCCGCTACCTGCGCCATCGGGCGGATTTCGCGTTCTTCTCCGGGGGGCGCCCGGTCAATGATGCGCGACTTGTCGAGATGGATGTGGGTTTCGATCAGGCCGGCGCAGGCGAGCCGCCCGCCGGCGTCATAAATCTCCGCCTCGGCAGCCAGGTCGTTTTCGATGGCGACGATTTGGCCGTCGACGACGCCAATGTCCACGGGCTCGCTCGAGGGCATTGTGGCAAGCCGCGCGTTCCGTACGATCAGATCCATCCGCGTCAATCTCCTCGACCAAGGCCCCGGACCCCGTGGCAGCTCGCCTCGGCCGATTGCGCTTGTCGCGCCTGACGAGGCTAGTTGTTAACGTTTGACCGCCGTCGCTGGCCGCTATCGGTAGCCGGCAAGGCGCCAAAATGACAACCCGGAGGCTAAGGCGAGAGAAGCGCCTGGCCCGCAGACATAACCTGAACGGGTCAAGCGTAGATCTTTACCAGCTCGTTATGCGCCCACTTGACGGAGTCCTCGGCCGGTATTCCCTGTACCGCCTTAGTGTACATATCGACAATGATGAATTTGGAAATGACTTCCGCAGCGGCGCGGCCGGCAGGGCCGGCAAAGCCGGCATAGCGCCCGCTTTCCGCCGCAGTGCGGAACGGGGCCATGACCGGATCTACCTTCCATAGCTTGTCTTCCGCCCACACTTTCGTGGCGCCGGTTGAGAAACCCTGTTGCGAGGCGAACCATTGCTCGTAAACATCCTTGGACTGGAACCAGCGCAGGAAGTCCTTCGCCGCTTTCTGATTTTTGGTATAGGCGGGGACGATGTTCGAAAACGGCACGTGATAGCTGAACTGCCCGGCGGGGCCTTTGGGAAGCGGTGCATGGAAGACGTCATCCTTGATCGGCTTCCCTGTCTCGGTCAGGTAGGTTTCCGGTTTGCTCCTTGCTAAAAGATAGATCGACGCGGCGTTACTCGTCGAACTGATGGTGTTGGCAAGGAAAGCCCGATTGTTGCCGGCGTCGTCCCAGGAGAGCGCACCTTCATCGAAGCACTCCTTCCAGAATGGCACCGCGAATTTGACCAATTCGACGGTCTCCTTGCTGTCGAGCACGACGGTCTTGCCGTCGGCCTCGACCTCCTTGCCGCCCCACGACCATAGGTAGGGATACCAGAAGGCGGGGCCATCCCCGAAGGCGTGGGCGAGGGTCTGACCATAGGGATGCTGATTCGCTTTTAGCTGCTTGCCGACGGAGCGGTACTCCTCCCAGGTCTGGGGAAACTTGTCCGGGCCATGGCCCACCTCGGTAAACCACGAGGTGCGGTTTGTCATCAGCACGCCGAGGATCGTGTACGGAACGGCAATCCACCTCTTGCCGTCATTGGCGACGGCGCGTGCGGTATTGTAATAACCGCCCTGCGCCTTGCCGATCTCTTCCGCGACATCGCTGACATCAACGACGCTGTCGGCGTAGAGCTGCGACCAGTTATTGGCGGCCATCAAGATGTCGGGACCCGTTTGGGACTGGATCGCCGAGGTGATGCGCGCCTGAACGCCGTCGCCATTGATGGTTTCGATTTCGAGCTTGATGCCGAGCGCCTTCTGACATTCCGCCGCTATCTTTCCTTTCAGGAGCTGATCGGAAACCGGCACGAAGTCGACGAATTTGAGCCAGTGGAGCGAGGTGCCCTGGGCATAGGCCGGCGCCCTGCCGGAGGCCAGGATCGTGGCGATGCCGCCGGTCTGGGCGGCTATCGCGCCGGCCCCCGAAAGCTTCAACAGCCTGCGCCGATCGATGCGCACCATCGCACCTCTCCCTGTTGTTGAGTCAGATCGCCGCTTCCGACTGCATGTCGAAGAAATGGAGGCGCTCCGGGTTCAGCGCGAGGCGCATCCGATCGTGAATAGTGGCGCGGACGTTGGGCTCGACGGCGGCGACCATCGTCTCGGAACCGACCGCTACGTCCAACAGGATCTCGGAGCCGAGCTTCTCAACGACCTCGACCACGACCTCGAAGCCGAGTTCGGCGGGATCGGCGGCCGACGCCACATGCAGATCCTCGGGCCGGATCCCCAAAGTGACTTCCTTTCCCACATAGCGGCCGAGCCGGTTGGCGCATTGGGGCGGCGCTTTGATCTGCATGCCAGCGTTGGCGGCCCAGAGCGCTCCATTCTCCTGGCTGACCTTGACGGTGGCAAAATTCATCGCCGGCGAGCCGAGAAAGCCGGCGACAAACCGGTTGGCCGGCTCGTTGTAAAGCTCCAGCGGCTCCCCGACCTGCTGAACAAAACCGTCCTTCATGACGACGACGCGGTCACCCAAGGTCATTGCCTCGACCTGGTCGTGCGTCACATAGATTGCGGTGGTGCCGAGCCGGTCGTGCAGCTTTCTGAGCTCGACGCGCATCTGCACGCGCAATTTGGCATCGAGATTTGAGAGCGGCTCGTCGAACAGAAACACCTGCGGGTGCCGCACGATCGCGCGCCCGAGGGCGACGCGCTGCCGCTGACCGCCGGAGAGCTGCCGCGGCTTGCGTTTCAGGAGCTCCTGAATGCCGAGGATTTCGGCCGCCTCCTGCACGCGTTTAGCGATGTCGGTGCGGTCGAACTTACGCATCTTCAAGCCAAACGCCATGTTGTCGTAGACGCTCATATGCGGATAGAGCGCGTAATTCTGAAACACCATCGCGATGTCGCGGTCCATCGGCGGCAGGTCGTTGATGACCTTGTCGTCGATCAGGATGCGGCCCGAGGTGATGGACTCGAGCCCCGCCACCATTCTGAAAGTCGTTGTCTTGCCGCAACCGGACGGCCCGACGAGAACCATGAACTCCTTGTCGCGGATACCGAGATTCACGTCCTTGACGGCATGGACCTCGTCGAACTTCTTGTTCAAGCTCTGGATGTGGACCTCTGCCATCGCTCTCTCGTGTCGTAATGCTATCCCTTGACCGACCCGGTCAGGCTGGCGACGTAGTGCTCGACGAAGAAGGAATAGACGAATGCGACCGGGATCGACCCCAACAATGCACCGGCCATCAACTCACCCCAGTAGAACACGTCGCCGCGGATCAGCTCTGAAGTTACCCCGACCGGCACCGTCTTCTCCTCCGGCGACGAGAGGAAGACGAGGGCGTAGATGAACTCGTTCCAGGACAAGGTGAATGCGAAGATCCCGGCCGAAAGTATGCCGGGCACGGCAATCGGAAAGATGATGTAGACCATCGCCTTCCAGCGCGTGGCGCCGTCGATGCGGGCGCACTCTTCTAGTTCCTTGGGGATGGACTTGAAATAGCCCATCATCAGCCAGGTGCAGAACGGGATCAGGAAGGTCGGGTAGGTCAGGATCAGCGCCCACGGCGTGTCGCCGAGGCGAAAGTTCCGGATGATGTCGGCGAGCGGAATGAACAACAGGGTCTGCGGCACCAGATAGGTGATGAAGATCATCGTGCCCAAACTGCCGGCGAACGGAAACTTCAATCGCGACAGCGCGTATCCGGCGAGCAGGCCGCAGAACAGCGAGATCGCCGTGGCGGCGAGGGAGATGATCATCGTGTTCAGCATCCAGGTGCCGAACAGCGTCCCGGTCAGCAGATCCTTGACGTGCTCCAGGGTCGGATGCGAGGTCCAGAACGGGGCGTAGTTGGGGGCGTTCCACGGGCGATAGAGCTCGCTGTCCGGCCGGATGGTGGTGATGACCATCCAGTAGAACGGAAAAAGCAGCGCGACGATGAAGGCGGTCAACGGGAAGTAGAAGAAGACCCAGCGTCGCCAAATCGCCCCCTCGATCATCGTTCAGAGGGTCTCCACCCGGCGGATGTACAGCAGCTGGACGATGACAACGAGCAACAGCACCGGGAAGACCGCGAGCGAAATCGTCGCGCCCTGACTCAGGAGGCCGGTGCCGATACCGATCTGGTAGGCGTAGGTCGCAAAAAGCTGCGTCGCGTTCGCCGGTCCGCCGCCTGTCAGCACGTAGACGAGCTGGAAGTCCGCAAAGGTCTGGATCACCGAGAATAGCACAATCACCAGAGTTACCGGCAATAACAATGGCCAAGTCACATGCCAGAAGCGCTGCCAGGCTCTCGCGCCGTCGATCGCCGCCGCCTCGTGCAGCTCGGGGCTGATGGTTTGCAACCCGGCGAGCAGGCTGATCGCGTAGAACGGCACGCCGCGCCAGACGTTGACGATAATGACCGAGATCAGAGCCAGGTTTGGGTCACCGAGCCAATTGATCCGGCTATTGATCAGGCCAAGCCGAAAGAGACCCCAATTGATGACGCTGAAGGTGGGGTCGAACATCCACTTCCAGGCCAAGGTCGACAGCACCGTCGGGATGATGAACGGCAAGAGGATGAAGGCGCGAGTGAAGGCTTTGCCCTTGAAGTTGTTGTTCAGCAACAATGCCAGCCACAGACCCAGCGCGAGCTTGAAGACGGTCGTTACAGCGGTGTAGACGCAGGTGTTCCAGACGGCGACATGGAAGATGCCATCGTTCCAGACTTGCTCGAAATTGTGCAGCCCGACAAAATGACCGGGCACTCCGACTTTGGCGTCGGTGACCGACAGCTCCACACCCTTGACAAAGGGGTACGCGATAAACAGCCCCAATAGAACGACCGTCGGCAATAGCAGTGCGAGCGCCAACCAGCGCTCGTCTTCGAGCAGCCGCGTTACCGGCCCGCGTCTCGGTGTACCCGCATAAGCTTGTGCCGCCGCATAGGTGAAGGTCATCGGGAGGCTCTCCAGGGACTCAGGTGTAGATCTTGACCAGCTCCTCATGCGCCCATTTGACTGCGTCCTTCGGCGCCATGCCCTGCACGGCTTTGGCGTACATGTCGACGATGATGTACTTGGTCACGACCTCGGCAGCCTTCTGGCTCGGCGGCCCGGCATAGCCGACGAGCCGGCCGGCCGCCGGCAGGTTCTTGAACGGCGTCAGCACCGGGTCGGCGCTCCACACCTTGTCCTCCTCCCAATAAAGCGTTGCGCCGGTGGTGTAGCCCTGCTGCGAAGTGAACCACTCCTCGAACACCGGCTTGGAGTGGATCCAGCGCAGAAAATCCTTGGCCGCCTTCTGATTTTTCGAATAACCCATTACCATGTCGGTGAACGGCCCCGGCAGGTTGAAATGCCCGCCGGCGCCAGTACCGAGCGGCGCGTGGAGGATGTCGTCCTTCATCGGCGTGCCCTTCTCGGTCAGATAGCTGTCGGGCTTCTTCTTGGCCTCGATATAGATCGAGGCGCCGTTGTTGGTGGCGGAAATGGTGCCCGAGAGAAAGGCGCGGTTGTTGCTGGTATCGTCCCAAGCAAGGCCGCCCGGATCGCAACAGTCGTTCCAAAACGAGACCGCGAACTTGACCGACTCGACGGTCTCCTTGCTGTTGAGCACGACTGTCTTGCCGTCGGCCTCGACCTCCTTGCCGCCCCACGACCACAGATAGGGATACCAGAAGCCGGGAGCGTCGCCGAAGGTGTGGCCGAGGGTTTGTCCGATTGGCCGGCCCTTGGCCTTAAGCTTCTTGCCGGCATCGTGCCATTCGTCCCAGGTTACCGGGAATTTCTGGTAGCCGACCTCCTCGAGCCAGGATTTGCGGTAAGCGACGAGCCCGCCGCCGACCGCCCAGGGAACCCCGATCCACTTACCCTCATAGGTCGCGACGGTCTTGCAGATGTCGTAATAGCCGCCCTGCACCTTGCCGATCTCCTCGGCGACGTCGCTGACGTCGGCGAGGCTAGTGGCGTAGAGCTGCACCCAGTTGCCGATAGACATAATGATGTCGGGGCCGCTGCCTGACTGGATCGACGAGGTGACACGCGCCTGGATGTCGTTGGCATTGATGGTTTCGAGCCGCAGCTTGATGCCGAGCGCCTTCTCGCATTCCTGGGTGATCTTGCCCTTGAGCACCTGGTCGGAGACGGGGACGAAATCGGACCAGCGCACCCAATGAACGGCGGTCGCCTGCGCATAAGCCGGCGCTCGCCCCGAAGCCAGAATGCCTGCGATACCTCCGGTGCTCGCCGCGACCGCGCCGGCACCGGAAAATTTTAGGAGCCGTCGCCGGTCGATGCGCGCCATAATACTTCCTCCCTGCGATACCGATGGATTTCACGGTCTGGGAGATTCTTTAAATCCAACGAGGCTGGGGCACAAGTCGGATCGGCGCCGGCAAGACCTTGTCGTGGCCGCTTTGCCCCTCAACAAGCGGGTGCGTTAAGGCGTTCGCGGATGCAGAATGAAGTTCGCCCGTCGACACCGGAGAAGCACATGAGCGAGGCTAGAGGGATCACAGTTCTTGGCATTTGCGGCAGCCTGCGCGCGGCATCGTACAACAAGGCTGCGTTACGCACCGCGATCGAGTTGAAGCCTCCGGGCATGACGATCGAGACCGCTGATATCGGGTCGATCCCGCTCTACAACGAAGACGTCCGCGCTCTCGGCTTCCCGCCGCCGGTCGAACGACTCCGCGCCCAGATCGCCGCGGCCGACGCGCTCCTCTTCGTGACTCCCGAATACAACTACTCGATGTCGGGGGTGCTGAAGAACGCGATCGATTGGGCCTCGCGCCCGCCCGATCAGCCGTTTGCCGGCAAGCCGGTCGCAATCATGGGTGCGGGCGCTGGCATGGCCGGCACAGCGCGCGCGCAATACGATCTGCGCCGCAGCTGCGTCTTTCTCGACATGCACCCGCTGAACAAGCCTGAGGTGCTGATCGGCCAGGCGCAAACCAAGTTCGACGAGCAGGGGCGTTTGACCGATGACGCCGCACGCGGCTTCATCCGCGATATGCTGATCGCGCTCGACAAATGGGCCCGTTTGATCGGCAGGAAATGACGTTATCGTCACGCGCAAGTGTTGCTTCCGCGGAAATGACGAAATGAACGGAGGAAAGCCATGGATTTGGACTTCGCAGGCAAGGTTGCGCTGATCACCGGCGGCGCCAACGGGATCGGGAGGGCCACGGCGCTCGGCTTCGCCAAGGGCGGCGCCAAGGTCGTCATTGTCGATCGCGATGCGGCGAGTGGCGAGGCGACCGCCGGGGTCATTCGGCAACAGGGCGGCGAGGCGCGCTTCGTCACAGCCGACGTGACCAAATCGGCCGAGGTGCGCGATTATGTCAAGGCAGCGCTCGACGCTTACGGCGCTATCGACTGCTTCTTCAACAATGCCGGCATCGAGGGCAAATGGGCCCATACCTCCGACTATGACGAGGACATGTTTGACGCGGTGATCGGCGTCAACGTCAAGGGGGTGTTTTTAGGGCTGCGTCACGTTCTTCCAGTCATGCTGTGGCAGAAGCGTGGCACAATCGTCAATACCGCCTCGGTGGCCGGCCTGGTTGCGACCCCGGGGATGCCGGCCTATGTCGCTTCTAAGCACGCCGTGATCGGCCTGACCAAGACCGCCGCGGGCGAGGTCGCCCGGCAGGGGATCCGCGTGAACGCCGTTTGCCCCGGCCCGGTCGACACGCGGATGATCCATTCGCTCGAAGCCCAGCTTAACCCGTCGGACCCGGCGAGCGTCAGCCGCCGCTACCAATCGGCCATTCCCATGGGCCGCTACGTTCTGCCGGAGGAGATCACCAATGCCGTTCTGTTCCTGTGCTCCGATCTCGCTTCCGCGATCACCGGCGCACAATACGTCATTGATGGCGGCCGCACCGCGACCGGTGGCGCGGTGACCCAGGTGATGCAGAGCTGACCGCGGGTCGCTCTTATCCGACGACGTCGTAGGGTCGCATCATCACGTTGTCTTTGGGGAGATTTACGCCGCGCGCTTGTCCTTCGATAATCACCCCTCCCGATATTTAATCGAGCAGCCGTAGGCGGGGGTGGAGGCGATTGCTACCCGCTGGCCCCCGGCAAGTGCGTCGAGAGCAGCGGCGACGTAATTATGCGCGGTCTTGACGTCGGCAAGGCGGGTCGTGGGCTTATCGTCGATCGCCCCCATATAGGCAATCCGGCCCCCGCGGTCGATCACGACCATGTGGGGTGTTGCGCGCGCGTCATAGAGGCGGCCGACGATGCCGTCCGGATCGAGCAGGAAATCGGTGGGTCGGGCGCGCCAGTGCGCGAGATCAGCTCTTGCCTCGACCGGCGTCACATAGCCTTGCTCGCCCGGGGCGGAGGAGGCGATGGTCAGCCAGACGACACCGGCTCCGGTATATTTCTGCTGCAGCCCCTGCATATTGCCGCTGTTGTAATGCTTGCCGACAAACGGGCACCCGTCATTGGTCCACTCGAGGACAATCGTTTTGCCCATGTAGTCGCCAAGCTGGACAGCCTTGCCGGCGATGTCGGGTGCCGCAAAAGGCGGTGCCGGCTCCCCGGCCTTGGCCGCGACGCCGGGCGGCATCGCGGTTGCTCGGTGCACGGCGAAAGCGCTGATCACGACAATGGCAGCGATGGTCGTGGTCTTGATCGGAGCACGCATGCTGGTCTCCCGCGGATGGAACAAGTCAACTCTTGCCGAGCGCGTCGAGCACGCCCGCGACGGTCAGGATCTGCGGCAGCATGACGGGTTCGCCCTGGCCCTTGTAGAGGAGGTAAAGCGGCACGCCGCTGCGCCCGAATTGCTGGAGGAACCGTGTGATGTCGGGATTTTGACTGGTCCAATCCCCTTTGAGGGGGACGATGCCGCGCTCGGCGAAGGCCTTTCGGACCGTCTCGCTGTCGAGAGCGACCTTCTCGTTGATCAGACAGGTAACACACCAGGAGGCGGTCAGGTTGACAAAAACCGGCTTGCCCTCGACCTCCAACGCCGCTAGCCGCTGTGGGGTGAACGGCTCATATCGCAACCCTTGGCGCGTGGCGTCTGTCGGCGCCGCACCACCGCCGGTGGTCAAAGAAACGGCGAGAAAAATCGCCGCAGCGCTTCCGCCGACGGCCAGGCCCGTTCCGAGCACGCGGCCAAGCGGCGCGGCGAGCCGGGTTCGCCCATAGATCCACACGGCGAAGGCGACCAGCACGAACCCCAACAGTGCGCCAAACGTTTCGCCGGGCCCGACCTCCTGGATCAGCACCCAGAGGAGCCAGGCGACCGTGCCGTACAGCGGGAAGGCGAGAAGTTGTTTGATAAGATCCATCCACGCTCCCGGCTGCGGCATTATCCGCTGCCAGCCGGGAACAAGGGTCGCGATCAGATACGGCGCGGCCAGGCCAAGGCCGAGGGCGAGAAAGATCCCGATCGCCAGCGCCACCGGAGCGATCAGCGCGAAACCGAGCGCGGCGCCCATGAACGGGGCGGTGCAAGGCGTTGCGACGACAGTGGCCAGCACCCCGGTAAAGAAAGCGCCTGCCGGACCCGACCGCCCGGCAAGGCGGCCGCCGGCGCCGGCGAGCGAAGCGCCAAAGTCGACAACACCGGAAAGGCTCAAACCCATCGCGAACAGCACATAGGCGAGCACCGCAACAAAAATCGGGGATTGCAACTGAAATCCCCAGCCGATCGCCTGACCGCCGGCGCGCAGCATGAGCAGCGCACCGCCGAGCGCGGCAAAGCTCGACAGCACTCCCGCCGTGTAGGCGAGCCCATGGCCAAAGTGGTCGGAGCGTCGCCGATGCATCTGTCGGGCAAGGCTCAGCAGCTTCAATGAAAGGATCGGAAAGACACAGGGCATCGCGTTGAGCACGACACCGCCGGCAAAGGCCAACAGCAGTGCCTGCCACCAGGCGAGGGCGCTTTCGGCTGGCGCTACCGGGACGGGGTTTGCGCTGATCTCGAACGCGCGTTCGGCGCCGTCCGCACCGCGCAGCGACAGCACGCCGTCGAGTGTCGCCGGGGCGGCTGTCCCGGCCGGGGCTTTCGGTAAGCGGATCTCCAGGCCGTCGGCGCGCCGATCGACGATCGGCTCGGCGGCTGCATCAATCAGCGATTGATTGATCGGAAAAAACGCTGCGGCCGGATCGCGCAGGCCGGCGAGGGCGCTAGCCGGGACGAGCAGCCGGAAATCGTGCGCGGCGGCCGCGAAGCGGGTCTCGAAGGGCGCAGGGATTGGCAGTTGTCGGCGGGCCGCGGCAAAAAGCGAGGTTACGGCCGGATCCGGCGCTGCGGGCTCCGTCGCGATAGGCAGGCTCAGGGATAAGCTGGCGCTGCCCGGGATGCAAATATCGGCGCAGACAAGCCAGGAGGCTTCCGCTTCGAGGTCCGCCATCGGTCCGGTCGCGACGCCTTTCGCAACGGCAACCGGAACGAGTAGATCAGCCGATCTGGCATAGCCGTAATTGCCGATGCCATTTTGCGCAAAGTGCTCGGGCACCGGCCAGCGGATTTGTCCCGCCTGGAACCCGGGCGGTAGTTTCCAGTCTATCGCTGTCGGCAGCCCGGAATCTCCGGGGTTCTGCCAATAGATGTGCCAGCCCGGCTTTATCTCGAGGTGAAGATCGACCCAGAGCGCCGTGCCCGGGGCGGCCGAAGAGTTTTCGGCGACGAGCGCGGCCTGCACCAAATCCTGTGGTGCGGGAGGCCCATCCGCCCGAGCGCTCTCGGCCGAGAGCAAAGCCGCGGCGGCCAATGCCCCGATTCCGCCGAGGGTCGGCGTGATTCGTATCCCCACTTCGGTCCGATCCGCGCTAGCGGCCAAATACAGCAGGACAAATAGGCGTGACCCGATTGGACTTCCAGCCGCCCTTCGGCAACGCGAAGGGCGTAATGGTGAAGCATCGATGTGTTCGCTATTCTGGTCGCGACGCTTCGGCCGATAGCGTGGCCGGAAAAGGGGAGCCATGAACGAACTTCGCACGCTGGCGATCGACATTGGCGGCACCGGGATCAAAGCCATCCTGCTCGATGGTAACGGAAAAATGATCGGCGAGCGGCAGCGTGTACCGACGCCACCCAAACCGGTTGCCCCCGAGGATCTCGTCCGCGCTATCGACCAGGCGGTGATGCCGCTGGGCGCTTTCGAGCGGGTCTCGGTCGGCTTCCCTGGTTATGTCCGCGATGGGCGGGTCGTCACCGCTCCCAATCTTGGCACCGAGATGCTGGCAGACTTCGACCTGCAGGCTGTGCTCGCCGAGCATTTGGGCAAGCCGGTCCGGGTCCTCAACGATGCCGACGTGCAGGGCTTTGGCGCGATAAAGGGTCAGGGATTGGAAATGGTCCTGACTTTGGGGACCGGAGCCGGCACCGCGATTTTTCGTGACGGCGACGTGATGCCTCACCTCGAGCTGGCTCATCACCCGGTTAGCGGCAACAAAACCTACGACGAGTACATCGGCAATGCGGCCCGCAGGAAAAAGGGCAAGAAGGCCTGGAACAAACGGGTCGCAAGAGCCATCGATATCCTGCGCGTGGTCGTCCGTTTCGACCACCTCTATATCGGCGGCGGCAACGCCAAAGACATCACTTTTGCGCTGCCGGCGGACGTCACGACCGTCTCGAACACCGATGGGCTTACAGGCGGCATCCGGCTGTGGCGAAAGGACCCGACGGCGGATGCTGCCGCGGATGTCCCGGAGGAGGGCACCGCCGCGCTTCGGCCGGAGGGTGATCCGACGGGGGCAGCGGCCAGTGGGCCCGGCGAGCCGGATCAGCCATCCGTACCCGTTTGACGGCATCGGTTCTCCCGAAGCGTAACCGGCGGCTTTCTTAGAACTCGGATTAAAGAGCGGTGATACGGCGGCTTGCGGTTCTGCTTGCGCTGACCCTTGCCGGCTGTGCCGCCGCGCCGGCGCCGGCCGGGATTGCACCGCTGCCGTCGTTGGGGGTATCGGACGCCCACATCCCGTACTTCGCGCGCTGGCCCTTCGAGGCTTTCGGGCGCGAAGCCGCGGTACAGGTCGCGCTGCGCGAGTGGCGGGCCTTTGGTCAGCCGATCGTGTTTCCGAATACCGAGCTGCCAGAGGACGAAGAACGCGAGGAGGGTCTGTGGCAGCGCGTCGGCGAATATTGGTGGTTGGGCCTCGATCCGCGATGGCACGAGCAGGGTCGGACCGGGATTCATGACGAGAACGGCATCGTATTCCCGGCCAGCGAAGACGGCAATTACGCCTGGTCCGCAGCGTTCATTTCTTACGTGATGCGGATCGCCGGCGCGGGCAATCGCTTTCCTTATTCGCCGACCCATGCCGACTACATCAATGCGGCTAGACGCCACAGTATCGGCCTAGAACCCGGTACCGCGCTGAGCGCGGAGCGCGTCGAGATCTACGCGCCGCAACGCGGCGACCTGATCTGTTATTGGCGAGGGCGGCAGCCCGTGGCCTATGACGATCTGCCCGCCGGACGATTTCCCGGGCATTGCGACGTCGTGGTCGCAATCAGGCTCGGCGAGCTCGATGTGATCGGCGGCAATGTCGACAACGCCGTGGCGATGAAACACATTCCGGCGACGACCGACGGTCACCTCGCCGGGCCGGACGGCATCGTCCTCGATCCCGATCACCACTATTTTGTAGTGCTGCGGGTCGAATACCTGCGGTGAGCGGTTGCGGTCCAGCGCTCAGAGCTTGGCGGCGGCCGCCACTTCGCGGCCCCGCCCGCCGTCGATCATCGCCTCAGCCAGCCCGGGTTCGCGCTCGAGGGCGCGTCGGTAATGAGCGCGCGCGGCCTCGACGATCTCACCACGACGGCCGAGGATCTCGTCGCCGAGCTCGAGGATGCGCAGATTGGGCCAGGCTCGCGGCCGCAGGCGAACGACTTCGCGCAATACCTCGTCGGCCGGCCGGTCGGGACAGCTCTGCGCGAGCACCAGGATCGCCGCGGCGGTCGAGCGCGATACCCCCGCGTGACAATAAATCAGGAGGTGCGTGTTCCGTGACGCCGCGAGATCGCGACCAAAGGCGAGGAGGAGCTCGATATCCCAGCGTTCGGGCGCGATCCAGCCGGGCTGTGCTTCGATGACGTCGTGGAATCGCAGCCTCAGCCGCCGGTTTACCTCGAAGACATTCAGCGGCGCAGGTTCGGGCCAGCCCGGGTCGAGGATCGACAGGACGTGGCTGACGCCGAGCGCGCAATGGCCGGCCAGCTCGTCGAGCCCGCAAATTGTAACCTGAAAGGGCGCCAACTGCTGATACGCCACCACTCCGATCCTCCGTGTCCATCGAGTATGGCGAAACATTAGCCCGGAGTTGTGGCAAATCTGTGCCCGATCCGCCTACCCTTTTCGAGCGACAATCAAAAAGCGCAGCGCTGCAATTTGCACTAAAGCGTCGCACTTCGGTAGCGGGTGAGTTCAGACCGCAGGCACCATGGCGGGCGCGGGGCGGGTGACCCGGAGCACGAGCAGCGCAGCCAATAGGCAGGCAATTCCGCTGGTCAGGAACGCCAACAGGTAATCTCCGGTGAGGCCGCGCACCGCGCCGGCACCGAATGCCGCCAGTGCGCCGCCCGCCTGATGGCCGGCGAAGATCCAGGAAATGATGACCGGCGTATCACGGCGGCCAAACAGCTGGTTGGTCAGCGCAAACGTCGCCGGTCCGGTAGCCACCCAATCGAGGCCGTAGAAGACCGAGAAGATTGATAAGCTGACGACGTCGAATCGGGTGAACGGCAGGATGATCAGGGACAGCCCGCGCAATCCATAATACCAGAACAGCAAAACGCGCGGGTTGTAGCGGTCGCACAGCCAGCCGGAGCCGGTTGCGCCGACCAGACTAAAGACACCGAGCGACGCGAGGATGCCGGCGCCACCGACTTCCGGAATACCGCGATCGGCGCAGTAGGCGATCAAGTGGGTGTTGATCAAGCCGTTGGTCGAGAGGCCGCAGATCCCGAAGCTGAGGGTCAGCAGCCAGAAGTCGAACGAATGCGAGGCCCGCAGCAATGCCGTTAGCGCCACGGCAAACGGGTTGCCTCGCTCGGGAGGCCGCGGGACTTTACTCGGCGCGCGACCGTCGGAGGGCGTATCGGTGATCTGCGACCGCGGCATTGTCGTTTGTGGCGCAGCGCTCGCGCCGTAAGGGCCAAGGCCGATTCTCGATGGCGATTCCGGCAGCAATAACGCGACAACCGGCAGCATCGCGAATACCGCCAATGTCACGGCGACCGATACCCCCTGCCAGCCGTAGCGCTGCGCCAGCATTGCGAGCAGCGGCAGAAAAACCAGCTGCCCCGCGGCATTGGCCGAGGTGAGCAGCCCCATTGCCAGGCCGTTGCGCTTGACGAACCAGCGATTGGCGACGGCCGCTGCGATACCGATTGCGCCGGCGCCGGAGCCGATTCCGACCATCAGCCCCCAGGTCAGGAACAATTGCCAGGGCACGGTCATGAAATTGGAAAGGCCGGTGCCGGCGATCAGCGTCGCCATACACGCCAGGATCGTGCGCTTGAGGCCGATGACCTCGATCAGCCCGGTAAGAAATGGGCCGGTGACGCCGAGTGCACCCGGCTCCGGTACAGCCGCCCAAGCCCGCTCGCCGTCATGCGCTCACTCTTCTGCCTGTCCTGTGGCCAATCTAGGACAGGCGCCGAGCCCGATGGGATAAATTATCCGGCTGTGGCAGCATAGCTGCCCCGAACCGGCCGTGATTTGCCGCTTGAGCGCGGCTCGCTCACCTCGGTTAGGTGAGCGGGTGTTCAATCTGTTGTTACAACTGGTTGGCGATTGTGCTGAATGTCGTGCTGAGATTGGTACCGACCAAGGTAAAAGCTGCGATAGCCGCCACCGCGATCAATGCTGCAATCAGCGCGTATTCAATGGCCGTAACACCTTGGTTATTTTTGGTAACCTGGCGGATAATCGCAGTGTTTACATTACTTATCGAGTGTGGTTCGATCACTAGACGACTCCATATCCTCATTTCGACAAAGATGATATGCGTGGAATTTAAGTTAGGAAAATTATTGAATTGTTAAAGTCGCGAATGTTTATACCAAAATCATGGTGTACTCGATATTTATAATAAACAGGATCGTGGCTCACCCGCGCCAGGGGACTCCCCAGCGGTCGGCATGCGCCACTTCGGCGACGGGGCGGCGGGTCAACGGCCCGAACTTGTCGATCGGCCAGCCGACCGGCATCAGCGCCCAGGTCGACACATCTTCGGGTATGCCGAGCAGCGCCTTGACCTCGTCCTCGCAGCGGATGTGATTGGTCGTGATGACGGTGCCGAGGCCAAGGCCACGGCACGCCAGGATAATATTCTGCAGTGCCGGGTAGATGCTGGCGCCGCGGATGCGATCGGTATAATCGACCTCATCCTGCCAGCGGGCGGCAATGTCGGGCGGCAGAGCCGCGCGCGGGGGCAGGGCGGGGCGACCGGAGCAGGGCACGATCAGGACCGGCGCCTCGCCCATATGCTCCCAGAGATGGGCGCCGGAGGCCAGCAATCGTGCGAATTGCCGCCCGCTCAAGTGAGGCGGGCGCCCGCGCGCGGCGTAGATCGCTTCGGCGATGTCGGAAGCTTTGCGATAGATGGCGCCGAGCTGCTGCCGCAGATCGGGGTGGCGCACGACGACAAACCCCCAGCTTTGGGCATCTCCCGCGGAGGGCGCGCGGATTGCCGCATCGAGGATCGCGGTGATCAACTCCTCGGGGACCGGATCGGGCTTGAGCCGGCGAATCGATCGCGCCGAATAAATCGCTTCGAACAGTCCGATTTCTGCCATCGTCAAGTCCGCCGTCACTAAACCATGATCAGCATCCGCGTCGCGGCCAACCGGAGTGGCTCGGGCAATGTCGCGGGCCGCCTTTTATCGAGGTCAAGCTGGACACCGAATTGTCCAAGCCGGGCGTATTCGCTTCCGGTCAGCGGATCGCTCATCCGATGAACAAAACGGATCGACGAATTGCCAAGATGGGCGATGCCGGTTTCCACCTGCAGCGGATCTCCCAATTTCGGCCAGCCCGACACCTGCAAGGCAAGCTCGAATGTCGAATAACCTTTGCGCTCGTCCTGCATATACTGCGAGGTCGCGCCAATGGCGGCGAGCGCCTGGATCGACGCCGCGGTAAACCGGTGGACAAAGGCTGCCAGAGAACAACGCCCGTCGTCATCGAGATCCATCGGCCTGACCCGGTCTCGCACCGTCGGTATAAACCCGTCGAGCGTGGTCGGCTCGGGCCGGCGTTCGACCGCAGGTCCGGGCCAGTCGACGAGCTGCTCGGCGATCCTGTCGCAAACCTCGCGTGGCAGTGGCGCGACGGCAAAGTGCAGCTTCTCCTCAGCCCAAGCCGCGACTTCGCCGTCCGCGGAATCGATTATCTGGTGGCCGAGCCGAAGCGCGGTTTTGCCAAGTGCGATCGGCCCGCTGACAAGGTGAAAGCTGGCGCCCGCGCGAAGCTCGCGGGCAAACCGCACGTCAAAGCGCTGGCCGACCGGGCGGGGAAGGTCGCGCCAGCCGAGGCTCTCGGCGACGGTCGGCGCCGCATTCGCCAGCCGGTCGAAATAATAGGCGATCGTGAAATGTTCGGTCACATCGCATTCCCAAGGAGATACGACGCTGCGACAGGTCTCGATCCAACCGTCCATCGCGCAAGTTCCCAAACCTATCAGACACACCACCCCTCGATCATCGCTCGCCCCGGCTGGCGGGGCAATGCGGTCACGGTGCGAAGCGGTGATCCTAGTGTCCTGGTTTCGAAGTTCGATGGACCAGAAACAGCTCGTCATTGCGAGGAGCCCGCAAAGCGATGCAGCAATCTCCAACCGGGTCGGTGCGTTGGCGACGAGATCGCTTCGCTGCGCCCGCAATGACGAGGCCATTTAGATCTCAAGAGATCCGCGCCGGCGAGCGCGGGGCGGCGCAGTTCCTTCGAAAGCTGGGTCAGTGGCCGGTCTCAGCGGACAATTCGCTGATGTCTCGGCGGCTCCGTGGCTTTGCGGCGCAGGGGTGACCTATGAGGCGATCGAGCGCACGGAGCAATGCCGTCTCGATTTCCGGCCCTCGGGGATCGACATGCTTGAGCAGCAATGCCGCGGCTTCGAGGGTCGACAAGGCTTCGCGACGCGGCTCCCGGCGAATGGCGCCGAAACGCGATTTCTGCGGTGGGTTGAGGACGATCCGCCGCAGCTTCAAAAGCCACGGGTTGCGCCACCACAACGTCTTTGCCTCGCTCCAGCTGCCGTCGAGCAGGATCACGCCGTCGATACCGCGCCGCATCGCATTCTGATCCGCGGCCGGTTCGCCTCGGCGATCGAGTGCGACGATTTCACCTGCGCAGTCGAAATTCGCCGGTCGTGCCGAGCCGAGGTAGAGCACCGCCCATCGCTGGGCGTCGACCGGGCGGCCGAGGACCCGTCCCAAATTTGGCCATGACAGCCCGATGACGAGTTCGGCGCGAAATCAAAACGTGGCGCGTCAATACGGCGGTCGCCAACGTTTCTTTTTTCTCCTGCGGATGCTGCAGAATCAACACAAGGACCGTATTATCGATCGGTCCGGCGGACATTGCGCGTACCTCGTTTTTAGGCACCAACTTCCTCGCCTCGTGGAATGCCTCTGTCAAGCCGCTGTTAACTTGATCGCCACCATACATGGCATCGTCAGCTGCCGCCGCGGTCCGCAAATTGAGGGTTTCATGCACAAGCCTGTCCGCAAAGCTGTTTTCCCTGTCGCCGGGTTGGGGACGCGGTTTCTTCCGGCGACCAAGGCGATGCCGAAGGAAATGCTGCCCATCGTTGACAAACCGCTCATCCATTATGCCGTCGAGGAGGCCAAAGCGGCGGGTATCGAGCAATTCTTTTTTGTCACGAGCCGGGCAAAAAGTCCGATCGACGATTATTTCGATCGAGCATTCGAACTCGAAACCACCCTGCAAGCGCGCGGCAAGACCGATTT
>CAVOTD010000113.1:0-49315 GCA_963698995.1 uncultured Alphaproteobacteria bacterium | reverse complement strand
AGTAATACATCTGGAATTCGATCGGGTGGGGGGTGTGCTCGAAGGTGTAGACCTCCTCCCACTTCAATTCCATGTAGGCTTCGATCTGGTCCATGTTGAAGACGTCGCCCTTCAACAGGAAGGCGTGATCGGCGCGCAATTCGCCCAAGGCTTCGCGCAGTGAGCCGCACACCATCGGCACGTCCGTCAGTTCCTCGGGCGGCAGGTCGTAGAGGTTCTTGTCGATCGGGTCGCCGGGATGGATCTTGTTCTGGATGCCGTCGATCCCGGCCATCAGCATCGCGGCGAAGGCGAGATAGACGTTGGCGGCGCCGTCCGGGTAGCGCACCTCGACCCGCTTGCCCTTGGGGCTCGACACATAGGGGATGCGGCAGGCGGCCGACCGGTTGCGCGACGAATAGGCGAGCAATACCGGCGCCTCGAAGCCGGGGATCAGCCGCTTGTAGCTGTTGGTCGTCGGGTTGGTGAAGGCGTTGATCGCCTTGGCGTGCTTGATGATGCCGCCGATGTAGTAGAGCGCGGTCTCCGACAGGTCGGCATAGAGGTTGCCGGCGAAGGCCGGGCGCTCGCCCTTCCACAGCGACTGGTGGACATGCATGCCGGAGCCGTTGTCGCCCATGACCGGCTTGGGCATGAAGGTCGCGGTCTTGCCGTATTGGTGCGCGACGTTTTGCACGACGTATTTGTAGATCTGCATATTGTCGGCGGTGCGCACCAGGGTCGAAAAGACAAAGCCGAGCTCGTTCTGGCTCGGCGCCACCTCGTGGTGATGCTTTTCGACCTCGAGCCCCATATCGTGCATCACCGACAGCATCTCGGCCCGCAGATCGGAGAGGCTGTCGACCGGCGGCACCGGGAAATAGCCGCCCTTGATCGGCGGACGGTGGCCGGTATTGCCGTCGGGGAATTTCTTGTCGGTGACGTAGGGGCCTTCCTCGCTGTCGATCTCGTACATCGCGCCGTTCATCGTGCTCGAATAGCGCACATCGTCGAACACGAAGAACTCGGCCTCGGGTCCGAAAAACGCCTTGTCGCCGATGCCGGTCGAGATCAGGTGCTGCTCGGCCTTCTTGGCGATCGAACGCGGGTCGCGGGCATAGGGCTGCCCGGTCAACGGCTCGTGCACATCGCAAAAGACGATCAGCGAGGTCTGCGCCGCAAACGGGTCGAGCACCGCGGTCGAACAGTCCGGCACCAGCATCATGTCGGATTCGTTGATCGCCTTCCATCCGGCGATCGACGAGCCGTCGAACATCACCCCTTCGTTCAGGAAATCTTCGGTGATCGTCCGTACGTGATGGGCCAGGTGCTGCCACTTGCCGCGTGGGTCGGTAAACCGGAAGTCGACGTATTTGACGTCGTGCTCCTTGATCATCTCCATGACTTTTTGGGTATCAGACATCGCAAGTTCCCGTTCTGAGTGTACTCAGGTCTTCGGAGCACGAAATTACCGCCGATCGGGGCGCGCCGGCTCAAATCGCCTCGGGGCCGCGCTCACCGGTGCGGATCCGGATCGCTTCATCGATCGAGGTCACGAAGATCTTGCCGTCGCCGATCCGCCCGGTGTGAGCGGCCTGCTGGATGGCCTCGACCGCGCGCTCGACCTGGGCATCCTCCATGACGACCTCGATCTTCACCTTCGGCAGGAAATCAACGACGTACTCGGCCCCGCGATAGAGCTCGGTATGGCCCTTCTGGCGTCCGAACCCCTTGGCCTCGGTGACGGTGATCCCCTTGATGCCGACTTCATGAAGCGCCTCTTTCACCTCGTCGAGCTTGAACGGCTTGATGATCGCCTCGATCTTCTTCATCGGCTTTCCGTCTCTCTATCTGCCGAGGCACCCGACCTCGGCACCGTCAGAGCATAACCCGTGCCAGCCCCGTTGCGCGACAGGGGTCGTCAAATTCTTGCTAGGCGACGCCGCTCTGCCTCGCATCTTAGCAGAAATGTGCTTAATTTTTGATCAGATAAATCAGCTCGTCGGGCGATTGCCGAGAAATTTTCGAACCCGCTCGATCGCCTCGCCGATCGCCTCTCGGCTGTTGGCGTAGGAAAACCGCAGATAGCCCTCGCCGTATGCGCCCGAAGCTGGTGCCGGCGATCGTCGCGACGCCGGCCTTCTCGAGCAGCTGGCCCTGCAAGGTGCGGGCGTCGCAACCGGTGCCGGTGATGTTCGGAAAGGTATAGAAGGCGCCCCCCGGCTGGGCGCAGCGGACCCCGGGCAGCCCGTTCAACGCCGCGACGATCATCTCGCGGCGCTCGGCAAAGGCGGCCACCATGCGGTCGGACCGGCTCGCGCGGCCCCTCCAGCGCGGCGATCCCGGCGTATTGGGCAGCGGCGTTGACGCAGGAATGGCAGTTGATCGCCAGGCGCTCGGCGTGCCCGATCAGCGGCTCGGGCCATACCGCGTAGCCGAGTCGCCAGCCGGTCATCGCGTAAGTCTTGCTCCAGCCGTCGAGCAGGATCAGCCGGTCGCGGATCGACGGGTAGCCGAGGAGGCTGACATGCGCGGCCCCGTCGTAGAGGATCTCGCCGTAGATCTCGTCGCTCAGCACGGCGACCTGCGGGTGGCGCTCGAGCCCGGCGACCAGCCGGTCGAGCTCGTGCCGCGGCACGACCCCGCCCGTCGGATTGGCCGGGCTGTTGATGATCATCAGGCGGGTGCGCGGGGTGATCTTGGCCAACACTTCGTCGGCGCTGAACGAGAAGCCGGCAGCTCTCGTGCAACGGCATCGCCACCGGGGTCGCTCCGGAAAACCGGATCACGCTCTCGTAGATCGGGAACCCCGGGTTGGGATAGAGGATCTCGGCGCCCGGCTCGCCGAACATCAGGATCGCGAAGAACATCGTGACCTTGGCGCCGGGAACCACCAGGACCAGCTCCGGCGAAACCTCGACCCGGTGGCGGCGATAGAGATCGGCCGCCACCGCCGCGCGCAGTTGCGGGATGCCGTTTGCCGGTGTGTAGCCGTGATGACCGTCGGCCAGCGCCTTGCGGCCGGCCTCGACGATATGCCCGGGGGTCGGGAAATCCGGCTGGCCGATGCCGAGATTGATGATCGAGCGGCCTGCTGCGGCGAGGGCATTGGCTCGCGCCAGCACCTCGAAGGCGGTCTCGGTGCCGAGGACACCCATGCGCTCGGCCAACTGCAGCATCTTCTCCTCCCCAACGATTTACCGTTTGCCGTAGGTACGCTTCAAACATTTGGTACCGGAAGCCGCGAATCCAGCTGCGCAGAGCTGGCCGAAAGACCGGAGCGCCGTTTCAATCGAGTAGCCAACAATATTGCACCATCTACTTTGTCGTCCCGGCGCAGGCCGGGACCCATGGCTGCCCTGGATACCGGCCTTCGCCGGTATGACAAGCGGCGCGCTGATGCGGTACCATCTGTCCGATGTTATCCGCTAGCTTGATCGTCGCGCCATAGCGATCAGGATCGCGGAGCCGCGGGAAGATTGTCGCGCCGGCCGGTCAAGAATTCTTTAAGCCTTCCCCCCCGCGAGATCCCGAATGCTTCTCGGCGCGGTAGCTGTTGATTGCCGCATCATGCGAAGCCGAGCCAGAGGACACCGACCGCGATCGTCAGAAGGGTCAGCGGCGCTCCAACCCTCGAATATTCCCAGAACCCGATCTCGACATTGTGCGCCCGCGCCCGCTGCACGACGATCAGATTGGCGACCGAGCCGACGATCGCGAAGTTGCCGGCAAGGGTCGAAGCCATGGCGACGGTCAGCCAGGCCCGCTGCTGGTCGTGGAGCTGAGCGACGAACGGCTTCAGCACGAGTACGGCCGGCACATTGCTGACGATGTTCGAGAGCGCCGCGGTTATCGCGCTGAGGATTGGAATGTTCTCGAGGTGCAGGCGGCCGACGGCGGTGATGATCTCGGGCGACAGAACGCTCCTCTCGAGCCCGGCGACGACGACGAACAGGCCGGCAAACATCAACAGCAAAGTCCAATCGATCTCGGCGTAGATCTTTTCGGATTTGATGCGTCGCGTGAAGAGCAGAACCGAGCCCGCGACGATGGCCACAAGAGCCGGAGCAAGCCCGGCAAAGAAACCCGCGACCATCCCGAGCGAGACGGCCACTGACTTGATCATGATCGGCCAATTGGCGGAGGCCCGCTGCGGCTCGCCGCGCAACCGCTGACGCGTCCAGAATTCGGACCGGTAGACCAGCGCTATGAGCACGGTCGTCAGCACAAGCCCAATCCCGGCAATCGGCGACAGCGCCGCTGCGAAGGTCGCGTACGGTATGTGCGACAGGCTGCCGATGATCATGTTCTGCGGATTGCCGGTTATAGTTGCCGTGCTGCCGACGTTCGAAGCCATGGCGATCGCCAAAAGATACGGCACCGGATTGCGGCCCAGCCGGGTCACCAGGTCGAGGGCGAGCGGTGTCAGCACGAGGCAGATCGCGTCATTGACTAAAAACGCCGACAGCGCCCCCGAGACCAGCACGACCGCGATTAACAGAACGATCGGATGGCGGGCGCGCGTAACAACCCAGCTATTGACCAGCCGAAAGAACCCCGACAGCCGCAGATGGGCGACGACGATCATCACGCCCAGCAGCAATATGATCGTCTCGAAATCGATTGCCTTGGGTACCTCCTCCAGTGGCATGACGCCGACCGCCACCATCAGGCTCGCCCCGACTAGTGCCGCGCCGGCCCGATCGAGCCAGAAACCCGGGAACCGGCCGATAGCCAGAACCAGGTAAGTCATTGCGAAGATGACGATGGCGGCGGCTTCCGGCGCGAGATCGGCAACGCGCCCGAGATGGAGGGTCCCCGCCTCAGCCGCCGGTTGATGGCCAATTTGGAGACCGACGAGGCCGAAAACCGTGATGCCCGCGGCGATGATTATCCATCTCGCGCGTCGCGCCGCTCGGGGCCGGTCGCCCGGCGGTTCCGCAGGGGGAGTCTCGTCCGACCGGGCTTCAATCGACATCATGTCACCCGGCGGCGGGCGCCGCGGCCGGACGCGTGGCCCCAGCCGCCGCAGCGAATCGTCGAGTCTCCGGCATTGCAATCAACAGCAGCAGAAAGGCGGCGAGCGCAGCGGCCCCGAGAAACAGAAACGCCGCCGAATAGCCGGCCCAGTCGACGATGTATCCGGCGACCGAGTTGCTGAGCGCCGCGCCCAGACCCCGCGCAGCTCGCTCGGCTGACCGGCGCGGTCCTTGTCGGAACCGCGGGCGAGGTCGTGATCGATCGCCCCGGGGTCGATCGCAAGCGCCGCCCAGATGCTCGCTCCGGCGATCAGCCAGAAATTCGGCAAGAGCGACATCGCGCGAGCGCCGACGGCAACAGCGACCGCTGCCGCGACCATCAATCCGCGCTTCCCGCGCGTCCAATCGACAAATGCTCCGAACGGCGCGCGCGCCGCCACGGTGGCGACACCGGCGATCATCATGACGACGCCGATCTTGCCCGGCTCCCAGTGCTGGCTCGACAACAGATAAATCGCCAGGAAGGGCCCAAGCCCATCCTTCACATCCGCCAGGAAGAAGTTCAGCCAGTCGAGCGGTGCGTGCAGCCGCATCATTGGGCCTCAGACGGGCGGCGGCCCGCGCCGGCCCTTCTTGCCGCCCGGTCCGGGCGGCGCCTGGACGTGATTCAGCCGATCGCGCGACGCCCCGATCTGCCGCTCGTCCAGCACCTTGCCGATCGGGTTGGCGAACTTGGTGCGCTCGGCGATCAGGGCTTGACTGGGTTGTTGAGGGCGCCGCCGATGGCGCCTCGACATGCCCGAAGAGTTCGGTTTCCATCAGCTCCGCCGCAATGGCGGCGCTGTTCGCGGCTACAAACGGGTGAGAGCGGCGATGACCATGGCAGCAGTCGAAGCGTTAGCCTACCAGCGCGACATTTCCGCTTGGTCCGGAACGCGATTTTGCGGTGTCAGTCTATCGACGATACCGGGAAGGACGCGCGACAGCTCGGCGAGCAACTCGGTCTGCCCGACCCCGGTCATGCGGGACAGATTGCTGACCGCCTCGGGGCCGAGCGCCTGATGCAGCTGATCGGGCGCGATCGGCTGGTTCTGGCCGGGGCCGACCCAGGAATTGATGATATCGCCGTGTCCGCTCTGCTGAAAGCCCTGCAACAGACCGCCGAGACCACCCAGAAGCCCGCCCTGCGGTTGAGCAGGTGTGGCCGGTGGTGCCGTTGGCGGCGCCGGCTGCGAGGCCCCAGCGCCCCCGAATAAGCCCCCGAGGCCTCCGCTCCCGGTTGCCTTCGCGGCCAGCAGCGCCGTCAACGCGATGATCAACGGCTTCGAAATATTGCCCCCGGGGACGGCCGAACCCAAAACATTATCTAACAGTCCCATGGTTCTACCTCGCTGCTCGATAGGCCGGCTGGTTCAATAGGCCCTTGGTTCAATAGGCCCGTCGGCCGAACACCGCATGGTATATCACCAGCACGACGACGGCGCCAATCACAGCGACCACCATACTGTATAAGTTGAAGCCGGTTACCCCGCTGGCGCCCAGGGCGCTGAAGATGACGCCTCCGACAATCGCCCCGACAATGCCGAGGATAATGTCGAGAAAGAAGCCCTCACCTTGCTTGTTGACGATCTTGCTGGCGATGAACCCGGCGATCAGCCCTAGTATTATCCACCCGATGATAGACATGTCACACCTGTTCTCATGTTAGAGATTGGTCAGGTAACACGTGTACTGCTCTTTGGTTTCAATCCCCAATTTACCAAGCAATGTAATATAAGGCAACGGCGGCAGGTCGCCGATCCGGCGGCGGCTCTAGCAAGCGGAGCCCCGGCGAGCTGCCCGGCGTCCGCGAAACGCTCCGTACCAACCAAGCCAATGATCGGCGTCATCGGCCTCCGCGCCGCCGGCATATGAAGCTGCCGGATAAGATCAAGACTGCTCTCGATGAGACGCGCATTCTGATCCTCGGGGCGCAGATCCTGCTCGGGTTCCAATTTCGCGGGGTGTTCAGCGAGGCTTACGACCGGTTTCCGGTGCATTCCCGCTACCTCGACGGGATCGCTCTCGGGTTGATGGTCTGCGCCGTCGGATTGCTGATAGCACCCGGCCCGTATCACCGAATCGTCGAAAAGGGCGAGGATAGTGGCGAACTCCATCATTTTGTCACAACTGTTGCCGAAGCGGCGCTGCTGCCGTTCGCGCTGGCGCTGGGCCTCGACGTGTGGCTCGCCGCGGAGCGGGTGTTCGACAGTGCCGGCGCCGCCGTTACGGGTGCCTCGGCGACCGTGTTGGCGCTCGGGCTTTGGTATGGTTTTCCCCGCCTGCGACGACGATATGCCGGCGAGAGAGAACGCATGATCACGCGCCTTCAACAAAACGAACGGGCCGAGACGCCGCTGCGTGCCCGGATCGAGCAATTATTGACCGAAGCACGCGTCATCTTGCCCGGTGCGCAAGCTTTGTTCGGGTTTCAGCTCGCGATTGTGATGACGCAATCCTTCGACCAGCTGCCAAACCTGTCGAAAATCGTGCATGCGGCGAGCCTTTGTCTGGTCGCGATCGCCGTCATGATGCTGATGGCGCCGGCGCCATATCACAGGATTGTCTACGCCGGCGAGGACACCGAAGACATGAACCGCGTCGGCAGCGCCCTCGTAACCGCCGCGACCGTGCCATTGGGGCTCGGGCTGACAGGCGATGTCTATGTCGTGATCGCGAAAATATCGCAGTCTTCCGGCGTCGGGTCATTTGCAGCCGGGCTGGCCTTCGTCCTGCTGTCCGGGCTGTGGTACGTCTATCCACTCACCTTGGCCGCCATATACCGCAGCACGAAGCAATAGGGCGGCCCGCGTGATTTAGCCGGCGCCTCCGGGAGCAGCATGGCTATTCACTAACCCGAAACGCGGTCAGCACGTCAGCGCCGACGGTTTCCGTCGATAGCCGCTCGAAGCTCGGTGCGTCTGCCAGCCGGTCGAGCCCAAACGGGGCGATCGCCGGCATGCCGTCGCCGCCGATCAGCATCGGCGCATGGACGCAAATCAGCCTGATCGACGAGGCGGGCGCGCACCAAGGCGGCGGCGAGTTGTCCGCCGCCTTCGACGAGGAGGCGCGTGATGCCACGCTCGCCGAGCGCCCGAAGGGCGGCAGCCGAGACCGATGCGGCCGTCGGGTTCGGGTTCGACTTCGACGATGACAACCCCGTCGGCGAGCAATGCTTGCCGGCGGGCCGGATCCGTCGAAGCCAATGTTAAAATCCAGGTTGCCACATCCCGGGCGCCGGCGATCAGCCGCATGGTCGGCGGGATCCGCAGATGGCGGTCGATGACGATTCGAACCGGCGAACGGTGCGTAAGGCCAGGCAACCGGCAGGTGAGCTGCGGATCGTCAGCGATAACCGTTCCGGTGCCAACCATGATCGCGTCGTGAGCCGCGCGCAACGCGTGGGCGCGCTCGCGCGCCGGCGGGCCGGTGATCCATTGGCTCTCGCCGAGCCGGGTCGCGATCCGGCCGTCGAGCGAGGTGGCGAGCTTCAACGTGACGAGCGGCCTGCCGAGCCGGAGACGACCGAAGAACCCGGCGTTGATCTCGGCAGCCTCGGCGGCGCAGAGGCCGGTCTCGACGGCGAGCCCCGCCGCGCGCAAGCGGCGCACCCCCTCGCCGGCGACCCGCGGATCGGGATCCTCCAGCGCGACGACGACCCGCTGCACCCCGGCGGCGATCAGCGCATCGGTACAGGGCGGGGTGCGGCCCCAATGGCAACACGGCTCGAGACTGACATAGGCGGTGGCGCCGCGCGCGGCTTCGCCCGCCCGGCGCAGCGCCTCGGTCTCGCCGTGCGGCCGTCCGCCGGGCTGCGTCCAGCCGCGGCCGACGACCCGGCCGTCCTTGCTGACGATGACGCAGCCGACCGCCGGGTTTGGCCAGACCGTGCCGAGCCCGCGGCGCGCCAGCGCCAGCGCCGCCCGCATCGCGCGCAGATCGACGCAGCGACCGGCGCTGCTCAATCGCCATCGGCGGCGATCCGCCCGACGAAATCGCCGAAATCCTTGGCCTCGCGGAAGTTGCGGTAGACCGAGGCGAAGCGGATATAGGCGACTTGATCGAGGCGTCGCCAGCGCCTCCATGACGAGGCCACCGATCATGTCGCTCGGGATATCGGTCTCGCCCGAGCTCTCCAGCTGGCGCACCAGCGAGTTGATGATGCGCTCGACCCGCTCGGGCTCGACCGGGCGCTTGCGCAACGCGATATAGATCGAACGGGCGAGCTTGTCCCGATCGAAGGGCTCGCGTTGTCCGTTCTTCTTGATCACGGTCAGTTCGCGCAACTGCACCCGCTCGAAGGTGGTGAAGCGCGCCGCGCAATTCGGGCAGAACCGGCGGCGTCGGATCGGCGCCGCGATCGTCGGTCGGCCGGGAATCCTTGACCTGGGTATCATCGGCTCCGCAAAACGGACAGCGCATCTCCTCCTCCCTGCTGCGACGCAACTCTATTTGCCCGCGCGCGCTCGGTGCCGAGTTCGCCGTAGATCGGGAAGCGGGTGCAGAGCTCGTCGGACCTTCTCGCGAACGCCCGCCTCGGTCGCGCCGTTGTCCGCCGGTCCTCGCGCCAGCGCTCGCAATACCTCGACGATGCATCCCCCGACCGTGCGGAACTCGTCCTGCCCAAAACCGCGCGTCGTTGCCGCCGGCGAGCCGAGACGGATGCCCGAGGTCACCGTCGGCTTCTGCGGGTCGAACGGAATGCCGTTCTTGTTGCAGGTGATGCCGGCGCGTTCGAGGCTCGTCTCGGCGTCCCGGCCGGTCAGCCCCAACGGCCGCAGATCGACCAGCATCAGATGCGAGTCGGTCCCGCCGGAGACGATGTCGAGGCCGCGCTTCGGCGAGGCTCGCCGCCAGCGCCTTGGCGTTCTCGACGACAGCCCGCGCATAGCGCTTGAACTCCGGCTGCAACGCCTCGCCCAGCGCGACCGCCTTGGCCGCGATCACATGCATCAGCGGTCCGCCCTGCAGCGCCGGGAAGACCGCGGAGTTGATCCGCTTGCCGATCTCCTCGTCATTGGCAAGGATCAAGCCCGCCGCGCGGCCCGCGCAAGCGTCTTGTGCGTCGTGGTCGTGACGACGTGCGCATGGGGCAGCGGGCTCGGATAGAGCGCCGCCGGCGACCAGCCCGGCGAAATGCGCCATGTCGACCATCAGATAGGCGCCGACCCTCTCGGCGATCGCGCGAAACCGGGCGAAGTCGATGATCCGCGAATAGGCGCTGCCGCCGGCGATGATCAGCTTGGGCCGATGCTGCTCGGCGAGCCGCTCGACCTCGTCGAAATCGATGCGCGCGTCGTCGCGGCGGACGCCATAAGCCACCGCATTGAACCATTTGCCCGACAAGTTCGGTCTTGCGCCCATGTGTCAGATGACCGCCCGCGGCAAGCGCCATCCCCAGGATGGTGTCGCCCGGCTTGAGCAGCGCGACGAACACCGCCTGGTTGGCCTGGGCGCCGGAATGCGGCTGGACGTTGGCGAAACCGCAGCCGAAGAGCCGCTTCGCGCGGTCGATCGCCAAGCTTTCGGCGACGTCGACAAATTCGCATCCGCCATAATATCTGCGGCCCGGATAGCCCTCGGCATACTTGTTGGTCAGCACCGAGCCCTGAGCTTCAAGCACAGCGCGAGAAACGATGTTTTCGCTGGCAATCAGCTCGATTTGAGATTGTTGGCGCCGGCGTTCGCCGGCGAGTGCCGCGGCGACCTCGCGATCGACTTCGAAGAGACTGTCGGAAAAGAAACTATTAGTCGGAGCTTGATGGGCAGAGCAATCGGCTGAGAGCATTAAAACCACATATCAAGAGGGGCGGGACGAGCCGGCGGCCCAAAACGCCTCGCCGGACCGGTTTGGGATCGGGCGCAACGCTCGTGCCCGGTGTCGGGCAACGAGCGTCAAGCCGACCCCAATCTACCACATCTCGCCCGATAATGCCAGCCGCCTACCATAAATCGCGTTCTCCCTGAGGTCGGCAGTTACGACACGCAATTCTATTGGGCAAAGGAGTAGCGGGGTTCGTGTTTTCTGACTCTCCTTTAGCGAGTTCACCATACTGTAAAAACGCGCTAAAGCTGATTTGATGCTGCCAAGTCGTTCGTCGGCGACAACAACGCTGATTACTGTGCTCTCCGAAAAGTTTCGATTGACACAAGATATTCGTGCCACGATTATGCGGATTCTTACGAATTCTAGGCCTTTCCGGGGCGAAAAAATGGCAGAAGCGGCAGTGGCCAAATTGGCGGAGGAGGAGTTGCTGCGGATGACCGCGGATGTTGTCGCCGCATATGTCAGCAACAATACATTACCAACTGCGCAACTGGCCGAAGTCATCAATGCCGTCTATGGCTCTCTCAAATCGCTCGAGGGTCAGTCGGCGGAACCGCCGCCGGAACCGCTAAAGCCGGCGGTGCCGGTCCGCAAATCGGTCACTCCCGATTTTCTGGTATGTCTCGAGGACGGCAAGAAATTGAAGATGCTGAAGCGGCATCTGCGGTCCACCTACAATATGACGCCTGACGAATACCGTGCGAAGTGGAGCCTCCCGGCAGACTATCCGATGGTAGCCCCCAATTATGCCGAGCAACGCTCCGAATTCGCCAAGAAAATCGGGCTCGGACGCGGCGCCGGGCGTCAGTCGGGGCGCAGATCGGCGGGGGGCGCGGCGGCGAAGAAATAACCGTGTTCGCCGTCTGATACTCTTTATGGCTCGACCGCCCGCCGCGACCTGAGCGCGGCGGTCAGCGTTCCGTCGTCCAGATAATCGAGTTCGCCGCCGATCGGTACGCCCTGCGCGAGCCGCGATATCTTTATGTCTCTGCCGGCGACGCGATCGGCCAGATAATGGGCGGTGGTTTGGCCCTCGACCGTGGCGTTCAGCGCAAGGATCAGTTCCTGCCCCGGCCTGATCCGCGCGAGCAGCCGCTCGACGTTGAGATCGTCCGGGCCGATGCCGTCGAGCGCCGACAATGTCCCGCCCAGCACATGATAATATCCGCGAAACGCCCCGGTGCGCTCGAGTGCCCAGAGATCGGCGAGATCCTCGACAACGCAAATCGTCGTCGGATCTCTCTCCGGGTCGCGGCAGATGGCACACGGCTCGACCGTGTCGAGATTGCCGCAGACCGGACACGGCCGGATCGCTTCGGCCGCCTTCGCCAGCGCGGCCGCCAGCGGCTCGAGCAGGCTCCCGCGCCGCTTGATCAGGTGCAGCGCGGCACGCCGCGCCGAGCGCGGGCCGAGGCCGGGCAGCTTGGCGAGGAGCTGGATCAGGGTGTCGAGTTCAGACATCGATCGCGCGGTGCCGCACTAGTGCGGAGCAATGCTCACATCGAAAATCCCTGTCACACCGGCGAAGGCCGGTGCCCAGGGCAAAACTGGGTCCCGGCCTTCGCCGGGAAGACAAGGAGAGGGGCATCGCACTGAATCGTCCGAATGCATCTCAGCACTAGTGATGCGCACCTAGCACTTGGTACCGGAGCACCCTCACCCGCCTCGCTACGCTCGGCACCGTCTCCCGCGGTGCCCCGCGGGAGAGGGGCGGCAAGGGACACAGCCTCAAACCCTCTCCTGCGGCGCGGGAGAGGGAGGACCCAGCCCGCAGGGCGGGTGGGTGAGGGGCTTACTTCGGCAATCATCCGTTTGAATTTAACCAATAGGCCCAATTTACCGGCGCTGCGGCTTCTGCCGTTGAGCCCTGCCGGTCGGCCGGCGGCATTGGCAGGGCGCGCGACGCGGCTGGGGCTGAAGCCGTTTTAGAATGGCAGTTTCATGCCGCCCGGCAGCTGCAGACCGCCGGTCAGTTTCTGCATCTCCTGTTCCGCGTGCGCCGAAACCTTTCCCCGAGCGTCGTTGAACGCGGCCACGATCAGGTCTTCGAGGACCTCAACCTCGTCGGCGGCGAGCAGGCTCTTGTCGATTTTTAGCTTTTTGAGATCGCCCTTGCCGTTCAACGTCAGCTGGATCATTCCGCCGCCGGCGGCGCCGGTCATCTCGACGGCCTCGAGCTGAGCCTGCATCTCGGCCATCTTGGCCTGCATCTCCTGGGCTTGCTTCATCAGCTGGCCGATGTTCTTCATGCTCCGTCCTCTCCTGTCGCGGCTTCGTCTCCGCGGTCTTCCGCCGGAGTTTCGTCGCCATCCGGCGCAACTGCCGCAAAGCGCTCGCGGATTGCGGCGATCGTCGCCCCCGGGAAGGTCTCGAGCACCGCTTGAACCAACGGGTGGCTCGTGACCTCGTTCCGCAGATCCCGTTCACGACGCTCGTCCTGCTCGCGCAGGGTGGGTTCTCCGTGACCTTCAGCCGCGGAGCGGGCCACCAGCCAGCGCTTGCCGGTCCACTCGCTGAGCAGCTGGCTGACCCGATTGGCGAGATTGCTCGGCGCCCGCTCGGTGGGACAAAATTCTATGCGGCCCGGTTCAAACGCGATCAGATGAACGTGCTCTCTCAGATGAGAGCGGATCAGCGCCTCGCGCCGCTTGTCGAAGAGCGCAACGACTTCGCCAAAGCTCTGGGGCATCGGCTCATGCTCGACCGGGCCCGGCACAGTGGGGGGGTCGGGTTCGGCAAGCTCATCCGCCACGCGCAATGCGTTCCCTGCCATTGGCCGCTTGGCTGTGGCCGCCGCAACGGGTGGTGCCGCCGCGGCACGCGATACGGGCACCGGGGCCGCGGGCAAATCCTGATTGACGGAGGCGCCGTTGCCGCGGGCAGCTTGCGGCGCCGTAGCGCCGCCCGGAACAAGAGCTGCTCGCACGAGCTCGGCTGGCGCGGGCAAATCGGCGACATAGGCGAGCCGCACGAGCACCATCTCGGCCGCTTGAATTGGCGAAGGCGCTTCCTGCACCTCGGCGAGCCCCTTCAGCAGCATTTGCCAGGCGCGGGCCAGCACCGGTATTGTCAACTTTTCGGCGAGCGGGCGGGCGCGCTCGCGGTCGCCTTCGGTTATCGGATCCCCGGCTCCTGCCTCCGGTGCGAGCTTCAGCCGGGTCAGGAAATGGCTGAAGTCGAGAAGATCCTGCAAGACCATCAGCGGATCGGCGCCCGTTTGATAGAGGTGATCCATCTGGGCGAGCGCGGCCGGCGCATCGCCGCGCAAGAGGCTCTCCAACAGGTCGAAAACCAGCCCGCGATCGGCGACACCCAGCATATCGCGCACCGCGGCCTCTTCAACCCGGCCGGCCGAAAGCGCGATCGCCTGGTCGAGCAGCGACAGCCCGTCGCGCACCGATCCGTCGGCGGCGCGGGCGATCAGCGCGAGCGCCGCCGGCTCGATCTCGACCGCTTCCGCCTCGGCGATCCGGCGGTAGTGTCGGATCAGCAGCTCAACCGGGATGCGCCGCAACGAAAAGCGCTGACAGCGCGACAGGACCGTGACCGGCAGCTTGTGGATCTCGGTCGTCGCAAACACGAATTTGACGTCGGGCGGCGGCTCTTCGAGCGTCTTCAACAGCGCGTTGAAGGCGTTCTTTGAGAGCATGTGGACTTCATCGATGATGTAGACCTTGTACCGCCCCGAGACCGGCCGGTAGCGCACCCCCTCGGTCAGGTCGCGGATGTCGTCGACGCCGGTGCGCGACGCGGCGTCCATCTCCATCACATCGACATGGCGGTCATTGGCGATCGCCAGGCACTGCGCACATTGGCCACAAGGTTCTGCCGTCGCACCGCCGGTGCCGTCGGGCCCGACACAGTTGAGCGCGCGCGCCAGGATGCGGGCCGTCGTCGTCTTGCCGACGCCGCGCACCCCGGTCAGGATGAAGGCATGCGCGATCCGGCCTGTCGCGATCGCGTTCGACAGGGTGCGAACCATCGCCTCCTGGCCGATCAGCTCGGCGAAGGTCGAAGGCCGGTATTTGCGGGCGAGGACGCGATAACCCGCCGCCGAATCGCTCATCACCAATCCCGTGTCGAGGCAAGGGAGACCGGACGGACGACCCAGGTCGGAACTCGTTACGGCTGCTTCCTTCCGGACCTGACCGGGTTGGCGAGGGACCTGTCCGCCGCCGGGCTCCCCTCACACTATATCAGCTGTCGGTCCTGTCAGGGCAAGCATCCCTCACATGGCGAAAGAGCCCGACCCGGTGACGGAAAAATTTTGCGCCGCTGTCGATTCCGCATTCCTCGCGCGTCGTCTCGTTGTCCGACACGAACCACCCGCAGGAGCACAGCAATGGAAGAGCTTCAGATCATTGGCGCGCCGCAGAGCAACTACGTCTGGGTTACCCGTATCGCCTGCCACGAGAAGGGAGTGCCGTACACCCTTGTGCCGGCCCTGCCGCACACTCCCGAAACCGATGCGATCCATCCACTGGGGAAGATTCCGGGGTTCCGGCATGGCGACCTGACCCTGGCCGAATCTCGCGCGATTTGCTTTTACATCGATCATGCGTTCAATGGTCCGCCATTGGTTTCGCGGGACGCGGCCGAAGGCGCCAAAACCGAGCAGTGGATTTCGATCGTCAACACGCATTTCGATGCGCTCGTGGCGCGCCCCTATGTCGGCGCCTATTTCTTCCCGGGCACCCCGGACGGCTGGCCGAACCGAGCGATCATCGAGCCCCTTCTGCCGAAGCTGGAGTCGCAATTCGCGATGCTCGACCGCGCCGTGGCCAAGACCGGCCACCTGGTCGGCAGCAGTTTCACCCTCGCCGACATGAACCTTCTGCCGATGCTGTTCTATCTCGACAAATTGCCCGAAAGCGAAACAATGCTGCGGCGCACTGCGAACCTTAGCGCGTATTACCAGCGCCATATCGCGCGGGCCAGTGTCAAGGAGGCGGTTCCGCCGCCTTTCCCGGGCCGGTCGTCCTGGACGATTGATTGAGTCCAGGGCACGGTAGGGCACCGGCGCGCCGGTGCCCCAATCATCGGTCGGATTGGTACTCAGGGAGGCTGAGACAGTGGCTGTTGTTCTCTATTACGGCTCGGGTTCGCCTTACGCGTGGCGCGCCTGGCTTGCCCTCGAGCAAAAGGGGGTACCTCATGAACTGAAGACGATGTCCTTCGCCGCTGGTGACCTCAGGACTGCGGAGTTCTTGGCGCTCAATCCACGGCGAAGGGTACCGGTCCTCGTCGATGATGGCTTCCTCCTCTACGAATCCGCAGCGATCGTTGAGTACATCGACGAGAAATGGCCGGCAGGGTCACCCCTCTTTGCCGCCGATGTTCGCGAGCGTGCGCGGCAAAGGCAGATGGTGCGCGAGGCGGACCAGTATCTTGCCAGGATTATCGAGCGCGTCGCTGCCGGCGACGAGGCGGAGGAAGCTCGCGGCGATCTTCGACAAGAGCTGGTCTATTGGGAGTCGGCGATCACGGGCGACTATTTCTCGGGCACGCTTTCGGCCGTCGATCTCACACTCTATCCGTTTCTTGCGCTGCTTCGCCGAATTGCGAGCCGTCAGCCGGGCCTCCGAGAAGCCGGCCTGGTTGGGCCGCGGCTCTCTGCTTGGCTCGACCGGATGCACGCCCTCCCGCTTGTCCAGAAAACTTGGCCGCCGCACTGGAAGTGACCGCGCTGACCGCAACCGAGCCGAACGAGTGGTATTAAGCAAACTAATAATTCCCGTGGCCTACCGCTTCGTCGCCCCCGCGTAAGCGGGGGTCCAGGGCCGCGTGGCGGGTGCCCGCCGCCCCTGGATGCCCGCTTTCGCGGGCATGACGAAGAGGACGTAAAGGAGAGCGAGCCATGCGTTACATGTTCCTGATCTACAGCCGCGAGAGCGAGTTCGCCGAGGCCTCGGCCGAGGATAGGGAGCAGATCAAGGCCGGGCATTGGGCGGTAATGGACGAAAGCAGAAGAAAGGGCGTGTTTATCGCCGGCGATCCGCTGCAGCCGACCGCTACGGCAACGACGATCCGCAAAGAAAACGGTGGGCCGCTGATCTTCGACGGTCCTTTCGCCGAGACCAAGGAGCAGCTCGCGGGGTACTACATCCTCGACTGCGAGAATCTCGACGAGGCGATCGCTTGGGCGGCGAAAATCCCGACGGCATGCCGGGGCGGTGAAGGCTGCATCGAGATCCGCCCGATCGCCGACATTCCTCCACGGTAGGAGCCGCGCCAGGGGATGATGCCGCAGCCGGCCGAAATTTCCGCCTCGGCGGAGGCGGTATTTCGCCGCGAGCACGGCCGGATCATTGCCAGCCTGATCCGGCAATGCGGTTCCTTCGATCGCGCCGAAGAGGCGATGCAGGAGGCTTTCGCCGCAGCGCTGCGCTATTGGGCCGAGCGCGGCGTTCCGGACAATCCGGCCGCATGGATTACGACTGCGGCCTACCGCAAGCTGATAGACGCAAGGCGGCGCGAGCGTACGCGGCGGGAAAAACAGACGCTGCTGGAGCAGGACCTCGTGGTCGTAACCAGCGAGGAGGTTGTGCCCGCCGCGGACTTGCCGTCGGAAATTCCGGACGATCGGCTGCGGTTGATCTTCACCTGCTGCCACCCGGCACTCAATCGCGCGGCACAGGTCGCCTTGACGTTGCGCACCTTAGGCGGACTGACGACGGGCGAGATCGCGCGCGCCTTTCTGGTTCCGGAGCCGACCCTGGCGCAACGGCTGGTGCGCGCTAAACGCAAGATCCAGGACGCACGGATCCCCTACGAGGTGCCATCGGACCAAGCCCTGCCCGAGCGGCGGGCCGCGGTGCAAGCGGTCATCTACCTAATTTTCAACGAAGGCTACACCGCAACCGCGGGCGATTCGCTGCTCCGACGGGAGCTGTGCGCCGAAGCCATTCGCCTCGGCCGCGTGCTCTGCGCGATCGATGCGCAAGATCCGGAATGCCTGGGCCTCCTGGCGCTGATGCTACTGCATGATTCTCGCCGACAGGCACGGGTCGACGCCGCCGGCGCCCTGATGACCTTGGAAGAGCAGGACCGGTCGCTGTGGGATCGCGCACAGATCGACGACGGTTTGGGTCTTGTGGAAAGGGCGCTGCGGATGCGCCGGATCGGGCCCTACCAGCTTCAGGCCGCGATTGCGGCGTTGCACGCCGAAGCCGCCAGCTCGGCGGAGACCGATTGGCAGCAGATTGCCGCGCTTTACGGCGAGCTGGCGCGGCTTAATCCGAGCCCGGTAGTGCAGCTCAACGGTGCTGTCGCTATCGGAATGAGCGAAGGACCGGGTCGTGGTCTTGCGCTGATCGACGAGCTCGGGACCTCGGGGGAGCTCGAGCGATATCACCTGTTCCACGCCGCCCGTGCCGACATGCTCCGGCGCTTAGGTTCGTTCGAGGCTGCGGCGGATGCTTATCGGCGGGCCCTCGCGTTGATGGCGAACGGTGTCGAGCGGGCATATCTCGAGCGCCGCCTCGCCGCACTCTGAGGGCCCGCCGCTTGCCGCGGCCCGCAGCGATGTGCCAGTCTCGCTGAATGCGGGCACCCAATTTCTATTCCCATCCCGGTTTTGAGCGGGCCGGCCTGCGGCGCCGCGATGCCGGATGGATACACGAACGCGTTACGGCTCCCGGCAGCCTCTTTGTTCCGGTGTGGCGCAACCAGAGCCTGGTGGCCGAGTTCAACGGCGGCGAACCCCGGGCGGTCGTGCTGGCGGCGCCCGATATTGCCGATATCCTTGGGAACACCGCCGCCGAGCGGCTCGTCAGCGGCGAGCTGGTGTTTCTCGGCCTGATCGAAAAGCAGGCGCATTTTGCGCTCGATCTGTCGACTGTCGAGGCGCCGCTCGACATGCTGCGTTCCCCGGCTCTGGCGGCACGGCGGAATGGAAAGCCCGCGATGCGGTTTGCCGATCTGCGCCACGTCGCGGCGCAGCTGGCGCGGCGCGACGGAGCGCTGTTGGCGTTCGCCCGCGCGATCATGTTCTGGCACTCGCGTCATCGCTACTGCGGCCTCTGCGGCAGTCCGACGCGCAGCGAGGAGGCGGGGCATGTGCGCCGCTGCACCAATTCCGGCTGCAACACGATGCATTTCCCGCGCACCGACCCGGCCGTCATCATGCTGGTAACCGACGGCGAACGCGCCTTGATGGGCCGCTCGAAGAATTTCGTGCCGGGCATGTATTCGACCCTCGCCGGCTTTGTCGAGCCGGGCGAGAGCCTCGAAGACGCGGTCGCGCGCGAGGTCCGCGAGGAGACCGGGATCGAAGTCGGCGCGGTCCATTACCACTCCTCGCAACCCTGGCCCTTCCCGGCCAACATCATGCTCGGCTTTCACGCCGCCGCGCTGACCACCGAGATCACCGTCGATTACGGCGAGCTCGAGGATGCCGGGTGGTACGAGCGCGACTGGCTGCTGTCGCATGTCGATGACGATAAGTTTCGGTTGCCGCGGCTCGACTCGATTGCCCGCCGGCTGATCGAGGACTGGCTGCACCGGCGCTGACGACGGGCCGGGTTTTTAGTGACTAGACGCCCCGGCGACGCGCGGGCGGTTGACCAGCGGCATCAGAAAGAGGCCGGCGACGAACAGGCCGCCGAGCATCATGATGGCATCGTTGTAGGTCATCACCAGCGCCTCGCGCTGCACGAGATTGGCGAGCAGCTTGACCGCGGCGAGGCCGGCGTCACCCGGGACCAACCCATCGAGGCGGTTCGCCTGCATTTCCAGGAAGTGCTGCACCGCCGGGCGTGCCGGATTGATGTCTTCTATCAGGCGGTTCCAGTGGAAATGAAGCCGTTGGTTCATCAACGTGCCGATTGTCGCCAATGCAATGGCACCGCCGAGATCGCGCGTCAGATTGTAGAGCCCGGCGGCGTTTTTCAGCTTGTCTTGCGGCACGCTGCCGAGCGCGATCAGATTGGCCGGCAGATAGCAAAGCATCAGCGCGGCCCCGCGCAAAGCCTGCGGGAAGAACAGCTCGACATAACCCGCCTGATTGGTGAGCCCGGCCGTCAGGTACATTGCCACCGCAAAAAGGCCGATGCCGACGCTCAGCATCAGCCGCAGGTCGATTTTGCGTGCGAGGTAAGAAGAAAGTGGAGACATCAACATTTGCGCGAGCCCGGTGACGACGACCGTTTCGCCGATCTGCCACGCGTTGAAGCCGCGGACCTGCGCGAGAAATAGCGGTATCAGGTAGGTTGCGCCGTAGAGGCCGGTGCCGACCACGAAGGTGTAGAACGAGCCGAGTGCGAAATTGCGATTGGCAAAGGCGCGCAGATCGACAATCGGCTGCCGGTAGGTCAGCACGCGCCACAAGAACAGCACGCAGGCGATGCTCGACACCATCACGGCGGCGACGATCGTGTCGTCGGCGAGCCAATCCCAGCGCGGGCCTTCCTGAAGCGCGTATTGGAGGCAGCCGAGAAACAGCGCCATCAGCACCAGCCCGTAGAGATCAAAATAGCGCAACAGGGACCGGTCGGGTTTGTCGATGTCGATCAGCAGCCATACCGCGACCGCAACGGCGATGCCGGGGGCGAGGTTGACCAGGAACAGCCAGTGCCAAGAAAAGGTATCGGTCAGAAAGCCGCCGATTGTCGGGCCCAAGGTGGACGAGAGGTTCAGGATGAGTGAGATCAGCACCATAAGGGTCGCCAGCTGCGGCATTCGGAATTTCGTGTACACGACTGGAAACACCAAGGGCATCATGGCGCCGCCGCTGAACCCCTGGAACGCGCGATAGACAATCATCTGGCCGAGGCTCGTAGCGGTGGCACACAACGCGCTCGCCGCGGTGAACCCGAGTGCCGCGGTCACGAACAGCACGCGGGTCGACAACAGCCGCGACAGGGTGCCGGAGAGCGGCACCATCACGACATCGGCGATCAGGTAGGAGGTCTGCACCCAGCTGATCTCGTCGGCGCTGGCCGACAACCCTCCCTGGATTTGAGTCAGCGAGCTGGTCACGATCTGGACATCCATGATCGCCATGAACAGGCCGACGACCATCGCGAGAACGCCAAACCAGTCGCGCAGCCTTGGCGGCGATTGGGACGGCGCCGCTGGAGCAGGCGGCGGCGGACCGGCCGGTTTTGCGGCCGGCAGGACGGCTCGCGCGACTCCCCTTCGGCGCACGACGCGCGCCCGGCGCCGCGGCAAGACGAGGGTCCAGCTCATCGGGGTTCGGCTGGGTTTGAAGCCGCCGGGTTTGAAGCCGCAGCTTGGGCGCGGGCCGTTCCGATATCGTCCCCCTCGCGGGTGTCGACGGTCACGGTAACCGACAGGCCGGGGCGCAACAGCTCGGCCAACGCAGCATCAGCCGGCAGGGCGACCCGCACCGGAACGCGCTGCACGATCTTGGTGAAGTTACCTGTCGCGTTGTCCGGCGGCAGCAGGCTGAACTGGGCGCCGCTAGCGGGTGCAAAGCTTTCGATCCGCCCTTCGATGGTCAAGTCGGGATAAGCGTCGACCGAAACTTCGGCAAGTTGCCCCGGGCGCATGCGCGTCAGCTGGGTCTCCTTGAAATTCGCGGTGATGTAGACGCGCGGCAACGGCACCAGCGACAACAGCTGGGTCCCTGGCTTGACGTATTGCCCGATTTGGCCGGCGCGATTGCCCGCCACCCCCGAGATCGGGGCGCGGATCACTGTGTTGTCGAGATCGTTCTTGGCCAGCCACAAATTGGCTCGGGCCTGCTGGAGCTTGGCCTCCTCCTCGTGCTGTTGCGAATGGAGCACGGCAAGCCGGTTCTGCTCGGCGGCCAGCGCGGCACGGCTCTTGGCCAGCGCCGCTGCGGCTTTGCGGGCATCGGCCTCGGCCTGTTCGAAGCGCTGCCGGCTGGCGAAATCGCTCGTCATCAGGGTGCTGTACCGTTTGTAATCCTGCTGGGCGCGGGACAGGTCGGCATCGGCGGACTGCACCACGGCTGCTGCCTGATCGATCATCGCCTGTTGCAAACTAAGCCGGCTTTCGTAGGTCGCGATCGTCGCCTCCGCGGTCGCCACTGCCGCCTCGGCCTGCGCCACTTTGGCCTTGAAATCGCGGTCGTCGATGACGAAAAGGACGGCGCCTTCCGCGACTTTCTGGTTGTCGGCGACCCGAACCTTTTTGATGTAGCCCTCGATTTTGGGGCTGATTACCGAGACGTCGCTCTGAACATAGGCGTCGTCCGTGGACTGGCGAAACCGCAACACATTCCACCAGTACCAGCCGCCGGCTGCGCCCAGCGCGATGACCAGCAGCGCGACCGTAACCAGGAGTTTCCTGCGCACCTAAACTGAACCGTTCAGTTCATTGTTGCGGCTAACATGAAAGTTTGCCTAAATGCTGTCAAGTAGTACCCCTCCGGCAACGGCAGGCTGGGATCAGGATCCCATGGGGCAAACCGCGCGCAACCAGTTCCCGAGCGGCGGGAAGGCGGAAATCGTTCTTGCCGCCGCCAAGCGCGCATTCTTGGCGGGCGGTTTCGGCGCTGTCAGCATGGACATGATCGCCCGTGAGGCCGGCGTATCCAAAGCCACCGTTTACGCCCATTTTGGCTGCAAAGAAGAACTCTTCGGCGCGGTTATCGAGCGCGAATGCGAGCAGCGTTTTGCCGGTTTGTCGGCGGACGAGCTCGATCCGGGCGACCTTCGCGCCTCGTTGACCGTTCTCGGCCGCCGCTTTCTCGAGCTCGTGCTGTCCCCCGATGCGATCGCGCTACACCGCATCATCCTCGGCGAGGTTTCCCGTTTTCCGGTGCTCGGCGAGGTATTCTGGCGGGCCGGGCCCGAGCGCAACCAGCGTCAGATCGAGGCCTTTCTTGTGTCGGCGGCCGCAGGCGGTGCTCTGGCGGGGCGAGATAGCCGGCTCGCCGCCGAGCAATTCGTCAGCCTTGTGCGCGGGGAGATCCAACTGCGGCAGCTGTTGCGCCTCGAAGCCGAGCCCAGCCGGCGCCAGATCGATGCCGCGGTAGCGGGCGCGGTCGACACCTTCCTGCGGGCCTACGCCTAATCCCGCGTTCCGCTGTTGCGATGCCTGCAGCCGCTATTGCAGCATCCGGGCGATCTTTGCCGACTGCGCCGGATCACCGGGGCGGCGCTTGACGTAATCTGCCGGGCGGCGTCCGGCGCTGTCCGGTTTGGCGGCGCTGGCGCCGTGGTCGAGGAGCAGCCGCACCATCTGCGGCGAGGCCAATTCGGCGGCGTAGGAAAGCGCCGTCCGCCCTGGCGTATCGCGCTTCACCGGCTCGCCGAGCCGGCACAGGGGATCGCCGGCGCCGTCCACCTGGGCGACGATCTCGGAGGCTCCGCGGTCGGGTATCGCACCGTGCGTCAGCAGGCTGGCAGCGGCATCGACGAGATCGAGCCGTGCCGCGACCATCAATGCGGTGCGCCCCGAGGCTTTGGTTTCGTCCGGGTCGAAACCCATGTCGAGCAGCGCCCGCAAGGTCTCAGGATGCTCGATTGCATCGGTGACGAGCGGCTCGTCGAGATCGCCCGTGACGCCCTTCGCAACCGCCTTCGGCTCGGGGCCCAGCGCGGCGCGGAGTGCAGCGCCCTCGCCGGACAATGCCGCCTTCTGAGCTTGATGCCGGTCGGCGTAATCCGGGGCGAAGAGCGCGCCGATCGACTCATCGTCAGGATCGGCCCTGAAGCCGTTGGCGACCAGTTGATCGAGATAGCGGGCGGCGAGGCGCGTGGCCTCGGCGGCGCTGCGGCCGAACCGGGTGCGGTAGTAGGGCGCTACCGCGGCGATAGCGGCGGCGCGCGCGGCGCCATAGGCGGCATATTGGCGTTTGCTCTCCGGCCCGGTCAGCGCGCGATTGCGCGTAAAAAGCACGAGCCGATCGACGGTCAGCGCGTTGGGTAACGGGCTCTGTTCGAGAACCCACGGCCGCCAGACTGCGTGGTCGGCGAGAGCGCGCGCCTCGCCAGCCTCAGCCGCGCAAAGCTTACCGGTCGGCAGAAGCGGCCCGGCTGCACGTTGCAATGCCGCGACCTCGGGCAACGACGGCACTTCATCCGTGACGCGGGCTTGCGGTTCATGGGCTTCGAAGAGACAGACCCGATGGAGCCGCGCCGGTCCGTAAAGGCGATAGACGCTGAGATCGCCGCGCCCAACGCCGACCCGTCGAACCGGAGCGAGCAGGTAAACCTGCCCGTCGCTGGTGCGAAAAAATCGCGGCATCTCGTCGACCGAGAGGGTTGCATCCGTGGCAAAGCCTGCGCGCCGGTTCTGTGCTCTCGCGATGACGGGATGAGCGGCCTCGCGCACCATCTGGGCAAGCGGCGCGCCGCCGCGCCCGATAGCGTCGAGTAATTCCGTGTCGGAATTAAAGGCGCGATACTCGACCATGGCGGGCCGCAGACCGCCATGGTCGGTAATCCACTGCAATACCGGGAATGGCTTGCCGCGATTGTAAGCGTCGATGTCGGCGCGCAGCACGATCGGGGCGTGGCCGAGGGCGGGCACCGGGGCGAACCCGATTTCGCGCTCACCGAGCGGGTCCACCAATGATCCGGGGCCGAGAAAGCTCGCCACGAGATCGCGTTCAAGCTCGTCGCATAGCTTGTTGCCGTTGCCCTCGACGATGGCCGGGCGGAACCGGATCTTCGGCCACTCCTTGAGATTGCGCTCGTACCGCAGCTGCGCTACCCGCTGGTGATAAATGCGCAGCAGACAGCGCACCGCGATGTTCTGCCAGCCGGGTTGCGGTGCGGCCGCGGCCGGGCAGGCTGTCTCGCGGCCGGCGAGCCAGATGCGCTGCTCGTCGAGCCGTGTGCCGCGTTCGGCGGAATTCGCTGCCCGATCTTGATAATCCTGGAAGTCCCGGCCCATCGCCGCGTCGAGCATGGCGAGTGCCGGGTCTGCACAAATCAGCTGGTCGAGCGGCGTGCCGGGCGGGCTGCACGCGACGCCCGGCTTCACCTCGGCGTCTGCCGCAGGCTGTCGCACGGCGAACGGCATCAGCGCCAACGCCGCGGCGCCGAGCCGCAGGACTGGCCGCATGCTATTCGAGCCCTTGTTCCGCATCAGTCTTCCCGACGCCCGCCTGACCCGCCGGCGATGATCGTCGCCACCGCGCCGGGCGTAAAGCCGACCGCTTCTCCCGCTCCGCGTTGACGATTGACACCGGCGGCGGCGGATGATGCAGTTGCCCCGAGAGCCGCTGAAATCGGAGGGGTCATGGGAAAATTGCGGGACATCGCGATGGCGGTGCCCGACCCTTGGAGGTCTGCCCAGTTCGACAAATACGCGTGCGCGATGGGGGCGATCGGCGCAACCGATTCGTGCCTGGCCGGACCGACTGGCCTTCGACGATGAAGGCGCCGGCCGTCGATTATGTCAGGCCGCGCAGCTTGGCCGAGGCCGCCGATCTGCTGGCCCGGGGCGGAGCCGAGGCGCGGCTGATCGCCGGCGGCCAGTCGCTGCTGGCAATGATGAACCTGCGCCTCGCCTCGCCTGGACTGCTGATCGATATTGCGCGGCTGCCCGAGCTGGCGGCGGTCACGGAAGACGCCGACGCAGTGACCCTCGGGGCGTGCGTGACCCATGCGGCAATCGAGGATGCGGGCGTTGCCGACCCGTCGTGCGGTCTGATGCCGCGCGTCGCCGCGACGCTCGCCTATCGGGCGATCCGCACGCGCGGCACGATCGGCGGCAGCCTCGCGCTGTCCGACCCGGCAGCCGAATGGCCCGCCGTCCTCGCGGCGTTGGATGCCGAGGTCATGCTTTACGGCCCGAGTAGTAAGCGGTCGCTCAAATGCACGGCGTTCACGACCGGTGTGTTCGAGACCGAGCTCGCCGCGGACGAGATCGTCGAGGGCGTGCGTATCCCCAAGCTGTCGCCGGCCGCCCGCTGGGGATATCTGAAGCTCTGCCGAAAATCGGGCGAGTTCGCCAATGCTCTCGCCGTTGTCGTTGCCGATCGCGGTCGCGGCTTTTCGCGCGTCGTGCTCGGCGCGGCCAATGGCGCCCCGCTGGTGCTCGATGATACGTCCCGGCTCGTTGCCGAGGGTCATCCGGGCGACCGCCGCGCTGCGATTGCCGCCGATCTCGATCGCGCGGCAGACCGGCATTTCGACGAATTCCAGCGCAACCTTCACACGGTCGCGGCAATGCGCACTGTGCAGCAGGTGATGCAATGACCGCGGTCCGCGTGACGATCAACGGCACAGCCATTGCGGAGGATGTGCCGCCGCGGTTGTCGCTTGCTGATTTTGCGCGCGAGCGGCGCAACCTGACCGGCACCCATCTCGGCTGCGAGCACGGCGTCTGCGGCGCCTGCACGGTACTCGTCGACGGCCAGCCGGCGCGCTCGTGCTTGATGTTGGCCGTGGCCTGCGACGGCCGCGAGATCGAGACCATCGAGGGCTTTGCAAGTGACGGGGTTATCGCCGCTTTGCGCCGCAACTTTCATCAGCACCACGCGCTCCAATGCGGGTTCTGCACGCCGGCGATGCTGATCACGGCGCGCGACCTGATCCTGCGCGGCAAGGCCGGCTCGGACCGCGACATCCGCGACGGCCTCGCCGGCAACATCTGCCGCTGCACCGGCTACACCAATATCGTCAGCGCGATCGCCGAGGCTGCCAAGGAACTGGGGGAGGCGCGCCATGCCCGATGATCGGTACGGCGTCGGCGCGTCGCTATTGCGCCGGGAAGACGACCGGCATCTTCACGGGCGCGGCCAGTTCGTCTCGGACATCAAATTGCCCGGCACGATGGACGTCGCCTTTGTGCGCAGTCCGCATGCCCATGCCCGGATCAAATCGATCTCGGTGCCGCCCGAGGGGCGAAGTCGCGTCTTCACCGCGGCGGATCTGCCGCGCGTCAAACCGATCCGTGTCGTGTCGCACTCGACCGGGGCCAAATCGCCGCCCTGGCCGCCGCTTGCCACCGACAAGGTGCGCTATGTCGGCGAAGCCATCGCCGCCTGTATCGCGCCGTCACGCGGCGAGGCGGAAGACCTCGCTAACGCGGTTTCGGTCGATTTCGAGGTTCTGGAGGCGGTGGTTGATGCGCCGCGCGACATGCGCGGCAGCCGCCACCCGGTACACGAGCAGTGGAGCGACAACCTCTATATCGAGCACGCTTTGGCCGGCGGCGACATTGATGCCGCGGCGCGCGCGGCCGAGGTGACCGTGACGCGGCAATTCCGCATGCAGCGGCAGTCGGGCGCGCCGCTCGAAACTCGTGGGGTGCTGGCCTATCGCGACCATCGCCTCGACGAGGTCGTGGTCTATGCCTCGACCCAGACGCCGCATACCGTGCGCGTCGCGCTGGCCGAGATCCTCGACCTCGAGGAGCGCTGCATCCGCGTCGTCGCGCCCGATGTCGGCGGCGGATTCGGGCCAAAGGCTCGCCTTTATCCGGAAGAAATCATCCTGGCGGCATTGGCGCTCGAGCTCGACCACCCGGTCCGCTGGATCGAAGACCGCGGTGAGCACCTGCTGACCTGCGCGCACACGCGCGACCATCATTACAAGGTCACCGGCTATGCCGACCGTCAGGGCCGCATACTCGGCGTCGACGCGGAGATTGTCGTCGATGCCGGCGCCTATGGATTGTGGCCCCAGGGCCCCTACCATGAAGCCAGCATGGTGGCACGGGCCCTGCCGGGGCCGTATACGATCCCTAATTACCGCGCGCGGCACTACACGGTTGCCACCAACAAGACCCCGCTCGGCCCCTATCGCGGGGTCGGCCGCCCGGGGGCATGTTTCGCGATCGAGCGGCTGATCGACGAGGTTGCCCGCGCGGTCGGGCATGAGCCGAACGACGTGCGGGTCCTCAACCTGGTGCGGCCCGAGCAGATGCCGTTCACGACGATTGGCGGCCTGCGCCTCGACAATGGCGATTATCCGGAAAGCGTCCGGCTGTGCGCCGAGCTGCTGGACCTGCCGGCGATCCGCGCGCGGCAGCAGCGTAGCGAGCCAGAGCCTGCCCCGGCGCAAGCCGGGGGCAGGCTGATCGGCGTCGGCTTTGCCACGTTTGCCGAGCAGACCGCCCACGGCGCCGCCGAGTTCGCCGCCCGCGGCGCGTCGATCATTCCCGGCTATGAGAGCTGCACGGCGCGGGTCTTGACCGATGGCAGCGTCGTGCTGATGGTCGGCATTCAATCGCACGGCCAGGGACTGGAAACGACCCTGTCACAGATCGCCTCCGAGGAACTCGGCATCGATCCGGCGCGCATCTCGGTGCGCCACGGCGATACCGAGAGCACCGCATTCGGGTTCGGCACCTTCGCCTCGCGCAGCATGGTCATGTCGGGCGGCGCTGTGGCGCGCGCCAGCCGCATGCTGCGCGACAAGCTGTGCCGGATCGGCGCGCATCTCCTGCAATGCGATGTCGCCGAGGTACGCTGCGCCGACGGCGTGGTGGCGGGACCGCAGGGGTCGGTGACGATCGCCGAGATCGCCAAGGTGGCGCATTTGCGGATGGACGGGCTGCCGCCGGGGGTCGACCCGCTGCTCGACGCGACCGCGACCTACGAGCCGGCGATCAGCACCGGCGTCTTCTCCTACGCGACGCACGGCGCGGTCGTCGCGGTCGACCCCGAGACCGGCTTCATCGAGCTCCTCGACTTCGCGGTCGCCGAGGATTGCGGCACGATGGTCAACCCGCTGCTCGTCGAAGGCCAGATCCGGGGCGGCGTCGTGCAGGGCATCGGCACCGCCCTCTATGAAGAGATCCCCTACGACGAGACAGGTCAACCGCTCGCCGGCACGTTGGCCGACTACCTGATGCCCGGCGCCGCCGAGATGCCGGCGATCAAAATCGGCCACCTGCACACCCCGACGCCGCACACCGAATACGGCATGAAGGGCATGGGCGAGGGCGGCGCCGTCGCCCCGCCCGCGGCGATCGCCAATGCCGTCCGCGACGCCCTCGCCGCAATCGGCGCTGAGGTCAATGAAACGCCGATCACGCCCCGCCGGGTGATCGTGGCAATACGAAAGGCCCGCGAGGTGGCGAGGGGCACTTTGGACGGACGATAGGTCAGTCTGATTACCGTATCGCTCAATTTCTGCTCAATTATGGAATAGTGACGAGGTCGTGCAATCGCTGGCGCCACAACAGGCCAAGACCGTCCGCGGCGGGGGCTTTGATCAGGATCCCCGAGTTTTGCGGGTTCCACCGTTGTTCGGGCCATTCTCGGTCAAGCAGGTTCAGCGGGATGATATCCTTAGGGCTAGAAAATCTGATTTCTTGAAAATCAATATCGACATGATAGGTGAGTTCCTCAGTAGAAATTGGATGCGAAACTAAGTAAGGACGTGGAGCTAAATAGGGATCGCGAGTGATGGTTCCTTTGGCAACTATCCCTTTGGGGGAGATTCCCGCGCCATAACGCACAACGTAGGCTAAGTCCCCGGCTTTCGCCTGCCGGTTAGAACATTGCCAGCACAATCTCACTCGTTCTCCCCCGGCAAGCTTCATCCGGTCTTGGTCGATTTGTTCCCACGGCCAAACCGAGGGGTTCCATCCGAACAGATAGCTGTGGGTTTCCGCACCTCTGCTCTCTAAAGTCGTTAGAACCGATCGTGCGGTTTCGATGTTAGGAATTTTAGCACCCTGGGTTTCCCACCGCGACGCGCGAATCAATACTTCGGCCGAAATGCCGAGCTTCTCATGTAAGCGCCGGATCATGTTGATTGATAGGCTTCGGCGGCGGTTGAGCACTTCGGCAATCCGAGTGCGGGTGCCGAGGATGCCCTCTAGGTCCTTGCGGGATAGACCCCGCTGCTCCATCCGGAATTTGATCGCCTCGATCGGATCTGGTAAATCAATCGGGTGGTGTTCGGTCTCATAGGCATCGATTAGAGTTGCCAGCACGTCGAGCCGGTCGCCCTCCGCAGTTCCCGAGCGGGCACCCCACAGGCGATCGGCCTCTGCTAGGGCTGCCTCGTAGTCCGCCTCGCTCCGGATGGGCTTAATTTCAGTCAAGATCAACCTCCTTGACGTCTATCCGATCGTAGTCCCGGTGCGTTCCGATCCACTTGATCCATACGATCCCCTTCTCGAAATCGACTGCGACCACCAATCGATAGGCGTTGCCCCTTATGTTAAATACAATCCGGTCGGCCGAGACGATACTCGCAGATGCATAGAGCCTTTTGACGTCGGCGGTGCTCGACCATCTCGCCTTTCGCACTTCGGCAAACCAAGCATCGAGCGCTGCCTTGAGAGCGGGTCGATCCCTCTGCCCAGCGTGGGACTCAACGAATTCCCGAAGGGTCCGCCGGGCGATAATTCGCATTTCTGGATAGATAGTATGCGCCCATTTTGGGTGCAAAAGGCGATTGGGTGGGCGGAACGTCGCGAGACGGGACCGCACCGGGCGCGGGCGCTCACCAATGGCAGCGTCCTGCTGATGGTCGGCATTCAGTCGCACGGCCAGGGGCCGGAAATCACCAACTCGCAGATCGCCCCGCAGGAGCCGGCGACACCGAGAGCACCGCTTTCGGGTTGGGCGTCTTCAGTGGCATTCAGGATGCCTTAGCGCCAATCTTCTTCCTTTAGAGGTAAACGCGCGGCTGTTTGAGCACAAGAAAAGTCCGCTTTCATGCCGAGCGCCCCGGCCCGCGCATTGACAGGCGTTACCAGTTGAATGCGGCGGCTACGGTGCAGATCTCGTCGGGTGTGCGCTGTCCGCGAAACTCTTCGGTGCGGCGTGAGACGCTGACGTCAAACCGCAACGCGCTCGACCAAACCAGCGAAAAGCCAGCTTGCAGATCGGCCACCAGGTATTTTTTCGGGACGTTGGCGCTGTTACGGAAGGTATTGCCGTCGAGAAAAATGTTGTGTCCGACGGCGCGGCCCTGCGCCCCGGCGAAAAAGTAAAAGCCGACTTCTCCGTCGAGGGCGGCGGCATCGAAATAGTCGGTTCCCGAAAGGGTCGGACGCACCCTGATCGGAGCGTAGTCGGACTGTAGCCCTTTGCCGAACCGCAACAGGCCGCCGACCGCCCCATAAGTCATGACATTTCCCGCCGTCGCTCCCAATTGCGGGACAATATCGATGCCGTTGTTCGGATTGGCCGTCAGAGGCAGGCGCCACAACCTCTCATAGGTCAGCATGATGCCGGGCTCGTTTTGCAGCTGGCTGCTCCAGCCTTTGGCCTGCGCGATGCCAATGAACTGATGAAAGTCATTCTGCACCTGCTTGGCGAGTGAACCCGGACCGATGACGCCGGCGTCGAGTTCGAGGTTCTCGAGCATCCGCTGGTCGGTGTCCTGCAGCAGGCTGGCTCCGACATATAGCCAACCGGCATAGGGACGGTCTTGGGGATCGGGGGGCTTCACCGACAGGTTCTTCGGGGTGAAAATGCTCTGGCCGACAAATACTGCGACGCGACGGTCGCGGCCGCTCCGCAGGATAGGAGTATTTGCGCCGACGAAATCGAATACATTGTTCCAGCCCGGTTCCGGCTCGAGAAGTCGGGCTGAGGTACGAGAGGCGTAGTCCTTGCGTGTAATGCTTGTCGGAATTAAAGAAAAGCAAGTCATTCTCCTCTAGAATTATAAATCGACCCTGATCCTCGGCGCGCACTTCCGCCGTCGGTGACAGGATCAGGCACGCGGTCGGCAAAAGGAGCAACGCCGCTGCCAGGAATTTGTGGCGACATGTCCCCATATCTGCCCCCCTTTGATGACAGTTGACCCCTTCGATAACGGAATCGACGTTGGGTCGCGAGAATGTCACCTTATCTCGAGCCCGCGAGACATGATCTCGCCTACGACAAAGGAACGATCGCTTTTGGCAAGTGCCACCAGCCGATCGCGACCCACAAGGAGTAAGCCCATGGCTAAAGCGCGTCACGAGATGCCGCCCGAGATCGCTGCCCTGTCTCTTGAGGTGATTGCCGAGCGCTATATCGGACGTTTCCGCGATAAGACGGCCGATTGGGAAGCCTTCGAGGATGCCAAGATCGAAGGCTACCGCCGCGCCCAGCATCGCTTTATCGGCGCCGGCGGGTCCGGCAAGCATGACGACCCGACCTCGATCCCGGCCCGCGGCTTTACGCTCAGCATCGTCTTTGTGCCGCCGGGGCAGGGCAATGCCGCGCACACCCATGAGGTCGAGGAGGTCTTTTTCGTACTCCAGGGATATTTGAGCGTATTTGTCGAGGACGAGGAGGGGCGGCGGGTCAGCCGCACGCTCGGGCCATGGGAATGCATCGCCTGCCCGCCGGGGGTCATTCACGGTTTCCAGAACGAGAGCCTCGAGCCGGTCTATATGCAGGTCATGCTCGGCCGCGGTCGTCCGGAAGCCATGGGATACACCGATGACGACCTCTACCGCCGCCGCGAGGCGCATCTCGCATGAAGCGGGACATCCTGATCCGCGGCGGCACGGTCATCGACGGCAGCGGGCGGCCCGGCGAAATCGGCGATGTTGCGGTTCGCGAGGGGCGCATCGCCGCGCTCGGCCGCTCGCTGCCGCCGGGCGCGGCGAAGGTCATCGATGCCGAAGGTCTGGCGGTGGCGCCGGGCTTTATCGACATCAAGACCCATTCGGATTTTACGCTGCCGATCAACCCCAAGGCCGAGAGCAAGGTGCGCCAGGGCGTCACCACCGAGATCATCGGCCATTGCGGGTTCTCGGTGGCGCCGGTCCTGGCCGGAAAGGCCCAGCTGCTCGCCGATTACCTGAGCGGCGGGGCGCCGTGGCTGCCGTTCCGCGAAATGCGTTTTCCCGAATACCTCGATGCGTTTCCGGCGGTCGCGGTCAATACCGGGATGCTGGTCGGCCACAACACCTTGCGGCTGATGGTGATGGGCCTCGAAGACCGGGTGCCGCGCCCGGGCGAGCTGCAGGAGATGATTGCGCTGTTGGAGGAGGGGCTCGCCGCAGGCGCGCTCGGCCTGTCGTCGGGCCTCTTCACGCCGCCCGGCAGCTTTGCCGAGCCGTCGGAGATGCTGGCCTTCGGCGCGGTGCTGAAGCGCCATAACGCCGCCTATTTCACGCATCTCCGCGACGAAGCGAACAAGGTCCTCGATGGCGTCGAGGAGGCGATCGAATTCGCCCGCAAGGTCGGCGTCCATGTCGAGATCGTGCATCTGAAATGCTCGGGCGTCGATAATTGGGGCAAGGCGGCGCAGATCCTGGGGATGATCGAGCGGGCGCGCGGCGAGGGCTACGACATCGATTGCGACGCCTACCCCTATGCTGCCGGCGCCAACCCGCTGAAAAACCTGCTGCCACCCTGGGTCCAAGTGGGCGGGCTGGAGGCGATGCTGGCGCGGCTGGCCTTGCCGGAGACGCGCGCGCGGATCCGCGCCGAGATCGACCGCGACGGGCTCAACAATTGGGGTCGCATCCCGTCCTGGGAATCCGTGCAGATCTCGGTGTCACCGCAGCTGCCGCAACATGCCGGCGAGACCATTGCCGGGCTCGCCGCGGCGCGCGGCGGCCGCGACCCGATCGATGTCGTCTGCGATTACCTGATCGAAGACAATGGCGCGACCCGCGTCCTGATCACCTCGATCGGCGAAGAGGACATCCGCGAAATCGCCCGCTCGCCGATGGCCCTGGTCGGCTCCGACGGCAACTGCGTCGCCGATTACGGAGTCGTCGCCCAGGGGATGCCGCACCCGCGGTTCTACGGAACCTTCCCGCGGATCATCGGCCATTACGTCCACGAGCAGCGGCTTCTGCCGCTCGAGCTAGCGGTCCATAAGATGACCGGGGCAACATCGCGGGCGTTGCGGCTGCGCGACCGCGGCTTGCTCAAGGAAGGCTACCGCGCCGACATCACGATCTTCGATCCGGCCGACTTTAAAGACCGCGCAACTTACGCCGATCCGCATCAATACCCGACCGGCGACCGGACCACGGTGCTGGTCAACGGCGTCGTTGTCGTCGACAACGCCCGGCACACCGGTGCCACCCCGGGAACGGTCCTGCGCCGCGCCCCCGACGGCACGGTCGGATAGGCGCTCACGCGAAGGCGGCGATGCCGGTCTGGGCGCGGCCCAGGATCAGGGCGTGGATGTCGTGCGTGCCCTCGTAGGTGTTGACCGCCTCGAGATTCATCACGTGGCGGATCACGTGATACTCGTCGGCGATGCCGTTGCCGCCGTGCATGTCGCGGGCGGTGCGGGCGATGTCGAGCGCCTTGCCGCAAGTGTTGCGCTTCAGGATCGAGACCATCTCGGGCGTGTCGCGGCCCGTCGTCCTTGAGCCGGCCGAGCCGCAGGCAGGCGTGCAGGCCGAGCGTGATCTCGGTCTGCATGTCGACGAGCTTTTTCTGGATCAGCTGGTTGGCGGCGAGCGGACGGCCGAACTGCGCGGCGCTCCAGCGTGTAGTTGCGCGCCGCGTGCCAGCAGAACTCGGCCGCGCCGAGCGCGCCCCAGGCGATGCCGTAGCGCGCGCTGTTGAGGCAGGAGAACGGGCCGCGCAGCCCGCTGACGCCGGGCAGCAGGTTCTCCTCGGGCACGAAGACGTCGTCCATGACGATCTCGCCGGTGACCGAGGCGCGCAGGCTGAACTTGCCCTCGATCTTCGGCGCGCTGAGCCCCTTCATGCCCTTTTCGAGGATGAAGCCGCGGATCACCTCGTCCTCGGTCTTGGCCCAGACCACGAACACGTCGGCGATCGGCGAGTTGGTGATCCACATCTTGGCGCCGCGCAGCCGGTAGCCGCCCGGCGCCGGCGTCGCGCGGGTCGTCATGCCGGCCGGGTCGGAGCCGTGATCGGGCTCGGTCAGGCCGAAGCAGCCGATCCACTCGCCGGTGGCGAGCTTGGGCAGATACTTCTGCCGCTGCGCCTCGGTGCCGAAGGCGTAGATCGGATACATGACGAGGCTCGACTGCACGCTCATCGCCGAGCGATAGCCGCTGTCGACGCGCTCGACCTCGCGCGCGATCAGGCCGTAGCAGACGTAGTTCGACGCCGGCGCAGCCATAGCCCTCGATCGTCGAGCCGAGAAAGCCGAGCGCGCCCATCTCGTTCATGATCTCGCGGTCGAAATGCTCGTGCCGAATGGCTTCGAGCACCCGCGGCATGAGCTTCTCCTGGCATAGGCGCGGGCGCTGTCGCGCACCATCCGCTCGTCCTCGCTCAGCTGCCTCGTCGAGGAGCAGCGGATCGGCCCAGTCGAAACCGGCCTCGGCCGGGGCGGAAGCGGATGGGGCGAGGGCAGAGGCGCTGGTCATCGAGGTTCTCGAGGGTTCGTGTTTGGCCGCCGCACTATATGAGCATCGATCGGGTTAAGCATCTGCCGTCCGGTCAGCACAATTCCGCCCGCCGCCAGCTCGAAGACCGCAGCGGCGGAGAACGGAACGGCGTAGCTGCCGGTTAAGTCGTGCAATGCACCGAAGGCGAACGGAGCGAACGCGAACACTGCCTGATTGATCGCGGTTACCAGCGCGACGACCCGGGGGATGTCGGCCGGCTCGAACTCGGCCTGCGCGATAATCGGCGGCAACAATACGAGATTCCCAATGCCGAGCCCAAAGAGAACGCAGCCCATCAGCAGTGCCGGCGTGCTCGATGTCAGTGCAATAAGCCCGACGCCGCAGGCTTGCATTGTGAAATTTCCCGTCGCCGCCAAACGGCGGTCGGCGCGCCCCAGCAACCCCCCGAGGAGGAGGCGCCCGGGAACCGCAGAGAGCGCAGCGATGCCGAGCGCCGTCGCGGCTCCCCGATGCCCCAAGACCGGAGCAAGGCGCTCGACCAGGTGGGTGACGAGCCCGATCTGCGCGAAGAATCCGAGTGCGAAACCCGCCGACAGCGTGGCAAAACGGCGGTCGCGGAACAGGACCCGGAGCGGTCTAGGCTGGCGCTCCGTCTGCCGGGTCCGCACCCTTAGCGAAGATATTCCTCCGTCGAGCGCGACCCCCTTCGTTTCCGGCGTCGGCCTCAGAAACCGCCCTGCAAGCGGCCAGATCGCTGCGATCATGACCACTCCGACCAGCACCGCTGCGACGACGAACCCGGTCTTATCGATCAGCAGCACCCAGAGCGGGGCGAATAGGATCCCGGCAGCGCTCGCGCCGTTGAGCGCATGGCTCAACGCGACGGGTCGGCGCCGCTCGAACCACGGCGACACCATCGCGATGATCGCCGCCCCGCTGGTGGCCGCAAACCCCGCACCGGTCAGCACGGCCGCCGCGAAGAGCTGCCACGGGGCCGCGGCGGAGGCCCAGCCCAACAGCCCGGCGGCAGTGGCGCCCGTCGCGGCGCGCGTCATCGTGGCCATGCCAAATCGGCAATGCAGCTCGGGAAGGCGGATGACGATCGCGGCGCTGACGAGGTAATGCGCGGTGATCGCGGCCGAGATCACTGAAACCGGCCATCCCCGCTGCCCATGCAACACGTGCAGGAACACCGAGGGCCCATAAAACCCGATGCCCCAGGAAAACACCGCCACCGCAAAGGCGGTGGCGACGACCTTCCAGCCGAAGAACACGCGATCCGCATTGCGCCCGGTCACTGCGACCATCCGATCCGAGGCCGGCGCCACAACACCTAGAGCCGCGCCCGCTCGCGAAACCCGAGCCGCGCGTAGACCATCATCGCCGGGTTCTCGGGGAAGACGTGGAGGAATGGGACCTCGCCCTGGGCACGCACTCGCTGGCTCAGGTAGAGGGTCAGGCCACGGCCGAGCCCAGCGCCGCGCCACTCGGGATGGACGCAGATCGCGCTGAGCTCGATATGGCCCGGCAGCCGAAACCGTTCACCCGCCATCGCCACGAGGCGGCCTTCGCGCCGAACCCCGACATAGCCGCCGAGCCGGACCGTGCGCCGGTCGAAGGGTCCGGGTCTTGCCGCTTCGGCCAGAACCAGCATCTCGTCGACGTCGGCGTCGCCGAGCGGCACGATCGAATCTCCCGCTGCCGGCTCGAGCATCGTGTCGTCGGCCACCATCTGAACGATTGGCAGAGCGCTGATCGCCTCCCACGCCGGCGGGACGGCTTCGTCGGTCGGGCGGAACAGGCGGGCCTCGACACCGGGCGGCAAATCTGCGGCCAGGTCGCGGTAGGCGGTGGCGCCCGGCTCGGCGATGGCCGAGAACGGTGCGATATCTCGCGGGTAGTGGCGCGCGCCGCCTCCGCCCATGGCCAATCCGGCATGTGGTCCGGTCAATGCGTGCCAAACCGGGTTATCCAGAGGCCCGCTCATCGCTTTTCTCCTGCCGCTCCGACCGGCGGAGATGTAGCTTCGCGTATTGCCCGGTGCTCGCCGAATTCGGACTCCGTCCCCGCGCGCTAGAATGGTAGGTCGGTGTTAGGGCGGTAGAATAGTTCCCGCCAGTCTCGTCACACCGGCCAAGGCCGGTGCCCATTTCCGCCCTGCTTACGGCATTCGTTGGAATGACGGGAATAGAGAACCTTGGTCATTTGGTGCCGGAGGGGCCCTGCCAATGCTGTTGGATTTCGCCGAATGCGACCGGGCCCGCCTCGCGCGCGACCCGGCCTATGACGGCCGCTTCTTTACGGGGGTGCGCACGACCGGCGTCTATTGCCGACCGGTTTGCCCGGTCCGGCCGGCGCGCTCGGCGAATGTCAGCTATTATCCCTCGGCCGCAGCGGCGGAAGCAGCCGGCTTTCGGCCGTGCCTGCGCTGCCGCCCGGAAACTGCACCATTCTGTCCGGCGTGGAAGGGTTCGCGCACCACCGTCGAGCGGGCCTTGCGTCTGATCGAAGAAGGCGCCCTCGACGGCGAAGGCAGCACGGTTGATGCCCTCGCGGAAAGGGTCGGCGTCGGCGCCCGTCATCTATCGCGCCTCTTCGCCAAACATGTCCAGGCGAGCCCGTCGCAAGTCGCCCAGACCGTCCGGGTGCAGCGCGCCAAGCGCATGCTCGACACCGCGAATTCTTCCGGTAGCGGAGATCGCATTGCAGGCCGGCTTCGCCAGCCTGCGCCGCTTCAATACCGTGTTCGCCGAAGTCTACGGCCGGGCCCCGACCGAGATCCGCCGACGCGGCTCGAACACCAGGCCGAGCAGAGCTGAGGCCACGGCAAGTGCCGCATATCACGGTCACGAAAATCACAGCTGCGGCCCATCGGTCTTACGCGGGTAAACCTTGCGTGCGGCGACGTTGGGAACCGTGGCGGCGGCAATCGTCTTGGCGCTGGTAAGACGGTGACGAGCCTTGTCAATATAATCGACTGCTCCGGACTTGACAGGTCGAGTCCATCTTCCGGCAGCTCGTGGATGAATCCACGCGCGGCCGGTGCGCACCGGCACGGGAGCGGCGTGGCGGGGATCACCTCGCCGGTATCGATCAGGGGTCCGTCGTAAGGGATGCCAGCCGGCGTATCTCCCGCGCCTGCGAGCCGTATACTACCACCCGTTAAAGCACCACGCGGTAAAGCACCACCCGCTCGAGGCGGTCGCCATAGATTTCGCCGAGCGCCGCGCGGAAGCGGGTCAGGACCGGGTCTGCCCTTTGGTCGTCGGACATTGTTTCCTCGCAGCTTCTATTATACAGGGTCCTGCGGGGAGAGCGGGCGGCGACGTCATCGGGCGCGGATGGCATATTTTCTGCAGCAGTTGATCAACGGTCTGACCTTGGGGTCGATCTATGGGCTGATCGCGATCGGCTACACCATGGTGTACGGCATCATCGGCATGATCAATTTCGCCCATGGCGAGATTTATATGATCGGTGCCTTTATCTCGATCATCGCTTTTTTGGTGCTGGGCTTGGCGGGGGTCACCTATGTCCCGCTGGCCTTGGCGATCGTCTTGCTCGTGACGATGTTCTTCACCTCGATCTATGGCTGGGCGGTCGAGCGGATCGCCTACCGGCCGTTGCGCGGGTCTTTCCGGCTCGCGCCGCTGATCTCGGCGATCGGCATGTCGATCTTTCTGCAGAATTACGTGCAGATCCTGCAGGGCGCGCGGGGCAAGCCGATGCCGCCCCTCGTCCATGGCGGGTTTACGGTTTTCGAGAGCGGCGGATTTGCGGTTCGGCTCAGTTACCTGCAGCTCTTCATCATGCTGCTGACCCTGGCGCTGATGATCGGCTTCACGACCCTGATCGCGACGACCTCGCTCGGCCGCGCGCAGCGGGCTTGTGAGCAGGATATGCGGATGGCCGCGCTGCTCGGGGTCGATGTCGACCGCGTCATCTCAGTGACGTTTGTAATGGGCGCGGCGCTCGCTGCGGTCGCCGGGCTGATGGTCACTCTCTATTACGGCGTGGTCGATTTCTTTATCGGCTTTCTCGCCGGCGTGAAGGCCTTCACCGCCGCCGTCCTCGGTGGCATCGGGTCATTGCCGGGAGCCATGCTCGGCGGTCTGCTGATCGGGCTGATCGAGGCTTTCTGGTCCGGGTATTTCTCGGTCGACTACAAGGACGTATCGGTTTTCGTGGTGCTCGTTCTGGTGCTGGTGTTTCGTCCCACCGGTCTGCTCGGCCGACCCGAGGTGGAGAAGGTTTGATGACGGCTGCCTCCGGGCTCGCCGTCGACGACGCAGCCAAGCCGCCGGTTTTCTGGGCCCCACTCCTCAAGGACGCCGTTCTCGCAGCATTGGTCGCGGTCCTTCTCGCGCTGCCGCTGGTCGGCCTGCAAACCTATGATTCGGGCGGCGGCGCGCTCGGCATCCGCACCCATTTCGATTGGGTGGCAGTGGCCGGCGCGGCGGTTTTTGCCGGACGGCTCGCGTGGCGCGTCATTCATCAGCTCTACGGCGCCCGCGAAAGGCGCCGCGGGGCGGCATTCGCGCGCCTCGCCGCCTGGGGCAATCGGCAGGTATTGCCGATCACCCTCGCCGGGATCGGGTTTGCCGTCGCCCTGCCGTTCCTGCCGTTCTCCTCGCGCTATCTGATCGATCTCGGCACCACCGTGCTGATCTATGTGATGCTCGGCTGGGGGCTCAATGTCGTCGTCGGGCTGGCCGGTCTGCTCGATCTCGGCTATGTCGCGTTTTATGCGGTCGGCGCCTATACTTTTGGGTTGTTGGCGCAGGATCTGGGTTTCACTTTCTGGCAAGCCTTGCCGCTTTCCGGCCTGACTGCCGCCAGCTTCGGGATTATCCTCGGGTTTCCGGTATTGCGCCTGCGCGGCGACTATCTCGCGATCGTCACGCTCGGCTTTGGCGAGATCATCCGCATCGTGCTGCTGAACTGGGCGTCGCTGACCGGCGGCCCGAACGGCATCTCGGATATTCCGCGGCCGTCTTTCTTCGGTCTGCCATTCGCCCGCTCGGCGCCCGAGGGCGTTACCACCTTCCACCAATTCTTCGGGCTCGATTTTTCGCCCGATCAGCGTGTCGTCTTTCTCTATTTCGTGATCTTGGCGATGGCGCTGGTGACCAACGCCTTCACGTTGCGGATCCGAAGATTGCCAGTCGGGCGGGCCTGGGAAGCGTTGCGCGAGGACGAGGTCGCGTGCCGCGCGCTTGGCATCAACCCGACGACCGTCAAGCTGTCGGCTTTCGCTATCGGCGCGATGTTGGGCGGCTTCGCCGGCGGTTTTTTTGCCGCCCGCCAGGGCTTTATCAGTCCCGAGAGCTTCACCTTCATCGAATTGGCAACGATCCTCGCGATCGTCGTGCTCGGCGGCATGGGGAGCCAGCTCGGCGTCGTGCTCGCCGCGATCCTGCTGGTGACTTTGCCCGAGTTTGGCCGCGCCTTTGCCGAGTTTCGCATGCTGATCTTTGGCGCCGCAATGGTCGGGGTGATGGTATGGCGGCCGCGCGGCCTGATCTCGCATCGCGAGCCGACATTGCGGTTGGGCCCCCGGCAGGCGCCAGGGGCGACGCGGTGAACCCGCCCGGCGAGGCCCGAACGCCGCTGCTCGAGATCGAGCACCTGAGGATGCAGTTCGGCGGATTGGTGGCGGTCGCCGATCTCTCCTTCACCGCCTATCGGCGGGAGATTACCGCGATCATTGGTCCGAACGGCGCCGGCAAGACCACGGTCTTTAATTGTCTGACCGGTTTTTACAAGCCGAGCGCCGGACGACTCGCGATGCATGTCGAAGGCGAGGTCCTGCCGCTGGAGCGGATCGAGGGGTTCCGTATCGCGCGGCGCGCCCGGATCGCCCGCACTTTTCAGAACATCCGGCTGTTTTCCGGGATGACCGTCCTCGAAAACCTGATCGTCGCGCAGCACAGGCCGCTGATGGCGGCGAGCGGGTTCTCGATCGCCGGGCTCTTTGGCCTGCCGGGCTATCGCGCGGCGGAACGAGCCGCGATCGAGCGCGCCCGCTATTGGCTCGACAGGCTCGGATTGACCGAACGGGCCGACGGCTTGGCCGGGGAACTGCCCTATGGCGCGCAGCGCCGGCTCGAAATCGCGAGGGCGCTGTGCACCGGGCCGCTGTTGCTTTGCCTCGACGAGCCCGCCGCCGGCCTCAATCCGCGCGAATCGGCCGAGCTCAATGATCTGCTGCTGGCCATCCGCGCCGAGGAGGGGATCGGGGTCCTACTGATCGAGCACGACATGAGCGTGGTGATGGGGATCTCCGACCACGTCGTCGTGCTCGATTACGGGCGCAAGATCGCCGACGGAACACCGGCCGAAGTCCGCGCCGACCCGGAAGTGATCAAGGCCTATCTCGGCGAGGATGAAGTCGAAGATGTCGCCGATGAGGGCTGGTCGTCACCCCCGCGGACGCGGGGGTCCAGGGGGTCGAGCAACGGCGATTGTCCCGCTGGCTTCCCGCTTTCGCGGGAATGACGAAGTAGGCTCTGATGCTTGCGGTCGCCGGGGTGCATGCCTTCTACGGCAGTATCGAGGCCCTGCGCGGGGTTGATCTCGAAATTAGCGCCGGTCAGATCGTCGCCCTGATCGGTGCCAACGGAGCCGGCAAATCGACATTGTTGATGACGGTTTGCGGCCGGCCCCGCGCCGCGCGCGGGCGGATCCTGTTCGAGGGGCGCGACATCACGCGGCTCGCGACCTTCGAAATCATGCGGCTCGGGATTGCCCAGGTGCCTGAGGGGCGGCGCATCTTTCCACGCATGACCGTGCTGGAGAACCTGCAGATCGGCGCGACCGTCGCCGAGGAAGCCCGCTTTGACGAGGATCTGGCCCATGTCTTCGGATTGTTTCCGATTCTGCAACAACGGCAGGGACAGCGCGGCGGCACGCTGTCGGGCGGCGAGCAGCAGATGTTGGCGATCGCCCGGGCGTTGATGAGCCGGCCGCGGCTGCTGCTGCTCGACGAGCCGTCCTTGGGATTGGCGCCGCTGATCGTCAAGCAGATCCTCGACGTCATCCGCGAGATCAACCAGCGGGACGGGATCACCGTGTTCTTGGTCGAGCAGAACGCTCACCATGCGCTGCGGCTGGCGCATCGCGGTTACGTGATGCAGACCGGCCGGATCACCTTGAGCGGCACCGGCCGCGAGCTGTTGGCCAACCCCGAAGTGCGAGCGGCCTACCTCGATGGCGGGCATCGTTGAGCGAGCCGCTCGGCGCATTCTCGCCCCGCCGGCGACCGTGCTACAGTTCATTAAATTCGAAAAAGGAGGTTTCATGAAAAGTCTCGTTCGACCCGTCCTGTTGGTCGGCGCGCTAGCATTCGGCGCCGGTCTCGCCAATGCACAGAACATCCCGATCGCGGTCGTCGGGCCGATCACCGGCTCGAATGCCGCGCTCGGTGAGCAGATGAAACGCGGCGCCGAGATGGCCGTCGCCGACATCAACGCCAAGGGTGGGGTGCTCGGCAAAAAGCTCGATCTGATTGTCGCCGACGACGCGTGCGATCCAAAACAGGCGGTCGCCGCGGCCAACGACGTTGTTGGCAAGAAGGTCGTCTTTGTCGCCGGGCATTATTGCTCGTCGGCGTCGATCCCGGCTTCGGCGGTTTACAACGAAGCCGGCGTTCTGCAGATGACGCCGGCATCGACCAACCCGGCTTTGACCGACGACGCGGCAAAGAAGGGCTGGAACAACGTCTTCCGGGCTTGCGGGCGTGATGACGCGCAAGGTGCGGTCGCCGGCAAATATCTCGCCGACCATTACAAAGGAAAGAACGTGGCGGTGGTTCACGACAAAACCGCTTACGGCAAAGGCATCGCCGACGAAACCAAGAAGGCGATGAATGCCGCGGGATTGAAAGAGAAGATGTATGAGGCGATTACCCAAGGCGACAAAGACTTCTCGGCGCTGGTCAGCAAGATGAAGCAAGCCAATATCGACGTGATCTATTTCGGTGGTTACCAGACCGAGGGCGGCCTGATTGTCCGGCAGGCGCGCGATCAGGGATTGAAGGCACAGTTCATCGGCGCCGACGCGTTGGTTACCGAGGAGTTTTGGAAGATCACCGGCCCGGTGGGCGACGGAACCCTGATGACATTCCCGCCCGATCCTCGCAAGGTTCCGGCAGCCAAGGCCGTCGTCGACAAGTTCATGGCCGAGAAGCCGCCCTACAACCCCGAGGGCTATACGCTTTACACCTATGCGGCGATCCAGGCCTTCGCAGCGGCCGCCGACAAGGCCAAATCGGTGAAACTCGACGATCTGTCGAAAGCGCTGCACACGATGACCGTGCAGACCGTCGTCGGCCCTCTGACCTGGGACAAAAAAGGCGACGTCACCGACCCGAAATACGTCTTTTACATCTGGAAAAACGGCACCTACGCGGAACTCTAAGGGCGGGATCTCCCGAGATGCAGCAGGGGCGAGGCGGGATGGGGAGCCATAAGCACGGCGTCTCCGGTCACGCCTCGCAGAGCCCGCGCCTCCGGCTGACCAAAAAGCTCGCCGCCGAACGGGGCGAATATCAAGCGAGATCAGCGCGGGGCGCAAAACCGCTCCGGTTCGAGACGGTGCAGGAGGCGCTGAAGGCCGAGCGCAAGCCGCGCGGCCGCCAGACCTGATTTCGGAAAAAGCCGCCGCGGATGCAGCGCTCGGCGAATTTGCGCGTTGACTAGGGAGACGGGCCGGCGGCTTTCGCCGGACCCAGATCGGAGTTAGCGATGTATCTGGCTCGCTTTTCGTACGACGTGCTGCCGATCAACCGCCAGCGCGCGATCGACTTTATCCGCCGTGAGGTCGAAGCGGCCCGCGGCCAGGGGCTCAACGCCCGGATGCTCGTGCCGTTGACGCGCGGGCACGGCGCGGGAGCCGCGCTGCAATTCGAAGCCGAGCTGACCGGCCTCGATCAGCTCGATCAGTTCCGCAACCGCGGCGTCGGGTCGACCCAGGAGACCGGCAACTGGATGCACGCCTTCAGCGAGATACTGACGTCGCCGCCGTGCGTGGAAATCCTGCGGATCGAGGACGCCAAGGCTTCCTGACCGGCTTACCAGCTTGTATTGAAGCCGGCGAAACGGCGCGGGATGCGGTGGATGTCGGTCAATAGTTCGCGCTGGAGTTCTGCCGGGGCGCCGGCCGGGAAATTCAGCTCGATCGCATCCGCAAGGCCGCCAAACCGCGCCTCGATCGCCGCAGCAATCTCGTCATAGGTGCCGCAGGCGGCGAAGATCCGCACGACCTCGTCCGAGACCTCGGCCGCCATCTCGTTCCAGCGGCCCTCGATAGACATGGCATGCAGCTTGAGGCCGAGCTCCTCGATCCCGTGCAGTGCCAGGATCGGCGTATAAGTGCGGGTCGATCCGTAAAGCGCGACCCGCTTGCGGACCCATTCCATGCCTCCGGCGACGCTCTTTGCATCCGGTCCGGTCACGACGAAACCGCCGCCGAAGAGGTCGAAATTCTCCCGGCTGCGCCCGCTGCGCCGCATCCCCTCCTCGATGCTCGGCAGCGCGACCTCTTCGAGATAGCGGCGGGAACAGAGGGGATGGAGCCGCACGCCGTCGCAGACTTCGCCGGCGACCCGCAGCATCGCCTCGCCGACGGCGGCGATCGTGACCGGCACCATCGGCAGTCCGGTCGGTTCCGGTGAAAAATCCGGGGTCATCAAATTGAGCTTGTAGTGCTCGCCCTGGTAATCGAGCTTGCCGCCGGTCTCCCAGCAGCGCCAGACCGCGCGCAACGCCCGGACGTAATCGCGCAGCCGCGGCGCCGGCGCGCTCCACGGGATCCCGAAGCGGCGCTCGTTGTGGCCCTTGACCTGGCTGCCGAGCCCGAGGACGAACCGCCCGTTCGAGTTCGCCTGCAGGTCCCAGGCTTGGCTGGCCATTACCGTCGGGCTGCGCGGGAAGGCCACGGCGATCGATGGGGTCAGTTCGATCCGTTCGGTCGCGAGCGCCGCGACGGCGAGCGGCGTAAAGGCGTCATGCCCGAGCTCGACCGTCATCAGCGCGTCGAACCCGGCCGTCTCCGCCGCCGCAGCAAACGGTCCCGCTTCACGCCAATGCCGCATCGGCAACATCGTGAAAACGCGCATACAATCGACTCCAAAGTGAGAAACGGTACTATCGCCCGCGACAGCTCCAGGCGAAGCCAGGAATGCACGCGATGCCCTCACGCGATTACGAAATCTTCGAGCTGGGCGACGTACCGCTGCAATCCGGGCTGACCTTGCGGAATGCGCAGCTCGCCTACAAGACTTATGGCCGGCTCGATGCCGCGCGCGGCAATGTCATTGTTTACCCGACCTCCTACGGCGCCCAGCACACCGACACGGAATGGCTGATCCGCCCGGGCCGCGCGCTCGACCCGGAGCGCTATTTCATCATCATCCCGAACATGTTCGGCAACGGCCTGTCCTCCTCGCCGAGCAATGTCGGCGCGCCGCATGACCGCGGCCGTTTCCCGGGGGTGACGGTGGCCGACAATGTCCGCATGCAGCACCGGCTGCTGACCGAACGGCTCGGCATCGAGCGCATCGCGCTGGTCTACGGATGGTCGATGGGCGGCCAGCAGGCCTATCACTGGGCGGCGCTCTACCCCGACATGGTCGAGCGGATCGCAGTCGTCTGCGGCAGTGCGCGAACCGCGCCGCACAACCAGGTGTTTCTCGAAGGCATCAAATACGCGCTGATGGCCGACCCGGCCTGGCGCGACGGGTATTTTGCCGTGCCGCCGGTGCGCGGGCTGCGCGCAATGGGCCGGATCTATGCCGGTTGGGCGTTGAGCCAAGCCTTCTATCGCGAGGAGCTCTACCGGACGATCGGCTTCTCGTCGCTCGAGGATTTTCTGATTACCGGCTGGGAGGCCAATTACCTGCGCCGCGACGCCAACAACCTACTGGCGATGATCTGGACCTGGCAGCACGCCGACATCAGCGCCAATGAGCTCTACAAGGGCGACTTCGCCAAGGCGCTCGGCGCGATTTCCGCCGATTGCCTGATCATGCCGAGCACGACCGACCTTTATTTCACGGTGGCCGACAACGAGCGCGAAGTCGCGCACCTACGGCATGCCGAGCTCCGCCCGATCCCATCGATCTGGGGACACCGCGCCGGCAACCCGACCCAGAACCCCGAGGACGACGATTTCATCGACCGCGCGGTGAAGGAGCTGTTGGGGCGGTAACTGCGAACCGGTCAGAGCCCAGCATGACCGGGTTGGAAAGCCGGGCGACGTTCGGCGCGCGATAGGCATTGAAACCCGCATCAAACGATGACATTATCGTGCTCTTGGAGCGGGAGGCCGGCGTGCGCACAACCCTCGCGCTCGATGACGAGTTGATCGCCGAAAGCTCAGGATTATACCGGCCTGCGGGAGAAGTCCGCGCTGGTCCGTGAGGCGCTCAAAGCGCTTATCGAGCGCGAAAGCGCGCGGCGGTTGGCGCGTCTGGGCGGCACCGCGCCGATCTCACGCCGATCCGGCGCCGCCGGCCGAAGCCGGAGTGATCCTCGTTGATACATCGGTCTGGGTCGATCATTTGCGCGCCGGCGATCAAGCGCTTGCCGGGCTGCTCGAGGCAGGAAAGGTTCTGGCACACCCGTTCGTGATCGGCGAACTCGCCTTGGGGAACCTACCGCGGCGCGATCAAGCTCTGCGAGGGCTGCAAGACTTGCCCCAAGCCAACGTCGCAACGGATCGAGAAGTCCTACACTTCGTCGATTGGCATCGGATCTTCGGGCTCGGCGTCGGCTATGTCGATGCTCATCTGCTTGCGTCGGTCAGCCTGACTGCCGGCGCTGGTTTGTGGACGCGCGACAGACGGCTCGGGCGAGCCGCCGACCGTTTGGGTTTGGCGATTTCTCCTCCGGGCTGAGCGGATCGCATCCCGTCACCGTCGATCCGAGCGCGGCACCAGCGCGTCGAGCAGGGCCTGGATGTAGCCGTAGCAATAGGCGAAGGCGACGCCGGAGGGGTCGCGGCCGTCGATCTGCGGCACGTGGTCGGGCATCAGCATGTAGGGGTAGCCGACATCGCGATAGGCGGCGAGCGCGCGGGGCATGTCCATGTCGCCCTCGTCCGGGAATGCCTCCATGAAGTCGAGCTTCTTCCCCTTGATGTTGCGGAAATGCACGTTGAAGATCTTGCCGCGCTCGCCGAACCAGCGGATCACATCGAAGATCTCGCGGGCCGGGTCGTCGAGCATCTCGGCGACTGTGCCCTGGCAGAAATTGAGCCCGTGATAGGGGCTCTCGTGCATCTGCACGAACCGCTTCAGCCCCTCGACTGTGCCGAGCACGCGCGTCACGCCGCGGTAGCCGGGCGGGGTGTAGGGATCGTGCGGATGGCAGGCGAGCCGCACCTTTGCCGCAGTCGCGACCGGGACGACAGCCGAGAGGAAATGGTCGATCCGCTCCCAATTCTCCTCCTCCGAGACGATGCCGGCCTCGGTCGGCGGCGCGCTCTGGTCGGCGCGGCTCCAGCGGAACGCGGCATTGCGCGAGCCGCCGCGCCCGAGCTCGCGCTCGGTGCGCGGAATACCGATGATGCAGAGATTATACTTGGCCGCCGGGATGCCGGCGGCGGCGAGCCGCTCGATCAGGCGGCAGATGCTGTCGATCTCGCGCTGCCGCTCGGGGTCCTTGCCGAGCAGGATGTGCGGGCTCTCCTGCTCCTCGATCGGCCGCGACGACAGCGGCAATTGCACCATGTCGAGCGACAGGCCGAACGATTCGACGTGCTCGCGATGTCGGTTCAGATCATCGAGGCTCCAATGGTGCGGATTGCCGGGCGGGTCGACGCAGACATGGGTGACGCCGAGCTGCGCCCAGACCTTGTAGTCGGAGTCATCGCGCGGCCTGATTTGCGTCCCGACATACATCGTCTCAAAACGCTGCAAACGCGTTCCTCGTCACCCCCGCGAAAGCGGGGATCCAGAGTGGCCGATCGGGCCGTGGAACTTTGGATTCCCGCTTTCGCGGGAATGACGAACGAAGCATCGAAATATAGGGTTTCATCTTGGTTTTAGGGTCAGAAAAACGCGAGGGTGCGAATTTCGATGCTCTCGCGCGGCCGCGCATCGGTTGGCGTCGTCGGATCCTCAAAGGCGGTGTGGGCGGTAAACCGAGCACGACCGTCTTTCTCTGAATCATACACCTTGAATACCAGCGCCTCGTCGGGGCGCATCTGCGGGAACCAGTACCAGCGGTGCGCCGGATTGAAGGTTATTGCGGAGGTCTGCCCGATGCGGTCCTGATAGCGCCGCTCGGTCACCACCATGTCGGCCGGCGACAGGCTCTGCGCATCGGCGATCGCCAACGGCCAGCTCTCGACCGGGTGGCGGATCGGCCGCCACACCTGGACGATCGCGAAGCGGCGCTGCAACAGCCTATCGGCTTCGTCGGGCAATAGGGTGCGGACCCGCTGCGGCGCCGACCATTCGGTGTAGTCGTTGTGCACCCGGCGCACGACCTCGCGGATCTTGGCGGCCTCGCGCAGCTCGACGTCCGGCGTCCGCAAGGTGTGATCGAAGACGACGACGCGCGACGCACCGCTCTCGGCCTTCACCAGCGCTTCGATCTCGGGGTAGTAGACCCGGCGGATTTCTTCCTCGTCGTAGAAATCGGCGACCTTGGTGTCGTGATGCACAAAGCGAAAGCCGTTACGCTCGAGGGCGAAGCGGTCGGCATAGGGCCGGCCGTTGCGCAGCACGACGCGGCGCGGGTCGGATTCGCCGCCGCCGGTCCGCACATCGGTGGCGCCGGGTGCGCCGACCAAAGTGACCGGCGTGGCGCCCGTGTCGACGAAATAGTTGAGGGTCGCTTCGATCGTTTCCGGGATCGTGTCCAGTTCGGCGATCTGCACCATCAGGGCTCCCTCGCATCAATTCTCGAGCGGATGATAGAGTTGCCCACTGACCGAAACAACTCCCGCCAGGTGCATGACCCCGCCGAGCGATCCCGACGCCGATGCCCGCAATGCGCTCCGGCTGATCGGGCCCGACCCGCAGAATTGGGTGCCGGACCGACCCGGCATCGACCACAACGTCATGATCGTCGGCGGTGGGCAGACCGGCAGTGCCCTCGCCTTCGCGTTGCGACGCGCCGGCATCGGCAAGGTGTCGGTGATCGACGCCGCCGCGGACGAGGCGCGGGCCGGCGTCTGGCTGACCGCGGCGCGGATGAAGGTGCTCCGCACGCCGAAAAACCTGCCCGGCCCCGAACTCGCCATTCCGGACCTCGGCTTCCAAGCCTGGTACGAGCCGCGTCACGGCGCCGAGGCCTATGCCGCGATCGAGCGCATCCCGCGCGACGCCGGGCCGAGTATCTCGGCT
>CAVOTD010000112.1:0-28030 GCA_963698995.1 uncultured Alphaproteobacteria bacterium | reverse complement strand
AACGATCGTTTTGGAGGGAAGCTTCCTAAATTCCCACCCGGCACGCTCAAGCTCGGGATTTTCGGCTTCCAACTCGGGATATCCGAGGCAGAGATGACCGATGAGGCGCCAATCGGCAGGAACATCCACGACCTCGACCATCCGAGCGGGATCAAGTATGGAGATCCAGCCTAGGCCAATCCCCTCTGCACGGGCCGCCAGCCACATCGTGTGCACGGCGGCGATAACGGAGTATTCGATCATCTCTGGCATGGTCTGCCGTCCCAATCCGTGCCCCATCCGGGTACTGCGATCAGCGAACACCGTCAGTTGAGCCGGAGCTTCCTCGATCGCCGCCAGCTTGAGCTTGGCATAGCAAGCGGCACGATCACCGGAATACGACGCGAGCGCCTCCGCGTTGCAATCCTTGAACACATCCGCGATGGCATGCCGCCGCACGGGATCGTCGACGATGACGAAGCGCCATGGCTGGCTCAGCCCCACTGAGGGTGCCAAACAAGCGATGCCGATAAGGCGCTCAAGTGTCTCGTGCGGCAAAGGTTCGGCTCGAAATCGTCGGACATCGCGGCGCCAGACAAACAAGTCGAGCAGTTGTGCACGGAACATGTCATCGAAGAGGGTCATGCTTTCACGCGGCTGTGTGCGCGTCATTCAATAAATTTGAATTTTGAATACTGCATTTCAAAACAACCGTTCTCAGTTCGGCTGGACATTATCAACGAGTTGCCCACTGCTCGATAATTCTCTGAAGCTCTGCAAGGCCATCGGTCAATGCGGCGGCCCGGGTTGCAAAATCAAGGACGATTTGATTTCATACATGTCTTGGTGCTGCACAGCCGGGGTTAGCGCAATACAAGGCCGCGCTGCAAACACGCTCGGGCCGGGAATTCCTTACCGCGTTGGTGCCCATAGAGGCCAGCCCGGGGTTACGAAGCGTCGCGGCTGCAGGTGCTCTCGACGGTCAACGGCTTTTATTTGCAATCAAGGCTGGAACACCCCGCATCAATATTTTTGTTTGGACCGCGAGTTGCACGTCCCGCGTGGTGCGCGCTTTCGCTGGGTTCTCCGCTATTTGCGCTTACAGCCCGAATTCAGCCAGATAGCGGCTGTAATCCCCGCCCCTATTCTCGTTGCCGACAGTGGAGTTAATGGCATCGAGCACTGTCTGCTGCGCATCGGCGCGCCTTGATGTATTGGTTCTGCAGGTTGTCAAGCGTGATCTTGGCGACCCGGGCAACATAGCCGTCATGGGTCGGGTAGAGACTGTCGAGCTGGGAGATCGGGAATGGAATGTAGTAGCCCCAGCGTTGGCAAGCCCCCGGACCGGCGTTGACGCCAACATTGACGGCAGTGGGAACCGCGAGCTGGGACAGTCGGATGCCCCCCAACGCGAGTCCGTTGCTATCGCGTTCAATGACAGCCGGCGGCCCCACGGAAGAAACCGCGATCCGCGGCGCCGAGGGCGGCTGCGTCCGGTACTTCACCCATCGGACCAGGAGGTCGAAAGCCGAACCGACCACATAGCCTGTTGGAACCCGGGTCCCGATTGTCGGAACCTGGCACTGCGGCGCCAGGATCGCCTCGGATGAGCTAGCCACCGTCGAAGTGCTGAAATCGCGCAGCTCGAGCGGCTCCCTGCTCTTCCTCAGATGTTCATCGACGTGAGATGAGCCGGCTACTTCCCAGGTGCGAAACATCGTGGTATCGGGCTGCCGGACTGCCGCCTCGGAACCAAACACGTCCAACTCGGTCAAGACCTTCCAGACGGGAACTGTTAGATCAGTGCGGATCATGTTTCCGAGCGTCGATAGCAGCAAGAACCCGTCATACTCATCCGCAAGCGGGTTGATCGAGTTAACGTAGGTGGAAAGTCGAGAGGCCGATTGCGATTCGCCGGTGGCGATGATCACTCGCGGCTTGAGGCCGCCCAATGGATCGACACCCAAAGGATGCCGGATTGCCTGGCCCACCTGCGAGAAGATGTCATAGGACAGATCATCGCCAGTGATTGTGCCGCCCTGTGTAACGTCGAGGCCTGCGTAACGCGTTGGATTCCATGAAACCAGCCTCGCGACACCGACATTCTGCGCTGATACGCCAACCCAGGCGTAACCCTCGCGCAGGACGTGCTCCCAGTCGAAGAACCACAAGTTATCCGCATCAAATCCGTTGGTGACGTTCAACCACTCCACCAGGACCGTGCCGTTGAATTGGCTGGGGTCGACCGGCCGGCGGACGATCGAGCGCGTCAAATAGGGGTGACCGCTATCGATGACCGTGCCTGTGGTCAGGCTCGGTGTCATGTAGCGATTAGCGAAACCTTGGATTAGGAATTCCTCTTCGACATAGCCGTTGGTGGCGAGATCCTTGTCAGACGCGAAGAAGGGGTAGTTGTGAGACGGGTCGCCGGGAATCGCGGTCGCCGCAATCGGCCCGGTGACGGTAGGATTCGGGACCGCAGCGTGTGCCGCTGCAGAAAGCGCGACGAGTGAGCCGAGGACTAACGAGAAGATCCAAAGCCATGTTGGTCCGCAGGTGCGCCCGCCAACTGGTACGCCCCCGCCTTGAGGAAGCAATCTAGAGCCTTGTCCTGGCGCTTCGAGCGTCTTCACTTGTTCCTCCATTGGTGTAGGGAGCTTCCCGTCCCTTGGACACATCGGCGCGCAACACGCGTCTCTTTTCGATGCTTTCGCAGCGGGCATGATCTGCCAATTGGCGTCGCCGTCAAGCAAGATGATCAACTCACGATCGGCGAATAATCCGGCATCAAACGCGGGCTGCGGAGAGGCGAAACTCAGGTGTCAAATCGCAGTCAAAATTCGACCTTAGCGTTTTCCGGACTTCAGCGCGGGGATCTTGTCGATATTCGCCAAGGTGAAGGTGCTGACGCGTGGATTTTTCGCGCCGAGCCTGTGTCGGGCGCACGGCGTAGCCAGAGGAGCCAACGACGCGATCCAGCTGACCTTATCATCCACCTTAGCCCCAATGCGCGCTGATGCTGGCGGAAATACCGGCCTCTCGCAGTTCTGCACCCGTCGTGACGGGGGGATACATTGTCCGAGGGCTTTCAGACGGCTCGTTTCCTATCCGCCCCTACCTTTAGGGTACTGCCGATGGGACGGCAGGTCCGGCCGGATGACGTCGCCGGACAATCACACATATACGACTTCACGTCGCACCTACTCGTAGAACTTGTCGACCGGTACCAGACAGCGCCACCACTGGAAGCCCTCGCGGAAGGCTGGCTTCCTTTCGGTCCCCTCGGCCTTGGCGTTGATGTTGGAGGAGCCGACCTTGATGTCCTTCGCCCAAAACGGCACGAGTCCCCAGCGCATTACATCCAAGCTGCGCTCGCTGGCCTTCGCGTCGTACCGGACGAGCGGGACAGGGTCGGTTGGCGCTAGATTCCAGCTGGGGGCAAAATTCGGAGTCGGCCGGTGCGGCGGTATCGAGAAAACGAGCTTGATCTCGCTGACGTCGGAGGAGAGGCGAAAACGGCCACACATGGCGAGCAGACTCCCGCTGGACATACCGAAGGCACGCGTGCCATTCTATTGGGAACAAATAAGGAACTCAATATGTCAGGTAACTCGCGCGACATAATCGTCTCGGCCGAACGTCGCTTCTCAGTCCGCATCAGGGTCGGCGTTCCGCCCGGCGGTTTTGGCCAGCGCCATGCCCAAGTAACCGCTTGGCTGGATGAGAACTGCGGCGCTGACGGCTGGGCCATGACGCCGTCCGGGATGCGCGGGGTGCTCAGCGATGCGGTGTCGATCTACTTCCTCGACGCCACTCTCGCGAGCGCCTTTGTTGCGCGGTGGTGTGCCGGTTACAAGGTCGAGACGGCGGAGGGCGTATTCAGGGTGCGGTTCGATGACCCCTTGCCTCGGGTCGGAGCAGGGCTGCATCGGACGCCATAGCGTCAGGCGTACCGGGGTTGCTCCAATCTTCAGATATCGGCGCAGGCCAGGCTACCCGCGAGCAGGGTGCCGCTGATGCCGCGCGGCCTCGATCGTATTCACCGCGATAACCGTCAGTCGAGCCTTCCCACCGCCTGCGCCTCGCGATGAAGTTCGCCGCCGCGCATCAGCCGACGGGCGATGTCGGCCGTCTGCAACAGCGCGCGCTCCGTCGGAAAATGGGCGGCCAAATACCGTGCGACGGCGATAAGGATATGCCGGCCCTGTTCGCCGTTGCCCCACTCGTGAAACTGTCGCACGCCCGCCTCGAGCATCTGGTAGGCGTGAAAGCCGGCATCCTCACGCAGGAGCGCCTGCGCAAGCGTCGCGATCAACGCGTCGGGCGAGTGACCCAGAATAAGGTGACGGGCGACAAGGCGCGCCGCCGCACCGATCTGTTGTTGGCGGTCGAAGGTGTCGAGCAGGGCAGCGGCGATCTCTTCAGCCGTGACGGGCAGGTCATCAAGCCGGTCGTTGCCCTCGCCCGGCAGCGGAACGGGCGGCACATTCAGGTATCGCGCGAGATAGAGCGCCATCGCCCCGTGCAGGAGGCCGCGCACGGCTTCGACAGGGACCCCGGGGTCGGCCGCCTCGCTGCCAATCCGCTTCAGCGCCTGGTGGACGGCGTTCGCGTAGGTGAAGACGTGGTGGGCGGTTTCCCAATCCGAATGCTCGTTGGTGGTGCCAAAGCGCGCCACCCTCAGCGCCGCCGCATAAGCGAGTGATCGACCGAGGTCGGCGGGAGAGGCCCCGTCCCGCGCTGCAACTATGAGCGCATCAATGATCGTGACCGGATCGTCCGCGAGCAGGCTCTCAGACAGCGCCACGTGCTCCGACCAATCGCGGGCGTTGTCACTGGCCGCAAACAGGTGCGGCAACTCCAGGCTGGCCCGCTGGCACAAAGCGATCAGGTCGACGGGCTGGCGCCACGCTGTCCGTTCCTCGGCACCCCGAGCTGTCGCCATCTGGCCGACGATGCTCGGCAAAACATCGACCGCATATTCCCAGCCGATGACGTCAAGACACTCGAAAGCCTTGTTGATGAAGTCGAGGGAGTGTCCGCCATCGGCGTAGGCACGGTCCGTCTCGGCGGCGAGCAGGAGATCCGCGAGTGCGGCTGGCGAGGCGCCGCCGGCAATCGCGGTCAGCACGGTGCGTTCGGCCGCATCCCGGTGCCGCACGGCCACCCAGCGCCGCAGCCAGCGCTTGAGGGTGGCGAGGTCGGGCTGACTGGTAAGCGGCGCGCGCTCCCGACGCGGGGCTGCACCGTCGCAATCCGCAGCCACGCGGCGCGCCCCGTGAAACAGAGCAAGGTGCGTCTCATCCTCGGACAGGACCGGCAGCAGCTGGCCGAGCGCGGTCAGGATGGTGAGCCCGGTATCCCAGCCATCACGATTTCGAGTGCCGAACAACGCGGCTTGCCTTACCACGTCCGAGGGTGGCTGGCCCGCCGCCAGCTGACCGTGCACGGCCTTGGCGATGACCAGGCCGAGATTATGGCCGAGCCCGTCTTCGAGCCGCTGGCGCCAATGTTCAAGCGGGTCAGTGTAGCCGAACACCGGCTTCACCCAGATCTCGCCGCCCGCGCGGATCTCGACCGGACAAGTCGGCACGTCGTCTGCCCACAGATCGAATGTGCAGCCGCTCGCCAAATCGAAGCGCGCGTGATGCCAGTGGCAGGTCAGGATGCCTTCCTCGACACTGCCGCGTTCGAGCGGAAAGCCCATATGGGGGCAGCGATTGTCCAGGGCAAAGACGTGCCCGCCCTCATGGATCAGGAGTATCGGGCGATGGCGGCCGTGCACAACAAGCCGCCCCTTGGCTTTCAACTCTTCGAGGCTGCCGGCACGCACGAAATTCGAGATCGCAGTATCCATCGGCGGCTCATCCGACAAGCGTCCCGCGGCAGCGCCATTCAGCAAGGGCCTTCCGCGAATGTCAATCGAGCCTTCGACTTGCCCCTCCGGCCGACCAGCCTGAGAGCAACGATAGCCGTGCAGGGTTGATCAGAGCCGTTGGATAGCGAGCCTAGTAACAACAGGTATGGGATGTATATAATTTAATCGACTTAAACGCAAATCCCATCCGGCTCGGCGAACGCCTCCAACCGCGCCGCGATGTTCACCCCGTCGCCGAAGATGTCGTGCTACTCAGCGATCACATCGCCGAGATTGACCTCGGGAAAGGTAAAAATATCGACTGGTCCGCTCGCGCGCAGGGCTCCTTCGGAATGTTCTCTATACGTTCATCAGCAGGATTGCGACGGCTGCGAACAACGACTTCCACGGAGCCGCGGTACATTCAGACCGGACCACGCTCGAAGTGAAGCAATCGGCTGCGCGACAGACATGGACTGCGCCGAGACGTCCGTCCCCGCCCACATTCGATATTCGGACCCGGAGCGGCCATTACGTGGGTAGCGAATGGTACGCTGGAGTTGGGCGGCACGCGCACATATACGTCTTCGCCTATCATCCCATTGCCGACATTAGCGCCGATCATCTGGACCCCAGGCAGTGAGTCTTCTACGTTGTATCCGCCGAGCGCCTGCCCCAAACAAGACGATCGGATTGGCGAGGATGGCATCGTTGGCTACCGCGGCTCCGTGGAAGTCGTCGTTCGCAGCCGTCGAGGCAGTCCGTTTAAAGCGAGTTGGAAATTCGCCAGCTTAATCGTGAGGGAGCGGGCCGTCTCCCCGCTGCGACGTGCAGCAGACAGGGCGAGCGTGCTACTGATCAGCCGCGGTACTTCACTCGAATGTCCTCGGCGGGCATCCCCAGCACGCCCGCGAGCGCCCCCAGCGCATCGGCGCCATGCCGCACCAGCGATCAGGGTTTTCAGTCGGGCTCGATCACGAGAGCGCCTTCCGGTCGCCATTCGCCGCTTGTATCCTGGGATGTGTTAGCGGAAAGGGCTATCGCGAGGTGCACTGCCGAATGCTCAGAAAGCAGTGGTTCGACGAGCTGGTGCGACAACTCGTGCCGCGAAGCGTGTCCCAAAACTCAGGTCCACAGTCTGCCAAAACACCGGGGACGCTCGCCGATCCCCCGAATGAGCGCACCCGGGCAGCGAAGCCTAATGTCGGGACCCTGCTCTACCTCGTCTCTTTCGGCGTTGTCGCAATATCGACCGTGGTCGTTTTCCTTGGCCTCGGCTTCTTTTTGATTGTCCATCCCAACGAGGAACCGATCGCCGGTCGCCTTGCCCGTGACCGCGGCATCGAAGTGGAACCCCGGCATGCCGATATTGTCTCGCCGCCGAAAACGGATGCCGCAACCTCCACCGTTCAAACTGAGCTGTCCCAACCCGATGTAGCGTCGGCCCCCTCGGTCTCCCCCGCACGACCCCCGGAAGCGCAGGCGGTCCTGCCACCGGCTGACAAAAGCACGGTGTGGGCCTCTTTGCCCGCCTCCCCGTCAAACGCAGTGGCGGCGAGCGCGACATCCGATGCGTCATCCAGCCGAGTGCTGCAGGGGTTAATGTCGAAGGCGGACGATGCCGCACTCGCCGCGCCAACAGCGATTACCCATGCGAAAAGGACCGGGATCGGTCAGCATCGCCACAACGGAGCCCGACCGCATTGGGCCTGGGTATCGCGAGCTGGAGCATACGCTCGCCCGCCGTCGGCGCTCAGCGGACCGGAGAAAGCCTGGCGCTGGATCGTCCAGTCGGCCACCGGCATCCTCGCCTCTCTCTCGCCCCCGCCTTCTCAGCCGCCTCCCGGTTTCAGAACTCGCTAATGTGCCGAGCCACTTCCGGTCCCGATTGGGTCCCGCTGTCGCCGCTGACACTTCGTTTAACGCTGGTGCATACGATCGAACCTGCTTGGCGATTAGCTCCTCCAACCCAAGGGGGTAGCGGCATCGAGTTTTGTCCCCCCAACTCGATGCCGCTTCTTCCTCCGAGCCCAAGGGCGTGGCTCATGACGGCCCGGATTATGCGCTCTGCCCCCGCCACTTAATCGAGACGACCGCGCGCCCCTTCCTCCCGCATCCGCGGCACCGCAACCGTCCCTTAAGGTCGAGTACTTTGACCGCGGGGCTCAGCCCAACCCTCAGCAGACCTCTGGCGTCAGCAGCGCGACGTGATGGCAGGCGGCGCAATCGACCTCGACGAAGTCGCCCGGCCCGAGAACAGGGCTGGCTTTCCTGCGCGACTACAACGCAATGTCAGGGCTATTGGAACGGACAAGTCTGACGTGCGTTTGAGTTGCTGGTTGGCAGGTTCTTATGCGGAGATCAACTATGGGGGAACCGCTCAGGCTCGCCGCGCCAGCAGATAGTCAGCATTACCGCGAGCTGGCCGACAAACACCGAAATATTGCGCGCCAATGTCAATCTCCGAGGGCACGGCAGCGGATACTTGATCTCGCCTCATGGTATGAGGGGAGAGCTAATCATCTCGATACGCGAGGCACAGCGGCAAGGTCGGTCCGGGACCCCGATGAGGTCCGCTACCGCGGGGCGCGCTCCCGCCGCTGATCGCCCGTCGACCATCCACAACCTCGCCTGCGTGAGCCGCTAGTCCAGTGTGTCGAGAGCGCGCCAGAGGAGCCGCACCCGCGGTCTGTCACCCATGATCGCCGCCCCCATCGCGTGGGATCTCGCGCCAAGCCGCGGCGTAATCCGCCAACGCTGCCTCGGCCTGCGAGCGCGCCTCCGCAACCTCCCCAGCGCGCCCCGCGGCGACCGGGTCGGGCTCCCCGACTACGGTCACGGTCCAGTGGTAACGCTCTGCACCTGCTGCCCGCTTGTCACGGATCACACACCGCGCAGCCGACCGGGGATCAACCATTAGCTCAGCGCTCGGGCTCAGCCTTCGCCATCCAAGCGGCGAGGCCGGTTGATCGCTCCCGGTGTTGGGCGCGGAGCACGCGGGCTAGGTCCCGAAGCCCCTCGGTGCAGCTCTCCGGCACAAAAAGAGTGACCCGGCGCAGCCCGCGGGCTTGGATGGCCGCCGGCGGGCGCTTCTCGATCACCGCGCCTCAGCCGAAGAAACCCGGCACCAATCCTCGCGCCGAGCGAAGCGAACCGAGACGGCAAGACGCCGTCGCCAATGCCCGGCATAGGCCGCCGCGACGGTCGCGGACGAGATCAGGTTCAGATCTTCTGAGTTCTCAGCGGCGCCGCGGGTCCAATTGTAGGAGCCTTGGAGCGTGGCGGCCCGGTCGATAACCATTGTCTTCGCGTGTGCGATCCGCGCCCGATCGTCTATCCACACCGGCACGCCCGCCGCAGCCAGCGGGTCGATCCCGCTCGCTCGCCCGCACGGCGCGGTCCTGTCGGCGATCACCCGGACATCAACGCCCCGCTCCTTGGCGCGGATCAGCGCCCCTACGACCCCGGAGCCGACTGTCAGCCGGTAGGCGCTAACGAGGATCTCGCGCTCGGCGTCGTCGATCGCCCGAACCGCGAAGTCGTCGCAGTCCTCCTCCGGAGCGAAGCAGATCGCGACATTGGCATCAGAGGCCACGGAAGCAGTCGGCAGCGCCGGCGAGAGCACACCGAAAGCGAGCAAGATAGCGAAGCGAAACACGCATCACGGGATACACGGGAAAGTAGATCACGTCAAGCAGGCATGTACAATTGCGCATACACTGTGGGGTGGCGCCCCCTTGGACCGTTCCGCCGTGAGACCTTGGCGGCCTGCCGCCGGTCGAGTTGGTGCGGCAAAGTGCGGCGGTCTATTCGGATTGGGGGCGCTGCTACCAAGTAGTGGTGATCCCGCCGCGTGCGGGTGCTCGGCAAAAATACTCGCGAATTACGAGACGAAGTTCGCCGCGCGAACCGTTGTCGCTTCGGCATTGAAGCCGACTATCACAGGAGACCTAAGATGCGCGTTCTCGGAGTGGCGCTGGCCGGAGTGCTCGCCCTAAGCGCCCCAGTGACGGCGCATTCTGCTTCGCTGGGATCGAACATAGGACAGGCGATGACGGGTCCAGCGCCCGGTGTGATACAGGTGGGAAATGGCAATGGCTCGAACTGGCACCCGGCGCCCGGCGGTGGGGGCGGTGGTTGGCACCCGCCGCATTCGGGACCGAACCGGTTTAATGGCGGGTGGGGTCCCTATGGCGGGCCGGCGGTCCCTACTTACTGGATCTACGTTCCCGGCAGCGCAGTCTTTGATGATCCATTCCCAGATTGGCGAGGCCCGACGGGCGGCTGGGGTAATCCGTAGCCGGCCAGTCTAGTGAACCCATCTCTGGGGCAGCACCAACGACTTGACGCGCCACCCCGAGAGTGAAGGTCTTCAGTCGTCTCTGTCGTAAAACGACGGCCCGTAGTACGGCATGGGAGGATAATACGCAGCGGGCGGCGGCGCGTAAGAATATAGCCGGAAGCCAGGGCGTAGAATGGGAAGCGGGCATCAATCATTTCTCTGCTCGCCTACACATCCCGCCAATCCCAGCGGAAGCCCCCGAGATTGTCAATTTGCAGTCCACAACGCTCGGGATCGGCCGCCTGTTGCTTTTTGCCATCAGCACCAGTTTCGCCGGCGCTGACTTCGGCCTCACAAATTCGCGAGCCGTCGATCTTCAGCCGATCTGGCCTCTTCGCCCCGCGGCGCTTCCGTGGCCGCCCCACCGGCTCCTTACGGATAGTGAAATAGAGATCATTGCGCGAAATGCCGCTCGCGCGTTCGGCGTTCCCACTTGAGATAACAGGCGGGCTGAATAGCGCACTCGTCTTGCGCCGGCCTGTGACGGTACCCTACGTCTTTCGGTGCCAAACGAAAGCTTTCCTCGCCTCCCTGTCGCGCCGACTTGGCACCCGAATTGGCACCGGACGGCTAAGCACGGGTCGGGATGGAACAGAACGGCGAGGCTGCCGGATGGCGGGGAAGGTCGAGAAAACCTGACACTCCGGGGCGCTTTGGGACAGGCCGGGACAGCGCCAAGCGCATTTCGAGACCGCCCCGTTCGACCGCTCCGGCGCCTGTCCCTGCGCGATCCGGAAAGGGCCAGGGGGGACGCGATGGCATCCCCGCCTCGGCGCCGAGATGTGGCCCGGCGCTCAACCAATCCGCGGGCTCGATCAGGGTCGAATAGCTAGCCGCGGAATGTCTGGAACCCAAAGTGAACCTTGCCACCTGATTTGCTACCGGACGCGGTAGCACGGGGGGATGAGAACGGACAGGGGGCGATCTCCAGCCCGAAAAACCCAGGCAATCCGCCACTTTTTGGGATTGATCGGGATGAGCCGGGATGGCACCGATCGAATTAGAAAACCGGTGCTCTATCCGGCCAGTCAAGACCGCAGGGGCCAGTGAGCTGGACCCCGAAAATGAGACGGTAGGCTAAGGTGGAGCCCTGCCCCTAGAAAGCGCCGGAGGCGCAGGAGCAGGACATGAAGCGGACACGGAAGAAGCACAACTCGGCGTTCAAGGCGAAGGTGGCGCTGGCGGCGGTCAGGGGCGATCGGACGATCGCCGAACTGGCGAGTGAGTTCGGGGTTCATCCGAACCAGATCTACAATTGGAAGAAACAGCTGCTAGACGGTGCAGCGAGTGTTTTTGAGGGTGGCGCGTCGGCAGATGGTGTGGCCAGCGAGGCGCAGGTTGATGTTCTTTATCGACAGATTGGCCAACTGAAGGTCGAAAACGATTTTTTGGCACGAAAGCTCGGCAAATGAGCCGGGCGGAACGTCGTGCGCTGGTCGAACGGGAGCACCCAGCGCTGGCGATATCACAGCAATGCCGGTTGCTGGCGATCTCGCGCTCTGCGGTGTACCGCAGACCGGCCGAGGTCGGCGAGGCGGATCTTGCGATCATGGGCTTGATCGATCGGCAGTATCTGGCTCGGCCCGATTATGGCTCGCGCCGGATGGCGGCGTGGCTGGCGACCCAAGGCCATGTCGTCAACCGCAAACGGGTCCGGCGCTTGATGCGGCTGATCGGGCTGGTAACGATCTACCAGCGCCCGAACACGAGCAAGGCAGCCGTAGCGCACAAGGTCTATCCTTACCTGCTTGGCGGGATCGCAATCGAGCGGGTCAATCAGGTCTGGTGTTCGGACGTCACCTACATTCCGATGGCCAAGGGCTTCCTTTATCTGGTGGTCGTCATGGACTGGGTGAGCCGTGCCGTGCTGGCGTGGCGGCTGTCGAACACGCTCGGCGCCGATTTTTGTGTCGAGGCGCTCGAGGAAGCACTCGCGCGCTATGGCCGGCCTGAGATTTTTAATACCGACCAGGGCAGCCAGTTCACCAGCGACGAGTTCACCGCCACGTTGAAGCGCCACGAGATCGCCATCAGCATGGACGGCAAAGGGCGCTTCATGGACAACATCTTTGTCGAGCGACTGTGGCGCAGCCTGAAATACGAGGAGGTCTACCTGAACGCCTATGCCAGCGTTGCCGAAGCCAGCACTGGGATTGGCGCTTGGCTCGGCTTCTACAATGAGGAACGCCAGCACCAGAGCCTGGGTTACCGCACGCCGCGGCAAATCTACGAAGAGAGCCTATGGATATGTGGACAATCGGCTTCGCCGACCGGCTGCACTTCCCCCGCTTCCCGAGCAAGCTCGGAAAGCGGGGAAATGCTCGCCTTCGCCCACATACCCACAGGCACCACAACCAACCAAGGACTTGATGTTGATGGTTCGAAAAATCGAACTGTTGCGCCAGCCCGCGTGTTGACCGCGCTCGGCGCCGATCTCAAACCTCGCGGGGCGACACCTTAAGACGCGGCTCCGGCTGTCGCACAAACGGGGTCCACCTCACAGGCCTACCGCGGTGTCTCGTGCCGTTCTCTGCGTCTCGGAGTAGGATCGCGCACCATGACGGAGCCCGACAGACCGCAATCACCGTTTGCCGGGATGGCCGACCTTTCGGCCCGCACACCTGTCCGCGTGCTATCGCCCGACGAGATCGAGCGGATGCTGGCCCAGCATCGGCTGTACCTGGAGACGGAATATCATCAAGGCCACCGCGCCAATTTCTCATCAACCGAGCTGGCCGGGCGAGATTTCTCGGGCCTCAATCTGCGCGGCGTCAAGATGGACCGGGCCATGCTCCGTGGAGCGAATTTCAGCGAAGCGCATCTGCAAAGCGCGAACCTGGTCGGCGCAATCTTGCAGGAGGCATGCTTCGACCGAGCGGATTTATCGCGGGCGCGTCTAAGCGGGGCGAACCTCGTTTCGACGAGCCTTGAGGATGCCTGTCTTGCGAAGGCGGACATGGAGTTCGCCTTGATGGCCAACGCAGTGCTGCAAGGCGCCTGCCTCGGTGAAGCCGACATGAGCGGCGCTCAGCTCGATGCCGCGGTGCTCACTGGCGCGGACCTCCGTAAAGCGAACCTGCGCGGGGCCGGATTGCGTAATGCGCGGCTCAACGAGGCCGACCTCCGCGATGCAAGGCTCGGGAATGCGTTCCTGGTTGGCGCCTCGCTGCGCGGTGCCGATTTGCGCGGGGCGTATCTACGCTTGGCAAAGCTCGACGGCGCAGATCTGTCCGATGCCAATCTGGATGGCGCCGAGGGCTTGACGCAGGGTCAGGTCAATCGGGCCCACTGCAACGGCGGAACAAGGCTCCCCTCAGGCCTAACACGGGTGGAAGATGCCAAACGATAAGCATGTTGGGATGCTCGGCCGCGGCGCCGCAGCGTGGAATGCGTGGCGCGCGGAACAGGACGAGACACCCGACTTGTCTCGGGCCGGTCTGCGAGGGCTCGATTTGAGCCGGTCCGATCTGTCGCGCGCGGATCTTCGGGGTGCCGATCTCAGGGGGGCCAACCTCTGCGATGCGGATCTGTCAGATGCCCGTCTCGAGGGCGCGAACTTCTTCAAGGCCGTACTCGATGGCGCCAATCTTGCCGGGACCTTCCTGACAGGAGCCCAATTTCTTAATTGTGCCCAGCTCGTGGTCACCCGGAACTGGCAATCGGCATTTCGTGATGACATGCTTGCCTGCGGCGCCTCTATTCCGGATAGAAAGCCCTCCGAGTAGGCCAGTCGGCCCTCTGCGGTGATCGAGGCGGGGCGCGCAAAGCGCTAGTTACGATGGGTTTGTCTCGATTTCGGCTCTGTAGAAGGGTTTCGTCCGCCCCTTCGGAATTTCTGTAAGGAGCGCAGGTCGGCGGGAATCGCTTGCCGAAGCGGTCGATGCGATAGGCTCGCATCAGGCCGACGATAACGGGGCCGCCCTTGCCTGCCGGCTGCGGGTTGAGGGAGCGGTGGGATCTTGCCTGGCTACTGCTTGTAGGACGGGTCGATCCGATCGAGCTTGCGCAGCAGAGCCGGCCATTCGAACTTGGCTGGTTCACTACGGCCGCCGGCAGGGCGACTATAGGCGGCGGTGACGACCTCGTCGGCGATCGGATGGAACGGGGCGCCCGATTGCTGGAAGGCGAGCTGCATCGCGCAGGCCCGCTCCATGCGGTAGGTGGCGACAAAGGCGGCCGCGATGCTGGTGCCGACGATTAGCAAACCGTGATTGCGCAGGACCAGGATGTGGCGACCACCGAGATCGGCGAGGAGGCGTGCTCGTTCCTCGGGGTTTCGGCTCGTGCCCTCGTAGTCGTGATAGGCGACGTCGTTGATCACCTGCAAGGCATGCTGGTTGAGCGGCAGCAGCCCGTCCCTCTGCATCGACACGGCGCAGCCGGCAATCGAGTGGGTGTGGAGCACGCAAGCGACTTCTGGCCGCGCCTTATGGACCGTGCTCGGTATCGCGAACCCGCCGCTGTTGACCGCGGCTTCTGAGGGCTCGACCTTGTTGCCGTCGGCATCGATCTTGACCAGCGACGACGCGGTAACCTCGTCGAACAGCAGGCCGTAGGGGTTGATCAGGAAATGGTCGCGCTGCCCCGGCACGCGCGCCGTAATGCGAGTGTTAATCAGGTCCGACCATCCGAACAGGTCGACCAAGCGGTAGCAGGCGGCAAGGTCGAGCCGGGTCTGCCATTCCGCCTCGCTCATCCGCGACGAGGGCATAGCGGTTGCAGTTAATGCCAACGGATTCCTCCTATCAGAAACGGGGACCCGGAAATCAGCGCATATATCAGGTTGGACGTGTTCCCAAGCTCTAACACGGCTTCCACTTTTTTCCGCCAGTCAGGCGCGGGAAGCAGACGACGCGATCCCGGGGCTGACCGGGCGAGTGCTGACGAAGCTTGTCCCGAGGCGGTCTTCATCTCAAGCGGTGGCACTATATTGGGTTGGCCGTAAGGCAGCATCAGGCGAAGCTGCGGCTGCGCGAAGTATCTCCGATCAGCCTGTCCACCCTTTCTCGGTCGCCGGCACGGTAGCGAGCCCATCCACCCAATGCAGCGCAGAACGCCGCCAACCTTGTCGCTTCGGGGAGAAGGCCGCGCGCTGGTTGATCGTACCGAGACGCAAGCCGTAGCTCTGCGGATTGTCCACCGCACAGGCATAGATCGGCGTACCGCAATTGCCGCAGAAGGCGTGGAGGCGTTTGTTGCCGCTTTCGGCTGTCTTCACATAGCTCTTGAGAGTGCCGCTGAGGAGCACGAAATGCCCGGCGGGTGCCGGGATATTGACGCGAAACGCCGAGCCGGAGAGCGTCTGGCAATCCGTGCAATGGCAGATGTTGAGCGCATTGGGATCGACCTCCGCCTCGAAAGTGATCTCGCCGCAATGACAGTGTCCGTCGATCTTCATTTGTGTTCTCCCGTAAGTTGTTAAGACAGGCGCGATGTTTTCCTGTCAATCATAATAAGCGCCGCTTTCGGCGATAGGCGGTCAACCCGCGCAGCCGACATTATCGGAGGCGGATCCGCGGGAACGCCTGGAGCCGGGCCCTTCGGCACGGCAATATCCCTTCTTGATGAGAGCAAAAGCGAAATCGTTTCGCATTCGATGGCGGCTTGCGGCTGGATCAGCACCCTCGCTCCGGGCAGCGGTTGTCGGTTAAACCGTCGGCAACATGGCGCGCCCATCTGCGGTATTCTCGCCGTCGGAGACTCGAAAACGGGGGGACGCTATGAATGCAAAGCCACAATCGAAATCGGCGCGCCTGCAGGAATTGATCCATCGCCGAGACAAGGTATTGGCCGTGTTGCACCCGCCGACCGCGGCGCATGCGCGGATCATGGAGAAGGCGGGTTGCGAGGCGTTGTTTGTCGGCACCGGCGGGGTGGTTGGGGCCTATACCGGCCTTGCCGATGTCGGCACCGCGACGATGACCGAGTGCGTGACGATCGCCGGATGGATTGCCGGCAGCGTGTCGATCCCGGTGATCATGGACGGCGACACCGGCCACGGCGGTATCATGGCGGTGCGCCGCATGGTGCGGGAGTGCATCCGCGCCGGTGTCGCTGGGATCCGCATCGATGACCAGCCGATCGAAGGCAAGCGCAAGACGCAGAGTGCCGGCGTGGGGGTCGTGCCGCTCGATCAGGCGATAGCGCGCTACCGCGCAGCGGTCGACATGAAGAACGAACTCGATCCGAATTTCGTGGTGATGGCCCAGTGCTACGCCCGTGATGCCACGGACGGCACGCTGGACGACACGATTGCCCGGTTGCGGGTTTACCGCGAGGCGGTCGGCGTCGACTGGGTGCAATTCGAGTCGCCCCATTCGATCGACGAAATCAGCGCGGCCCGCGCCGCGGTGACAGGGCCGTTTTCATTCATGAAAGGGAAGCTCGGCCGCTATCTCGATCTTGACGAGCATCTGGCGCTCGGCGTCACGATCGCCTGGTACCCGGGTTTCACCCACCACGTCACCTGGGCGGCGCGCTGGGACTTCATGACCACGTTCCAATCTGATGGCGTCAAGGCCTGGGACAGTTTTGTCGAAAGCCGGCGAGATCGGCCCTACCTCGTGCCCGAGGTGCCGGAGGATGGCGAAAGCGGCGCAAAGCAGCAGGCTCTCGAGGAACGCTACTTTTCGTCAGGCGATCGGCGCCGACAGATCTGACGTCCATTCGATGGGAGTGAGCGATGGCACGGGACGGCTACAGGATCTTCGACTCCGACACGCATGTCGGTCCGGATGCGCGCATCCTGGCCCGCTATCTCAGCGAGGCTGAAACGGAAAGGCTAAGTGGCTGGGAGGCATACAAATCGCAGGACTGCTCCGGGCGTATCACCTACACCAAGGGTCAGCGGCGTTATCGACGCCGGCTCGGGACGGCCGAACCCGACGAGGCGCCGAGTGGGTACATGGCAGGATTCACCGGGGTGAAACGGAAGCGTGAGCCCTCGCCGCTCGTCGACAGCGATCCCGGCGAGCGTATCAGGGACATGGACCACGAGGGTGTCGACGTAAACTTGACGCTCCCTTCGGGCTGGTTCGGCACCTGGACAGCCGGCGACGACGTAGCGCTCGAGATGGCGATGTACCGTGCTTATCACCGCTGGATGGCCGACTATTGTAGCGCCTACCCGAACCGGCTCGGCGGCGTGATCCTGGTTGGCGCCCGCGACATTGACGGTGCGCTCGCCGAGATCCGCCGCTGGGGCCAGGCAAACTGGGCCTGGGGAGTGATGGTCTACGCGCCGGTCGGCATGCCGCTGGACCACCCGGCCCTGGAGCCGGTGTATGCAGAAGCGGCCGAGCTCGACCTTGCCGTCGTACTCCACACCTTCACGGTGATGCCGCCCTATGCGCCGGGCGGGCGGGACACCTGGGACAATTTGTGGCTGCAGCGCTCGGCCGCGCACCCGTGGTGCGGCATGCGAAATATGGCGGCGATGATCGGCAGCGGAGTAATGGACCGCTACCCGACCTTGCGCCTGGGCACGCTGGAGGCGGGGCACGGGTGGCTGCCATTTTGGATGGCGCGACTCGACGAGCACGCGGAGACCATCAAAACCGCGCTCCCTGAGCTTGGGCACAAGCCGAGTGAGTACGTCACTGGCGGACGGTATTTCCAGAGCATCGAAATCCCCGAGGGCGCCAAACTGACCAGCGCCGTCATCGATCTGGTCGGCGATCACGTGCTGATGTACGCGTCGGACTATCCGCATGGCGAGAGCCACTTCCCCGAGTTGGTCTCGCTCGTGATGGACTGGGTAATGGAGCCGGAGCGGAAGCGCAAGCTTCTGTGGGACAATGCCATCCGGTTCTATGCCCGTGCTCCCGTGTGAGGATGTGAGTAACAGGAGGACTGGAGAGAAACGCTATGGGTCAGGTAGACGGCAAGCTCGCCATCGTAACCGGCGGCGCATCGGGAATTGGCGCAGCCTGTGCGCAAACACTGGCGCGTGAGGGCGCCAACGTGGTGGTAACGGACCTGGACGATGCCGGCGGCCAGAGCGTTGTGGACAAGATCGTAAGCGCCGGCGGCAAGGCTTTCTTTGTCCATCAGGATGTCAGCCTCGAGAAGGCCTGGCCGGGGGTTATCGAAGCCACCGAGCGCCAGTTTGGGCATTTGGACGTGATGGTGGCCAATGCCGGCATCGGGATCCTCTGCAAGGCTATCGAGATGTCATTGGTTGACTGGCGGCGACAGACCGCGGTGAACCTCGACGGCGTATTTCTATCGGTCAAATACGCAGTCCCAGCAATGCGCCGTGCCGGCGGTGGCTCCATTATCATCATGTCGTCGGTGGCCGGCCTCCGCGGGTCGGCAGGTCTGGCCGGCTATTGCGCTACTAAGGGAGGCGTGCGCTTGTTTGCAAAAGCCGTCGCAATGGAATGCGCAGCGGCCGGCGATAATATCCGCATCAACACCGTCCACCCTGGGGTCATCGACACGCCGATTTGGACAAAGATACCAGCGTCGGCCGGGAGCAACGCGCCGATTGATCCAAACGAGATCGCCAAGGCCGGTGTACCGCTCGGCAGGGCTGGGCAAGCGCAAGATATCGCGAATGGTGTGCTGTTCCTGGCCTCCGACGCGTCCAGCTACATGACCGGGGCGGAGCTTGTGATCGACGGCGGCATGACGGGAGGCGCTAGACCTCGCCGGAGCTGAACTGACAGCCTGAGGGTCACTATTGGCGTCTGTAAGTGCCAGTTTAGCGAAATTTCCCATAGGAATATATCCATGGGAAATTCCGCTAAAGTCGCATTGCTTGGCGAGGCTCTCGGGCATCCCTTTGAGTACCGCAGAGCGCCGCTTGCAAAACCTCAACAGAGCCGCTCCTTGCCTCGGTCGCGGGGGATGCTCGCGACTGAGGGCAGCGCAGAACAGCCCTTTAGGCGAGTCCTAGTTTCGGGCGGACCCAGTCGGCGAGGCGACGGATCGCAACATCCGCTTCAGGCGCGGTCCCGGCGAGGAACTGGAATACGTGCTGCATCTCCGGCACGATCTCGAGCGTCACCTCCACGCCGGACCTGCGCGCGAGATCCGCCAGCTTGCGGCTGTCGTCGAGCAGGGTCTCATCGGCCCCCGGTCTGAATATAAATCGGCGGGAAGCCTTTCAGGTCGGCGTGCAGCGGATTGGCGAGCGGGTCTCGGCGGTTGCCGCCTTCGCCGAGAAAAGTCCCGGCCATACCCTGGATTAGATCGCGTGTAACGATAAGGTCCTTCGCAGCGTTGGTCTCGAACGTCTCACCTGTCGCATCCATGTCGAGCCAGGGCGACAGCGGCATCGTGGCGGCCGGCAGGGGCAGGCCTTGCTCGCGGGCCCGCAGGATCGTGGTCACAGCGAGGCCGCCACCGGCCGAATCTCCGATCAATGCGACATGACCCGGCCGAATACCCTGGTCGAGCAGCCATTTGTAGCTCCTCACCATGTCGTTTACCGGGCCGGGATGCACGTTTTCGGGAGCGAGCCCGTAATGGACAATGAGCGCGCGGCACCCTATCGCCTTTGCCGCATGGGCGTAGACCTTGCGGTGAGTGTACATCGAGCCGAGCACGTACCCGCCGCCATGCGCGCAGAGCAGAACGCGATCTTGCGCGCAGCTCTTCGGCGCCGCCCACATCGCCGGAACCCCTCCGGCATCGGTTTCGATGTAATCGACGCCGCCCGGCTCGCCGGTGATCCTCTCCCACTGCTCGAACATGTGGCGCAGTTCGTCGAGCGGCATCTCCGGGTTCGCCTTCAGCGCCGCCACCCACTCCAGGTAAAGCTTGTTCAGCTCCTCGGTCTGCTTGCTCGCCATCTTTTCCTCCTACGCAGCCGCCAGCCGGCCTGCGCTCTAATCAGGCGGCCAGATCGAGCCCGCGCGCCGGCAGCTCGACCTTGCCGCCGCATTCGCGCGCGAGCACCGGCATCACCTCTTCGGCGAAGATCTGCATCTGCTCCTCGATCTCCTTGGCCGCGAAGCCGCCGAGTTCGAACCAGCCGAGGAAGCAGAAATCGTCGTAACCGCACTCCGTTCGCATCTTCATGATCGTGTCGATGACGTATTGCTTGGAGCCATGGATGGCGATTTCTCGCTCGCGCAACATCTGCGCAGTCACTTTTTTGTTGAGGTCGAACATCGGCTCGTCGAGCCGCGCCACAACGGCACCAAAACCGAATGGCCCGTAGTAGTCGAACTGCAGCTCGATCGCCCGCGCCGCGCGCTCGAGCGCCTCCTTCTCCTTACCGGGGCGGGTGATGTGGAGGTAGCGGCTGGTCATGATCCCGCGCCGCTTCTCGGCATCCCAGCCGAACTTGAACCGGCCGCGATTGTGCATATCGGGGAAACCCGCCTTCTCCGCCGCCTCGTGGTAGATCTCGATATTGCGCCGCAGGCGGTCGTTCGGTTCGGCGATCATCACCCCGTTGATCCCGTGCTCAGCCGCGAACTTGAGCGACCGGGCGCTGGTCAGCGGTTCCCACAATTGCGGGTGCGGCTTCTGCACCGGCTGCGGGAAAACCTGCAGCTCCTTGAGGGTGGTGGTGGTCGCCTGCACCGGATTGCCGGCCGAGTACATGTCGGGATCGCCGAGGGCGAGCACGTCTTCGAGGCGCCGCCCCGTCTCGTCTTGCTGGAAATAGGCGATCGTCTGCTTGTGGTTCCACTTGGTGTAGGTGGGCGGGACCGAGAAGAACTCGCCATGGTGCGAGAATGAGGGCTCGGTCCAGCATTTCTTCATGATCGCGATGGATTCCTCGAACGCCTTGCGGTTGCGCTCCTGGTCCTGGATCGTCGAGCCGTACGGACGCCCGAGCGTCTCGTTCTCGCGGGGCTGATAGCCGCGGCCGATGCCGCATTCGACCCGCCCGCCGCTGATCACGTCGAGCAGCGCGATCTGCTCGGCGAGCCGCACCGGGTGGTGCCAGACGATGATGTTGGCGGCCTGACCGAGCCGGATGCGCTTGGTGTGCGCCGCCACGCTCATCTGCACCATCAGCGGGTTGGGGCTCATCTCCGCGCCCTCGGGCTGGAAATGGTGTTCGGTGAGCCAGAACGACTGGAACCCGAGCTTTTCGGCGAGAATCCCCTGGCGTACCTGGTTCACCAAAGTCTCCTGCGCCGCCCGGTGGACCTCCGGCAGCGAGCCGTTATTGAACGTGACGCCGTCCCTGTTGGTGATGACCGGCAGGCTGGATGCCCCGTTGTGAAACAAGCCGATTTCCAGCATGGATGTTTCCTCCCTTGCGTTTCCACGCGAGCGGACCGACGAAGTTCGTCACCCCTTCCGCTGGTGGCTGCTGTACAGCCTACTCCTGACCCGCGCTGTGGCGGAAGTGAGGAGAGGACAGCAGGCTCCGTGCCGGCGGTAGCTCCATCATCATCATGTCGTCGGTAGCCGGCCTCCGCGGGTTGGCAGGTCTGGCCGGCTATTGTGCCACCAAAGGAGGCGTGAGGCTGTTCGCGAAAGCGGTCGCGATGGAGTGCGCGGCAGCCGGAGATGGGTTCGGATCAACACGGTCCATCCCGGGGTGATCGACACGCCGATTTGGACGAAGATCCCAGCGTCTACCGGGAGCAATGCGCCGATTGATCGAACGAGGTGGCCAAAGCCGGGGTGCCGCTCCGCAAGGCGGGACAAGCCCAGGACATCGCAAACGGCGTGCTCTTTCTCGCTTCCCATGCGTCCAGCTATATGACTGGGGCGGAGCTTGTGATCGACGGCGGCATGACCGGCGGCGCACGGCCTCGCTGGAGCTAACAGCCATAAGGGGTAGCTCCAGCAGCATTTGCGAAAGTGCGAGTTTAGCGAAATCTCCCATAAGAATCTATCTATGGGAAATATCGCTAAACTGGAATTGCCTGGGGTTTCAGGCTTGAGCTCGCCTCGCCCCGTCCCGCTTCCGTTGCTCCGGCCGCAGTCGATATCGCCAGCGCTAATCGCCGCTTCTCTTCCACCGCTTTGGCGCCGTCCGCAACGATATCGGCGTCGATCTCGCCCTCAGCTTGGCGCCGAACTCGGGCGAGGCGGCTTGGCCAAATTCAAATCAGAACGACGGGTCGACTTTTGATCGGAACAGATGGGTCGACATCAATCGGGATGCCCGGACGACATCATCGAAGTCTGCGAGTTCCCCTTGTCGGCGATTCACCGCTATGATCCGAACCGGCCGCGGGCCAGCGCGGCACCGGCGCTCAGTGCGGCGAGTTTGCTGATCGCAAGCGACCGATCCATCGGCGCCATGCCGCAATTGGTGCAGGGATAGAGCCGCTCCACTGGGACAAAGCGCGAAGCCCGCTCGATCGTCGCGGCGACCTCCTCTGGTGTTTCGACGCGCTCGCTGGCGACGTCGATAGCCCCGAGCAGGACCTCCTTGCCCTTCAAAAGGCCGAGCAGGTCGATCGGTACCTTGGCGCCGGCGCATTCGACCGAGACCTGATCGATCCGGCTCGTCGCGAGGGCCGGGAAGATCGCCTCGTACTGCCGCCATTCCGCCCCGAGGGTCGCCTTCCAGTCGATATTTGGCTTGATGCCGTAGCCATAGCAGATGTGGACTGCGGTTTTGCAGAGGAGACCTTCAGCGGCACGGTGCAGCGCCGCGATCCCCCACTCCGTCACTTCCTTCATGTAGACGTTGAAGGCGGGTTCGTCGAACTGGATCACATCGACGCCGATCTTAGCCAGCTCGTGGGCCTCGTCGTTCAGCAGTGCGGCAAATGCCATGGCCAAGGCGGTCTTGTCGCCGTAGTGGGCATCGGCAATCGTGTCGACGATGGTCATTGGTCCGGGTACGGTGAACTTGAGCCGGCGTCGCGTATGGGCGCGGGCGATTGCGGCCTCGAAACCGTGGACGCTCTGCTTGCGGCGGAGCGGTCCGGTGACGGTCGGCACTTCCGCATTGTAACGGTTGTTGCGGATGCCCATCGTGACCCTCCGGGTGAAATCGATACCCTCGATGTGCTCGAGAAAGCCGTGCACGAAGTGCTGACGCGCCTGCTCGCCGTCGGTGACGATATCGATCCCGGCGTCTTCCTGCTCCTTCAGCGCCAGCAGCGTCGCGTCCCGCTTCGCCTCGACGAGCGCCTCACCCTCCAGCTGCCAGGGCGCCCACAATATCCGCGGCTTGGCCAGCCAGGCCGGCTTCGGCAAGCTGCCAGCGATCGTCGTCTCGAGCATGTCACATCTCCCTTTCGTCTAACCTTCGTCATTGGCGCGGTCTCGTTTGGCGACTCTTAATTTGCTCAACATCGTCATGCGTGCAACAATTGGGAGCTACGTGGCTCAGAGATGCTTTTTGCGACGGAGTTGGGTGCATCCTCCTCCGCGAAGGGTGCCGTAGGCTAGACGCTCTTTCGGTTCGTCACCCCAAAAATTCCGTTGTTGCGATGTCGTGAAGACCCGTCGAGCTAAGGAGGTAGGCGGACCTGCTTCTCGCTTTTGGGTGCATACCGCTTGCGCTATGTTGCCGCTAATCGTAAGCGAAGCGCCGCGACCCGCTGTCCCGGGTTAAGCGCACCTTATGAACATGGACGGGAACAGCCTGTCATCGAAGGGAGTGCACCATGAGCTACTTTCCTGGCATGCAGAAAGGTAACCTCGATTCAGTTGTGGCCGATGCGCACGGCAAAATCAAAAAGGAGACAGTAGCTCTCAGGGGCCTTTCGGCGACCCGTGTGACTTTTGATGTCGGCGCGAAGTGGTCAACTGATCTAAAGGACTACGCAGGGACCAATAGTTGTCAGCTGCCACACGTGGCGCTCGTGCTTTCCGGAACGCTTCGGGTCGTCATGGACGACGGTTCGCAGCAAGATTTTGCAAAGAACGATGTCATGCTGCTGCCGCCAGGTCACGATGCGTGGTCTGTAGGCAACGAGCCTTGCGTGTTCGTCGAGTTTTCCCGAGGTAATGACTATTACTCGGATGCCCACGGTCACTGACGGATCGCCCTGGCAGCGGCCGTACCAAGCGGCAAGGTTAATTAGCGACACTCTCTACGGGATACGTCGAGGTCAAAGCGGCTTAAATGCAGGAGGATGTGGGATGACGCGCTCTTGGATCCATTTCACGCGCGGCCGCTTTGTGCGCCAGGCGCGGGTCGGGCTCGGCGATCTGCGCGAGGAGCATCTGAGCCGGCAGGGCTTTGCCGGGCCAGTGGCGATGCTCTACCGCACCGACGGGCCGAACGAAGTGGTGCGGTTCGAAGGCGACTACCGGCCGCGCCAGGTCGACAGTGCCGATGTTGTTGCGCCCGATGCGAACGACCCGCGCGGCGGCTGGCAGACATTGCTGTCGAACGACGACGTCGCCGTAGGGATCAGCCGGCGGCAAGAGGCGATGCCTTACTGCTATCGCGATATGGAGGGTGACCTCCTTTACTTCGTGCATCGTGGCCGCGGTGTGTTCGCAACCGAGTTTGGGCCGATCTCGTATGAACCTGGCGACTGGGTACTGCTGCCGAAGGCGACGACGTTCCGGCAATTGCCCGAGGCGGTGGACAGCCTGTTGCTGGTCATCGAATCGCCGCAGCCAATCCGTCTGTGCGAGCACGAGCAGGTCGGTCGTCATACGCCGATAGACCCCACCATGCTCGATGTGCCGGATGTTGCCGATTACGGCTGGCCGAAGCAGGACGAGTATGAGGTGCGGCTGAAGCACGCCGGCGGGTACAGCTCGATCTTCTACCGCAACGATCCGATGAACGTGGTCGGCTGGAAGGGCGATCTGTTCCCGTTCAAACTTAATGTGCGGAACATCCTGCCGATCATGTCGGACCGCATCCACGTCCCGCCTTCGTCCTGGGTGACCTTCGAGGCGCCCGGGTTCGTCGTGTTGAGCATCCCGCCGCAGATTGCCGTCGCCGATCTCGAAGCGGAGGAATTGCCCAGCTATCACCGCAACATCGATATGGATGAGGTCATGCTGTCCCATGCCGACGAAGACCCCAGCGGTCGCCGGCCCGGCAGCTTTCGGCATACGCCGCAGGGTATTCTGCACGGGGCCAATGAAGCTTATCGCGCGGAATTTCAGGCTCGCCGAAAGCCCGGTATGCGTCGGACAAGCACGAGCGTCGGTGTCGATACATACCGGCCGCTCAGACCTTCACCCGAATTTGCCCGAATGAGCGGCTAATTCGAAGTCATCGCGGGCCAGGAGCGAGATCGATGAACGAGCGGATCTGGGACAAATTTCTCACCGAGCGCGACAAGGCAGTCTTCGCCGCAGGCGGGTTCGGCGCCCGCGCTGGATTTGGCAAGCGGCCGGCACTGCTTGTGATCGACGTCAATTGGGCATTTTGCGGCGAGCGGCCGGAGCCCATCCTGGAGTCGATCAAACGCTGGCGCACCTCCTGCGGCGAGGAAAGCTGGGTGGCCCTCGAGTACATCAAGACGCTGATTGAGGCGGCGCGCGCCAAGGGGCTCCCGGTCATCTACACGACCGGGGAGCGGCGTGCGGACAATTGGGATGCCGGCAGCTGGCGGTGGAAGAGCGCACGCGGCGATGAAGCGGGCGGTTCAGTCGGCGACGGTATCGACGGCAACGAAATCGTCACGATGATTGCGCCCTGCCCGCGGGACATCGTGATCAAGAAGCAGAGGCCCTCGGGTTTCTTTGGAACGAACCTTGCCTCCTATCTGACCCTGCTCGGCTGCCGACAGCATGATCGTCGTCGGGACGACCACCTCAGGGTGCGTGCGCGCCACCGTGGTCGACGCGTTCAGCCTGAACTACCGCGTGATCCTCGCAGAAGAAGGGTGCTTCGACCGCAGTGAGGCCAGCCATGCCGTCAGCTTGTGCGACATGCACGCCAAATACGCCGACGTCGTCTCCACGGCCGAAATCCTCTCCTATTTCAATCAGCTGCCGGCCAATTTGTTCGAACTTCCGAAGGGCGGTGGCAGCCCCGCACAGATCAGAGAAGCAGCAGAATAAAGCCTCCCGGAGATCTAGCGCCAGGGGTTGAGCTGGAAACATTTTCGGCGAAGGTCCAAGCCGTAGCGCCAGGCATAACCGCTCTCGCCAAATTGAGAGAATGACATGCATGAAAAATCCCGCCGTCCGCTCCTCGAACCTACATTGCGCGGCGTCCATCATCTCGCGCTCTGCACCGATGACATGAAGGCAACGATCGACTTCTATGTCGACGTGCTCGGTATGCCGCTCGTTCATGCGATGAAGGTGCCGGCTGGTCTCGGCACCGGCCCCGGCAATCGCGGCAACCCACCCTATGAGAGGGTGCGTCATTACTTCTTCGATATGGGCAACGATAGCCTTCTCGCCTTCTTCGAGATCCCGAAGGGCGAGGAGCCGGCGGGCAATCGCAACGCCATCGGCGCGATGCAGCATTGCGCCTTCGTCGTCACGGCCGAACGCTTCTGCGAAGTGGAGGCACGGCTGAGGTCGCGCGGCATCGACTATATCGGGCCGATTTCGCAGCTCCCGGGACTGCTCGGCATCTACTTTTATGACCCTAACGATATCCGCCTCGAATTTGCCTGCCAGCCAGACGACGGTGAAGCACCCGCGGTGATCCCCTGCATCATGCAGACGAGGGCGGAGACGCGCTCCGAGCTCGCTACCTTGCCGAGCGTCACGCCTGAATGGATCGAGAAGCGTCTCGCTGCGTTGCCAGAGTGATCGAACGGACTTCGATGCGGCAGCCGCCTCGCCGACGGGCCCTACTCAAACTGCTTTTGGATACGCCATTCTAAGGCTGTGCGTAGCCTCCGCGATCGCATAGCTCCTGGCTCTTGGCGGCCCAGGCTCAACGCCGACTATGGGCCTGCTGGTCCGCGGGGCCATGGTCTGTGTACTCACTGTGGGCTGCCCGGGCATGCTGCGCCGGGCATTTTCTTTTCCCTCAAGCAGGGGCCATGCTGCCGAACCTGCCTCAACTGCGCGCCGCCTCTCGCAATGCAGCCTGCAGGGCCGTATCGAGTGCGCCGAGAAACCGGGACCTGTCCCTCTTGGTCAACGGGGCTGGCCCGCGAGTGTTCGTCCCTAGCTCCCGCAAATGCCGGGCGATCTCGCGGCCGGCCAGCGCATTGCCGATATTTGCTGGCGTCCAGTGCTTACCAATACGGGAGACGACCCGGGCGCCTTTTTTGAGGCAGCGTGATGCCAACGGGATATCGGAGGTGACGCAGACGTCGACGGCCGAGATGTGTTCCGCAATCCAGTCGTCGGCCGCGTCTGCGCCCTCGCCAACGAGCACCATGCTCACGTTCGGGGTCCCCGGCGCCCGGATTGGTCGCGAGCCGTTGGACACAACAAAAACATTGAGCCTCAGGCGAGCCGCCGCGCGGTAGGTCTCCTCGCGCACCGGGCAAGCATCACCATCGACGTAGATGTCCGTCAACTTTGGGCCCGCCTCTCGCCTGGCGCATCCCCGTCGATCAGCCACTCTCGCAACTTCGACCACCGCCGTCTCGCTCGGCTCCCCTTCACCGCGATCGCCAGGGCCTTCTGCTGCCCAACGAGGACTACGAGGCGCTTGCCCCGCGTCACCCCCGTATAGACCAGGTTCCGCTGCAACATCGGGTAGTGCTGCGTCGTCAGCGGGATGACTACCGCCGGGTATTCCGAGCCTTGGCTCTTGTGGATTGTCGTCGCGTAAGCGAGCATTAGCTCATCCAGTTCGCCGAAGCCGTAGGTGACTTCGCGGCCATCGAAGTCAACGGCGAGCTCACCTTCCTCCATATCGATGCGCGATACGACGCCAAGATCGCCGTTGTAGACGTCTTTGTCATAGTCGTTCTCGACCTGCATGACCTTGTCGCCCGGACAGAAGGTCCAGCCGAAACGGTCAATGCGGATCTCGCCTGGCGGGTTCAGCGCCTTCTGCAGCTCGATATTGAGCGAGCGTGCACCCAAGC
>CAVOTD010000111.1:0-27497 GCA_963698995.1 uncultured Alphaproteobacteria bacterium | reverse complement strand
GTCGGTGCCGGTCGGGGTGCTCGGGGCGTTTCTCGGTGTTTTGATTTTTCACCTGTCGCTCGACCTCTATGCCGAGATCGGGCTCGTCGTGCTGATCGCGATGGCCGCGAAGAACGGCATCCTGATCGTCGAATTCGCCAAGGACCGGCGCGAGGAGGGCATGGACATCCGGGAGGCCGCGGTGCTCGGCTCGCGGATGCGGTTTCGCGCCGTAATGATGACCTCCTTCGCGTTCATCCTCGGCGTCTACCCGCTGGTTGTTGCGCAGGGCGCGGCCGAGATCAGCCGCCACGACGTCGGCACGCCGGTCTTCGCCGGGATGATCGCCGCCAGCGCCATCGGCCTCTTCGTGATCCCGATGCTCTACGTCACCTTTCAGACCATCCGCGAGCGCTCGGGCGCGCGCTTCCGACGCTTGCAACCGCGTCCCGGCGAGACCGATTGAGGCCCCCAATGCGCCCCATTATCTCTGAACGATGTCTAATGCAGGCAGTAGGGCTCCTGGCTGTCTGGAGTCCGGCGCTGTTTGGCTGTGCTTCCGAGCCCACCGTATCCGCTGCCGCAGCGCAGATTCCGCCGCTGCCGGCCGGATTGGCGAGGGTCTGGGTGCTGCGTCAATTCGAGCCCAGTCTGGGGATCCAATGGGCGCCGATAACCTATGTCGACGGAGCGACCCTCGCCCCGAGCTACGCGGGAACGGCATTTTACCGCGACCTGCCGCCTGGGACCTACGCCTTCACGGTGGCGAGCTGCACGCGCGACTTCAATCAGGGGCAGACGCTTCAGCTCGCTTCCGGAATGCAGGCCGATCTCGAGGTTCAGGTCCTGACCGACTTCGGGAGTTGGGGCTGCTTTGACCCGAACACATGGTATATCAGGCAGATCGCGCCGGAGCGGGCGCAATATTATTTTGAGCGGGTGAGATATCTCGGTTCACAATGACCCGAGGCGCTGGGCGAATTTCGCCGCATCAATGACAGCTCTCGAATGCGACCCGACGCCGATCTCCTTTGCCCCCTCTGTCGCCCGTACGGTGAACTCGATGCGCCGTCCGTCGACCCTCGTCACTTCGGCTTCGCCCGTAACCCGGCGTCCAACCGGGGTCGCCGCAAGGTGGCGGACATTGACGGCTGTGCCGACTGCGCTTTCTCCGGGGTCGAGATAGGCCCTGATCGCATTGAGCGCGGCATTTTCCATGACCATGATCATGACCGGGGTCGCGAACACCGGGGGCAGCATCGCGTCCTTGAAGCGGTTGGCGAGGTGTTCGGGCTGGACGAGAAGGGTGAAGGAGCCCTTGGCTCCGACCGGTATCTGCCTCATCGGCCAGTAATTGCCTTCCCTGTTTCGCGCCGGCTTAGGTCGTCAGCAGTGCCGCCATCACCCGGTCGCGGGTGAGCGGCAGGTCGCGAATGCGCGCTCCCAGCGCACGCGTGACGGCGTTGCCGATCGCCGCGACGGTCGGACCGCCGCTCGCTTCGCCGACACCGAGTGGGTCATGGTCCGCAGCTTGGCCGACCAGTTCGACCGTGACCTCTGGCACCTCGCTGAAACGCAGCACCGGGTAGCTTTCCCAGTCGCGCGAGCTGATGCCATCGCCGTCGAGTCGCACGCCTTCCTTCAATGCCCAGCTCGCGGCTTGGATAATGCCGCCTTCGAGCTGATTGATCGCTCCATCAGGGTTGATGACGAGGCCGGCATCTGCCGCACACCAAACGCGGAGCAGACGGACGCTCTGATCGACTTGGACCTCGGCGACGACGGCGGCATAGGCAGCGAGGTTCTTATAGCGGGCAAACCCGATGCCGCGGCCGCGTCCCGCGCCGGGCGGCGCTCCCGCCTCCCAGCCCGAGAGACGAGCGACATGCTCGACGACCGCCCGCGCTCGGGGGTCCGACAGAACCGACAGCCGATAGGCGACAGGGTCGATCCCAGCCCGCTCGGCCAACTCATCCATGAAGGACTTGATCGCGAACACGTTTAGTGTTGCGCCGAGCCCACGCAGGGATGACGTGCGCACCGGGGTTTCGGCGATCAGGTGATGGAGGATCCGCTTCGCCGGGAAATCGTAAAGCGGCTCACCGTTGCGGGTGCCGGCGCCCGGCGGGCCCGGCGCTTCGGCGGCAGGCGGCGGCCCCGGCGGATCCGGCATCGCTTCGGCGGCGAGCAGGTTGCCGCCGCTGCCCGGCCGGCTCGAGTGCCGACCGCTCCAGATCTCGGTGGTCCAGTCGGCCGGCCGTTCCGACCCGTCGAGGGCGGCATGGACCGTCACGACCATCGCCGGGCTGACCGGCTCGAAGCCGAATTCCTCTTCGCGCCGCCAGCGCACCCGGACCGGCTTACCGGGCACACGCAACGCGATAACCGCGGCATCGGCCGCCGCATCATCGGCGCCGTTGTGGCCGTAGCACCCCGGCCCCTGAACGTGTTTGACCGAAATCACCGCAGGATCGAGCTTCAATGTCCGCGCCAGCGCCTCCCGCAGCGGGTAGACACCTTGTGAATGCGTCCACACCTGCAATCGCCCGTCGCGATAGAGAGCCAGGGCGCAGGATGGTGCGACAGAGGCGTGGGCGACGTGCATCCTCGTATAGGTCGCCTCGTGCCTGGTCATTCCGGGTGTCGGGTCAGCGGGTAAATGCGGACCGAGAGTCCGGTCGATCGACGGCTGCTGCAACAGCCACCGCGCCTCTTCCTGGAAAGGATTGATCGCATCGACCCCGTCCCAGAAGACGTGATTTGACGCCGTGGCCGCGACCGCTTCAACGACTGTTTCATCGGCGCCGAGGATGGCCAGGAAGTTGCCCTGACGGATGATCTCGATCGGACCTTTCGCCACGCGCCGCAGACCGGCTTCGTCGACCCTCGCGATCGTCGCGTCGCGGCGTGGCTGGCGTACGACGCGGGCATGCAGCATGCCGTCGAGCGCCATGTCGTGAACAAAGGCCGGGCCACCGAACACCTTCGCCGGGAGGTCGACGCGCGGCGCGTTTTGCCCGACGACTCGGTATTCAACCGGTTTTTTGGTTGGCGACTGCCCAACAGCGGGGCGTCGAAGATCGACAGCCGAAGCGAGCGACCAGTAATCATGACCGGTCGGCTCGTCGCGATCGGTTATGGCTCCGTCGCATACCGCCAGGTCCGGGCGACGATAGCCAAAGCGCGCCGCGGCATGGTCGAGAAATAGGGCGCGCACTTCGGCGCATGCTATGCGCAGAGCGATCCCGCCGAATTGGATCGACTGGCTGCCCGCGGTGTAGCCTTCGTTGGGCGTCAGATCGGTATCGCCGGTCCGCAGCACGATGCGCTCGGGAGCGACGTCGAGCTCCTCAGCGGCAATCTGCAGCATCGCGGTCAGAACGCCTTGGCCGATCTCGACACGGCCGGTCAAGACCGTGACGCGGCCGGGCGCCGGGAACCCGACCCACTGATCGAGACGCGGATTGGCAGCAAGCAGTGCCGGCAGCGTCGATGGGGCGGCCGCGTTCATCGAGCAGCTGCCTCGCGCAGCACTGCAGCGGCCCGCTCGACCGCCCGCAGGATGCGGATATGGCTGCCGCATCGGCAGATATTGTCGTCCAGCGCCTCGGCAATCTGCGCCCGCGACGGCGACGGATTGCGGTCGAGCAGCGCCTTGGCCGAGATCAGTATGCCCGGGAGGCAATAGCCGCACTGACCGGCTTGCTCGTCGAGAAAGGCTTGCTGCAACGGATGCGGCCGGTCCGGCGTGCCCAGCCCCTCGATCGTGACGATTTCCTTGCCGGTCATGGTCGAGAGCGGCTTACCGCAGGATTTCTCCGGCTTGCCGTCAATGAGGACCATGCAGCAACCGCACTGCTCCAAGCCGCAGCCGAATTTTGTCCCGGTCAGCCCGAGATGATTGCGGAGAACATCGAGCAGCGGGGTATCACCATCCGCGGTTATGCCGACAGTGCTTCCATTCACGCGCAAATGGGTCGATTGCATTGCCGTCTCTACTCGGCGGCGTGGGCAGACGCCGCAGGTTGCCAGCTCTTCAACACCGGCAGCACTTCCTTGGCAAAGAGCCGTAATGATGCCTCGGCGTTTTCGTAGGAGATGCCGCCAAAGCGGAATGCGACGTTCAGCTCGAAATCTCCGATCACCGCGCGCCGCGCTTCCAGCTCGCGCAGCACGCGGTCCGGGGTTCCCCACACGGCGGCTTTCATAAAGCCCTCGATCGCGCCCTCCAGCCCGCCCTTGCGGGCGATCTCGGCCTTCTGAGCATAAGCGTCATAACCCTTTACGGAGGCGAAATGCTCGCCGAGGAATTCGTAATGATCGAAGTTGCTCTCGACGAATTTCCCCATGTGCTTGCGGGCCAACGTCTCCGCCTCGTCGAGCCGCGGCGCGCAGATGCAGAAATCGGTAATCATCATGGTTGGCGCTTCGGTGCCGCGGTACTTGCGGTGCATGTCCCGGTTGCGCTGGATTGCCGGCAGTCGCATCGGCCATGGGCGATCGGAGAACATTACCATGTGGGCGCCGAGCCGCGCCGCCGCGTCCACCGAATCCTCGCTCGACGCAACCGCGTAGACGCGCCCGTCGAAGCTGTATTTCGGACGCGGGCGGAGCTCGACCCGCGGCTGCTTGTAGTGCCTCCCGTCGCCCGCGATCCAGCCGGTGCGCAGCGCATTGACGATCATCGGCGCCGCCTCGTCGAACCGCTCGCGGCTTTCGTCCATCGTACCGCGGAACGCGGCGAACTCGCGCCGCGCCAAGCCGCGGCCGAGCCCGAGCCTCAGCCGGCCTTTGCATAACAGATCGAGCACCGCCGCCTGCTCGGCCACCCGCAGCGGGTCGTGCCAGGGGAGAATTACGGCGGCTGTTCCGAGATCGATACCCGGACACACGCCGGCCAAATAGGTCATCAGCTGCAAATTGTCGGGGCAGAACGAATAGTCGAAGAAGTGGTGTTCCGCCGACCACAGCACGTCGAAGCCGAGGCCGGGCGCCTGGCGTGCGAGGCGAAGATCCTCGTCCCACACCTGATCGTCACCGATGTTCTCCCAGCCGTAGCTGGCGAAGATCATCATCAGGCCTACATCCATGGTTCCCTCCGCAGCGGCAATGCGGTCATCGTCCCACGTTCGGCGGCAGGCGGTCTATGCCGACGGGTCCGCCGCAAGCAAGGCCTTCAGGCGACCTGTTCGATAGTCGCCGCGTCGCCGGCCAGGGTGGTGCGGCGTACGTCACGCGTTTCGGTGCGGTCGAAGCGGCGGGCACGGTGCATTGTCGAGCGATTGTCCCACATGACGAGATCGTATTTTCGCCAAGAGTGCGAGTAGACGAATTCGCGCTGCGTCGCGTGCTCCGTCAGGTCGCGCAGGAACATCCGCGCTTCGGGGACCGTCCAGCCGACGATCGCCCCGGCATGCGAGGAAAGAAACAGCGACTTTCGCCCGGTCGCCGGATGGGTGCGCACCAGACGCTGCCGCACCGGCTTGAACGCGGCCACCTCCTCCGCTGTCAGATCGGTAAACCCGATCGCCTCGCGCGAGTAGATCAGCGAATGCTCGCAAATCAGCTCCGCGATTTCGGCCTTGCTGCGCTGATCGAGCGCGTCGTAGGCGGCCCGCATATCGGCGAACTCGGTATTCGCTCCCCAGGAGGGGAGAACTCGCCCGGAGAGCAGCGAATATTTCGCGGGCACCGGGCGGAACGAGCTGTCGGAGTGCCATAGCCGGTCGCCGAGCTTGAAGAACCATACCCGGTCTTCGTCCGACATGATGTTGCCGTGCTTGTCGAGGTTGGAAAAATCGGCGATGCCGGGAGCGAGGCGATGATCCTCGCGCCGGCGCACATGCCCCGGGGTGTTGTAGCTTTCCAGCTCGCCGAAATGGCGCGTGAAGGCGATCTGTTCTTCGTCCATGATGTTCTGGTCGCGGAAGACCAGCACGCCATATTCGTCGATGCCGGCCTCGACGGCGGCCACCTCGTCTCGGCTGAGCGGCTGGCGGCAGTCGATGCCGGCGACTTCACCGACAAAGACCGGGTGGAGCGGGCGGATGGATACAGACATGCGGCTCGCGTCCTCAGTGGCGCATGAAATAGACCCGGTAGAGCTGGTCGCGGAAGCTCTGGCTGGTGGCGAGCGCGGCCTCGAAATTGGATTTGCCGAGCACGTAGGTGTCGACCTCGTCGACCGCGACCACGGTAGCGTTACGCGGCTCGCCACTGATCAACGAAACCTCGCCGAAGAAATCGCCGGACCCCATGCGCGCGATCTCGCGGTCGGCATGGACAACCTCTACTTCGCCGCCGGAGATCAGGAAGAATTCTTCCCCTGCACTCGCCCTCGCGGATGATCGTCTCGCCGGCGGCGTAATGGCGCTTGGTCATGTGCTCGGCGACATCGGTCAGCTGCCGCGGCGTCAGCGTCTTGAACAATTCGATCGGGCGCAGGAACTCGCAGATCCGCAACGCGTCGTGCAGCGCGACATCGGACATGATCCGGCCGTCGACCATATGGACGAGGCGATCTGCCGAATCGATGATCCGGTGGTCATGGGTGACCATGATGACCGCCGAGCCGTGCTCGACGGTGGTTTGCTTCAACAGGCTGATCACGTTCATCGTCGAATCCTTGTCGAGCGCCGCGGTCGGCTCGTCGGCAAGGATCAGCCTTGGATGGTTGACGAGCGCGCGACCGATCGCTACCCGCTGCCGTTCGCCGCCTGAGAGAAACCTCGGCTTATGGTCCACCCGGTGACCGAGGCCGAGGCGCTCCAGGATTCCGGTGCCGCGCCGTCGTATCTCGGCGGCTGGCGAGTCACCGAGCTGCGCCGCCATCTTGACGTTCTCGTAAGCCGAGAGAGCGTCGAACAAATTATGCATTTGGAAGATGAAGCCGATGTCGCGCCGCACGCCGACGAGCTCGCCGCCGCCAAGCCGCGACAAATCGTGGCCGAGCACCTCGATCTGCCCTTCATGGACCGAGCGCAGCGCCCCAACCAAGGTCAACAGGGTGGTCTTTCCCGCCCCTGAGGGGCCGGTCATCACGACCAGCTGCCCGGCCGGAACCTCGATCCGATTGTCGAAGAGGACCTGGTTGCGTGCTTCGCCTTGACCGTAATAGTGGTTCAACCCCTCGACCCGCACGACCGGCGACGAGCTGCGGACCTCCGCGACGACGGGCGGCGCGGCCCGTTCGGCGACCATTGCGGCGGCCATCAAAACACCTCGGCGGGATCGGCCTTGATCACTCGCCGCACCGCGATTGCGGCCGAGATTAGGCACATCCCCAACGTCAAGCCGAGACTGACAAGCGTCACATTCGCAGTCATATGCAACGGTAATAATGCCGCCTGCCCAATAATGTAATAGAGCAGGAGGCTCAGCAGCCATGCCGGAATCCACCCGGCAAAGGCGTTGAACGCGGCCTGTTCAAACACGACGCGCAGCAGATAGCCGGTGCGATATCCCATGGCTTTCAAGGTTGCATATTGCGGTAACTGGTCGGCAAGATCGGTGTACGTCACCTGATACGAGATCAGCATCCCGACGACAAAGCCAACGATCGTGCCCATCGCAAAAATCGGTCCCGCAGACGATACCGCCGCTTGAAACTTGCGCTCGAACTCTAGCAGCTCGGGCTTGGTGAATACGGCGATTGTGCTGGGCAGCGCCTGCTTCAAAGCCTGCTGGACCGCCGCCGGATCATTGCCGGCATCGACCTTGAGAACGCCGACATCGATCGAGGAGGGATTTGCGGCCGGGCCGCGGAGCAAGCTGGTAGAAGGTGCGCTCGCTCGTAATGACCGTGCCGTCGCTCTGAAAATCGGGGCCGAGAGCAAAGTTGCCGACGATCTTGACCTTGATGCCGTTGATCTCGCTTTCGGTCGCCCCGCCATCCATGCCGAGAAAGTGTCGGGCGCGGCGGTCGACAAGAACCGTGTTCGGATCCTTCAATTTCTCACGGTTGGCGTTGACGTCGGGGTACCGAAAGACCGGCGCATCCGGATCGAAGCCAAAGGCGCGCACGAGAAAAACTTTGCCGTCGTAAGGATTTTTCCAAAAGAAGTCGAACCAGTCTGCATAAAGCGCCCGTGCACTCGCGACACCCGGCACCTTGCGCGCAATATCGAGGTCGGAACGAGGAAACGGGTCTCTGGTGGCGAACTGGTACTTATGCGCGCTCTGTATCAGAATATCGCCATCGAGCCCGCGAATGACCTCGAGCGAGCTGTCAAAGAACGCCTGCTCGAAGCCGAGCTGCATCAGCATCAATAGCACCGCGAAGCCGATGCCGCCTGCCGAGCGCACCAGCCGCGGCTTGTTGGCGAAAAGATTGCGCCAGGCGAGCGGAACCGATCCCGGGTGTATCCGCCGCCAAAGCCCAATGGGCGCCTTGCCGAGGACCGGCGGAGGGGAGGATCTGCGATCGACAGAACAGACCCCTCTCAGAATACGTCGGCGGGATCGGCGCGCCGCAGACTGCCGACTGAGAGGAGGGCCGAGATCGACGCCATGACGAGAGCCGCGACAAGCACGGCGACAAGACGCATCCCGCTCATCTCTACCGGCAACAATGTCTCCCGCCGGATCACCGAATAAAGCCCCAATGCGGCGCCCAATGCCGGAATAAAGCCGGCTACGACGATCAGCAGCGACATCGCGCCGACCGTCGCGACCAACGAGCGATCGGCATAGCCGACCGCCTTCAAGGTGGCAAATTGCGGCAATTGACGGCCGACCTGGGTCGAGACGATCTGGTAGACGATCATGATCCCGACCACGAACGAGATCAGCAATCCCGATCCGAAAATGATCCCGACCGAGGTGCGAGTCGTCCAATATGCGGTTTCGTGAGCGGCGAGCTCCCCGGGTGTGAATATCCGCGCGTCAGGACCGATCAACTTGCGCAAATCACCGGCCGCACGGTCAGGGTCCACTCCTGGCTTCAGCTGAATCGCACCGAGATTGACGATCTTCAGCCCGCGCGGCGCAAATAGCCGCGCAAAATTCGGCGTGCTGGTCAAGGCTACCCCAAGACCCATAAAGCCAGTCCCCAACACGTATTGCCCGCCGATCGTGACCTTGCGGTCGCCGATTTCGACAACCCGGCCGGTGGTCAGCGGCCCGAACATCGGCCGGGTGGCGCTGTCGACCAGGATCGTGTCGGGGCGCGCGAGCACGCCCGCCTGTTGGTTGATGCTTTCTGGGGAGAAGACGTGGCTTGCGGGATCGAAGCCGATCACGAAAATATCCGGCCACAGACCCCCTTCGCCGTCCTTCCATTTCGAAAAGCCGAAATAGATTGGGGTCGCTTCCTGCACATCGGGCAAAGCGCGCACCCGATCGAGTTGGCTGAGCGGGAAGGTCCCCGGCTGGGCCTGGTACTCGTAATCATTCGATACCAGCAGCAGGTCGAACCGCATATTGTCGTAGAGCAACAGGCCGCCACGCGGCACCGCATAAAAGAACCCGAGCTCGACAAAGACCAGGAGGATCGCCATGAAAATCCCGATCAGCGCGAGCCCCGTGCGCCTCTTGTCGTTGGTCAAGATACGCCAAGCGAGCGGTACTTCGGCGGCCGGCTCGGTTCCCGCTGCGACGATTGCGAACGAGCGCGGGCGCTGTCATAACTCCGACCCTGTCTTCCACACCTGTCGCCATCCATTGCCTGAACGAGTTCTGTCAGACTGTAAGAATGCGCAGATCGCCGGGTCAACCCCCCGGTGTATGATCGTCGCGCTTCGCGGGCCCGGTACTGCCGACGCTCGCCCGGACAAGGCGCTGCTTGATCCATGCCCCCGCGTCCGAAATCGACCCGCACCGCACGGCTGAAGACGTCACTGGCGGGCTTGGCCCTATTGTTGGCGGCCTGCGGCGCGATCCAGCCGAAGCTGGCAATCGATCCCAATGCGCTCGCGCCGCCGACCGCGACAAAATCACGGGCGCCGGAAGAGGCGATGCGCATTCCCGGCGGGAGGACCACGCTGGACGCGTTCTCCGCTCGGTCGGCTCCGATCTCCCGCCGCGATTCAGCCCGGGCGTGTCTACGACCTGCCGAATCTGATCGATCTTGCGCAGCAAACCAACCCCGAGACGCGGGCTGCGTGGCAAGCAACACGCGCCGCTGCCGCCACGCTCGGGATTGCCGAAGGCGCCTATTTGCCGACGCTCGGTGCCATCGGCATGGCGAGCTACGCCGACCTGCCGGATTACGACAAGATGGGGCCGTTCCTGGTTCGCACCGGTGTGCTCGAGCCGTTGGTACGGCTGGATTGGCTGTTGCTGGACTTCGGTCGGCGCACCGCGGATCTCGACAGCGCGTCACAGACCCTGCTTGCCGCCAATTTGCAGTTCAACCGCCAGCAGCAGAGCGTGATATTCGCTGTGCAGAAAGCGTATTTCGCGCTCGATGCGGGCCGCGCTCGCGTCACGGCACGGGAGACGGCGCTGAAGGCTGCGGCCGCGGCGGAACAGGCGACTGGCATCCGCAGCCGCAGCGGTCTCGCCTCGGTCACCGATGCGCTCCTCGCGCGCCAGGTGGTCTTGCAGCAGCAATTCGACATCGCCAGTGCGCGCCGTGACGTCCACGCCGCCGAGGCTACAGCTCGCGCGGGCGATCGGCATCTCGCCGGCTTCCCTGCCGCAGGTCGCGTCGCTCTCTTCCCTGCCGCTGCCGGAAGGGCTGCCGGCGTCGGTGGATTCATCTGCTACAGCAGGCCGTCTCCGACCCGCCCGGATCTCGCCGCGAAGTTCGCGGATGTCGAGGGCGCGCGGGAGCGGAGCTCGATCGAGCACGTGCCGACTACCTGCCCAAGCTATCGGCAAACGGCGCATCTCGGCCGCGTCTATCGCCAGCTCGATAGCCTGAACCTGGGCCCGAACGGCACGACTTTTTAGCCCGCAGCGAACCACGGCGAGCATCGGGGTTGCCAGCTCACCTGGGAACTGTTCGACGGCTTCATCCGGGACAACCGGGTGCGCGAGGCCAAGGCGCGCACGGGATCAGGCGAGAGCCGATCTCGACGCGCTGCAACTCGCGAGCCAAGCGGCAGGTTTGGACCGCCTATGCCGACTTCCAATCGGCCCTCTCGCAATATCAGTTCGCCGTCGCCCTCGTCGCCACGACAAAGTCCGGGTATGACAGCGCGCTCACCGGATACGGCAGTGGCATCACCAATTTCGTCGACCTCCTCGCCGCCGAGCGCGACTACGCGCGCTCGCTCGCCGTCGAGGTCGACACCCGCGCCGCGATCCTCGACAGCGGCCGCGCCGCCTTTGCCGCGGGAACGACCGGGAGTTAGTCGTCAGAACCAATTCGATGACTCAGGTCATCAGCTCCGGCGGAGATTGCGTCGTCGCTTCGCTCCTCGCAATGACAGCGATTCCGTGTCACGCGAGCGAGCGAACGATCATGTTGCAGGTCGGGTACCAAGTGTTGAGGTTCGCACCATTAGGATTGGCGTTCGGCCTGCTGCTCCACCAACGGCGCCAGCAGCAGCGCGATCAGCGCGGTAACAAGAAATCCCCACATGGCCCCGGCGACATTCAAGAGGCTCGGCACGATGTCGATCGTAAATCGGACGTCCAGCAACAGCACGAGCGTTACGGTGACCGCGCCCGGCACGGCGGCAAAGGCGATACGCGGGCCGCCATGCGCGACCCAACCCGCCGTAAAATAGCAGCACGCCCGCGAGCACAGCAAAAAAGCCGAGATCGTCCATCAACGGCGCCCCGACCGCGATCATCAGCAAGGCGAGCGCCGCGCAGCTCGCACCGCAAAGCTGGCGCAGCGGCATCCTCCGCCAGACCGCCCGCAGATCCGGGTCGGCCGTGAGCAGGACGGCGATGACCCCGGTGCGGATTTCGGGCAGATTGATCGTGTTGTAGAACAGCATCTGCAGGCCGATTGCGCTCACCGCGAGCAGCGCAAAGCCAACCAATTCTCGTCGTCCGGGAGGCACGGGCGCTTCTTCGCGGGTCGCCGGCGGGGCGAACGGAGCTGTGGCCGCCGCGACCGCCCAAGCCGTACCGGCGAGGGCGAACGCATTGAACAGCGCAGCGTCGGATTGCTCCCTGCGGGTCGGGCAGGTAGGCAGGCTCGGCAAAGGACAGAACCAGCGCGGCCAGGATGAAGGCGCGCCCGCGCGGCAGTGACGCGGGAAAGCACCAGCAGCACCGTCAGTGCCGCACATTGCAGCGGCAAGTAGAGCCAGGGCTGATCGTAGGTGGTGACCGCCAGCAGGATCGCGAACCCGGCGCCGAGAAACGCCGCGCCAGTCGCCTCGGCGGCCTGGTGGAACGGGCGCTGTGCCGGCGGCACGGTCAGCAGCAGGATGCCGGCGAAGACCAGCACCGGGTACGGAATCCGGAACGTGACGGTCGCGAGTACCCCGATCAGCGCCAGACCGGTGAATCCCAGAGTAGCGATCCAGCGCTGCGCGCGAGGGTGCCAGCTCGAGACGAATGAACCGGAGCGCCGGATCCTCGGCGGGGATGGCGGCCTCGGTCGCCGGCACGGTCTTCATTGCGCGGAAGCGACCGGCATCCCCGGGACGGTCAACGGTTTCCCGTCGGGCGGGAAGCCGGTGATCGTCGCGACCGCCGTCATTCCCATTCGAAACGGGGCGTCGGTCGGGGGGTCGTCGAGGATGATCCGCACCGGAATGCGCTGCGCGAGCCTCGCCCAGTTCAGCGTTGGGTCAATCTTGGGCAAGAGCCCCGTTGCCTGCCCGGAGGGCGACAGAACGCTCCAGGCGATCCCCTGCACGACGCCGTGAAAGGTGCGGCCGGGATAGCCGACCAGGTTCACCCGGCCTCCATGCCCGGCTCGATCGCCGGCAACAGGGTCTCGCGTGAAGTTCCCCAGCACGTACCACATGCGCCGGTCGACCAGCGCGAAGACGCGCTCGCCGACATGCGCATAATCGCCAAGGGAGATATTGAGATTGGTCACCAGTCCTTTGAACGGTGCCCGGACATAACAATACTCGACATTCAGCCCGGCCAGCCGGACGCGCGCCTTGGCCGTCTCCAGCCGGCCGTTGACGTCCCCCTGTTGCGCCAGCAGCTTCTCCTGCTGCGCCAGCTGCGACTGCGCGTGCTGAACCGCGGCTTCGAGCGACCTGGCCTTGGTGACCGCCTCCTGATATTGGTCGGCGCTGATGAACCGGCCGCCGATGAGCGGTTCCAACCGGCCGGCATGTGCGCGCGCGTAACCCGTGTCCGCCTGCAGCCGGGCGATTTCCGCGCGCGCAGCCGCGATCGCCTGCTCGATGCCGCTGACCTCTGCCTGAGCGACGATAAGCTCGCCCTGCGCCCGCTGCAGCTCGGCCTCGTATGGCCGCGGATCGATCACAAACAGCAGGTCGTTCGGCTCGACCGGCTGGTTGTCGACGACGTTGAGCTGCACCAGCGGCGCCTTGCACGTGCGGCGCGATCCCGATCACGTTTGCGCTGACATAGGCATCGTCGGTGCGCGGGTTTCCGGTGCTCGTCCGCGCGGCCATCACCGCCGCTGCAATGCCGGTGACGATGATCGCCAGCCCGATCAGCCGTCCCAAGATGCGCAAAGGCAAAGGCGCTCGGCCGTTCATGCTCAGGCGCGGTAGAGCAGGAGCCAGAGCCCGCAGGCATAGGCGACGATCAGCATCGGGTATACCAGAAGGAGCGGACCCAGATGCGGCTCAAGGCGGGTCCCGAAGAAGATGAGGCGTGATACGAGCGTGAGGAGGATGCCGCTCACCAGACACGGGACCCAGGCCGGCCAATAAGCACCCCAAAGGTTGATTATCGGCGCGCAGCACAAGCTGGTGTCAGTCAAGTCCTTCCCCTTCCGCCGGCGTTAGTATACGGGAAGTGGCGCCGCGGCCGAAGTTCGGGCGCCTCAGGAACGCCGTCGCACGTCCTCCCCTCACACACCAGGTGGAATCGCGGACCTAGGCTCCGGCCCCGGACCATCGCTCGCGAAGTTGTTAACGGCTCACCCAAAATGGGAATTGGGCGACCGAACGACCGGCCTAGGATCGGCGCCAGCACTCTCCCGGCCCGGTGCCGCGAGCCGATTGAGGAGTAGGATGATGCCCCGTCTCATGATCAACGGACAAACGCGAGAGGTCGATGTCGATCCCGACACCCCGCTGCTGTGGGTCCTGCGCGACACTCTTGGGCCTGACCGGCACCAAATTCGGCTGCGGCATCGCCCAGTGCGGCGCCTGCACGGTCCACATCGACGGGGTCGCGACGCCGCTCCTGCTCGGTGCCGGTCAGCGCCGCCGAAGGGGCCCAGATCACCACGATCGAGGGGCTGTCGGCAAATGGCGACCTGCATCCGGTGCAACGGGCCTGGATCGCCCACGATGTGCCGCAATGCGGCTATTGCCAGAGCGGCATGATCATGGCCGTGGCGGCTCTCCTCAAGGACAAGCCGCAACCGAGCGACGCCGATATCGACGCGGCGATCACCAACATCTGCCGCTGCGGCACCTACGCGCGCATCCGCGCGGCGATCCACACCGCCGCGCAGGCGTGATGCGGAGGGAACTCGCCATGACACACATGCCGCAGATCAGCCGCCGCTTTTTCCTGACCACCACCGCCGCCGCGGGCGGCGGGCTGGCGCTCGGTTTTCACCTGCCGGCCGCGATCGAGTTCGCCGAGGCCGCGCCAGGCGGCCGGGTCCCCGCCGAGGTCAATGCCTGGGTCGTGATCCAGCCCGACGACACGGTGATCATCCGCGTCGCCCGCTCCGAAATGGGGCAGGGCATCACCACCGTCGCTGCCGATGCTGGTCGCCGAAGAGCTCAATGCGACTGGAGCAAGGTGCGCGCCGAATTCCCGTCGCCCGAGGACAACCTCCGGCGCCAGCGCGCCTGGGGCGAGATGTCGACCGGCGGCAGCCGCTCGGTGCGCAGCTCGCAAGAATATCTCCGCAAGGCCGGCGCGCGGCGCGCGACATGCTGATCGCCGGCGCGGCAGCAGAGCTGGGATGTGCCGGCCGGCGAATGTCGCGCCGCGAACAGCGTCATCACGCACGTCAGCCGAGCGGCCGACACTCTGCGCTACGGCGAGGTCGCCGAGGCCGCCGCGAAACTGTCGCCGCCGGCCGAGTCGAAGCTCAAGGATCCCAAGGACTGGACGCTGCTCGGAACGCCGCAAAAGCGGCTCGACACGGCGGACAAGGTGACCGGCAAGCCGATCTACGGCATCGATGTGCGCGTCCCGAACATGCTGTATGCGGCGATTGTCCAATGCCCGGTGTTCGGCGGCACGCTGAAATCGTGCGACGAAGTCGAAGGTCCGCGGCCTGAAGGGCGTTCGACAGGTCGTCGCCTTGGCCGAATGCCGTGGCTGGTCGTCGCCGACAGCTGGTGGCCGGCGAAAACAGGCGGTCGAGGCGCTGCCGGTGGTCTGGGACGAGGGACAGAACGACAAGGTCTCGAGCGCCAGCATTGCCGAGTTCCTCCGAGCCGGGCTCGCGGCACCCGGAGGCGGCGGTCGTCCGCAAGGACGGCGATGTCGACGCGGCGCTCGCCAAGGCTGTCAAGCGCGATCGAGGCGGAATATTCGGTGCCCTTCCTCAGCCATGCGACGATGGAACCGCAAAACTGCACGGCGCATGTCACCCCCGACAAAGTCGAGGTCTGGGCTCCGACCCAAAACGGCGAAGCCGCGCTCGCGGCGGCGGCGGCCGCCGCCGGTGTAGCGCCCGGACAAGGTCGTCGTGCACAAGACGATGCTCGGCGGCGGCTTTGGCCGGCGTGGCGCCGTCCAGGATTTTGTGCGGCAAGCGGTGCTCGTCGCCAAGGCTGTCGGGCAGCCGGTCAAGCTTCTGTGGACGCGCGAGGAGGACATCAGCCACGATTTCTACCGGCCGGTGGCGATGGCGAAACTCGTCGCCGGGCTAAACGAAGCGGGAATGCCGATCGCGTGGCGGGTGCGCGTCACCGGCCCGTCGATTCTCGCCAATCTGATGCCGCAACGCCTCAGCAATGGGGTCGATCGCGTCCTTCGCCGACGGCTTCACCGGAGAAATGGGCTACGATGTGCCGAACTATCTGGTCGATTATGCGATGCGCACGCACGCACGTGCCGGTCGGCTTTTGGCGGTCGGTCAACCACTCGCAGAACGCATTTTTCCGGGAATGCTTTGTCGACGAGATGGCGCATGCCGCGGGGCAGGATCCCTACCAGTTTCGCCGCCGGCTGTTGAGCCAAAACTCCGAGGCAGCTCGCGGTGCTCGATGCCGCGGCGAAGAAGGCGGGCTGGGCCGAACCGGCGCAGCCCGGGCGTCGTACGCGGCATCGCCGCTCAACGAGGGCTATGGCAGCCTTTGCTCTCAGGTCGTCGAAGCCTCGGTCGGACGACAAAGGCGCGGTGCGGGTGCACCGCGTCGTCGCGGCCGTCGACACGGGTCACGTCGTCAATCCCGATATCCTGCGGGCCCAGACCGAAAGCGCCATCGTCTACGGCCTGACGGCGGCGCTCTACGGCGCGATCACGATCGAGAACGGCCGCGTCACCCAAGGAAATTTCGACGATTACGAGATGCTGCGCATCGACGACATGCCGGTCGTCGAAACCGTGTTGGTGCCGAGCGGCGGGTTCTGGGGCGGCGGCGGCGAGCTCGCCGTGCCGCCGCTCGCCCCGGCGCTGTGCAACGCGATCTTCGCCGCGACCGGCAAACGCATCCGCTCCCTGCCGCTAAAGGACCAGGAGCTGAAGCGCGTGTGAGCGGGCTACCCTCACCCATCCGGCCTTGCCGGCCGGGTCCCCCCTCTCCCGCGCTGCGGGAGAGGGAACAGGGCGCAGCGCGGCGGGTGAGGGTGTTGCCATGCATCGGTTCGCTGGTTTTGGGGATCGCCAGTGCGGCGGTTGCAGCGGAGCCTCCGCCCGGCGCTTCCTCGTGCTCGGGCTGTCATCCGGCGAACTGCCAAGGCGGCTACGCTAGTGCCGCCGATCCGCGGCCGCGACCCGTCCGAGATTGTCTCGGCGATGCAGGCATTTCGCTCGGGCGAGCGACCGTCGACTGTCATGGGGCGCATCGCCAGGGGCTTTTCGGACGACGAGACGCGGTCGATTGCCGTCTGGCTGGCGGCGCAGCACTGAGGGCCGGCGGGTGATCGGCACGACGCGAAGGTTTTTTTTGGGCGGCGGTGTGGCGGCGGCCGCTTCCGCGACTATTACCGGCGCCCGCCGTGGCGCAGTCAAAGCCGCGCATCGTCGTACTGGGCGGCGGTTTTGGCGGCGCCGCATGTGCTCGAACGCTGCGCCGGGCCGATTCGCGGTTCGACCTGACCCTGGTCGAGGCGAACCCGGTTTTCACGGCGTGTCCATTCAGCAATGCTGTTATCGCAGGTCTGCGGGACATCGGGGCGCAGCGCTTTGGCTATGACGCGACCCGCGCCGACGGTATCGCCATCGCGCAAGACCAGGCGACGGCGATCGACCCGAAGGTGCGGCGTGTAACCCTACGCGGCGGCTCGACTCTCGATTACGACCGGCTGGTGCTGGCGCCCGGGATCGCGATCCGCTGGGACGGGCTGCCCGGCTATGACGAGGCAGCGGCAGAATCGATGCCGCACGCCTGGCTTGCCGGCGACCAGACCTTGCTGCTGCGCCGTCAGCTCGAAGCGATGGCGGATGGGGGGACGGTTGTGATCTCGGCCCCGGCTAATCCGTTCCGCTGTCCTCCCGGTCCGTATGAGCGGGCGAGCCTGATCGCTTATTACCTGAAGAAAACCAAACCGCGTTCGAAGCTGATCATCCTCGATGCGAAGGACAGCTTTTCGAAACAGCGCTTGTTCCAGTCGGCTTGGCAGCAGCTCTATCCCGGGCTCATCGAATGGGTGTCGCTGTCGAATGGCGGGAAAGTGACATCGGTCGATGCGAAGGCCGGCACGCTCGTCACCGATTTCGCCAGCTACAAAGCCGATGTCGCCAACGTCATCCCGCCACAGCGCGCCGGCAACGGTTGCCGAACTCGCCGGCGTTGCCGACCGCAGCGGCTGGTGCCCGATCGATCCGGTGAGCTTCGAATCCCGTTTGCAGCCCGGCATTCATGTTATCGGCGACGCCGCGATCGCAGGCGCGATGCCGAAATCCGCCTTCGCCGCCGACGCCGAGGCGAAGGTCTGCGCGATCGCCGTCGCGGCGCTGCTGCGCGGCACCGCTCCGCCGGCTCCAAAGCTGATCAACACCTGCTATAGCTTGGTGGCACCCGATTACGGGATCTCGATTGCCGGCGTCTATCACCTGGCGGACGGACAATTGGCCGATGTCGAGGGCGCGGGCGGGATCAGCCCGGTCGATGCGCCATCCGAGTTCCGTGCTCTCGAGGCGAATTATGCAAAGGCCTGGTTCGACACGATTACGGCCGAAACCTTTGGCTGAGGCAATCATGGCCGGCGCGGCGGTGCTATCGGGATTGTCGGGCGGCGTCGCCGAGGCCGAACCGCTGCGACCATACACGATCGTCGGAGACGCGATCCCACAATCGCTGACCGGGACCGCCGGCGACCCGACCCGCGGGCGGGCAATTGTTGTGGATCGTCGCCTCGGCGCCTGTCTGTTGTGCCACACCGGCCCATTTCCGGAGGAAAAATTCCAGGGAACGCTGGCACCGGATCTGGCGGGCGCGGGTGCGCGCTGGTCCGCCGGCCAACTCAGGCTTCGCCTGGTCGACGCCACCCGCCTCAACCCCGACACGATCATGCCGCCCTATTATCGGGTGGACGGGCTCTCGCGGGTCGGTTCCCGCTGGCAGTGCAAGCCGATCCTGACCCGCGAGCAGCTCGAGGACGCGCTGGCCTTTCTGCTGACTTTGCGCGATCGGTGACAATGCTGAGTACCGGCGACCGCGAGCGGGCGAAGTCTGCAATGTTCTTGCCGACCAGGCGCTGCATCGTGCTGGCGGCTGCCAGCGCCGGGCTTGCCTCGCTTGCCCGCAAGGCGGCCGCCACCGAAGCGATGCTAGACGAGGCGGTCCGCGCGGTTGTCGGCGAGGCGCCGCTCAAAGACGGCAAGGTCAAGCTCGATTTGCCGCCGATCGTCGAGAACGGCAATACCGTGCCGCTGACAGTGTCCGTCGACAGCCCGATGAGCGAGACCGACCGTGTCGCGAGTATTCACATCTTCAACCAGAAGAACCCGCAGCCCTACGTCGCGGCATTTTACCTCGGCCAGCACGCCGGCAAGGCGCTCGTCTCTACCCGCATCCGCCTGGCCGATTCGCAACAGGTAATGGCGGTTGCCAAGCTGACCGACGGGAGCTTCTGGTCGGACAGCGTGGACGTCATCGTGACCTTGGCAGCCTGCACCGAGCAATAACGATCGATGGCGCGGGTACTGATCAACCTTCCCAATCGCGCCAAGCGCGGCGAACTCGTCGAGATCAAGACCCTGATCGCCCACCCGATGGAAACCGGCTATCGCCTCGACACTACAGGCGCCGCGATACCGCGCGATATCATCAACCGGTTCGTCTGCACCTATAACGGTGAGGAGGTGTTTCGGGCCGAGCTTTTCCCGGCCATTGCCGCGAACCCGTTCATCGCCTTCTCGACAATAGCCGCCGAGAGTGGTGAGCTGGTCTTCAGCTGGACCGATGACGAGGGCCGGACGCAGACCGAGATCAGGCAAATCACGGTCGAATGAGGGTTTTGCTTTTGGCGGCTCTCGGGATCGCCGCCGCCGTCGCGACTAGAGCGGCGGAGATCGCGCCCGAGGCAAGGCGCTCGGGCTATGACTTCGCAAGCCCGCAGACCCGGGCGATGCAGGACGAGGACGCCACAAACCCGGGCATGCTTTGGGTGCTCCAGGGCGAAACACTGTGGGCGAAGGCGGCCGGAACAGCCGACCGGGCCTGCCAGAATTGTCACGGCGACGCGCGGATCAGCATGAAGGGCGTAGCGGCGCGCTATCCGGTATTCGATGCCGCTCTCGGTCGCTTACTCGATCTCGAACAGCGCATCAACCGATGCCGCACCGAGCATCAGTCAGCCGAGCCATTCGCCTGGGAGAGCGAGGGTCTCCTCGCCTTGACGGCCTTTGTCACTTACCAGTCGCGAGGTCTCCCGATCGACCCGGGAAAGAACACAGAGTTGCGCTTGGTGCTGGATCAAGGCGCCGAGTTGTTCCACCACCGCCAGGGGCAGCTGAACCTCGCCTGCAGCCAGTGTCACGACGACAACTGGGGAAAGCGGCTTGGCGGCAGCGTGATTCCGCAGGGACACCCGACCGGCTATCCGGTTTATCGCCTCGAGTGGCAAAGTCTCGGTTCACTGCAGCGGCGGGTGCGCGAATGCATGATCGGAGTTCGCGCCGAACCTTATCATTACGGTGCCCCCGAGGCCGTCGGGCTCGAGTTCTATCTAATGGACCGAGCACGCGGCATGGCGGTCGAGACCCCCGGGGTGCGCCCGTAAATCGATTTGCAGCACCGGCGCGCCGGGTGCGCGGCAACCACGGCGCCGGGAGGAAAGCGGCGGCGTGCCCGGCTAGGCGGCGAGAGCAGCGGGCTGCTGCGATATCAGGCTGGCACGCTCGGGCTTTTGCGGCAGGTCCATCAGGCGACGCAGTGCATCGCGGCCGCGCGACAGGCGGGAGCGAACGGTGCCGACCGGCACGTCGAGGATCTGGGCCGCTGTTTCGTAGGACATGCCTTCCAACCCGACGAGCAAGATGACCTCGCGCTGCTCTGCCGGGAGACAGGCGAGCCCCCGCTCGAGCTCGCGCAATTGTCGCGACGCCGTGGGATCGGTGTTGGCGACGAGCAACCTGGACACCTGCTCGATATCGACGGTTGCCCCGTCACGGGCCGCCCGCCGCACCATGTTGACGTAATGATTGTGCATGATCGTAAAGAGCCAGGCGCGAAGATCGGTGCCGGGCTGCCATAGATGAGCCTTGGCGATCGCGCGCAGCAGAGTCTCCTGCACCAAATCGTCTGCCCGATCGGCACTGCGTGCAAGGGCCCGCGCGTAGCGCCGCAGCCGCGGGATCTCTTGTTCGACGCGACGATTAAAATCGGACATTTGTTCTTCCCTCTAAGGACCCCGGGTCTCGGGTTTCATGGTCAGAACTTATATTCGACATGTAATCCCCGTATGAACAGAACGCAGCTATTTGGTAAAAAATTGTAAGCCAAATGTAACTCTGGCATCTTTAACGTTTAGTCACGTTTTGTTACGATAAACGGATCTTATCTACCTCCATTCACCGATTGAAATATTTGTTTTCTTCTATTTACAACGCCCGTTCGCGGGAACGCGTGGTCGATGCGAGTTGTTGGTCTTGAGCGCACAACTCATGCTAGATGACTCGCGTTCAGGAGTGTTCGATGAAAGCAAAACTAATCCCCCTGGCCTTTGCTATCGCGGTGTCAGGCTTTGCACTGAGTCCCGCCCCGGCCTCGGCCAAGGGCTGCATCAAAGGCGCTATCGTTGGCGGGGTGGCTGGGCATTTCGCCGGGCACCACGGGCTCCTCGGAGCTGGGGCGGGATGCGTTATCGGCCATCACGAAGCCACCAAACATGCTCGCGAACGTGAACGGGCCTATCGTCAGGGTTATGGCAGCAGCGGCCCTTCTGACGAACGCGGATACGCTCCCCAATAAAAATTTTGGGGCCGCGTCAACGCGGCCCCTTCGATGATCTCAGCTCGTTCAGACCTTTAGAACTTCAGCATTGGGAGCGGCCTCAAGTTCGCAAGCATTCACGGTCATCGCCAGCATGCTGTAATAGCCGATGGCGCCGGTCAGTTCGACAAAACCTTCATTGCCGAATCTTCTCTGCATCGATTTTGCGCTCGTCTCGTCGATCCGGTGCCGGCGCAGCAGCTGCCGCGTAAAATCGACGATCTCAGCGTCCTCTGAGGGCATGTCGCGCGAATGGTTCTCGCGTATCGCTGTAATGGTCGCTTCCGGCACACCGAGCCGGCGGGCGCCGCCTGTTTGCGCACCCCAGACGTAGACGGCTTCCAACTCTCGCGCGACGGTCATCGCGGCGAGCACGCGAACCCGCATATCGAGAGAGCCTTCGAAACGCACGAAGGCGCCAAGATGGGCAACGCGGCCGGCCAGTTCCGGACAGTGGAGAAACATCGTGAACGGCCCCTGGACGGCGCCGCGACTTTGGGTGATCGCGTCGACAATAGGATGGTCTTTCGCGGCAACCTGGTCCTTGCCAGTGATTGGCGGCAGCCTAGCCATGATGAGATCCTTTCCTCTCGGGATTGCCGGCCGTCGAGGATAATACCTCACCCTCTCAATGCGGTAGTCCTGATCGCGCCGGGTGCTGTTCGGCGATTGTGCGCCAGATGCGCGCCCAAATCAGGAGCCCCGCCCGATTGCTGTGTCCGAGCATTAGATCGGCATATCTTGCGGCTTGAAATTCTGCTCGGTCGCCGAATTCGTGCAACATCGCATCGGCGGCACGCACAACATCGAAATCAGACAACATGATCGCTCTCCGAAATGTAACTCAATGGCGATGGTTTGACTGTCGGCGGATGGGTCAGTTCCGGGTTAGCGGCGGGTCGCCGCTGCCCGCCGCCGGTGCGTTGACTGATGCAAATCAGTCCGGCACAAAGTAGGACAAGCGAAGCGGGCTCCGAAACGCGAGCCGGCGACGCTGATTGCATGACCTGAAAAACCAAATCATCGTAATCTCCGGTCCCTCCTCCCGTGGTGATTTGTGTCACAATCCCGCCCTGACGCCGGCATCCTCGATCCCACCCGCAATGCGCAGGCCTCTCACCCATAGTAGATTGACCCAGGCGCCCCTCCCGGCGCCATTCCGCCGAAACCGAAACTGTCCCAGAGCGTCGGGTAAGCCAGGTGCGGAGCCTGAGCACACCCATTCCCATGCGAGCATGAAGCGCCGCGATCGTTGATTAGATCGGATGCATAAGTGACGCCCGCTGTCGTGGTGCCGTCCTTGCCCGGATCGGAAGACCAGTGCTCGCCGGTCACTGTGTCGGTCAGCTCGAGATTGTAGGCTTGACCAGGCGACAGCCCGGTCACTGTGAGGGTCGAACCCGGGACAGCACGGTTATTGACGATGAGCTGTTCAGTGCTGCTCGACAGAATGATGCCCATATTGTCGGTGTAAGCTGCGCTCTTGCCGTCAAAAGTGAAGCCGAGCGTATCGTTACCTGACAGCAGCGCGACAAAGCCGGAATTCGTGAAATTCGACCAAACGACAGCACCGGCGTGTTCTGCCGTTCCCGCCAGCAGCAACGATGCAAGGGCGGTTGTCGCCAAGACGCTTATCCGCCCCCGCCGGAACAGCGACCGTGCCGCTCGGTCGCCGCACCCGTCTTTTACACTATTCGTGCACCGGCCACGCTGTTTCGGTGCAACGGGGTGGGTCAAATTCCAGGCCGGTTTAAGATGAGGCATAAGTCAATCCGGTCCGTGACAGCTTGTCCACAATGACATCAGGAGACGCATCGCCATCTTTATTTAAAATATGTTACTTAGACTGATCTCGCTTCTGTATCGCTGATAAACCTAACCGGGAAAGATTAAAATCGTCGGACAATTGATGGTTAAGCCAGCGAAATTCGAGGTTAATTCCTGACAAATACGGCGGTATCCCCGCCCGGTCGATCGACGGCTAGGACGCGGCCGAGACTTGGTACTCAGTCATTTACCACCCGCTGTAAAACTGGTAGCTTGCATGGCACTGCGCGAAGAGCGTGCGCCAATCTTCTTTGGGCAATGCTGCTCGCGCGATGAGCCGGGCAGTTCGGTTTCAAGAAACGTCTGACAACCAATCATCGAAAAGGAGGATCCAGTGGCCATATTTACGCATGTCACGGTAGGTACGAACGATCTCGCCAAAGCCCGCGCCTTTTATGACAACGTGCTGGCGCCGCTCGGCTACAAACGTCTGAACGACCTCGGCGATAACGGCTCGATCTGGGGTGAATCCGCGCCGGAATTCTTTGTGCTGAAGCCGGCCAACGGCAAGCCCGCAAGTTTTGCCAATGGCGGGACAGTCAGCTTTGTCGCGCCAAGCCGGGCCGCGGTCGCGGCTTTCCACAAGGCCGCGCTCGCCGGCGGGGGCGTCGATGAAGGCGCGGTCGGGCCGCGCGGATGGGCGCCGAACGCCTTTGCGGGGTATGCCCGCGATCTCGATGGGAACAAGATCGCCGCCTACTGTTTCAAGGCGGAGTAATCTTCAAGACCGTTACTCCGGCTGCGGTGGGTGACCGGGCCGGCTCTCGACGGCGTTGAAGCCGACGCGAATATTTACTGCCGTTTAAGATGGGTCTCGCCGTCCAGCGACGCGCCTGGACGGCGAGTGATCCGCAGCATAGACCCGCGCCGTACCTGCTGCGGAGGCGTGGCGATTGCAAAGCCGTTTTTTTCTAATTTGACGATTTGCGGACGGATATCCGGTTAAAGGTCCCGTGCTTGCTCGGCCCCCCTCCAAAAAGCGCGGGGTTGGCAACAGTTTGTTGACGGAAATTCGGCTAACCGTTCAGTGCGCGGGTGCGCCTCTTGCCGCATCAAAGGAATGACAGGATGGTAAAGAATTTTTTCGTGTGGTCCTGTATTTGGCCGCTGGCTGCGTTCTCCTTGTCGGCGACGCTGTTCGTGTCAGTCGCGCGAGCAGACGAAGCCCGTCAGGTTCTGCGCGGTTTTGAGATCATTACCGAGATATTCCCAAGGAATACGCACCTCAATCTCAGGGACAAGGACCTGACCTTGGTCGGCCTCGGCAGCTATTTAGTGAACTCTACCGGCTGTAACGATTGTCATACCCATCCTAACTGGGCGTCAGGTGGCAATCCCTATATGGGGCAACCGGAGCAGATCAATACAGACCAATACCTGACCGGCGGTCGGCAGTTTGGGCCGGTCATCACCTCCGCCAACATCACCCCGGACAAAAATGGCCGGCCGGCCGGCCTGACCTTGGCCGGATTTCTCGAAGTCATGCGGACCGGACATGATCCGCAGGACGCTCCCGACGTTTTGCTGCAGGTCATGCCGTGGCCGCTTTATCGCTGGAAGACCGAACGGGATCTGAGCGCCATGTACGAATATCTGCGAGTGATACCTTCGCGTCCGAAAAACCCCTCGCCGGGGCCGTAATTCAGAATCGAATATCCTGCGGCGGCAGGCCGAATTCCGAGCGGGCGAAGACGGCGGCGGCGCGTTCCGGGTTGTTGCCGGCATGCGCCCGCATCGCGTGCACATCGCGCCAGGCGCGCTGGATTGGGTTGCCGAGGAAGATGCCGCGCCCGCCGCTCGCCTCGAACAGCCGATCGACGGCCGTAACGCAGCAATCGATGGCTTTGCCCGCATCCCATCGATAGCGGGCCCGCGCGGCAAGGGGAATTTGCTCTCCGGCACGAACGAGCCGCATCATCTCGGCAAAATTGCCCAGCATCCGGTCGCGCGCCGCGCCGATTTCGGCGGCAGCCTCGGCCAGGCGATATTGCGTGAACGGATCTTCGGCGACGCGCGACTGGTCGCGCAGGTTGATGCGCTTCAGCGACTGCTCGCGAAATGCCTCGAGCGCCCCCAGCGCCGCACCAATGGCAGGAGCCGTAATGCCATAGGGAAAGATGATGCCGAAGGGCAGCCGATAGAGCGGCGCGTGGTTTACCGCGTTGCCGGGATGGCGCAAATGAAAGGCGTCGAGATAGGAGTGCGAGCGGTATTCCGGCACGAAAGCCTCATCGACGACGAGATCCTTGCTGCCGGTGGCGCAGAGCCCGATCACATGCCAGTTGTCGTCGATGGCGTAGTCGCGACGCGGCAGCAGAAATACGCGCGCGTCGGGCGCCTGGCCCGGCTCGGCCGGCGGCACGATGCCGCCGAGCACGGCCCATTGGCAGAAATCGCAGCCGCTGGAAAACGACCAGCGGCCGCTGAGGCGATAGCCGCCGTCGACTCTTTCTACCGTGCCGGTCGGCGCCAACGAGGTCGAGAGTTGGATGCTGGTGTCTTCGCCCCAGACGTCTTCTTGCGCTTGCGGCGGAAAGATCGCCAGATGCCAGTTGTGCACCCCGACAACCCCGAGCACCCAGGCGCTCGACCCGCACACCGTGCCCACTTCCATGACTGCCTGGTAGAAGATCCCGGGATCGAGCTCGTAGCCGCCGTAACGCCTCGGCTGCAATGCGCGAAAGAGTCCTGCCTGCTGAAAATCTGCAAAGGTCTCGTCGGGCAGCCGCCGCAATTGCTCCGCCAGCGCAGTACGCTCCTGCAGAACCGGCAGCAGCGCACGCACGCGATCGAGATAGCCTTCAGGTGTCACTTCGATCCTTTCTGCTCAAGCGCTAGGATGGCAACACTTCTACGTACCGGCGAGCTGGGCGACGATCGGCGCAAACGCTCTCGCGCAGGGTTCAAAGATGGTCAGGTATGACACGCCCCAGCGCTCCCGGAGATCTTCAACCAACTCGTCGATGAGTATACTAGATATCCGTGCCGCATCAGGACGCATAAAGCTAAAGCTAAATCTGGAGGTGAACGAGCGCCAGCTGTCTGCATGGCGCGCTCCAACGACGTCGAACGCCGCAGCGGCCAGGCGCCGCTTGCACCTGCCACCCCATACTAACACGCCAGCCGCACGTAGATAAGATTATAGCCGCGAATTAACAGTTCGAACCGTCGTTCAGCCAGCAATGTTTGGAAATTCCTGCTGGTTTCTCTCCCGGGAAATAACCAGTCATGTGGTTCAATAATAATAACCTCGGCATCATCTACCCACTCGACATTTTGCGCGAATAGATCACTTTCAAACCCTTCGATATCAATTTTTACAAGAAAGAGCTTTACGGGCCGCTCCTGGTTGCGGATAAGCGCAGGAATCGTGACAATGGGGATGTTGCCATCTTCGCTCCGCCTCGTCTGCACCATCCATGCTTGGTTTGCTGGATTTGTGAGCAATACCCGGCCCTCTTCGGAACCGATTGCCGCCTCGATCACCTCCACGTTTGGTAATGTGCGCGTATTCAATCGGCAAATCTCTGCATTGCTTGCATCGGGTTCAACAGCAAGCACGCGGGCTAGAGGGAATTGTCGGGAGAACCAAATCGACGCAGCCCCTACATTTGCTCCGGCGTCTATAATGATCGGGATTTGCCCAGCATCCACGGTACGTTGATAGACCTGCAGTACACGAGAGAACTGTGGGAAGCTAGACAGATCGTAGGTTTTCTCTTGGAATACTTCAAGAAATGCAAGCGAGTCCGAAGTCCCGATTCGTATGTAAACCTTAGTTTCTCGCTTTATAGTACTCACGTGATACTTGCGTCCGAGTATTCTTGAAATATGCCGCAACGGAAATGTGGGGCCTAATTGCGTAACGCTTCGCAAGTTCGTGTAAAAGAAATCGAGCATAGTCATCGTCGATATTCCCCAGATGCTTGAGAATATGCGACCATAATGGTCCCCCTTGGCGTGCCCGGCAACAGAAATTGCGTACGCCTGTGCAGCGTTAATATCATTTTCGGCTGCTCTTGTTCGCTGCTCGGCCACGGCAATTGCCAGCGCCGCTTCGGC
>CAVOTD010000110.1:0-46481 GCA_963698995.1 uncultured Alphaproteobacteria bacterium | reverse complement strand
TGCTCGTCCTTCTCAATCGTGGCTTCCTGGAGGCGGTCGAGTTCGCGCAGCAGGTCGGCCCATTCAATGACGAGGCCGTGGCGCTGGCACAGGTCAGTCAGTTCCTTTTGCAGCATTAGGGCAAGGAACGAGCAAAACACATGGCCGCGGATGGCGGCATCTGAGGAATGATAGATCGGGCGGGTCCTGAGGATCGCCTTGGCGCGACGGAATAGGTCTTCGACTTGCAGCAGATCGCGGTAGCGCAACACGGCTTGCAATGGCGTGATCCGGGCGTTCGTGCGCAATGCGAAGAGGCCGTCGTAGCGCGCCTCCTCGGCCAGCTTGCCGGGATCGATCTCGAAGGCGGGGCCGGGCTTGCCGCTCGCGCTCGGCGTCCGGCGCAGATAACGCCGGTAGGCGGAATTGCCAATCAGCGCCTTGTCCCCGCGCGCGAGCTGCTTGGCGAGCCCCGCGATGATCGCCTGCCGCTGATTGCGCTCCCGTTCCGCTTCGGCCTCGTTGCGGCAGAGGACGTAGCGCGCCGCGCCGACCTTGACCTCTTTGACGAAGAGCTGGGTCTCGCCTCGCACCCGCTCGACGAGCAGTGGCGTCAGCGGCGCTTCGTCCTCGAGCACAAGCCGGCGGACGACGGCGCTGCTGCGCTCGCGAGCGCCGAGAATGTATTCCAGCTTGCGCTCCTCCAGCGCTGCAATTGTGGCCACCGAGATCATGCCGCGGTCGGCGACGACGCAGACCCGGCCGATATGAAAGCGCTCGCGCAGACGGTCGACGACCGGCAACAGCACGGTGGCATCGGCGGTGTTGCCCGGCAGCATCTCGGTGCAGATCGGCCGGCCGTCGCCGTCGATGACGACGGCCAGGATCATCTGCTTCAGGTCGGCGCGATGGTCCTTGGAGTGGCCATAAGCCCCCAGGCTGTCGCCGCCGGCGCCGTAAAACGACAAACTGGTCGTGTCCATGAAGACCAGCGACAGATCGCTAAACAGATCGCGGCGGCGCTCGAACAGACGCTCCTCGATCAGGTCCTTGACGCAGCGCGGCGCCAGCGCGCCGGCGGGGGCGATCTCCTCGCCGAGCCACGCCATTGCCCGGTAGAGGTGGTGCAGCTGCAGCCCGTCGATCCCCTCGATCCGGTAATCGGTCATCCATTTCTCGCAGCTGCGATCAGAGCCCGACACGAACAGCCGATGCAGGACGCTGGCGAAGACGGCGCGCTCGACGGCAAACTCAAAACCGCGGCTCGCGAGCAGCTCGCCCAGCACCTCGGCAATGCCGAGGCGCTCCCAGAGCCGCCCGAACAAGAGCGGCCCACCAATGCGCGTGCAGGCGATGCGACCCGCCTCCATGTTGGACAGGATGACCGCGCGATCGCAATGCCGCACCAGCGAGGCGGCCAGACGATCCAGTTCGCCGTTCGCCAGCAGCACGTCCTTGCGGCCGAGCGCGCGGATAATCCGCTGGCGGATGCGGCCGCCCTCGCGCTCGTTCTCGACGAGGTAGAGGTAGGTATGGCCTCGCGCCGACTTCTCGCGGAGAAACATCGAATCGTTGTCCGCTGAATTGCCCTCAACATCAAGTAAAAACGCGAGTTTTACTGAAATGTTCCACTACGCTATTGGACGTACTCTAGAAATTCGCCTACCCATCCGAAACAAATCAATCAGTTACTAAATCCGCCCCCTCACCAACTGTTCAAGTCGGGTTAAGGAAAACAGGTGACGGACGCGGCCGGGGAGGATTACCAGTAGGAACGCTTTACATCATCCTCTCACTGTACCACCTGCCGGATTGGCAACAATTACTTCGATTGGCAGTGGATGATTGATCACGTAGCTGCCGTAGTTCTGGTCATGCTCGCTAGGCTGGACGCCACCGCTCGCATCTTTGGCACGGGCCAGCAGGGTATGTTTCCCCGGCTTCTTCGGTGTAAGCCAATCATATTTCCAATGGCGCCACGCATGCCGTTGAGCAGGCTCTAAGAATTCTGCCTCGACCCAGGTTTGGCCACCGTCAGTGCTCACCGCAATTTCCGTTACCTCGGTCTCGCCCGCCCATGCAGCACCGAACACTGTATATATTTGGTTCGGTGGAATCGTTTCGTAAACGCGTGGTCTGGCGATTTCGGACTTCACCTTCATTTCTCCCAATGCGCGTCGCACAGGTTTTCCATCCAGATAACTCCAATAACCGTAATCTGACGTTTGCCAATAACCTTGAAACGGCTCTCGTACGGCGTGGATATGCGTCAACCATTTCACTGAAGCCATTCCATAATGACCAGGGACAATCGCGCGCACCGGATATCCATGATCCAGCGGAAGATCACAGCCGTTAATCTGATAAGCAATCAGGACTTCTCGCTGAATTGCTTTGTCTCGAGGCAAACTGCGCGCATACGAGACCGGGCCGGGAGGTACCGGCTTTTCCGTTGGTATCCCCTGATCAGCTCCTTCGAGCACGATCTCACAAACGTCCTCCTCCATGCCAGCGCGTTCCAGCAAAGCTCGCAGAGGCACACCGGTCCATTCTGCGTTGCCGACTGCGCCGAGCTCCCACTGTGCTCCTTCAACCTGCGGGACCAAGAAGACGCGACTATTGCCTGCGCACTCCAAAATGGCGACCCGCGTCTCGAAGGGCATCGCACGCAATTCCTTGTAGTTCAGAGAAAACGGATTCCTGACCGCACCATCGACCCGCAGTTGGTAAGAGGTGAGATCCAACTTCGGAGCGGGGAAATGGCTGCGTATGTAGAACAGCTCTGTGCGAGTGAGAAATGAGTCGAGCTGATCGAAGAAAGTCTCCAGATTCTTCGGCTCCCTCTGTCGAGTGATCAAACCCGTCGAGAGGAGGTGACGCGGTTCGTCGCTCTCAGCTTTGGTGTACTCTCCTTGGGAATTTTTCATTATTATCTCCTATTGATTCGCGATGATTAACATCTGCACTGCAACTGCGATGTCAAGTGGCGCATCGCCGTCGAAGACGATTGAATTGCCTTCCTCGGTATAGAATTTCAGCGCAAAGCCGCGCAGGTCGCACTCGTGGGCGAGCTTTTCGAGCAGCTGGTAGTCCTGCAGGAGCACGGGACCGTGAGGCCCGGCGATAATCGCATTCTGATTGTCCGCGATCGCGGCGCCGGCGGTTGTCCTCAATGTCACTCTTTCACCCATCGCTGATTTCCAGATCTATTGATGCCCTGGCCGCTGTGTGTGTTCCACGGTTGCTTGAAACATCCCGGCACACGGCACCGAATTGATTGAGATGGTCAATATTTGCTAGATCGCATCGCCGGAAGTTAACATAGGTAAAACTCCATCAAATGCGGTGAAGAGATTCCGTCGACATCACGGTAATCGTTTTGGCCGAACCTCCGCACAGCCCCGAGCCCTAATCTGACGACGCCTATTGGCGACCGCGAAACCCCTTCGCAATAACGTAGGTCTCTGCCGACTCGGCGCGGCTCGCAGGCGGCTTTGCATGGCGCACCTCGGCGAAAACTTGTTTGAGCTGCGCCAGCAACGCGCCCTCGGCGCCGCCGTGAAATACTTTGGCAACAAAGGCGCCGCCCGGACGCAGAATTTCCGAGGCGACCGAGAACGCCGCCTCGGCCAGCGCCACGATCCGCAAGTGGTCGGTCGCGGCATGGCCGGTGGCCGACGGCGCCATGTCGCTCAGCACGACATCTGCCGGGTCGCCTAGCGCAGCAGCGATCGCCGATTTTACCGCCGGGTCGTGAATGTCGCAGCGCAGAATTACCGCGCCGGCGATCGGCGCAGTCTCTGCAAGATCGATCCCCACGACGGCGCCGCGAGCTCCGACGCGATCGACCGCGACCTGCGTCCAGCCACCCGGGGCGCAGCCGAGATCGACCGCCCGCCGTCCGGGAAGCAACAACCCAAAACGATCATCGAGCTCGATCAGCTTGAAAGCCGAGCGCGAGCGGTAACCAAGCCGGCGCGCCTCCGCGACATAGGGATCGTTGAGCTGGCGCGACAGCCACTCGGTCGATGAGGGTTTGCGCCGCCTTGCTCCGTGAACGCGCACCGCTTGGCGCCGCGCGCCGGGCGGGCCGGCCGGGGCCGAGCCGCGAAATCCCCGGCCGCCCGCGCGCGTCATCTCAGCGCCGCATTAGATCGAATAAGATGCCCTCGCGCACCCCGCGGTCGGCGACACGCAAATATCCGACCGGCCAGGTCGCGCAGATCGCGTCGAGGATCGCGCATCCGCTCAGCACGAGATCGGCGCGCTCGCGGCCGACGCAGGGATTGGCGGCACGACCGGCGAGGTCGAGAGCGGCGAGATGAGCCGAGACCACCGCGATCTGTTCGAAGGTCAGCACGCTGCCATCGACTAGCGCGCGGGTGTAGCGCGGCAATGCCAGATGAATGCCGGCGAGCGTCGTTACCGTACCCGAGCTGCCGAGCATTTGCGCCCGGCCGGTTCGGACGCGGCGGAGGATGTCGTGGGTGCGCTCAAACGATGCCAAGGCGGCCACCGTTTCGGCAACCATCGCTCGGTAGGCCGCCGGCGAGACTTCGGCACCGCCAAACTGGTCGGTCAAGGTGACCACCCCAAAGGGAAGCGAGACCGATCCGAGGATCTCCGGGCGCCGCCGCCAGTTGGGTCCGCCCCAAAGCTGTAGCCAGACGATCTCAGTCGAGCCGCCGCCGATGTCGAACACGATGGCGTAGGGAATACGAGGATTGAGCAGCGGGGCACAGCCGGCGACGACGAGGCGCGCCTCTTCGCGGCTCGAGATGATCTCGATCTCGAGACCCACTTCGTCGCGCACCCGGGCGAGAAAGACATCGCAATTGGTCGCCTGGCGGCACGCTTCGGTCGCGACAGAGCGTCCGGCGGCGACCCGGCGGAAGGCGATCTTGTCGGCACAGACCTTGAGCGCCTCCATAGTGCGTGCCATCGCGCATTCGGAAAGGGTGCCGGTCGCTGCCAGCCCCTCGCCGAGCCGGACGATGCGTGAAAAAGCGTCGACGACGCGAAAACCCGTCCTGGCTGGCCGCGCGATCAGAAGACGGCAATTATTCGTGCCGAGGTCGAGCGCCGCATATTGTGGCGCGAAGCGGTGCACGATCGGAGGCGGCGCAGCGGGCGGCCGGAAGTCCGCGGCGAGCGACCGCTCCGCCCGCAACCGCGCGGCGATCAGCTTCCCGCCGGGCTCGGCCGCCGGCGGCGCGGGCCGGCTCCGAGGGGCAGCGGGCGTGCCATCCCTGAGCGGACCTACCGTACCGAGCGGCTTCTCCACAGCCAGCAATCCATCCCTGTCGAACACCTCCAGTGATCGTAGCGCAGCCAGGCGCCGAATCAAAACTCCGCAAAATGTCGTATGCCTGCCTGGAGCCGCGCGGCCGCACCCCTACCCAATCCCGCCTCGTTGTGGTATCAGCTTGCCGCGGCTCCGGGCCATCAGGCGGACGGCCGCGGGCCTCCGATGGGGGATCGTCTAACGGTAGGACAGCGGACTTCTGACTCCGCCAGTCTAGGTTCGAATCCTAGTCCCCCAGCCAAATCTCATTTTCGCCGAATTGGGCGCGGTTCCCGCCTCACGTCGGGCCGCTTTGATCGTGGTTTCCGCCAACAAATCAAATGGTTGTCGGAAGGTGGCGACCACTTCTCCGTGCTCCCATGTACAGTTCGACAGTACGAAATTGAGCAGGCGGCGTTTTTGGCGGGACTCGCGGAGGAGCACACTGAAAACTCCCTCGCCGACACCAGAGCCAAGACCGCCTTCATCCAAAACCTCATCGACAAGGCTCGCGCGGACTGATCACGCCCGGTTCAGGTCTGCTTCCCACCACCTCATTGCTTGATTTGCCCTCGCTGAAAGAGCAACGTTCAGACCACGTGAGCGTCGGTCAGCGTGCGTCGAGCCGGTCGATCGCGATCGTCTGCCCTGCCAGGCCGCGATCGCAGCTCACCCGCCCGTGCTCGATGAAAGCGCCGCCGGCCTGCATTGAGGTCGGCTGGCCGATGAGGTGGCAGAAGTCGGTAATCGCGGCTCCATGCCGAGCCGGAACCCGCCAAGCGCGGGTACCTTCCAGGTCATCAGGAAGACATTCGCCGTCGGTCTCGCGCAGCTCCAGAAAGCCCGGCCGCACCTCGTGCGCGCGCGCCCCCTGCGCCGGCAGCAGCAGCCCCGCGAGCAGGCCGAACAAGGCGACAATGCGCGTCATGGCGTCAGCCCCGGCGGCTTTTGCACGGTCACTCGATAGCCGGCGAGCAGGGCCTGGTACTGAGCCGCCTGCGCCGCGGCGCGGTGCTCGGCGAACCACTCGCGCTCCACCGCCGCCCGCACCTGCTCGAATGGCGGCAGTTGCCGCCGGTTCTACTGCCGTGACCAGGACCAGATGCAGCCCGTAGGCCGATCGCAGCGGACCGACCCAACGCCCGGCGCGGACTGCGCCAGCCCGCGCGCGAAGCCGTCGCCGAACAGTGCGGCGATCCGATCGAGCGGCGTTCGGGTGAACGCATCGCCCAGCAGCAACGCGTCGCCCGTCATCCGCCGCCCCCGGCGCGGCGGTGACCAGACGCGCGAGAATCCGCCGTGCATCGGCCTCCGCTGTCGCCGCCCCGGCGCTGTGCTGACAAAGACCTGTCGAAACGAAATCAGCGGCTCGGTGCGGAACTTCTCGATATGGGCCTGGAGATAGGCACGCAACTCCGGCCTCCTGTGGCGGCGGAACCGTGTCCTCGAACAGAAACTCCATCTTCTGGCGCAACCGGCGGCGGATGATGGTGTCGTCCTTGTCGAGACCGAGGGCGAGCGCGGTGCGATACAGCACCTCCTCGCGGATATAATCCTGGATCTGCGCCTGCAGCTCGTCCGCGGTCGGGCGGGCGATGCCAGGTCCGCGAGAACCCTGCGGCCAAGCGGTCGATGTCGGCCTCGCTCACGACGATCTGCCGGTCGGCACCGCCGGCATCGGACCCGCCGCGCCCGAAGACAGCGAACAGCACGCCGCCAAGCAGCAGGAAATGCACCAGCGGCTCGCGCAGCAGCCGCGTCAGCACGACGGCGGCCCTCAGCTCTTCGGCGTATACCAGATCGGCGAGGTGTAGGCGCGCTGCTGCGCGACCATCGGCACCTCCTTCGGCATCTGCACGCCGAAGTGCTTGGCGTCGTAGGCGGTCCAGCGTGGTGTCGGAATCTCGATCACACGGGCGTAGTAGAACGCGCGCAGGGCGGGATCGAAGTCCGGATCGGTCCACACCGTGATCAGCTCGGGATCGCCGATCGTGTTGGTCCAGGTGGCGTTGGGCACATCGACCGTGTTGCCGACCGGCGGCAGCTTGCCGTTCGCATCCGGTTTGCGGGTCTGCGCGTCGCCCCAGGCCACATCATAGACCTTCTCCTGCAACGCGCCGTTGGCGTCCTGCCAGCCCTTGACGATCTGGATGCGGTCGAGATTGGCGCCGATCGGATCCTTCAGCGCGGCGACCAGGAAGCTCGGCGCCTTGCCCGCCGGCGCCGCCGTAAGATCGCCGCCCATCGGCACGCCGCGGGCATAACCGACGCCAGCGGGGTTGCGGGTCTTCGCGTCGGCGGGGCTGAAGTCGAAGCCGCCGAAGAAGCGCACGATCATGCGCGGGCCGGTGGTGGCATACACCTCCTTGCGTTTCAGCGCGTCGAAGATCGCTGCTCGCGTGTTGTCGGTGGCCCACACCGCGGCGTAGCCCGAGGCGGTCATCTCCCATCCCATGATCTTTACGCTGCCGTCGCGGCGAGGCGAGAAAGGCATGGGTGGCGCGCGTTGCGCTCGGCTCGGCGCCGCTGTGCTTGCCGAAGAAATTATCCTGGTCGGCGGTCGCCAGCGACGTGTGCGAGTCGGTCGAACCGATCATGCCGAACTTGAACGGATTGACGCCAAGTTCCTGTTCGAGCTTGAGCCCGAGCTTGAGACCGGAGCGGGCGTACTCGTATTGCAGCATCTCCGGCTTCTTGAGCTCGGTCAGGTCGAGATTGCCCTTGTCCCACAGCTCGAAGCCGGCGAACTCGTCATTCGGCGACAGGAAGGGATGCGCCTCGCCGTCGCCCTTGATCTGCGTCACCTCATACACCGGTTCAAGCCGCGCCCGCGTCTCGGCATAGGCGCGCGTCAGTCCGCGGCCGTCGAAATCGACCAGCGCGAACATGCGTCCGTTGGACAGGTTGCCGTTGTGCGGGATGGCGAGCACCTCGCCGCCGGTCTTCTCGGTATAAGCATCGAGGAACTTCCACAGCATGGCCGGGTCCTCGCTGTCGAAGGCGGAGAACGGCACGATCTGGTCGGCCTTGTCCTTGCCGTCGCGGAAGATCACGACGCGATGCAGGTTGTTGCCGCTGTTGTTGGAAGTCCATTCGTAGCCGATCAGCGCGGTAAACCGTCCGGGCTCGTTGTAGCGCTCGGCGGTGCTGGTGTAGTCCTGCCAGACCGAGCGCGCGAGCTGTCGGCTCAGCATCGCTTTCGGCGTCGTGCCGGTGCCAACCGAGCGGATGATCTCGATCGCCGCCTGGCTCGCACTCTCGCCACCGGCTGCCATCAAGTCGTGCCAGCGCCGCAGCGTCGGGTCGGCCATCAGGGTCGGGTTGCCCTTCTTGATTTCCTCCGTGGAGCCCAGCCCCTCGGCATGATCGGCGACCACCAGGAAATCGAGCGGGCGGCTCAGCCTGACCGCCTGGCCGGAGGAGGAAACCACCTCCTCGCCGCGAGCGAAGCGGTAGGCCGGCTCCGGGCCGAGCGTGTTGCCGAAGGCCGCGGCATCCAGCGAATTGGCGGTGTGCAGATGGGTATCACCCCAGAGAACGCGCGTCGGGATAATTTCGGCCGGCATAAGGCGAATAACCCGGCGCCTTGTAGAGCGGTGCTGTCTCGTCCCGGTACAAGGTGCCGATATCGGTGCCGACTTCCGTTGCCGTGTCTTGGGCATCCGCAGCAGGCAGGCGCGCAAAGACGATCAACAGGGCGAAGGCGGTGGCATGCAGCGCGTGCATCGTTCTCATTGGGCGTTCCTTTAGGCTGATTCGAGTGCCGTGGAATTGCTTATGCCAAGGGCCAATCCGGGCGCATCGGGCGGTGGATTATCTGCCGGCACCGCCCATCATGCTGGGACCGGCGCCGCCCCCAAGACCTTTGCCCGATCACCCTCGTTCCAGGCAGAAAACGGAAAGAGAAATCCCCCGTGGTCGGACCCCGGCTGTTCGTTCGCCAAGCGAATTGCAGCTTACTGCGGCTACGCGGTAGTCGGTCTCGAACCGACGGCGAGACTTCCGCTATGGGAGCACGTTGGCCGGGATCCGAGCGCGTAATTGATCGGATCTCGGCTTTCCTCCGATCAACAGACTGCTCGACCCGGATTGGCGTTGGTTGTTGGCGCCGCAGGCTACATCGCGTGCCGCCGACGATCAGCCTGCAACCGCCAGCCTGGCAGTGTCTTGCGCTTAAAGAGCAGCAACTCGCCCACCTGTTTAACGTCGCCGGCGCCCAGTAGGACCTGGTCCGTTACATGGCCGACGAGGCCGACTGCAAGGAACAACTCGCCGATCTCAGGCTGAAACCCTTCGAAGCCGGCTGCCCCATACCCCTGCCGACAGAAGCCGGTGGGGATCGGCGTGTTGCAAGATCCAACAAGAGAAAATCCAATGCCCAAGTTCGTGATTGAGCGCCAATACCTCATTCCCGTGTACCAGCACATCGTCGCCGACGCCAAAAACTTCGAAGAGGCCTGCACAGGGCCATCAGCGACAACCACTGGGACACCTAGGAGATGGACTGTGATAGCGCTCGCGCAACGACTATTACCAACGCAAAGATGATCCCCGGAAGGTACGACATGGATAATTTCCCGCGGATACTGATCGCTAGCAGAGACCCGACAGGTCTCCCACCGGACATGCTCACGCTCGCCACCTCCCGCTACGAGGACGAGGCCAAACCCGGCCCGCTCCTCGTGATCCCCCGTAAAGTCCACGGAAGGCGAATAGAGTCGACACAGAGCCCCACTATGTCTCTGAGTTTTGGCACGAGGTCCGGGGCGCGCGACAGCTTGAACTCGCGCACGCGGTGCGGCTGCAGCCCGTGCGCACCCCAGATCCGCCGTACCGAGGTGGCGCCGATTCCGACCGCTTTTGACATCATCATCGCAGCGGTCCAATGGGTGGCTTTGCTCTGATGCGGCGGAATGCCGCATATCACCTCAGATTTCTTGCGGCGCGCTTTTTTAGCGCAATTTTAATCATTAAAATTTCGCAATTTAAAATCCTTGGAGGCAATGGATCACAAGGTCGAGTCCGATTTGTCGCATTTTGTTACGCATTGACACAGATGACCTCCTACTAGTTTAGTATTGCGACCGGACTAGCGTCGTCTTAGGCGTTCACTCGGAGCTAAGCACTTGAACAGTCTTCTCCGGCTTATGACGATTTTTTCGTTGGCCAGCGAAGGCTGCCCGCCTTTTTTCCCAACTCAGCGATGCGCACCTGCAACGCCAGCGAATTGCCGGTGGTGGCTATCGAGCTGGGCGGTGAGATTTACCACGTTCGACCCGAATGGGCATGCCAATGTCGCTATTTGCGTAATGGTCGTCGAACGATCATTGACATTTATCCTCCTGGCCACTCAGCGGCTTGGAACGCCATCCTTCGAATCCGACCTCCGGAAAAGGTCTTTACGCTCACATTCGCTACGGCTCGAGGCAATCCACGTCGGGGACGCGCCGACCGGCATGCTCACCAGTCGGTTCTACTGCGCTTTACGTTGGTTGGTCGCTGAGCCAGCGCCAGTGGCGTGCAGATCAACTTCTAGCCGCGATCTCATGCCTCGATGCGCGGCCCGACTGGAAATGGTCTTGCTCTACGATTACGCGCGATTGGACCCCAAAAGATTGATTGCTGGGTCGGCAAACAATTGTGCCCCGATCCAAATCCAGGTCGGAAAATATCTGGGTCTGACGGTGTTCCTTCGTACCGCGTATTGCGGTCATTGCGCGACGAGCCGGCTGTTGACGGGGAAAAGCATCGCATGACGATCCTCGATCTCGGCCGCCTCGCAAGGCTGGCACACAGCGCAGCTACCGCCAGTTGTCCCTCGTCCGTCCGGCAAACAAACCTAACACGAACTCACCATTTTTCGTTAACGCGACCTCGCCAGGGTACCCTATTACAATATTCTATAAATCAATCTGGCAAAGAATTACATGTCAGTGCGATGCTACGAATTCTAAGCGGAGGATTATCCGTTGAGCGGGTTCTCTAGTCTTCTATCGAGAGGGGGGCTAACAGTTGTAGCTGTTTCACACGAAAACCCGCCGATTACCGCTGGTTCACCGGGTTTCATTGAGCAAGAGGCCTTTTCCCGCCGTGTCCTTCGGCGACATGCGTGGCTATCGCCGGAGATTGTGGCCGTGATGGTCGGCGCGGTCGACTTCGTCGTAGTGCCGGCGGCGGCGGCCGGTCGTCTTCCCAGTGTACTTTAAATTCGTGAACCCCTCTCCTACTCCGGTGGAACGCTATGTCTTCCCAGCGATGCTTGCTGCAACGCTGTTCGTCGGCGGGTTCGAGCGGCTCGGTGGGTACCGGCTGAAGCAATTGTCGAAACTGCATTGGCAACTGACGCGCGTCACGGCCACCTGGGGCGCTACAGTATCGATCCTCCTTTTAATGGCATTCCTCGGGAAAGTATCTGAGATCTATTCACGAGGTTGGGCGCTCGGATGGATTATCGCTGCGCCAGCCCTGCTTCTGATCGGACGCGGCATTCTCCATTGCGGAATTGCCTTCTGGATTCAACGCGGCTATCTCGCCCATCGTGTCGTGGTCGTGGGGGCCGGCAAGGAGGGCCAACGGCTGATCGCGAAGCTTCAAGAAGCGAGCGACAATGGCATCGCGGTTCGAGGCCTGTTTGACGATCGCCGATCCCGGGTGCCCAGTTCGATCGCCGGGCTGAATTTACTCGGTACGACGGAGGATCTCCTCGATTTCGTGCGTCGCGTCCCGATAGACGAAATTATCGTAGCTCTGCCGCTTGACGCGGAGCAGCGGCTGAGGGCGATTTGCGATAAGCTGAAAGTGCTCGCGATAGACGTGCGTCTCAGCATCGAACCTCTGGCAGAGACGTTCCAGGTCCGCAAGATCGGCTATGTCGGCGATGTGCCAGTGCTCGACGTGGCCGATCGGCCGTTAAAGCATTGGCGTGCAGTTGCCAAATGGATCGAAGACAAAGTTCTGGCAACGTTTATCTTGATACTTATTGCCCCATTGATGGCGGTCATCGCCCTGTGTATAAAGCTAGACAGCAGAGGACCGGTGATCTTCGTTCAACAGCGCTTTGGTTTCGATAACAGAGTGATCCGGGTTTTCAAATTCCGCACTATGTATGTTGACCGGGGCGACCCTTCCGGAGCCCAACGCACCGTGCAAAAAGACTCACGAATCACTCGTGTCGGTCGCGTATTGCGTTCGCTGAGCCTCGATGAGTTGCCGCAGCTGATGAATGTGCTGCGGGGCGACATGTCGCTGGTTGGGCCACGTCCGCATGCGATTACGATGAAGGCCGGTGATAGCCTATACTGCGACGCAGTCGAGCGATATCTCCATCGCCATCGCGTTAAGCCTGGCATCACAGGCTGGGCTCAGGTCCATGGACTGCGCGGCGAAGTTGACACAATGGAAAAAGCACGCGCTCGAGTTCGCGCATGACCTCAATTACATTGAGCACTGGTCTCCTTGGCTCGACCTGACAATCTTACTCAGGACAGTGGGAATTCTGGTTTCTCGCGAGAACGCATACTGAGGTATGGAGGATCGGAGGCGAGAGTTGACCAGTACCGATATCGATATGCTGGGTCAAGGCGTCAACTTGTTCGAACAAGAGTGCCTGCCGAATATTGGGCCGCCCTCGCTCCTGGTCGTCGCTCATTCTGCTTCTGCGGAGCGCGTGCCATGATCCCGCGCTGGTATGCCCGTTCTTTGGCTTTCGCTCTACCGGAGGCGGGTTTCGATTATTTTTCGACGGAAATGCATTACCGATCACTCGCCGGCCGCATCGTCGCCGCCTTGGGCGGCTTCAGTGTCGTGGTCGTGACCGGAGATCCGCCACCGACCCCGCAGATCCTCTACACTGCCCTAATCAGAGCGGCCGCGTCCCACTACTCGGTGATTGGCTTCTCATGTGGACCTGAGCTGGGGCGAGACCAGCTGCTATGTGCTTCTCGCCCCTTTGTATCAACGGCAGCTAACCGGACGACAACCGAGTATCCGCCGCCGCCGCCTTCAGCTGCACCACCGCTTTTTGTATTCGACGACGCAGCCCAGCTATCCGATGAGCAGATCGAGCTTATTTTTGATAATATTTGTGTTAGCACCCAGCGTCGGGATCATCGGATTGCGGGGGCTGTCTTGCTGGCGCCCTCCGACTTCCTTGCTCGGTTAGAACAGCCAATGCTCCGCCTTTGGCTCGCCAAACGCCTGCTCGCCGCTCGACTTCGCCTTCACGAGCTTGGCGCAGATGAAGTCGTATCATTCATTCGCCATCAGTTGCCGGCGGACGAGGCAGGGCGCGTTTTCACCAAAGAAGCAGTGCTCGCAATCGCTAATGTTTCGGGCGGCGATCCTACGCTGATCAACCGCTTCTCACGGCGGTTGCTCGATTTCCCAACCACCAACGCCACGAAGATTTTTATGAATGCCGCTGCCAGCCCGAGCGATGCGGAGCCACCAGAGTCGCCCCTTGAGAGACTCGGCTTCATGACACTTGGTGAGCCGCGGCCAGATGCCGCGGTCCACGAGCCCGCCCGCGATCGCGGAGCACGAGTCTGGATCCAGAAATGGCGTGATATCGGTGCGACAGCGAGGCGAGCGATCGCTATCCTGGTTTGTTTCGCTGGCGTCGGCGGTATAGGGGTGCTCTTCACTCATTCTGCCGGGGAAAAAGCTTCCGATTTCAGCACGCGGAATGGGGGGACTTTCGCCACAGTGCTCGAAGACGAATTGTCGGTCGGGGAAGCGCGACGGCCGGGGGGCGCCGGGGCGGCGAGTGATTTACCGGCGCCCGGACCTGTGCATGAAGTACTCGCGGGCTTTCGTGCAGAGCTGGCCTCAGCCGCGACAGCCTCTGCTACACCGACGTCAGAAGCGGCTTCGACCACTGCTGGGTTGACTATGGCAGCGCCAACAACTGTGGCCCGCCACTCTTGGGGTGCGGCAGCGCCGGCGGGACCAGGGGAACATGCAACACCCGCCGCGGCACCCGCTGCCGCAGCCCCGTCGTTCGAGAAAGTGCCAACCGGCGCGGTCGTGGCAGCGCCGATGGCGGCACCAGCAGGAGTAATGGCTTCTGCAACACGCTATCAGGGGGTTTCACCGGCTGAGGCCGGACGAACTGCTGCGAAGAAATCGGCGACCGCAAGACCTCAAGCGAGTCCAACGATTGCGATACCTCCTCCGACAACGGCGCCTGCGCAGCCTCTCCCTTTGGCTGCGGAGATAACGGCGCTGATCGCGCGGGGGAATTGGTTGCTGGATACCGGCGATGTCGCCTCGGCGCGACTGTTCTACGAGCGCGCTGCCGAAGTGGGAGACGGAGAGGCGGCGCTGAAGCTGGGAAAGACTTTCGACCCGGCCTTTCTCAGCTTCGGCCGGCTGAGTGGTATACGGGGTGATCCCGCCATGGCCATACCTTGGTATAGGCGCGCCCGTGACCTCGGCCAGGCCGAGGCCGAGATCCAGCTCGAGAGGCTCGACCCGGTAACTCCCAAATGAGCGACATATTTCGGTGTCGGCGATCTCATCAATGGAAAGTTGGACTCCAGCGAACCATATGCCGCGATCGCTGCTGAAAGATCGCTTGTCTTATGGTTTGTTGCAGTCATGCAGCGGCCGAGCAGCGGAGCAAAGTAGAAGCGATCTGGTGAGGATTTATCAGAAGTCATGAGGTCAGCACCGCATATAACGAGTACATCCCAGAACTTAGGGCGGATCCTTAAGCAACAAATGTTGGTTGCGCTGGGACATCTTCCGGTTCGCTGTCAAGTCCAGAATGGCGTGATCCTTTGCCTCCACTCGATTGTGCCTGACCAGCAGGTGAAGGGGCCGTTTCATCCGCGGCAGCATCTCATGATTTCTGCAAGTTTTTTAGAGGCGCTAATTATCCACCTACGCCGCCTTGGCTTCGACCTCGTATCTCTCGAAGACGTAATCACGCGATTGAAATATGGCAACTCGCGCCCGTTTGTTGCATTCACCTTTGACGACGGTTACGCCGACAACTTTACCATCGCTTACCCAATCTTTTCGCGTCATCAGGTCCCATTCACCGTGTTCGTGACGACCGGCTTTATCGACCGTACCGTGCCAATTTGGTGGGTGCTTCTAGAGACGTTTATTCGCCAGCGTGACTGTGTCGTCTTGTCCGACAGGATCATGTCGACGCGTACCTCGCCTGAGAAGAATGCGGCCTACACCATGATGGATCAGGTTGCCATGCGTCTGGCGCCCGATCAGCTTTGCGCATTCTTTGAGAAACTATTGGACGCCAATCCCGGAACGCGAGCTCGCGCCGAGGCATCAGCGGCACCCCTCACCTGGGAAGACCTGAGAACCATGGCTGCCAACGGGCTCGCCACTATCGGGTGTCACACGGTCACGCACCGCCCACTTAGTCGGCTGGGGCGAGAGACCTGCGAGACCGAAGTTCTGGTCGCTCGCGACCGCATCACCGCGGAACTGCGCATGGTACCTCGGTTCTTTGCCTATCCCTATGGTGGGCACAGCGACATCGGAGTGGTTGCGCCGGCGATCGTTGCGAACGCAAATTTTGAGGCCGCCTTTAGCACAAATCCTATGTTGCTCAGTCGGTTTGACGACAAGACAGCATACTTGCTTCCGAGGATGGTGTTGCAATCTGAGGACCTGTCGCTCACACGAGCCTATATCTCGGGCCTTCCTTGGGCACTTCGCAACGCTTGGGATTGGCTCTTGGGCCGGCACAGGCTGCATGGCAAACGCATAGGAACAGAGATTGAAATGAGCGAGGAGCCGACGGGTATCCAAGGCGAAAGGTCGTAGCGTGACAGAAGCCGTTACAGGATTTCACCGGGCGGGGCGAATATATCGTGTGATCTCTCGAGCTATCGACTCGGCTTTGGCGACACTCTTATCGGCGACGCCGTTGCGCCGCCCATCCCAACGAGGCGCTGTTCCGACGTTCTCCGGGCAAGATGCCGGCAGTGGGCTCGCGGGCACCTGTCTTGATGGCGTGCAACTCTCGATCTACAAATCGTTTGAAGAGTGCGAGAGCCTCTGGCGGACGACTGTCGAAACTTGTTCCTGTTTCGCCTTTCAAACGTTTGAATGGCAGTCAACCTGGTACGCGACGATCGGACACGCAGAGGGCGTGCGCGCATATATCGTTCATCTCGTCGACGACACTGCGCGGACCCTTGTGATCCTCCCTCTTGGAATTTATTCCAGCAGAGGGCTGCGGTTTCTTTGCTTCTTGGGCGGGATCGTAACCGACTACAATGTCCCGCTGATCGATCCGGAATTCGCGAGCAAAATCAGCAAATCGGAATTCTCGAAGCTCTGGGCGACCATCCTCGATCTCCTTCCGAGAGTGGATGTCGTATGGCTTCGGCGCATGCCCGATATGATTGAGGACACACGAAATCCCATGGTAACGCTGCCGGGCACAAGGCACACGGAAAACGCCCACGCAGCGACACTTCCAGGAGATCTGGCGACGTTCAAGGCTGCGCGAAGTACAAAATTGTTCAGCGACAACCGAAGAAGACGGCGGCGACTCAGCGAGAAAGGCCGCATCGACGTTAGCGTTCCGGTCGCGCCGGCGGAAGCAATTGAAACCCTCAAGACCATGGCACACCAGAAGTCTCGGCGGTGGCGCGAGAGCAGAGCTCGCGACCTTTTCGCGCTTCCTGGCTACCTGCGATTCTACGAAATACTCACCAATACGCCTTTTCAAATGGGAAGCGTTCATATTTCCTGCTTGCGGCTAAACAGCCAAATCCTCGCCACCCATTGGGGGCTTATATTCAAGCGACGGTTTTATTGGCTGATGCCGGGATATCAGGCGGGCGAGTGGGCCCGCTATTCCGTTGGACGTCTTCTATTGGAGGACGTGGTCGAGTGGTCCATAACTCAACAAATAACTGTCTTTGATTTGACCGTAGGCGACGAAAGTTTTAAGTTCGACTGGGCTGACCATTCTCTCTCTCTCCATGAATATTTGACATCGCGAAGCGTCAAAGGCGCCTTATTTGTGGCGGCTTACCGGCTTCGAGCCTGGTTGAAGCAGGATCCGCACATCCGAAGTCTCGTGCGTCGCTTAAAAGCGTGGCTGATTGCTATATCGGCGACCTTGCGAGAAAGGACGACAGGCGCTGAGTTCGCAATGGGACGAAGGGCCGAACGCAACGCTCGACAGCGAGCGCCGCGCGACAGAACTCGACAACGGTTTCGGCGGCGAGGGGGCGGTCGCGGAGACCCATGATGACACGGCGGCCACGCCTGCAGAAGGCGGTCGAGGCGACCTATAGACCTATACGTTGCGGTTCCTGGCCCACGCCAGATGGAGCCGATCAACGCGACGGAGGGCGTATTCGCGCGTCCAGGTGATACAACCGAACAAGCGAGGCCAGGTTCTCACTGCCGCGACTGCCTCTTCTCCACTCGTGCGTATATCGAAGCAGGAAGGGACTTCAGCGGAGACTAGGCTCAAAAAGCAAACTCGGTCACAGTCAGTAAAAATCTTATCGAATCGCAAGGGGCACCCACATATGCGCGATAATACAAAAACTCCGAAGAAGTACCTGAGAGTTGACATCTTGGGGTGCCCATTCGATAAGGTCGCCATGACAGAAGTCGAACAAACTATCGAGGATGCTATCAAGAGGCGAGAACTCCTTCACATTACTACCGGTAACGTGGATATGGTGATGAAAGTGCGTAAGCACCCGCATCTTGCCCGTGCCTTCTGGGAAAGCCAACTCGCGATTGCTGACGGCGTTCCGATCACTTGGGCAGCGGCTATTCTCGGGAGGCCAGTAAAGGAACGCATCCGCGGGATCGATCTTGTCTGGCGGTGCGCCGCAATTTCTCAAAAAATGCGCTGTGGGGTCGCTTTGATGGGCGGCCAGCGAGAGATCGTGGAACGGGCAAGCGCGAATTTGAGAAAAGCGTATCCGACCTCGATCGTCCACGTGATCCCGACACCGTTTCCGTTGCGGCCAGAAGACAATGGACCCATCATCAGGCTCATTCGCGCGAACGATAATCGCATTCTTCTGGTCGGTCTGGGCGCCCCAAGTCAGGAGCTTTGGCTAAAAGAGCACCTTGCGGCGACGGGTGCCACTGTTGGCATTGGCATTGGAGGGGCGTTCGACGTAATCAGCGGGAGCAAGCCCCAGGCACCAGAATGGATGCAGCTGAAGGGCCTTGAGTGGCTGCACCGAATGATATTGGAGCCGCGCCGTCTCGGATGTCGGTATATGATCGAAGACATGCCGTTCTTTGGGGTACTTTTGAAGGAGCGCATCAAGATCGCATTGCGCAGAGGTACGTGAAACGCAAATGACGGCCAATTTTAAGATTGCACTCACATGAACGCGTGATTGGATTAGAACATCTCGAGACAAGAGCTTCTTGCTGGAGATGCGAATGAGTAGACTAGAGCAGCCCTGGAGCGAGACCGAGGCATTGACCTCGCGTCCGACCCGCGGAGTGCCTTTCAGAAGGGTTCGGAGCTTATCCGAGCTCGATGAGATTCAACCAGTTTGGGACTCATACTCTCACTTAATTGAGTGGTCGAGTCCGGTACAGCACCACTTATGGGCACGGACCTATGCGGAGGTGTATGGCGCAGATCGCCGGCTGGAGGTTATTGTGGCCGGTACTGGTCGGGCCATAGCAATTGCGCCCCTTCTTCGACCGAGAGGGACACAACGGCGTCTCGAGCTCATCGGCGTGAGCGAACTTTATGAAGTGATGGATTTTCTATATTCGGACGCCTCGGACATTGGGGCGGTAGTAGCGGCTGTAGCACGCACAAGGCTTCCCATTGTGCTCAAGCGCATGCGACGGGACTCGCGGGCACTGGCAGCCCTACAAGCGGCATACCGGGGCAATGCCCTTGTTTTCTGCCGGCCGGCGCGGGGCTGCCCTTGGATCGCTCTTGATGACAGCTGGTCAAACCCCGAGCAACACGTCAATTCCGGGCGGCGCTCCGATCTTCGACGGGCTCAGCGAAACGCCAAGAAGATTGGACCCGTGACCTGTGAAATACTATCACCGACCCGAAAGGAGGTGCCATCGCTACTCGACGAAGCCTACCGTGTCGAAGCGGCGGGTTGGAAAGGACGCAGTAAAACTGCGATGTTATACGACCCGCGGCTGGGCGAGTTCTACCGCCGCTACGCTGCGGCCGCAGGAGACCGAGGTATATTACGTCTTTGCTTTCTGCACATCGGCGGGGAAGCTGCGGCGATGCAGTTAGCAGTAGAAACAGGCGATCGTTTTTGGCTAATCAAGATCGGCTACTCCGAGAAGTTTGCGCGCTGTTCGCCTGGCGTCCTACTGATGCTGGAAACCATTCGATATGCCGCCCGGTCCGGTCTCCTCTCGTATGAGTTCCTTGGAGCGGCCGAACCCTGGATACGGAACTGGACATCGCTGGAACATCGTTGCGTTTCTTTCCGTGCCTATCCCCTCAATACTCGAGGGATGGCTGCCTTCGTGGCCGACGGGGCCGCCGCCCTCATTAGGAAAGCCAGATCAGGTGATTGAGAGACAATGCGCAGTATAGCACGTACCTTTTTGCGGGCGCTCGAGCAACGAGCTTCCACCTCGTATGTGATCGGACCGGATCTATCTGACGCCATAAACGCGTGCCGTTCGCTCAAGGCGAGGGGCTTTGCGACCACGCTCTGTGCTTGGAATGGTGAAAACGATTTAGCCACAGATAATATGGAGCGTTGCCTAGCCGAGATTGAAGCGGTTGCCCTTGAACGACTCGACTGTTACATCTCTCTGAAGGCGCAGGACGTTCATTTTTCGCAATATCTTCTGGGTAAGATTTGCGATGTTGCCTTTCGTCTTGATATCGGTGTCCACCTCGATTCCATGGGCGCAGATACCGCCGATCAGATGTTTTCATTGATCGGAGAGTTGCGGCGCAAAGGCGGCAAGCTGGGATGCACGATCCCCGGTCGCTGGGTTCGCAGCGTGACCGACGCGGATCGCGCGATCGAACTTGCTTTACGAGTGCGAGTGGTCAAAGGACAGTGGGCGGACCCGAAGCAACCAGGGATCGATGCACGGGAAGGGTTCCTTCGCGTCATCGATAGGCTGGCCGGGCGAGTTCAATGCGCAGCGGTGGCAACGCATGATCCGGTGCTGGCTCGCGAAGCGCTCGGACGACTCCGCGCCAGCGGAACGGCATGCGAATTGGAGCTGCTGTTCGGTTTACCATTTCGCGACGCGATGTCGGTCGCGAACGCGATGGGCGTTCCGATACGCGTTTATGTACCTTATGGTCACGCTTGGCTTCCGTATGCGCTTAGTCAGGTGAGGAAAAATCCCCGGATCGCCCTTTGGATTATGCGGGACCTTCTCACAGTCGGCAGATCAGAAATTAATCGTCTACCGCGCGAAAGAGTGCTGTGACACGACCCCAGCACAGTGTCGAGACAAGTCTAGATAATTCCGAGATGGAACAGGTGCCTGGACTTGCTGCTCCGGCAAGAGCATTCTTTTCGTTCTACGATTGGTGCCTCAACCCGCTTCAGTCGGTGCGCCACCTGATCCAGCGGGTTTGCGACGAGTTATATCGATACAACGCTCTCGGTGCTCCGTGGCAGCAGGAGGAGTCACGAATCAATCTTTACCTCTTGCTCAGCGCTGTCAGTTGTGCGACCGACGATTATCTTGCCCATCGGCCCTGGGATCTGGCACCGCTTGCACGCCGGCTCGGCCCGATACGCGGCCTTGTTCCGCTGATTGAAGTCTGCCTCAACGCGCCTGATGCGTTGAGGCAATTGCGCCGCCGTCGGCAGGTACGGCTTTGGCGGCGCGGATTGGCGACCTGCGTCGATTGTATTTGCGATATTTTGGTAAACGGAGCTGAGGAGGATCCCGCGCGGTGGTTGAAACTTCGTTCAGGCGTGCAGACGCTGTCAGACGTTACTCTGCCCCGGTCGCTGCTCGAATGGAGGGCTCAAATCCCGGAAGCGTTTCGATGCCAGGATCTGTCGCATCACGATATCCTTAACTTGGCGGAACGCTTCGCGGAGTCCCGCCATATTGGAACCGGTCCCACCCTTATCGTCGGACCACGTACGGCGGGAGCATATTTTGCGCCGCTCGTTAGCGCCTTCCTCCGGGCTCGGCAGCTTCCGGTCTTGGCATGGGCCACGGTTCGTCCCAAGATCGGAGCTTCTAGGGAAGAGAAAAAGCGACTAAGAAAACTTATAGCTAGCGCGGACCGACTAGTCGTCATCGATGATCACCCGAACACGGGCAACACGTTCGCTATGATGGCGGCACTGCTTGAACGGCTGGGTGGACGCGAAGAAAATATCGTTATTCTGGCCCCCGACCACCCTGCACAACTCGACTGGACACTGGGTTTGCAGCCCATTGTAACCATCACGCTTCCGTTTTCCGAGATTTACAAGCAGAAGCTCCTGTGTCACTGGGCGGTCATGGAGTCGCTACTTAGAGAGCTGCTTCTCGATCAGGGCTGGGACAGTGCCCATCTTCAGGAAAGTCGGGAAGTCGATGCACTAAACTCGCGACTATCGGGGAACGCACCGAACACGTTCGAAATACGTTCAAAGCGCGTCTTCGAGGTTTGCGTTCTAACGCGGGACAGGCCGCCGGTTATCAAACATCTCTTCGTCAAAAGTGTGGGCTGGGGCTGGTTGGGCTATCATGCATTTATAGCGGGCGATCGCCTCGCCGATTTCGTTCCGGCGGTAATCGGGCTACGGCACGGATTGTTGGTCACAGAGTGGATCGGCGCGCTGAATCAGGGGGGGCGGTTGCCGTCGGCTCGAAGCGTATCGGCGATCCTGCCATCCTATGTCGCGGCCCGAGTCGCTAAGCTGTCCGTTTCCGAAGATCCTTTCTTTTCGAGCGTCGGTTATCGCCGGACAGGTTGGAACACACTTCTACGCATTCTCTGCCGTCCCTACGGGCGCACGATCGGTCCTTTAAAGATACAAGTTTTGAAGGCGGCGCTGAAGAGATTTGTGAGCCCGCAGCCAACTCTGTTGGATGGGGGGATGGGTCTGGAAAACTGGGTAGAGGACGAAGCGGGGATACGTAAAGTCGATTTCGAACATCATAATTTCGGTGGAGCGCAGCAGGATATGGTCGATCCGTGTTACGATTTGGCCTGCGCAATTTACGAACTCAACCTTTCAGAAGCGGACGAACATCAATTGCTCGATGCGTATGTGCGAGAGAGCGGCGATGAGGGGGCCCATGGCCGCATTCTATTGTGTAAGCTTCTTTGTGGTGTCGTAACAATGCAAACGGCGGCATACTGTATTGGCCGTTGGCCGTCACGTGCAAGACAGGAAGACTGGAACCGTCGGTACAACACTGCGCGTAACTACCTCACTTTTCAAATAAGTCGATTCAGCGCAAGCCACCTCGAGCCATCTTCGCCAACCAGATGGACGCAACGCTTATTTTTTCTCGACGTTGATGGCGTTTTCGACAGCGAGAACTTCGGTCCATTATTTCAGCATACCACCCCCAGCGGTCTTCTTGCTCTTAGGATATTGAAATCGCATGGATATTCGGTAATTCTCAACACCGGCCGAAGTGTTGAGCACGTGCGCACCTATTGCCGGACTTATGGATTACCCGGGGGGGTTGCGGAGTATGGTAGCGTTTTTGTGGATTGTGTTCAGAATACCGAACTACCAATGGTCGATGAAGAGGCCCGGATACAATTGACGCAATGTCGAATATTGATTCAGCAGATACCCGGCGTGTTCATCGATCCCGGTTACCAGTGGTCGATACGGCTCTACCGTTACCATGGCGCGACCACGCTCGGATTGCAGGAGGCAGAGTTAAGCGACCTGCTAGATGGATCGGGGTTTGATCGACTCAAATTCATCTCGCGCGACGCGGACAGCTATATTATTCAAAAAAACGTCGACAAAGGCTCAGCCGTGCTAACGATCAAGCAATTGATGAGCGGTGTAGAGGGCCCAGTCGTAGCCATTGGCGATTCGGTGCAGGACATTGAGATGTTGGACCAGGCCGATGTCGCCTACGTGCCCGCTAATTTTCCAAAGAGGCAGCGAAAACTGGTATGCACCCCGAAGCACCGGTTAATGCCGGCCTCTCGGCAGAAGGGCTTCCTTGCTGCAGTGCGAGACCTGACCGGCGACTATTCCGACGACGCTTTGATCCATCCAGCTCAAAGACATGGAGTACGCGACGCCGCTTGGCTGATCGACTCGATATTGCAGGCTGCAGAACAGCAGCGGTATGCGCGTCTCCTTGGCTTTCCTACGGCCTGAGGGGACGGTGCCGGCGGTAAATCCCAAATGGCATGCCCGGCACGGGACGTTCGTGCACACCAACAACGGGCGCGGAGGATGAAGCGAGTGCGTTTGTTTTCTGCATATTGGCATGGTGAGAGCCTGTCATTCATAAAAAGCGCCGTCTCGTCGCTCTTTGTGAAAGGGCTCAGTCTCTTACTCGTCATGGCCGTCTCTGTGGTGCTGGCTCGGCGAATGGGCGCTAGTGAATACGGGCAGCTTGCCTATATCCAATCCGTCGCGTTTGTCCTCTCCGGCATATGCACACTCGGACTGCGAGACGCTGCGAATAGGATCGTCGCTCGATACGTTGCTCGAGGGCAACGTGTCTTATTGGGTCGCTTCATTGTCTTGGGAGCCATCGTTATAACGATGGCGTCGTGCGTCCTGGTGGGTCTCGTTTACAATTTACTTTTACACGTTTCTGGCACGTTCGAGAAATATATTTTTCCGCTATGGACTGTGCTCGGTGTGGTCGTCTCTTTGGCAATTCTTTCTTTCCTCGGACCAGCGCTGGTGGCGCTGGGGCGGCCGGTGTTCAGTTTCGCGCTGGAGCACATTGGACCGAGATTTCTAATTTTAATCGTTGCTCTGGCTTATACCTTCTTCGGCAGAAATCTGACCGCGAAGACCGTGCTCGACGTAAATATCCTGGGAAATCTGGTTCCTGCAATCGTCCTAGGAGCATTTGCATTCATCCGATTTCGACTTCCTCTGACCGTACCGAAGCGATTCTCCCACATTCTCAGGAACGGTAGAGCATGGCTGTCGATCTCTCTTTTCATGATGACAGCACCTGTCATTTCACTTGTGTTTTCCGAGACGGCAATAATCGTTCTAGGGATCTATGCCGAGCCGGCAGAGGTAGCTTTCTATCAGGTCGCCCGGCGGGTCTCGGAGCTGGCGACGATGAGTGGTGCCGTCGCGGCATACCTCGCACTACCTAGTATTGCAAGGTCTTATACACTTAGACGCTACGACCAGATGCAGCATACGGTTGACATAACGAACATTCTGACGATCATCCCATCGATTTCGGTCGTCTTGATTCTGATAATAGGGGGTGACCGGCTGCTTCTGTTGTTCGGGCCCGAATTCAGAGGTGCGTACGCTGCAACGCTCATTCTTTCCATCGGCAGGGCCGTGGATCAGCTTTCTGGGCCCGTGCTCGAAATCCTCTTTATGACTGGCCGGCACGTGATCGCGACGTGGATCAACATCGCCTACGGCGTCCTCAACGTGTTGCTAAGCTTAGCGCTCATCCCCTGCTATGGCCAGATTGGTGCAGCTACGGCAAGCGTAGTTGTTGTGTTGATGTGGAAAACGAACCTGTATCTTGTTGTTCGACGACGCAGTTCTATCCAGCCATGCCTGCTTCTGGCGTTGGTCAGGGGAGTCCAACGCAACCCGGTATCCCGCGAGGAAAGTGCTTGAGAAGCGATATGCTTAAGCCAAAAAAATCTCATGGAGGTCCATACCTTACGAGCAATAAGGGACAACCATGCGAGACATCAGCATCAGGAGCATCGAGCAAAAGCAGGCGATTGTTGACGGCGGCGTTCGGGTTGGGTGCAGTGCTGCGGGACGCGGCACGTCAGGCCGACATGACGCGGAGTTTGACCTACCGCTGGTGTCGGGATCTTCAGGGCTGCGGCGAATGGCTTCGCGCAAGTGCTTGTGGCACGGTTTGCGATGGTATCCCCGTACCGGCGATGCCGGCGATCGAGAGATCGAATTCGCGGGCAAACTCCGTATTCGGATCCCGGCTTCGCTGTCTCCCGTTTTGGCGGCCGCTGTCTTCGAGGCACTGGGCGACGATGATCCCGGTTCCGAGCGGGGTTCGGGTGTAGCTGGCGATCGGCCGGACCGACATGCGCAAAGGTATGAACGAGCTGGCGCCGCAAGTGCAGCAGGCGTTGGGCCCACCCCCCATGCGGGCGATCTTGATGGCTTCAGAGGCGCCAGAGGTGACCTGTTCAAGATCGTCTGGCACGACGGTATCGGCATGTCGCTTCACGCCAAACGGACACCTCGAATTACGGGATGTCGAGGTGGTTGGGTGCGTGTCGGCGCGCCAATGGCTGATCTCCGGGCCGATTGTCGGCGCGGTGAGGAGCATCACGTCGCGATTTTTGGGGCTTCACGGTTATGCGGACGCGGTTTGCCGGTTGAGCCAGGCCAGCCGAGTGAAGTTGTAAGAAAGGTTCGCAAGGCAAATTTTGGCGCGGGCACGGATTAAGCCAACCGTGCGCACGGCCAGCCCAGCGGGCATTGCTGGGCGGCGAAGACGTGCTCGACGCGGGCTCGCACCCGGGCGCGCGTGGCGTTGCCGCTGACCTGATTATGAGCCCCGTTTCTCACCCAGGGATAAGTAGAGTCGATTGGCCATTTGAGCCTGGCTGGCTCGTGCTGCAACGGGACGGGGCGCGAAGCCCCCGATTGCGCGCAGCGTCCCGTCCCGTTGCGATGCCGGGGCACTGAGCTTGGCGTAGTCGGCCGGCACCAGATGCCAACTGTCCGCGGTAGAGCCAGATCGTCTTGGTGTCCGTTACAGTCACGCAGCGCCAGCCCAACAACGCGGCCAGCCGCCCTGGCGCTTACGAACGCGACAGCACCGCCTCCAGATCGCTACGAAACGCTTCGAAATCGATGACCCCGCGCCAGCCGCTCCTGCGGGTCTAGGGCCTCCGAAATGCCTTTCGTCGCTCCGCTCTTCGCCGGCGCTTTGGTTACTGCCGTCTGCATGTCTGCTGCGCCAAGAGGACCTCCATCTGAACCACTGGGCGCCAGAGCACCGTTGGCCCTGCGGCAGGGCCCGAACCGGCGCTGGTCGCTGGATTTCCAGCATGACCAACTGAGTGACGGCAGGCGGTTTTCGAACCCTCGCCATCCTCGACGACTTCGGCGGCGAATGCCTGGCGGTTGTCGCCGATGCCTCGGTCTTCGGGCTTCGGGTCGGCCGACGATACGAGGCTTGCTCCAGCGAGAGCAAGATATCGAAAAACTATGAAATTATCTGGGACAATGTTTGACTAATACGAACTTAAAGAAAGGCATTCCCTTAGAATTAATGTCTATAACATTGACTCAATATAATACCACTTTAATGTTCTGATTATCGCTCTGCATCTTTCATAGAACCGAGTGAATTATGTGATCGGATAGGCACTTGCGCATAGCGAGAGTAACACAGAGGCGCAGACGAACCGCCCCCTCTCGTTTCAAAATTTATAGTAAAATCGATAACCTTTAAAGAGACAATGGCGACTTTAGATTCGGCACGATTTTAAAACTTTTCTTAAGGTGCCTATACTATTTTACAAATACGTAAATTGAAATATTCCGTTGGAGGATATCATTTATGTTTATCCGCCGTCTCTTCATAGCGTGGTTCACGATAATGCTGACGGCGTTGCTCTTTATGCCCTATCCGGCCCTAGCCGCGGGCTTCCAGGTAACGTCGGCGAGTGCCGTTCCGGCGACAACAACGCCGGGCCAGAATGTGACCCTCAAGGCGTCTGTCCAGGCGAGCGTCGCGGCAAATAACATGGTCGTCGATTTTGAGATCTATAACGCCACCGGCAGCCGGATTGCGCAGACGTTCTACCAAGGCCAGAACTTCGCGGCGGGCCGGACCATACCCTATACCTGGAATTACACGGTTCCCGCTGGCACCGCCGCCGGGACATATACGTTGAAGTTGGGCATTTTCACCGCCGGCTGGGCATCCAATCCCTATTGGAACAATACCGTCTCCTCCTATCAGGTGGTAACGAACCAAAGCCCCAGCGCGAGCGGTACGACAATCCCGCCGGCGACGCAAATTGTTGATAGCAACGGCAATGTGTGGACACTGGCGACGGGCATCGTGATCGAAAACGGCAAGCCAGCCGGGTATTCGGCCAACGTTGTCCTGCTGCTCTACTATAACGGTGTCATTTATCAGGAGAACGGCGCGAAGGGTTGGTGGTCGTGGAACGGTGCGGCGTGGATTGCGGCGAGCGGCGACCCGCGTGGACCGAACGTGACGAACGGTCAGTGTGGATCAGCCAATGGCGAGAGCCTGACGAGTGCGCCGACCGCTAATCTCTGCGCGTCCGGTACCGCGTCGGCTGTGAACGGTGGTGGTCCGTGGAGCTGGACCTGCGTGGGCTCGAGCGGCGGTTCCACGGCCTTGTGCTCGGCGTCGGTCGCGGCGACCCCGGTCGATGGTCAGTGCGGATCGGCGAATGGCATTCTGACTGACGTGGCGCCGAAGATTAATCTGTGCAGCGCCGGCTCGGCTTCAGCTGTCAGCGGCAGCGGCCCCTGGTCGTGGAGCTGCAATGGCATTAATGGCGGCGCCACGGCGATGTGCTCGGCCCCTGCGTCGCAGGCCAACGGCCAGATCCCCACCGGTCTTCCAGATACATTCTTCATCGGTTTGTCCGTAGCACCTGGCTCCGATCTGACCTGGGTCGCCGGCTCTGGCGTGCCGTGGGCCGTGTGCTACCAGTACATCTCGTCGGGAGTGCTTCCCAACCAGTCTTGGGTGACGACGTGGGGAAAAAGCTTTGCGTACAACTATGCAGTTTCATCGCACAGTGTCGGTTGCATTCCGCAGCTGACCTACTACCAGATCGAGCCTACAATCGGAACGGAGGGAGCCTCGCAAGAATACGCCGCCCTCAACAACGCCTCCACGATGGGCTACTACTACAAGGACTTTACGGCGCTGATGCAGCAGCTGCACCAATACGGCGGTCCTGCTCTGGTGCACGTCGAGCCTGACATGTTCGGTTACCTCGAGTTCGATGAACGGCGACCCGACAAAGCTTACCGCTTCCGTGGCGTCGAGTGGCGACGCCGATCTTGTAGGGTATCCTAACACAGTCGCCGGGTTCGGTCGCGCGCTTCTTCACCTGCGTGACCTCTACGCGCCGAACGTCGTCTTAGGTGCGCATGTGAGTACGTGGCTGTGGAACCTTAGCACGGACCCTTCGCTCAACGTCACGCAGATCGCCGACAACGACGCGGCCTTCATGACAGGTCTCGGCAATTGGGATCTGTTCTTCACCGACATTACCGACCGCGATGCGGCCTATTACCAATTCGTGCTTAGAGACGGTGGAGTTCACTGGTGGGACGCGAGCAACCTGAAATACCCGAACTTTAACCGTCTCAACACGTGGGCCGGCGCCTTTACGTCGGCAGCGCACAAGCGGCTGGTGATCTGGCAGATCCCGATCGGCAACGGGATCTTGGACACGCTCAACAACACCAACTACCACTACCAGGACAACCGCGCGCAGTACTGGTTGCAAAACTATCCGAACAATCAAGCGTTGGACGCACTCGCGCAATCCGGCATCATCGGGCTGCTGTTCGGGGCCGGGAACAGCGGCACCACCCAGAACTACGACGCAGCGCATGACGGCATCACCAATCCGGCGCCGATCAACGGCAACACCGGAGTGGCATCCGTATCCGATGACGATGGCGGGTTTCTCCGACGGAGTGTGGGGAACTATTATCGCAACGGACCGGTCGTGTTGCACTGACTGGCGCCGGGTGCAGGTGTTACGCAGACGTGCAGAGGGGAACGGCGACGCGCGGTAGCTATACTCTCGCTCGCGCGGGGACAACGGCACGCGGATGCGGTGCCGATGAGCACTCTGTGAAGTATCCGAGCATGTGGTTCAAGCAAGCCGAGGCTCATCAGCAAGGCTGATAACCGCTATATCGGCATCACGTTGCAGACCGGCTTCGTCGGGTTGGCCATCTGTTCATCATCCTGCGCTGCATCTGGGTGCTGTGCCCAGCGATTTTCGGCGCTGACGACCGGCAGGCGCGGCCGCCATGCCTGCATCATGATGCTTGGCCCTCGCCTTCGTACTCGGCAACCGCACGGAACGCCTGATCTTCCGGCCTTCGAATCCGGTTGGCTACCTGTTCGTGCTGGTCGCAGACCAGGCCGAGCGGTAGCAGGCAGGGGTCGGTATGGCCAGTCCCGCCCGCTCAACGCCGGCGAATATAGAAAGATTGCGGTTCCTGGCGTCGCAGGTCGCTGCCGCAAATCGCCGCCAGCGCTCCGAAATGGCTATGATAAAGCCAGTTCAGCGCGCAGATCACCTCATATTCCTGGTTCATGCTGAGAAACGCCTCGAGCAGATACTGCTCGTTCCAGAATTTGTGCCCCCGGCGGATCCAATCGTCGCGGTAATCCCGCGGCGAAAAGATGTCATGGATATGGACGATGACGCCGCTCGCCAGCACTGGCAGGATCTCCAGGATCTCGAATAGCACATCGCCTTGGGGCCGGATCATATGCGAGGAATCGATGAACAGGATATCGTCCCGGCCGAGGTAGTGGAATTCTACCGGATCGACCTCCTCAACCCTTTGGCGCCGCAGCGTGATGCCGCCGAGGCCGGCGAGCCATGGCGCCTCATAAGGCTCGATGCAGATCTGTTCACAACGATAAGCCAAATCCTCAGCCGCATTTTTCCCGACCGCCGCCGTCGCCAGCATCGTCGACATGCCGCAACCGATCTCGATGATCCGCCGCGGCTTGAAATGCCGGATCATGCTGTACCAACAGTCCGCGTCGCCCACCGAGAACATCATATTGTTGAAATAGAAGCCGGTATCGCCTGGCCGGTCATTAGGGAAACGCGCCAACTCTGCGCCGAAGCGGAACCGGGCCAGCAACGTCAATTGCCCGGCTTCATTGAAATCGATGCCGGGCAGCGAGCGAGGCGCACTGAGCGGGCGGCGGAGAAGCCGCGGGTTGAACAGCGGCTCGTAGTAATGATCGACGATCGGATAGATTCCGACACGGCAGAAGATGCGGTCGGCAATCGGCAGATCTGTGATGCCGATATGGCGCACCGCGCGCATGAAGAGCGCCGCCAGATAAGTGATGGGTGCCGTCACCAGATCGAAGAGGCGGGGTGTCAGCGCCATGCTCGCCCCTCCACGATAATAATAAAGCCGCGGATCACCCGACCTCCGAGCTCAAGCGGCGAGAGGCAGTACGATGGCTGGGCCGGCCGCTGGGGAGCCCAGGTGCAGACGATGATACTCAAATCTAACACGATCAACGCTCAGCCGTGGAAAGCCGTTTTATCTCTGTTGAGGCGTCCAGCAGGCGCCGCACCCCATCAATAAAACCTTAAACCGCAGTTGTTTTCTATTCAAACCGACTCGTTTTCTGTCTATCCTCTATCGAACGGCGATGCGCGGCAAGTCGGCTTGAAGCGGCATGTGGGCTCCTGCCAGACGGAAGCTCGCGCAGCCTCCTCAGGATGAGGGCTTTTTGTTTGATGCCATCCACGATCTGCCACGTTGCTTGTCGAGGTGTCTGCGCTCTTGTCACGAGCCCGAAGGTAGCAATTCTTAGCCTGCTGCTCGCTTACCCGCTGTGCTGCTCAGCGGCCGATGTGCCCGTCACGCCGGCCGTCGGCTCATCCACGGCGATGCCGACGGCGCTTATGGGGGTCAATTTGGCATCCGCCAATTTCGGCGCGGCCTGGCCGGGAAGTTATGGCGTCGACTACCTCTATCCGAATGCCGACGAACTTGATTATTTCAAAAGCAAAGGATTGACACTGATCCGTTTGCCGTTCTCCTGGATCCGGATACAGCCGAAACTCTACGAAGCCTTGGATGTAACCCAGCTTCGTTACCTGAACGGGTTTCTCGCCGAGGCGGCGGCGCGGAATATGCACGTTATTCTCGATGCGCATGATTTCGGCCGTTATCAGCCGCTCGACTCCGCGAGCGTCATCGGCTCGCCGCAGGTGCCAGTTTCAGCCTTCCGTGATTTCTGGACCAGAATGGCCACGGAATTCGCCCACGTTCCCGCCGTCCATGGCTACGACATCATGAACGAGCCGCATGACATGGACGGCTCCTGGCCGGCGGCTGCGCAATCCGCGATCGACGGCATCCGCACGGTCGACCAGAACACCTCGATCATCATCGAAGGCGATGGCTGGGCCGCCACCTGGAGCTGGCAACAGTTTAATGGCGGCCTCGATCTCAACGACCCCTCGAAACGGCTCGTCTATTCAGGACATCTCTATTTCGATCGTGACGACACCGGGCATTACAAGGGAGGTTACGATGCAGAAGGCGCCTATCCGACGATCGGCGTCGACCGGCTGCGCCCCTTCGTCGAATGGCTCGAACGGCACCACCGCCAGGGCTTCGTCGGCGAATACGGCGTGCCTCGCGACGATCCGCGATGGTTGATCGTGCTCGACAAGTTCCTGGCGGCCCTGACACAGGCGCGGCTGCCCGGCACCTATTGGGCAGCCGGCCCATGGTGGGGGCCGACCGATCCGCTGTCGGTCGAGCCCATCGATGGCCGGGACAAGCCGCAAATGACGATATTGGAGAAATATCCGAGCGCTGCCCGGTAAGACGTTCCCGTGTTAATCTTTCTTTTCGTTCTTGAGTGTGCTTCCTATAAAAGCAAGGCTGGTGCGGCAGCAGCGGACGCAACTATCTTTTGGTTACTAGATGATCCGGATCACGCCCATACCACGACGGGTCGGAGCGGGCGAGCGCCAGCGGGGTGTGCGGATCGGCGCCGTGGCGGCGGTGCTGATCGCGGCACTCTTGCTTTGCACGATCGCCTTCCTCAATCGCGCACCGCTCGCCTTCGACGACACTCGCGCCTACTGGGTCGGCGGGAAAGTGGCGGCCGAAACAGTATTGGGCAAGCTCGACCACCTCTTCGCTGCGCCGGCCCCGTCCGGCACGGAGCGGCCGGACGGGGCTGGCGGGCACGCGCTCGACAGTGCGGTCGGGGTGCGCTCGGCCTTCTACAGCCTGTTCGTCTATCTGAGCGAAAGGGCCTCGCCCCTATCTTTCTGGGGCACCATCCTGCTGCAGAGCCTAGCCGCAGCCTATCTTTGCTGGCTGTTCTTCCGCTGCGCGCTTCCGGGGGTCGGGCCGCCTGTCTATCTCGGCGGCATTACTGTTGTGGGGCTGGTTTCGAGCTTGGCCTGGGTCGCATCACAATTGATGCCGGACCTGTTCACTGGGCTAGTCATCTTGGGCAGCGTGCTCCTCGCTTTCTATGCGCACTCGCTCACGCGGATCGAGACGGCGCTGCTGCTTCTGCTGCAGGCCTTTGCGATCTCGACGCATAGCTCGCATTTCGCAATCGCCGCGGCGCTTTTCGCCGTGGCGCTGGTGCTGTCGCAGTTCCTGATCAGCGGCTGGCCGGCCAAGCTCGGGCTCGGCGTGCGGCTCGGCCTGCCGATCGGCCTCGCCGTCGCAGGGACGCTGGCGGCAAGCTATGTTGGCTTCGGCAAGCTCTCATTGACGCCGCAGAGCCCGCCCTTCCTGCTGGCACGCTCGCTCGCGGACGGTCCGGCCCGCTGGTACCTCGAACAGCATTGTCCGACGAGAGACTATGTGATGTGCCGTTACCTAGACAGGCTGCCGAGCGGGGAGGTGGTCTATAACCTGCTCTGGGCGCCGGACGGCATCTATATGAGCGCCCCGCCGGCGCTGCGCGACCGCCTGCGTAGGGAAGAGCTGCCCCTAGTGGCCGATGCGATCCGCGACTATCCGCTGGAGCAGCTGCAGGCGTCGCTCGGGGATGTCCTGGAACAGCTCGGCGAGTTCGGCCCCGAGCAATTCCACCTCGGCGGCACCGTCCATGCCGATGGACGGGAATATCAATGGGTACCCGGCTCTGGCGCCTCCGCCCGCGCCCCCGCCGCCGTCACTCTTATGCAATATGGTGCCGTGATCCTCGCGGCCGGCCTTTCCGGTTTCGTCTTCCTGCACAGGGCCGATCTGGTGCCACAAGCGCGGGCCGTGATCCTAATGGTGCTGGCCGGCTTCCTTGCCAATGCCGCGGTATGCGGTGCGCTCTCCGAGCCTGGACCGCGCTACCAGGCGCGGATCGCTTGGCTGCTGCCTCTGCTCGGCGTGGTCTTCGCCATCGGGCTGTTGCGGACGACGAAAGGCGGGCGGCAGCGCCACCCACCCGCGACGCTGCGCGACGCCGCCGAATGAACGCACAGCGCTAGAGTCAAAGGAGGGCGGTGATGGATGATCCGTGCGAATTGACGATCCTCATGCCCTGTCTCAACGAGGCGGAGACGCTGCAGCGCTGCATCGTCAAGGCCCGCGCCTTCGTGGCGCGGACCGGCATCGATGCGGAGATCCTGGTCGCCGACAATGGCAGCACCGACGGCTCGCAGGCGATTGCCCGGGCCAATGGCGCGCGGGTCGTGCAGGTAGCGCGACGCGGCTATGGCAGCGCTCTGCTGGCCGGCATCCGGGCCGGGCGCGGCGCCTATGTGATCATGGGCGACAGCGACGACAGCTATGATTTCAGCCGGCTCGAACTCTTCGTCGAGAAGCTGCGCGAGGGCTTCGACCTGGTCATGGGCAATCGCTTCAAGGGCGGCATCGCGCCGGGCGCTATGCCGGCGCTGCATCGCTACCTGGGGAATCCGGTGCTGACCGCGATCGGCCGGTTTTTCTTCGGCGGGCCGAGCCGTGACTTCCATTGCGGGCTGCGCGGGTTCCGGCGCGACAGCATCCTCGGCCTGGACCTGCAGGCGTCCGGGATGGAGTTCGCGAGCGAGATGATCGTCAAGGCGACGCTGCAGCGGCTCAGGATTGCCGAGGTCGCGACCAGCCTGTCGCCGGACGGCCGCAGCCGGCCGCCGCACCTGCGCAGCTGGCGCGACGGCTGGCGGCATCTGCGCTTCTTGCTGCTTTTCTGCCCGCGATGGCTGTTCCTCTATCCGGGAGCGGCACTGTTTCTCACGGGCCTCTTGGGCATGGCCTGGCTGCTGCCGCAGCCTCGCGCGGTGCTGGGCGTACGGCTCGACATCCACACCCTCTTCTATTGCTCGCTCGCCACCGTCATCGGCTTCCAGACTATCCTGTTCGGGGTGTTCGCCAAGATTTTCGCGATCCGCGAGGGCCTGTTGCCGACCGACCAACGTTTCCAGGCGCTGATCGGTGCCTTCGCCCTCGAATTCGGCGTGATCATCGGCGGGATACTGCTGGTGGCCGGCGCGGCGCTCGGAATCTACGCCACGGCCGCCTGGGGGGCCCATCAATTCGGCGATCTCTCGCCGGACGCTGAGATGCGTATCGTCATCCCGTCCGGGACTGCAATCTCGCTGGCCTTCGAGATCTTCTATGGCTCGTTTTTCGTCGGCGTGCTCGAAATCCCGACCTCGCGCTACCCGCAAACTGCCGCAAGCGGCGCGCCCGAGCCGGACCTGCCCAGCGCGGAGGCGGCTGAGTAGGGGTCACCTGATCGCCCCGTTAGTCTTCACCAACTCGGTCACGTCGGGCCAGATTCTGTTCAAAAAACATCGCACTTGCCAGGCGTAGCCTGTACGCGGTCGGCGTCCGGAGGTTCTTTGGAAATGACTGCTGTTTGATTGCGGCACGCCGAAGCTTGTAACCGGCAGCGATAAGGGATGACCGTGCCCGACATCAGTATCGTGATCTGTACCCTTCGTCGTCCGCAGCAGCTGAGGGAGGCGCTGCTTAGCTGTCTTGCACTCCTGTCGCAAGACCGGTACGTGCTTGAGATCATCGTTGTGGACAATAGTCCCGAAGCGGGAGCCGCAGATCTGGTTAAAATGCTCGCAACTGAAGCTCCTACGGGCATCCGGTATGTGCATGAGCCCAGAACCAATATCGCGTACGCGCGTAACACCGGGATCGCTGCATCGCAGGCACCATTAATCGCATTTGTCGACGATGACATGCGGCTGTCGCCGGGGTGGCTTTGTCGTGTCATGCACACCATGATCGCAGAGAACGCCGATGCATTGGTTGGGGCGATTGAACCGATCCTTGAGCACGCGGATCAAGCTCCAGATGCGCGCATCCTAACTTTCTATTGCCGCGATCTGGGGCTGCCGGAAGGGGGCCGTATCAAAAGTAGGCGCAGCGGCTACATCTCCGGCGTCGGAACGGGAAACTCGGTTTTCCGGCGCTCCACCTGCATCACCTGCTCTCAACCCTTCAATCCAGCCTTCGGCGCCGGTGGGGAAGACACGGAATTCTTCCTTAGACTTGGGCAGCGCAAGATGAAAGTAGTGTGGTCCGCGGAGAGCTTGGCCTATGAAATTGTTTCCCCGGGCCGAGCTACGCTAAAGTCTGTAAACCATCGTACATTTCGTGGCTCACAAAATTACGCGCGAGCGGTGGTCCAGAACAGCCGCTGGCGTTTGCTGACAGCCCTCATCCTTACAGGGATCGGCGCGGCGCAGGGCCTTTGGTACATTGCGTATTACATCATGCTCCTGCCGGTACAATCAGAGGCCGCGCAATACGCACGACTTTTCGCGATCCGCGGATTTGGCAAAATACCATGGCTCTTTCATCGCAGCTCTTGGTGGGAGGTGACCCAGTGATCGCCAGAGCGAAACGTTTCCGGAGATGACCAAACTCAACCAATATGCCGCTAATGTATTTCCCATTGCGGTTCGTATCCAAGTCTCCATCGCTCCGCTTGTACGACGATCAATACGAACAGGTACCCGACCGGGTTAGAGTATTGAAAGACTTGACTCTCGGTCAGGTTAGCGATACAGATTCCGAGGGCGAGGGTGAGCAGTATTATACAGGAGATGCGCCCGTCCCGGTCGGCGCGTGGTGTACTGATGGCGCGGCACAGCTGCCAAACTGAACGTACGATGATCAGTAGAGCCAGCGCCAGCCCGATGAAGCCAGCCTGTAATGTGATATCGATATAGCCGTTGTGCGCCTCATTGATCACCTTCGCGTCCATAAAAAACTCGTCAGGTCGCGCGTTGATGATCGGATTCAAGAGATGTCCCGTCGCCCAAAACGAGCCGAAGCCCGCTCCCGTCCATGGATGACGCGAGATTTCCGGAATTAACGCATCCCAGATTAACGTTCGATTAGTAAATGTGAGGTCGGTAAAAATCATCTTTCCCAAATCATCTAAAGTTACGTTAAACATTTGCAGAAATATAACGATACCTGCAAGTAATGACATAAAAGTCATGCTCGCGAATAATCGAAAAAAGGTAGGTTGTGATTTAATATAGGCGACAGTCGGTACGGCAAACGTAAACAACACAGCGATGTCAGTCGAGGTTTTGGCTTGTGTTGATAGCAAAAATACCCAACCAAGAATTATCAAACCTATGGTAATCAGTTTTGTAAGTAGTGATTGTCGAAGAGCGACAGAGAATGTCATGACCAAAAGAACATAAAGCGCGATCCCGCCGGCGCTATTTTTTTGTGAATAAATGCCATTAATCCCGAGTTTTGCATCGGTAGGGGCTATAATTTCTGCAGCGACAATATTGATCAAGAAGATAAGTGCCAGCCCTAGATACAACGGGCGCTGAAAATCCGTAGGGTGCTCAAACGAGACTGCTAGTGACAGGGCGATGAGATAGATCGTGATGTAGGCGATGCTCCGCCTGATACTTATATCCGGGTAAGATGCCCACTGAGAAGTTATAAGGAACCAAAGGAGAAGCACCCATACTGGCCAAGTACGGCAAAAAATTTTCAAGGCGGGGCCAACGCGTTGAATTATCCCCAACGCAGAAATGCAGAGAAGAGCGATAAGCATCGAGCGCACGAATGCATTGCCGTCCGCGGCGCTTCCAGACGTTGGAATAAACAATAAGAGCACCAGTAGTAATGAGAGCAAACTGGCCACCGACCTGATCATATTCTCTCTGTGATCAGCCGGGCTTCGCGGTGGGCGGCGGCCCAGCGATGAAGGTTTGCGGTAGACAAAGGTGCCGCCTCGTCCGCTGGGCGTTATCCGCTCGAGTGAGGTGAAATGATGTCGTCATAATGAACCGTCGACAGCCTGCGGCTGAACGTCGTCGGCGGCCACATCGCTCAGACCATAGCTCCAACGCAGGAACGGCTTCATCCAGAGAAGTTTTCCGGCACCACCAGCGAAGGTACCGAGCGAGGCTCTTGCTCTTTTGTTGCTAAACGGGGCGAATAAGGCGGCGGCCGCGCCACCAACAATTACCTGAGTAAGACCCACCAGCGTCGACACTACAAGCCTGGGATATCGACGGGGTGTGGTCATCGTACAGGTCAGGGCCGTGATTTGGCCGTTGCGGTACCGTTTCCTGAGAATGTAGCCGAGCCTGAGGCGTTCAGGCGGAATCCGCTCGCGGACAACGGCTTCCCGGCACCACACGATTCTCTTTCCTGAAAGATAAAGGTTATGGAAAAATAGCACGTCTTCGCCGCCCAAGCGACTGAGAGCAGGCGCAAAGGGCTCTTGCGAGGCGATGCAGCGAGACCTGTCGAGGAGAGCGTTATTTGTCGCCATCGTCCGATAGCAGTACGGGCGACGGAGGAGCACGTTTAGGAGGGAGATGGGCCTTATGACCGTGCCGGTCGGGCGGTCTGACGATTGGGTGAACGTCTTGCAAATAAACGCGTCGTTGTTCGCCTCCGGGGAATCGAAAATCGGGTAGACCGGTCCGAGAACGATGTCGGCACCATAACGCTCAAGGCATGGCAGCATCGATGCGAGCCACGTTTCTGCGGGAAGTTCATCGTCGTCGATGAACCCAATAATTCGGCCGCGCGCGGCGCGCACGCCGACGTTTCTCACATGCGATACTCCTGGCCGTCTCTCTGAGATGTAGTGCAGTGACGGACCGAACGTTTCGCTCAACCGGTCCACGACCGGCTTTGCCGACTGAAGCGGACAATTGTCGACAACGATGACCTCGATTTGGCCATCGGCACAGCCCAGTTGTCCGAAACACCGAGGAATAAGGTTGATGAGCCACTGTTCGCGACGAAGCGTCGGAATGATGATGCTCACGTCGATGTTCATGCTCCGCGGCACGAGCGCTTTGTCCGTTGTCTCCGTCCCCGAAGAACTGTCCTTCAGGCGATCAGCGCCAAGCATACTCGGGTCGACCATGGAATACTCGTGGCAGCCGCCCGCTCGGTCGAGCCTGCGCTCACGAGGCCGAGAGAGTAACCTTGGGATGGGATGAGACAGCTTCGCGACATTCGCATGCGGCCGCACGCTATTGTGAAATTTCCTTTTCGGTCAATCACTGAATTTACTCTTATAACATTTTTTATCGCATGAGCGGCGCTGATTGTAAACACCCCCGGGCAAGCTTCGCCGACCGGTCGGCGGCTGATTATCCCCGGGCAGTTGCTTGCCTGCGCGACGATCTCGACTACCCCCTCACCTGCTGGTGCTACAAATCCTGGCCCAGCGCAAAGCCTTCGCGCACAACTAACGCCATCGAGCAACGCTTTCGCGCAGTCAGACGGCGCACCAAATCAATGGGCGTATTCTCCAACTGAACCTCGATGGACCTCAGACACCTACAATCTTGCGTCTTCCCCGCGGCGTCCTGTGACGTGCACGTCCTTCGATGCTCATAGCTACGTCCGGTTCCGGCTCGGTTCGTTCGACGCCGCCTCCTCTCGCGGCAACACAATCGGCTGCTCAGACGTGCCCTAGAGCGCCTTCCTCGACTTCTCAATCAAGATGGCCTCGATATGCAAGGACAATCCCGGAATCTGTAGTTTACCACCTCTCGAACGAACCACACAACATGAACGTCATTGGCGTGCCAGGTGGTTGGCCCCGCTTGTAGTCGGAGGCGCAATTTTGTATTGAAGATTCGCGGTTGCCGTCATAACGTAAATAACAAGCAATCGGTTAGGCATAGGTTAACGTGGGATGTTGTGGGGCTACCCGATCGCCATGGCCCGTGGACCGACCGATATTAGACAGACGCTTAGGCAGGGGACTTGATGGGGTTGGGGTATTTTGCCGATTATTACGAGCCCAGGATCAGGCATTCTTTGTCTTCATTCGATTGAGGCTGAGGCCGCCAAGTCGAAAGAGCAGTCTGGTCCGCCAGCATCTCGCACTTCCGAAGATTTTCTACAGGCCCTTATGGTCAACCGGGCCGCCTTGGGCAGTGGTCGCGCGGCCGCGCATACGGGGAACCAACCATGGACATCTATCGCACGATTTCTCGCTTTGTGCAGAACCACCCGACGGCATGGAACGTCCTTCATCCGCCTTACATTCTTGCACAAGACAAGCTAAAGCAGTGGCGCACCCACCACCAGTACAAGGGCCGCCTCATCCGATCCGCAGCAGAGGGCAACGACCGCATTAAACGCACCATTCTTCTGGGAGAGCCCTGCGTGATCGGCAAGATCGGCTCAGTCGAGGCCCAGGGCCTCGACTGCTATCTGCGCCGCGAGCGCAGTCCGACCCACTACCCGCCGATCCTGCGCGATCAGCTCTACACGCTGGCCGGGGTGTTCCCGCCGACGGACGCCTTCCTCGATCAATTCTGCGCTGCCTATCTCGATGCGGTCGACGCCGTCGATCTCCTTGCGGTCTGGGGGAATGCCGGGGAATCCACTGTGGTCGCCCGCCATGCCGGCAAGGCGACGCTGATCGAGCGGCTTTCGCTCGAGCCCTACCATTTCGACGACCCCTGGTCGAGCGCTCTCGCGGGCAAGACCGTGGTTGTTATACACCCTTTCGTGGCGACGATCGAACAGCAGATGCGGCATCGGGACAAGATCTGGGGGGAGCGTCAGGTGTTACCTGACTTTTCGCTAGTCACCCTCCAAATGCCACTGAGCCCAGCGCTCCAAGGGGTGGAGCATGCATTCGACACCTGGCTTCAGCTTCGGGATCGCCTTTTTGAGCAGATCGAGCGGCTCCGTTTCGACGTTGCAATGATCGGAGCGGGGGCCATGTCGTTGCCAATCGCCGCCTTCGTCAAATCGCTGGGCCGGATCGGCATCCATACCGGCGGGCCGACGCAAATCCTGTTCGGTATTCTCGGCCGCCGCTGGGAAGAAACCCGCGAACATCGCGTGCTGCAGTCGCAATTCAATGAGTATTGGACGCGACCCGCCGACAACGAGCGGCCGCCGAAGTTCAGAAAGGTCGAGCAGGGCGGCTATTGGTAGCCGCCCCGCCCGAATGAAGCGCCGCGCAATTCCGTGGCCTGGTGTTGCGATCTGGGAAAAAATCGTTTGCGCAGAGCTGATCTCGTCATCGCCGGAAGGGGATGCCCCGTGCGGGACTAAGGGACCACCTAGCCGTTGGTCATCGTTAACCATTGGGCCATCCTTAATGGGGGGAACGGCCTCGCCCTGGCGGGGACCGATCTGGGAACTCCATCAGCGCCAGCTACCGCGCGGCTATTACGCATTCGGCAGCCGCATGCCGATGGCGGAGCTTCTGGTTGTATGGTATCTACTGTGCGCGCCGCGCAACTTCGGCTGTGTCTCGTCGTTGAGCGGCTTGAGATTTGGCACCTGTCGATAGTAGTTTGCATGTGTAAATGCGGCTGATCGACAAAAGCGCAAAGACCAAGGAATTGCTAGGATGGAGATCTTCGACCGACCACTGCCCAGCGAGAACGAGTATCGGATTGGCCAGACAGCATTTCGGGGAAGTCGGGATCGCAAACGAGGCGGGTCAGATACGGGGGATCTGTTTGCAGTATTGACGAAGCTTTGGGCTCGGAAACGGCTCATTTTCACCGCAATAATAATTGGTGGTGGCTTAGCCTATGTCATAGCAAAGCTGAGCACACCGAGCTATGTAGGCACGGCTTTCGTTATGGTTAATGCGCAGCAGGCAATTGCCGTTACTTCAAATGCGATTGTACAAGTGGGGACCTCAAGGCAGTCCCGAGGCGCTTACGACCGAGGCCTTTGTCCTGCAGTCCCGTTCGTTAGCTAGCGAAACAATTGAACGCTTGCATCTCGACAAATACACCGAGTTTGATCCGCTCTTGCGCAAACCCAACCGTTTTCTGCCGCTGTTCGGTCCGGTTTTGCCTCTGTTCGACAAATTACGGAACTGGTCCCAGGACTTGGGCGGGTTCCTTTTTGGCGCGTCTACTCCAATCACGGCAGACGACGCGATTGATGCTAAATTTGAAGGAGACAAGCCCGCCACAGCGAGCAAACCGAGCACAGCAGTGGTGAATGCGTTCTTGCAACGGCTGCGGGTTGCGGCGCAGGAACGCTCAAACGTCATTGAGGTTTCTTTCAGCTCATCTAGCCCAAAGACCGCCGCCCTGGTTCCCAATACCCTTATCCAAGTTTATCTCGAACGAAGGAGTAACGGAGGCGAGCAGGCGCTCGCGCGCGAGAAGCAGCGGCTCGACAGCGTCCTGCTCACGTTGCATGACAAGATGAGCAGGTCGGAACTCGCGCTCGCGGATTATCGTCAGAAATCGGGGCTACTGGGCGAAAAGAATACGTTGATAGTGGGACAGGACTTGACCGAAACCAAGGCTCAGCTGGCTTTGGCTCGGGCTCGTGTTGCGGAGGTGACTGCCCGGCTGAGTCAGATGCAGGCTCTTACTTTGTCACCCAGTCAGCTTGCGCCTACGGCAGGTGTGTCATCCCCCGCCTCGGCCTCTGAATCTCCGGCCCTAGTGCGCCTGCGCGAGCAGGAGGTAGGGCTTCAGGGGGAGCTGGCCGCAATTAGAGGCCCGCTTGGTCCGAACAACCCCAAGACGTTGCGGTTGGAGGCGCAACTCAAGGACCTCAGCAGCGAGATCAGACGTGAGACCGCTGGTCGCCTGAAGGCGGAACTGGCGGCTGCTCAAGCGACGGAAACAGCGCTTAGCCGAAAGGTGGCGGAATATACTCACGATTTCGCTCAGGTTAATGGAGGCGACAGCGCGCTCCAGACGTTGATCGCCGAGGCTGAGGCAGATCGGAAGACCTACGAGCGGTACTTGGCGCGCGACGACGAGGTTCACAGCAGCATTGGCCATGACGACCCGGGCGCGAGTATCCTGTCACCTGCGGATCCGCCGCTTAAACCTTCTTTTCCCAACAAAAGGTTAATCGTAATCGCCGGAGTCATAATCGGCGGCGCCGCGGGCATAGTCCTGGCAGCCGTCTTAGACATACTTCTTGGGTGCATGCGGAGCAGGGAGGAGGTCGAAGACGCTCTTGGAGTGAAGTGTCTGGGCCTGGTGCCGAAGTTTAGGCCGGCTCGTCTCACCCGGCTCCGGTCTACCGCGCTGCCAACAGCGATCTGGGCCTCCTCATTGCCGAAACCGCGAAGCGCAATTTTCAGGCAATCGGTGCGCAGCGTCGAGTTTAAATTACTAAGTTTCGATCGTCGCAGTGACTCTCGGGTGGTTATGGTGACCGCTGCGCTCCCGCAGGAGGGCAAAACCTGGATCGCGGTCAGTCTGGCGACGTCTTTGGCCAAGGACGGGTTTCGCGTGGTGCTGGTCGATTGCGACTTCCACCGACCGATCGTGCATCGGATGTTCAACGGCGCGTGCGGGCCGGGTCTGTCCGATTACTTCGCTGACGGCATCGAATTCGATCAGATCATCCACAAGCACCGCAGTTCGGGGGTGGATTACGTTCCCGTCGGCAAAGCCCGATCGCGAGAAGCGTGGCGCATTATCCCCGATCGCCTGCGCCCCCTGATTGATCGACTGGAAGAGCGATACGCCTTCATAATCCTCGATTCAGCTCCGGTCTTGGCAGTGCCAGAGACACTGGTGCTGTCACAAATGGCTCACAAGACGATTTTTGTCGTTCGGTGGGGGCATACGCCTGCAAAGATTGCCAGTCTTGCGGTAACGCAATTGCTGGAGGTTGGTGCGGAAACTGCCGCGGTGCTGTCGATGGTCGACATGAAGCGTGCCGCGAAGTATGGCGATCCCATAGCCGGAATGTATAGGCGATTAGGAGGTTACTACAACAACTGAACATCGGCGAGGCGCCGTGCAAGAATGCTGGCAAAGGTGATCGTGGGCGATCCTTAGGCACGGAACTCTCGCCGTCGCTCGACGACCTCGATAATTGCGTCTGCCGGGATATTCAGCTGCCGGGCCGCCGCGCGGATCGCCTCTCTGCTCGCCGCTTCATTAGAGGCAATGCGTCTTCCTTTTGTCGGCGCTGCAAAAAGAACAGCCATTCGATGCCAAACTCATCATTAACCCGGGATATTTGGGATTGCTTCTGTTAACTGATTGATTTTATGGTCGGTGCACAAGGACTCGAACCTTGGACCCGCTGATTAAGAGTCAGCTGCTCGCCTTCGAGACACACGCGCATGATTCCATGATTAAACCGAACTGCCGCGCTCATTATGCCATCGGCAAACCGCGCACGGTGTTGCCACAAATGTTGCCCCGCAACGAACTGAAGCGATCAGGGGATTATTTTTGTTCTGACCCTCTATATTATTGGCTCACCGAATCGGACGTCCGTTCGATGCGCAAGCGGCAAGGGCATCAGGATCGTCGGCTACGCCGTGTAGGCAGCCGTCGACCCAAAACACGAGCCTGATCATGGCGCATTAAGATACCAATCTCGGCTGATCGCGTCACCAGACCAGAGACACATGGGGCGCAGGTTATTTCAGGAGGGGCGTCTTCCCATTGGCTCTATGCCGCGATTGGCAAATGATGAACTTGCTCGAGAACCCGCCGGAATTCTGGATCCGGAGCGCGGGACATGGTTCGATACGTGTCCAGGAAGGGCGGCCACCCCAACCTCTTGAATTCGGAGAGTTGAGGCGTACGGATTTTAAGCCGCGCTCATAGTAGAACCGGAGCGGCAGAACGTATGGCACATCCCCATGCCGCGCTCAGTCAGGTGCGGCGGCTGTCGAGGAAGAACCCTGACGATCTCCTTAAACGTGGCATAGTGGGTCGATCCCATCGGCCCATCAAGGAGGCGATCATGCTGAACCCGACGAGCCTTCTGGCTGATGCGTTGGGTCGGAACTTGGCGGAGACCTACCGCGGGATCTATGGCAACCGAGAGCCGCACATTGCCGACGGCCTCGACGAAGCCGCCCGGCTCGTCACCGAACGCATCGCCAGCAGCGATGCGCTTTATCACGATTGCGAACATACGGCCCTGGTCACCCTTTGCGTCCAGGACATCTTGCGCGGCCGTCGCCTCGAGCGGACCATCACGCCCAGCGATTGGGGCCATACCATTTGGGCCGCGCTGCACCACGACATCGGATATGTGCGCGGCATCTGCGCCGGCGACACGGCTGAGCATTTCGTGATCGATGCCGCCGGCAATACAGTGACGCCGCCGCGCGGCGCCTCCGACGCCTTCCTGATGCCCTATCATGTGGACCGGGGGAAGATTATGGTCCGCGAGCGCTTCGCGCCCGTTCCTTTCATAGACGAGGAGCGCATCGCCAGAGCCATCGAGCTCACGCGCTTCCCGGTGCCGGACGACGAAGACCACGCCGCTGCCGACACGGAAGCGGGCTTGGTCAGGGCCGGCGATCTGATCGGCCAATTGGGCGATCCGCTCTACCCGCGCAAATTGAACGCGCTCTACCACGAATTCGTCGAGACCGGCGTTCACGAGAGGCTCGGCTATACCAGTCCTGCCGATATGGTCGACCGCTATCCGCAATTTTATTGGAGCAAGGTCGAGCGCTATCTCGGCGACGCTCTGCGTTATCTCGAGATGACCATGGAGGGTAAGCAATGGACCGCGACCCTCTACAGCCACATCTTCGCGATCGAGCATAATCGCCGGCGCATGGGTCCTCAGCCTGGGCCTGCGCAGCAGTAAAGTGAGGGGCGGAGCCGCGGCGCCGCATTACGGTGACGGGTTACTGGTCAACGGAGCCGGAGGTTTGGTTTCCTCGCAGCGCTAGAGCACCGGTCCAGGGCTGCCGAGGGCGTTTTCGGTGAGGCCCTTAGTGATGATGTCATAGGCTTCGTCCAACGAATCGGTGCGACGGAAAAGGCCGAGGTCGCCCGGGCTGATCGTGCCGTATTCCACCAGCGCGTCGAAGTTGATAATCTCCTTCCAGAACGTGGTGCCGTAGAGAATCACAGTCATCTTCTTTTCGAGCTTGTCGGTCTGCGACCAGGGTCAAGGCCTCGAACAGCTCGTCGAGCGTGCCGAAGCCGCCGGGGAAGATGACGAATCCGTTGGAGTATTACGAACATCTCTTCCGCACGAAGAAGTAGCGGAAGTTGACGGCCAGGTTCGTGAAGGGATTGCCGGCCTGCTCGAACGGCAGCGTCGATGTTACACCCGATCGAGTGGCCGCCGGCCTCGAAGGCGCCGCGATTGGCCGCCTCCATCACACCGGGTCCGCCGCCGGTGCAGCCAACGAACCGGCGCTCCTCGCGGTCGAGCTTCTTCGACCAGGCCGTCAAACGCTGGGCAAGCTCTCGCGCCGCCTCGTAATAGATCGAGAGCCGGAGCGCCATTTGCGCCGCTTCGACGCCCTGTCCCGCCCGCTCCGCCTCGGCCAGCGCCGCCCTCGCCGCCTCCTCCGAGCGCAGCCGAGCCGACCCCATGAAGACGATGGTGTCCTGGACGTTATGGCGCTGGAAGCGATAGAGCGGCTCCAAGTACTCCGCGAGGATGCGCAGAGCGCGTGCGTCCTTGCTCTGCAGGAAGCGGGTGTCCGCATAGGCCTTGGCTTGGCGATGGGCTGGTTTGCTAGGCTTGTCCAATATGCACCTCGGTTCTATCCGGTTGTCGTCCGCCATGATGAATAGGTGCTGAAACTCGTCAACGGTAGGGGTCGCGACACCGAAATGATCGACCCGGTCGGTGGTTATGGTGGACGTGGCTGGTCAATGCCGCCGGCCGAAAGGCGGCGCGACCTCGACCCACGGAAGCACCGGCCGGCAGCGCCGCTGATCTCGCTGATAAATGCAGCAAAAACAGCAGGCGGAGTGCCCAATGTCCGACGCGAAAACCCCGGCCCTCTGCCGAGGGCGGCGGCGTAAAAAAGCAGGAACCACAATCGATGGCAGCAAATTCAATAATCGTTCAACGTCCTGCCGCGGGAAGCAGCCGTCGGCGGTCCATGCGAAGGCAACACCCTATCATGCGATTAGGGCGATTTTCGGGTTAGGCATCGGCCTTGGTAACCGATCGCC
>CAVOTD010000109.1:0-7396 GCA_963698995.1 uncultured Alphaproteobacteria bacterium | reverse complement strand
CTCGACAACGGTCTGGGTGGCGGGAATGTTGGCGAGCACGGGCAGTCCTTTCGGTGGTGGGATCCCTTGGTGATTATAAGCTTGGCTCCGCCCGAGATCATGCCGGGCAATGGCCGGTGCGCGCGAGGATTTTTCTGCTACTGGTGGTTGTTCACTATGTGACAGCCCGCTGCACCTGCAGCGGGTCTGCAGCGGGATCTCCTCTTCAGGTTGTGAACCTCGAATGCGGCCACGCCGAGGGCGGATTTGACCGGTGTTCGCTGTCGCTGGCTTCGAGCGTCTGCAGGCGCCGGTCGAAGTCGCTGGTCTCGATGGTATGCACAAAGGTCGTGAACACCCTGGCGATGGCTTGCGCCTCCCCCGGCGAGATGAGGCCGCCGGCGAGCGCCGCGGTGACCGCCCCCATCGCTTGCGCGATATCGGCGGCGCTCCTGATCGGCGGCAGCGCGAACTCGACCGCGCGGTCGCGGGGCAAGATCCGCTCGAGGCACAGCCGCATCGCCATCGGGTCGCCGGCGAGAGCCGCCTCGACGGCCTTGCGGGTCAGCGTCTCGGCTTCGCTCGCAAGCAGCTTTTGGGCGGCCATCGTCGCCTTGTTGCGAGAGCCGAACCGGCGGCCGGCAGGGTTTCCCGACTGCCCCTTCGGAAACGGCCGCCCACGCACCCGCCCCGACGGTTTCTCCGTCTCATCCACCATATGCACTTCCCTGCGTTGGCAGCGGCTGCACAAGCGCCGCGATCGCCTGGAGTGTGCCATGCTAATTAGGCAATTTTTAGATGCCTAATTCGCAACCAGTGGACGACCATCAAACCCGGCGGACCTGTCCCGCTGCCCTTGAGCGGCGCGGCTCGCGTAGCGACAGATACCGCGCCTCCGACAAATAGTCTTTGGCTGGCTCAGCCTCCTCCTGGTTCTGTTAGGGACGCGATGCTGCCACCGCTCGTCAACCGAGCCGTCGCCCCAAATACCCCCGGAAATCCCTGGAAAGTGTCGTCTGAAATTGGCAGAGGGGTGACATTTTCATCGGGCGCCTACATCAAAAAGTCGGATAACCTGTCTTATGTAAAAGCGGCGGCAGCAGTGCTAAGTTGAAGTTGATACCGGTCTTTTTTTAAGTGAGCGAAAAATGGATGGCACTTACGGCTTCGTATATTCCGGCTTTGTCGGGGTCGGCATGGGTATATTTCGAGTGACCGGCTCCACGCTTGTTGGCGTCGATATGGCGGGGAAGATATCGTGGGCGCGTTGTGGTAGATAACGCTACGGGTGAAATTGATCTCTCTTTTGAGATGTCCGTGCCAGCCGGTGTGTTTCTAGTGCAGGGCACCTCTCCGCAGGACATTGCTTATACAAAACGGGCGCGGTTAAAACACCGCCCAACTTTGGTGATGGCAAACCCTTCGAGGTGTTCGTTGCGCCGGGGCCTGTAACCATGATGGTCAAGCGAATTTCGGACGATTATTCCTCATACGCAGATGGCATCATCGTGAATGTTCAGCCGGTCACTCCTTAAACTAGGCGGCTTTCACAGTCGCGAAATCTGTCATCTGGAAAACTCAGCGCGGCGGCTTTATTTAACGCTTTCTCGGAGCGTGGGAATTACGCGCTGCTTTCTTAAGTGCCTCCGAAAGAAAACCGTCAAGCCGGGCTTGGACTAGGGCATCGAGTATCCTAGTGATCTCGTACTGCAACTCTTCTAATTCTGTGATGCTAGGTGCCGGTCGGAATTCGTGATCATCGCCACGCATCATCGGGCCGCCATCCAGTTCTGTGCCCCAAACTGCGTGCATTAGCTCGTTACGCTTTTCAGTTGCTCGCCCCGCTCTCGTCAAGAGAGCCTGTAAACGCACAAGAGCCGCGCCATCCCCAAGGCGTTGCCGCGCGAGTTTGCGGATACGTTCTCTAAGCTCTCGTGATCCATCTCTCGCGGTTGCGTCCAAGGCTTCTGTCTGATCTACGCCGGTAAGGTCTTTGATTGTCATCCTGAGGGCGTTATCAAGTTGCCCGTGGCGCAGCGCGATTTTTCCTATTGCCGCAAGTATTTTTTCGTCAGTCGGAAGTCCATGCCCAACCCATTTATCTTTCGTCGATTTCGCCATGATTAATCAGGGGTTGGTCATCGTCAGGCTAATGCTCATTGGCGGCAATCCAAAAGAACGCGGTATCATTGCGTGATCGGAGAGGGCGGATACGCCAGCGACAGTAGGGAGAGGGACGGTTCCACGCGTCATTACCTCCGCCGCCAGGCCCGGTATAACAGCCTCCACCAGGTCCGGTGTAGGCTCCGCCGCCAGGTCCCGTATAAGCTCCGCCGCCAGGTCCGGTATAAGCGCCGCCGCCAGGTCCGGTATAAGCGCCGCCGCCAGGTCCCGTATAAGCTCCGCCACCAGGTCCGGTATAAGCGCCGCCGCCAGGTCCCGTATAAGCTCCGCCACCAGGTCCGGTATAAGCGCCGCCGCCAGGTCCCGTGTAAAGACCGCCACCAGGGCCAGTGTAGCAAGGCCCACCAGGGCCAGAGTAACCTATGCAGTTGGCACGTGCGCTTATTGGCGAAAGTAGCAAACCGGCGATTAGTATCGCTTTAATTACATGATTCATAACAGAACGTCCCTCATGCGACGTTTGGTTAAGTAGTATTATAGGAAAATTTTTCGGTGGTCCAGCATTTGGCATTTCGTCCTTCTCGTGCGCTTTCGACCTCTCTGGCTGTTTTTCAACATATTGTGGTTTCCCGCGCCGGGCGGAATCCGTCCGCAGTCGCATATTGTGCATTCTGCAAAGTGATTTTAAGAGTTCGTGAAGTCCTCAACTCAGCTTGCAAGATTATTGAGCGTTCATAGCCTAACCTGGATCACCGCGATTATTCGGAAATATCCCCGTGGTCAGCAAGGTTGGCGCGAGCCAGCCGTGAGAGACCCGACGCTCGCTTGGAGCGGCAGGGGAGGCGCTCAAGCAGGGGACCGAACTCCTCAAAAAGCCGATCGTTCACAAGCGGAATGGTCGGCGCGAGAGATCTCCGCTTCTGCAGCGCAAGTCGTCAACCGAGGAGAGGTGGTACTCGGGGCGGTGTCGTTCTCTTCCGGAGCCGCCGTCCGGCATCGTCGTTTCCGCATTTCTACCCCTCGTTGAACAAGATCTGCCGTCCAAGCGGTACCGCCCGACACAAGGTTAAGTTAAGTTGGGCCGCGACGCGATCTGCCGGCGTGTGGGTTGCGGCCGGTTTGAAGAAACGCGAGAGGGACATATGTCGATTTTGCAGGATAAGGTGGCGCTGGTGACCGGCGCCGGTGCCGGGATCGGCCGCTCCACGGCGCTGGCGATGGCTGAAGCCGGCGCCGTAATGGCGGCGGCGGATATCGACCTTGCCGCCGCGCAGCGCACGGCGGAGCAGGCGGCCGGCAACGCGCGGCGGGCAATTGCGATCGAGGCCGATTGCGGCGGCGTCGCGAGCATCGAGGCGATGGTCGCGCGTACCGTCGCCGAGCTCGGCCGGCTCGACGTCATCGTCAACAACGCCGACGTCACGCGTTATGCGCAAATCATATCCTGTGCTCCCTGGGAAGCCCGAACGCGAGGTACGGGAAAAGCCGCTATCCGCGCGCGCAATCCCATTGGATGACAGCCAATCTGCGGACACGTTTTATGCTACAGCAAATATTCTTGATGACCCCTGTTTTTTGCTGTAGCGGTAAATCATATGCGTATCACGTTCGACCCGTCGAAGAACGCCCGGAACATTGCCGAGCGCGGCCTGCCGTTCGAACTGGTGGCGCAACTCGATTGGGAAAACGCGGTGGCGGTAGAGGATACGCGCAAGGACTACGGCGAGCGGCGGCTGCGTGTGCTGGCGTTCCTGGGCGAACGCCTGCATGCCGCCGTCATCACGATGCGGGGTAACACCACGCACGTCATTAGCTTCCGCAAGGCAAACGAGAAAGAGGTGAGAAGGTATGAGAGACAGAAAGGATGACCCGGCGTCGCGGCCCGACGAAGCCAACCCGGAATGGACGCGGGCGGATATGAAGAAAGCTCGCCCGGCGCTCGACGTGGCGGCCGAAGTCTTCGGCGAACATGCGAGCGCGGAATTGCGGCGTGGCCGGGGACGCCCGCCCAAGGACGACCGCAAGGTCAACCAGACGCTGCGCATCGACGCGGACGTGCTAGAAGCCTACCGGCAGGAAGGCAAGGGCTGGCAGACGCGCATCAACGAAATCCTACGCCAGCACATGCCGCAGCGCCCCAGGTGAGAGTAGCGCGCGCGGCGGAGGTGTATCCCGAGGCCGTACCGCCTGGCACGAGGTTAAGTTAAGTTGGGCGCGACGCCATCTGGAGGCGTGTGGTGGTTGCTGCCAGTTTGCGGAAACGCGAGAGGGACATATGTCGATTTTGCAGGATCAGGTCGTGCTGGTGACTGGTGCGGGGGCCGGGATTGGACGCGCGACGGCGCTCGGCATGGCCGAAGCCGGGGCCAATGTCTCGGCCGCCGACATCGACCTCGCCGCGGCGCAGCGGACGGCGGACCAGGCGGCCGGCAACCGCCGGCGGGCGATCGCGATCGAGGCGGATTGCGGGGACGTTGCGAGCATCGAGGCGATGATCGTGCGCACTGTCGCCGAGCTCGGCCGGCTCGATGTCATCGTCAACAATGCCGGGGTCACGCGCTATGCCCAGATCATGGATCTGACCGAGGCCGACTGGGACCGCATCCACCGGGTCAACGCCAAGGGCGTGTTCTTTTGCCTACAGCGCGCCGCCCGCGAGATGATCAAACAGGGCGGCGGCCGGATCATCAACATCGCCTCGATCTCCGGACGCGGCTATCCCGGCGCTTCCAATGCCGCTTATGCCGCTAGCAAGGGCGCCGTGATCTCGTTGACGTGGATGGCGGCGCAGCAGCTCGGCCGGCACAACATCAATGTCAATGCGATCTGCCCGGGGGTGACGCGGACCGAGCTCGGGGCCCGCAACGCCGTGGAGCGGGCGGCAGAGCGAGGCATCACGGTCGAGGAGCTCAACGCCGAGGCCGAGGCGCGCATCCCAATCGGCCGCGCCAACCAGCCGGAGGATATCGCCGCGATGGCGGTGTTCCTCGCCTCACCCGCGGCCCGCAACATTACCGGACAAGCTTACAACGTCGATGGCGGATTGGTGCCCAGCTGACGATGCCCGACACGGAGTTACCGCGGTAAAGGAGTGAGGCCTTGGGTCATCCCGGCGAAGGCCGGGATCTATTCGGCCATGGGCACCGGCCTTCGCCGGTATGACAGGTAATGATCTTTGCCCTGCCGACATTACCGCGTCTGCTTAGCCGCCGACTGCCGTTCTTTTATGGCTGGATCATCCTCGCCTGCCTGTGTTGCGCCGGGTTTGCGCGGCAGGGGCCGGCCGTCGCTACTTTGTCGATTTTTGTCGAGCCGTTGACCCGCGAGTTCGGCTGGTCGCGGACCGCCCTGTCGGGCGCCGTGTCGCTGGGCGGAGTGCTGGCAGCATTATCGTCACCGCTGATCGGTCCGCTGCTCGACCGCCACGGCTCGCGGGTTGCCCTGTGCCTTGCCGTGCTGGTGACCGGCATGGCGATGATGCTGCTGTCATTGACACAGTCGCTGCTGGTCTTTTACCTCCTCTTCTGCGTGGCCCGATTGATGTGGGCAGGGCCGTTCGAGCTCGGCATCTATGGCGCCCTGAACAATTGGTTTGTCGCCCGCCGGGCGTTCGCCACCTCGGTCGCGACGTTGGCGCAGATGGCGGGTCTGGTCGCGATGCCGCTGATCGCCCAGCTGGCGATGCGGCACCAGGGCTGGCGGTTTGGCTGGCTGGCGATCGGCGTTACGACATTACTGATCGGCTTTCTTCCGGTCTGGTTGTTTATGGTGCGGCGACCGGAAGATCTGGGGCTGCTGCCGGATCGTCAACGCGCCAGCGTCACGGCCGATGGTCGGCCGCATTACGATGAGCCGAATTTCTCCCGCAGAGAAGCCGTCCGCACTGCCGCGTTCTGGTTCCTGCTGCTGTACACCGTGCTGATCTATCCGGTGCAGGCCGGAGTCAGCCTGCACCAGGCGGCGCATCTGATCGAACGCGGCATCGCACCGACCGTAGCGGCGCTGATCGTCAGCACCTTTTCGCTGATGTCGGCGGTTGCCAGCCTCGCTTGCGGGTTCCTGCCGCGCTCTTTGCCGATCCGCTATCCGCTGGCGTTAATCGGCGCAATCCTGGCGCTCAGCACATTGTTGATGATCGGCATATCCGCTGCCAGCGCGGGATATCTTGCCGCGGGCTTGTTCGGCTTTGGCATCGGCGGCGTGCTGACATTGCTGCCGATCGCCTGGGCCGATTATTTCGGCCGCACCAATTTCGCCGCGATCCGCAGTGTCGCGCTGTCCGCGCAAGTGCTGGCCCAGGCGGCCGGCCCATTGCTTTCGGGGGCACTGCATGACTGGACCGGCAATTACGTGCGGTCATTGCAGTGTTTTGCCGTGTTGTCTTGCCTCGGTGTCTTGGCGGCTCTGATGGCGCGGCGGCCGTGAACCTCCCGGCCGGGAACGCAACCGTTCGGAAACCAGGAAAACAGTAGGGAACAATGAGATACCGTCGGTAGTTGCAACTCCAGGCAGATCCTCTATCTTGCATTGGTCTGCCATGGGAGAGTGCGGCATGGAGCGTGAGCACCAAATCGAGATCCGCAATACCGCGACTTTCCGGCATGTTTATGACAGCGAACAGCCCGATATGCGGCGTCTCTACGAGCAGGCCAAGATCGATCAGTGGAACGCCGCGACCGACATCGATTGGGACCAGCCGCTCGAAAGCGATGGCGGGCTGATCGCCGACGATCTGGTCGACATTCACGGGACGCGGTTCTGGGACCGGCTGTCCGAGGCGCAGCGCGTCGAGCTCAACCGTTGCGTCAGCCGCTGGCGCCTCTCGACCTTGATGGCCGGCGAGCACGGCGCGATGCTGGTGTGCAGCCAGCTGGTCGAGAATGTGCAGGGGCAGGACGCCAAGCTGTTCCAGGCGACCCAGGTGGTCGACGAGGCGCGTCACAATGAGGTGCTGCAGCGCTATGTCGCGCTGCGTCTCGATGGCGAGACCTATCCGCTTGCCGGCAATGTCAGGGAGATCTTCGACACGCTGCTCGGCACCTCGGCGTGGTATCTGAAGACGATCGGGCTGCAGCTGGTCGCCGAAACCTTCGCCGTGTCGTTGTTCCGGATGCTCTGGCCGAAATCGTCGAAGGACATCATCCTGCGGCAGGTGTGCCGGCGGATCCTGCAGGACGAAGCGCGCCACATGGGCTTTGGCATGCTGTCGCTGCCGGCCGTCGTCGACGAGGCAACGGCCGCGGAACGCAGGGAGATGGAGGATTTCGCGGTGTGGGCGCTGAACCGCACCCTG
>CAVOTD010000108.1:105000-106807 GCA_963698995.1 uncultured Alphaproteobacteria bacterium | reverse complement strand
GAATTGCGGGCCTGGCGGCGACCTACTCTTCCGCACCTTGAGGTGCAGTACCATCGGCGCTGAGGGTTTTCACGGCCGAGTTCGGGATGGGATCGGGTGTTTGGCCCCTCGCCATGGCCACCAGGCCGGCAACGCCGGCCGCCGCGCCCCAGCTCCGGGCGGGAGCAGGGGGCGGGGGTTTGTCATGTGAGGGAGAAGTGTCTGGTGCAGGCCGCCGCCGATATGGGTCTTGCCGCTATGCGCGGGCGGCGTTGCGTTGGTTTTCAAGCGCGGTCGAGCGATTAGTACCGGTCGGCTCAACGGGTTGCCCCGCTTTCACTTCCGGCCTATCGACGTGGTGGTCTTCCACGGCTCTCGGCGAGACCTGGTTTTGAGGAGGGTTTCCCGCTTAGATGCGTTCAGCGGTTATCCCGTCCGCACTTAGCTACCCGGCGCTGCGGCTGGCGCCACAACCGGTCCACCAGAGGTGCGTCCCTCCCGGTCCTCTCGTACTGGGGAGAGCGCCTCGCAAGTCTCGAACACCCACGGCAGATAGGGACCGAACTGTCTCACGACGTTCTAAACCCAGCTCACGTACCGCTTTAAATGGCGAACAGCCATACCCTTGGGACCTGCTCCAGCCCCAGGATGCGATGAGCCGACATCGAGGTGCCAAACGACGCCGTCGATATGGACTCTTGGGCGTCATCAGCCTGTTATCCCCGGCGTACCTTTTATCCGTTGAGCGATGGCCCTTCCACACGGGACCACCGGATCACTATGGCCGACTTTCGTCTCTGCTCGAGCCGTCGCTCTCGCAGTCAGGCGGGCTTGTGCCATTGCACTCCACAGCTGATTTCCGACCAGCCTGAGCCCACCATCGCGCGCCTCCGTTACTCTTTGGGAGGCGACCGCCCCAGTCAAACTACCCGCCATGCAGGGTCCCGGGCCCGGGTTCACGGGCCGCGGTTAGATGCCAGAGAACATAAGGGCGGTATTTCAAGGGTGCCTCCACCCCAACTGGCGCCAGGGCTTCATCGGCTCCCGCCTATCCTACACATACATTCCCTAACACCACTGCAAAGCTGTAGTAAAGGTGCACGGGGTCTTTCCGTCTGACCGCGGGAACTCCGCATCTTCACGGAGAATTCAATTTCGCTGAGCCGGTGTTGGAGACAGCGGGGAAGTCGTTACGCCATTCGTGCAGGTCGGAACTTACCCGACAAGGAATTTCGCTACCTTAGGACCGTTATAGTTACGGCCGCCGTTTACCGGGGCTTCAATTCAGAGCGTGAACCCCTCCTCTTAACCTTCCGGCACCGGGCAGGCGTCAGACCCTATACGTCGTCTTGCGACTTCGCAGAGCCCTGTGTTTTTAGTAAACAGTCGCCACCCCCTCTTCTGTGCCCCCCGCCCCTGCTTGCGCCAGAGACGGGGCCCCCTTCTCCCGAAGTTACGGGGGCAATTTGCCGAGTTCCTTCAACACCGTTCTCTCAAGCGCCTCGGTATGCTCTACCAGTCCACCTGTGTCGGTTTGGGGTACGGTCTATGTCGCCGGCGCTGTTTCCCGGAAGTCCCAGGCCGCCCCCTCAATCCACTAAGAGGAGACGACTTTCGGCCTTCGTCGCGACCCGGCAGGCGGAGGAATATTAACCCCCTTCCCATCGGCTACGGCTCTCGCCCTCGCCTTAGGGGCCCGGCTAACCCTGCGCGGATTAACCTTGCGCAGGAACCCTTGGACTTTCGGCGACAGCGTTTCTCACGCTGTTGATCGCTACTCATGTCAGCATTCGCACTTCCGATGCCTCCAGCCCGCCTCGCGGCAGAC
>CAVOTD010000108.1:0-100000 GCA_963698995.1 uncultured Alphaproteobacteria bacterium | reverse complement strand
ACAGCAGCCGGTCGACCCACCGCAACAGGCGGTCCGCCGGAGCAGCCCGATCCTCGAGCGGCAAGCCATCGCCAGCAGCGGGCGGCTGCGGGGCCATGCGCGACGATCTCGGCGGCAAGTATTTATTGACCGGCTTGTAGCCGAGTTCGGGCATCAGATCGCCGCCGCCGCGCTGCGCGACCATCTGCGAGACGTCGGATTCGCGATCCCCCAGATCACCGAAATGACGAGCGCTCACTGGGCAGACCATCACGCAAGCCGGTTGGCGATCTTCGGGGGCGAGGTGCTCATTGTAGATCCGGTCGATGCACAACGTGCATTTTTTCATGACGCCCTCGTCGGCGTCGAACTCGCGCGCCCCGTAGGGGCAGGCCCAAGAGCACAGCTTGCAGCCGATACAGATCGAACTCGTTGACCATCACGATGCCATCTTCGGCGCGCTTATAAGAGGCGCCGGTCGGGCATACAGTGACGCAGGCCGGCTCCTCACAATGCAGGCAGGATTTCGGAAAATGGATGGTTCGTGAGCCCTCCGCCTCACCCTCCTCGAATGAGTGGATGCGGTTGAACCAAACCCCCCAGGCGCCATCGCCATACGGGCTGAAATCGGGCAGCGGGCCCATATGGCCGCTGGCATTCCACTCCTTGCACGCTGTCGCACAGGCGTGGCAGCCGACACAGATGTCGAGATCGATGACAAGGCCGAGCTTCTTCTGACCCGGTTGCGCTTCGGGCAGCGACGTCATGGCGCTAACCCCTCGCGATCACGGCCCGCGAAGTAACGCAGGATGCCAGGCGGGCGGGACAGCGACCCCGGGTGCTCGAGCGTCTCGAACGAGGGCGCTGTCGTTTGGGCTTCGCCGGGGGCGACCGGATCAATCCGCACGCGGAGGTCGTACCACGCAGCCTGACCGGTGATCGGGTCGGCATTGGCGTGTTGATAGCCCCCATCCGAAGGCAGCAGCTCGGCGATCAAGTGGTTGAGCAGGAAGCCTTTGCGGAACTCCGGCGAGCCGGGATCGAGGTTCCAGGCGCCGGCATGCTTGCCGATCGCGTTCCATGTCCACACAGTATCGGGATTGACCCCGTCCATCAGCTTGGTTGGGACACGGATGCGGCCGTGATGGCTCGACAGCCAGATCCAGTCTTCCTCTCCGAGGCCGAGCGAACGTCCCAATGCCCGGTTGATGAACAGCCGGTTATTGCCGAGGATTTGCCGGAGCCACGCGTTCTGCGAGTGCCAGGAATGGTACATCTGCATCGGTCGCTGGGTCAGCGCGTGCAGCCGGTAGGCATCGCGATCGATCCGCGCTTCCTCGAACGGCATGTACCAGAACGGTAGCGGATCAAAATAGGTCGCGATCCGCTCGCGGTGCGTCTCGGGGGGCAGGACTTTGCCATGTCCCTGAGCGGCGAGCCGAAAGCGCTGCAGCGGCTCGACATAGAGCTGCAAGACGATTGGGTCGGCACTATCGATCAACCCCATTGCGACGGCGGTTTCCAGATAGGCCTTGTTGGCGTGCTTGAAGTAGTGCTGCTCCTCGGGGAGCTCGTGCTTCCAGAAGCAGCCATTCGCGACGTAGCGCGCGAGCTGCTGCGGGTTCGGCGCGCCTCGTCCGGAATTCTCGCCCTCGGCGCCGCGCCAGCCGCCGAGCGGGCCGACGCCGGGCCGACGCTCGTGGTTGACGATGTAGTCGGGGTAGCCTCCGGGATAGCGCGGAGCGCCCTCCGGCGTGACAAAACCGGGTAAGCCGAGCCGGGCACCGATATCGATCAGCACATCCTGAAAAGGCCGGACATCGCGGTCCGGGACGATCACCGGCTGCCGGATCGCATCGGCCGGACCTTCGACCCCGCCGATCGGGCGGTCGAGCAACGAGATGCAATCCCAGCGTTCGAGATAGGTCGTATCGGGCAGCACGAGATCGGCGTAAGCGACCATCTCGGAGTAATAGGCGTCCGAATAGATGATCCGCGGAATGCGGTACTCGCCGGTCGTAGGATCCTTGTCGGTCAGCATCCGCATCGTCTCGGCCGTGTTCATCGCCGAGTTCCACGCCATGTTGGACATATACGTGAACAGCGTGTCGATCGGGTACGGGTCGCCCTTCCAGGCATTGACGATGACCATGTGCATCATGCCGTGCGCGGCAATTGGAGCGTCCCACGAGAACGCCTTGTCGATGCGGAAGGGCCGACCGTCCGCGTCGAGGATCAGATCCTCGGGCGAGAGCGGATAGCCGAGCAGGCACCCCCGGCAACGACTTGCCGGGGGCGACTTGATCGGGCCGGCCGACCGGTTTTGGTCCGGGTGGGGCAGGCTTCGGGTGCGGCGACTTGTAGCGCCACCCGCCCGGCACATCGATCGTGCCGAGGAGCAGCTGCAAGAGATGTAGCGCACGGCAGGTCTGGAACCCGTTCGAGTGGGCCGAGATGCCGCGCATCGCATGCAACGAGACCGGCCGGCCTCGCATTGATTGATGGCGCCGCCCGGCCCAGTCGGTCCACGGCACGGCGATCTCGATTTCCTCCTCAAAGGCGGCGCGGCCCATCTCGTCCGCGAGCCGCCGAATCGTGGCGGCCGCTATCCCGCAACCCTGCGCTACCACCTCGGGGGCGTAGCACGGATCGAGATACCGCTCGGCCACGAGCTGGAAGACGGGTACCGCTCGCCGACCATCCGGCAGTGCTGCATCTCCGACGAGGCGGGCGGCTACTCCTGTTGCCATAGCGCTGGCGAGCGCTCCCGTCGGCTCTAGGATGAGCGGATCGCCGGCTTCGTTGCGGGCGAACAACCCGTGATCCGGCGCTCCCGGCGCCTGGATCACCAACCAGGCGGCGTTGGTATAACGGCCGAGATAATCGACATCGATCCGGTCGGCCTTGAGAAGCTCGTGGATCAACGAGAGCACGAAAAGCCCGTCCGTGCCCGGTCTGATACCGATCCATTCGTCGGCGATCGCCGAGTAGCCGGTGCGCACCGGGTTGACCGAGACGAATTTGGCGCCGCGGCGGCGCAGTCCCGAGAGGGCGATCTTGATCGGATTCGAATCGTGGTCTTCGGCGACGCCGAACATCATGAAAAATCGGGTGCGTGCCCAATCAGGCTCGCCAAATTCCCAGAAGCTGCCGCCGAGGGTGTACATTCCGGCAGCTGCCATATTGACCGAGCAGAAGCCGCCATGCGCCGCAAAATTCGGAGTGCCGAATTGCGCCGCCCAATAACCAGTCAAGGATTGGCTCTGATCGCGGCCCGTGAAGAAGGCGAGCTTTTTCGGGTCTGAGGCGCGAATTGACGACAGCCAATCGACCGCTGTCGCAATGGCTTCTTCCCACTCAATCTCGCGGAACTCGCCCGAGCCCCGCTCACCTACTCGCTTGAGCGGTTTTTTCAGCTTCGCCGGCGACATTTGCTGCATGATGCCGGAGGCACCCTTCCCGCAGATTACGCCGCGGTTGACCGGATGGTCGCGGTTGCCCTCGATATAGCGGATGTCGCCTGCCTTCAGGTGCACTTTGATCCCGCAGCGGCAGGCGCACATGTAGCAGGTCGTGCATTTCACCTTGTCCGAAACTCTGGGTGACGTGTCGACGATCTCGGAGGGCGAGAAATAATCGCGCAGCCGGCGGGCGAAAGTCATACTCCCCCCCATGCAGCGACGAACTGATCAAGAGTCATTTGTTTCACCTTTACGACGGCCTCAGGCGAGGTTGCCCGCCCAGCGTGCGTCCCTCATTCGCGCTTGCCGACGGCGCGATCTTCGTCGACAGGCAGCCCGGCCTCGCGATAAAACCGCTTCGCTCCGGGATGCAGCGGTATCGTGAGACCCTTGAGCGCATTCTCCAGCGTGACTTGTTTCCCGATGGGATTGTGAGTCTCAAGGAGATGCTGGGTCGCCTCGCTCCACAATGCTTTGGTGATGCTGTAGATCAGATCGTCCGAGGCGCCGGCTGACACGACCCACAGTGCGTTGAAGCCGATCGACGGGGTCTCCTCGTTGATGCCTGGGTAGGTCCCAGCGGGTATCACCGAGCGGCGATAAGAGCTCGAACTTTCCTGCATGTTGACAAGAACATCATCATCGATCGGAATTAGCCGGATCGGTATCGCTGCGGCGAGCTCACGGATGGCCGGGACGGGGACGCCGCCAATAAGAAAAAAACCGTCGAGTGTGCCATCGCCGATGCCGGCAGCGGCAGCGCCGGGGCGGAGATATTCGACCATCATGTCTTTTTCGGTCAATCCGGCCGCGGCCAGCACGACGCGGGCATCGGCGAGCGTGCCGGATCCGGTTTGGCCCAACGAAATGTGCCTGCCCCTGAGGTCGGCGAGAGTTCGGATCGGACTATCGCCGCGCACGACGAACTGAACATCTTCGGGAAACAGGCTGGCGATCGCCCGCAAATCCTTGATCGGCCCGTCGGCGGCAAAAATGCCGGCTCCGGCATAGGCCCAGCCCGCGATATCGGATTGCGCGATCCCGGATTCTATCTGGCCAGCAGCCACCATGCGGAGATTCTCCACCGAGCCCTTGGTTGCCTGGGTCACTGCGACCAGATCGGGGACACCACAGCTGCCCCCATGGTCGCAAGGCGGCGAGCCGGCCGGCTTCGAGATAGCGCTCGCGATCACCCCGCCGATCTCAAAAAATGTCCCCGATGTCGCGGCAGCACCGATCCGGAAGAACTGAGTGTCCTGCGCGCTCGGCGATGCAAGCCCCAAAAGAAGGCCAGCAACCAGGAGGGCCCCGCTGAGACCCCACCGCCAAACGCAGAACTTCGCCGACATCGTCTCACCAGCGAGACAACAATCTGGGAAGACAACATGGATCTTCTACGATTGCAACAGGGGTTGACCCGGCGGTGGGTGCTTAGGGCGCACCGGATCGGCGTTCGTGGAACCGCTATGGCGGGGCGTCTTTGGCCGCGCCAGTCTCGTTGGATCGCGTCCCGTCCAAGTCCGCCGGAGGCCGACCCTCTGCTGCCTCGGCAGCGCTGTGACCCGCCGCCATTTCAGCGACGATACTAATCACCGATTGGCCGTAGCGTTCGAGCTTGCTGCGACCGATGCCCGGAATGTCAGCAAGGGCGGTAAGCGAGATCGGACGGCGCCGCGCCACCTCGATCAACGTCGAGTCATGGAAGACAACGTAGGGTGGAAGCTCCTGCCGTCGCGCTTCTTGTAGGCGCCAGGCGCGTAGCGCCTCCCATAGCGAGCGGACGATAGGGTCAGGCTCAGCGGGGCTCGGCCCGGCCTGGCGGTCCGGCCGACGGTGCCGCTGCTGACGGGGGCGCTCGTCGATCCGAAAGTGAACGGCTCTGGTACCACGCAGGATCTCGGCGGCCGCGGGCGCCAGCGAAAGACCGCCGTGACCGGCAATATCCGGCACGACAAAGCCCTGGGCGACCAGCTGCCGGAACACCGATACCCAGCTGCGGCGGTCGAGCTCGGCGCCGACGCCGAAGGTCTTCAATCGATTGTGCCCCAGCCTGAGGACGCGTTCAGTTTCGGCGCCGAGCAGGACGTCCACCAAATGACGTGTGCCAAACCTTTGTCCGGTGCGGTAAATCGCCGAGAGCGCCTTTTGCGCGGCGATAGTTCCATCCCAGCTCGGCACCGGTGTGCGGCAATTGTCGCAATTACCGCAGGGCGGATGATCGACCTCGCCGAAATAGCCGAGCAAAACCTTCCGTCGGCACGAAACCGCCTCGCAATAGCCGATCAGCGCATCGATCTTTTGCCGCTCGATGCGACGCTGGCGGTCGCTCGCCTCACCCATCTCGAGCAGTCGAAACAAGTTCATCACATCGGCGATGCCGTAGGTCAGCCAGGCATCGGCCGGAAGACCGTCGCGGCCGGCGCGCCCGGTCTCCTGGTAATAGGCTTCAAGGTTCTTCGGCGCGTCGAGATGGGCCACAAACCGCACATTCGACTTGTCGATACCCATGCCAAAGGCGATCGTCGCGACCATTACGACGCCTTCCTCCCGAAGAAACCGTTCCTGGTGACGCTCCCGTGTCGCCGGGTCGAGGCCGGCATGGTAGGGCAGCGCATCCCGCCCGCGCTGCTTGAGCCAGGCGGCCGTCTCTTCGACCCCCCGCCGCGTGAAACAGTAGATGATCCCGGCATCGCCCGGATGCTCCTCGGTTAGAAATTCCCAGAGCTGTTCCAGCGGATTGGCCTTGAGAATGACTCGGTAGAACAGGTTCGGCCGGTCATAACCGGCGGCGAAAATTTGCGCCTTGGCCAGCCGAAGCTGGGCGACGATGTCGCGTCGCGTCGGGTCGTCGGCGGTCGCGGTGAGGGCCAACACTGGCACCTCGGGAAAGCGCTCCTTTAGGATCGAGAGCTGCTGGTATTCCTGGCGAAAATCGTGGCCCCATTGGGAGATGCAGTGCGCCTCGTCGACGGCGAAGAGCGCGACGCGAATGCCCGCCAAGAGCTCCAGGAAGCGCGCGGTGACCAGCCGTTCGGGCGAGACATAGAGGAGATCGAGGGTAGCGTCGCGAGCGGCGCGCTCGATCTCGCCGGCTTCGCCGGGCGAGAGGCGCGAATTCAACGCTGCGGCGCGCACTCCCGCTTGGCGCAAGGCATCCACCTGATCCTTCATCAGCGCGATCAACGGGGACACCACGACGCCGACACCTGGTCGCAGCAGCGCCGGCACCTGGTAGCACAGCGACTTGCCGCCGCCGGTCGGCATCAGCACGACGGCATCGCGACCGGCAGTCACGTGCTCGATTACCGCCAGTTGCTGACCCCGGAAGCTCGCAAAGCCGAAGACCTCGCGCAGTACCTCGTGCGGGGTTTGCTGCGCTACGTCGGGACGATCGAGCCGCATGTCCGGCACGTTCTACCTCCACCTCTCGGCTTCAATCTTTGGTCGTCCGCCGACTGCCGCGTCGGGCCTCCCTATCTATATCTCTACCTATAATGAGCGAGTTGTTCGCCTTCGAATTGCGCGCGCGCGCGGCGCACGCTAGCATTGGCCGCTTGCCCTCACTGCGGAACCGCGGCCGCAGCGAGATGTTTTAGCTCGCGGCGCGATTTCCGTCATCGCCGATTGGTGCGCGAGCGAAATACCGTGATCAAATGCCCTATCTCTCGCTACGGAATGAGGCGCGTCCAGGCGGGGTGCATCATTGGACTTGCGCTGGGCGCAATCGGGTCCGCGATTTACCCGCTTCAGGCGGTCGCAGCCGGCGCCAAGGAAGCCGCAACGCTCGCTGACCCAGCCATCCCTGCGCCGCCACCCGACGCGGCACCGGCGGATGCTATCCCGTTCGTCGGCAACGCCGAACTCAAGGCGCACCTCGACACGGCGGGAAAACTGACAATCGCCGGCGAACGGTTGCATAGGACGTTGCTGCGGCGGTTTTATATTGTCCATGGATATCAGATCGTGTGGGACGCCCATCCCGCGGAAATGAGCCGCCTGCAGGACGCCGTCATCCGCGCCGGTGATCACGGTCTCGACCCCAACCTGTTTCACCAAGCCGTTCTCTTCCAGCATCGTGCCGCCCTGTCGCCGGTCGAACGAGACCTGCTGTTGTCCGACGCGTTTCTTTATTACGCCGACGCGCTGTCGCGAGGGGCGCTGCCGATCGAGGATCGGATGGACGACGAGGATTTGACACCTGAACCGGTCAACGTCGCCGCGGTTCTCGATGCAGCCATTGCCGACCACGATCCGGCAAACGTGATCGAGGCGCTCGCTCCCTCGTCACTCGAATATAAGACGATGCGCCGGGCCTATGCGGAGTACCGGGCAATCGCCGCCGGCGTTCCCCCCACCCGGAACAAATCGGAGCCTCTCTTCCCGGAAAGAGCGGCTTCAGCAGAACGGCGGGCGCGGCAGCTCGCGGTCAATCTCGAGCGGCTCCGCTGGCTGCCCCGGCACATGCCTCAGGACCGGATCGTCGTCAATGCGGCCATTGCGCGACTTCAGCTGTTCCGGGACGATCGGCCGATATTTACGACCCGCGTCGTGGTCGGCGAGACCGACAAGCAAACCCCCGAGTTTCAATCGACGATCAATGACGTGCTATTCAATCCGCCGTGGAACATTCCGCGATCGATCGCGCAAAAGGAAATTTTGCCGAAACTGAGTGCCGATCCGAGTTATTTGATCAGCCATCACATGCGGTTTCGCAGCAATGGGTCGATCCAGCAGGAGGCGGGGCCCTACAGCGCGCTGGGCCGGCTCAAATTCGAGATGAGCGATCGCTATGACGTGTATCTGCACGATACCTCTACGAGGTCGCTGTTCCAGGCCGCCGCGCGCATGATGAGCCACGGTTGCGTGCGTGTCGAGAATCCGCAGGGTTTGGCGATGCTCCTCCTCGGGCAGCCTTTGGCGGCGATCGATAAGGGAATTGCCACCGGGCGCACCGCTCGGCGGGCATTGCCAGCCGCAATACCGGTTTTCCTTGTCTATCAGACGGTTTACGTCGAATCGGACGGCTCGATACAGTTCCGCGCCGATCCATATCAGCGCGATGAAGAGATTTGGCGCTATCTGACGCGGGCACAACCGCTGCCGGTGGCGCAAGATTCCTCGACTGGCCAGCGGAAAGGGTGATTTAACTGCAGTACAGTTCAACTGGCGCTTAAAATCTTGCGGCAGATCGCCCTTGGATTGGTAGATTTCAACCGATTAGGTCTTGTCTGTGCAGTTATCAGATGATATGGCGTCCCCCGGGGAATTTGGGGGGTTGCAAATGTCAGCGTCTTATTTGCTGAGCCGCCGCCGACTGCTGGGCGCTGCGGTTGCCGTTACTGCCGTTGGTCTCGTCGATCCGGCTCCAGCGATTTCGTATGCTCCGCGATCCATCTCGCTTTACAACACTCATACCGGCGAATGGTTGCGCACCGTCTACTGGGCTGACGGGCACTACATTCGAGAAGCGGTGAGGGACATCAACTGGATCTTGCGGGATCACCACACCGACGAGATGCGCCCGATGGACGCCGGTGTTCTCGACGTGCTCGCCATGATGCGCGAGAGCCTTGAGATCACCGATCCCTTCTTGGTGGTCAGCGGCTACCGCTCGCCCACCACCAATATGAATATGTACCTGCGCGGCGACGGTGTCGCAAAGCACAGCTACCATATCAAGGGAATGGCGGTGGATTTGCGATCGGAGCGCCGCAGCTTGGCCCAAGTGCGTGATGCGGCGATGAGCCTGCAGTGCGGCGGTGTCGGCTACTATCCCCGCTCCGACTTCGTTCACGTTGACTGCGGACCGATCCGTCGCTGGTAAAAGGGCGGCGGTCCGCAGCAATTCGCGGGCAAGTGAAACAGTGCTTTCGGTTGCTTTCTGTTATTCCCGATTAACGGTGAATTCGCGGCCGCCGCAAAACTAAGCGTGGAACTTCTGTCGAGCCCGCGAGGTTGTAGATACTGAAAGCAACCTTGTTGATGTGGCGCGAATGACCTTGGGCACGATCCTTCTGATCATCCTGATCGTCCTCTTGATCGGCTCGCTGCCGACATGGGGATATAGCGGCGGCTGGGGGTACTATCCGAGCGGCGGGCTCGGTCTGTTACTCGTCATTATAATAATTCTGCTCGCTCTCGGCCGCATATAGCGATCCGGATCCGCACCAACAGCGCGGACAGTTTGTCGGCGCCGGGCGAAGAGCTTCAGTGGACGGCGCCGACAGGGTGATGGCGCCGAACGCGGCGAATACCAGGGCGGCAGCGACGCGGATGGTGCGCCCCGGCAGTCTGTCGGCGATTCTGCCGCCAACCAGCACTGCCGGGAGGTTGGCGAGCATCATACCGAGCGTGGTCCCGACGACGACTGGATAAAAAACCGCGAACCGCGCGGCGAGAGCGACGGTGGCGATTTGCGTCTTGTCGCCGATCTCGGCAAAAAAGAATGCGATAAAGGTGGTGGTGACCGCTCCGTAGCGAGCGATAGTTTTGTCGTTGCCCTGGTAACGGTCCGGGAACAGTGCCCATAGCGCGACGCTGAAGAACGAGAGCACGAGGATCCACCTGATCCGCGGGCCACTCAGCATTGCGCCAAAATACGCCCCCACCAGACCCGCAGCAGCATGGTCTGCGAGAGTCGTCGAAGTGACCGGGACGGGACGCCGGAACCGTGCGGCAAGCATCAGGGACAGGATCTGCGTCTTGTCGCCGATCTCGGCGAGACCGACGACCATTGTCGAGATCAGGAAGGCTTCCAATGGCGCCATCGGGGTCGGGCGGGAGATCAACCTTGGCACGGCCACCCTCCGCCCAACCCGGAAGCAGGTACCCGATACCAAAGGTCTCGCCAAACCCCTCGCGGGTCAGCTTGCGCCACGGCCGAAACCGAGTGTGTTGACGCAAGCCCCGCGCCGAACGCGGGTGGCTATTCCCCAATGACGCCGGATTTCTAGCGGACCTGGCAGCTTTTTGGGAAGACGGGCGCCGCCCGTGACCTCGCCCGGCCAAGCGTCGGACCTCAACCGCTTCTTCGGCGATAGTATGCCGGGGATTTGTCGTGCCTGTATGCCGGTTGGGCGCGTCTCTCCTCGAGAGGCGCGACTTATCGAGGGCCGGAGAACATAATGCGTTCTTTCCGTTAGCCGAGCTGCGTTCGACAGAAGGGCAAGATGGATGTGACGCCGCCGCCGATGGATCTCGCCGCGGCCATCGCCGCGACCGACTTTGGGCACGGCGGTTGCCACCGAAGTATCTAGAGGAGAGATCACCCATGTTGCAGAACAGCCCCGCGATCACTCGCTTGCGGGCCCGGCTCGACCCTATCCGCCCGGCAATTGCGATGGCCGCGCATAACCCCCTGGCGGCGAAGCTGGCGGCCCGGGCGGGCTTCGATGCGATCTGGGGCAGCGGCTTTGAGCTGGCCGCCTCCTATGCCGTGCCGGATGCCAACATCCTGTCGGTCGACACGCATCTGGAGCTGATGCGCGCGATCGGCGAGGTACAGCCCGCCCCGGTCGTCGCCGATATCGACACGGGCTACGGCAACGCAGTCAACGTCGCCTATCTGGTGCCGCGCTACGCCGCCGCCGGCGTAGCCGCAGTGGTCATCGAAGACAAGACCTTCCCAAAGGATAGTAGTCTGCGTCCTGGTGGTCGCCAGGTGCTGGTGCCGGTCGAGGAGTTCCAGGGCAAGATCGAGGCCGCTCGGTCGTCGGGCGGGCTGCTGGTGATCGCGCGGACGGAGGCGCTGATCGCCGGGTTGGGTCAGGACGAGGCATTGCAACGCGGCGCCGCCTATGCCGAGGCAGGCGCCGACGCGGTGCTGGTCCATAGCAAAGAGAAAACGCCGGACCAGATCCTGCAATTCTGCAACGCTTGGCCTGGGCAGGTGCCGTTGGTGCTGGTGCCCACGGCCTACCCGCAACTCTGCTTCTCCGAGATCGCGGCGTTAGGCAAGGTCGGGATGATTATCTGCGCCAACCATGCGATCCGCGCGGCGGTTGCCGCGATGCGTACGACCTTCGCGCGCATCTTGGCCGAAGGCGGCATCGCCGGGGTGGAGGGCGGCATCGCCACGGTTTCCGAGATATTTGCTCTGCAAGGGGACGAGCAGATGCGCAAGCTCGAAGCGCAGTTTCTCCGCTGAATTAGATTTCCCGCAGGAGCGGCGGGGCAGGTTAGCGCGCCGGCACAAAGCGCCTATTTTTACCATAGGCGACGAACCGCCGTCCGGCAGGCCTGAGCACCCGACGGTCCTGACGACAATGATCGGACCACCGCCTCGACCAGTTGACGCAGCGCGAGGGCGCCGGCTGCAGCGATGAGCGCGGCGCCAGACAAAACGTCTCGCCTTGTCGGTAAGCAGCTCGCGAATAGGCGGTCAAGGTCGGTCTGGATCAGCGGCCGTTCGGGGTGCTGTGCGTCAAAAGCGCCAACAAGTGTAAGCCCCCACTCGATTTCGCTCGGCTCTCGAGATCCACTCAATCCCGGCGGTTCGTCTGATCGTGACGATCGCTCGATTTGTGATGCGTTCGGGGAACGAATGCGCAAGCGCCCCGTTTTTTTGTTTTGACCGCGTGGATCGGAATCAAAGTCAGTAAAGCTCATTCCTGATAAAACGGCGATTGCTAAAGCAGGTATATTGTTAGACGATTTCTTATTTGTTTGAGCACTGGATGAGGTCGCCTTTGAGAGCCATACCTATAAGCTCCGACTAGTTGTGATCTGCTGCGGCGCTTCGAGAAAAAGTCCGGGTCCGAGGGCGGCCCTGCTGCAAAGCCAAATCCCGCAGCGCGGCGCATGCGGGGATGATCCCGGTCTACGGCGCGCTAAAGCGGCACTTGGCTAAACCGGCGCCATGTTTAACCATATGACCATCACGCCGTTCGACGCTGCGGCGATCCTGATCGTGCTCGCAGCGGCGCTGGGCTATTTCAACCACCAATTCCTCCATCTGCCGCAGTCGATAGGTCTGACGATTATGGGGGCATTGGCCTCTCTGATTGTCGTCGCTATCGATCGATGTTTGCCCGCGACCAACCTCGGTTCGGGCATCGTCCGGTTTATCGCCGGGATCGACTTCCATAAGACGATGATGGAGGGCATGCTATCCTTCCTACTGTTCGCAGGTGCGCTGCACGTCGATTGGAGTGAGATGCGGCGCGGACGCTGGCCGATCCTCGCCCTCAGCACGATTGGCGTTCTGCTCTCGACTGTCTTGGTCGGCGGCGGGTTTTATCTCCTTTCAGGCGTGCTGGGGCTGGCGGTGCCCTTGGTCTGGTGCCTTGTCTTTGGAGCGCTGATCAGCCCAACCGACCCTGTTGCGGTGATGGGGGTGTTGAAGCGCGCCCGGGTTTCCCCGACATTGGAAGCGACTGTGGCCGGGGAAAGCCTCTTCAACGATGGTGTGGGTGTGGTCGTTTTCACGATCATTCTGGGGACTGCGCTGGGGACCGAGCCATTCTCCGCCGGCCGCGCGCTGGATCTTTTTCTGCTTGAGGCCGGCGGCGGCATCCTCCTCGGCCTGGCGACCGGCTGGATCGGGTTTCGTGCTATGCGATCGATCGACGAGTACCAGGTCGAGGTCATGATCAGCCTCGCCGTCGTCATGGGCGGCTATGCGCTTGCGCGGTGGCTGCACGTGAGCGGCCCCGTGGCGATGGCGGTGGCCGGGCTACTGATCGGCAACCATGGCATCGCCCACGCAATGAGCGATACCACCCAGGACTATCTGCTGAAGTTTTGGTCGTTGATCGACAATATCCTGAATGCGGTGCTGTTCCTGTTGATCGGGCTGGAAGTCGTCACCATACCGACCGATCTGCGTCTGCTGGCGCTCGGCGCTGCGGCGATCCCTCTCGTCCTCGCGGCCCGCGCGGCCTCGGTCCTCGTCCCGCTCACGGCGATGAGGCCCTTTCTCTCGCTCGGGCCGCTGGCGCTGACAATCTTGATATGGGGCGGCTTGCGCGGCGGCATATCAGTGGCGCTCGCGCTCGGCCTGCCGGACGGCCCGCCCCGTTCGACCGCGCTGGCCGCAACATACATGATCGTGCTGTTCGCGGTGATCGTCCAAGGCGGCAGCATACGAGCGAATCATAGCTTGGAGATCACAGTGACGCTGACCCGCGAGTGCGATCTGCACTGCAAGGCCGTCAAACCGACGGCTCGCCAAGCCGAGGGGTCTATGCGCAGGCGGGCGCCGATGCGGCGCTGATCCAGCGCAACGAGAAAGCGCCGGACGCTGAGCGGCGCTTGGAGAAGAACCGGGCCCAGCAAAGCCTTTACGTGGGATTAGCTCCTCAGGGTGTCTTGTGCCGTGGCGCACTGCGCCGCGCCTCAGGCGCATCGCTGCGGATCGCAAAAGCGCCCTCGATCGTCTCGACCCGATAGCCGCAACAGAAGCGGGCGACGAAGGCGTGGGCGAAGGCGGGATCCCCAAAATAGAACGCCACCGCGTCATTGGCGATGCCGGCGAGCCCGGCGGGCGCCATCGCCCAACCTCCGGCGCCGCAGGTCTCGTCGAGCCAACCGCACATGATCCCGAGCTGACGGCCAAGGCCCTGCGGCGGCACCGCAATCCTCACCCGCACCGGAAACCGCCGCTCCGCTTGGCGCCGCGCACGCATCGAAAGCTTTGTCACATCGGCTCTATGTTCATATTTCGTTCTCTATACTATTCCGAGGAAGAGAGGCTGTCGAGACGCGTTGGACGGGCGAGTTGACGGCCCGGCCCGACCGCCTCTAAGCCTGAGGCGCTGCTAATTCATTGGAGATCGATCACATGGCCAATATCGAGCGATACGCTGCGCGCGGGGTCTGGGATCCGCCAGCCTATTCGCAAGCCGTCAAGGTCACCGGCGGAGAGACGATCCTCTACATCGCCGGCCAGGTGGCCTATGACGACAATGGCAATGCGGCACACGCCGGTGACTTCAAGGCGCAGGCGCGGGCCACCCTTCAGGCCGTCAAGGCCCAAGTCGAGGCCGGCGGCGGCACGATGGCGAACATCGTCAAGGTCAACACCTATCTGACCGACATCCGCCACCGCGCCGATTTCGCGGCCATTCGCGAGGAATTCTTCGGCAAGAAGATGCCGGCCTCCACCATGGTGGCAGTTGCGGCATTGGCGCAGCCTGAGTTTCTGATCGAGATCGAAGCAATCGCGGTGATCTAGACCCGCCGCAATGCCGGCCGCAACGCCCAGGCGAGCGGCAGGGTGAGGAGGACGACGCCGGCGATCAACGCCATCATTATCGGCACGCCGGCGGTGTCGCTCACTAGGCCATAGAGAGCCGGGGACAGCGCTCCGGCGCCGATCGTGCCGGTATAGAAGATGCTGAAGGCGCGTTGGCGGCGCTCGGGCACAACGAGCTCGGGGACGGTGCCGTAGAGCACCGAGGAGGTGCCGTTGAGCGCCACCCCGATCAGCGGCAGGACAGCCAGTCCTGGCAGCAATGGCAATGGCAGGAGGGCCAGAATGCCGACGGCTGTCAGCCCCTCGGTCAGGACTACGGCCGGAACCACCCCGAGGCGGGCTCCGAGCCAGCCGCAGACCAGCTTGCCCGCGGCGCCGCCGGCGAAAATTAGGGTCAGTGCGACGCCGACCATCGGCAGATCGGCGCCCTTCATGCGGAGCAGAAACGGCAGAAAGGTCAGGAACCCCATCCGTGTTGCGCTGTCGATGACGCCGATCGACAGCAGCAACGGAAAGCCGCGCCTGGCCGGTCGGGCGGCTGCCACCTCAACCTCGGCTTGGCGGGGCGGCTCGCCGGTTCCGTGCGGCGCGTGCAGCAACAGCAGCACGGCCACTGCGCCGAGGACCCCGACCAGGCCGAGGACCAAGGTGGCCGACCGCCACGGCATCACGGCGACCAGCAAGGCGGTGGCGGCCGGCAGCGCCATCTTGCCGACATCGCCGGAGAAGTTGTAGCTGGCGAGCGCGGTGCGCGAGCGCCGCCCGGCGAAGGCATGGGCCACCAGATTGGCGGCGATCGGATGCTGCACGCTCGAGCCGAGGCCGCCGATGACGAGGGCGATCGTCAAGAGAAGAAAGCCGGTGCTGAGGCCCGCGACGAGATAGCCGATCCCGGCGAGCGCCGTGCCGAGCGCGAGTAGCAGCGGACCGCCGAAACAGTCGGCGAGCGCGACCTGCCGGCAGCTGGAACCCGGCCATCGACCCGGCGTAGAGCGCGCGCAACACGCCCACCTCGGCATAACCGAGGCCAAACTCGCCCTGCCACAGCGGCAACAGCACGTAGAGCAGGTCGGTGAAGCCGTCGTGCAGCGCATGGGCCCCGCAGGCGACCGCCATGGTGCGCCGCTCTGCGAATGCCGGAACTCTGCCCGCCGTACCTGCCGCGATTTGAGACATAGGCTATACACAGACCCTCGACGAGCCTGGCCGGAAAGCACAATTATTTCCGTTTTATGACAATTTGCTGAGCAACGGAAGTAGTCGAGCCGCACGAGGCGGGCGTATAGGATCGTGATGGGCGGGGCGCTAGAAGGGTTGGCGGCGATGCCGGAGACCGGTCTGATTGTTGTCGATCCCGGCCACTTTCATGTCGCTCTCGTGCAGCAGGAAATGTATGCGAAGGTTTCGCCGCGGGTGCATGTCTATGCCCCGCTCGGGCCGGACTTGTTGGATTACCTGACCCGCATCGCGCGCTTCAACAACCGCGTCGAACGGCCGACCTCCTGGGAAATCGAGGTCCATGCCTCGTCCGATTTCCTCGAACGCATGAGCCGCGAATGCCCGGCACGGTAGCGATCTTATGCGGGCGCAACCGCGGCAAGATCGGGCATGTCACGGCTGCCCTCGAGGCTGGCCTCAATGTCTTGGCCGACAAGCCTCTGATCATTCGGGGCGAGGATCTGCCGTTGCTCGAGGCGGCGCTGAACTTGGTCGACCTGCGGGGATTAATCCTCTATGACATGATGGGCGGGCGGCACGAGATCACCGCCATCCTGACACGCCTGCTGCGCGAGGACCCGGAGATTTTTGGCGATCCGGTGCCGGGCAGCGCCATCGAGCCCGGCGCCGCCATGACCAGCGTGCATCACCTTTTCAAAGAAGTCGCCGGCGTGCCGAATTTGCGGCCGGTTTAGTATTTCGAAGTCGATGAGCAAGGCGAGGGGCTCGCCGATGTCGGCACGCACATGGTGAATCGCGTGCATCGGACATTGTTTCCCGAGCAGGTGATCGATTACCGCCGCGATATCCGCATCCGGTCCGCTGACCGATGGCCGACGATGCTGAGTTCTGGCGCAAATTCCGCCAGGTGACTAGCGAGGCACAGAGTTGCGTGCGTCAAGTTCAGCAAATTGGTCCATGGGATCGGGTGCTGGTTGATTCACATCAATAGCAACATCCCTTTGTTCGATCAGCGGGACCATCCCTTCGTTCTCTAATCGCGGTTCAGAAGGCAAGTGGTTTTCCTCTTAGTGCGATGCTGCCGACAATGTCGGCACATTTGGGCGTCGAACGCTTGGAAGCCAAAGGTCTGGTCAGCACGGCGAGGTCAAGCCCACAGCCGCCTTTGGCGGTGGCTCGAAGAGCCAGGCTTGAGGTCGTCGGGCCGACCAGACAGCATCGGACCAAGCGCTGGATAAGAATTCTGTCTGCGCGCTGCGTGATCATGCGGAGGCCTCTGTGCACTGCCGGATCCACCGTTCTCTTCGCGGTCCTTTGGTTGGCCGCAACATCGCGTCAGGAGTTCGGCGCCGCCATGTCCCGAACGCAGTCTGCCAACTGCAGCTGCAGAAGGAACGATGCGGTCGCCGGCGCTCGTCCCGGCAGGGACCGCACTCCACCGTGGTCAGCGGCGGATTTGGTTCTTTCGCATGCTGGTCATCATGCCGCAGCGTGTTCGAAGCGGAACTCCATTCTGTGACGCCACATGCTGTGGAGCACTACGGCGAGCTTGCGCGCGACAGCGACGAGCGATTTTCGTGCCCCAATCCGCTCGGACAAGGCGCGGCCCCAGATGGAAAGTTGGGAGGGCCGCGTGGAGCGCCGAAGCATGACATTGGCGGCTTCGTAGAGGTAGGTCCTCAGCATCGCATCACCACAGCGCGAGATATGACCGGCGCGGTCCATCTCGCCGGATTGGAAACGCCGCGGCGTCAGACCGAGATAGGCCGCGACCGAGGACGATCGCTTGAAGCGCGCCGGATCTTCGATCGTGGTGGTATAGGCCAGCGCAATCACCGCGCCGACGCCAGGAACCGTCATCAGCCGTCGCACGTCGTGATCGGCACGTGCCCGTCGCCGCACCAGGCGCTCAAACACGGCCAGTTGCTCCCAGGTCGTCAGCAGGACCGCCAGCATCGGCTCGATGATCGTGGTGAGCATGGGGTTCTGCGCGATCCGCTCCCGCACCGTCGCTTCGAAACGGCGGCCTTTTCCCCGCCCAGGACCATGCCGAAAGTCTTGAGCAACCCGCGGATGCAGTTCGTGAGCTTGACCTTCTGCGTCACGAGTTGCGCGCGGGGCGACAAGCATGGCTCGTATGCCATGGGTGTCTATGCTCTTGACGGCAATCTCCCGATACCAGCCGACGCGCACGATCTGCGCGATGCCGTGGTCGTCGTTTGCGTCGGTCTTGTTGATTTGAAGCGACAGCGCGGCCTTTGCATGACGCGCATCGATGCAGATGACCGGCAACTGCCGTGCCCTCCAGTTCGTGGAACAGCCAGGTCGAGAGCTGGCCGGTTTCTAGACCGATCCGCGCCGCCTTGGGCGTCTGCTTCGCGATGACCGCGTGAATGCTTTCCGGCGTCTAGCGGCACTTGCCTCGCCAGACGATGGCCACGGCATCGTCGATGACGCATATCGAGGTCTGCTCGAGAGATACATCGAGCCCGACATACTGCTGCTTCATGGTTGTGCTCCGGTTCGTGGCGACGGAAGCACTGATGCTACAAGCGCCGGCTTCCGCGATTACCGGATGTCCCGACCTGCTGGCAGAGCGCCGCGCACAGCGGCAGTCAAGGATGCCGCCGCGCAGGCGGCACCGGCGCAGCCGGCGCGCAGCGTCCTTGACCGAGCGAGCACGGTGCTAGGCTGAAGCGGTCGGGGGTCAGGCCGCACGGCGCAGCGCCTCCTTTTTGTGTTCGCGCAGATCGTCCATGTTGAGGTAGCGATGCTGCTCGAGCCAGTTCTCGTGGGTCTCGACCGCGAGCGCCCGCACCAGCCTCAAGCAACTCTCGCCGTTGGGGAAGATGCGCACCACATGGGTGCGGCGTTTGATCTCCTCGTTTAAGCGCTCCAGCATATTGGTCGATTTCAGATGCTTGTGATGCTGGCGCGGCAGCCGATAGAAAGTCAGCGTCTCGTCGATGTTCTCTTCGATCCAGCCGGTGAGCTTGGGATATTTGCCGGCCCACTTGGCAAGCCAGGAAGCCAGATCGCGACGCGCCTCGGGGAGATCACGCCGGTCGTAAAGCCAGCGCAGCTCCTGCAGGTAGTCGTCGTCGACCCGGCGCGGCACGTAGTCGAGCGCGTTTCTTAAGAAATGCACGTAGCAGCGCTGATGGGCCGCCTCCGCCAGAACCTCGCGCAGTGCTGCTCTGAGCCCGGCATGATCGTCAGCCACCACGAACTCGACGCCGTGCAGACCACGCGCCTTGAGCCCCAGCAGAAAATCCCGCCAGCTCGATCGGCTCTCCCGATTGGCGAGCTCGACCGCCAGCACCTGGCGTCGGCCGTCCCAGTCGATGCCGATCGCGATCAGCACCGCCTGGCTGATGATCACGCCGGCTTCGCGCACCCGTTCGTAGCGCGCGTCGAGGATCAGATAGGAAAAGGCTTCGGCCAACGGACGGCCGGCAAATTGCGCCAGACTCGCATCCAGCCGCTGGTTGATCGCACTGATCGACGAAGCCGAGAAGCTGTGGCCGCACAGCTCCTCGGTGATCGCCTTCACCTTGCGCGTCGAAACGCCCTGCCCATACATCTCCGCCAGCGCCGCCACCAATGCCCGCTCCGAGCGTTAATAGCGCTCGAACAGTTCGGTCGAGAACCGCCCGGCGCGGTCCTGCGGCACCCGCAGCTCGAGCTTGCCGATCCGGGTGATCAGCGTCCGGCCATAATAGCCTGACCGATAACCCAGCCGGCCCGCCACCCGCTCGCCCTTCTCGGCGCCCAGCGCCTCGGTCATCTCCGCTTTGAGCACCTCCTCGAGCGCCGTCCGCACCAACGCCCGCAGAAACTCCTCGTCCCCTGCCAGGAGGGCTTTCACGTCGATTGTCCCAGGCTTACCTTGCTTCTTGGTCATGGTGTGCATCCTCGCCAAGGATCCCGGTGATTGCGACATCACCCGCATACCATGACCATCCGCCTTAGCGGCTTTTGCTCTCTTCCGCGGCAGCAGCGCTGTGTTGGAGATCAGGCAGGGCGTGGCGGAGAACTGGCGGCCCGAACTCTACGTCGTACCGCGTGCAGAGATCGGCGCCGCGCTCGAACGACGGATCTCAGCCTTACAGGGTGGTCACCCGGGTGTGGGCCTGGAAGAGCGCAACCGCGAATGGCGGGTGATCATTCCCGACAGGTTGCGGCTTGGGCACGATGCCCATTTCATCCAATTAACCCGACAGTTTCTGGATTATGTCGAGCGTCCGCGCACGCTCCCGCGGGCAGAGCACGCCAACACGTTGGCAAAATACTTTGTCTGCACCGAGGGCGTCGCGTTGTCCCGGCGTGTCGGCTAGAGCAGATTTCGGCCAGATTTGCGCGGTGTCATTGCGAGGAGAGCCTCGCGCGATGAAACAATCCCGACCGGACAGGCGCTCAGCGGCCCTAGATTGCTTCGCTTTGTTTGCAATGACAATGGGAGATGGCGGCGCGATCTGAAACTTGCGCTAGATGGCCGAAATCCAGGAATCGGCAATAAGGTTCACTCCCGGCGCCGGCATTTGGGGTGGCGTCTGTACGCAGATAAACGGCAAAGGCTGCCTCCCGAAACCGGCCAACCAGTTCATCGCAATGCCGGGAAATGCGAATATGTCGGAGACAAAATACCGGGGGCGCAGCACTTGCGCGAAAGAGGTTCCGGCGGCCTGACACAACGCTTCGGCGTAATCATGGACCGCGGCAGCTTGGGTGTATCCGGCATGCGACAGCGCGGGAAAGCTAGCTGAAATCGCCTTGCCGGCAACATGGCCAGTACGGTGATTGCCAGTAGACCGGAAGGCCGCAGGAATTCGCCGACCCAAATGCACGGACCAAAGGCGGCCATGCCTGGAATATCTGCGGTAATCACCTGCTTCTCGCGCTTTGCTCGACTGGTCAGCGCCACCCACCATGCCAAACGACTTGGTCGGGACTGCCGTCCGGCACAGGGGATGTTCCGATAATGCGCGTCCCAGACATCGACGAAGTCGGGAAATCCTCGACCCTTTGCAGATAGGCCTGAGCCTTCACCGAACGATCGAGCGATGAACCGGCCGTTTCGAGGGCCGCCTTCAGCTTTTCGAAGATCAGGAACTCGATCGGCTTGCGGATCTCGGTCCCGCCCCAGGCGCTATGGCCGGGGACATGCGCCCGCGGATCCAAGCCGTCCTCGCCGCTGCTGGCCATCTGCCCGGCAACGAACACGAATTCATTGCAGACCACGGTCGGCACAAAACCCGAGCTGGCAGAAGCGGCGACATCCTTTGGATAAACCTTTTGGATCTGTACTTGCCGCTCGGCACCACGGCGATCAGGGAAGTTGAGATCCCGCTCTCTACGCCGAAGCAGCCTTCCATGACCACCGAGGTGCTGGGCGGAATGTAATTGCCGAACCTCGCGCCCCGCGCCAGGTGATAGGGATCGATGGCGGCCGGCGTCGGGTAATACTGGTCGAGGCGAACGCCATGCGACAGGTCCGACTCAAACTCCTGCAGTATCCGCTGCATGCGCTGCAAGATGAAATCCCCTTCGCGGCGCCGGCGCGGCTGTCCGAACATCGGGAACCCGGCCGGCCCCGCTACCGCCTCGGTGATGCCGGTCGCGAAATCGAAGGCCTCGTGCCCGGTCAGGAATATCCACGGCCCCGCTTTGACCGCATAGGCGTAGGGAATGTCTCTCACCGATAGAGAAGTCATAATTTCTCACCGATAGCAATGTCGCAAAGAAGGGAGCTGGACGACCACAATTCATTGATCTCTTGGTGGAACGGGCCGTGGCGGGCGAGGCGCCGCCGAGGCCGCACCCGCCGGAGGCGGGGGCCTGCAGGGCCCGGCTTTACGGCGTCTCGTCCGCCGCGGAGGATCGGAGCCGAGAGACAATGCCGTCCGGCCGGCGTGCAAAGATGACGACGTGGTTCGATCTCAGCCGACCGCCTCTTGACTCTGCGCCGCCTGGCCGACCGGCGCCGGTGATCGTTCGGGGCCGACGGTCGGCCCGACGCGGTAGTGAGATTGCCGAGCGGGTGGCTCCCTGCGGCGTCGCGGAGGCGGCGTTATGTCGGCTAATCACCTCTTCTTGCCGAATTCGACAAAGACTCTTCGGTTCTTGTTTGCGGTAATCGCCGCATTTGCCTTACCGTCGGTCGGCCAAAACGCTCAAGCCGGAGGTACAATCATCAACGACACGAGTGCGTGCCGTTTATTGTAGTTGATCCAACCACCTCAAATGCGCCGAGAGTGGTTCCGATTTTTAACGAGCTCCGAGTTTATTGGAACGGCAGCGACTGGAACATGTCGGTCTATTGCTCGTTCCCTGTGATCGACGGAATAAACATCGCTTCAGGAGCAATCACGCAGGCGGCGATCGACAGCCGGTCGTTGGATAACGTCTAGATGTGCGTCGGAATATACCTATGCAGACAACGTACTGTGCAGTGCGGAATAGGATTGTCGCTCACATCGAGAAAGGTGGTGGTGATGGATAGAGCCGCGCTGAAAGCCGACCTTCGGCGCGACGGCTATGAGCTTCGCGAGGGTGAAATCAAACCAAACGTCCATCGTGGATCTCTTGCGCACGAGTTTGACGCGGATGTTTGTGCTGGAGGGATCTCTCACGCTGTCTTTGGAGCCGATCGCTGCATTTTCCGTCCGGGCAACTCGTGCAGCGTCCCGGCAGGAACAATGCACGAAGAGCACACGGAGGCTGACGGCGTGCGATATCTGGCTGGGGTCGCTCGCCAGCAGAAGTGATCGCCGCAGGATAACCTCCGCCGCCTATCAGCCGATGACGGATGTGGCGCTTTTGCTCTGTCACATAACCGCGTAAGCTGCGGCATTGTGCTACCGGCATTCGAAACTCGGCCTGTAGACGCACGGCGCATACGCGCGCTTCTAGAAGGATCCTAAGAGGGCTCGTCGCCCATCGCCGTCTTGAGGCTGATCGGCTCTTTGGCGATCCTCAGTAGCTTGCGCACTTTTTCGAGCGGCATCGCCAGCTTTGCTGCGAGCTCCTCAAGGGTCGGCTCGCGGCCGATTTCTGTCAGCATCTGGCGCGAGGTCCGCACCAGCTTGTTGATCGTCTCGATCAGGTGCTCGGGGATATGAACCGAGCGATCATCAGGTTCTTTGGGCTGGGCCATTTCTTTGTCTCCCAAAGCTTCTGTATGTTTTCGAAAATGATGCGTCGCAGCCCGTCAATCAAGCTGATGGCGCCGCGCCGTCAGGAAATCGAGTGCCCGCGATACGTCTCTTGGCCGACGCAGCCGCAGCACGACGAGATGTGCGTATTCCCTCTGCGCCAATCGCTCCGCGGTTTCGCGGCGGCGGCGGTCCCAGGTGCTCCAGGCCCACCGGATCGGGTGGCTGCGGCGCAGCAGATGACGCCACCGCTCGCGGTTGCCGGCCCACAGTTCGGTGCGTAGCACGGCGCGGAGAAATGTACGTGAGATCACTCGGGCCATGATCAGCGGCCGTTCATAATCGAGCCACACGAGGTGGGTCGCAGCCCGCCAAACTAAATTCCGCACCGGACCGTAATTGCCGTCAACGACCCAAGCCCCCGCCTCGATCGCCTCGGCCACGCGGCGGATGAATTCCTCCGGATCATGCCGGGTCAGATCCCGCCATCCCGATTGCCAATTTATTTCATCGAGTTCGATATGCGGCAGCTGCAACAGTGACGCAATTTTGCGCGCCAATGTGGTCTTGCCGGAACCAGATGTACCGACCACCACAATCCGCATCAGGCCGCCTCCTATAACGGGCCTCGCGTCCTTCGGATGCGACTGCTTATACTCGGCGATTCGCTGAAAGGGAGACGGAAATGCCCGAGACCAAACGCACCAGGCCCACAGCTTCTGTCGCGCCGGCCATGCCGCCCTTGCTGATGCCTCCACATCCGGCAGCTCCGTCGCTGCCGCCGGCGCATGTGGTCGATCTTATGACCGCCGCCGGATCGGCCACTTTCGACGCGCAGTGGAGGGCGATGGAGGCGAAGATCGTCGAATGCCCGGCGCTGACGGATGCCATGCCCGAATTCAAGACGACCTACGATATAGAGCCCTATGCGGGCGTGAGCGGATTTGACGATTCGGCCTGGCCGGTAATCGCCGCCACCGAACTGGGAGCGAAACGGGGTGGCGGTATGGTGTCGTTCTTCTGGTTTCGCAGCAAGCTGGCGATCCCGGCGAGTGCCGCGGGTTTCGACACCGCCGGCGCGATGGCGGTGCTAAAGATAAACGTCGACGACTATGCGGAAGTCTGGATCAACGGGGACTTGCCGCGCGCCGCCGGCCGGCCCAGCCCGGGCACGATCCAAGGCTTTAATATGCCCCATCGCCTGGTCCTCAGCGCTGCCGTCATTCCGGGCGACAAATTCGATATCGCGGTTTTCGCCATCAATGGGCCGATTTCGGCCGCACCGGCCAATTTCCTGTGGTTTCGCGAGGCGAAGATCGAGTTCTTTCGCTGATCGCGCGTGCTCGGCGGCTCGGTCGCCCCGGCGCAGCCGGAGCCACAGGCAAACGCACAGCAGCCAGCCGTCCCGGGAGGGACGCGCTTTCGGAAAAACCCGCCCCGAGCTTCAGGGGCCGAAACTGTTGGCGTGTACCTTGGCGGCTGTAGCTAAACCGGTGTCGATCGGGCAGATCTCCGTTCCGGCGCTTGTCGGGATGGTGCATGGATGCGATGCCGGCACGTACCCTGAACCTGAAATGTCGTTGTTAACCAACTTATCGTTGACGCCGCTGTCGGATATGCCGGCCTGGTAGCCGATTGGAGAGCCATTGCCGCTGACATTCGTAACTTCGGTGTTGGTGAGGGTGTTGTTGATGACTTTGTTGTTGGTCATCGTGCTAGGCGCAATAGAACAGGTCGGGTCGTAATTGGCGAGCCACACCCCGACGTCATTGCCGTCGGCTGGGGTGGCGTCGCCAACGACATTCTTGACGATCTGTACTCCGGTCGTCAGGGCAGAGCCGCAGCCGCCGTACACGAGAATGCCAGCGGAGGAGGCATTGTTCGTCCCGGTGTATGAATGTCCTGTCACCTTGTTGCGCATCACTTGGCCGCTGGCGCCAAAGCCGATCTGGATGCCGTTCTGCGCAATGAAAGTGCACCGGTCCGCTGACCCGACGACGGTGTTGCTGCTAACCGTTGCTGCCGACCCCGGACCGTTCACGGTAATCCCGCCCTTTTGATAGAGCGAGATGCTGTTGTTTGAGATTGTTCCGGTCGCGCTGGAACCCGCTGCGAAAGCCCGGTAGTAGATCGCAACACCATGTTGCGTGCCGTTGAACGGGTCTTCGCCAATGTCGTAAACCGCGCTGTTGGTGATATCGACCGAGGTCGCGCCGGGGCTCGTCTCGTTGCCGCCGCTGTCGACGAGATTACCGACTACGAGGATGCCGAAGTAGTTGGCGCCGTGAACGTCAACATTGTCGACGGTTCCGCTGGTTCCCGGCCCGTAGAAGATACCGATGTTGCACCCCGTCGCGTTGATTGTTTGATCTGTGATATCGCCCGTCGCGATCACCGCCGCCGTCATGTTGATACCATCGCGGTAAAAGCCGGTTTGCGTGCAAGCGGCGAGAGCGGGGCTACTCCCAAGCGTGCCGACCAGCCCGACAGTCGCGGACAGCGCAGCGAAATGCGTGGCTTTCATGTTTTACCTCCCTGCCTGGTGGCCGCCGGAGCAGCGACTTCAATTCGACTGTTAATGTTTGTTTGTGCCAGATTTTGCTAGATTTATTTGGTTAACATACACCTACTTTTGCTGCTTTAGAGTGCGGCGAATTGCCGCTAAACCTTTCAATTCAACCGGACCGGACCGTCCGCTGGCAGGGATAAATTCGATACCGCGGTTTTTTGCGATCAACGGGCCGATTTCGGGTGCTCCGGCCAATTTCCTTTGGCTTTTCACGGCGAAGATCGAGTTTATCGTTGTCGGCCGCACAAGTAGCCAATTTCTGCGTTAGGATTTCGTACACCGGTTGGAGCGATCTCATTTGAGTTCGGCGGAGTTCATCTATGGTTCTTCTTTTCTTACTCTTTTGCTGCCCGGCTATCGGCGGGCGACATAATTCCCGATCGGGTGACTTTTATTCCCGATTAGGAGGTCGCGAATTGCCGGTTCCTCTGCGACGGGAATTTCCCGGCAATGCCTTGGTTTACCTAACGTTTTCTCCGCCAACCACGATTTTACGGGTAAGATCGACGAAATTCCCGGCTGTACGGGAAAAACCGGGAACTTGCTCGAGATAGGGATCGACTGCGCTTGGCGCGCCAAGCTCGCCCGGCCCGGATCAGTGGGCCAGGCCGAAAGCGCGAATGCTCTCGAACAGCGGCTGGATCTGCGCGCGATACGTCGCGGAACCCGAGCGCGATAGCCAGAGCTGCTCGAACGCGTTGCTGCGGTACTCCGGATATTGCGCGCGGAGTTGGCCCGCCGTCTCGGCCGCCTCGCCGAGTCGCCCGGCCAACGACAAAGCCGCAGTGAGGAAAAGCTGCGCGCTGCCATAACTGGGATTGCGTTCCAGGGACTTGCGCAGGAGCCTGATCGACGCTTCGGTGCGGCCGAGCAGCAGTTCGCCGAAGCCCCCGAAGAACGACCAAATGCTGTGCCGCCGCTCCGCCTGATCGAGACGCATGGCCCGCTCGATGGCCGGCAGCGTCTCGTCGGCGCGGCCGAGAAAGGCAGCGTTGTACCCGGCAAAGCCATGGGCGACCCCCAGCTCTTGATCCGCCGCCAGGGCTTGCTTGAAAGCGCGCGCGGCCTCGTCCAGCTGTCCCGCGGCAGAGTAGAGCATGCCTTGCACGCAATGCGCGGCGGCATCAGCTGGGGCGATTGACAATGCGATCGCCACCGCCTCGCGCCCGAGGTCGAAGGCGGCCGCGACGGCACGCCGGTCGCCCCACCAAGGATTGCTGACGAGGTGCTGGCACGTCACCGCCAGCCCGGTCAGCGCCCTGACATTGCGCGGTTCGTTCGCCAGCGCGATGAGGTACCAGCGCTGCGCCTCGGCCGACAGCTCGGCTCGCATGCCTTTGTGCAACGCGCTCGCTGCCCGCGCCAGACATTCGGTTACGCTGTAGTCCGTGCCGCATTCGGAAAACGCGCGGCGGCTGGCCGATTGCAGCAGCAGCACGTGCAGCTCTCGGGAAATCCGCCGGGTGATCCGGGTCTGGATCGGCGCGAGATCGTCCGGCTGGAATTCATGCCGGCCCGCCCACAGGTACTCACAGGTCGACGCGTTGACGATCCGCATGTTGATCCGCAATGTCCCCGGATCGCTGCGCTGGGCGCTGCCGGTGACGAGGTAATCGTATCCCGGTTCGCGGTCCGGGTGCGGCGGATGCTTGCCCGCCAATGGTTTGAGCGACAGGCCACGACCGTGGCGAAGGAGGTCTGTGACGAGATCCTCGGTAAACGCTTCTACAAGCTGCTGGCGGTCGGGATCACCGGTCAAATTACGCACTGGGGCAACCGCGACGGCGCTGTTCGGCAACAGGCAAGGCCATTGCGGCTGTCCGGTTCTCGAAACCGGCGCCGCCACCCGCTGGGCACCGATTTCCGGCGAGCGGTCCGGTATCACGTGAAACCCGGCAGAGCCCTGGTCGGCAACGATAACCGCTGGCACATAGGTTTTCATAGAGTCCGCCCGAACGTGCGATCTCGTTGGCCAGCGCTTCGGTTTCGACATCGGGTGCGACCGCGAGCTCCCGTCTTAGAGCTTGGCCACAATTCTTGTATTGCCTAAGCGCTTCCCCGCGCCGTCCAGCGAGTGCGTAGGCACGCATCAAGGCGCGCTGCCCGAACTCCGAGAGCGGATCGAGGCTCACCAAACGGCGCCCCGATCGAATTGCCGCGTCGTAGTCGCCGGCCGCAATCTGCTGCACATTCAATCGGTGCAGGACATCGCCGACCATCCCTAGCGTGCGGTCGCGCTCCGCCGCCAGCCATTCTTGAAACGGTTCCGAAGCAATGTAGAAATCGGCAAGAAGCTCACCGCGGTACAGATCCGCAGCCGCTTGCAGCTCCGTCCGGCTCTGTGACCGCGACAGCCGCTCGAAATCGGCGATGTCGACGCCGACTTCGTGCACTCGGCAATTGGCAAAATCGGCGACCAAGTGAGCGGCCGCGTTCGGCCGCAACGTCTTGCGCAACTCTAATAGGCAATTGCGCAAGCTGTGACGCGCTTGCTCTGAGCCTTGATAGGGCCAAAGAAGGTCAGCGAGCCGCTCACGACTGACCGGCTGGCCGCCTTGAGCGGCCAGAAACGCAAGCATCGCGCGCGCCTTCTTAGGCAGTCTCTCAAGCCGACACTCATCACATTCGATGACTAGAGATCCGAGAATGCCGATTGACAAAGCCATCTTTACTGTCCCAATAAAGCCTGATCAAGCAGTCTCATCTGTCGTGATCTGGAGTATCGATACAGCATCAGCTGTTGATGCCTCAAGGTAACAAGAGACCAGCACCCGCACCTTTGCTGCTGTGTAATATCGATTACGCCATCGAGAATGGCAGCGCCGGGCTCGATACGCGCCACCATAGGCATCAGGAGTGTTCGCCAGGAGGTTCAGGGGCCGCCGCCTTAGCTGCGTTACTAAATGCATACATTATGGCAAAATTACGTTCTTATGCGACCGTTTGTTTCAAGCTCGATGAAACTCGGCCAGATTGTCGCCTCTTTTGGCGGATGATGCCGCCGTTGCCAGAGTGCCGCGACGGGCACTGCACAAGCCGCGAGTGCTTAAAATAAAAGGGGTTTTTGACATGTATCAGACCAGAAATTGACGCCCCGCTGACTTCAGTGGCGTTAACATCACTGCAACCCAATAGCCCGCCGATTAGCGGGCTTGCCGATCACCGATCGGGAGAGGCGCGCGCATTCCTGCCGCGCCAGTCCGAAGCAGTCGACCGCCACTGCAGAGCCAAAGCGAGGCGACGTGAAGCGAATTGGCATAGCAAATCGGATTTACGCGGCGCAAATCCAGGCGCTCTATCAGCACATTCCGATGGTCTTGATAGTCAATATGATGAATTCTGGCCTGGTCGCGATCGTCCTGGCGTCCTGCATGCGGCAGATTTGGTGGTTGGCTTTCCTCGCCTTGACGGTCGTCTTGACGGCGACTTGTGCCATCGGGTGGGGCTGTTATCGCCATTGCGCGCCATCGGTCTGTTCCACCGCCAGATGGGCAATATACGCAACCATCGGATCGGGGCTGTCAGGGTTGCTATGGGGTGCGAGCAGCGCGTTCTTGCTGCCCGACAACCTTGTCGAACAGACTTTCGTGGCATTTGTTATCGGCGGTATGTGCGCTGCGTCGCTTGTCGCGTTTTCGAACTATCTCCCGGCCTTCATAGCCTATGTCTTTCCCGCTTCGTTACCAATGGCGGGCCGCTTCTTCCTCGATGGGTGGACCGTCCATGGGGACATGATGGTGGTCTTTGCCGCGGCGATCACGCTGGCGGCCTACAACTCGACGCGCGGCTTTGTCAACGGATTGCGGTTGAATTGCGATTTGGTCGAGAGCACCAAAGAACTCACCGCCGCCAACCAACGATTGCAAACGGAAATCGAGCAGCGCAAAGTCGCCGAAGACCAACTGCGCCAGGCGCATAAGATGGAGGCGGTCGGTCAGTTGACCGGTGGGATTGCGCACGATTTCAATAACCTGCTCACCGTAGTTGTCGGTCATTTGGAGATGGCGCATAATCGCGTCAGTGATGATCCCCGCGCCGTCGCGCTGTTGCAGGTGGCTTTGCGCGCGGCAGAACGCGGGGCCGCACTGACCCGGCACCTGCTCGCGTTTGCGCGTCGACAGCGCCTCGACCCGAGACCAGTCGATATTCCTGCCTTGGTCGGCGGCGCCGAGAAGATCCTGAAACAGACGATCGGTCCTGAAATCCAAATGGTGATACGGTCGGCACCCGACCTTCGGCTCGCATGGGCGGACCCCAACCAGCTGGAACTCGCGATTCTGAACCTCGTGTTGAATGCACGCGACGCGATGCCTGCTGGCGGCACACTGCGGATCGATGCCGATAATCGGCGAGGCGATATCGATGCCGTGCCGGCCGACCTCCCATCGGACGACTATGTCGTACTGTCGGTATCCGATACCGGCACCGGGATGAACCGGGAGACTCTCGAGCGCGCGTTCGAGCCTTTCTTTACCACAAAGGAGGCTGGTCGAGGGTCTGGCTTGGGATTGTCGATCGTACACGGCTTTGCCGCACAGTCGGGGGGATTTCTGCAGATCGCCAGCAGTCTCGGCCAGGGTACGAAGGTCGACTTATGGCTGCCGGTCGCCAAAGGCAAGGCAACCAACGAGATCGAGAGCGAACCTGATCAAATTTATTGCGAGCCGAACCAGGCGAAAATATTGGTGTGCGATGATGACTCGGACGTGCTGGTCTTTGTCGCGACGATCCTGCGCGACAACGGCTACACCGTGTGGGAAGCGGCAACTCCAGTGCGGGCCTTGGAAATAATCGAAACAGAGCACCCCCTCGATCTGCTGCTCGTCGATTACGCCATGCCGGAAATGAGCGGGGTGACGGTCATCGATCGCGCCCAGGCTTGCCAGGCGGGGTTGAAGGTGCTGCTGATGTCTGGGCATGCGGATGTCCTTCGCACCGGCGGCGCCGCGGGCATCCCGCTGCTCGCAAAGCCGTTTAAGGTCGCCGAGTTGCGGCGTCGGATTACCGAGGTTTTAGCGATCCGGGCGCCCGTACTGGGCGCAGACAATCCTCGCTCGCGGCATTTCGCGGTCTCGGCATGAGATGTTGCAGTGCAAGGATTCAGAAAATCCCTGGAATTACGCAGGCGGTTTTTTGCTGGTACGCCGCGTATTCGGGAAAGACCTCGGTCAGCAGCGCTTCTTCGTTGGTGATCCGCCGCAACTGGAACAGGATCTGCACAACAGCAAGCAGCGCCGTCCAGACCGAGAGAAACTGCACGACACTGCCGAGCGTCGCGATCTGCTCAGCCAAATAGAGCGGGTGGCGGACAAAACGGTAAGGGCCGGAGATGACGAGCTCTCGCGCTTCCGGCATGATGCTGAACGAGTGGCGTAGCCGAACCAGCGCGAAAACTGCAAACCCTTCTCCGGCGAGTATCAGAAGCGTCGAGGCAAGGCCGGCCGCCGTGGATAACTCGCGTCGCGGAAACAGCACGACACCAGTAATCAGAAAGGTGCCGATCAATGCCGAGATCCGGGGTTCCGCTCCCGCTGTCTTGCCGATTGGTGGCCGGCGCATAACAACAGCTGTGGCGAGGATGACGAGATAGCCGATCACTGACAGCCGCATGCCAATTTCGACGGCGTAAACTCCACTCGAGAGTGCAGGATCTGCGGCGCGTAGATATCGTGCGAGGTCAGCCGCCGACACGAGTGCCAAGGCTGTCGACCATGCCAGCACAGGTAGCCGCATGAAAAGATCGTAGGCCGGCGATTGGATCACCCCGGCGGCGGCGCACGATGCGATCCGAGAGGGTCGGTCGGCATGTGGTGGACGGTCAATCGTTTGCTGATCGATCATGCTGCTCAAATCAGCGGAACCGTTACCCGACTTGTCAGGTTGAGCGGCCCGTATGGCAGCAGCCGCGGCGCGATAAAGTCGAACGAATAGCTCGCGCAAACGGTCACCGTTGTTGGGGATGATGTCGTGTCCTCCTCGACGGAAATGCCGATATCCGGGGCGTGGTAGGCGGACAAGACCTGTTGGGCCCGAGCGGCGGAACAATTGGCGAGCGCCGTATTCGAGGGCGCCAGGCAATGCGAAGCCGCGCTCTGGGCCTGGCAGGACATCGGCAAGCCATGACGGTAAACCATCGCATAGCGGCCCGCCTCCTCGACTGCTAGCAGCATGGTGTTGTAGGTCCAAAAGGCACGTGCGAACTCGGCGCTTCCGATGATCAGCAACAGTACGACCGAGATCGTAAGAGCGCCCTCGACCGCCGCGGCGCCGGCTTCGCCGCCCCGCCGCGGCTGCCTGTCCTGCCTCATTGCAGCTGCACCTCCGTCGCCGCCGCCAAGGTCCTGGGGATACCCGGCCATGGCACCAGGGGCGTGAAGGCTTGATTGGCGCTTATCCTGATAAACACCCGGTTAGGGCCAGGGCGACCGACTGTGGCGCAGGATTCGGCGCACAAGATCGGCGTCGCGTCACGACACTCGCAGCTGAGCGGAAAGCTCGCCGGAAAAGTCAGCGCCGGCGCGAAACTCATCGCGCTCTGCATCGCATTCTGTATTCCGCTCGTGTCGATCGGGTGAACCCTCGCATATTGCGCTCCGATACGTGTGGTCGCCGCCATTCCGGCGGATTTAGTCGCTAGCATGCCGAAATCGATGATTCCGGCAGCAATCAGGATAATTATTGGCGCGACCAAGGCGAACTCGGCGGCGACACTGCCATCCGCGCTCGCGGGGCGGGGGCGGCACGACCGTCTGTGCCGTCGGCAATCACTTAGCCTGCTCATCGATGACTTCACTCCGCGAGTGCCACAGTGCTGATTGTCGGAAGATCGCCGAGGCCGGCGTTAGCGCATCCGGCGCTGTCCAAATTCGACGGCCCATCGACGATTAGGGCGCCGACCACCACAAGCAAGCACTTCGGACCCGCTGCGCTCGGGTTGCCGTGGAAGGTCAGCGACGAGTTGGAAAAATAGACGAGGCCGTTGATTGTCGAACCAGAGCTTCCGCCTATCGTACCGTGGCTCGAAGTATACCCAGTACCGGAAGGTATCCCGTTGGCATCCTGAACCAACACGATCCCCGGAAAGCGCCCCGAGCGCGGCGCGTTGAGTTGGAATGCTGCGTTCGCGACTATCGAGACCGTGCCGATTTCTTTTTTCTGCGTGGTCAGAATTATCGTGACGCCGGACCCTCGAACGTTATCACAAGCCGAGCATTTCAGCACTGCGTTAGACTGAACGTTCAGATCGCCATCGGTAATCCAATATGTCCCGGGCGCAAGATCGACCGTGTGGCCGCTCAGGATATCCCACGAACCCGAGATTTGTGTATTGGCTGACAGCTTGATTGCCAGCTGGTTCAATGATGTTCCGGGTATCACGCAGTTGCCGTTATAGGTCCGGACGTTTCCTGTCGAAGTCCCTCGGCAGCTGCCGGAATCAGGCATACCGTTCGCTAGAAAGCTGTGCGTAAGGGTGCCGGCGTAAGGGTCGGCGACAGTCGGCGCGCCGATCATCGCCAGCGTACCGAGGGTCAACTCGGGCGGCGGCGCGGCGGGGTCGATTGGGTTTTCCTGCAAGGACACTTCGCCGGCGGTGACCAGGGCCGCCGCGGTTATTGAACTGTTGCTGCTGTGCAGCGCGACCGCATTGCGGCTGATCGAATTTGCCGCGACGGAGCAATTCGGCATGTCCAGGCGCGCGAAATCAGCGACCTCCACCCCCGTGCTGCTGGTTCCGAGCGCTAGAATGCAGGGGTTGTCGAGTACCTCGATGACGGCGGCAGCCTTGGTGACTACCGTGACCCCGGTGAGGAACGTTGCTGCTAGCAACGCCCCCTGGGTTTGCTGCAGGGTAACCGAGACCCCATTGCTGACGTTCCCATCGTTGAAAGGATGAGTGACTGCCGGTGTATTTCCGGTGTAGCCGTTCCGCGTAGCGGCCTCGTTGGCCGCCGGCGTCAGATCGTTAGCGGAATTGGTTTCGCCGGCAATAATCTGATAGGCGGCCGCGATGGCAGCAGCATCGGTAGCAGACTGGTTTTGAAGTTTGATCGTGAACCATACCCCAGTTTCGGCGCCGAGAGCCCCAAATCCGATCAAGGCCGGCAGAGTGATGGCCACGAGCATCGCAGTGGCGCCTCTCTTGTCGTGAAATATCCGGGCAGCTGGCGCCGAACAGCGATCGCGCGAGGTCAACCGACATGATCTGTCTCACAACCAACCTGCTCGCCGACTCCTGATCTGTCGGGCGCGCCGATGCAGGCGCCAGGAGAGCACTTCGACCGGGGTGATCGGATGTCCGATCACGGAACTCTGCCCAGCATGTCGATGATGCGCAGTGCCAAGGGGGTACCGATCACGATCATCAGGGATGGCAGGATGAATGCCATCAGCGGCAGAGTTAAAAGTACCGGGAGACGCGCCGCGCGCTCTTCGAAGCGAGCCAGCCGCGCGGCTCGCATCTCGGCCGCGAGCACCCGCAATGACCCGGCGAGCGGCGTACCGAACTTGATCGACTGGTTGAGTGTGGCGACGATGCTGCGAAGGCTCGCAAGGCCCGTCCGGCGCGCCAGGTTTTGAAGCGCTTGCCCGCGGTCCGGCGCGACACGCATTTCGGCAGCCGTAGCGGCGAACTCTTCAGCTACCTCACGGCTCGAGGAGCGGAGAACGCGGCCGACCTGCTCGATCGCGTGATCAAGGCTGAGCCCCGCTTCTGCGCTGATGACGAGAAGATCAAGCGCGTCGGGCATGCCGGTTTCAAGGCGTACGCGTCGCCGTGCGGCAAGACGGGAAAGGACAACCTCAGGAAAGCGCCAGCCTAGGAGACAGGCGCCAGTCAGCAGCATAAGTCTGACGGTGGTCGCTCCGACAAAAAATTGACGCCACTCGAGAAGCAACCAACAGAGCGGGACAAATGCCGCGCCGCTGAAAAGCTTAGCGGCGATGACCGCGGCGAGATGACCGTGCCCCCTAACTCCGGCTGCGGCAAGATCGGCCAACAGCTTCCGCTGCTCGGCCGCGCCGATGATCCGAGTTGCCCCGACCATAGTTCCGAGCCGATGGTACCAGGGCGGGCCTGGTACTCGCGTCAGCTCAGCGGAGTGAAGCGGGAGGCGCCGCAGCGCATCGAAGAGGCGCTTCTCACGATCTTCGCAGTGCCCTATCCGCCAGAGTTTGAGTGCGGCCAGAGTGGCTGCCGTCAGCGCCAGGACAATGATGCAGGTTTCCAGAGGAGCGAAGTGCATCTCGCCGATATGGATGGCGAGATGGTTCTCGGCGATATCAACCGGCGCCTCGATGGTGAATGCTACGAACATTGTTAGCGTAAACACTTCTCGATCATGACTTTCATCGCACCAATACCCAACAGCAAGCAAACAATAGCGAGCCCCAACATAAAGCGGCCGCGGGGGTCGACGAACAGGATTGACATCAGCTCTCGGTTGATCAGGAAGAGCCCTCCGCCAGCGACAAAAGGGGTCGCTGCCACGATCGCCGCTGATGCGGTGGCCTCGGCGGTGAGCGCGCGGGCTTTTAGACGAACCGCCTTGCGTTGGCGAATGATGGTGCTGAGATTGGAGAGGGTCTCGGCGATGCCGCCGCCGGTTTGCCGCTGCAGCAGTAGGCTAACGACAAAGAAGTGGAAATCCGGCACGCGGATGCGGTCGGCTGCGTGTTGAAGCGCAATTTCCATCTCGATGCCAATTCGCATCTCGTCGAGCAAGCGTCGGAATTCGGTGCCGACCGGGGGACGGATCTCGCGCGTCACGACCTCGATCGCCTCGGGGGCTGGAAAACCAGCTCTACTCCGCGGACGATCAGATCGAGCGCATCCGGGAAAACGTCAAGGAAGCGCCGCTGGTACCGTCTGTGTGAAAGCTGAAGTAGTAGCCCCGGAACGCCTACCGCTGCCGCGCCACCAAAGGCGATTACCAGTGCCGGCCGGAACGGCACCGCGGCGGCAGCCGAGCCAATCACAATGGCCGAAGTAATCCCGGAGGCGGCGAGGCGCAGGAGCCCGATGCGACTGCCAATCGCTGCTAGGACAAGGTTGAGATGTCTAGATAGCACTGCCGGCAATACCCTCCGCTGCACCAACGGCCTGCGCAGCGCCACCAGCGGCCTTTCCGGTTTCGAAGCCGTCCTCACAAGAGCTTTTAAGTGGGGCTCGAGGCTCGCTCGACGGCGCTCGGCGCGGACCGTCCGGAGGAGTGCTCCGCCCAGCAGAACCGTCGTGCCGAGGACAGCGAGCAGGATCTGTTCGAGCAATTCAGGCTCCCCCGATGCCAAGGGCGTCGAGCAGCTCTCTGTCGAGGCCGAAGCGCGCCGCGCGAGCAATGAAATCGGGACGCGTTCGGGTCGGACTCGAAGGTCCCTTCGATTTGGTCGTCGTGCTGCTCGCAGCGATACTGGAAGGTGAAGAGCTCGCGGGCTGTGATGATATCACCTTCCATGCCTGCGATCTCGACGACGCTTTGGACGCGCCGGATACCGTCCCACATGCGCTCGATGTGCACGACCAGGTTGAGAGCGCTGGCGAGGTGCATTCGGATCGCCTTGAGAGGCAGGTTGAGGTTCGCCATCATGACCATGTTTTCGACGCGGTAGAGCGCGTCGCGCGGCGAGTTGGCGTGAATCGTCGACATCGACCCGTCGTGTCCCGGTGTTCATCGCCTGCAGCATGTCGAACGCCTCGGGTCCGCGCACTTCGCCAACGATGATGCGGTCCGGGCGCATGCGTAGAGCGTTGCGGAGTAGCTCCCGTTGTGCGACCTGGCCGATGCCTTCGATGTTGGGCGGGCGCGTCTCCATCTGCACGACATGTGGTTGCTGGAGACGCAGCTCAACGGCGTCTTCGATCGTGATAACGCGTTCGTCGTGATCGATGTATTGCGACACCGCGTTTAACAGGGTTGTCTTGCCGGAACCTGTGCCACCCGAGATCAGGATGTTGATGCGTGAGCGGCACGCGATCTCCAGCACCCGGGCGAGCTCAGATGACAAGTTTGCTTGCCGCACCATCGCAGCGAGCGTCAGGCTGCGGTTCGGGAATTTACGGATTGAGATAGTACCGCCGTTCAGCACCAGCGGCGGCAACACGATGTTGACCCGGCTGCCGTCGGCGAGCCGAGCGTCGACCATTGGGCTCGCCTCGTCGATACGGCGGCCGACCGCGGTCGCGATGCGTTGCGCGATGTTGACGAGATGCTGGGCGTCGCGAAACCGTGCGGCGGCCTTTTCGAGCTTGCCGTGCCGCTCGACATAGACGTCAAATGGCCCGTTGGCCAATATGTCGGTGATTTCGTCATCATCGAGAAACGGTTCGAGCGGCCCAAGCCCGACCATATCGTCACTAAGGTCGGCGGCAAGAGCCATTTCCTCAAGTCTTGTTGAGCTGAACCCGTTCCTCGGTCGCGATCTCGCTAACCAACTTGGCGATCTCCGACCCGCAATGCAGCGCGCGGAATACGGCCAGCGACAGTCGGGTCGATCCTCGTCATCAGAACCGTGCGGATTCTCTCCTTCAGCTCACTGAGCGAAGCCAGATCGCCGACGGGCGCTGGCATACTCCGCCGAGGTGTCGGACGACGAGTGCGAGCCCGGGCGCCGAGGGTCGGTCGCACGGCGCCCAGACCCGGTCGTGATCATCGGTGAACCTCCACCATGGCTTCGCTCGGACGTTCGCCCGGAGATCTCAGCCGCGAGCGCTGCAACCGCTTCGGTGAATGCGCCGTGCCGCGTCGGATCCGGGCGCGCGAACAGCTTGGGTCGGAACGGGATCACAACCTTTGGACGCAAGTTTGACCTTGGCCATCTCTTCCAGGTCATTGCCTGGCGACCGCCTTCGCCGCTGCGGTTGACGACGAGAATATTGCGATGCGCGGCATGCCTTGGCCTGAGCGCGTCACGGAGCCGTACAGTATCGCGAACCGATCGCAGCGTCTGGTCGGCGACAATGACTCGGACATCGGCGATGTCGAGCGCCCGCCGATAAGGTGCCGTCGGTATCCGCGGCACATCGGCGATGACGTAATGGAATTGCGTCCGCAGCACGCCCGACGAGTGTCTCAACCGCTTCGGCGCCGAAATTCCGCGTCAGCGCGCAGCGGCTCCTCAGCGCTCAGCACGAAGAGACGCTCACCGTGAACCGCCACACGTCGCTCGAGAAAGAGAGTCATCGATGCGCAGCGGATTGGCGAGCGCCTCACGCAATCCCGGTGTCGGCCTGAGGTTCAAGCGCAAGGGCGCAGTCCCCGTTCTGCAGGTCGAGGTCGAGGAGAAGGACACGGCGGTTCTGCCGATCGGCGAGAAACCACGCGAGGTTGGATTGCGACGTTGTTGTGCCGACACCGCCTCGCGCGCCGACGACGGCAACCACTTTGCCGAGCTTCCGACTTATCGGGCTGCCCTCCGGCCCTTGGGCTGTCGGAGACAGGGACTTTGCCAATAATTGCGCGGTCACTGGCTTGACAATGTACTCGGTGACTCCCGCCTTTACGAGGTCGCGATAGAGGCCGACATCGTTGACGGTCGCCGATCGCTATCACTGTGACACCGGGCTCGCAAAGCTCCGCAAGATCGTGCATTTGCGACGCCGGCATATCAGCCGCCGCTGATGTCGACGATAATGCATTTCAGGCGACCGTTCGGCGCCAAGGTATTGAATTGCTCGGGCAATGCCTCCACGCGTGATCGTGGCATTAGGGAAGGACGAGATTCGAGCAGGCAAGCCTTTAAGGAGGCTTCGCTCTGTCCATCTGCACGAACGCCATCAGCCGAGCCCGTACCGCCGCGCTGCCTGATCGTTTTCTCGATCGGCGTAGGGCTCTGGAGAGGACTCTTCAATCGCTGAAGGGCATTCATTGCCTGGCCCGCTCTTCACTACACTCGCCGGAACCGTCTGCCGACGTTGGTCAGCAGCCAAACACCGACCATCACTGGGGCTTCACCGTCGCGGCTCTGGTCCCGTGTATGACCTCCACGGCGGCTGCTCGGCGGCGACCACTTTATTCGACGGACATGGCATCGCCCAACGCCGGTGAGACATCACCTGCCCAAATCGGTTTGACGCGTTCGCCCTGACGGACCATTGGTACGCGGCCGCAACGATGCCCTCGGTTGCACTTATACCACGCAGCGTCAACGACAGCTTGCCAAGCTCGGTGGCTACATTGACTTTCTCCGCCTGCTCGGCTGACACTTCCAATGTCACTGTTCGGCCGAAGCTGTTGGTCTGGACCTGTCGGTTTCGCGTCGAGTGGATCGATAGCCAGCACGCGTAAATTCTCGACCACGGTCTCGCCGACTGAGCGGCGTGTAAGTGGCGGGTCATTCTTGAAGTTCTGCGTCAAAATCACATCGACCCAATCACCCGGATACAAGATTGCGGTGCTGGCCCCGCCCATGGCAACTGGGATCGCGATCGCGCGCGATCGCGGCGACAGTACGACCTGCAGAAAGTCGCGATCTGCGGGCTTTACAATCGCGTTACGATTGATTGGCTCGCCAGTCTTGATGCCATAGCGCAACGCTGCGCCGTAGATTTCTGCACGGACTTGCTGATCGAGCTGCGAGTTGGGGTTGTCGGCAGCGGTTGCCGGACGCAAAATCTGACCTGGCACGGCCGGGTTCGCAGTCGGCTGCCAAGCCACGTCTTTGGCGCGCAACAGCGTACCAGGGAGGAGCGCGCTCGCTGCCACAAGGATCTCGCCCTTCGACGCCCCGGGATTGCCGTTGGATTGCTGCGGCACTGCGTGAAGGGCGAGAAACACGACGACGCAAAGTGAGATCAAGAACAGCAGGGTGAGAATGGTCTTCGCGGGCATTGTCGGTCACCTCGCAATGATCAGCGTGACGATACCGGCGGCCGCGAGCGCCACACCATAAGGCACTGTCGAGTCTCCTGATGCAGTTTCGACCCTCGATAGCGCGCTTGCCGGGCACCAGAGGCGTATCAACCGCGGTCCGATCCGGTCCCGCGCCAAAGCGCAGAGCGCAAGCATCCCGCCGCAAAGGCTCATCAGAAAAAGAAAAGCGAATAAGGCTTGGTGGCCGATCAGCAGCACCATGGCGGTCGCCAACTTCGCGTCGCCTCCACCAATGGCGCCACGCCAGAAGAGGGCAAATCCGACGGCAAAGATAATCACTGCCGCTACAAGCGTATGGCCCGCCGCGGGGGGGTCCTGGGCAAGTGTCAGACGAGCCAGGCCAAGCACGGCAGTCGTCAGAGAGAAGGCATTGGGTATGCGCCGCGTGCAGACGTCACCGTATGCGATGAGGGCGAGAACCCCGATTGCGACGACCAGTACGATAGACTGCATCGCTCACTCCCCACGCATTGTTATGCCGAGCTGGGCGGGCCGGAATCATACCCTTGCCGGCCCGCCAAGCAACGCCTATGGTGTGGGAACGGTGATGCCGTTGAGGGTGGTTCCGACTTTAGTGAACAGATCGGTGAGATCGGTGCCGAGCGCCTGTGCACCAACAGCGATGGCGAGCGCGACGAAGACAAGAAGCATGGCATATTCGGTGGCGGTGGCACCACGTTCGTCACTACGAAAGCGATTGGTCAGACTGAGCATTTTAAGATTCCTCCTCCAGGGGCTGACCTTATGGCCAGTGCGCGCCGAAAGCGATCACAGTCACCACTCAGCCGACCGCCAGACTAGCTTATTGCTGTCAAGGCGCTGTCCGAGGCAGCGTCAGAAAAACGCCTTTTCCGAATATTTTGTGAAATTATAGGACAATTGCCCGAGATTGGCTGGAGTTCGGTCGACTTGGCCGGTGCGCGCCAGGTTAACGAAGCGGCTTGGAACTTCAGTGCGCGACTGATAGCCCGTCGTCCTCATCCCGTACGAGCGATTGTCAGCCAATCAGGTTGCTGCGCCAAGCTCACGGATCCTCTCAAACACCGGGAGGATCTGGGCAAGATACGTCGCAGAACCCGAACGCGACAGCCATAGCCGCTCGAACGCGGCGGCGGGGCAGTCGGGATATTGCTGCCGGAATGACGCCGCCGCCGCGGCCGCTTCGGCTGGCCGGCCGCTCTGCGAGAGTGCCGCCATCAGAAACAGCTGCGCGCTCCCGTAACTGCGGTTGCGTTCGAGCGATTTCTCGAGCAGGGCGATCGACGCCTCGGTCCGGCCGACGAGCAGCTCGGCAAATCCGCCAAAGAAAAACCAGATGCTGTGACGGCGATCGGCTCGATTGAGGCGCATCGCTCTCTCGATCGCCGGCAATGTATCGCTGGCACTGCCGAGAAAGGCGGCATTGTACCCGGCGAAACCGTGCGCAATCGCCAACCCCTGATCCAGTGCAAGCGCGCGATCAAAGGCACGGGCTGCCTCATCCAACTCGCCGGCCGCCGAATAGAGCATTCCCTGTACGCAAAGCGCGTCGGCATGGCCCGGCGCAAGGTCCAGGGCGATGGCCACCACCTCGCGCCCGATATCCGATGCTACTGCGGCAGCGGGATCACCCCACCACGGATTGCTGACCAGTTCCTGGCACGTCCGGGCGAGACCAAACAGCGCGTCGACGTTGCGCGGGTCGTCGGCAAGCGCCGCCAGAAACCAGCGCTGCGCCTCGGCCGTGTGATCCGGCCGCAATTCCCTCTCAAGCGCGGTCGCAGCACTGGACAGACATTCGCTGAGCTCCGGCTCTTCACCTGACGCGCGGGTGGCACGGCGAATTTCCTGCTGGAGGAGCAGGACGTGCAGCGTCCGAGAAATCCGTCGGATGATTCTCGATTGGACCGACGCCGCCTCTTCGGTGTTGAACTCGTAACGACGAGCCCAGAGGTACTCGGAGGTCGCGACATCGGTTATTCGGACATTGACGCGAAGCATCCCGGGACGACCACGCTGAGCGCTTCCCGTCACAACGTATGTGATGTTCGGGTCGGTTGGACCGGTAGTGTCGTCCAGGATCTGCGTATCGGCCGCTTGCCGCTGCAGTGAAAATCCTCGACCGTATCGTAAAAGGTCCTTGAAAAGATCATCGGTGAAGGCCTCGACAAAATGTTGTCGGTCAGCATCGCCGGTCAAATTGCGCAGTGGCGCGACAGCCACCGGGATGCTCGACACCAGGCAGCGCCAGGGCGCTGCCGTTCGGTCGGCAGCTGGCGGCGCGATTGCCTCACCGAGGGGCGTCGTCGCAAATCGCGCCGGCGTGTGCGAAGCGGCGGTACGGCGCGGCGCTTTGATGTTGGCGGCGCCAGGTCGGAGCGGTCGAGGGCTCATGCGAGCAGGCGTCAATTCGCTACGCCAAGAGCGCGAATTCTCTCGAACAGCGGGTGAATTTGGGCGCGATAAGTCGAAGAGCCCGAACGCGACAGCCACAGCTGCTCAAAGGTATTCATCCGATAATCGGGATATTGCTGACGAAACGACGCAGCGGAAGCGGACGCATCGTTCTTCCGCCCGATCAGGGACAAGGCGGCCATCAAGAAGAGCTGCGCGCCGCCGTAGCCAGGGTTGAGCTGCAAGGATTTCTGAAGCAGCTCAATTGAGGCTTCAGTCCGGCCGAGTAGCGCTTCGGCAAATCCGCCGAAGAAAAACCAGATGCTGTGTCGCCGATCGGTCTGATCAAGGCGCATCGCCCGCTCTATCGCAGGCCATGTCTGGTCGGCACGACCAAGGAGGGCCGCATTATATCCGGCAAACCCGTGCGCCGCTCCCAGCGCCTGATCCATCCCCAGTGCTTGTTCAAACGCGCGGGCCGCCAATTCCAGCTGCCCGGCGGCTGAATAGAGCATCCCCTGAATACATTTTGCCACTGCATGCCCCGGCGCGAGATCCAACGCGATAGCGACCGCCTCGCGCCCGAGGTCGGATGCCGCGGCGGCGGTCCGGGGGTCGCCCCACCACGGATTGCCGACGAGTTGCTGGCAGGTAAGCGCCAAACCGCTGAGCGCCTCGACATTGCGCGGGTCATGTGCGAGGGCGGCCAAGTACCAGGTTTGTGCCGTGGCCGTGAGCTCCGGCGCGACCCTACCCTTCAAGGCAGAGGCGGCCTCGACCAGGCAATCCATAACGCTTACATCCATGCCCGAAGCAACCAACGCACGGCGGCTCGCTGCTTGCAGCAGCAGAATGTGGAGCTCTCGAGAAATCCGTCGGGTGATTCTCGTCTGGATCGGAGCAAGGTCTTCGGGCTTGAACTCGTGCCTACCCGCCCAAAGGTATTCCGAGGTCGCGGAGTTGGTGATGCGCATGTTGACCCGGAGCAATCCAGGAGCGCTGCTTTGCGCGCTGCCGGTAACGACGTAATCGAACCCTCGTTCGGGTATCCGGGTCCCGTTGCTCGAGGCGCCGCGCTCCTCGCCCAGCGGTTTGAGGGAGAGCCCGCGCCCATGCCGAAGCAGGTCGGTGACGAGATCTTCGGTGAAGGCGTCTACCAGATATTGCTGGTCAGGATCTCCCGTCAGATTGCGTATCGGGGCAACCGCCACAACGATGTTCGGCAGCAGGCACGGCCAGTGCGGCTTTCCTGCTCCCTGGCCCGGGATCTCGACCCGAGGTAGTGATCGATCCGATGCGATGGCGCGCGCCAAGGGTTCGCGCTCCTCGCCCGCCTCCCTCGCGACATTCGGCCCTTTTCCACCGCCCGAACGTGCTATTTCATTAGCCAAGGCTTGCGTCTCGGCGTCGGGCGCGACGCCCAGTTCGCGCTTTAACGTGTCGGCACAGCCCTTATACTGCCGCAGTGCTTCCCCGCGGCGGCCGGCCCGCGCGTAAGCCCGAATCAGCGCACGCTGTCCGAATTCGGACAGCGGATCGAGGGTCACCAACCGCCGACCGCACTGGATGGCCGCATCGTGATCGCCGCTGGCGTCCTGCTCCACTGTCAACCGGTGCAACACGTCGCAGATTATGGCGAGCGTGCGGTCGCGCTCTGCCGCCAGCCATTCTTGAAACGGCTCGGAATTGATGTCAAAATCGGCAAGAAATTCGCCCCGATATAGATCCGCTGCGGCCTGCAGCTCGGACCGGTGCTGCGACCGTGATAACCGTTCGAAGCTATCGAGGTCGCTAACGACATCCTGTATTCGGCAATTTCCAAAGTCGGCGACCAAGTGAGAGGCCGCGCCTTCCCCGAGCGCTTTGCGCAGCTCGAGCAAGCAATTGCGTAAGCTGTGGCGCGCCTGCTCGGAGCCCTGATAGGGCCACAGCAGATCGGCCAGCCGCTCGCGGCTGACCGGCTGCCCGCTCTGCGCCGCGAGAAAAGCAAGGAGAGCGCGGGCCTTCTTCGGAACTTTTCCAAGCCGACGGTCATCACTCTCGATCGCCAGCGGTCCGAGAATGCTGATCGACAGAGTCATCGCTAGCGTCCCACTGTTCTGCTATCGGCGTCACGACCAGCCGTGACGATCGAGCAGCGGTCCATAATAAAATTATCCGCTTCTAAGAATAGTCGAGAAGCTCGGGAAAGTAGAGAGTGTTGCGCCCCTCCCCGGTTCGTTCGCGGTATGCCTGGATTTTCTGCTCGAGCACGTCGCAGAGCGCTGCGAGCCCGCGGGCCCGCAACGGCTCCAGCAGATCCTCGTAGGTGATCGCACGATCGCCGATCGGTCCGAGAGCGTCCTCATCCCACAATTCGATCGGGGTAAGACTCGGACCGAGCGCCGCGGTGTCCTCGATCCCAGCCGCCAGTAGTTCCAACCTCGTCCGCAAGCATTTTTCGCAGATCCCGCAATTCAGCTGGTCGCGCGGACTGCCCGGACAGACGCGTAGGGCCGCCAGCGCCGCCGGCCAACTCGCCAATTCGCGCACTTTATGGAACCGAGGAAACCGTGCGCCGTCATGGATCACGGTAACGCGCTGGCTGGAGAATAACCCGTCCACCGCCGGATGCGATCCGATCGGGACCGGATTGGCCACATCATGCGACGCAGCGATGAACAGAAACGCCGGCCCATGGATGGCGGCATACCCGACCGCGACCAGCGCCGCGCCGTTGTGCCGATGGTACCAGAACCCCGGCGCTGAGGGCAAGTGGCGCAAATTCGTGCGACAGGTGATCAGCCGCAGCCCAGCCTCCTCGGCCAAGGGTGTTAGGCTATCCAGCGCTATCCGATAACGTTTGTTCTCGTCATCCCGCGCACGTTTGCCAATATCAAACCCGTGGATGAAAAGAGCCTCACGGATATATGCCGGATCGTCTGGCCTGTAGAGGCGATGGTTGCGCATCACCATGTGCAGGCCATCGACGCCACCTGAAAGGAATGCCACGCTCCGCCGCGGACCCGTCGAAGTCCTGCGGCGGCCAGGTCCGGCAGTCTCGATCAGCGGCATCGGCGCCGGCATTCCGCCCCAGCTCGACCACCACGTGTGAGCGGTGTACAGACCCTCGATAAGCATCGGACAGGGCTGGCCTTCAACACGAACCCGGCCCTCCCCGTGCACCGCAGCAAGCGGGAAGCATGCAGTAAGAAATGCGTCCGGTGAGGCTTCACCCGTTGCCTGCGCATGCTCAAACCCGCCATCGCGGATCTCGAAGAAGAGCTCCTGATCGGGGTAGTCCCGATCTTCCCACGACACGGTTGCGGAATTGACCCTCGATTCGCTGCTGGCAATTGTGCCGAGGTCGCGAATGATCATCAGCTATCCCTTCCGCCCCGGGGGCGGTCCATCGGACGCAAGGAAGCGTTTCGGCACCGTGGGTCCGGCACGGTCCTCCCTTCAGACAAGGTTAATGTGAGCGCGTCAAAAAAGCGTCAATCGCCGCCCTTGATGACGCTGTCCTCGCGCAAACGTCTGGGCATGAAGCCCGTTTAGCGTATTTTGGCGAGCACAAGCAGCATTATAGTTTCGGATCCTCGGATGTGAAGTCATCAATTTCTGGGGCGAACGAAGAGTGTTATGAACATGCGTCCTCATGGGCTGACCTTGTGGGTTTGACGGGACCGCTCGCGCAAAACTTGCTCGCCTTATGAGGGGAGTTAATGCTCCACGCTCCTAATTTGGTGCAGTTAAACGACTTCTCGAACGCGGATCGTCGCGTCCTACTGCCGACGCTGACGATTACATGCTCGCTCGGCATGGTGGCATCGACTATCTATGTTCCCTCGATACCGGCCATCGCGGGTGCGCTCGAGACATCGGTCGCTCGCGTGCAATTCACCTTTGTCGGCTATTTACTGGCTTTTGCTGTGAGCATGCTGGTGCTCGGACCATCCTCCGATCGATACGGCCGAAGACGTACGATGATCGCCGGGATTGCGCTGAGCGTACTGGGTAGTATCGCCTGCGCCGCAAGCTCGACGATTGATTGGCTGATCGCCGGCCGCGTTCTGCAAGGTATCGGTTTGTCCGCGGGGATGGTCGTCGGCCGCGCCACTATTCGCGATCTTTATGGAGAACAGGGGGCCGCTCAGATCATCGCCGGCCTGTCGATCGTGATGACTTTGTTGCAGGCATTTGCTCCGATCCCGGGCGGCTATCTGCAAACCTGGATCGGTTGGCGGGCCAATTTCGCCGCCGTCGCGATATGGGCTACGGTCGCCTTGGTGCTGATTGTGCGATACGTGCCCCGAGCATGTTCTGCCGATAACACCCGATTCCAAACCGGGTCGGCGCTCGCCAAGACTATGCTGGCAAGCTATCACAAGCTGATAAAGACCCGGCGCTTTCTGGCATACGCGCTGACTGCCACTGGTGCCCATGCGGGCTTTCACATTTTCGCGGCTGGCGCTCCGGCGGTGCTGATTCTCGGCTTTGGCATAGCCCCGGACAGTTACGGCTATTACGCTTCGTTGCCGCCAATCGGCTTTCTTTTTGGCAGCTTTCTCTCGAACCGGCTGACGCATCGCCTGGGAGTTGACAATCTGATCGCAATCGGGAGCGCGGTGTTGATCCCGACCGGCTGCGTTATGGTCGTCTTGGCTTCGCTGCACGCCGTAAGCCCTTATGCGATAGTCGGGCCGATGATCCTGATCTGCTGCGGCAGCGGTCTGATCACCCCCAACGCCATCGCCGGCAGTCTCGGCGTCGATGTCGCAATCGTCGGCGCGGCTTCCGGGCTCGTTAGCTTCATTCAGATGTCGGGCGCCGCGGGAGCGACCGCTGCGCTGTCGCTGGGCGCCACTGGGAACCCGATCGTACTCGCAGCGGTGATAGCTTCTGCCGGCCTATTCGCGGCGGCGTCGTTTGGCACACTGTCTTGGTTTTCGCGACTTCCCGTGAAGGCAGATCCGGAGCCCGGGCCGAGACTTCATTTGCATTCAAACCGCGGAGGCTCGTCTCACGCGACAAACCCCTCGCATCACGGGCGACCGAGCGATAGGGTCTATAGGGCCGGCGTAGACGCGCTGCCCCAGTCGTCGTCGGGAGAAGTAAATGATCGATGCGGAGATCGTTGCGTTGCGCGCCAAGCTGGTCAGCCGGCCGCGTTCTGATGATTACCGGCAGCGGCGAAAGGACATCGACGCGCGCGGCCTGCAATATGGTCTCGCAGCAGACGTCTCGGTTGAGCCAGTGAGCGCGAACGGCGTTCGGGCGGAGTGGACATCGACACCGCAAGCCGATCGGGATACTGCCGTGTTGTACCTTCATGGCGGCGGGTTTGTCATCGGTTCGCTCGACAGTCATCGCCACCTCGTGGCCGAGGCCGGGCGAGCGGCGAACGCCTGGGCGCTGGCGCTCGATTATCGACTTGCGCCGGAGTACCCGTTTCCCGCCGCGGCCGCGGACGCCGTACTGGGTTATCGCTTTCTTTTGTCCAGAGGGTACGAACCGGGCTGCATCGCGGTTGCTGGCGACAGCGCCGGCGGAGGCCTCGTCGTCTCAGCGATGATCGCGATCCGCGATGCGGGACTACCTCAGCCAGGTTGCGGCTGGTGCATCTCGCCCTGGGTCGATATGGAAGCGATCGGCGAGACGATGTCGACCAAAGCCGCCGCCGACCCGACCGTGCAAAAAGCGGGCATTCTCGATATGGCCGGGATGTATCTGAACGGCGCCGATCCGCGCTCCCCGCTCGCGGCGCCCCTCTATGCCGACTTGTCCGGTATCGCCCCATTGCTGGTTCAAGTGGGCGCCGCAGAGACGCTGCTCGATGATGCGATCCGCCTGGCCAAAGCAGCCGGCGCCGCCGATGTCCGGGTGGATCTGCAGATCTGGCCGGAAATGATCCATGTGTGGCACCTCTTCCACCCCGAGCTGAAGGCTGGGCGGCGAGCCATCGAGCATGGCGGGTTGTTTGCCCGCACCATGATAGGGCGGTGAGAATTCGCGGTTTGGCCCTCGGCCGCTTATTGCCGGTCGGCCCGATCCACCGTTTGATCGATCCGGGCGATCAGCTCCGAAGAAAGCGGGCCGGCCGCAGCCGCGGTTACGCACTCAGCGAGCTCCTGCCGGTTCTTGACCCCCAGTACGAGCGTATCGATGCGCCAGCGACAGCGCATAGCGATGCGCCAGCGCAGCGGGAGAGATGCGTAGCTCATCGGCGAGCTGCCGGAAGCCGGCAGCTCGCGCATAATCGCGCATTTCGGGATGATCGGCGGGCAGCGGCCGATCGATCGCGCTGGTCAGCGCGCCGGCCTGCACTGCGCGGATGCCCATGACACCAACCGCGTTCGCGCGGGCTGCAGCAATGACAGCACGAGGTTTTGCCGGCCCGTCGAAGAACTTCAGCCCGCCCGGTGAGTCCAACAGATTGGCGATGCACTGCACAGCCGCCGGCGCCGGACGCTCGCCCAGCACTTTGATGATGGTGTCAGGGTGTCCGATGCCGGTCAGACCCCAGGCGCCGATCAGACCCTCGGCGACCAGCTGCTCGAACAGTGGACGGACGCGCTCGACAAAAGTCGGATAAGTCGTCATTCGGCTGGCAGCATCAGGCCGGCGCGACAAATGGCTCGCATCCGGTACTATATTTGAGTGTAGAAAGAATAGATTGAGCCGCGCCAGCCGCAGCCGCTTCAGGCTCGCGTCGATCGACTGCCGCAACAGCGGTTCGATCTCCTCGGGCGGCGTGTCGCCAAGATTGCACTTGCTGGTGACCCGCACGCCTTCGGGGAGCCGGCCCGCGAAGGCATCGCCGACGACCAGCTCAGCCTTGCCCTCGCCATAGCGCGGCGCGAGGTCGATTAGATTGATTCCGGCGGCGATTGCCGCGTGCACGGTCGCAATACATTCGGCGTGGGTCGTTTCACCCCACAGCATGCCGAGGCCGCCTCCGCCCAGCGTGAGCGCCGAGACCGGCGCAAGCCCGCCAAACTCATGTCGCTGCATGACTATGTCCGTCCTCGCGTTGTCTTCGCCAATTCGCAGCGGAGCTAGTCCTATTATGTTCAAAGCATTCCTAGCTAGGATTTTCGGCTGTCGCTGTGGCGCATTTGATCGAATAGATTTCGCCGTTGCGTGACTGACCGTGAAGGCTGGTCGGTTGCTTATGAAAGCTTTGAGAGGCGCCAGTTTATTTTGCTGATCACCGCAGTATCGCAGCGATATTTCCTCCATCGACCGTCGTTACGTCGGCCGTGGTCTTGAGCGCAACGGCATGATGCAGGAAGGCCTGGGCGACATCCTCGGCGGTGACTTCGCGGCCGAGGAGATTGCCCCTGATATACTGATCCTCGTCGACGCCGCGCGCCTTGGCGCGCGCGGCGATCAGCTCCGTGGTCAGGAGGCCGCTTTTTATACGGTCGGCGTTTACGGCATTGGCGCGAATGCCGTCGGCACCGTATTCGAGGGCGTATTGCCGCACGAGAGCAAGCGTGGCCGCCTTCGGCAAACCATAGGGACCGAATTTTGGGCCTGGATTCACCGCTTGCTTCGACACGTTGAACAGAAGGCAGCCACCGGTCCGTTGCGCCAGCATGATGCGGACTGCGTTCTGCGCGACGCTTTGATGGGCGAAGAAATTAAGCTCGAAACTTCGCCGGAGCACAGCCTCGTCGACCTCTCCGATCCGGCCCTGCCAAGCGGCGCCGGCATTGGAAACCACGATATCGACGCCACCGAATTGTGCGGCGACATTGTCGAAAGCGCGGCGCACTGCCTCTCGGTCGGTTACGTCGCATTTGATTGCGAGCGCCGCCCCGCCGAGTTTCCGCGCCGCCGCCTGCACTGCGCCGTCATCGATATCGAGCAGAGCCAATTCGGCTCCGGCGCCGCCTAACGCACAGGCCGTGGCAAAGCCGATCGTGCCGGCGCCGCCGGTGATCACCGCAATTTGGCCGGCCAGCGCCTTCGCGGGGCTCTGGCCGAGCTTGGCCTGCTCGAGCGACCAATATTCGATGTCGAAAAGATCAGCCTCGCTCACTGACTGGAAGCATCCGACCGCCTCGGCGTCCGTAACCGTCAAAACCGTAGATTCGGCGATGTCGGCGGCGATCCGCGCATCCCTGGCGCTGCGTCCGAGTCCGAATAGACCGAGACCGGGAACCAGGATTACCCGCGGCATCGGATCGAGCTCGCGTTTTGCCGCGGCTTGGCGCGAATTGTGGCGGGCGAAATAGGCGTGGTATTCGGCGACAAAACGATCGACCACCTGGCGAACCGCCTGCTCGAACACGTCGAGCCGGCCCGGTTCTGGCGTCGGCACGATCAGCGGGTAATTCTTTGTGCGGATCGTATGATCCGGGGTCGCCACACCGGCGCGGCCATAGCGGTCGAGTTCGGCCCCATTTACGTAATCGAGCACCGCCGGACTGGTGCGGAACTCTAGGATAAAGCGCTGATCGGCGCCCGATCTTGTCGGATCGCCAATGGTGCAGGCGCCGCGCAAGATCGGCGCCACTTCGGCCGCCCCGGCGACCACCGCCGGCAGGCGGGCGCTGGCGAACACTGTCGCTTTCCGGCGGCGGGCGAGTTCGTCTTCGGCAAGCGAGACCGCAGCGATCATGCGCTCATAAGCCTCCCGCGCCGTATCGCCAAACGTGAAGATGCCGTGCTTCAACAGCACCAGCCCCTCGACGACCGGATCAGTCTCAAAGACTTCCGCCGCCTTTTTGGCAAGCAAAAACCCCGGCATGATGTAGGGCACCATACCCATCCGCCGGCCGTAGAGTTCGCTGCAGCGGTCCGCCGCATCCGGCTGGTCGGCGAGGCTGAGTACCGCCGTCGAATGCGTGTGATCGACGTATCGATGCGGCAAAAACGCGTGCAGCAGAGTTTCTACGGATGGATTTGGGGCCCCCGGGTCGAGTAGGTTGGCGCGGAGCAGGCGGACCATCTCGTGATCCTCGAGCGCCAGGCGGCGGCGCAATTTGCGCAGCGCTGCGAGGCGCACGGCGGGAAGGCCGGCAGGCTCGATCGCCGCCATGTCCCAACCGCTGCCCTTGACGCAGAGCGCCTCGACTTCCTCGCCGAGCAGATCTTTGACCGCGGTCTTGACCGAGGTGTTTCCGCCGCCGTGCAAAACCAGTTTGGGCTCGCCGCCCAATAGACGGGATGTATAGACGCGCAATCCCAGCGCGCGCCCTACACCCTCCCGGGCATAGCGTTCCACCGTCCGGTCGGCGTCCGCATCGGACCACAAACTACGCATCCTCGCCACCTCTCGGTACCGGCGACCGCAAAACCATCAATGCTCTGTCCGGTCGTGAGAGGCAAGATGCCGATGTCGGCTCACTTCTGCCTATCCAGCCGCGAAACGCGCCCGGAAACTCTCGCTCAGTGCTGCAGCTCCAGCATTTCCGCCCGATGCCTCAGCGGATCGCCGTCGGAATGACGGCGAGGCTCCACATCGTTGCGGGCCGCAGCCGACTTGCCAAAGGAAAGCTGCATTCCGCTGTCGGCCGAAGTAGGGGCGCCGACGTTATGGCCTCCTCGCATGCACAGAGAACGCAGTGCACGCGCCCACCTTCGATGCCGCGGTTGCCGGTTGCTTTCACCGATCAGCCCGGCGATCATGCTCTCTCGGGCGTGCCGCAGCACCTGAAGCACATCCGCATGGGTTGTGCGCGGATCGTCATTAAAAAACTCGATCCGCCAGTACCGCTTGCCGCTGACCTCTCTCGCGGCTTGCAGAATGGGCTTCTGGAGCACCTGACGGCCTCCTACCGCCTCGATCGCGCCGACCAGGCAATGGCGACCATGAGCGTCGCGTAGCCGGCCCTTGCACCATTGCTGCTCGGTCGCGAGCAAGCGCTCCACCGCACCGAGTTTGACGATGGGATGATCGCCAAAACCGTCTATTCCGTCGAAAGGCATCTCGGCACCTCCGAACTGCGCCTGTTGCACGGCTGCCCAAGCCCCAGGGGGCGTGGGCGAGCGGCCGTAAATATTAACTCGCGGCCCCTCTTCTCATTCCAATCACGCCGTATTTTTCTTCGGAACGCAAAAAAAGTAAACCTCCGCGATGTAACCCCGCTCGGGCCGCACCGACGATGAATAAAAGCCGCGCCGATGCCCGCACCCGTTTTGTGCGGCGCCGCACATCAAGCCTCAATAAAGGAGTAGGTTTCCGTACGGAAGAGGCCGCGCTGGAAAGCCAGATAAGCTTCCTTAGTCATCGCCGGCGCAAACTTCGCAAGAACATCTCGCGCCGCCGCGGCATCGTCACAGAGCAGGTCGATCGCGGTCATCGCCAACAGCTTGGCGGGGGTCAGATAGCCGTGCACAGGCTCGTTGATCCGCCAGTCGGCGCCATGCGCCTTGCCCTCTGCGGCAACCACATACGGATGGATGACCGGCATCATATGTGCGATGTCGCCCATGTCGGTCGACCCCGTGCGATGACCGCCGATATGGAACTCGCTCGGCCCGAACAGCGCCTCGACATTCCCGCCGAAGATATGCCCCATCCGCTGGTCGTTGCGCTGCGGCAGATAGCCGGGGATCGTGTGGATTTCGACTTCGGCGCCGATCGCCATTGCCCCGGCGCGCAAGCAGCGGTCGACTTTCTTGTTGGCGTCGACGATCGCCTCGAGCGAGCCGCCGCGCACGAAGGTCTCCATCGTGACCTCCGCCGGCACGACGCTGACCGCGTCGCCGCCCTTGGTGATGATCGGGTGGATGCGGATGGTATCCTTTTCCCAGAATGTCTCGCGCTGGGCCGAGATCGCGTTCATTGCGATCATTGCCGCATTGAGGGCATTGATCCCGAGCTGGGGCAAGCTGCCGGCATGCGCCGCTCTACCCAGGAACCGAATCCGCTTGACGAGCGCGCCGTTCGACGACGCGGCGAGGACCGCTCGGGTCGTAGCGCCGTCGCGCGAACCCGTGTGAATCATCATGGCCATATCGATGTCATCGAAATGGCCTTTGGCGACCAGCTCGGGCTTACCCAGCATAAACTCGATCTCGCCTTTCGCGACGCGCGCGGACCGCTCCTCGACGTCGATGAACTCCTCAGCCGGCACGGCGAAGAAAATAATCTCGCCGGAGAGATGGTCGGCGATCTTGGCGGCAGTCAGCCCCATTGCGGCGCCCAGCATTCCGGCAATCTGGGCGTTGTGCCCGCAGCTGTGCGCCGCTCCGGTGGCCGGATCGGCGAGGGGATGCTCCGAGGTGCGCAAACTGTCAAGCTCGCCGATGAAGGCAAGCCGCGGCCCCGGCGCTCGGCCGCCAAGCCGGCCCTTGACCCCGGTCAGCGCGAGACCGGTCTGCGGCGCTAGCCCCAAGGCGCCCATATGCCCGGCGACAAGGGCTGCGGTTTTCACCTCGTTGAAGCCGGTCTCGGGGTTGCGCAGGATCGTGTCGCCAAGATCGATGATCGCGTCGGCATGGCGGTCGATGGCCTCGCAAACCGCACGCTTCAATTGGTCCTTGCTGCTCATTTTGGGTGGCGAACCTCGTAAGTGTTTTGGTAATGGCTCGGCATCAGCCGATACATCGTACGAAAAGGTCTCGTAGACATTGCGCAAATGGTGGTTGATTCCGGTGCTTCGTCAAGCGATCAACGCTTGCCGCCCGGCTCGGAGGGCATCGAGGCACCACCCATCGGCCGCCGCCAGTATCGGCTCGTCATGATCCGCTCCTCGCCGCCGCTGCGGATTGGCGGCGGCAGCAAGTATCCGGTCAATTTCGGTCGCTGCGCAACAATCCTGCCTCGCTTTTCGACGCGGTTGATTTTCGCTAGCGGGCCTCGCCGCCAGGACGGATTGCCTAAAATTCCCGACTGTCAAAATTCCGTTAAAATTTAGATGAATATGAATTGAAATTAGATCGTTTAAAAAACAAATATTATCAAAATTAACAACTATTTTCAATTGACATCGGGTCAATAACAGATAAAACTTAATCAAACCTCAGCGGCGATTAATGTTCTTTTAATTGGCCCGCAAACTCAGCACGGATACACTCTGATCTTCAGAGTATTGGGAAGCTGCCGAAGCGGCAGCACGATTGAGGAGAAATCATGACTCCGATCTACCCCAATATTGTCCCAGAGAACAACCTCCGCCTGCCGGACGCGCTGACGATCAAGCACGGTCCGGCCGCCATGCTCGCCAAATTCGTCCTGGAGGGCGACAAAGCGGCACGGCAGATCGGGATTCGACTGCGGCTGCGGCACGATTTCGGCGAGCTATTGTACTTGAACGAGCGAGAAGTCGCCCACGGCAATTGGTTCAAATTGGTCAATATGTTCAATCCCGCCTATTGTGATTTGTCTGCGGAGAACTCGTATTGGATATCTGGCGAAAACGACCGCGGGGAAATCGTCTTAACACAAGCCGGACGGATATATTATTGGCCGGAGACAAGCTTGGCAGAAGAGGCCCGCGCGATGTTCTATGCCGGGCGCGACGAGGGCCAGACTTGCACGGTGACCGCAGCGGCGGCCGACCACATAAGCGGGGTCGTCTTTTGCGGCGGATCGCATTGGATCCGGCAGGATTTTCGCGGTCGGCGCCTTTCACATCTGCTGGCTCGCCTGGGGCGAGCCTACGCGATGTCGCGTTGGCCGGTCGACTGGAGCATCGCCCTCGTCGCGCCGGTGCTGGTGGAAAAGGGAGTGAGTGCCGGGTATGGATACAAGCACGCCAGTCACAGCATTTTTTTCCCCGCCTCGCCGTGGGGCGATCTCGAGGTGGTGCTCGCGTATCTCTCGGTGATCGAAGCTTACGACGATCTTGCCGAATATCTAACCAATGAGCTCGCCGGCTCGGACACCGAAGGTTTGTGGTCGACCTCGCCGCGTAGACTGCGCGATGACAGGGTAACAAGCACCTCGTCGGACGGTGTCTTCCACGGCAGCAGCAACCGTTCGTAGCGCGTCGTAAAGGTCCCAGGCGGCCGCTCGATCGCCGCCGTCACAAAATCGTAGCGTGGCTGGCCGGTTCTGGCCACGCTCGTGTAAAATTGGGATACCCATCCGCCGTAATTCTTATCGGGCTGGTTTTCGACTTTGTTACCGATAGCATGCAAATGAAAATTGCTGTCGAGCCAATTGGTGTGACCATCACCGATGAAGCGGAATATCGGCTCCCCGCCGCGCGGCTTGACCCCGACGATAATCATGCGTGAGAGCAGTTCCTGCTTGATGGCGAAAGAGATCACGTTGGGATCGAAATGCCCAAACGACATCCTCCATTTCTGCGCCAAAAGCTGCAATGGACCCTGTTCCGACTCGAACAGCTTCGAGTAGTCTTGCGGCTCGACGAGAAATTTATCTTTGGCAGGTGGCGCGAACTTGGGCGAACATAGTTCGGCGAGGCGCCCGACAGCCAGCTCGGCTGAGCATAATATTTCCGACTTCCAGCATGTCTCAAAATATTTGATGCGGAATAGCTTTACTTGTGAGGTCAAAAGCTGCTGCTGCAACGCGAGCAGCGCCGCCAGCTCGACGTTTTGCGGATGCAAATCGATTTCGATTATCGAATTGTCAAGGATCTGAAATTTTACGAAGCCTAAGTTCTTGACCGCAAACAAACTGGCGTCGTAGTCGGGCTCGGGATCGCCCAGGGCAGCACGAAACTCGGCGCTGTCCTCGAGCACCCAATGCCCCTCGGCTGTAACCAGCATCGTCAGGCGGTTCACGAAGCCCTCGCAGCTCTCGATCATAATACCCGGACAATTTTCCGGAGATCACCGATTTTACCTATCCCTAATTAACAGCAGATGAATTGCCGTTCCGTTGCTAAACCGATGTAATCGTCTCGTCGGTTCAGAGTTTGAAACATCTTTTAGTGGATAGGGCGACTATCGCATTCGATGTCGGTAGATTCCCAAAAATTTAACGAATTTCGAGATATTGTTTAATTTATTTTAAATTTTCGAAGATATTTGCGGGCACCTGTTGACATGATACAGCGATTATTCGACATTTGACCCCTAAGATACGTTGATATCCAGCTGAGCAAGGGCCGGGCAATATTGCTATGATCCGAGGGTACTCGGATCGATTATCATCGATCAATTTGTCCCGAGCGCTATCGGCTCGCGGCTTCTGTGCGAGTGGGCACTCGTCCCGACAGCTTCACTCTGGGGGTTGACGAACCGCGGGCCGAATGAGCGCAGACGCAGGTATTCTGTCGAGTTCGAGCCGCCGGCAGGCGGCGGTCGCGTTGATGACCGCGACCGCAATGCAGGCTTTCGACACGACCATCACCAATGTGGCCCTGCCTCAAATCGCGCAAAGTCTCGGCGGCGGGATCGATCTCGGTTCCTGGGTGATGACGAGCTATCTTTGCGCCTCTGCGGTGATGGCCACCCTGACCGGTTGGTTGCGGCGTCGCTATGGCGCGCGACGGCTCTTCGCCGGTGCGATCGGTCTGTTCGTCCTTGCCTCGGTGCTGTGTTCGTCCGCGCCGTCTGCAGTCGCGCTGATCCAGTTCCGGCTGATCCAAGGCACCGCCGCAGGCGTAATTCAGCCCTTGGCGCAAGCCATCCTTCTCGATATCTATCCCCCGCAACAGCACGGTCGAATGCTAGCGATATGGGGGGCCACGATCATGGCCGGCCCGATATTGGGTCCGGTTCTCGGCGGCGTCATCACCGATTTGGCCTCGTGGCGCTGGATATTCGCCCTGAATGTGCCGCTCGGCTTGATCGCTGTACTCGGTCTTGGACAGGTGCCGACAGCGGTCGAGTCGACCGTGAGAGCGCGAATTGACGGAATTGGGATCTTGTTGCTGGTGGTCGGCGTCGGATCGCTGCAAATGGCGCTCGAGCGCAGCATCGGCCAGATTTGGCCGTTTTCGGCAGAGATCATGGCCGAGGCGGGAATTGCCGCCTTGGCGCTGTTCGCCATCGCAATCCGGAATTTCCGGTCGCAATTTACCCTCTTCAAGTTTCAGGTGTTTCGCAACCTCAATTTCACAACCTCGGTGTTTTACAATTTCATGGTCGGCGCGCTGCTGTTCACGACGATCGTGTTTTTGCCGGCTTTGAGCGAAGGCCCGCTCGGCTACGACGCGACGCAAGCCGGGTTGGCGCTGTCGCCGCGCGGGATCGGGACCATGGTGACGATGCTCGCGGTCGGCCGGGTGATTGACAAAATCGATCATCGGGCATTGCTGGCGGCCGGGTTATCGATCAGCTGCTGCGCGCTAGTGGTGTTTTCGCGGGTGCCGATACAGGGGAGCGAATTATGGCTGGTTTCGGCAAGCGCGATCCAAGGGCTGGGGGTCGGGTTGATGTTCACCCCGCTGAGCACGCTCGCCTTCTCGACCCTCGCCGCGGAACTGCGAACGGACGCGGCAGGAGTATACAGCCTGATGCGTCAGCTTGGCTGCGCGACCGGCGTCGCGGTCATGACGGCTCTTCTGCAGGCCAGGATCCAGACCAATTTCATGGGCATTATCGATCACCCTCCGGCTGGCTTAAGGTCGCTGTCGGAGGGAACGGATTCGGCGACGTTCGCCGCCTACGTCGGCTGCTTCGAAACCATGGCGATCATAACCGCCGTCCTTCTCCCCGGCATCCTTCTATTTCGCGTTCCGCGCCCGAATGCCGTGCTGCCGACGGCAGCCTAACCGCCGCTCAAGCTTTCGCTCTTATCAACTCCCGCTCCGTCGGGAGCTTGACGCGGACGACAGTCCCGTGGCCCGCTCGGCTGGTGATTTCGAGCTTGCCCCCATGCGCTTCGATCAGGCCCTTGGTGATCGGCAGGCCGAGGCCGGTACCGCCATAATTACGGGTCGTCGACGGTTTAGCCTGTCCAAACGGCTGCAGGGCGCGCTCCTGCTCGTCCTCGGTCATGCCGATCCCATAATCCTCGAACTCAATCATCGCGAGGCCGGGCCGATCGGCCACCACACGGATCCAAACCTTGCCGCCCTCCTTGGAGAATTTTATCGCATTGGACAGCAGGTTGAGGAAAATCTGCTTCATTGCCCGCTCGTCGGCCCAAATGTTGACTTCCTCGTCAGACAACTCCGCAATCACATCGATGGCGCGACACTCGGCCCGCTCCCGCATCATGTGCATGACATCGTCGATCACGCTCTGAACATTCAACACCTCTTTGGAGAGTTCGAGCTTCCCGGCTTCAATTTTCGACATGTCGAGCACATCGTTGATGATCGACAGCAGATGGAGGCTGCTCTTGTGAACGTCCTGCATGTACTCCAAGTATTTTACATTGCCCATCGGCCCGAACAGCTCATGCGAAATAATTTCGGAAAAGCCGATAATCGCGTTGAGCGGAGTGCGCAATTCGTGACTCATATTGGCAAGAAAGTCGCTCTTCGAGCGGTTCGCCGCCTCGGCTTCACTGCGCGCCCGGATCAATTTCCGCTCGGAGGCCTTGAGGTCGGTAATATCCGAGTAGATCGAAAGGACTGCACCGTCGGGCATGGCCCGGCGGCGGATCTGCAAAATTCGGCCACCCAGGGTGACCCGCTCCTTGACCGTCGGCACGTCGCGATAGAACCGCTCGACACGCTTGGTGACCTCGGCCAGGGGCTCGTCCTCGCCGAAATCCCCACGGATCGCCTGCAGCATCAGAATATCGCTTAACGGCGCGCCGGCGGTCAGGTCCGCGGGCAGATCGAGCATTTCGCAGAACCGGGTGTTCCACGCGACCAGCCGCGCCTCGCTGTCGAACACACTCAGACCCTCACCAATATTTTCGAGAGTGCTTTGGAGCAGCGATGTCTGTCGCTGCCGCCGCCCCTCGCGGCGGCGCAGGTGCGCCGCCGCAAGTTGCTGACGCTTTAACGCGCACACCACCAGCATCACCAGCGTCACGGCGGTCCAAGCGAACAGCAGCCATCCGCCGAGTGACGCCGTCCGCTCCTCCCGCCACTGCTTCAAAATGTCGGGAAGCCCGCGCGAGACGCTAACGATCAGCGGATTCTGGGGGACCCGGCGGAAGCTGCGCACGCCAGGCTCGTCCACTCCTTGGTCTGAGTCTTCGATCAAGCCGGCGGGTCGTTTGGCGGCCGCCGTCAGCAGCGCCGGTGCAAATTTCGGCACCGTTCCGATTTCCTGTCGGCGGTCAGGTACGTCGGCGATCAGGACGCCGTTGTCGCGAAGCAGTGAAATGCGCGTTGCCCTAGTCGTCATGATCTCTTGGAAATAGCCAGTAAAGACGGCGATCGGCACCTCGGCGGCAATTACCCCGCGAACGACACCGTCGCGAACCAATGGCCGGCTCATCATGACCGACCAACCGCCCTCCTTGGTGCTCTGCTCGGGCGGCCCCACGGACAGCCTCGACGGCGGTCCCGACCGATGTTCCGCAAAAAAGGCGTTGTTCGCATAATTTCGCGGGCGGCCCTCGGTGGCGCGCGACGAGTTGATCTCCCGCCCCTGGTCGTCCAAGATCAGGATCTCGCTGATAGCCAATGCCTGCTCGTCAAGTCGATCGAGCAGGGTATGGATCTCGGGATCGCCCCACTGCTTCCGCGAATATACTGTTATCAGCATCCGATCGACGCCGCGAAGCGTGGCGTCGATCTCGAGCAGCGACCGGCTCGTGCTGATTTGCGCCGACCGGGCGACGCTCTCCAACGTCGCGTTGGCATCATGCAGCGTCCGCCGATAGCCGTCGCGGATGGAAAGCAAAGTGCCGGCGCCGTACGCGATGACAAGCATGGCGCCCAGTACGATCACGGCATGTTGGGCGCGAAAGCGTCTCCTTAGGCGCGACAGGATTGAGACAAGTCGCATCGGCGGCGTCATCGATCCACTGCGGCGGTCAATCCGCAGCGTCGTCGAGCGCCGAGCGATAATTCATTGTTTTGCCCACGGAAGCATCCACGGTTTGCATTTACCAGCCAGAGGCTGCAGCCGCCTTTTGTGAGTTGGTCATCCAGCGGAGTACCCGATATACGGTTAATATCTGATTATCAGCCATCTTGTCATCACTTCGCGGCCACTCCCTCGCGGCAAGATTAAATTATGCTACACTATTGCGTCGTCAGAGCGGAAACTCCAAACAATCACTATCTTCTGTATCAATCTTGATTTTAATAGATTGCCTGCGATAAAGAATCGAGAAATTTGCCGTCCACGCCTATTATACGAGAAGGGCGGCCGGGACCGCCGGGACTGACCCGGCGAGAGACCCGGTCAATTTCTCGTAGGATGCTGTGATGCCGCAGAGGTCGATTGTCGGCGAACCGGCTGGACAGGACGAATGGGCCAGCTCCGTCATCGCCTCTGATCTGCCGATTGCCCCGGGCGATCTGCAAAAGCTCGGACGCTGGATACCACAAAAGGAGATGGCGCTGCTGGTCGAGATTTGCGAGCGGGCGCGATGCGATGGCGATTTGGCGAGACCGGCCCTTCTGCTCTGCTCCGCCTATGGCAAGACAATTGCGCGCATGCTGGATCAAGATCCCTTCCCGACGGTCACTCGGCAAATCACCGAGCGGTTGCAGCAACTCCGCGCAAAAAACGGCCTGTGAACGCTTCGGTCCCCCGGTTTCCCCGCTAATAGAGATGGCAGGCGACGGCGTGTTGCGGGGCGGCCTCTTTGCGCACCGGCATTTCCACCGCGCAACGCGGCATGGCGTATGGGCAGCGCGGGTGGAAGCGGCAGCCCAAGGGCGGATTAAGCGCGCTCGGTACTTCGCCGGTAATCGCCAGCTTCTCGTGCCGTTCGTCCGGATGCGAGGGTAGGGCTGCGGTAAACAGGGCCTGAGTATAGGGGTGGAGCGGCTTTGCACACAGTTCGAGGCTGTCGGCAAGCTCGACGATCTGACCGAGATACATGACCGCAATACGGTGGCTGATGTGGGCCACCGTCGCCAAATCGTGGCCGATGAAGAGGTAACTGACCCCGAGTGTGCGCTGCAGATGCTCCAGCTGGTTCATAATCTGCGCCCTGATCGACACGTCGAGTGCCGAGACCGGCTCGTCCAGCACAATCAGCCGCGTGTTTGTCGCCAGCGCCCTTGCTATCGCGATCCGCTGGCGCTGCCCGCCGCTGAACTCGTGAGGGAAGAGCTGCGCCAGGTCCGGTTGGAGTCCGACGAGCTCCAATACTTCGGCCACCCGCTCGGCCAGCTCCTCGCGGGAGAGATCGGTGTGGATCTCCAAAGGCTCGGCAATGATATCGCCGACCCGCATGCGGGGACTTAGCGAGCTATAAGGGTCCTGAAACACCACCTGAACCTCGCGCCGGTAGCGCATCAGCTCCGGTCCCTCCAGGCTTGAGACGTCCTCGCCGTCGAAGCGGATCGTTCCGGCGGTCGGGGTCTCTTGCAGCAATATCAGCTTGGATGTCGTCGTCTTGCCGCATCCAGACTCGCCGATCAGCCCCAGGGTCTCGCCAGGGTAGATGGCGAGATCCACTCCGTCCACTGCTTTGACCCAACCGATCTTCCGCCGCAGCAGCACACCGGTGCTGACAGGAAAGTATTTCTCAAGATGCTGCAGCTCAAGCAATGGCGCTGACATACTTTTCCTTTGCTTCCTGATCGAGCAGCCAGCATCGAGCCGTCCAATCCGAAGCGAGACGCCGATCCTCGGGCTCCCGCGTCATGCAGTGCGGCATGGCATAGGCGCAACGCGGGTGAAATGCGCAGCCCGGCGGAAGCTGGGCCAGATTGGGAGGCTGGCCCGGGATCGCAAGAAGCGGCTCCTTGCTGCCGAGCTTGGGCATCGAGCCGAGCAAGGCCTGGGTGTACGGGTGCTTGGCAGCGCGAAACAGGTCGCGCACCGCGCCTTGCTCGACGATCTTCCCGGCATACATGACGGCCATCTTGTCACACATCTTGGCGACGATGCCGAGGTTATGGGTGACGAAGATCAGCGCGACGCCGCTCTCCTGCTGAATGTCCTTCAGCACCTCCAGGTACTGCGCCTGAATTGTGACGTCGAGATTGGTCGTCGGCTCATCGGCGATGATCAGCTTCGGCCCCCCCGCCATGGCGATTGCGCCGACGACACGCTGGCGCATACCGCCGCTCATCTGGTGCGGATATTCGCGCATTCGCACATCGGGCGAGGGGATGCGCACCGCCCGCAACAGATCTTTCACGCGCTGCCGCAACGAGCGGCTCGCGCATGCCCTGATGATAATAAGCCGGCTCGGCGACCTGCCTGTAGATGCTGAAGAGCGGGTTCAGCGATGCCATCGGATCCTGCAGGATCATGGCGATCTGCCGACCGCGGATGCGGCGCATCTCGCGCGGCCGCTTTGTTGTCAGCTCCTCCCCGGCGAATTCTATGCTGCCGCCGACTATCCGCGCCGCGGGAGGAAGCAGACCGACGACCGAGAGGCAGGTCGTGGTCTTGCCGCAGCCCGACTCGCCGACGAGCCCGATCGTCTCGCCTTCGCGCAAGGTGAAGCTGATACGGTCGACGGCTTTGACCACGCGGCTCCCACCAAACGAGAAGTAATGTGTCTGCAGGTCGGACACCCGCAACAGTGGGGGCATCGTGTTGTCTTCCGGGTCTATAGATTGCGCAGTTGCGGGTCGAGACGCACCCGGAGCCAATCGCCAAGCAGCTGGGTCGCCAGCACGACGAGCAAGATACCGAGGCCGGGAAAGACGGTAAGCCACCAATCGCCGACCATTAGCATCGACCGGCCGTCGGCTAGCATCGAGCCCCAGGCCGGCTCTGGCGGCGGCACGCCGACCCCGAGAAAGCTCAGCGAAGCTTCGGCGATGATCACCACCCCGATCGTCAAGCTGGCCAGCACCATCGTCGAGTTCAGCACATTTGGCAGGATGTGGCGCAAGATCACCCGGGTCCGCGAGCCCCCGGCGATCTCGGCCAATTTGACGAACTCGCGTTCCCGCAGACTCAGCACTTCGCCGCGGATCACGCGGGCATAGCGGGTCCAGTAGACGAGCCCCAGGATGATGACGATATTCCACATGCTGGGGCCGACCATCGTCGCCAGAAAGATGGCGAAAACCAAGCCCGGCAAGGCGAGCCAGGCATCGGTCAGCCGCATGATCACCTGGTCCACCCAGCCGCCGAGATAGCCCGCGAGAATCCCCATCGCGGTGCCGATGCTGCCGGCGACGATGGTTCCCGTCACCCCGACGATCAGCGACACCCGGGCGCCGAAGATCAGTCGGCTCAAGACATCGCGGGATTGAAAATCGGTTCCGAGGAGGGCGTGCACGCTGCCGCCCGGCATCCAGAACGGCGGCTCGAAGATCTTTGCGCCCGGAATCGGCTCGGTCGGGTCGTAGGGAGCGATCAAGTCGGCGAACAGCGCCATCAAGACGAACGGCACCAAGATCGCCAGCGGCAGCACTGGCAATTGGCGCGCCAAACCGGTCCAGCGCCGCGGGACGCTCGCGAACTCGCGCGGAATCACCGCAGCCGCAGAAGCACGTGTCTCGTCGATGGTGGAGACCATGGTGCACCTATTTGGTCAAGCGAATGCGTGGATCGATGTAGGCGTAGAGTAGATCGACGATCAGATTGATCAGCACGATCATGATTCCGGCCTCCATGACGATGCCCTGGACGAGTGGGAAATCGCGCTGGAAGATCCCCTCGTAGAGCAGCCGGCCGATACCCGGCCAGGCAAAGATCACCTCGATGATCACCGCCGCATTGATCATGACGACGAGATTGACGCCCGCCAAGGTCAGCACCGGGATCAACGCATTTTTGAAAGCATGCACAGCCAACACGACGTAGCCGGGCAGGCCTTTCAAGCGCGCCAGCTTGACGTATTCGCTGCGCAATACTTCGAGCATGCTCGAGCGGGTCAGCCGCAGCAGCGAGGCTGCGAAGTACCAGCCCAGCGCCACTGCCGGCATGATCAGATGCTGCCAGCCGCCTTGCCCGCTCGTCGGCAGCCAGTGCAGCCATACCGAAAATATCAGGATCATCACCAGTCCCAGCCAGAAGCCGGGAATCGACAGGCCCAGCAGGGCGACGATCTTGCCGAAATTGTCCCATCCGCTGTTAACCCGAACGGCCGAGACGATGCCCGCCGGTATGCCGATGAAAAACGAGATCAGCGTGGCCGCGAGCGCCAATTCCAGAGAATTGGGCAAGCGCTGGAAATAAAGCGTGCTGACCGGCATCTCGTAATTGAACGACTTGCCCAGCTCCCCGGTGAAGACGTTTTTGACAAAGGCGAGGTACTGCACCGGCCATGGGCGGTCGAGCCCCCAGTCGGCGCGCACCCGATCAAGATCCTCGGCGCGTGCGCCGGGTTCCGCCAGCAACGTCACCGGATCGCCGGTCAGCCTGACGATCGTAAAGATGGTCAGGCTCAGGATGAACAGAGTGACGAGCGCGTAGAGGGTTCGCCGTATCATGAACTGGCCCATCACCACTCCTCCCTACGCTCGACGCGCAGCAATTCGTCACCCCCGCGCACCAGTGGCGGCGCCGGTCGCGGCGCGTTCACTTCTCCGCTGCCGCGTTCTCGGTCAACTCGATATCTTCCCACGGATAGGCGTAGCCGCTGGTCGCGAAGGTCGGGAACACGTCCTGCCATTTTTTGGCGGCGATGCGTGGCCCGATTGCATTGACAAAGGCGTGGCGGAACACCGGAACGAAATAGTAATCCTCCAGCATCTCCTGCTGAATGGCGGTGGCCAAATCTTTCCGTTCCTTGCGGTCGGTCGAGGCGAGATATTTGTTGAACTTGTCGTCGAGCTCCGGCACGCAGTTGCGATCCTTGCCGTTGAAGCCGCCGCATCTGACAAAGGAATCGTACCAATTGGACCAGGTTCCGCCGACACGCGCGGCGTTCATGATGATCTGCACCCCGGGCCACTCCTTCAGACCGCCTTGCAAGCGCTTCAGGAAGACGCCGCGTTCCATGACCTGGAGCTTCGATCGAATGCCGATGCCCTGCAGCTGCGAGACGATGCGCTCGCCACGCGAATAATAATTTGGGACCGGGGTGACCCAGGACGACGTTGAAGCCGTTGGGATAGCCGGCCTCCGCCATCAGCTGCTTGGCCTTGGCGAGGTTGTGCTCCCATTTGGGCCACTGCAGGCCGTATTCGACGTCGTCGTTGATCCAGTTGCCGTCGATCTGTCCCATCCCGTCGCATTCGGCCTGGTTGATCGCGTCGCGGTCGATCGCGAGGCTGACCGCCTGGCGCACACGCTTGTCGTGGAACGGGTTCTTGGGATCCTGAAAACCGGGAAACTCGAGCCACCAATTGCCTGAGACCACCGGTGCCAAGCGTCAGCTTGGGATTGCTCTTGACCCGGTCGATCAGCTCCCCGGGCACGAAATACATGATGTCGGCTTCGCCGCGCTCGAGCATCGCGACGCGCGTCGCTGCTTCCGGCACGCTGACCATCGTGAACTGTTTGACGTGCACCGGACGGTAGTAGTCGTCGAAAGCCTCGAATTCGAGCCGAACTCCAGGTTGCTGCGAGACGAGCTTGTAGGGCCCGGCGCCGATCGGCTTCTGCAGAAACCCGTCCTGTCCGACCTTCTCGTAGTATTTGGCGGGAACGGCCCAGCCGGCGCCGCTGACATTGCCGGTGCCGAGCAGGATCGGGAAATCGAGGAACGGGTCGTTGAAGTGAAAGCGGACCGTGTGGTCGTCGACGATCTCGACCCCGTGGGTCTTCTCGTGGAGCACTTCGCCCCAGGCGCCGCGGTAGTGCTCGAAGCTCCATTTGACATCCTCGGGCGTGACCGGCGTGCCGTCGTGGAATTTGATCCCGGGTCGCAGGTGGAAGGTCGCGCTCTTGGCGTCTTCGGCAAAATCGTAGCCTTCGGCAAGCGCCGGATGGTCGTAATGGACCTCGCGGAAGTTTTTGATCAAGCGCGTCGTGCAGCGCCATCAGGAAATTGTCCGGGCTCGCCGTGCCGTCGTGCTGCTGCGGGTCGAGCCAGCGCGAGGTGATATTGGTGTGCCACGCCAGCACCATCTTGCCCTTGGGAACGACTGCGCCGGCCGCACGGGTGCTGCGCACGAACGGCGCGGTCAGCGTCGTCGCCGCCGCAGTCCGCAACAGCGTGCGGCGTGTCAGCGTCGCTCTTCTTCATTCTTTCCTCCCGACTAAAGCCAGCCAAGCGCACATCAGGTTTTGAGCTGGATGTCTTCCCACGGATAGGCATAGCCGGTGCTGATGAAGCTCGGGAAGACGTCCTGCCATTTCGTGGCGGCGATGCGCGGGCCGATCGCGTTCATGAACGCGTGGCGGAAGACCGGGACGAAGTAGTAGTTCTCGAGGATTTCCCGCTGGATCTGCTCGGCCAGCGCTTTCCGCTCGAGCAGGCTTGTCCGAGGCGAGGTATTGGTCGTACTGGGCGTCGAGATCCTTGACGCAGAACGCATCGGCGGACGAGCAGGCCGCCGCATTTGAAAATCGACTCGTACCAATTGGCCCAGCTGGCGCCGATGCGGGCGCCGGCGAGGATGATGTTGAGCCCGGGCCACTCCTTCATCCCGCCCTGGCGCCGCTTCGTGTAGACGGCGCGTTCCAGGGTCTGCATCTTGCCGCGGATGCCGATCGCCTGAAGCTGCGAGAGGACGCGCTCGCCTCGCGAATAGTACGGCGGCGCGGGGGTCAGCCAATCGATATTGAAACCATTGGGATAGCCGGCGTCGGCCATCAATTGCTTGGCTTTGGCGACATTGTGCTCCCATTTCGGCCATTCGATCCCGTATTCGACGTCGTCATTGATCCAATTGCCGTCGACCCTGCCGAGCCCGGCGCATTCGGCCTGGTTCATCGCGTCGCGGTCGATCGCAAGGCTGACGGCCTCGCGCACGCGCTTGTCGTGAAACGGGTTCTTGGGGTCCTGAAAGCCGGGGAATTCGAGCCACCAGTTGCCCGGAGACGACCGGCGCCAGCATGACCTTCGGATCGCTCTGCACCCGCGCGACCAGCTCGCCGGGGATAAAGTAGATGATGTCCGCTTCGCCGCGCTCGAGCATCGCCACGCGCGTCGCCGGGTCCGTCGCGCTGACGATCGTGAATTTCTTGACGTGCACCGGCCGGTAATAGTCTTCGAAAGCCTCGAATTCGAGCTTTGTTCCCGGCTCCTGTGAGACGAGCTTGTAGGGGCCGGCACCGATCGGGTTCTTGACAAACCCTTCCTGCCCGACCTCCTGATAATACTTCGCCGGCACCACCCAGCCCGCGCCGCAGACATTTGCGGTACCGATCAGCCGCGGAAAATCGAGGAACGGTTGCTTGAAGTTGAAGCGGACAGTGCGGTCGTCGGAGATCTCCACCCCGTCGGTCTTGTCGTGCAGCACCGTGGCCCAGGCGCCGTGGTAATGCTCGTAGCTCCATTTGACATCTTCCGGCGTGACCGGAGCGCCGTTGTGGAATTTGATGCCCGGCCGCAGCCGGAAAGTCGCGCTCTTGGCATCCTCGGCAAATTCGAAATGCTCGGCGAGCGCCAGGTGATCGTAGAGCTTGCTCGCGAAAGTTCTTGATCAACGCGTCCTGCACCACGTTGAGGAAATTATCCGGCGTGGCTCCCCCGTCGTGCTGCAGCGGATCGAGCCAGCGCGGCGCGATATTGGTATGCCACGCCAGGACCATGCTGCCCGCCGGGGCCACGTTATCGCCGGCGCGGACATGCCCAAAGGGCGCCGCAAGTGCGCTCGTCGCGAGCGCCGCAGTCCGGAGCACGGTGCGCCGGGTCAGCCTATCGTTGCCCATCATGTCCTCCCTTGGACCGAGACCGGCTCGGCGCTTCTCGATCGGAGCGCCGTAGCACGATCAGGAGCCCTCTTGGCGAGAGCCTTGCATCCAATGTAGCGCAGGCATGCAAGAATGTCCTGCCCTTTCGCCGCATCGCCCGGGAGCACGCTTGTTGCGGCCATCAGCGTTTGCCGAGTCGTTGCCAGCCTGGGGCTGGCCGTCGCCGCCTTCTCCTGCCGCGGCTACGACACGATCCCGCTACAGGAGACGGAGTGGCGGCGCGCGTCCAGCCTGAGCTCGCCGGCATATCCGCGGCGCAATTAGGGCGCTGTGCCGGACCGCCCCTGCGAATGACCATCACGGGCGCTGGTGCCATGACGATGGTCTACCGCTACGCCGCGACCTCAAAAATTATTGCGAGGTCACTCTGGTCCTCCGGGACGGAACAGTCCGCAGCTTTTCGGCGGATCATTCCGCACCGGAGTCCTGTGGCTGCTCGACGGGGCCAATTACTGCGGCCGGATCTTCGCGGACTGTATCGCCGAGGGTCGCAACCCGGATCAGCGCGGGACGACCTCGCGATAGAGGTGCCAAGTGGCATGCCCGAGGATGGGCATGACGATGATCAGACCGAGGAAAAAGGGGATCGACCCGATCACCAGTCCACCGGCGACGGTCAGCCCCCAGACAGCCATCGGACCGGGATTCGCAACGACGGCACGGATCGACGTCAGGACCGCGGTATCGACCCCCACCTCCCGGTCCAGCAACAACGGGAACGATACGACGCTGATCGTCAGCACCACCACGGCAAAGAGGAAACCGACCCCGACGCCGACAACGATCATTACCCAGCCCATGCCGGTCGTCAGCACATCGTGGACAAAGGCGACTAGCGAGGCCGGCGATGCGGGTCCGAGGGTGAGCTCGTAAATCGCTTTGGCGGCTAACAACCAAAGCAGAAAGATCACCATCAGCAGCAACCCGAGAAGCACGATCGCCCCGAATGAAGGCGAGCGCACGACCCCGAGCGCATCCGCCCAGGTCACTGTAATACCCGCTTCGCGGCGCCGACTCATTTCATAAAGGCCGACCCCGGCGAAAGGACCGACCAGTGCAAACCCGGAGGCGAGCGGGAAAACCAGCGGCAACAGGTCGTAGCCAAACGCCAGGCGCGCCAGCACGAGCCCGAGCAGCGGGTAGATCACGCAAAGGAAAACGACGTCGGTCCGAGAGGCCGCAAAGTCATCGAGACCCCTGGCGAGGACATTGCCGAGGTCGGCGATGCGGACCCGCCGAACCGCGGGCGGCGGGGAGCGGAAGTTCTCCCGGGTGCGGCGCCCGACACGGCCGGCCGATTCAAAGGCCAGGGCCGCATGCTTGAACTGATCCACACCCCATTCGACCGGGTTCCGGATGGTCATGACCGCTCCTCCCGAACCGTTCGTTCAGAGGGCCGCGGCCAACCGTGGCACACGCTTGACGGCCTCCGGTCACGAGACAGCCGCGACCCGCCATGCCTTGAGTATACGCTTATCGCTGAGCTTTGTCGCCGGATATCTCGGCTTGGTCGTGGTGCTGCTGTGCAGTCGTCTCTCGTCCACTCGCTTCGGTATCGAGGTTGGCGAGGGCGCCGACGGTGATCGGTTTGTAAGGGGCGCGCGGCCGGTAGACGCCGATCTCGGCGATCGACTTGCCGAGCGTGTCGGCGAGGATCGCCGCGACCACCGGCCCGCAGATCCGGCCCTGGCAGGGTCCCATCCCGCAGCGGGTGAAGGCCTTGAGCTGGTTCGGACCGGAAGCGCCGAGCCGCGCCGCACGGCGGATGCGGCCGACCGACACCGCCTCGCAGCGGCAGGCGATGACCTCGTCCTCAGCCGGGACGAGCACCACAGGCGCCGGACGATAGAGCCGATCGAGAAACGGCCGCAACGCGCGCTCGCGATCGAGCGCTGTCCGCATAGGCGCGGCGCGGTGCTCGCGCTCGTCTGTGCCGATGTGCCCGAGGCGGGCTGCCGCGTCGAGCGCAGCAATCCGCCCCGACAGTGCCGCCGCCTCGGCTCCGGCGACGCCGCCGCCATCCCCGGCGACGGCGATATTGGCCAGGCTGGTTGCTCCCCATGGATCGAGCACCGGGCGCCAGCAGAGCTGGCCGTCATCCCATTCGTGGCGCAGCTGCAATGCGAGGCTGACCTGCACATTCGGGATGATCCCTTCGTGCAGAAAGAGATGATCGGCGGCGAGCTCGCCGCCCTCCCAGTCGATGCGCTCGAGGCTGCGCCGCCCGGTCGCCCGCAGGCCGCGCACGGCGCGGCGGATTGGAATCCCGGCTCGCTTGACAGCGAGGACCAGCGCCAACCCCTTCGTCAGCATGCGGCGCCCCGGCCAGAAGCTCCCGAGGTGCTGCGCGGCCTCTCGGTAATTCTCCAAGGGCGTCGTTTCGAGCAGAGCGATTGGCGGCGCCCCGGCGCGGGCGAGCTGGGCCGCGAGGAGATAGAGCAGCGGTCCCTGCCCGGCCAATACGGTCCGCCCTTCCGCGACGAGATCGCCGGATTTCAACAAAATCTGTGCGGCGCCGGCTGTCATGACGCCGGGCAATGTCCATCCCGGGATCGGCACCGGCCGTTCGAGCGCGCCGGTCGCGAGGATAATTCGGCTGGCCTGCAGGGTCGTGGTGTGCCCGCAGCTCGCGAGATAGAGCGTCCCGTCGGGATCGAGATGCCAGAGCGTCATCCCCGGACGGTAGTCGACGGGGCTGGCGCGCAGCGCCGCCGCCAATTTGCGGCCGGCCAAGTAATCGGAGCCGAGCGGCGAGTGGAGCCGCAAGCGTTCGATCCCCCGGTAGATCTGCCCTCCGGGCGCGGCTTGTTCGTCGAGCAGCACGGTATCGACGCCGACCTCGGCGGCGAGCACCGCAGCCGCCATGCCGGCCGGACCGGCGCCGATGATGGCAAGCTCGGTCACGACGTCGCGGCATCGATCCGGCGCGCCCGGACCTGACGACGGATCTGCATTCCGGGCCGCGCTTCGACCATGCAGGCCTGGCGATTTGGCATGCCGTCGATTTCGGCGAGGCAATCGAAACAGACCCCCATCATGCAATAGGGCGCCCGCTCGCCGCCGTCGACCGGTGTCTCGCGGATGCTGCGGAACCCGGCAACGAGGACCGCCGCAGCTGCCGAGGCGCCGGCCGGAACCGAGATCGTGCGGCCCTCGACGGTGACGGCGATGGTCGCCGGATCGCCCTCAGGCCGCGGCCGGAACATCGAAACGCTTCGCCGAGAAGAGCTCGAGCGTGGAATCGAGCGCCCCGGCGGCGACCATCGGCGCGAAGGCGTTGGCATGCGCTCCGGCGAGGGTGACGCCACTGTGGCAGTTGGCGGTGAAGGCTCCCGGAAAACGCTCGGACTGATCGTAGATCGGCAAGCCGTCGGGCGGCATCACGCGCAGCGCCGCCCAGGCGCGTACGATTTGCAAATCGCGCAGCCAGGGAAACGACAGCACTGCACGACGGGCGATCGCCAGCATCACGTCAGGTGTTTGGCTGGTGTCAAAACCGACATCCTCCTGGCTGTCGCCCAGCATGATCCCGCCCTCGACCGTCTGTCGGATCGTGGTGGTCGGCATAGGCAACACCCGCTGCGCCCGCTCGGTGACGAGGATCTGCCCCTTCTGGGGTCTGACCGGAGCGTTCAGCCCGAATAGCGGCGCCAAACTGGCATTGCCGAGCCCGGCGGCGAGAACCACTTTTGGCGCGCCGATCTCGCCGTCGCCGGTGCGGAACTCGAAAATCTCCGGGGGCCGCCTTGGCGTCGCTGATCGCCGTGTTCGGAATGTAGCGCCCGCCCTTCTCGACAAAGCCCTTGTGCAGCGCGTGCAACAGGTTGAGCGGGTTGGCATGCCCGTCATAGGGGGTGTAGGAGGCGCCGATCACCGAGGATCCGAGCCCTGGCAGCATCGCGGCGAGCTCGCGGTGGTCGAGCATACGGTAGTCGAAGCCGAAATTGCCGGCTTCCAGCTGCATTCGCTCCATCCGCGCGCCGCGCTCTTCGAGTTCGGCCTCGCTGAGACAGAGATGCACGCCGCCCGGCCTTTCGTGCCCGACCGCGATCCCGGTGCGCGCCAGCAGCTCCGCGGCGAGCGCCGGCCACTCATCCGCCGAGCGCCTTGTCCACCGCTGGTAATGGGGGGCCCCGTCGCCCTTGCTCTGCACCCAGACCAGCCCGAAATTGCCGCGCGACGCGCGGTAGGCGACATCCCCTTCGTCGAGCAGCGCCGTACGGAGCCCCGCGTGGGCGAGCCCGTAGGCGATCGCCGAGCCGACCAGCCCGCCGCCGATCACGATCGCATCATAACGTGTCATTGCAGCGACCCTATCAGAAGCCGCAGGCGGCGGCGTCATGATCTCGGCCGCCGCGCCGCGGGCAGATCCGGGGTTCTGTTGGCGCAACCGCGCCAGCCCTCTGCCGACGCGGTTGCGGAAGGCCGGCGGCCCCCGTCAGGGTCGCAGCGGGTTGGCCGAGCCCACCGCATCAACCGTCCGGTAATGCGCCGTGCGCAGCGGCCGCAGCACGGCAACAGCCATGATCGCAGCGACGGCGTTCATTACGGCAGCGATCAGAAACACGGCGTGCCAGCCGCCGCTTGCTGCAGCCAACACATTGGCCAGCGGGACGAGGAGCGAGGCGGTGCCCTTGGCGGTGTAGAGCAAACCCGCATTGGTTGTGGCATATTTGGCGCCGTAGACATCCGTGCAGGTCGCCGGGAAGAGGCTGTAGATCTCGCCCCAGGCGAAGAATACGATGCCGCTCAAGATCACGAAATACACCGGATCGTGGCCAAAGGCACCGAGTGCCCAGATACCCACGGCCTCGAGACCAAAGGCGATGAACATCGTGTTCTCGCGGCCGATCTGGTCTGATACCCAACCGAAGAACGGCCGCGTCAGCCCGTTCAGCACGCGATCGATCGACAGCGCAAAGGTCAGCGCCGGCAAGGTCAAGCCAAGCAGCGAGACCGGTACCTTGGCGATCTGGAAGTCGCTGGCGATCGGCGCCAATTGCGCCGTAGCCATCAAGCCGCCCGCCCCCACCAGCACAAACATCGCGTACAGCACCCAGAAGATCGGGGACCGCAACACCTCGATCGGCAGGTAGTCCCGCACCGATTGTCGCAGACGGGTCGAGGCCGGGGCCTCACCGGGCTGTGGGGCTCGCAACAGCAGGGATAGTAGGATGATGACAAGCCCCTGGCCGATGCCAAACCACAGAAAGGTGGGTTGGTAACCGCTCGACTGGATCATCCCCTGAATAGGGATGATGGTCAGCGCCGATCCGGCGCCGAAGCCGGCAGCGGTCAGCCCTGCCGCCAAGCCCCGCCGATCAGGAAACCACTTCAGCGCATTGCCGACGCAGGTGCCATAGACCGCGCCTGCGCCTATCCCGCCGATCGCCGCCGCGACATAAAGGATCCACAACTCGTCCGCGCGCGAATTGAGCGCCCAGGCGATGCCGACCAGAACGCCGCCAACTAGGACGACGATTTTCGGTCCAAAACGGTCGACGAGCCAGCCCTCCACCGGGACGAGCCAAGTCTCGGTGAGCACAAAGATCGTGAAAGCGACCTGGATCGCCGGGCGACCCCAATGGTATTTCTGGTCGATCGGGTTGACAAACAACGTCCAGCCGTATTGCAGGTTGGCGATCATCACCATACAGACGATGCCGACCACCAACTGGACGAGTCGGACCGACGGCGATTGAGCGGTGGCCGGTGCCCTGACGTATGACATTCACGTCCTCCCTTAGATGATTTGCATTTTGATCGGCGGATCGTACCATAGGTTGATCTGCTGGAAGAGATTGTCGAACGGATAGCTCAAGCACTCGTTTATCCATCCGTACCGACTGCTGCGAATCTGATGAGCTTTGTTGGACGTATCATCGCCGGCGCCCGCGAGCTGCCTTTTGGCGGCCCGCTCGGCACCTTGCTTGCCCGCGCGGCGCGCAACATCCCCGGCTGGCTTGCGCACGGCCATGCCGAGAGCTTGGACGGCGACCCGCGCCGCCACATCGCCTTCACGATCGCAGCGATCGCGCTCGGCGCTAAGATGGCAAAGGCTGACGGCGCCGTGACCCGTGACGAAGTCGCCGCCTTTGGCGAAGTATTTCAGGTACCCGCGGGGGAAGAGGATCATGTCCGGCTGGTATTTGACCTCGCCCGCAAGAGTACCGCCGGGTTCGAGAGCTACGCCCGCCAAGTCGGCCGTTTGTTCGCGAGCGATCGGACGGTGCTCGAGGATCTCCTCGGCGGCCTCTTCCACATTGCCCTCGCCGACGGCCGCGTCTGCTCCGCCGAGGACGTCTATCTGCGCGAGGTCGCTCGGTATTTCGGCTTCGACGCGGCGGAATACGTCCGCATCCGGGCCGTCCACGTCCGTGCGCAACAGGACGTGGCGGAGAACCCCTACGCGATCCTCGGGATCTCGCCCGGCGCCTCCGCCGCCACAGTCCGCGAGGCCTATCATCGTCTGATACGCGAGAGCCATCCCGATCTCGTCATCGCGCAAGGGTTGCCGCCGGAGTGCATTGCGCTGGCGACCGCCCGGGTCGCCCGCATCAATGCCGCTTACGACCAGATCGCAAAAGCGGGAGCGGGGCTCGAGTGATCGCACCTCGATCGATCCTGCTGCAAATCCGCGACCGGCCCTCGCCCAATCATGGCCGCCGCAATGCATCAGCTCGCATCGACACCCTGGTCCTGCACTATACCGGCATGCCGAGCGTCGAGGCCGCGATAGATCGGCTATGCGACCCCAAAGCGAAGGTCAGCGCACACTATCTCATCGAAGAAAACGGCACAATCTGGCGACTTGTTCCCGAGACCCGGCGGGCCTTTCACGCAGGCCTTTCGTGCTGGGAGGGCGAGCACAACCTCAATGCCGTGTCCCTCGGGATCGAGATCGTCAACCCCGGCCACGAATGGGGCTATCGGCCGTTTCCCGAAACACAAATGGCCACTGTCGAGATTTTATGCCGCGACCTGATCTTGCGCCACGCGATCCCGCCGCACCGAATAGTGGGGCACTCGGATATCGCGCCCGAGCGCAAGACTGATCCCGGCGAGCTCTTCGACTGGCCGCGTCTTGCCCGCGCCGGGATCGGGATCTGGCCGCCAGCCAATCCGCCCCGGCCGCGACGTGCGACAGACCGTGCCCAGGCGCTCGCCGATCTCGCCGCCATCGGCTATTGCCCGTGCCAAGACACGCCAGGCCCGGCCATCGCGGCATTCCAGCGCCGCTACCGACCAGTCCGTTGCGACGGCCGGCTCGACCCAGAAACCGCGACCCGGCTTTCCGAGGTGCGGGCTGCCTACGGGCGATCGCGGGCGGCGTCCGGCACGCCCGGCTCACACGTTGGGGCTCATCACTCCCTGCAACGCTTGAAAGAAGATCGTGCTGTCCCAGAACCGCGACAGTGCCAGCGCCGCCAAAAATAGTGTCACAGCGACCATTGTTGTTGTCCACGCCACCACAAGGGCAGAAAGAGCCGTGTTGGTCATTTCGGGCACACCTTGACCTTGACCGACGCGGGGCACGCCCGTAGAGCGCCGCACCCGTCCAGACGCTATTATCCCCGGATCTGACGGGGTCATCTGTGAAGCGGACCACAGATCTCGACAAAATTTCCGCAGAGATGCGGAAAACGCCGCCTGATTTGCCGCGACGTCTCAAGCGTTCTGATCTTCGGCGATGCGGTTCAATTCAGCCGTGAGGGCCGCCTTTCCGCCTGGCGACGGACGATCTGACCGGCGTGGTGATGGGCGATCCGCCACAAGCCGACTTCGCGGACAAAGAGGTTGCTCGCGGCGAGCGTGCCACCGGAGAGTTCCTCCTCGCACAGCACCAACGCCGCATCGCCGTAGAGTAACACCTGTTCGTCAAAGCAGGCGATGCGCGGCGCGTCCGGGTTGGACAGAATCCCGGCCCAACTATTCATGATGGCCGCGCGGTCGCTGAGTACCTTCCAGCCCGGGTGAAGGCAGGCAACCGGCGCATGCCGCGCCCATAGCGCGTCCATGGCGGCCAAGTCACGCGCTCCAAAGGCGCGGTAGAATTCGAGATTTGCCGCAAGCACGGCATCCTGATCGATCATTGCGGTCCTCTGCCTCTGCCAGTCCGACGATACGACGATGGCGCGCTTGTCGCCAGCCGATCGGAGCGCTTGCTTATAATTTAGGCAAAACCTCCGAACGCGTTCAGTTTACGGGATGCGAATATTGCCACGGCATTGGCCTCGATCTTGCGTCGATCAGCCGTTGCCGGCCGTTCGGCCGCGTCGGTGAACATTGAGGGGAGGGCAAGGTTGTGCTGAACAGGATCTGGCACGCGGTCGTCGCCGCGGCCGTCATTGCGGGCGCGCCGGTCGCCGCCACCGCCCAGAACCAGGGCACGATCAAGATCGGCGTATTGCATTCGTTGTCGGGAACCATGGCGATCAGCGAAACGACGCTGAAGGACACCATCCTGATGATGGTGGACGACGTTAACAAGAAGGGCGGGCTGCTCGGCAAGAAGGTCGAGGCGGTGGTTGTCGACCCGGCCTCGAATTGGCCGCTATTCGCCGAGAAGGCGCGCGACCTGCTGTCCAAGGAAAAGGTCGCGGTCGTGTTCGGCTGCTGGACGTCGGTATCGCGGAAGTCGGTGCTGCCGGTGTTCGAGGAGCTGAACGGTCTGCTGTTCTATCCGGTGCAGTACGAGGGCGAAGAAAGCTCGAACAACGTCTTTTACACCGGCGCCGCGCCCAACCAGCAGGCGATCCCCGCCGTCGAATATTTGATGAGCAATGAAGGCGGAGCGGTCAAACGATGGGTCCTGGAAGGCACCGACTACGTCTATCCTCGCACCACCAACAAGATTCTCGAGGCTTTTCTCAAGTCGAAGGGCGTCGCGTCCGACGACATCAAAATAAACTACACCCCATTCGGGCAATCCGACTGGCAGACCGAGGTCGCCGCCATCAAGAGCTTTGCCTCGGCCGGCAAGAAAACCGCGGTGGTCTCGACCATCAACGGCGACGCCAACGTGCCGTTCTATAAGGAGCTGGCCAATGCCGGCATCAAGGCGTCGGATATCCCGGTCGTCGCGTTTTCAGTGGGCGAAGAAGAACTCGCCGGCATCGACACGAAAAACCTGGTCGGCCATCTCGCTGCCTGGAACTATTTCGAATCGGTCAAGAACCCGACGAACGACGCGTTTATCAAACAATGGCACGCTTTCATCAAGAACCCGAAACGGGTGACCAATGACCCGATGGAGGCGCACTACATCGGCTTCAAAATGTGGGCCCATGCGGTCGAACAAGCCGGCACGACCGATGTCGATGCGGTGCGGCAGGCAATGTACGGACAGAAGGTGAATGCGCCGAGCGGCTTTGTCGCGATCATGAACACCAACCATCACCTCTCCAAGCCGGTCATGATCGGCGAGATCCAGGCGAACGGACAATTCGACGTCGTCTGGCAGACTAAGGAGGCGATCAAGGCAGACGCCTGGAGCCCGTATCTCGCCGAAGACAAGGGCAAGGTCGCCGACTGGACCTACCCCTGGGTCTGCGGCAACTGCACCTCGCCCAAATACACCGATTGAGCGGACCAGAGCCCGCCGTGGCCCCCTCGCCCACCCAGCCTTGCAGGCTGGTTTCCCCCGCTCCCGCACTGCGGGAGTGGGTGCTGAGCGTGGCGAAGCGGGGGAGGGTGCTTTGGCTCGCCGGGCTTGTGCTTCTATTCGCAACAACTGCCTTGCCGGCGCGCGCTGAGGACTTTGCGACGCTTGTCGGCGCCTTGGGCGGTGACAGCTTCGCGGAAAAGGAGCAGGCGGTTATTGCCCTGGGCAAGCTCGGCGACGGAAGAGCCGTTGCAGTGCTGACGGCGCTGCAGGATGGACGGCTGCTGAAGGCGCCCGATGGTCGCGTCCTGGTCGCCGCCGCCGCAAAGCTGATTGACCCGGTTAGCGGGGCCGATTTGCCCGGGGTGGCGGCGGATACGCTTGAACGGATCCGCGTCAACAATCGCTTGCGCGGGCTCATCGAGGGGTCGCTGGGCGAACTGACCTTGTTCAGCTCCGATCCGGCTGCCCGGCTTGCTGCCGCTCAGGATGCGCTACGGCATCCTTCGCCTGACCAGGCGGCGCTGCTCGAGAAAGCCATCGCAGCAGAGAAGGACCGCGCGGTAAGCGCGGCCATGCAGCAGAGCCTATCGGCCGCTCGGCTCCTCTCGGGGAGTAGAGACCAGAAGCTGGCCGCGGCACGCGTGCTCGGCGCCACCACGGACCCGCAAATCAAGAACCTGCTCGACCAGTTCCGTGCTACGCAGACCGATCCCGAACTTCGGCAAGCCGCCGATGCGGCGCTCGACTCGATCGAAAACCGCCTGCGCCTCGTCGGACTGGTCGCCAATTTGTTTCAGGGCGTCAGCCTCGGCAGCGTGCTACTGCTCGCGGCGATCGGCCTTGCCATCACCTTCGGCGTCATGGGTGTCATCAATATGGCGCATGGCGAGATGATCATGCTCGGCGCCTATGCCGCCTATGTCTGCCAGCAATTCTTTCGAACATTTTTGCCGCCGGCATGGATCGACGGCTATCTCGTCCTCGCGGTCCCGGTGGCGTTTGTATTCACCGGGGCGGTCGGGGTGGCGCTCGAGCGCAGCGTCATCCGTTTCCTCTACGGCCGGCCGCTTGAAACCTTGCTCGCCACCTGGGGCGTCAGTCTGATCCTGCAGCAGGCGGTGCGCTCGATCTTTGGCGCGCCCAACAAGGAGGTCTCGAACCCAAGCTGGATGACTGGCGGCTTCGACCCGATTGGCGGGTTCACGGTCACCTGGAACCGGGTCACGATCATCCTCTTTTGCTTTGTCGTGCTGGGGGCTCTGGCCCTCGTTCTCAATCGTACGCGCTTCGGATTGCATATGCGGGCGGTGACCCAGAACCGTCCGATGGCTGCGGTGATGGGCATTCGCACCGCGCGAGTCGATGCGCTGACCTTCGGGCTCGGCTCGGGGATCGCCGGGATGGCCGGGGTGGCGCTGAGCCAGATCGGCAATGTCAGCCCCAATCTCGGCACGATCTACATCGTCGACAGCTTTCTCGTCGTGGTCTTCGGCGGGGTCGGGAACCTGATGGGAACCTTGGTCGGCGCGTTGTCGCTCGGCATACTCAACAAATTTCTCGAGCCCGTCGCCGGAGCGATCCTCGGCAAGATCGTCGTGCTGGTGGCGATCATCCTGTTTATCCAACGGCGACCCCGCGGACTGTTCGCACTGAAGGGACGGACTGCGGAGGCGGAGGCCTGAGTCGTGCTCAGGACCACGTCAGTGCGCCCGTCGAGACGCCCCCTGCACGGCTCCTCCGGATGAGGCACATTTCCAAGTGCCCTCAAGAAACTCCCTCATGATGAGAAGCGCTCAAAGAGCGCGTCTCGAAGCACGCCCATTGGCCGTGCACTCCGCCACTCAGCTGTCGCCGGTCCGTCCAACGCCTTGCAAAGGCGCATGGAGCCCGAGCTTTTGGGCTTGCTTCATCGTTTGCGGGGTCGCCCTTGCTGCGGCGATACCGATGCTCAATTTGTGGATCCTGCCGAGTTCGGCCGTCGCGATACCCGATTATCTTGTTCCGTTGTTTGGCAAGTACCTTTGCTACGCCCTGCTGGCCCTGAGCCTCGATCTGATCTGGGGTTATGCGGGGATCTTGAGCCTTGGTCAGGGCGCCTTTTTTGCTCTCGGCGGGTACTGCATGGGCATGTACCTGATGCGGCAAATCGGCACCCGAGGCGTGTATGGCAACCCGCTGCTGCCCGATTTTATGGTGTTCCTCAATTGGCAGGAATTGCCCTGGTTCTGGTGGGGGTTCGACCATTTCGCCTGGGCCGCGGCGATGGTTGTCCTGGTTCCCGGCCTGCTGGCGCTAGTCTTCGGCTGGCTCGCCTTCCGCTCGCGCGTCACCGGCGTCTATTTATCGATCATCACCCAGGCGATGACCTACGCCCTGATGCTTGCGTTCTTCCGCAACGATATGGGTTTCGGCGGCAACAACGGCCTGACCGACTACAAAGACATCCTCGGCTGGGACGTGCATCAGCGGTCGACCCGGCTCGGTCTCTATCTCGCTTCGGTGGTCGCGCTCGGGCTCGGCTATCTATTGTGTCGGTTTATCACCACCTCGAAGCTCGGGCGGGTGTTGTTGGCGATGCGCGACGCCGAAAGCCGAGTGCGCTTTCTCGGCTACTCCGTCACCAACGCCAAGCTTTTCGTCTTTACCGTCTCGGCCGTGCTCGCCGGCATCGCCGGCGCGCTCTACGTCCCGCAGGTCGGCATCATCAATCCGAGCGAGTTCTCGCCGGGCAATTCGATAGAGATTGCGATCTGGGTCTCAGTCGGCGGCCGCGGCACCCTGTCGGGGGCAATCCTCGGCGCTGCGCTCGTCAACGTCGCAAAGACCTGGCTGACCGGCGCGGCGCCCGAGACGTGGCTGTTTGTGCTCGGCGCCCTATTCGTCCTGACGACGCTGATTTTCCCGCGCGGGATCGTCGGCCTCTTGCGGCACGCTCGCTGGAGTCGGCCGCGCACGCCCGCTCCCGTCGCAGCCGGAGAACGGGCATGACTCCGGCGGGGACGCGCGAGGCGCTGCTCTACCTGAACGGCGTCACCGTCACCTTCGATGGGTTCAAAGCGCTGAACGGGCTTTCGCTGATTGTCGAGCAGGGCGAACTGCGCACGATCATCGGTCCGAACGGCGCCGGCAAGACGACGATGATGGATGTGGTCACCGGCAAGACCCGGCCTGATTCAGGCGAGGTCTTCTTTCAGGGGACGGCGGATTTGAGCCGGCTCGACGAAGCTGAGATCGCCAATCTCGGCATCGGCCGAAAGTTTCAGCGGCCGACCATTTTCGAGAACCTTACGGTTTTCGAAAACCTCGAACTGTCCACGGCCGACAGCCGCGGCACCTGGGCGACCCTGCTCGCCCGTCTGACGCCGCAATGCCGCGATCGCATCGACGCCACTCTCGACCGCATCGGACTGGCCGAACAGCGTGATCAGTTCGCCGGCTCGTTGAGCCACGGCCAGAAGCAATGGCTCGAGATCGGCATGCTGCTGATCCACGATCGCACCCTGTTGCTGCTCGATGAGCCGGTCGCCGGAATGACCGACCGGGAAACCGAGGAGACCGCCGAACTGATCCTCGACCTAGCCAAGGACCGCACGATCGTTGTCGTCGAGCACGACATGGCGTTTGTCCGCAGCCTCGGGGCAAAAGTAACCGTGCTGCACGAGGGATCGGTCTTGGCCGAGGGCTCGATCGATCACGTTCAGAACGATGCCCGCGTGATCGAAGTCTATCTCGGCCGCTGACCGATGCTGTCTGTTGAAGCAATCGATCTCTACTATGGCGCGAGCCATACCCTGCGCCGCGTCAGCCTGACCGCGAAGAAGGGCGAGGTGACCTGTATTCTCGGCCGCAACGGCGTCGGCAAAACCAGTTTGTTGCGGGCGATCTTTGGGCTGCAGCCAATCCGCTCCGGGCGCATTTGCTGGGTCGGCCAGAGCCTCAACAGACTTTCGCCGCATCAGCGCGCGCAGGCTGGGCTGGCGCTGGTGCCGCAAGGCCGCGAAATCTTTCCGCGCCTCACCGTATTCGAGAACCTCGCGACCGGCTTCGCCCCGTTACCATTGGGCAAACGCACATTGCCGGACGAGATCTTCGCCCTATTCCCCGTCCTTAAGCAGATGCTGCACCGCCGAGGCGGTGATCTTTCCGGCGGTCAGCAGCAGCAGTTGGCAATCGCGCGCGCCCTCGTCACCCGCCCCCGTCTGTTGATCCTCGACGAGCCGACCGAAGGCATCCAACCATCGATTATCAAGGATATCGAACGGGTAATCCGCGCCCTCGCCGAGCGCGGCGACATGGCGATCCTGCTGGTCGAGCAATATTTCGAATTCGCCCGCGACCTCGCCGCCTCATACCTCGTCATGCAGCGCGGTGAGGTCGTGCTTTCCGGTCGTCGCGAAGAAATGGACGAGGCCGCCGTGCGCAGCCATCTGACCGTGTGAGTCCGCCCGCGAGCGGCGGCCCGATACCGGCCGCCAAAACCGTCTCGTGCTAGGCCACGTCCACCGGCGGCGTGAAGATGTAGCCGGTGCCGCGCACCGTCTTAATCATCGCCGGTCTTTGCGGGTCGTCCTCGAGCTTGCGCCGCAGCCGTCCGACCTGGACGTCGATCGTCCGGTCGAAGGGTCCGGCCTCGCGGTTGCGCGCCAGGTCCAGGAGCCTGTCGCGGGTTAGCACTTGGTTGGCGTTGGTGACGAATGCAGCGAGCAGATCGAATTCGCCGGTGGTGAGCCGGACCTCCTGACCCGACGGCGAGAACAGCTCGCGGCTTGAAAGGTCGAGGTTCCAGCCAGCGAAGCGCGCCTTCGAACGAGACGGAGGCGACTGGCTGTCCGTGCCGCGGGACGAGGCGCGGCGCAGCACGCTCTTCACTCGTGCCAGCAGCTCGCGCAGGTGGAACGGCTTTGGCAGATAATCGTCGGCTCCCATTTCGAGACCGATGATGCGGTCAACGATCTCGCCGCGGCCAGTGAGGATGATGATCCCGACACTCGATTCCTGGCGCAGCGAGCGCGCCAGTGTCAGCCCGTCCTCGCCGGGCAGCATCAGATCCAGAATCACCAGATCGATCGCGGATTGCGCCATGGCCTTGCGCATCTCGCCACCATCCTGCGCGGTGGAAACGCGGTATCCCTCTCCCGTCAGATATTCCTGTACGAGGTCGCAGATCTCCCGCTGATCGTCGACGATCAGAATATGACTGTTGTCACTCATACCGACCGACTTCGGCTACCCCTCATCATGCTCCGATCTCCCGACGGCACCTTCGTCGGGAGCGGAAATCTCCAGGCGATCATCATACATATAGTTACAAAATCTTACACAAAACCGGACCTCCTGACATCATCGGATTACCGCTGGCTCATACACTCGGCCTCCGTCCGACCGGCCGTTCGGCCGATTAGTCAAGCGAGAGGAGCCTCTGTGGCCGACACTCATCGGGACATCGAAGCCGAAATCCCGCGCCTGAGACGCTACGCACGGGCGCTGACGCGCGACCCCAATACCGCCGACGATCTAGTGCAGGATTGCCTTGCCCGCGCCCTCGGGAAACTGCACCTGTGGCAGGAGGGAACGGATCTCCGAGCCTGGTTATTCACGATTCTTCACAATCAATATGTCAACCACATCCGCCGGGCGGTGCGGGAGGGTGCTGCAGTGGGTTTGAGCGAAAACGAGCCGCTGCTGAGCCGCGGCCCGCAACAGGGCAGACGTCTCGAGTTGCGCGATCTCGAGCGAGCGATCGTCAAACTCCCGGAGGAGCAGCGTTCGGTGATCCTGCTGGTCGGGTTGGAAGGCATGCGTTATGAAGAGGTCGCGGCGGTTCTCGACGTCCCGGTCGGAACCGTCCGCTCGCGACTGTCGCGAGGTCGCGAAGCCCTGCGCCGGCTGACTGGCGCCGTATCGAGCGAGGAAGCCCGGCACGCCGCCAGCGGATCGCGGGCTGCCGCTACCACGATCCCGCGGTATTACCATAGCGTTGCTCTGCCGTCGGAGATCGCAATCGATCCTGCGAGCCTGGGCTCGGCGGAGCCACCCGTCAAATCTGGCAAACAGGGGCACGTCGTCGGCGAAGGCCGTGGATCGGCGCTTCGCAGCGCTCCGCAATGGCATCGTTAACGGCTTCGCAATTTTTGGAACCAACCTTGCGTTCGTAGGTTAACACTTAAGGCGAGTCGCCGGACGCTCGCCTTTTTCCCAGTCCGGCTTGGCAAAGTCTCCCTGTCGCGGGTTTGCCACCCGCATCCTTGCCGGTGTCGGCTCTTGCCGACGCCGGTCTTTTTTTCGGTTTGCCGACCATCCGGGAACGCCCGGCGCAGCCGACGTGTTCGCCGGGGAGTTCGGGCGCAACACAAAGGCACCGCTTATGCTGGGACGTCATGTCTATCGTGTTCATCCGACCGACGATCGTTGGACGGTGACAAAGGAGGGAGAAGAGCACGCGCGCGGCGCCTTTACCGGCCGCGAGGAGGCGATTGCAGAGGCCGTACGCCTCGCTGGTTCCGACGAACCGGCCAAAGTCACTATCGATAACGGCGACGGCACGATCGCCAAGGAATGGCTTTTTGGCAGCGATCCGGTCGCGGAGCTCGAGACCGATCGTTGAGTGCGCTGGCGAGGGGCTGGTCGATTGCTGGACGCGCGCAGCACATGCTAGCCACGGAAGCGCGAATCAGCCTTTCTTCCAGAGATATCACTCGGCTGAGGGTCGACGCGATCGTCAACGCCGCGAACGCCTCGCTGCTGGGCGGCGGCGGCGTCGATGGTGCAATCCATCGCGCGGCGGGGCCCGAGCTTCTCGCCGCATGCCGAGCCATAGGCGGCTGCCCGACCGGCGAGGCTCGGCTGACCGGCGGGTATCGGCTGCCGGCCTCGCATGTGATCCATACAGTTGGCCCGATTTGGCAAGGCGGCGGTTCCGGCGAACGGCAAAGCTTGGCGAATTGCTATTGGTCGTGTCTGGCGATCGCCGAGCAGCAGCAGTTCCGGCGGGTCGCATTTCCCGCCATCTCGACCGGCATTTATGGCTTCCCACGGCGGGGCGCCGCGCAAATCGCCGTGGCGACAATCATTTCGCATTTGGCCGAGCACGAGTTTCCGCAGTCGGTGATCTTCGTATGCTTCGACGCGGCAACCCTCGAAGCCTACCGGGAGGCGCTTGGCCAAAGGGCTTAATAAACCCGACCCCGGACCTGGCTTTTCGTCCTTGTGCGTCTATTCGAGCCGCTTGTCATCGATCTCCTTCCGAGCGCGGTCGTCCTCGCGCGCCGCCTCGATGCGCTGTGCTTTGCTGCGCCCGTAGCGAATTCGGTTCTCCCTCGCCCGCATCTCAGCCTCGGCGCGCCGGCGTTTTTTTCGGTGCTGGTTTAGGTTGACAATCATATCGTCGGGGGTCTCCGTTCGCGCGCAGGTCCCTGCATCGGGCGGCATCAGACCAAGCTTCAGCCTTGCCGGATCATCATGAGGTCTCGCGGATCTCGACAATGTCTTGCGCAAAGACCATCTCCTCGCAGCCGACCCTGGCGGGGTCGTCGGGCGAGGAGAGATAGCGCGCGAACACCCAGACGCCGTCGAGCGGGTTCGAGACGACCTCCGCTACGGCGCCGTTATCAAGAACGATCCGAGTGCCGGGGCCGACCAGCCGAATATTGATCGGCTCGCTCATTCGGCAGCTCTCGCAACCCGCCAGGTCGCCAGCTCGTCCCAGCTCTCGGCGTCCATGAACTCCGCCCAGCGCCGGTAAAGATTCCTGAGATTGTGCTCGCTGGATTTCGCCTCGGTGATGTCCATCACGGTCCCCGGAATGTGCAGCCCTTGCCACTCGTAGTTCTCGACCTCGAACCCGAGGCCCTGCTCGTAGCTGTAGGGGTAACGCCGGGCAATCGTCCCGCGGCTCGCGGCGTGCGCGTAATTCCAGTTTTCCATATCGTCCTGCTCGGTCATCCCGGCCGGGCCGGAATAGCGGATGTAGTAGTCGCGCAAGAAGTCCTTGACCTCGGGCGGCGCCGCGCGGTCGACCAAATACCAGCGCCATACTTCGGTCTGGTGCGGCCCGCGTGGGTGCCAGACGGCGATCGTACGGGGCTGCCGCGGATGAAGCGCGGTATTCGGAAAGATTTCCCCGGGGCTGCCGATCACCCGGGCCCACTCGCCGCGCCGGGCGCGCCGCTCATTCTCGCAATGGGCAAAATATTCGGAAACCAGTGACGAGTGCTGATAGGAGGGCGGCGTCGCCCGCTCTTTTGGCAGCACATAGACTCCGGTCTGGTGACCGCGTTCATAAAACGCAACGTGGAGCCGACGGGCCATCAAGCGCTCCTGCATGTCGCGGCGACCGCTGCCGCTGGGGCCGATGCCGACCAGATCGACCGAGCGATGGCTGATATTGTGGTAGCTGTCGCCGCAGAAATTCTCGGCCGGGAATTTCCAATTGCACGGGATCAGCCACTTCTGGATGCCGCCCAGGACTTCGCTGCCGCCTTCGCTGCCGTCCCAGGCGTCGAGGCTCAGATCGAGATAGCGGACAAAATCGCCGAGATATTCGAGAAAGGGTGGCGCCGAGGGGTCCCAGCTGGCCCATACCGTGCCCTTGTAGAGGCACAGCTGCGCAACCTCGATCAAGCCCCAGCGCGATTTGTCGAGCTTCTGGTGATAGGCCTCGCGAAAATAGGGCACGCCGACGAGGGCGCCGTCGGTGCCGTAACTCCAGCCGTGGTAGGGACAAGTAAATACCGGGGTGTTGCCCTCGTCATAGCGACACACCTTCATGCCGCGGTGCCGGCACGAATTCAGGAAGACGTGAACCTTACACATCCGGTCGCGGCACAGGATGACCAATTCCTCACCCATCCCCGAGACAAAATAATCTCCCGGATTGGGAATCTGGCTTTCATGGCCGACAAACAGCCAGACCCTGGCAAAGAGCCGCTCCAGCTCCTCCCGGTAGATTTCCTCGTTGACGAAGATCTCGCGGCTGATCTGCCCCGCCGCCGTGTCTACGAGGCCGGTCCGATAGCCCGATGTCCGTGCGGTCGCCATCACCGCCCCTCCCGACTAGAAGAAAAAGGTCAGGTTCTTGGTCAGCAACACATTCTGGTCCAGGACGATCTTGCGCCGGGCGATTTTCCATCCGCCGTCAACCCGGCGCAGCAGGTCCTCCCGCTTGCCGACCAGGATGTCGGTCTCGGTCTCCACCCGATTGCGGTAGATCAAGAAGCGGCATCTGAGGGCGACCTCGACCGGCTCGGTCACCGACGGATTGACCTCGAGCAGGCGAATATTCGAGACCATGTGCGAGATGCGGGAGACCGGTTCTTCTGCCCAATGCATCCCGGTCAGGATCTGCTTGACCCGCCGGGTCAGGGTCTCCTTGCCCTCGTCGAACCAGTTGATGTCCTGGCCCGCGCGGGTGAATTCGCGCTCCAACTCGCCGACCTTGACATTGCGCCGCATCGGCATCCAGTAGCGCACATCCTCGGCGATCAGTTCGAGCCAGTCTTCGTACCGCCGGTCGTCGAGCAGATCCGCCTCGCAATAGAGGAACTCCTCGATTTCCTGTTGCAGCAGAAGATAGCTTATCCGCTCGTCTCGGTTCATCGCCGCACCGGTTTCGTCACCCCCGCGCAAGCGGGGGTCAAGGGCCGCTTGATGGGTTTTGTCGCGGTTTCTCTGGGTTCCCGCTTTCGCGGGAACGGCGAGTAGGGCTATTCCGCGGCAGCCCGCTGCGCCGCCAGCTCGGTGTCCCATGGACCGGGGAAACAGCCGCGCCCCATCATATCGGCGGCGAAGATCTGCTCCTGCCTCGGCCACTCGGCGCGCGGCAATTCGTAGTAGACCTCGATGCCGTTGCCGTCCGGATCATGGAAGTAGATGCCCAGCGAGACGCCGTGGTCGGCGACGCGATCGATCGGCACATTCTTAGCTTTGATGCGGTGGTAGAAATCTTTGAGGTCGTCGAGGCTGTCCACCCGCCAAGCCATGTGGTTGAGCCCGACCTGACCCTTCTGCGGGCCGGGCGCATTGTCACCCAATTGCATCAGCGCGACTTCGTGCGACTGGTCGAGATCGGCTGCCATAAAAGCCGCCCAGCCGGGCCGCTTGTGGTAGGTGTGCAGGCCCAACACCTCCTCGTACCATTTCTGCGAGCGTTCGGCGTCGCGGACAAAGATGTTGACGTGCCCCAGATACATCGGACGGTAGGTCATCTTTTCTCCTCCATCATTCGACGTTGTCATCGCGCCCGAGAAACTCCAGGACGCGATCCATCGCCTCTTTCTTCGGGTAAATTGACGCGAGCGCGCGGGCCCGCGTCAACGGGTCACTGGCAAAGAAACGCTCGTACAATACCTGGCGGCTGCCGAACGAGGTGCCGGCAATATCCCAGGCCAGGCGAAACAATTTGACCCGATCCTTCGCCGCGGTGTTGTCGGTGGCCAGATACTGCTCGATCGCCGGGGCGAGCGGCCCCTTAAAATCGGCCTCGGTCGGGGTCAGCATGAAGCTGCTCGAACCCAGCAATTGCAGGATCTCGACCATCCGCGGGTAGGCCGTCATAAAGAGGTTGCGCGGGCTCTCGACCATCAACAGGTCGGGGCACATGACGCCCCATTCGTCGAGCTCGGCATCGGCCTCGGCGGCGCGCATGCAGGCTCTCGTCAGCTGGGTGTAGAGCATCAGCTCGCCGATGCGCTCCTCGACATGCGGCAGTTGCGAATTGCCCAGGGTCTGGGTCATCAGCAATGCCACCCCGAGCACAAATTCGGCTTTGGCGAGGTTCTTGACCGCGCCCTGGTGGGCCGAATGCGCCGAAGAATGCGTCACGTTGGCGGTGCGGTTCAGCAGGTCGACGTCGCCCAGCAGAAAGACGCGCTCCCATGGCACCAGCACGTCATCGAAGAACACGACGCAATCCATCTCCTCAAAGCGCGAGCCGAGCGGGTGATCGAAATGCGAGCGCCCCAGATCGAAGCTCTCGCGGCACAGAAACTTGAGGCCCGGTGTGCCGCACGGGATCGCGAAACTGACTGCGAACGGGCTGTGGTTTTCGGTGTGCCGCCCCATGCGGGGCGAGTAGACGCCGATCTCGTCGGCGAGGGGTCCCAATGTCGCGAGGATCCGCGCGCCGCGCACGACGATGCCGGCATCGGTCTCGCGCACGACCTGCAATGCCGTTCCTTCCTCGAGGTTGAAGATGCCGGAAATCGTGCGGCTACGCTGCAGGTTGATCAGCGCGTGGGTCAGGGTCAGATCATTCTCGCGGATGTACTCGTAGTAGCGCTGCATGTTCTCGGCGAACTCCGGCCGCCCCATTCCTTGCGCGAAGTAATCCGCCGCGCCGGCCCACGCCGCGTAAGTCACGTTCATGAAATCCGGCGAGCGACCCATCATGCCGCAGGTGGTCCGCGCCCAATTGAGCATCATGACGCGGCGCCGTTCGAGATCCTCCCGCGTGCGCGGGATGATGAACGACAGCCCGACCCGATCACCGGTGGTCGGCGACACATAGGTCATCTCGTCGCGTAATTTCGGGATCGCACTGCAGGTCGTAGAGCGAGGCGATGGCACCTGCGCCGCCGCGCAGACCGGGGTGGCGCGTCGGGTCCTTGACCCGCTCGCCTTCGAGCCAAACCTCGCGCTCCTGCTCGCGCAACCCAGCGAGATATTGTTTTCCGGTACGCGCCGGCATCACGCCTCCCATCGACCGTAGGGCCCACTAGAACCCTACGCCAACACCCGCTGAAAGGCCAGCATCGCAGGCCCCTCTCGCCGCCGCCTCCGGTAATTGCTGGAGAAAAACCGACTATTTTCGGGTGGTAGAGAGCAGCGGCGAGACGCGGACCCAGGCGCGGCGTCACGCTGCGGGAGTGATCGCAAAGACATGCGCCGGATCGGCGATGTTCTTCAGCCGCTGTTCGCCGAGATCGACGAACTCGGCCGCCACCGCTCCCCGCACATGGCGCCAGGCGTCGGCGGAGACGCAGATGCCGCCGGGCGGGGCGAGGCCTTCGAGGCGCGCCGCGACGTTGACGCCGTGGCCGTAAATGTCGTCCGGCGCCACGATGACGTCGCCCAGATTGACGCCGATGCGGAACTCGATGCGCCGATCCTGCGGCAGTCCGGCATTGCGTGCGAGGATGATCCGCTGCACATCCAGCGCGCAACGCACCGCGTCGACCACGCTGCCGAACTCGACGAGAGCGCCGTCACCCGTGTGTTTAACAATACGGCCGCGGTGCTCGCGGACCTTTGGCGCGATGACCTCGCGCCGATAGGTCAGCAGGCGGAAATGGGTGCCCTCCTCATCGGCGCTCATCAGGCGCGAATAGCCGACCACGTCGGCGGCGAGGATCGCCGCCAACCTGCGTTCCAGCCGATGGTCGACCGCCCGCAATCGCCTGAGCAACGTGGCTACCTTGGGCGTCAGCCACTGAACGAGGATGGAGCCAGCCCCGGCCAGCACTCCGGAGACCCAAGCGTCGCCTATCTCAGGCCAAACTTCCTCCAACATGACCCGCGTCCTTCGATCGCAGGGTCCCGCCAGGCACAATCGGGCAGAAAATAGAAAGGCCCCGTCCGTGTCCGGCGGGGCCCTGGAAACCGTCCAAATGCGCAGATTAGCTCAGCGCAAACGCACCTCCTTCCGACCCCGCACTGTGCGTGCGAGCAGCATCAGGGAAGCAAGTTTGCGACATCAAAATCTGCACCGCTTGGTTCATGGCGGCGTCTCTACGCGAGGTTGGGCGCCGCTGTCAAGCCGGGATTTAACCAAGCTCGTCGAGCAGCGCCTCTGCCTCTCTTAGGTCGGGCGTGTCGAAGCCTTCGGCGAACCAGCCGTAGACCGGTGCCAGAAGGTTGCGGGCTTCGTCGCGGCGGCCTCGGTCGCGGCTGAGCCGGGCGAGGCTTGCGGCGGCGCGCAATTCCCAGAGTTTGGCCTCCTGCTTCCTCGGCGGCCTCGGAATGCCCCTGCTGCGCAGAAGCGGTATTCCCTCCGCGACATAACCCTTTTTGACCTTGGACCCACCCGGGAAGGATCGTTCCTACTTCACCGAGGACGAGCGACGCGGGCGGCTCGTCCCGGACCGCCATCCCGACGAGCACGCCACCTGCTATGTCGTCAAGGGGCGCGGCCTTGTCGTGATCTCCTCGTGCAGCCATTGCGGCGTGCTCAATGCCATCAGAACCGCGATGGCGGTCTCGGGTATCGACAAATTGCACGCCGTGCTCGGCGGCTTTCATCTCGGCGTCGCACCGCCGGATTACGTCGACCACACAATCAGCGAAATGAAGGCCCTCGCCCCCGACGTGATCATCCCGATGCATTGCACCGGCAGCACCTTCATCGCCAAGCTGCGCGCCGAAATGCCGGACCGCCTGATCGACTGGAACACCGGCAGCCGTTTTACCTTCGGTGTGTAGAAGCGAGCGTGCGTCGCGTTTATTTCTCAGCTTCGAGGCGCTCGTCTTCCAACGCTGCCCTGACGGCATCAGGGTTGCGTTCGATCACCCGCAAATAGGTTCGCGCAATATCTTCAGGCTCGCGGCGCCCCTGTTCCCAATCCTGCAGAGTACGCAAATTGAGCATGAATTGTTTCGCGAATTCGGCCTGAGTAAGGCCTAGGCGATTACGCAGCGCAGTCAGCGCTTTTGGCCGAAAGCCGCAAGGTTGCATCGGCTGGCAACCTTGAGCAGCACAGTGTCAATGACGGTCGAGGGGGCGGGTGTATCCACGGCTCAGCGATTGTGTCGGTTGTAGGTCCGATTGTAGCCGGCACGCTGAAGGTGCTCATGTCTGGCTGCCACCTCCTGAACCAGGCAGTGCAACGCAGCGCTACCCGGCCTTCTCACAGTTTGGCCAAGTCTCTCGCGCTCGCGCCGCTCCGCTTGCATACGAACCTCCTTAACCAGCTCTATTGAACAGGATAGCAGAATGGACCAAGGAATTTAGTACACTTGGTTTTTAATTTTTATGAATAATTGTTGATCTTCGTAAACACTATAATGCCACATATTACATAACGTGCAAAGTAACACTTCGCCGCTCTCTTAATATCCTATCTCATAAGATAGTCCAAACCGTGTTATCGAGGGCAAGGTTTGGAACCTGAAGATAGTAAAGCACGTTATCGGTTGAATTTTAGAATTGTCGCTTATCATGCCTGAACAGATTGTCTTCTTGCGGCGGGTCGTGCCTCTCAGGCGTGGCCGAAAAGGATGAGGCGCCGAATGACGGTGCACCGCCTGCCACAGACCATCAGCTTTAAAGTGAGTAACAGGAGGAGCCGGGACTATCCGCATTCGCGCGTCGAGACGGCGAGAGCGAACGGCAGCCAGCGGGCAAGGAAAGCCATTCAACTGGCCTTCGTCGAACGTCGGCTTGGGGTCATTCGCGTCGTTTGGGCCATGTCCGCAATTTGTCCGGTCGGCGGATAATTCCATAAAGCCCTTCGGCAGTTTGTAACGCGCCCGACTGCACCGGCTCACAGGGCGTGCAACTAAATTGCCTGCCATTGCGGCGTCCCAAATACCTGACCGGTGAGCTTCCATCTCACCTCCTTGCCCTCGGCGATCTGCTTGATCCCTCATGTTTTCCGTGCGCTCTGACGATCGTGAATAGCTGCTCGCCGATCGCTCCGCGCAATACTATATCGCGACGTGCGAGTTGTTACTTCAACTACCCCGCCATAGATTTTGTCGGTTGTTATTAACTCGCAATGACAAGGCCGACGTTCAAAGTCATCCGGGCGAAACGCGATGCGCTACACGCGCGAGCCGAGAGGGTGCATTACCGGAGAGGTCATCGGCGGTGGGCAGCGCTGCGGTCGTTGCGATCACAACGATCGTAAAATTGCCGATTTGGCATTGCATACTCGCGTCGGCGTGAGCGCTCGCCGGTGAGCCGCCGAGATCGAGGAGATGCAGATGACCGATGATATTTCACCAAAACCGCCGCGCCCGGTGCGCGGGCGGCCGTTCGAAAAGGGCCGGTCGGGGAACCCGCTCGGGCGCCGCAACGGCTGCCGCAACAAGAAGACCCTTGCCGCCGCGGCATTGCTCGAAGGCGAGTCCGAGGCGCTGACCCGCAAGGCCGTCGAGCTTGCGCTGGTCGGCGATCCGACGGCGATGCGGCTCTGCCTCGAACGCATCCTGCCGCCATGCCGCGAACGCACCGTCAAATTCGCCCTGCCGCCGATCGAGAGCGCCTCCGATATCGCCGGCGCGATGAAGGCGGTCACCTCGGCGCTCGCCGGCGGCGCGATCACGCCGGGCGAGGCGGCGACGATCGCGGCGGTGGTCGACACCTTTGTTCGCGCGATCGAAACCAGCGACTTCGACCGGCGCTTGCAGAAAATCGAGAAGAGCGACCTCGGACGCACCGATGCGGCGCGCCCCGAGGCCGACCCCTGGGCGCGCGGCTTCCGCAACCTTTAGGAGAATTTCGCTGCCAATTCGCTGCAGATGTGACTCGGCGCGATTTCGCTGCAATCCGCGATTGCAGGTCTCGGCAACCCAATACTCCGTCATGTCATGCATGACGCGCTCGGGGTTGACAGTCCTGGGTCACGAGGCATAGCGTCGCAGCAAACCAAACGAGCGTTTGGTTATCGGCTTCGCCATTCACCCGAAAGGAGCTGGGTTATGGGTCGCGCTTACAACGTCATCGACGCCGACGGGCACATCCTCGAGCCGTTGGACCTCTGGGACAAATACATCGACCCGAAGTTCCGCGACCGGGCGCCGCGCATCGTCAAGGGCGAGAACGGCAAGGAGCGGCTCGTCATCGAGGAGCACTCGGTCGGCGACGGCCGGCTCGGCATCGGCCGGATCGGCGCGGTCGGCGCGCGGCAAGGTGTCGTCGAGGCCGATACGATGGCGTACAAGGACGGCAAGCCCGGCGGGTTCGATCCGCACAAGCGCATCCCCGACATGGATGCCGACGGCATCGACGCCGCCTTCCTCTATCCGAGCCTCGGCCTGTTCTCCGGCGCCATCCAAGACCCGGAGCTCGCCGCCGCGACCTGCCGCGCCTACAACCGCTGGCTCGCCGATTACTGCAAGCCCTATCCCGACCGCCTGTTCGGGGTCGCGATGCTGCCGATGCAGTCGGTCGACCTCGCGATCGCCGAGATGCGCTTTGCCAAGAAGGAGCTCGGCTTCCGCGGCGGCTTCATCCGGCCCAACCCGTACAACAACAAGATGATCCACCATCCCGATTACGAGCCGTTCTGGGCTGCGGCCGAGGATCTCGATTTCTCGATCGGCTTCCACGAGGGCGCCTCGAGCGGCATGCCGACGGTCGGCGTCGACCGCTTCGAGGGCCGCGGCGCCCGCCACATCATCTCGCACACGATGGAGATGATGCTGGCCTGCATGAGCGTGATCTGGGGCGGCGTCTGCGAGCGCCATCCGAAAATCCGCATCGCCTTCCTCGAATTGGGCGGCGGCTGGATCGCGCCGTGGCTCGACCGGATGGACCGGCATTTCGACGATCAGGGCTTCAACGATTCCGGGCTGACGACCCGGCCGAGCGAGCTGTTCCAGCGCAATTGCTGGATCTCGTTCGAGCCGGTCGAAGGCAGCATCAAGGCACTGGCCGACTATATCGGGCCGCACAAGATCCTGTGGGCGACCGACTATCCGCACCCAGACGGCTTCTTCCCCGGCGCGCCGAAGATGATCATGGATCGCATGGAGGGGCTGTCGCCGCAGACCAAGCACCAGGTCATGGCCGGCGGCGCGATGGGATTGTACGGGCTCAACTGAAAAAAAGAACAGCCCTCGATTTTGGGCTGATGTCGTCCTCGTCACCCCCGCGCAAGCGGGGTCCAGGGCCGGCGCCGAGACCCGGGATGCTGGATTCCCGCTTTCGCGGGAATGACGAGTATTAAGGAGGGAGGATTATGGGCACCGTAGTTCTAGACGACATGTTCACTCCGGACGTCATCGCCGATCCTTATGCTTATTACGGTAAGCTGCGCGACGAAGATCCGGTACATTGGAACAACAATTATGCGTTATGGGTCGTCACGCGCCATGACGATCTGGTCTGGCTGACCCGGCACCACGAGCTGTTTTCGTCAGCGGTCTTCAAAAACGACCCGAGACCGCCCTACCCCGACATCGACGAGTTGGATTTGGGTCTCTACGACTATGTCAGGAACTACCAGGGCGACCAGTTCATCCAGCACGATCGGCCGGAGCATCTGGAGATGCGCCGGGTGGTCCATGGCTACTTCACACCCAAATCGATGGAAGCCTGGCGCCCCTTTGTCCAGAAGGCCGTCAAGGAACTCCTTGACGCGGCCGAGGCGAAGGGGAGCATGGACGTCATGCGGGACCTGGCGACCCCGCTGCCGGTGCTGGTCATCGCCCAGATGATGGGGGTCCCCGAAAAGGACCGGCCCTATGTCAGGCAGCTGGCCGAAAAGCTCCTCTACATCGGCCGCGGCGAGTATGACCGGATGAAGCCGCTGACCGACGGCATGCGCGGGATGGTCGAATACGTCTCGCCGCTGGTCGACGAGCGCATCGTCAACCCGGGCGATGATTTCATTTCGGTATTGGCGAGCGGCGAGAAACAGGGGGTGTTTACCCGGCACGAGGTGCTGGTCAACACCTCGCTATTGCTGCTGGCCGGCCATGAGACGACGATCAACCTGCTGTGCAACGGCACCTTGGCGTTTACGCAGCATCCCGATCAGTGGGCATTGCTCAAAGAGGATCCGGCGGGGCGGGCCAAGTGGGCGACCGAGGAGTGCCTGCGCTACGATTCGCCGGTCAAATCGATCCAGCGGATCGCCTCGCAGGACGTCGAGATGCGCGGCAAGGTTTTGAACAAGAATGATCGCATCCGCTGGTTCATTTCGTCGGCCAATCGGGACCCTGAAAAGTTTGCCAGCCCGGACAGGTTTGACATCACCCGGCAGCCGAACCCGCATGTGGCCTTTGGCGCGGGCGTGCATCACTGTCTGGGAGCGACCCTGGCGCGCGTCGAAGGTCAGGAGGTCTTCAAGGCCTTGGCGGAGCGCTTCCCTGACTTGCAGGCGGAGACGCAGGCGCTGGAATATCAGCCCAGCATCACCTTCAGGTCGCTGAAATCCTTGCCGGTGACCTGGCAATAGGAGGACGCCATTGGCTCGCAAGCTGCGCGTCCGGGTCGACCACGACGTCTGCGTCGGCAATGCGATGTGCGAGACGATCGCCCCAAAGGTGTTTCGGCTCAATGAGAACCGCCAGTCGGAAGCGGTTGATCCGGCAGGCGACAGTGTCGAAAAAATCCTCGAGGCGGCGGAGAATTGCCCGGTCAGTGCGATCTTCGTAGAGGACGCCGAGACCGGGGAACAATTGTTCCCGTAGCTTCCTAGAGGGGCGGGGCCGGCGGAAACGCCGGCCTGCGCTTTTCGCGGTGCGAGGCAAGGCCTTCCTTTACCTCCGGCCCGGTGAAGCCAAGAAACTCGAGCGCCAGTGACGCGTCGAATGTCGGTCCCATGGCGCGCAGCCAGTTGTTCAGCGCGTATTTTGTCCAGCGGATCGCGCTTTGCGCTCCCTCGGCCAGCCGGGTTGCAATTTCTACCGCCTTGGCGTCGAGCGCGGCATCCTCGACCGCCAGCGAGATCAGCCCGATGCGCTCGGCCTCCTCGCCAAGCACCTGGTCGCACAACAGCAGATAATATTTGGCCTTGGCGAGCCCGCATAACAGAGGCCAGACGATCGCGGCATGATCACCGGCGGCCACTCCCAGCCGGGTATGCCCGTCGATGATGCGGCAGTCCTTGGTTGCGATCGATATGTCGGCGAGCAGACCGCAAACCAGGCCTGCGCCAACCGCGACCCCGCGCATCGCGCTGACCACCGGCTTGCTGCAATTGATCACGTTGTAAACGATGTCGCGCGCCTCCTTCCATTGCCGGGCGCGCGAGGCGAAATCGTCGATGTTCTGCTGGATCATTGCGAAGTCGCCGCCGGCCGAAAACACTGTTCCGGCGCCGGTCAGGATCACGGCATGGACACTCGCATCCCGGTCGACATCGCGCCAGATGTCGCCGAGCTCGGCATGCAATGCCTCGTCGGCCGTGTTCATGCGGCCGTTCTCCATCGTAATGCGGAGAACCCTGGCATGTGGGCGATCGAATTTGAGCCGCGTGTAGCGGGCGTAAGGATCGGTCATTGGGACCTCTGGTGAGTAGTGGACAAATGTATGTTGAATCCGCGCGGCACGGCGAGCGAGGAGCCTTAAGGTCGCCGGCGTCGCCCACGCCCTCCACTCTTTGAACCTGTCCAATCTTTATGATCCGGCAGGAGACGGCGAGCGGCGCGGTCGAGATCCCGGTCGGAGCCGGGCGCGAACAACGCTTGGCACTGAACAAATTCCCAGATGGGCTGTTGTTATCATTCGTGGGATCTACTCCCGGATGATATGGGGTGAGAATTTTGAGCGGGAGCGATAGAGCGTCCTCTGGCCTTGAGGGTCTGGACGATATCCTCGGCGGCGGTTTTGTCCTCGGCCGTCTTCACCTGGTGGCAGGCAGGCCGGGCCCCGGCAAGACGACATTGGGCATGCAATTCATTCTGGCCGGCCGCGACCAGAATGAGAAGGTACTCTACGTCAGCATGTCCGAGACCCGCGACGAATTGCAGGCCGTCGCGAGCGCCCATGGCGGGTCGCTGGAAGGCGTCGAGATGTTTGAGCTCGTACCGCCCGATGCCGGGGACGGCGATGGCAACCGGCAAACCATGTTTCGCCCCTCCGAGGTCGAGCTTGGCGAGACGATGCGGTTGCTGTGCAATGAGATCGAGCGCATCGACCCGGCGCGAATCGTCCTCGACTCGCTCTCCGAGATGCGGCTGTTGGCGCAGAACCCGCTGCGCTATCGACGGCAGATTTTCGCGTTGAAGCACTTTCTGGCGCGACGGCATGCGACGGTGCTGGTGCTCGACGACATGGCGTCGAACGGCCATGATTTGCAGCTTCACGGCATCGTCCATGGCGTCCTCTCATTGGACGAGTTAGGGCTTGACTATGGCGCAGAGCGGCGGCGCCTGCGGGTGACAAAGATGCGCGGGGTCAAATATCGCGGCGGCTATCATGATTACGCGATCCGAACGGGCGGATTGGAGTTGTTTCCTCGCCTGACGCCGTCCGAGCGTTCGGGGACCCTCCCGAAGGATGTCGTCCGCAGCGGCTCGGAGCAGCTCGATGCGCTGCTCGGCGGCGGCCTACGCCGCGGCACCAGTGCGCTGCTCGTCGGGCCGGCCGGATCCGGGAAGTCCTCGGTGGCCCAAAGCATCGCATATAATGCGGCACAACATGGCGAGTGCGCCGCCCTCTACGCATTCGACGAGGGCACCGAAAGCATCATCGAGCAGGCACGCGGGATCGGAATCGAGCTCGACCCACCTGATCGCGTCCGGTGATATCGCCCTGCATCAAATCAATCCCGCAGAGATGTCGCCTGGCGAATTTACTGCGCTCGTCTGCCGAGGCGTCATCGAGCGGGACGCCACCGTCGTCGTCATCGACAGCCTCAACGGCTATCTGCAGGCGATGCCGCACGCACGAGGACACCATCCGCGAGCTTCGGTTGACCGCCCAAGGCCTGCAAGTCGGCGAGCCCCTGGCAGACTTCCAGGGAATCATGTCGGGAATTCCGACCTATGTTGGATCGCAGCCTATAATCAAAGCGGCCGCCGATGACACATGTGGGTGAGGCGGGGTTCCGCTCGCGCGTCTTGATCCTGGCCCCGGTCGGTCGCGATGTGGCGCTGACCGGGGCGGTGCTGAACCGCGCGGGTATCGATAGTGTGGTGTGCTCCGATCTCGACGACTTGCAGCAAAACCTGGCCGAGGGCGCGGGCGCAGCCGTCGTTACCGAAGAGGCGTTGATTGGGCGTGAGGTCCGTGGGCTTACCGAGTGGATTGCCCAGCAGCCCTCCTGGTCGGACTTTCCGTTCATCGTGCTATTGGAGCCCGGCGTTTCTGCTGAAGCCGCGGCGCCGGAGCGCGCTGCTCTGCAAGCCGCCGGCAACTTGACCTTGCTGGAACGCCCGGTCGGGACCGCGACCCTGGTGAGTGCGGTGCGAGCGGCGTTGCGGGCACGGGGGCGGCAATACGAGGTGCATGACGCTATCGAGGCCCTTACGGCCAGTGAGCGCCGGTATCGCACCCTGGCCGAAGCGTTGCCGCAACTGGTGTGGACCAGCCAGCCCGACGGCTTCCGCGACTATTTTAGCCGCCAATGGCTCCAATACACCGGCGTGCCCGAGGACGAGCAGCTCGGCTTTGCCTGGCTCGACAAGGTTGTTCATCCGGCAGACCGGGAGCGCGTTCGAGAGCGCTGGATTGCGGCGATGGAGGGCCGAAGCGATTATGATTTGGAGCTCCGAATACGCCGCGCCGACGGCCAATATCGCTGGTTCAAGGCGCGCGGCACGCCGGTGCGCGACGACGGACGCATCGTCAGGTGGTTCGGCACCTGTACCGACCTGACTGACATCGTCGAGGCCCGCGAGACCCTGGCCTGCAGCCGCGAGGAACTCGAACGGTTGATCGCCGAGCGAACCCGCAGTCTTGGTGCCGCGAACGATCGCCTGACCGCCGCGATCGCCGAGCGCCAGCGCACCGAGGAAGCACTGCTGCAGTCGCAAAAGCTCGAGGCGATTGGTCAACTTACTTCCGGCGTCGCCCACGACTTCAACAACCTGCTGACCGGGGTGATGGGCAATTTGGAGCTGCTGGAAAGGCGGCTGAAAAGCGAAGAATTGCTGCGCCGGTTGCGGGCCGCGCGCACCGCCGCCGAGCGTGGCGCCCGGCTGACCCAACAGCTTCTCGCCTTCTCGCGCAAGCAGCGGCTCGCGCCGACGTCGCTTGATTTGAACCGGATGGTCGGCGAGGCCAGCGACATGCTGTCCCGCACGATCGGGACAACCGTTCTCATTGAGACGGTATTGACCAATCGGCTCTGGCCTGCGCTGGTAGATCCGACGCAGATCGAGCTGGTACTGCTCAATCTCGCGATCAACGCGCGGGACGCAATGCCGGATGGCGGGCGGCTGACGATTCGGACCGCGAATGTCGGCCGCAATGCCGTACCCGCCTACCTGACGCCCGGCGATTACGTGCAGATCTCGGTAACGGACACCGGCGAGGGGATGACGGAGGAGGTCCTCAGCAGGGCCGTCGAGCCGTTTTTCACAACCAAGGAGGTCGGCAAGGGCAGCGGTCTCGGGCTCAGCATGGTGCACGGTGTGGCGACTCAATCCGGCGGTGGTATGCGCATCGATAGTCAACTCGGACGCGGCACCACGGTCAGCGTCTATCTGCCGCGCGCCCGGCGCTCCTCGGCAATAAGGCGTGATCATGTAAGCCGTGCAGCGGCGGTGGATCAGCGGGCGACCATCCTCGTCGTCGACGATGATTCGGCGGTTCGCGAAGTCGCCGTGAGCAGCCTCGAAGGCTTAGGGTACCATGTGCTGGCGGCGGCGAACGGACCGGCGGCTCTCGACGTGCTTGACCGGAACCGAGCGGTTGATTTGCTGATGGTCGATGTCGCGATGCCTGGAATGAACGGCGTCGAGTTCATCAGGCGAGCGCGCGAGCGGCGCCCCGGCCTGCCGGCGGTGCTGGTAACTGGTTACGCCGATGTCGCTGCGTTTGCCCCGGCGGCAGGGGATCTCGTATTTCAGAAGCCTTACCGCCTGGAGCGGCTCGCCGAATGCATTGCCGCCGCGTTGCGCCGCCAGAGGCGCAATCCGGCATCAATTGTGGTTGCCGTGAAGCCCTCGTCGCGCCGGGCCTAACAGCCGGCTCCAAGGTCAATGCATGCTAGGCAACTGCTTCGAGATGCGACCGATTTCCGGGGCGTTGGGCGCCGAGGTCATCGGCATCGATCTTTCCGAAAAGCTCGACGAGAAAATC
>CAVOTD010000107.1:0-5812 GCA_963698995.1 uncultured Alphaproteobacteria bacterium | reverse complement strand
GGCCGGTCCCGCGGGTAATCTCCGGTTCCGCGCTGGCAGGGCATGCCGGCCCGAGTTTAGGGAGGAATACCCTGAAGCAAAGAGGCAGGCGCCGAGCCTGCCTCTTTGTCTATCGCATGTACCCTCCGGCAATCCCGTTATGATCGTATTCGCTGCAGGACGCAGGTCGGACGGGTCTGCGGTATAAGCGGCACTGGGCTAGACAACTGGAGAGCGCAAATGGCGGTCAGTCGTGGGTACCACTTCTATCAGAATCCCGGGCCGACCAACATCCCGGACCGCATCCTGCGGGCGATGGACCGCGGCACGATCGACTTCACCGGCGCCGCAGTTCAAGGCGATTTCCGAGGAGTGCTTCGCCGGGCTGAAGCGGGTCTTCAAGACCGACGAGACGATCCTCGCCTATGCCGCCTCCGGGCATGGCGCCTGGGAGGCGGCGCTGGTCAATCTGTTCTCGCCGGGCGACAAGGTGCTGGTCGTCGAGAGCGGCTATTTCTCGCTCAATTGGGGTATGCGGGCCGAAGCTTTCGGGCTCGAGGTCGAGACCCTGCCCAACGACTGGCGCCGCGCCGTCGACCCGGCCAAGCTCGAAGCGCCGGCTGCGCGAGGATCGCGAGCACGAGATCAAGGCGGTGCTCGTGGTGCACAACGAGACCTCGACCGGGGTCGCTCAACGACGATCGCCGCGCTGCGCCGCGCGATCGACGCGGCGCAGCACCCGGCGCTCTTCCTGCGTCGACACGATCTCGTCGCTCGGCTCGATGGATTTCCGCATGGACGAATGGGGCGTCGACGTCGTCGTCGCCGGCTCGCAGAAAGGGCTGATGCTGCCGACCGGCATGGCCTTTACCGGGGTCAGCGCCCGGGCGCTCGCCGCCACCGCCGAGGCCAAGCTGCCGCGGGTCTATTGGGACTGGCGGCGGCTGCTCGGCGAAGGCCTCGCAGGCCTATTGGAACGGCACCGCGCCGGTGCATTTCTTCTACGGGCTGCAGGAGGCGCTGCGCATGCTCGAGGAGGAAGGCCTCGACAACGTCTTCGCCCGCCATCACCGGCTCGCCGAGGCGACGCGGCGCGCGGTGCGCGTCTGGCGGCAGAATGACGGGCCCGAGATCTTCGCGATCGACCCGCGCGCGCAGTCCGACTCGATCACCGCCGTGCAGCTGCCCGAGGGCTACGACGCCGACGAGGTCCGCCAGCTCTGTCTCGACAAGTTCAACGTGTCGCTCGGCGGCGGGCTCGACCGGCTGCGCGGGCACGTCTTTCGCATCGGCCATCTCGGCGATTTGAACGAGCCGATGATCCTCGGCGCGCTCGCCGCGGTCGAGATGGCGCTCGAGCTGTACCGGCGTACCGCACGGCAAGGGCGGCGTCGCCGCGGCGATGGACTATTTGGTAACGGCGGATTGATGCGGCGCACCCGGACTCTATAGGGTGGGCAGACGCGATTGGCGGGATTTAGACAAAAGCCCTCAGATTTAAGAGGGGGTGTTCTTCGAATGTAGCCTCAGCTGGTGCGAGGAAGTGGAATTTGGTAAAGTTTGGGTGATTTCCCAAGCCTTGAGCCGAAAGGCGAGCATCATGAACCAGATCGGCGAAAATGGATCGACCGATCGGTTGGCCGCGGTGACCCGACAATTACCGGTCTACTACCCTGTCATGATCAGCTTTCGCCTATTCGGGTCGGCTATGGCGGCAAGGGTCGGTTTGCACGCGGCGACTGGTTGGTTCGCCGCGATCGTTGTAATATTGGCCCTGCTATCGGGCGCAGTCGCGGCGCCGGCCTCGCAGGCGAAGGGGTCGCCAGCCGTTAGCGACGAGGCGACGCCACCCCAGATTCATCAGCTGCTCACCCTGCTCGCCGATCCGAAAGTGCGCGATTGGCTGGAGCGAGAGGGCAAGGCCGCAGCTTCCGATCCAGCAGCAGACAATCCCGAGACAAATTCTATCTCGCATTATTTCGACTCCCGGGTCGCCGCGATCCGCGCGCACGTCGTCGCGCTCGGCGCCACGGTCCCTGACCTGCCCAACCAATTCGGCCATGCGGCCGGCCTAGTCACCGCCGACCTTGGAACTCACGGCAGGGCCAAGATGCTGTTGCTCCTCGCCGTTTTTGTTGGCCTGGGGTTTGGCGTCGAGTGGCTGTTTCGCAAGGCAACGGGGAGGATCCGAGCCCGTCTCGACGGCCTCCCTTTGGCGACCGTAAACGATCGCCTGCGAATTGTGGCAGTGCGTTTCGCCTTTGCCGTTGGTCTGGTGGCGGCTTTTGCCCTCGGCAGCGTCGGCGCTTTCCTCGCGCTCGACTGGCCCCCGCTGCTTCGCGAGATGGTCTTCGGCTATCTCCTCGTCTTTCTTGTGATCCGGGTCGCAATCGTGGTCGGCCATCTCTTGTTGTCCCCCCATCACGAGCGCTTCCGCATCATTCCCTTAGACACGGCCGCTGCTCGATTCTGGTGCCGCCGGCTCGCCATATTCATCGGCTTGTTTGCCTTCGGTTGGGTAGAGTTCGGGGTGCTCAGCACTCTCGGAGTCTCGTTGGCGGCCCGCCAGCTCGTCGCCTACCTGCTCGGCCTCGGTCTCGTCGCCGTCGCGCTGGAAACGGTCTGGCACCGCCCGGTTGCACCCTCAGACGGTGCAGAGGCGCCGGCACTCGCAAGGCACCACCTCGGGCGTGGTGCGCAAAATGCGTTGTTGTCGATCGGCGTCGTGCTGTTGTGGGTGCTTTGGGTACTCCATGCGATGCCGGGTTTCTGGCTCGTTCTGGTCATCATTACCCTGCCGCTGGCGATCGGCGTGACCCGCCGCGCGACGCAACATGTACTTCGACCGCCAAGTTCTCCGCAGGTCGGCGAGGGGCCGCCCAGCGTCATCGCGATTAGCCTCGAGCGCGGCATCCGCGCTCTGCTCCTCATCGCGGTAGCCGCGGTGCTCGCCTGGGGCTGGGGTGTCGACCTCGTGCATCTCGCCGCCGCGGATGACATGTTCATGCGCCTCGTGCACGGCGTGTTGAGCGCCGTCATCATTCTCCTCGTTGCCGACGTCCTGTGGCACGCGATCAAGGCGGCGATCGATCGCAAGCTCGCCGACGTCGAGAACCTCGGTCAGCCGAACACCGACGAAGCGCGACGGCGGGCGCGGCTCCATACGCTCCTGCCGATTTTCCGCAATGTGCTGTTCGTCGTGATTATCGTATTTGCGGCGATGATGGCGCTGGCGGCTATGGGCGTCGAGATCGGGCCGCTGATCGCCGGTGCGGGCGTCCTCGGCGTCGCGATCGGCTTTGGCGCCCAGTCTCTGGTTCGCGACGTGATTGCCGGCATGTTCTATCTGCTCGACGACGCCTTCCGGGTCGGGGAGTACATCCAGAGCGGCAATTACAAGGGTACCGTCGAGTCCTTCAGCTTTCGCTCTGTCAGGCTGCGGCATCAACGCGGCGCGCTCTACACCGTGCCGTTCGCGCTGTTGGGCGCGGTTCAGAACCAGAGCCGCGACTGGGTCATCGACAAGCTGATGGTTGGCATCACCTATGACAGCGATATCGAGCGCGCCAGAAAGCTGATCAAGCAGATCGGTCTCGACCTGGCAAAAGACCCCGAATTCGCGCCGCTGATCCTTGAGCCCTTAAAGATGCAGGGCGTCGACGCGCTCGGCGATTTCGCGGTGCAGATCCGGATGAAGATGATGACCTTGCCGGGCGAGAATTTCGTCATCCGGCGAAAGGCTCTGGCCATGATCAAAACGGCGTTCGATGCCAATGGCATCAAATTTGCGTTCCCGACGGTGCAGATTGCCGGCGACGGTGAATCCTCCACCGAGGCCACCGCCGCTGTTGCCCAGCGGGGGCTGGAGCTTAGCCGGCCACAAGCGGCCGAGTAAATCTATGGCTCCGAGACCACTTATCCGTAATGGTCGATGTAGCGCCGGACGTAGGTTTCCCAAGTGATCTGCTCGCCGCCGTAGAGGTATTTGGTGTGTTCGCCCGCCCATTTGACGCCGAGGGCCTTCGCCACCTTCGGATGTACCGGGACCTGCAGGCGCTTCAGGTGGTCGAGGCTGGCGTTCGGCCGAAAAGCCGGGTTGATATCCAAATGGCTCAATAAATACTGCATCAGCATCGCGATTATCTGTCCATTTGGGTGGTTCGTCGTGTAGAACAATCTCTTTGTTTGGAAGTTTTCCAAGATGAACCGGCCGATTTGACAGCCGAATTGCTCATCCATTGCAGTAAGGCGACGCTTCTCGAAGTCATGCAGTCTGACGAAATTGATCAGGCCATCGACCGATAACGAGCGATAGGCAAGCCAACGCTGTTCCCGATCGGGAATATCCTTGCGCAGCCGACCCAGCAGCCCGTCATGGTAGAGGAAAGCGAGGTTCGGCCATTCGCGTTCATAAGCTTCCTTGTCGCCCGGCCCATTATAGTGATCGAACGGCCACAACGAGGCAAAATGCAGTAGCGGAAACTTGATGACCCGCATGTCGTCCCGGATATACTGCCGCAGCGGATAGCTCTCCCAATCTCGGATGTCCTGGACCAGCAGGACATCGCTATTTTCCAGCTCGGTCTTGCCCAACTCGTGCAGGTTTTGCTGCAACCCGACGAAATGATATTGTATGTCCAGACGACCATTTAACTCGTTAGTCCGAGACAATGCTTCCTGGATTGTTAGTGCCTGACAATTTCCAACAATCAGGATTTTGGTCTTCTGTGGTGAAACCGAAGATGGCGATGGGCTGGGCAGCCATTCTTCACTGTTAAGGGCTTCGTTCAGGTTCACCGCGCTAATCGCCAGGTCGGCGTTGCCCAGATGCAGGAACCTGAATTCGAAATTGACGTCTTCTCCACCTTCGCAGCTCAGCTCCGGAGGAACATCGAAATCGATCGAGGCCTGGTCAGCCGCAAGCGCCGTCGAGGTGAAATCGTGGCGCGCCTGCAGGGCGGCGCCGCCCCTCAGCAGGGCGCGCCAAGCACTATTCGATCCGCTCTTGCGCAAATTCCTGGCGATCACCTCCACCGTGAGAACGGAGCGCGACGGGTGGCGCGGCACCCCCGCCCGGCAACAAAAGCTCAGCCGATAGCGGCCCCGCGGCAGCTGCAAATTGGGCCGACCGCCGTAAAGCAAAGAGCCGGCCGGTTCGGCCTGCCGTACCGTCACGCAATCAGTTTCGCGAACCCCGATTCGGCCCTTGGCGAGCCGGCCGAGCAGCCGCCATTCCCGCGGCGGCGGAGCGGCTTTCTCCTCCACCCGACGAAGTTCAGCCGCGCTGATCGCCAGAGCGGCATTACCCAAATGGACAAAGCGGAAGCCGAACACAACCTCCTGCCCGCCCTCGATGCTTAGCTCGGGGGGTACCGTGAAATCGACCGAGCCCGACCCGGCGGGCAGTTGCAGCGCCGTGAAGTCGCGCCACGCCACCTGAACCTTGCTTATGCCGGGTCTGCCAAGGAGCCGACGCCAACGCGACGAACTGCCGTACTGCCATCTGCGCTGGGCGGTGACCTCGACCCCCAGCACCGGCTGCGCCGGCATGATCGGCGTGCCGGCGTCACAGCGGAAGCCGATCCGGTAGCGACCTTGGGGCAGCTGCAGAAAGGGCCGTCCGCCGTCAAGCACGCAACCAGCGCGTGCCGATCCGCAAACCGTGGTTCCCTCCGCGTTGGACTTGCCGATCCTCGTTTTCTCGAGCCGGCCGAGCATCCTCCATCGCCTCGCCGGGGCCGGCGAAAGCTCGTCCATTTCCGCCGCCACGAGATCGACCGCTGTGATCATCAGATCGGCGTTGCCCAAATGAAAAAAACGGAACTCGAGCCGT
>CAVOTD010000106.1:0-8827 GCA_963698995.1 uncultured Alphaproteobacteria bacterium | reverse complement strand
AGCCGGAGGACCGGCACGCCGCCATTGCTAGGATCTGTGAGCAGGCGGGTGGAAAGCTGGTCTCGCTTCACTTCACTCTCGGCCAATACGATTTCATCGTCTTCTCGGAAATGCCGGATGCCAAAGCCGCGAGCGTGCTGGCATTCGTCGCAGCGGGCGGCGGGGGAATAGAAGGCTCGGTGACGACCCAAGCCTTCACGACAGCCGAGGCGAGAGAAATGTTCGAAGCGGCAGGCAAGCTCGCCGGCAGCTACAAGCCGATGGGCGCAGCATAAGCCGCGAACGGTCGGCCCTTAATTGGATGAACCGCGCAGTGTAGCAACAGGACGCTCCTGGCCATCCGAAGCTGCTCGGGGGCATTGGTGACGGTAATCATCGCCACCGTTCCACGCTGAGGGGCGCGGTGGCCGGAGCCCTCGCGCAGGCCGCGACCGCTGATCTCGACATTCCCATCCTCGGCCAACTGGCGGCGGCGGAGTTTGCGCTCGGCGATGCTCTCGAACCGGGTTCGCTGGAGGTAGTAGGCTTCGACGCACCGCTCGAGTGTGGGCCGCTCGGGCAATAGGCGTTGAAACACCCGCGGCGGGACCCGGACCACGCCGTGGTACTCCCCGATCTCGGCCCCGAACTCGACGGCCTGCCGCTCGGCATTCCAGCGGGCGTCCTCGGGGAAGGTGCCAGCGGTGCCTTGGGCCTCACGGTTCGGCCTTTAATTGAGACCAAGGGGGCAGATTGTGTTTGCGAGCGCCATGACGGTAGTAGGCCGCCATGATCAAGCCGAATAGGGCGCCTGCGACGGCTGCTGAGCCTGCAGCCGCGCCACCGGACATGCCTTGACGGGACCACACCAAGAACCACATGACGATGCCCCAGAGAACACCGAACCCTGCGGCGAAAAGTACGAAGTTGAGCCCGAAGCTCGCGAAATGAGGCGGCGGCAGAAGCAACCCGACGCGCCAGAGCAAACGATGTAGCGGTGGCGCATAGTTTCTCTGCCAAATGCCGGTAGCCGCCAACGTTGCCAGTGCGGAGTTCAGTTTCGGTGAGTAGTTCATAGCGCACCGAACTGTCACGCATATGGACTGACGCGATCCGTCTATCCATAGCACGAGCGAGCGCGGCCCCAGCTCGTTAATTTTGCCGGGTGCGAGCGGCAACTGCGTCTCAAGAACGTCGAGCGAGCGCGCGCCGCACCGTTTCAGGTCGCGGTCGGTTTGCAAGCCGTGGGCGGCGATGCTCGCGGGGCGAATCCCAGTGGACCGCCCTGATCGAGGAAGTCAGGTTCGCACGAGACTCCCCACTGGAGGGAGCCGGATTCGAACCCTCGGTCCCCCGTGAGAGTAACGGGGAAAAGGCCAAGGAGTTGGTCTCTCTGGTGGAGCGGAAAGTGCCGGAGATGTCCAGCACCGGCCGAAGTTTGTCGATCTTTACAAGCGGCTTTTCTCGCGACTAAAAGCTTGCGTTTCAATTCGTTGCTGCAAGAGTACCGAATGACTGACCTGATCAAGGCGCTTCGCGAACGGCGCGAGGAGCTACGGAACGAGCTACAAGAGCACCCCTTGTTCCAGGAGTACGAGCTGGTATGTCGGCTCCTCGAACGCCGCGAAGCCTCTGTTTCAACACCTTCGTCTCTTCGACCGAAGGCTTCGCAACGTAAGCCAGCGCCCCAACGTAAGCCAGCTCCGCAGCAACAGCCGGTCGACCGACCGGCCCCATTCACACGGACTGACAAGGGGATGAACGCAGTAATCGAGGCATCCGCCGACTTCCTCCGCCAAAAGGGCGCTCGCGCCGATTCGACCGAGATCCAGAAGGAGTTGGTCCGATCCGGTATCCTCGAAGATGGTCCACGCGATCGGTCGAGGATCACCTCGTACCTCGGCCGCGCCAAGGCTGTGTTCGACAACGTACGTGGTGAGGGGTACGGGTTGCGGGAGTGGCGAACGCCGTCCGCTTGAATCAACGGCGATCAGAGAAATGACGCGACAAGAATGTTGGCCGCGATTACGTCGGAGATGGCCGACATTGTGAGGCCACGGGCGCGGAACGCGAGCCAGCGGCAGTCTCGAATACCGCTCCCCCCGTGCCGCTCGCGATCGTGTGCCGGACGCCGGGAGACTAGAACGCGTGGTTGCAGGCGAACTTCGCGACACCGAACATGCGATCACGTTTTGGCGCGAGAAGGCATCCGAATGTGGCGGGCTTCCTCCACTGACGGCGTTCGATTTTCCCGGATGATCAGCGGCGCTTGGAGTCACCGTTTCGTCATCCGCGCCGACGCGGTCGTGAGCGAACTCGCTTTCCTCATTTATGGATCAAGGTTTGCGAAGCTGCTTGAATTGCCAGAGAAGCCGATACGCGGCATTCCCATCACCCGGCAACTCCCCGGACGATATCTGCCTCTTTTCACTGAGGGCTGTGGTCATGCAATCGCTCAAGCGGCACCCGTCCGGTTGAGTGGTGTAGTTGTGGACTATGGTCAAATTGAACTGTACCGGGCCGCATTCATGCCCCTCGCAATGCGACTGAACTCGTCGAAGCAGCTTGTATTCGGCACGTTTAACCGTCGCATAGGTCCAAAGGCATATTCTTCCAACGCCATTCGCACGACTTACAATTGGGTATTTGATGACATCCAATCAGAACGAGGCCCGCGCCCCTCGTAGCCGGGCAAATGCGATCGGGCCCCGGTGTCCCCGCCGCGGCGCGAGCGCCACGCCGCTTTCCAGCGCGTGCCGGACGGTTGGGAGTTTTGACAGCAAGCCTCCTTCCGAAAAGGAGTTCCAGCGCCGGACTCCAACGGCACGTTTCGGGGATCGGGCTATCTATACCGCCTCCAGGGGCCATGGAATTTCAGACAGCACGCCTGATCGGTTCCCAAACCGGTTTGCACTCGGCGCACGCCGTCTGCTGCCGTAGCGTACCGCGCCTCCACCCGCTTCGTGAACCTACCGGTGTTCCCGAAAGCCGAATAAACAGCATACACCTTGGAAATCGGCGCTGGTGGAAAGGACATCGACCATGACGGTTCACGGCTTGCTTCAGGGCGTAAACTATGCCGCTGCGGCATTCGCGTTCGCTGCGGCTGTACTTTGGTTTGTATCGGCATCAGTACAAACGCCGTCGTCCTTTGACATCAACGTTGAAATCAGCGTGTCGAGTTATGACGGCTCGGCGGGAGGGACCGGCTACAGCGTGGGCTTGTGTAATCTCGCCGAAGCCCTGAAATGCCAAAGTCGGTGGAGCGGTTATGCTGCTGTATGTGCCGGCTTCGCGGCAATGCTCACGGCGCTTGGTGCGGGCCTTGCCGGATCTTCGTAGAACCCTTGGCAGATGCTGATGTCTGGTCCGCGACACGTCGGATCGTGTTTCACGCCCGGACCCTGAGGGCGGGAGGACGTCTTCGGGTTGTTACAATCTGTCCCAGGTGGTACATTTTGTAGCAAGTCTCGCGCTCTCTCGATTGTTTGCCTCGCGGAAATACATTGCTGATAGGTCTCTTGCAGTCGGACATTGATAACCCTTTAGTAGAGTAGCGTTGGTTCCTGCGCCGCCTGGCGGTCGACCTCGTCGGTCTTTTGTGGGAGAGGCTTGGTGTCTTTGAGCGCGAAATCGTGGTCGCCTTTCTGAGTTTAGAGATAGGTATTGACCTGATGCAAGCAGGTAAAGATGACACGGATGTCGGCCACCTGAAGCATCTGCTAGACGGTTTGTCAACACTGGCCGAGCGCCTACGATCTCTTGCGAGGGGTGAGATGGAGAAAGCCAAAGCCGTACTTCCGGCGGACGAGCTACCGCCACGCTGAGGTCGCAACCCGGCCCGCCGATGACGCTCGGCGCCCTCCAGCGGAGAGTCCACTGCGAACCGAGATTGACCGTAAGCGCTCGGTGAAGAGCGCCTGCCGCGGAGCGCCGATTGGCGCAATGATCAGCGGATGGCGGATCAAGCAGAACAAGTTTCCGAGGCCCAGGCGATGGTCTGGGTCGTGCCGAGCGCGGCGACGACCGTTGACGCGGCCGGCCATCACCTGCCGTGCCTCATGGCGGGGTGCTGTCGCCGGCGCCGAGATCGCGCTGCATCAGCACGCTGTCGACCCAACGGCCAAATTTGAACCCGACTGAACGGAGAACTCCCTCGGTGCGCCGATCGCCGATGCGCTACATCTGCCGACGAGCGTGTTCTTTGGGCTGTTTTCCGGGGCATTGCGCTGTCGGCCGTGGTCGGACCATCAGTTGGGCGGCTGATCGACCGGCATGGGGGCCGCCATCTGCTGGCCACCTCGAACCTGGTCATTGCCGCTGGATTGCTGATCCTCGCTGCTGCGCATAGCATCGCAGGGCTCGTCATCGCCTGGACCGTGCTCGGCGTCGGCATCGGTATGGGTCTCTACGATCCGGCCTTTGCTGCCTTGACCTGGCTTTATGGCCGCGACGCACGCAGCTCGATCACCGGGATCACCCTGATTGCCGGTTTTGCCAGCACGATCGGCTGGCCATTGACCGCGGTGCTGTTGCACGCATTAGGGTGGCGTGGCGCTTGTCTGGTCTGGGCTGGGCTGAACTTGCTGCTCGCTGCCCCGGTCAACTGGCTGGCGATCCCACGCCACGGCATGCCGACGGCGCCACCGCAGGCCGCACCGGAATTGCCGTCGGCGGATCCACCGCGCGCGGCGATGCCAATCCTGGCCTTCTTCTTCGCCACTACCTGGTTCGTGCAGGAGCGATGGCGGCGCATTTGCCGGGCTTGCTGCAGGCGGCGGGCGCCTCCTCGACCGCGGCGATCGCCGCCGCGTCGCTGGTCGGCCCCTGCCACGATAGAGGGCTTGTCTTTGCCTGCCGGATCGCGATGCTCCGATGTTGAATGGCTTCTCGCGGGAGGGAAGGCTCGATGATCGTCGGAAGCGGCAATTTCAAATTCCGCGTCAATGCCGACTGGGCGAAGTTACCTGACGGCTGGTCTTTCAGGGAGGTCGGCGGGGTCGGTGTTGACCGCAACGACAATGTCTATGTGTTCAGTCGCGGCGAACACCCGATGACCGTCTTCGATCGCGAGGGTAACTTCCTGCGCTCCTGGGGCGAGGGCCAGTACCCAAGGGCCCACGGCGTTCACATGGCGCCGGACGACACGATGTTCTTGACCGACGATGGCGGCCATTTCGTGCGCAAGGTCACGCTCGACGGCGAGGTGCTGCTGGAGCTCGGCGTCCCCGGCAAGCCGGCGCCCTATATGAGCGGCGAGCCGTTTCACCGCTGTACCCACACGGCGCTCTCGCCGAAGGGCGAGATCTATGTCTCGGACGGCTACGGCAACTCCCGCGTCCACAGGTATTCACCCGATGGCAAATTGCTGATGTCGTGGGGCGAGCCCGGAACCGGCGAGGGCGAGTTCAATATCGTCCATAACATCTGCTGCGACGCCGATGGCTGGGTCTATATCGCAGACCGTGAGAACCACCGCGTCCAGGTTTTCGACGGCAACGGCCGGTTTGAGACGCAATGGAAGAACCTGCACCGCCCCTGCGGCCTCTACATGGCGTACGGTCACCAGCCGATCTGCTACATCGGCGAAGTCGGCCCGGCCGCTGCCGTCAGCCGTGACATTCCCAATCTCGGTCCGCGGGTCAGTATTGTCGACCATGAAGGTAAGCTTATTGGCCGCTTCGGCAACACGCCGGCCGGGACCGATCTCGGCAAGTTCCTGGCGCCGCACGGTCTCGCAGTCGACTCTCGAGGCGACATCTATGTCGGCGAGGTCTCCTGGACCGCGTGGCCGCAGATTTACCCGGGGAAGCCACACCCTGCCAATCTGCGCTCCTTGCAGAAATTCGAAAAGGTCGAATGAAGCCTTTTGTATAAAGGGTTGATCAAGGCGACCAGCTCGGAATCGCCCCCAAGTAAGCAAGGCGCCTACTCTGAAAGTTTGCTATTTTGGAACGAAGCGCCGCAACCGAGCACCTCACCACAGAAGGCCGATTGTTAGTTCAAAGTGACGATGCGCCGGGCACACGGCAAGAATCGAACTCCATCGGGAAACCCCGGGCGAGATTGGCGCCGTCGAGTACAGTCTTGAAGAAGTTCCCACCCCGGAGATGGGCGCCTGACAGATCCGTGTCGAAGAGCAGCCTATCCCAGGCGCGACCGGGATTTTGCCCCCTCAGCCTGAGCCAGGTTGCAATCCGCCTTCGACCAACGCCAGGCGAGAGATGTATAATCCAGCCCATGACCGGACGCTTCTATCTCACAGCCACATCGGCTGAAATAAAGAAGATGTTCAGGGTCGATACCGTGCCCGAGCTCGTGCCCCGCTACAACATCGCGCCGGCACAACTTTGTCCGATCGTGATCGCCACAGAGGAAGGCAGGAGCATTCACATGGCGCGGTGGGGTTTGGTCCCGTCCTGGTCACGCGACCTCTCGCTCGGTGCCGGAATGATCATTGCCCCAGCCGAGACACTCGACCAGAAACCTGCATATCGGACCGTCTTTGACACGCAACGGTGTCTGGTGCCGGCAAGCGGCTTTTATGAATGGCAGACGAAAGGCGCCAAGACTCAACCTTTCAAAATAGCACCCAGGACCAGAGGGCTGTTCGCATTCGCTGGGCTATGGGAGAGTTGGGCACCCGAGGTGGGCGAACCAGTTAAGACGTTCACGATCATTAATACGCAATCGAGCAAATTGCTGAGAGAGGTTCACGATCGCATGCCGGTGATCATTGCGCCGGGAGATCATCAGCGTTGGCTGACGGCTCCCGCCGATACCGCGAAGAAGCTGCTCGTCCCATATTCCAGCGGAATGACCATCGCGCCGGTCAGCGATCGCGTGAGCAGTGTGAAAAACGACGATGCGGAGTTACTCCGGCCCATCACGATTTCCTAGGAAGCGACCGGCCTTCGGGGTTTGGGGCTATCGCATGCCGCGACGCCAACGCTCGACCGTGTGGTCTATGCGAGCCTTCTACAACAGCAGTGGACCGACAATAGGGGCATAACCCGCCCGATCCGGTCCGAGGATATCCTGGTCGTCAGTCCCTACAACGTGCAGGTCAATCATCTGAAATCTGCGCTGCCGACAGGCGCCCAGGTCGGCACGGTCGATAAGTTCCAGGGCCAGGAAGCGCCCGTGGTGCTGATCTCGATGGCGACATCGTCGGGCGACGACATCCCCCGCAATCTCGAATTCCTGTTTAGCCGCAACCGCCTCAATGTGGCGATCTCCCGCGCGCAGGGGCTCGCCGTGATCTTCGCCTCGCCCAAGCTGCTCGATATCCCCTGCACGGCCCTAAAAAACTCGGCCGGGTATCCCTTCGCGATTTCGGCGAAGACCCCGTCGCCTTCCGTATGGATCGACGGCCTCCGCGCCCAGAGAGCTCGTGGCGTAGAGATCGAAGGCTCCCGTGTCGGGGTCGCAACCGAGCGTCCGCGCGAAGGTCGCCACAACGGCCCGACCTGCCGAGTAGGCGTGACGGGTCGCATCGAGCGGGACGGCCATTTCGAGGACGCGCGGTTTGCCGATACCCGCGACCAGCTCCTCCAACATGGCGTCCTTGAGCCAGAAATAGACGGCCTCGCCGCCCCAACTACCTAGGAGTGGGGTTACGCTGCCGTCCTCGATCCCTACGGGATGGGAAGTCATCCAGAACTTGTTAGAGCGCGCCCCCGACTGTTCGTCATGGTGAAAGGGGCTCCGTGCAAACAGCGCGCCGGCGATATCGGCCGAGAACACGCCAGCGGCAACCTGTGCATCAGCCTGCGACAGCGAGGCGGAAACCGTGCGCTACATTTTTCCGCCGTTACGCCGAAACTCGGCTCGGTTCGATTGCTGAAGGAGGAGCTTGATATCCAGGGCCTTAAAAGCAAGTGCCGCACGAGCGCCTCCGGCCCGGCTCTGGGGTGGTAAGCCATTCGCGCGCGGCGCGCTCTATCTGATGCTACAGAACCGCGTCTACCGAGGCGAGATCGTTCACAAGGAGCGGGCCTATCCCGGCGAACACACGCCAATCATCGATCGGGAGCTGTGGGATGCCGTTCAGGCACGGCTCGCCGGCAATGTCGCCCAACGGAACGCCGGTGGACGAACAGCGCAGCCGAACCTACTCGCCGGCATGCTGTTTGCTCGGGCGGAGACGGCGCCGCCGTAGCCGCCGTGCGATCACCGGTCCGAACTTCAATACCCAGCTCCGGACCGTTTCGTAGGAGATATCGAGCCCACGCTCGGCGAGCAGATCCTCGATGTCTCGGTAGCTGAGCGTGAAGCGCAGGTAGAGCCAGACCGCATGCTGGATGACAACCGGCGGAAAGCGGTGGCGACGGTGTGAGAGTTCCATCATTCGGTCAGCCTACTCGCACCTCCGTCCCTGGCCATCCGGTTATCCTGACAAGGCCAACAGGCGCCATGAGCTTCGCAAACCAGCCACGTCGCCAAATAAGTCTGGGCGCGAGGTTGATGCTTGGGTTGGGCGCCTTTAAAAGAAGAGCCCCGTAGCTGGCAGGCGGGGCTCTGCACACTCGAACAACACTGTGATGAGAACCAGATGGCGTCCGTGGGCCTACGGAAGGTATCTGCTCGGCTGTCATCGGATCGTCAAAGCCCCGACGCCTCCGATGATCTGGATCAGAGTGCGCCAAGCAAGGCGCGTCGAGAGATTGGAAGCCGCTCTGGTACGATATTGGACACCAAATTCATCGTCCAACATTCAGCGCGGAAACCGCCGCCTGTTTCAGCAGCGACGGAAAACGAAATTAACGCTGCCCAAATAGCCAAGAGCCCAAGTTTCGATTATCTACAGCATCGGGCACGCGGGCGCATGACTACGGCCGTACCCTCA
>CAVOTD010000105.1:0-26301 GCA_963698995.1 uncultured Alphaproteobacteria bacterium | reverse complement strand
GCCATATTCGCATCGTATCGTACGGCACCGAAGTGGCGCTCGGGACCGTGCGCCGCGACAGCGAAGGAGAAGTTAATGCCTGTAGATTCCCTGCAGAAGCAGGAGAGCCGGGATGCCGAGGGCCGGTTCAGGAAGGGCCGGTCGGGCAATCCCGCGGGCCGCTCGCGCGGCTCGCACAACAAGGCGATCGAGGCCGCTGAACTATTGCTCGAGGGCGAAGCCGAGGCGCTGACGAGGCGGGCGGTCGAGCTTGCGCTCGAGGGGGATGCGGCGGCGCTGAGGCTCTGCCTCGACCGCATCATGCCGCCGCGGCGCGGACGGCCGGTGCGCCTCGACAGCGTGCCGCCGGTGCGTGATGCGGCCGATCTCGGCGACACGATGGCGGCAATCACGACCGCGGCCACCGGCGGCGCGATCACCCCCGGCGAGGCGGCGGAGCTGGCCCGGGTTGTCGAGATTTTCGTGCGAGCGGTCGAGACCAGCGATTTCGACAGGCGCTTGCGTCAATTGGAAGAGCGCCGTGATGCGGGCGCGTGAGACACGCCTCGATCGGCTGATCGAAGACGCGGCGAGCGAAGATGTAGCCAAGAACCTCGATCACTGCACCCAACGAGCGTGGGGCAAGGTCTGCGCCATTGTTCGCGAGGAGCTGGCGCGATCAGGGGTCGAACCTGCGCGTGTCGCGGCGTTGTCGCTGCGCGAGGCCGGCGACACGCCCGAATTGGCGAGGGCCGACGAGGAATTCGTCCTGCCCGGCGGTGACGGCGCAGCCGATATCTTCGCTGCAAAGATCCGCGACAGCGTGAGACGACACCAGGAAGACCGGAGCGTGCCCGATTTCGCCAGGGCGTCGTTGGCGGAGTTGTTCGCCTGGTCGCTGGCGCGACGCGTCGATCGCACCGGGCGTCAGGGATGAACCTAGAGCAAAAGTGGGGGATGGGTCAGCTGCGGCCAGTAGCGCGATCGACAAGAGCGAGGATCTTGTCGCGTTCGTCGGCACTGTCGGCCGGCAAGCGCTGCCAGTCGCCGTCATGCCGCAAATCGGCAAAGAGGCCGGCGCGATCTTCATGAAAATGGAGAAACGCGTCGCCCTTGCGGTAGAAGATCCCGGGCCGCTTCTCGACAGGCCCGCTCGGGCGCGAAGCTTCTCGAGCAGATCGGACAGTGCCTCGAGTGCGCCCGCGCCAGCGTGTTTCACGACTTAGCTCTCATTCCCGTCATTGCCGCGAAACAGCGTGTGAAGGGAATTGGCTGCATTGCGGCAGTGCGTCCTTCGAGACGCGCCCCCTTCGAGACGCCGCCTGCGGTGGCTCCTCAGGACAGGCGGCGCCCTCAGGATGAGGAACATGTTTAATGGCATCAAGAAAATTCCTCATCCTGAGGAGGCCGCGTCGCGGCCGTCTCGAAGGACGCACCGCGTTTGTCCAGCGCAATCTCATTTCTTTCGCATCCGCGAAAGCGGGAAATCCCAGGGATCTCGTTCCGAAGCGGTGGCTCTGGACCCCCGCCTTCGCGGGGGTGACGATAACCTGGCGTGGACAACCAGCTTATTTGAATGAGGCTCTTACGCGCGTCGGAGCTGCTAGTATAGCAGGGGTGCTGCTTGAACGGCAAACGAGGTCGGGATGAGTGCTGCCGGGGCGTATAGCGGGTTGCGAGTCCTGGATCTGGGGCAGGGTGTCGCCGCGCCCTACTGCGCGATGCTGTTGGCGATGCACGGGGCCGAGGTCATCAAGATCGAGCCCATTGCCGGGGATTGGTCGCGCGGGCTCGGGACCCGGTATGGCGACCACACCGCGATGTCGGCCCATTATAACCGCGGCAAGCGCAGCCTGGCGCTCGACCTGAGGTCGCCGGCGGCGCGGGATATCGCGGTGGCGCTCGCGACCCGCGCCGATGTCGTGATCGAAGGCTTCCGCCCGGGGGTCGCTGCCCGGCTCGGCCTCGGATATGATGAATTGCGGGCGCATAACGCGCGCCTCCTCTATCTCTCGGTCAGCGGATTTGGCCAGGAAAGCCCTTACGTCGATCTTCCCTGCACCGACTCGATCGCGCAGGCCTTCTCCGGGCTGATGTCGGTCAATCTCGGCAATGACGGGACGCCGCACCGGGTCGGGGCGATCATCGTCGATACCCTGACCGGGCTCTATGCGGCGCAGGCCCTCGGTGTCGCGCTCTATGCGCGCGAGCGCCGCGGCGCAGGCCAGCGTCTCGAGATCAGCCTGACGCAATGCGCGGCGGCGATCCTCGGCCATAAGCTCGCCGAGCATGTGCTCGAGAGCGGCGCACCGCGGCAATTGAACGTGCCGACCGGCGTCTACCGGACCCACAACGGCTGGATCATCGTGGCGCTGGTGCGCGAGGAGCAATATGCCCGGCTGGTCGGCGCGCTCGGGCGGCCCGATCTCGCGAAAGACCCGCGCTTTGCCGATTTCGCCGCGCGCGCCGCGCACGCATCTGTGTTGTGCGACATCGTGGGCTCGATCTTTCCGAGCGATACAACCGAGGGCTGGCTCGCAAAGCTGCGCGCCGCCGATATCCTCGCCGACCGCATAAACGGGTTCGACGACTGGCTCGCCGACCCGCACGTCGTCGCGACCGGCGGCGCGGTCCGCGTCGACCAACCGGGCATGGGGCAATTCCAAACCCCGCGGACGCCGGGGATCCCGCTTGCAGCCGACATGGCGATGACGCCGGCGCCGCGCATCGGCGAGCACGGCGCCGCCATTCTCGCCGAACTCGGCGTCGATCCGGCGACAATCGCCCGGCTGCGCGCCGAAAACATCCTGCTCGTCCCGGAGACGCCATGACCGCGAGGCTTCGACCGTCGACCAGCACCGGCCCCGCGGAAAGCCGCTACTTCGAGGATCTGGCGGTCGGGGAGCGCTTCTACATCCCGAGCCGCACCGTCACCGAAGCCCATTTCGCCGCCTTTCAGACGGTCTCCGCCGACAACCACCCGATCCATTACGATGTCGAATATTGCCGCGAGCGCGGTCACCCGGGCCCGTTGGCGCATGGTTTCCAGATCCTCTGCTGCACCGCTGCCGGCGCCAGCAGCTTTGCTCTGGCGATCGGCGATGCGCTGATCGCCTTCATCGAGCAATCGTCGAAATTCCTGAAGCCGGTCTATCCCGGCGACACCCTCTACCCGATGCTGGAAATCGCCGCCCTGACGCCACAGCGTTCGACCGGCATCGTCACGCTCGCCGCCTCCGTGCACAACCAGAAGGGCGAGCTGGTCCTCTCCGGCGAGCAAAAAATTCTGCTGCGCAAGCGCAAGACGGAGCTCAGCCGCGCTCGATGACTGCCGCGAGCAGGTCGGCGGCGCGCCGGCACTGGTCGCGGCTGACATCGAGGTGAGTGACGGCGCGCACGATGCGCACACCAAAGGCCGAAACCAGCACGCCCGCCTCTTGCGCACGGGCGACGACGGCCGCGGCGTCCAGCGCGCGTTCTTCCATCCGAAAGATCACGATATTGCTTTGCACGGTTGCAAGATCGAGGCTGACGCCGCGCAATCCGGCCAGCCGCTCCGCCAAAAATCGGGCATTGGCGTGATCCTCGGCGAGCCGCGAGAGGTTGTGTTCGAGCGCATAAAGACCGGCCGCGGCGAGAATGCCGGACTGGCGCATTGCGCCGCCGAACATGCGCCGCGCCCGCCGGGCCCGCGAGATGTCGTCGTGGCGGCCGGCGACGAGGCTCCCGACCGGGCAGCCGAGGCCTTTCGACAACGCGACCGAGACGAGATCGAAGGGCGCCGCGAGCTCGGCGAGCGTCTGTCCGGTCGCTGCCGCGGCGTTGAACAGCCGCGCCCCGTCGAGATAGCTGGCGAGGCCGAGCTGTCGTGCGGCCTGGCAGATCGCGACCGCGGCGCTGCTGCGGAAACACGACCCCGCCGCCCCGATTGTGGGTGTTCTCGATAGCAACCAAAGTCGTCGGTGGGAACACGATATGGCCCGGCGGCTTGTAAGCGGCGCGCAAATCGGCGTCGGTGAACAATCCGCCCCGGCCGACGACGGTGAACTGAACGCCGGAGTTCGCCGCAGCCGCCCCGGATTCATGCCAGACGATATGCGCTTCCTTGCCAACGACGACGTCGTCCCCCGGCCGGGTCAGGATTTTGAGACCAATTTGGTTTGCCATCGTGCCGCTCGGCACGAAAAGCGCAGCTTCCTTGCCCAGCAATTCGGCGATCCGCTCCTGCAGCCGATTGACCGACGGGTCTTCGCCATACTGGTCGTCGCCGACCGGCGCTGCCGCCATCGCCTGGCGCATGCCCGGCGACGGCGAAGTCACGGTGTCGGAACGAAGGTCGATCTGGTCCATGGCGTCCACCCTACTTCAGCTTGTCGGCGAGCTTTTGGAGGCCGGCATTCGAACACGCCTCATCCTTCTCGCCGCCCGGCGCGCCACTCGTGCCAATGGCGCCGATCACCTCGTTGCCGGCCTTGATCGGCACACCCCCGCCCAATGCGATGGTCCCGGCGGTATCCTTCAGGCCGGCCAAACTCGGCTCGGTCAGGACGCGTTTCGCCCAATCGGCGGAAGGCTGCTTGAAGGTGATCGAGGTGAAGGCCTTGCGGCGGCTGGTGACCATGGTGTGCGGCCCGGTGCCGTCATCGCGCAGCGCCACCTTGACCATGCCGTCGCGGTCGACCACCGTCACGCTGACATGGTAGCCGTCGCCCCGGCATTTCTCGAGCGCCGCTTGCGCGATGGCGTGCGCCAGATCGAGCGACAGCGCCTTTTCGGTGATGACCTCCTGGCCTGGCGCCGGCCCGGCCGCGAGCATCAGAGGAATCGCCAGAAGCGCGATGACACGGGCGAAGGGCATATCCAGATCCCCATAATTGATGCCGGATCAAACCGGCCGCAGCAATACCTCGTCCCGCTGCTGCTCGATCGTTTTATTCAGCACCAATGCGGCACGGGGCCGGTGCAGGATAGCAGAACAGCCGATACGGAGACGTGGTTTGTCCGATGATCGCGTGATGCGAATCCTCGTGACCCTGGCGATCCTGCTGTTCGTCAGCGTCGCCGTGTTGCCGCTTTCGCGCAGCCGATATCCCTGGGCGAGATGGGCAAAATGGGGCGCTATCGTGATTTTTTCGCTGGCGGTCGCATATGCACTGATCCTGACGCTGCGCTGGGCGCTGGATCGGGGTTATTAGCGCAAATGATTTGCCTAGACTTCGGGCATGGTAAGCTTGCCGTTCGATAAGGCTGGGAGGCTCGAGTGTTTCGAAAGTTAATCGTCGTGCTGGCGGCGGCTGCCGCGAGCTTGCCGGCCTCGCTCGCGGCGCAGACCGTCAAGATCGGCCTGATCAACAGCTATACCGGCTTTGTCGCTCAGCCCGCCGACCAAGGGCAAAAAGGCATCGACCTCTACGTCAAGGAGCACGAGAAGGACCTGCCGCCGGGCGTCAAGATCGAGCTCTTGAAGCGCGACGACACCTCCAATCCGGAGGTCGGCAAGCGGGTGGCGCAGGAACTGATCACCCGCGATCACGTGCAGCTGCTGACGGGCATCGTCCTGTCGCCGATCGCCACCGCGATGGCGCCGCTGACCGCCGAGGCGAAGGTGCCGCTGGTCATCAGCTACGCCGCCGCCGGCGTCTCGATCCCGCGGATCTCGCCCTATGTCGTGCGCGTCACCTTCACGCTGTGGCAGGAATCCTATCCGATGGGCAAATGGGCGGCCGAGCAGGGCTGGAAGACGGCCTACACCGCGGTCACCGACTTCATCGCCGGCCATGACGCCGAGGCGGCCTTTACCAAGGCCTTTACCGATGCCGGCGGCAAGATCGTCGGCGCGGACCGGTTTCCGCCGACCAATCCCGATTTCACCCCGTTCGTGCAGCGCATCAAGGACGCCAAGCCCGACGTCGCCTTCATCTTTGTCCCCGCCGGCACGCAGGCGACGGCGATGATGCGGGCGATCAGCGATCTCGGCCTGCGCGAGGCCGGGATCAACATCGCCGCACCGCAGGACCTGCTGCCCGACGAGGAGTTGCCGAACATGGGCGACATGCCGCTCGGCCTGATCACCTCCGGCACCTATTCGGTCGCGGGCAAGCGGCCGGCCAACGAGGCCTTTCTCGCGGCCTGGAAGCGGGAATATGGCGACAAGGCCATTCCCGATTTCTTCTCGGTCGACGGCTGGGACGGCATGGCGATGATCTTCGACCTGGTCAAGGCGACAAAGGGCAAGTTCACGGCCGACGAGGCGATGACGTTCTTTTCCAACTGGAAGAACCCGGATAGCCCGCGCGGTCCGATCGCGATCGATCCGGCGACCCGCGACATCATCCAGAACATCTATATCCGGCGCGTCGAGAAGGTGGACGGTAAGCTCGCCAATGTCGAAATCGCGACGATCCCGATGGTCAAGGACCCGTGGAAAGAGCTGAACCCGCCGAAATAGCGTGAGATCACTTCATTACGTTGTCGTTCCCGCGCCCGAAGAAATCGGGATCGAGGCTCGCATACGCAGATTTCGCGTCGTCCCGGCGAAAGCCGGGACCCATAGTTCCGCTGCTGCGAAATTCTCAAGCAATCCCTGGGTTTTACTAACGAGAAAAGGCTCGAGTTGCGGAGAGATGGACCCCGGCTTTCGCCGGGGTGACGGTGAGTGCCCGCCGCGATGGGCGAATTTCTGTCGGCGGCCGGCAACGTTGCGTTCAATGGCCTCGCCTTCGCCATGGTGCTCTACCTGATCTCGGTCGGGCTGTCCGTGACGATGGGGCTGATGGGCTTCGTCAATTTGGCGCACGGCGTCTTCGCAATGGCCGGCGGCTACATCGTGACGAGCCTGATGAAGGAGCAGGGTGTGCCATTCCCGTTGGCATTGCTCGGCGCGGCGCTAGCGGTGGCGGCGGCGAGCATTCCGGTCGAGCGGCTGCTGTACCGGCGGTTCTATGGCGGGGATGAGCTCGACCAAGTGCTTCTGACCATCGGCCTCGCTTTCATGTCGGTAGCCGGTGCTACCTATATTTGGGGACCGTTACAGCAACCCTTGCAGCCGCCGCCTTGGCTGAGCGGCCAAGTCGATCTTGGGTTCCGCAACTTTCCTGCCTATCGCAGCTTTCTCATTCTGTGCGGCGGCGCCGTGGTGACGGCGCTGTGGCTCGCGGTCGAGCGCACCCGCTTCGGGGCGCGGGTGCGCGCCGCGGTCGACAATCTGCGGATGGCGCAATCGGTCGGCATCGACACCTCTCGCCTGTTCATGGCGACCTTCGCTCTCGGCAGTGGGCTCGCCGGCTTGGGTGGCGCGCTGGGGGCCGACCTGCTTGCCGTAAATCCCAGCTATGCGTTGCAGAACCTTATCTATTTTCTGATCGTCGTCGCTGTCGGCGGGCTCGGCAGCGTCCGCGGGCCGTTCTTTGCGGCGCTTCTGATCGGCGTCGCCGACATTACCTCCAAATATTTGATGCCGGAATTCGGCGCATTCTTCATCTATGCATTGACCTTGGCGGTCCTCCTGTGGCGGCCGCGCGGCCTGTTCGGCCGGGCGTGATGTCCGATCGCGACGCGGTCGGCCTCTTTGCCCGGCGCCACCGCTACTACCCGCTCGAAGCCGCACCATGGCTGATCGCGGTCGCGGCCTACTTCGCCTTCCCCTCATACCTGCCGCTGGGCGCGCAGATCCTGGCGACCATTCTGTTCGCTCTGTCCGCCGATCTCGTGCTCGGTTACGCAGGGATCGTCACTTTGGGGCAGGCCGCGTTTTTCGGTGCCGGCGCCTACACTACCGGCCTCCTCGCCGCGCACGGGTGGGGCGAGCCGATAACCGGGCTCCTTGCCGGAGCCGCGGCGGCGGCGCTGATCGGGCTGTTGTCGGGCCTCGTTATCCTCCGCACGACCGGGCTGACCCTGCTCATGCTGACCTTGGTCGTCGCATCGATGCTCTATGAGGGGGTCAATAAGGCGAGCTGGCTTACCGGCGGCGATGACGGGCTGCAAGGGATGCAGGTTTGGCCGATTTTCGGCTGGTTCCGCTTCGACCTGTTCGGCCGAACCGCCTATTGCTATTGCCTGATCGTTCTGTTCTTGTGCTGGCTGGTGGCAAGGCGGCTCGTTCATTCGCCGTTCGGCCGCTCGCTCACCGGCATCCGCGAGAATATCCGGCGCATGCACGCGATCGGCGCGCCAGTCGCCGCCCGACGCCTCGTTGTTTACACGATCTCCGCGGCGTTGGCCGGAACCTCGGGCGCGCTGATCGCCCAGACCACGGGGTTCGTCGGCCTCACTTTCCTTGGCCTCGATCGCTCCGGCACCATCCTGATCATGCTGATCATCGGTGGCGTCGGACGGCTCTACGGCGCTTTTATCGGCGTGCCGCTCTACATGATCGCGCAGGACCGCTTCTCCACCATCGACCCGGTCTATTGGTACTTCTGGATCGGGCTGCTCATGGTGTTCTTGGTGGTCTTCGCCCGCGGCGGAGTGCTCGGGCTCGTCGAGCGGTTGCAAACGCGGCGCGCGGTGAGACGATGAGCCCGGCGGAGCAATGAGCGCACCGGCGCTCGAAACCCGCGGGCTGTGCCGGAGTTTTGGCGCGCTCACTGTTGCCAATATGATCGATTTCCGTCTCGACCGCGGCGCGCGCCACGCGCTGATCGGGCCGAACGGCGCCGGCAAGACGACCTTTGTCGAGCTGGTAACCGGTGCGTTGCGGCCGAGCGCCGGACGGATCCTTCTCGACGGCGCCGACATCACAGGACTGCCGCAGGCGGCGCGGGTCAAGCGCGGCCTCGTTCGCACGTTTCAGATCACCGCGCTGTTCCGCCGTCTCAGCGTTCTCGAAAACGTCGACCTTGGCGGTCTGCGAGCGGCGACGGGATCGGCGGCGGTCTGTTCCGCCCGGCCGGTCATCACCGCGCGGCGATCGAGGAAGCCCACGCTCTGCTCGAGCGGCTGGGGCTCGACGACGAGGCATTGCGCCCGGTGAACACGCTCGCCTACGGCCGCCAGCGGCTCGTCGAGATCGCCGTGTCGCTCGCACTCTCCCCCAAGGTTCTGCTGCTCGACGAGCCGGCGGCCGGAGTTCCGTCGGGCGAAAGCGGCACGATCATCGACGTGATCGAGCGTCTGCCACCCGACATCGCGCTCTTGATCATCGAGCACGACATGGATCTGGTCTTCCGCCTGGCGGAGCGAATCACCGTATTGGTGCAAGGCAGCGTGCTCGTCGAAGGGCCGCCCGAAACGATCGCCGCCGATCCCGAGGTGCGCCGTGTCTACCTCGGGGAACGTGTGCCGGCATGAGCGGGCCGGCTGGCCTCGTGCTCGAACGGCGTCTCGGCCGGCTATGGCGAGACTATCGTGATCGAGGACATCTCGCTCGAGTTGCCGCGCGGCGAGACGCTCGCGGTGCTGGGGCGCAACGGGGTCGGCAAGACGACGCTGCTAGCCACGATCATGGGCCATACCCGATTGCGCGTTGGCGCCATTCGCTTTGCCGACCGGGAAATCTCGGCAATGCCGCCATACCGCCGCGCGTGGCTCGGCATCGGCTTTGTGCCGCAGGAACGCGAGATATTTCCGTCGCTGACGGTCGAAGAGAACCTGACCGTTGCCGCACGCCCGGGTCGATGGACGCCAGCCAAGGTCTACAATTTCTTTCCGTCGCTCGCCGAGCGGCGCCGCAATCACGGCAACCAGCTTTCAGGCGGCGAGCAGCAGATGCTCGCGATCGGCCGTGCGCTGATGGGCAACCCGACACTGCTGCTGATGGACGAGCCGCTCGAGGGCTTGGCCCCGGTGATCGTCGATGCGCTTGCTCGCCGGACTCGACCGCCTCAAGCGCGAGGACGATCTGGCATTGCTGCTGGTCGAGCAGCATGCCCAGCTCGCGCTCGAATTGGCCCCACGACGCGATCGTCCTCGACCGCGGACTGATCGTCTTTGCCGGGCCGAGCCGAGAGCTGCTCGACGACCCGCCGCGCCTGACGCAATTGATGGGAGTGGCCGCGCGGCAGGCGCACTAAGGGTTGAGCACCCTGCATCGGAGGTTTGCGCATATCGACATAGGATGACAATCCAGGTCTCGCATAGAGTGGCCTGGGGATTGCTATGCCCGATCGACCCTGCCCGGGTCCAACTTCACTGGAGGTGCGTTATGCAGTACCGGCGAATATCGGCCGATTGTCATCTCGACATGATCTGGCTGCCGCCCGATCTGTTCACCTCGGAGGCGCCGCGGACACTTAAGGAAAAGATGCCCTATGTCGCCGATCAGCCGGACGGCAGCAAGCGCTGGGTCTCCAATGACGGGGCCGATTTCGGTATGGCGGGCGGGGTCGGCGCCGTGGGCTCGGCCTATGTCCCCGGTAAGCAATTGCGCGTCGACAAGATGCACGAAGCCGGCCTCTACGACGACTTCACAAAAAAGGGCCACCGCCGGCCGGGCGACCCGCATCTGCGGGTCAAGGAACTCGACCGCGACGGCGTCGATGCCGAGGTCATTTACGGTATCCTTGCCGCCTGCGGAAAAATGGAAGACCGCGAGGCGGCGAACGAGATGCTGCGCATCTACAACGACTTCATGAACAATTTCTGCAGCCACTATCCCGATCGCGAGATCGGTCTCGCCTGCCTGCCCTACAGCGACATCGAGGCGGCGGCAGCCGAAGTTCATCGCGTCGCCAAGCTGGGCATGAAGGGCGTTGAATTGTCGTGCTCATGGCACATGACGCCGATGTGGCATCCGATGTGGGACCCGTTGTGGGAGGCGATCAACGAGGTGCAATTGCCATTGCACTTCCACACCTTCCCGGCGACCGACCCGAAATTGCGCGCGTCGCTGACCGGCAACACCCTGCGGGCGATGACCTATAGCGGGCTGTGCCGCTTCCAGATGACCCTGGCGACAATCCTGACCGACCTGATGGGTGCGGCGGTGTTCGAGCGCTTCCCGAACATTCGCATGGTTCTGGGCGAGAGCGGCATCGGCTGGATACCCTACGTGCTCGACCGCATGGATTTCGAGTTCCAGGACCAGTACCAGGACCTGAAGCTGAAGCTGCTGCCGAGCGAATACTGGCGGCGCCAGTGCAAGGCGACCTTCCAGTACGACCGCGTCGGCACCAAGCTGATCGACGAGATGGGCATCGAGACCCTGATGTGGGGTTCCGACTACCCGCACCCCGACGGCGTCTGGCCGGAATCGAAGAAGTACATCGAAGACCAGTTCAGCCACCTGCCGGCCGATGTCACCTACAAGATGACCTGCGAGAACGCCGGCAAATTCTACGGCCTGATCAACTAAGCCTGAATCCCACCGGGGGTGCGGCGAGCCCGCCGCCGCACCCCCCGTCGGGCCGAGTGCATTACGCGTCCCCGGCCCTTCCCGGGCCTCTGTCCGGCGCCCGCTCCACCTGTTTCTGCAGGAGAAAAACAGGTCCGGTCAGGGGCTTCCCGGGGCCTTGTTCAACAAATGCAGGAACAGCCCGGCGGCGAGCGGCGCGCACGGCCCGTCCTCGACCACGATCTGGCCGGCGCGAGCGACTTCGAACTTGCTGAGGAGGCCGGTCGGCGCCGTCGCGACCACCGGCTCCAAGGCCTTGAAGCAAGCCGCGCCGGCGGCATCACCGGCATTGTCAGCGATCATGGCTGCGGTCGAGGCGTCCATCTCGACCCCTTGCTGGACCGCAGAGCAGCCGGCCAGGGCGCAGAGGACGGCAAGGAATTGCAATAGCCTGTAAATCATCGATTCTCCGAAGGAATGGGTTCGCCGCTCGGCGAGACCCGAAGTCGTTGCGACGTATATTGCGTTTTCGCGAATAAGTGCGCTTGGGCGCTGCCTCCAACGCCTCCGCTCCGGGCACGGTGAACTTTATGTGGGAGGGTTCATTATCATAACAATGCCAATTTGTCAAATATAATATGCTAAAACCGCAATACGTCGGCGGCGGTCGCAGCCTCAGCGCCAATAGCAATACCCGTGCGGCTCGACGGTACAAAATATCGATATCGAAGCCCGTTCGGATATAAACAGGACGCCCGAGCCGAATCGCGGCGCAGTTTTAATCGTTTAGCGCCGTCCTGCCTCACCAAGTACCGAGGGGTCTTCGCCAATATTGTGGGCGACCATGATCAGGTATCCATCCGGGTCCTGCACGAAAACCTCTTTTTGCCCGCTCTCCCGGTCACCTGTCCGACGCCACACCTCTCGCGGACCAAGGTAAATTGCCCAATTTCGGACCCTTAGGGCCTGAAGCACCGGTCCGATGTCCGCAAGATAGATTTGGAACATGGCACCCTGGCCAAGAGGTTGGTCCAGAGGCCCAGTTTCAAAGCGACCATGCCGCTGGCAAAGCATGATCTGGTGCCCCTCAGGATGTTCCAGATAGGCAAATCGTTCCTCTGCTCTTTCAAACGCCGTCTGAAAGCCCAGCATGTCGCGCCAGAATGAAAGGCTTTTGGCTAGATCATTTACATGAAGCTCGACGACCATACGTGCCCAACCGCTTCGCGGTGGCGCGCCATTACCTTGCCTCTTGGTCCCGTCCTCCATCTTCGGCCTCTGACAATGATGCGGTGAATTTCCCGCTGCGAATGAGATAGCCGCCTGATTTTCAGAAGTTCGGTTATCAAGCTTTTTGATTTTTTGCGTCTTTCCAGTGTAGGCGCCGGATCAAAATGTTACACTGCCGCCCAGGCATTCGGCAGGCGCATTAAAATGCTATGCCACTGCTGCGCGTTGCTCCCTGGCCTGGAAGTGCGGGATGATCTGCTCGCCGAAGAGGCGCAGGGTGTGGAGCACCTCCTGGTGCTGCGCCGGCCCAACGGCGCACAGTAGAATTGCTTCCTCGATCCCCAAAGCCTCGTAGAGTTCGAGAAAGCGGATACAGTCCTCCGGCGTGCCGACGCAAAACTTTGTCCCCTGCTCGCGCACCTCCTCGGGTGTCGGCTCGCCCGGATACGGCCCGCTGGCGAGGCGCTGGTCGCGCGCGTAATAGCCCTGGTAATCCGGCGGCACGGTGGTCGGATCATAGTCGCGCCACACCAGGCGGGCGCGCTCGCGCTGTTGCTCGATGTACCATGCCACGAGTTCAGTGCCGCGCTGGGCCACCACTTGCGGATCCTCATGGCAGTAGCCTGCGGTCATCAGCGCGGCGCGCGGGGCGGGTCCGGCCGCTCTGCGCGGAGCCGTCCGCAGCGCCTCCCGATAGAGCGCCATCAGCTGTTGGACGCGGTCGGGGCCGCCTTCGCTGCCGAACAGCCCGCCCATCCCGAGATTGCCCGTCAGGCTCGCCGTTTCGTCGCTGCCGCACGCCGACCACAGCGGCGGGTGCGGCTGTTGCACCGGCTTCGGGAGGACCTCCCGGCGCGGGATCTGGTAATAGTTCCCGTCATACGAGATCTCCTCCTGGGTCCAGATGCGCGGCAATACATCGGCAAACTCCTGCCACATGCCGCGAGTGTCGTGCAAATCCGACCCATACGGGGGTGAGCTGGTAGGGATAGCCGGTGCGCCCGAGGCCGACATCGACCCGCCCATGGCTCAAAATATCGAGCGTCGCCATGCGCGCCGCCACGTGCAGCGGGTGGTGGATCGGCGCCAGGACTACGCCGATGCCGAGCCGGATCGTGCTGGTGCGCTGACTGACCGCCGCCAGGGTCAGGTCCGGGGCGCTGTTGTGCGACCACACCGGGCGGAAGTGATGCTCCGAGAACCACACGCTTTGAAAGCCCTGCTGTTCGGCATAAGGAATTTGGTCGAGGGCCTCATGGATGCGTTGCGATTCACTGGAGGGGGTCCAGGGCTTGGGAACTTGAATCTGGTAGAACAGGCCAATTCTCATGGGACCGTCTCCTGGGGGTGCGGACCTGTTCGGGCTACGGACACCGAGACGCGGCCATCGCGGCTGTGCCGGCCTATCAACAGAAATCTGCCGGCCGATTTCACTTTATTGCGGAAACGCGAAGCATTGCTAATCCCGCGGACCAGCTTCCCGCTCCACTCCGCACCCGTCGCAGAACTATAACAAATTCAGCAGAAAAGCGCGCGCCCGCGGCGGGCCTGCTTGCTCGACAACCTCGTGAGGCGGTCGGTTGTAGCGTCCCAAGATCGTGGCGTTGAACGTCGGCGACATGCACGCAGAACGGGAAGCTCCAGGAGGAGCGGCGCGGGATGGCCCCCGATGCGATCGATCGCGTGATACGTAAATGCGCTGGCGAGCCCGGGCTCGATCGCGGTTATGCGGCGCAGTCGATGCCTGCTACCTTCATCACCGAGACGCTCGAGATCGGTGCCCGGATCGGGGATGGCCAGAAGTCGGCCTGGCACCGCGATCCGGGTACCGCACAATTACGACCGCCGCCGCTGAAGTCGCGAAAGGACGGCGAGCTTACTGAGATTTTCCAGAACGATTGAAACCGCTCCGTAGTGCTCAAATCGTAATCTTGGTCCCGTCGAACCGGGTGAACGTCCAGCTCGCATGTTCGTTATACGTCGCCTTCTGGTCGCGCAGTACGTGAATGGCGATCTCCTCTCCCAGGATCACCGAGTTCTGGTAATCCGATCGCCAGTGCACGCCCGCATGGTTGCGCCCGATCGCGATGTTCGCCGCCAACTTGTTTGCCTCGCCGCCCAGCGTAAGTTTGTCCGGCCCAGTATAGGGTATCAGCGCGAGCCCGTCGTCACGCGCCGTCATTGGCTGGGGAAACTGCCAGTCCTCATCGAAAATCGCCTTCAGCATTGTCGCGCATGCTCCGGCCACCGTCCCGTGCCCCTGGCCGTATGAGGGGTGCCACGGGCTTCCCTCCGGGAAAGCCTGTGGCAGCAGACTGCTGCTGCCATATTTGGCCTCAATCCGCTGTACTGCTTTGGAATTCAGCACATCGCCATGGAGCGGATAGGCGAAGTGCCTGGGGTCGGATGCCGGCAATAACGTCTTGTAGACGAGGCCGCCATACGCTTCCGGTCGCAGCACGCGATGGACGAACCATTTCTGAAACCAGATTGCCTTCAGCGCCGGCGCCGCAATCGAGGAAATCAGCGTCTTGGCATAGGGTGTGCCGAATGTGCCGAAACCCTGCTCGCCCGTGGTGGCGTTGTAGGGATTGCCTACATTGAACGGGGCGTTCAGATCGAGCGCCACCAGGCATCCATTGAAATATGCCTCGAACAGCACGTCGACATGCACGTAGGCGGCAAGCCCCCGTCCATCCCGCAAATACCGTCGGGTTGGATCAACCAGATTGGGGCCGAATGGCAGCGATCGCAGTTTCGTGGGGTCGGTGGCCTGCCCATTCTCCACCCTCAACCAAGAATTGAAGTCGGTCATGTAATCGGCCCCGCCGCCGCCCACCGGCAGGTAGGTCTGAAACGTTTGATCGACATGGATCGCGCCGTAATCGAACGGCAATAGCAGGAACTGCGATATATACGGCCCCGCCAGATCCCCCGGCGTAAAGCCACGGAACAACGTCTGGCCGGTAACCTGTCCCGCCACTTTCGGCCCGCGAAAGTCGGACAGCGTAGTGAGCTCGTCGATCGCCGCCTGCGCCGCCGGATCAGTATCGTAGCGGCTGAACGGCACGTCGCGCAGCAGTGCCATCCAGTAATCTTCCACCGCCTCGCCGGCTCGCCACGCGCTCGCAAGCGGCGGCGCCGGCGACAGCCGCACCGCTTGCGGATCCCGCCCCTCGAGCACAAAGGCGAGACCCGCCTGCGGATTAACCAGCGGCACATCGCCACCCAGCGCGATCGCCTCGAAATCGGCCGGAACCCCGGTCTTCAGCGCGTGCAACATACTGTTGTACGAGGATGGAAGAACATCCCCTCTGGTGTCGTGCTCCAGCCCCTTGGAATAATTACCCCAGCGCCCTGGATAACGCGCTTCGTCGCCATTGTCGTGATGCGTCACGACATGTTTTTCCGTCTTTGCCGCGTGGATGCGGATCTTCTCCGCTTCATCCGCCCGTGCTTGCGGGGTCAAAGTTGCCATATTGTCCTCGCTCTTGAACTCGTCGCTCGTCCCCGATCGGTGTCGATAGGCTACCGCTCACCTATGGGACCAAACGCAACTAGCACAGGGGAAGGTGCCACAAGTGTGAGCTATCTCACCCTGCGGGATCGATTGCCATTACATGTTAGGGCCTCCGCCGCATTCAGAGACAGGCGGCGGCTTTACCTCACGGGCATGAGTATTCAGTTGAAATTCTCGCTACAGCCATTTCAGCCGGGTCTCTGGGCAGATGCCGCGGTTGCTCCATTGATGGCGAAGAAGCTGCTGCTGCTCTTTTCGACTCCGCGGCGATCTTGCGCTACCCTCGGGCAAACGAGCCATTCGGGAGCGTCTATGGCTGAGTATTACTGGACCGGCGGCGGTCTGCCGACCTTTGTCACGCATCTGGAATGCAGCCTGACCGGGGAGCGCTACCCGGCCGACACGTTGCAGACGTTGTCGAAGGCCGGTCGGCCATTGCTGGTACGCTACGATCTCGACGGCGTCCGCCGGGCGCTGCCGCGCGATGCGCTCGCCGCCCGCCCGCAGACATTATGGCGCTATCACGAGCTGCTGCCGGTGCGCCGGCCCGATGACGTGGTCTCGCTCGGCGAGGTGGTGACGCCGCTGATCGCGCTGCCGCGCCTTGCCGCGCGGCTCGCCCCCGGCGCCGAAATCATCGTCAAGGATGAAGGGCGGCTGCCGACCGGCTCGTTCAAGGCGCGCGGCTTGGCGCTCGCCGTCTCGATGGCCAAGGAGCTCGGGGTCACGACGATGGCGATGCCGACCAACGGCAATGCCGGGGCGGCGATGGCGGCCTATTGCTCGCGGGCCGGCATCAAATCCTATGTCTTTTGCCCCGACGACACCCCGGCGGTGAATATCCGCGAGATCGCGATGCAGGGCGCCGCGGTGTTTTTGGTCGACGGGCTGATCGACGATTGCGGCAAATTGGTCAGCGACGGCGAACGGGCGGTCGGCTGGTTCAATTGCTCGACCCTGAGAGAGCCCTATCGCATCGAGGGCAAGAAGACGATGGGGATCGAGCTCGCCGAACAGCTCGGCTGGGAATTGCCGGACGTGATCTTCTACCCGACCGGCGGCGGCACCGGCATCATCGGCATGTGGAAGGCCTTTGCCGAGCTCGAGGCGATCGGCTGGATCGGGCCGCAGCGGCCGCGCATGGTGGTGGTTCAGGCCGAGGGTTGCGCGCCGATGGTCAAGGCTTGGCAGGAGGGGGTCGAGCACGCGCCGCGCTGGGACAACGCCCATACCTTCGCCGCCGGCATCCGGGTGCCGCAGGCGGTCGGCGACTTCCTGATCCTGCGTGCAGTGCGCGAGAGCAACGGCTTCGCCGCCGCGGTCTCCGACGATGCCATCGCCGAGGCGTGGCGCGAGGTCGCGGCCGAGGAGGGCCTGCTATTATGCCCCGAGGGTGCGGCGACCTACGCCGCCTACAAACAGGCGTTGGCCGCAGGCCGGGTCCGCCCCGACGACCGGGTGGTCCTCTTCAACTGCGCCACCGGGCTCAAATATCCGATGCCGGAAGCCGGGACGCCGCTAAAGCTTGGCGGCGCCATCGATTGGCGAAAACTGGTTCAAGATCGGGCTGCGGCCAGCCCGCGTTAACCTATGTGTCATCGTCGGGAGTGGAACGAGGTGTGGCCGTCAACGCTGTCGCTCGCCGTTCGCGCCATCAGTATCGGAACACTGCTGTGCTTGCTGGCGTGCAACGGACCGCCGTGGACGCTCAGCCAATCGCCGAGTGAGATCAGCCTCAGGTGGTATCCCGACGATACGCCCAACATCGCCGTAGATGCGGTCGCGCAAGAGCATTGTCAGTCATCGGGCAAAAACGCCGAGCTGGTCTCCTCCACCCAGGACGGCAGCGCTGAGCTCGCCACCTACCGCTGCCGCTGAGAGGCTGCTGAATGACACTCCAATCGATTAGAGAATTGCGCACAACCCACCCCCGCCGTCATTCCCGCGAAAGCGGGAATGCATTATGATCAGCCGCTTATGGATTCCGGCTCTCCGCTTCGCTACGGCCGGAATGACGAATTTCACGATGTCCGGCGTTTCTCTGCAATCGCGTAGATGATTGCTGCCCGCCCGTTAGGAGGTCGAAAATGAGCGTCGAGCAGAAGCTGCGGGAATTAGGCGTCACGCTGCCCGCAGTCGAGGGGCCGATCGGCAACTACGTCCACGCCAAGCGGGTCGGCAATCTGCTCTACCTGTCGGGGAAAGGGCCGCCTACCGGGGCTGACGGCCGAATGCCGAAGGGCAAGCTCGGCGCCGGCATGTCGGTCGACGAGGGGTATCGCCATGCGCGCCAGGTCGGCCTGGTGCTGATCGCGGCGATTAGGGACGCGCTCGGCGGCGATCTCGACCGGGTCGAGGATATCGTCAAGGTGCTCGGCATGGTCAACGCCGCGCCCGATTTCGAGGACCAGCCGAAAGTCGTCAACGGCTGCTCCGATCTCTTTGTCGAGGTGTTCGGCGAGCGTGGGCGGCACGCGCGCTCCGCGGTCGGCATGAGCTCGCTGCCGGGCGGAATACCGGTCGAGATCGAGGTCATCGTCGCGGTCAGGTAAGCGAGCCGAAGGGCCCGCCGCGACGTCCCCCGTGGAGGAGAGCCGGCAGCTCCGCCGGCTCATGGTGTTCTTTGCCCTGGTCTACGTCGTCGAAGGAATCGGACAGACCGGCGGGCTGATCGCCCAGCCGCTCAACTATTTCCTGAAACAGACCTATGGCTGGACGCCGGTCCAGGTCACCGCCTATCTGACGATCCTCAACCTTCCTTGGATCATCAAACCGGTCTACGGGATCGTTTCGGATTTCCTGCCGCTGTTCGGCTATCGCCGCAAAAGCTACCTCATTCTCGCCAATGCGGGGGCGGCCGTCGCGTATTGCTGGGTGACGCAGCTCACCGCGCCGGGCTCGCTCGTCTTTGCCTTGCTGCTGAGCGCCTACGGAATGGCGATTTCGAGCACGATATGCGGCGCCGTGCTCGTCGAGAATGGTCAGAAATTGGGCGCCAGCGATGCCTTCGTCAATCAGCAATGGCTGTGGTTCAACATTGCAGCGATGGCCAGCGCCTTTATCGGCGGTCAGCTGGTCGAAAGACTGTCGCCGAGCGGGGCGCTGCACGGCGCCGCAGCGCTGATTGCCGTCGCTCCCCTCTCCGTCGTTGTGGCCGGCTGGTTTCTGATCGACGAACCGCAAAGCCGGATCAATCTGGCCGAAATGAAGAACACCTTCGCAAGCTTGCTGGCCGCCCTCACCCTGAGAGAGCTTTGGGTGATCGCGCTGTTTCTGTTCGTTTACTACCTCAACCCGGGGCTCGGCACACCGCTATATTATCACATGACCGACGAGCTTCAATTCTCGCAACTGTATATCGGTCTGCTCGGCTCGATCAATTCGGCGGGATGGATCGTCGGCGCCCTGTTGTACCGAAGGTTCCTCAAAGGCATCACGGCAAAGGCATTGCTCAATTTGAGCATCGTACTGGGCATTATCGCTACGGCAGCGCTTCTTGCTGCTGCGCAACGAGACCCTGGCGGCGGTGATCAATTTCTTCAACGGGATCGCCGGCATGATCGCGTTTGTAGCGACTTTGACCTTGGCGGCAGATTACTGCCCGCGGCGGTCGGAAGGCTTTGCCTTTGCCGCATTGATGTCGATCACCAATTTCGCGGCGGCGCTCTCCGAGAATCTCGGCTCCTTTTTGTACGAACATCTGTTCGAGCGCCGACTCGATCCGCTGATCCTGTTGTCCGCGGCGTTCACCGCCGTGGCCTTCTTGTTCATCCCCTTGCTCCGATTGGGCGACAAGCAGCCCGGAGAACCGATGCGCCCAGCTGCAGAGGGCGCGTAAGCAGGTTTCAGACAGCGGTCAGGCCTTTGCCGGATTGCGCTTGAAGCTGAGCTTGATGCCGCCCTTGCCTTCGAGCTTGCCGCCGCTGCCGAGGATGCTGATCTGCCCTTCTGAGCTGACTTCGATCGACAGCTCGACCTGCTCCAACAATAGCCCGGTCTCGGCGCGCGATTGATCGAACACGTCACCGACAACGGCGAGGAGATTGCCGATTTGCCGTTTCAGATCATCCGCGCTGATCTGCACCCGCTGGGTCAGGCTCTTGCGAACCGCCTGGACGGCGCTGGATCCGAACCCACCACCGACGTCCTCGGAGCTCCGCCCCCCTCGATGACCTCGACCGTTTCGCTGGTCTCGACATTCGTGACAAACCACAGCCCCGCCTGCTCGTCGGCCATGCGATTCACTCCTTGCCTAGATCGTGCAAACCACTCTGAGGCCAATGCGGCCCTGCCAGCCCGAGAAGCCGGGAGGATTGCTGTCGCGATAGGCCGACCGGCAGATCGCCGGGTTGTGCGACCACGAGCCGCCGCGCAACACCCTCGGGCTGTCCTGCGACCCCGCGAGATTGGCGCTGCCGTCCTGCGGCACATCGGCATAATTGTCGCTCCATACTTCGAGGCAGTATTCCCAGACATTGCCATGCATGTCGTAGAGGCCGAACCGATTGGGCGGGAATGTCCCCGGTCGGGTCGTCGTCCCGCGGAAGATCCCGGGCGGACCCTGGCCGTACGCGCCTCTGTCGTACGTCACTCCGAGATAGACATCGGAGGCGACGCTCTTGCCGTCGCTGTGCCGCACACCGCACCGCCGATCCCGCAATAGTTCGCCAACTCGGGAATAATCGTCGGCCCGAAGTGAAAGGGGCCGGTGCTGCCGGCGCGACAGGCATATTCCCATTGCGCTTCGCTCGGCAGCCGATAAGGCCGTCCGGTAATCTCAGTCAGGCGCAGGCAAAACTCTTCTGCCTCGTTCCAGGTCAGCGTTTCGACCGGTAGGTCGACGTTTCTAAAAAAGGAAGGGTTCGGATCGAGGTCGCGATTGATCCGTTCGGGGTGCGCCAATACCGCTGCGGACCATTGCGCCTGAGTGATCGGCGATGCGCTGATGAAGAACGGCGCGAGAGTCACATGGTGCAGTGGGCCCTCATTCGGCTGCCGCTGAGGCTCGTCCACGGGCGAGCCCATCGTGAAGCTGCCACCCGGTATCGCGACCATATCGAGCGCGCCGCCCGATCCGAACAGCTCGGTGAATACCGCGGCGGCAGCCTTTTCCGGCGGCTTGCGGACCCCTTTTTCATCGACCGTCGCAATCTCGAACCCGATCGACCGTGACGCCGGTTTCGACAGCGATCGGCGGACCGAGGGTGTTGCGATGACCGCGCCGGTCCCGGCAACAGCAAGCGCGGCCACGCCCAGCGCTTGCCGGCGCGTCAGTCTGAGCTGCCGGACGGACAGCGGCCGCCGCAGCACGCCTTGTCGTGCGGCCGTCGCCACAGAGTCATTGGCTGGGGGGGAAGCGGGCTGATTGCTTGAGGGCAATGCGCTTGACTGCCTCATGCGCCTGCGGATCGACCGGTGATACAGCAATGACCCGCCACCATAGCTGCTCGGCGGTGTCCAGATCGCCGTTCGTCTCGGCCTCGAGGGCATCCAGCTTGATCGGCCCAAGATCCGCTAGGCTAGCGAATTTGGGGAGCAGGATCAGGTGCTGCTTTTCGATCGGCTCGGCGTGAGTGTAAGGCGTCTGGCGCGGCTTGTGATATTTGGCGCAGAGCTCGGGTACCCGGAACCGGAGATACTGATACAGCCGCTCGACCGTGGCGCAATTGGTCTCGCCCTGCTGCCGCAACCCTTCGAGCAGCGTGTAGCTGAACGCGCCGTGCTGCACTTCGGAAATCTCGTATGAACGCTCGTTCGGGCTGCAAAACGATATCGTCACCACCCCGGGCTGCACCTCGGCCCCGACCCCCTGCCCATCCCGCGCTCCTTCGTTGCGGCATGCATCCAGCGGCAGGACCACATTTTTGGCGCCACAGCGCCGCAACCGTTCCGTCAAATAACTGACTGCGACCGCGGTTTCCTCGACATTTCCGGGGTCGGCGTCGATGGGCATGATGTAGTCGCGGTCCCTGTCCCGCCCGCCGTGACCGGCGAAAAAGAACCAGAAATTGTCGCTCGGTTTCAGGAATTTCTGCTCGAACCGGTGCGCAGAACCGCCGTAAGGTGCCGCCGCTCGGCATCGAGCGAATCGGCTCGCCGAAATCGGTCTAGATTGGCGACGCGTCTTCGGCGAAGAAGTAAACTTTGTCGAAACCGGCTTCCTCTTCGAAGAAGTCGCGCAAGGCCTCCGCGTCGCGCGTCGCATATTGCAGCGGCTGCAGGTTATCGTACCGATCAATGCCGATGCAGATTGCCCAGTTCTCGCTCATCGCCGCATGGTCAACGTCGCGCCGAACAATCTTTGCTCGTCGGGCGAGTAGCTGCTTGCATCGAACTTGCGACCTTGTTAACGCTCTTCTTTGAGAGCAATCATAAGGGGGGACACATGTATAAGTTGATCCCGCTTGCTGTGCTTATCGCGACCGCATCGACCTTCTGTCATTCATCGGTTGCCGCCGAGCTACGCCTTGCAAACCCCCTACACCGCCTCTCGGCGGCTAGCGTTTCCGGTTACAGCGGCGCCATCGTGCTCGTCGGCGGCATGGGCGGCAATGGAACCGGCGGCGGGATGACCGGCGCGACCGGCGGCGGCATGACCGGTACGACCGGCGGCATGGGGAACGTCACAGGAGGCGGCATGACCGGCGTGACACGCCCCAGCATCGGCGGCGCGACTGGCTACGCGCCCGGCGGCGATCCACCTGGGGGCGGCGGCGCGCCATATGCTACGGGCGAGACGACCGGAGACGGGCCGCAGCACCCGCAGTATTATCATTGTGTTACAAAGCACGGCCGATGCTCGGTGAGTTCCGAATTGGGCGCGCGTCGCACCGGCGCGTCATGCTCTTGTTTGTTTGGCGGGAAAGGGAAGATCAGATAGATGGCGGCGCTGCCGCTTACCGCCCGGGGACCGTCCCCTTTGCCAGACTTTCGCAATAGCGCGCGATCTCGCCGGGTGTCGTGATCCACAGCCGATCGCGATGGCGCAGGATGTGGCGGACGGCGTCGCGAAACGCACGCAAGCGAAACGGCTGGCCAATAATGAAGGGATGCACCGAGACCGCAAACACTAATGGGTATTTGCGGGATTGCTGTAGCATTTCATCGAACTGGTCGATCACCATCTCGGCGAATTGCCGCCCGGTATGGCGGCGGAAGACGAGCGCCGGCGAGTCGTTGATCTCGAGCGGGTAGGGCACCGATAGGATGGGGCCGGCCCGAGTGCGCATCCAGATCGGCTGGTCGTCCAACGCCCAGTCCATCACATAGCGGTAACCGGCTTCCTTCAACAGGTCCAAGGTCACGCCGCTCTGCGCGATGTGGGGACCGAGCCAACCCTCCGGCCGCCGTCCCGAAAGGCGGGTCAGCATATCGGTGCATTCGGCGATCAGCCGCGCCTCGTCCTCCTCCCAGAGCACATCCTGGCGCTCCGAATTGGTCCTGCCGTGGCCGATATATTCGTCGCCGCGCCCATTCAGCCGTTCGACGATGTCGGAGCAGTGCTCGAGGACGGCCGAGTTGACGTTGTGCGCCCCCGGCAGGCCGAACTCGTCGAGCAGATCGAGATAATACCAGAGGCCCACCCGGTTGCCGTAATCGCGCCACGCGTAGTTGCGTTGGCTCTGCGCCGCCGCGGCGCCGGTCGAGTCGCCGCCGAGCCCGGCGCCGAACGCGAAATGCTCGATGTTGTTGTTGAAGGTGACGGCGAGCCGAGCCCCCTCCGGCCACTCATATTGCGGCCGCTTGTGGATCGGGACGTAGTCGTAGCGACTATGGGCGGGGAGTTTCATGGGCTCACTGCCCTTTGAACATTGGCTTGCGCTTTTCCATAAAGGCGGTGCGGCCTTCAGCATAATCTTCGCTGGCGAAACACTCGTCGACCATCCGTTGGCACAGCGCCAGGTCGCGTTCGCGGTCGTCCTTCATCGCTTCGCGGACGATCGCCTTGACCGAGCGGACGGTCAGCGGCGCATTGGCCGCGATCATCTGGCAATAATCGGTGACGTAGCTTTCGAGCGAGTTGGCCGGCACGACCTGGTTCACCAAGCCCATGCGCAGTGCCTCTTCGGCACTGAATTGCCGCGCGGTGTAGAAAATTTCGCGCGCGCAGGCCGGGCCGACCAGATCGATCAGCCGGCGGATCCCGTCATAGCCGTAGCCGAGCCCGAGCTTGGCGGCCGGGATGCCAAAGCGCGAGCCATCGGCGGCGATCCGCATATCGCACGCCAACGCGGTCCCGACGCCGCCGCCAATGCAATAGCCCGAAATCATCGCGATCGTCGGCTTTGGCGTGTCCTGGAGGCGCTGCCGCGCGCCTTCCGAAATTTTGCTGTAGGCGGCTGCAGCCTCTTCGGAAGCCCGCTTCTCCTTGAATTCCGAAATGTCGGCACCGGAGACGAAGGCCCGACCCCCCGCTCCACTCACCACGATGACGCGGATCGCGTCGTCGCGCTCGAAATCGTCGATGATCTGGGCGACCGCCTGCCACATGTCGAGCGAGACTGCGTTATGGCGCGCCGGGTTGTTGAAAATCAGGCGGCCGATCGAGCCATCCTTTTCGACGATCATTTTGCTGGTTATAGGTTGGTCGAGCATCTTTGCTTCCCGCTCTTTGCTGATCGCGCAGTGTGGCCCACTCCGGCGCGACTGCCAAGTCGGCTCGACCGGTTACCCCCGGCTGCAGGCGCCGCCGCCGAGCACGCAGAACTTGGCGCAGTGCGGATGGTTGAGCGGCACGGCGCCGCTTGCCGCGGCCAGGGTTTGGCCGAGCTCGAAGCGGGGATCGTAGGGCAAGAGAGTGCAGGCGACGACTGCCGGACGCGCTGCACCTTTGCGCTTTACGACCATGCGCGAGGTTGCGCACATGACGCTTTCGGGTGACTTTCCGAGGATGTCCCAGCACGCTTCGGTGATCTCCGGAACATCGCTTGCGGCATCCATCTCGGGAAACACCATCAGCCGTACCGGGTCATCGGCATCAATCGCCACCTCGAGTTCGGCAAAGAGCCGGGCAAAACCGCTGCGGATCGCGGCTTCCGGTTCGCCCGAAAGGCGGCGGCTGGCAACATGCGGCGCAAACCCGTTGCGCGCCAGCCAGCAGAGCCCGTCGATCGACGGCTGCCAGCTGCGCTCGCCCCGCTCCAGCTCGTGAACCCGACGGCCGTAATGATCGATCGATACGCGGATCGTCAGCCGCTCGCCGTAGCGATCCCGCAGCTTCAACAGCGCCGCTTTGCACTTTGCCATCGGCTTCATGGCGTTGGTCAGTACGATGGCCCGGAAATTCCGGGAAAGAACATCATCGAGCATAAGAGACAGCTTGGGGTTCATAAACGGCTCGCCGCCGGTAAAGCCGATCAGCGAGGTGGCGAGATCGCCGGCTTCGATCTCGTCGAGATATTCCGCGACCTCGGCGGCTGTCAGGTAAACCAACCGGTCATTTTTGGGAGACGACTCGATGTAGCAGTGCCCACAGGTCAGATTACACAAGGTACCCGTGTTGAACCATAGCGTATCGAGCGCTTTGAGTGCGACCCGCGCCCGGCGCTCACCCCGCGCGGTGACCAAGGGATCCTCAAATTTGCGCGGATCCAGTTGCGAAGGCGTCGGCTCCGTCATCAACGCGCTGTCTTAGAAAGCGAACCGTAACATCTCAAAAATATCTAAGAACGGTTTCGCAGGATGTGTCGATCCTATCACACGATCGTGAAGGCAAGCCCGCCTGAGTTGCAGCCTGTTGATAACCTCGTTACGCTGTCTATTTGTAATTCCTTTGACGACAAGGGCATGGACCATTCGATCCCGCGTCATATCCGGCTGACATCCCACCCCGGAACGGGCGGGCAGGGCGCGATTCGGCTGCGTTGGGGGGCGTCGCGCCCGCCGCCGAGCGCGGCCCGGTGGTCGCCAGCCCGGCCGAGCCGCGCCACCGCAACGCGGTCGGCTCCTATTCCGGCGTCTTACGCGATCTATCGGGCGCTTGCCGTGGCAACCCATGCGCTGGCGCGCGACCATCGACCGGATCTCACCGACACCGCCCCCGCCGCGCTGATCGGCCCCCATCCGCAATGGGGCGACCCGGCGAAGATCGTGTCGCTCGATCCCTGGGGCCATCTCGTCGGAGAGGTCTTTGACGAACAGATCCGTGCCGACATCGACATCCGTCCGACGATCGCGATCACCAGGGCGCGAATTGCCACGCCCGAGCTCCGTCCGCTGCTTGCCGACGGCAGCCTGCGGCCCGATGGCCAAGTGTTGCTCGACAATGGCGAGATCCGCGTCACCAAGGCGGCGATCGATC
>CAVOTD010000104.1:0-8543 GCA_963698995.1 uncultured Alphaproteobacteria bacterium | reverse complement strand
TACCATACGATCCTGATTGCGATCTCACCACGCAAGTGCGCCAGTCTATAGCCAGCTCCCTTGAGCACCTCGGTGTAACCCGTATAGACAGCTACATCCTTCATGGGCCGTCACGGTCTAGTGGGCTGGGCCATGCCGATTGGGAGACATGGCGCGCGATGGAAGACGCAGTCGATGAAGGCTTGGTTGGCCTGCTCGGAATCAGTAATGTCTCTGTCGATCAGCTCGATGCCCTCCTCGGTGGTGCGCGGATAAGGCCAGTGTTTGTACAGAATCGCTGCCTGGCACGCGCTAGTTGGGATGCTGAGGTGCGCGCGCTATGTCAGACGCAGAACGTCATCTATCAAGCCTTTTCTCTACTTTCCGGAAATCGCCAAGTTCTCCTGAAACCACGCGTCACCGAGATCGCCCGTCACCACAACAAGACGGTTCCGCAGGTAGTATTTCGTTTCTCTGTCCAGCTCGGGATGCTGCCGATCACTGGCACAACAGACGGCGCTCACATGCGGCACAACCTTGACATCTTTGATTTCACTTTGACTGGCGATGAAACCGAGACGATGCTTGCGCTTGGCGGGTCGCGCTAGCGGATGACGCCAATTTTGCAGCACGACTGCTGAGAGCGAGCTGGGCGACGTTACGCAATAACGCCTATGCCGCATGGGGACTGGAGAACCGCACGACCCAGGGTTCGTTCGAGGATTTTGCGCGCGACCGGTTCATCATCGGCGACAAGGGGTCGGTGAAAGAAGAGATCGGGCGTTACCGCGAGCTTCTGGGTGTCGATCACTTCATCATGCGCTGCCAGTGGCCAGGGCTGCCGCAGGAGCAAGTGCTGAGCTCGATTCAGCGGCTTGGCGAGATATTCGCGTCGTAGCTCTCCGCGTGCCGCTCTAGTTACCTGACCGGCGTTCCGGGTTTCGGCAGCGCGCCCTCGCTGACCAGAACCTCGTGCGCGGCCCGGAATGCATCGAGCCCCGCAGGAATTCCACAATAGGCCGTCGCGTGCAGCAGGGCGGCCTTGATCTCCTCCACGGTGACACCGTTGTTCAGCGCACCCTTCACATGCAGCTTGATCTCGGGTGCCCGGTTCAGGGCCGTGAGCATCGCAAGGTTCATCAAGCTGCGGGACTTTCGGTCGAGTGTCGCATCGCCCCAGGCCCAGCCCCACGCCCAGGCGGTGGTCGCCCGCTGGAACGACATCATGAATTCGTCCGCACGCGCCATCGAGGCATCCACGTATTCCGGGCCCAGCACCTCGCGGCGAATTGGCATGCCTTTGTGGAACAGAGCATCGTCGTCAGCCATGTCTTCTCCCTCGTGCAAGCCGCCGCTGCAGGTATGAGCTCGCCACCTATACTACAGCCCGGCTCTCAGGTTTTCGTCGGTCGGTCTGTGAAGAAACACGCGCTATCAGAACGAAAGCGGCTTCTGTCTCTTACAGCGGCACCATCCCCATCCAGAACATGGTTTTGTCGCCGACATCGACATCGTATTTGCGCACGAACATCAGCTTGCCGTCATCGCCCATGCGGAACACTGAGAGGCCAGCGGGCAGTGTCTTGACCGCATCCCCGTCCTTCACATTCACCGGCAGATTGTGTTCCGCGACCAGCAGGCGCCCGCTCGGGTCAATGTGAAAGGTGCGCGGGTGTATCTTTTGGGTTTCGATGTGCTGGATGGGTCTCGGCTCGCCGATGGATTGATCGATCGAGTACACCACGATACTGTTTTCACCGCCTTTGAAAACTTGCTTGCCCTGAAACTCGGTCGTCGCCTCGGCACGATTTGCCCCGTACACAAAACGACCGTTCGGATGGACGTGGACCGTCCCAGCCGCCTGACGCGCCCTGATATTGTTCGGCTCGGCTAGCGTCTCGGCGCGGTATGCGATCTCCGGGTTGATGCTGCCTTCTTCCATCCGGAACATGTACATTTTGTTCTGCGTCTCGATCGACACGTACATCCAGGGCTTCGTCGGATGAAAGTCGAGGTGCCGCGGACCGAACTCTTTTCCTCCGTTGGGCGCGATCGACACCTCTTTGGTCAGCACGCCGTCCTTGTAATCGAAGACCTTCAGCGCACCCGGATCTTCCGGCTTGGTCGGGGTGCCTTCGTTCCCGCGGGTCACCAAGATCGCCAAACGATTGTCGGGTGTCACGCGCACCTGATGGGCGAAGATGCCGGAGTCGATGGGGCCCGGCTGCTTCACCTCTTCTCCAGGCGTGAAGTCAGGGTTGATGCGGTAGACGCGCACCGCGCTCGGATTGTTGAAGGCAACCAAAATATACGCGGATGGAATGTCCGTGCTGATATGGATCGGGCGGGCCGGCAGCCGTATCGGTGCACCGTGCGGCGTCAGCGCACCAGTCGACGGATCAATGGCAAGTGCGGTGACGTGATGCTCGGTTCCTTGCGTGCCGTAGCCGGGGGCGCTGCTGCTGCTCGCTACATAGAGATAGCGTCGCGATGCATGCGGCCAGGCATATTGCACGGCTGCAGGCAGCGTGACCGTCTCACGCTTCGTCAACTCCGCGGCCGCGACATCTACGTCGTAATGCGTGAGATCGGCCCCCACGTTTGCGTAGAGCGCGACCTTTTGGGACGCTGGCTGGGCGGAAGCGAATCCAGGTGCGGCCATGCTGCCTGCGACAAGTGACAGAAAAGTTCTGCGGCTGAACATGGCACTCCTCCCAGCAGTTAATCAACGTTACCGACCCGGCACGTGACACGTAAGCGGCCCGGGCGAGTTGATTCCGTCCCGGGTTTCCGGACTGTTCAGGGCGATTTTGCGTCTCACAGCGGCGCTGCGGCAACGAGAATTGATCGCGCGGTCCCGCTTCGAGAGGTGAAGATCGACCTTCAAGGTGAGCGACCTTTATACTTTTCCGGTTGATTTCGGCAGTGTTCCCGGACGCCAACATCGCGACATGCGCGGATATCGGTGGCAGGCTTGACGGAGGCCTGGTCGACCGGGTGACGTTCCACAACCCGGAGAACGGTTTCTGCGTGCTGCGCGTCAAAGCCCGCGGTCAGCGCGATCTCACCAGTAACGCCTTCAGCATCGTGTAGCCGCCGGTATACCCGCGCTCGCGCACTCCTTCAGCAGCACGCTTGCCGGAATGCGCTCCGGCACTGCCGACGTCAGCCGCTCGACGCCAAGCATGAACTATCGTCAACATCAGAGGAATCAGGCCGACGGACGGCTTGCTGAGTTAGCGCATCGAGCCCTTGGTATGTGGCGAGATACTTGGATTTACGGCGTCCGTCGGGCTGGGGGCCTTTGGGGCGGTTTCCTGTTGCGGGCAGGGCAGGCCCCGGGTCCCGATTGGGCGATCAGTGGCTACTATTAACTCGGCGTCGGTCGATTATGCGGCCGGCATAGACCAGCCGCCCACTGTTACTTCAAATGGCCGGCGAGGTGCTTGTTCATCTCGAACATGGTCACCTTGTCCTTGCCGAAGACCCTCCGGAGCTTGTCGTCGGCCAGAATTTCGCGGCGGTTCTCGGGGTTCTGCAGGCTATGCGAGCGGATATACTCCCACATCTTACTCACCACCTGGCCCCCGGGCAGCGGGCCCGAAGCTGATCCTCGAAACCGCGCAGGCGCTGATCGGGCGGACCGGCCCCGAGGGGTTGCGGCTGCAGGACATCGCGGCCGAGGCCGGCATCTCGCACCCGCTGATCCTGCACCATTTCAAGAGCCGCGCCGGGCTGGTGCGCGCGCTGACCCGGCAGGCCGCCGCCGAATTCAAGGATCGTCTGGTGGCGGCGATGGCGCAGCCGGAATCCTCGACCGAGGAACTGATCGACCGGGTCTTCGACGCGTTTGCCGGCGGGTTGGCGCAGCGTCTGGCTTGGCTGGCGGTGATGGACCCCGAAGGCGAGGCGGCCGAGCCGGCGACCGTACAGCGCGAAATCGCCGACACGTTGCACCGGCGGCGGATCGCCGCGGCCCCGCCCGGCACCGAGATCTCACGGGCGGACACCGAGTGCCTGATGCACCTGGTCGCCGTCGCCGCGTTTGGCGACGCGATGCACGGCACCCGGCTGCGCCGCGGCCTCGGTGCCGACGAAAGCGACGCCCGCCGCTTCCGCGCCTGGTTCGCCACGCTATTGTGCAAGCACGGGCCCGCCCAACGAAAACAAAAAGATATTCTCAACGCGGAAGATGCGAAGGTTTTCGGAGGACGCGGAGCGCCGCTTCGTCGACTATCTGGAAACGTTCGACGGGAGCGGCCTCGATCCGCTGCCGCTGCGGCTGGGCATCCACGACACCGAGCGACCGACCCCAGAAGCCAATGGCCGACGCCCGCGATCAAGGTCAGCGGCACGGCATGGGCGATGTCGGAGCCGACCAGCCGGGCGATCGGGGTGCGCGGGTAGAGCAGAACGAGAGCCGTCATCCCGATGGCGCCGGCACCGACCGAAGAGAGCGTCACGAACACCTCGAGCAGGAGCCCGGCCAACGATCAGGTCGGCGCCATGCGCGCCGATGTCCCCCGGGTTCAGGCCGATGCTGACGATCTCGGGGTCCGTAAAGCACACCGCCGGGATGGCGACGAGATCGAACTGTCGCCGGGCACCGCCGATGAGTTCCGCCACCATCTCGCCCTGCGCCGATGCCTTGTGCGCGACTTCTTATAACTGTCCCGCTACCCTTCTCTGTTCGTCATCGCCCGCTCATTCCGACGCCGTCAGCCGGCGAGATAACGGCGCCATGGACCCCAATAGTGAGTCTCCCCAGCCCTCAACCACGCTCTGATAGTTATGGGCTGCCACGTCGAGATGCACGAGGTCTATTCGTCCGTTTGTTTCTTCCGGGGTGAAGGCGAGGATCAAGGTCGAATTGGATCTCCGTCGTTAAATTTCGTCGAGCGCCAGGACTGGATCACCAGCCGTTGAGGGATGATCTGGAGCGTTGCACCGGTGAGCGCGCCATTGAAGGCTTGGAATGGCGAACCCGGCTTGACGCTGATCGCGACCGGCGCACGCATGCTTCGCGGGATCGGTATACATTGCGAAGAGACTTTCGGCCGGAGCCGGTAGGACGACCGACTGCGAAATGATGGTTCGCATGGGACATTCGCCTTGTCTTCAGAAGCCGAGACACCGATCAGTGCAGGCGTAGGACCAGTGGCCGCCTGACACCCCTTGGGTGATTATATAGTGCCCCATACGTCCTGTGAGCTTGAAACGTTTAGAAGGTGACGCCCATCGGGCGAACGATTGCGCATCACCGACAGGCTGGCGGCGACGCCAAGATCGGCGCGCGCCGCGGCGACGTCCTTGTCGGTCAGCGCAAGCGCGCCATCGGCGAACGGCCGTGCTGGCGGCGAGATCGGCATCGAGCTCGCCCTGAATTGGGCTCGCTCGGATCTGTGCGTGGGGGGTTCAGCAATGAGCGTCCCTTCCGCGAACTAGCAATATCAGCCACCTGGGCGGGGGTTCGCTCGGACAACGCAGAACTCTCCGTATCTGAGGATGCGCGAGTGGCGCTGGCCGCGCCCCGCGAGGGCCTTGCGGGCGCGGCGAGTCGCCGGGCCATTTCCCGAAGCGGGGTGGGGTAGAAAAATGGCCCGGCGCGCGCAAGCCCGGGCCAAGGTTCAGGGAGACAAAGTCCGCAGATTGCGCGGACTGCGGTGCGACCGGGGGCAACCGAGTCGCCCTACCGGCCGAACCTCGAAACCGTAATCCCTATCTCTACTTGCGCAAATCGATAAGGGCAGGTTTGCATGTCTCCTCGCTGGAGGGGCTGGAGGGGGTGTTGTCAGGTTAACTTATCGCGATCGGAGAAGCCCGAAGCAGGATGCGCGATCACACTGCCGCCACCGCATTCCGCCATTCGCCCGCCGCTTCGGCTCGAAGGATCCGCAGCGTTGATCGCGAGACGAGATGGTGTTGAAGGTTGAAGATGCTGTGGACCGCGGCATGCATGCTGAGGAAGCGCTGAGCAGATCGAGCCGATTTGAACCGCTGCATCTTGCGCTCTCGTCGCCGTACAGGCTGATGCGAATTCTCGGCGCGATTGTTTTCCGGAGGCATTGTCAACTTAGCCGCCCGTGGTATGCTCGTTGCGTCGGTGGCGCGGCGGCTCGGGTCGGAAGGTCCTTTGCTCGCGATCGCGCCGCCCGCTCTAACCGAGCGGGGCCGCAAAAAGGCGCCCTGGGTCCGCTAAGTTGACAATGCCCTCTGGCGATCCACTCTCCTTAAATAGGGGCCGGCGGCACGGGATGAGCCATGACGGCGATGTTGACGGCGTTCGGCTAATCTCGATGAACTCCTACCGTTTGGTCCGTAACATCCGGTTACCGTGATGCGGCCGGGATTCGACCCATGTCGTCCGTGCGCCAACGAAGCGGATGACCGGTCGTGAAGCAATTGAGCATCGGCGTCGCTATCGCTGCCGCAATCGCCTTGGTCGCGGGCATCACAAAGGGAGGTGTCGACGTCCTTGGCCTCGCGGCCGATCCGACGCTACTGAGCATTGGCGCCATTGGCCTGATGCTTGCGCTTACCACTTTCCACTCGCCGCCGATCTCCCCATTCCTCCGCGTCTTCTCGACGATTTTCGCCGTCGAATATGTCGTGACCGCGGCTGTCTATGTTGCGGTGCAGGCCGGCTGGTGGCCTCCAAGCTTCTCGGAATTAGCACCGCCGGCGAGCCTCCCCATCACGGTCGCGATCTTTGGACTGCTCGTCCATTTGATCTCGTTCATCCCGGTCATCCGTCAGATTACGCGCCTTGCCGATCCCTATTTCGTGACGAATGACCGTGGGGACCTGCAGATTGGAGGCTTTGGCGCGCGCCAGGTGACAGAACGGAGAGTTGCCAGTTCGCTGATCGTTGCACTTGTCGTAATCAATCAGCTTCAGGTCGGCATCAACATTCGCCTAAGCTTCTTCAATCGGGATTGGTTCAACGCAATTCAAAACAAGGACTCGGCCGCGTTCTGGTCGCTGTTGTTTGGGGTATTCTGCTTCTGGGCGGCGATCGCAGTCGTCAGCGGCCTGGTTGAGTATTACACCGAATCCGTACTCAAGATCCGTTGGCGACGCTGGATGACCGAGCGGTATTACGGTCTATGGCTCGATGATGGCAGCCTCTATCGCGCGGCGCTCGTCGGCCAAGCTGCCGACAATCCCGACCAGAGAATAGCCGAGGATGTTCGAAACTTTCTCAACTCGACCTACGCCTACTCGATCAGCCTGTTGTCGACGGTGTCGACACTCGTCTCCTTCTCGATCATCCTATGGACGATCCCTGCCGACTTCACCGTTCCGGGAACCGACATTACCGTCCCCGGACTGCCGTTCTGGGTCGCTCTGGTCCTTTCGCTCGTTGGCACTTGGCTGACCCATTTGATCGGCAAGCCACTCGTTCGGCTCGACTTCAGGCAGGAGCGCTACGAGGCCGATTTTCGGTTCGCGCTGGCCCGCGTGCGCGAATACAGCGAGCAGGTGGCGTTGCTCCGCGGCGAGAATGCTGAAAGGCGGATATTGGGCGGCCGGTTCGGCTCAATCGTGTCGAACTTCTATGCCATTGTCGGCCGCACCGTGAAGCTCCTGACGTTTACAACGACCTATTTTCAGGCCAACGTGGTGATCCCCTAGATCATTGTCGCGCCGTACTTCTTCCTCGGGAAGATCACCCTTGGACAGATGACGCAGACGGCCGGCGCGTTTGGCCGGGTCGAATCCGCGCTCACATTCTTTATCGCGCGCTATCAGTCGCTGGCGTCTTACAAGGCTGTCGTCGAACGTCTGACGACATTTCGCTCGGCCATCGACGAGGCGCGTGGGCTCGGCACGAAACCGCCGCGCATCGAACGCACTGAGCATTTCGGACGCGATCTGGTGTTGCGTGACCTTGTATTGTATCTGCCGGATGGGCGCGAGATCGTACGTGCCGATCGGCTGACGATCGAGGCAGGCACGACGACTTTGGTCTCCGGCCCCTCCGGCTCCGGCAAGTCGACCTTGTTTCGCGCCATCTCCGGGATCTGGCCCTACGGACGGGGCACGATCGACCGCCCGCCGATGCTACGGTCATGCTGTTGCCGCAGCGGCCGTACGTACCCTCGGGCACGTTGAAGACCGCGGTGGCCTACCCCTCCGTCGCGGGGGCCTACGGTGACAAGGCCGTGCGCGAAGCCCTAGAGCTCGCCCGTCTCGCACCGCTGGCCTGCGAGATTGACAGCGAGGACAACTGGCCCCAGCGCCTTTCGGGCGGCGAGCAGCAGCGTCTGGCTATCGCGCGGGCTATTCTCGACAAGCCGGATTGGCTGTTCCTCGATGAGGCAACATCGGCGCTTGACGAGAAGCTGGAAGCGGAAATCTACCGCATGCTGAGCGAGGTTCTGCCGAACACGACCATCGTCTCCATCGGGCATCGCTCCACGCTGATTGCACTGCATCGACGGCATATCGAGATGGAGCCGGGTCAGGGTGGTATATTCGAGCCGACGCCGACAATGGAGGTGGGATCCTCGGCAGGCGCACAGCCATGGATTTCCGATAGCCGTCCGCCGTGACGGTTGGCG
>CAVOTD010000103.1:0-4389 GCA_963698995.1 uncultured Alphaproteobacteria bacterium | reverse complement strand
CGGAGCACAGCATGGTATCGATCGCGCAACTTAGACCCGATCCGGCCAGACCTGATCCAGCCAGACCCGATCCGCGGCGTTATTTCGAAGCCGTCGGCGACGACCGAGCTTTGATTGCCGGCCAAGAACCGGTCTGCCTCTACCTCGAAACGACCAATCGCTGCAATCTGCTCTGCGAAACTTGCCCGCGCACCTTCGAGGACCTGGAGCCGGCAGCCGATATGCGCTGGGAACTGTTCACGAGTATCGTCGACCAGTTCCCACAGATCGCGCGGGTCGTATTGCATGGGGTCGGCGAGCCGATGATGGTCAAGGCGCTACCCCGCATGGTGCGCCACCTGAAAGAGCGCGGCGCCTATGTCTTGTTCAACACCAACGGCACCCTGCTGACCGAGCGAAAGGGCCGGGAACTGATCGCCGCCGGTCTTGACGAGTTGCGGGTCTCGCTCGACGCGGCCGAACCCGGTGCGTTTCTGGCGGTGCGCGGCAAGGACATGTTTACCCGGATTGTCCGCAATGTGAGCGCCTTCACTGCGCTACAGCGCGCCGAGGGGATCGAGCGGCCATTGGTCTCGCTGTGGCTGACTGGGCTTAAGGAAACCATCGACCAGTTGCCGGATTTCGTCCGGTTGGCGCAGCGGATCGGCGTTTTCGAGGTTTATCTTCAACGCCTGGTTTTCCCGCCGGAAGGGCTGGGGATGGCGCGGGCTCAATCCGCATTGTTCGAAAGGCTCGAAGGCGATGAGCCGGAGCGGCTGGCGGAGGCCTCCGCGCTGGCGACCGAGCTTGGCGTCCGCTTCAACGCCTCGGGCGCCACCGAGCCCGGCACCAGCCTGAAGCGCGCGGCGGATGACCAGCCTTGGTCGCTGTGCCGCCGGCCCTGGACATTGATGTACTTCACGGCGCATGGCCGGGCGATCCCCTGCTGTATCGCGCCGTTTTCACAGCGCGGTTATGACGGGTTCACATTGGGCGATGCCACCCAGGAGAGCCTGCGGCAGATCTGGAACGGGCCGCGCTACCAGGCAATTCCGCCGCGCGCTGTTGAGCGAAACACCGCCAACGGCCTGCGCATCCTGCGGGGTCCGCTGGAGTTCTTGACCAAAAACCGGCGGCTGCGGACCGCCGCGATCGTTCCGGTCCTCGACGAGGAGGGGACGATCGGGCCGGTCGTCGCGGCGGTGCCGCGCGACTGGGTCGACCAGGTCATTGTCGTCGACGGCGGCAGCCGCGACCGCACAGTGGCGATGGCCCGCGCCGCCGGAGCAACGGTGCTCGCGCAGGAAGGGCGCGGGTATGGCCGCGCTTGCGCCAGGGGCGCGGCAGCGGCGGTAGAGGGCGGGGCAGAGATCCTGATTTTTCTCGACGGCGATGGTAGCGACCGGCCCGAGGCGATACCCGGTCTGGTGCTGCCGATTCTCGAGGGCAAATTCGACTTCGTGATCGGGTCGCGCACCCGCGGCGTCCAGGAGCCGGGGAGCATGGGCACCCATCAGGCACTCGCCGGCCGGGCGATCGGCGCCGCGATCGGCCTCGTTTATGGGGTGCGCTACAGCGACATGTGCGCGTTCCGGGCGATCCGAGCCGCCGCGCTCGAAAGTCTCGGCATGCGTGAGATGACCTATGGCTGGAACCTCGAGATGCAGATGCGGGCGGCGCGCGCCGGACTGAGGATCCTCGAAATCCCGGTGCCGTACCGCCGGCGAAACGCCGGAAAATCAAAGGTCGCCGGGACCTTCCGCGGCACCTTCAAGGCCGGTCTCCGAATTGTTGCCACCTTCGCCCGGATCGCTTGCCAAGGGCGCTGATTTCGAGACAAGGCCGCGCGCGCTCACCATTCCAGTGGCAGCTAGATGCCGGTCGGCGCGGGTAACGCGAATTACCGGTTCGACATGGATCAAATCGGGGATAAAGCCGCTCGCGGCTGCGAATAATGTCCTAACGATAAAGTCATTCGGCATCGGGGTAAAAGTCCAACGCCGGCATCACTGAACCGATGTCAGCGCTTTACCTCGGCCATCGCCACAATCCGCCCATTTCGGAGCCATCCGTTACGGGAGGCCAGATGAAAGATCGGTTTTGGCAAACCGTCTATGACGTGTTGCGTCCACTGGTCAATGATACGGACTTGATTCTGGCACCCCGTGGCGCCTGGCCGGCATTTCCTTGTCATACTGTGCTTTACGACGACCAGATCGAGATCGGTGGCTGCACGATCCTCGTCCTGCACAAGGCCAAGCTGACGAGCATCGCAAAAGCCGAGCTGCGCGAGATCGCCGACCATTGGCAGTGGATTTTTGCCAACGAGGTCTTCATTGTGCTCAGTCGCTCACAAAAAATCGGGAACGATATGCGGCGCAGTGCCGCTATTGTTCACTGCCGGCCATTGCTCCGTTTTCTTCGTTCGGCGTCATTGCGACGGCGCCGTTCGAAGATTGTCTATATTCACGTCCCGAAGACCGGCGGTACCTCGATGTGGGCATCGCTGACCCGAGCGTTCCCCTCCCATGTCTATTATCCGAGCATTCACCCCTATCTGAGAAACCCGCCGGCGCCCGACGACTACGATCTTATCGGGCTGCATTTTTCGCCGACTGTCTTGCTGCACCACTTGTCGGAAGATGATTGGCTGATCGGAATGGTGCGCCATCCGACCGAACGCTTCCTTTCGGGTGTCCTGCATTGCCGGCGCGAAACCGAAGATCCCGACACGTTCACCGATTCGACCAAGGCCATGCGGGAGATGAAGTTGGCCGACTACATTGCGACGGATCTCGGCCGCCGGGAAGCCTGTCTACAATTGATCACCTTCGGGACCGATTACCGACAGCCATACCACACGGTTTCGGACCAGGAGATGCTTCACTCCGCGGTCGGCTTTGCACGGCGGCGAAATGTCATTCTGGCGCCATCGGAGAGCTCGAACGCGGCCCTTCGGCTCATAGGGAAGCGGCTGTCGTTCCGATCGGATCCATTGGGTCGCCTGAACGCCAACCATCCGGCTTTGCGCGCAGCTCATTCGTCGGAATTCAGCCAAGCTGTCGGGCTCCTCAATACAATCAACGCCAGCGAGCGCGAGTTCTATGATTTTATCTGCCGATCGTTCAGCGAACGCCAGGCGAAGCAAATTCAGGGGCGGCAAGAACCGCGAGCGGGACTTTGGAACGAGCCGTTCGTCAGCGGCCTTTCAGTGGGGATCGGACCATCGCCCTAGGCTGCCAGCCGCTGCCGCGTCCGGCAAATCGCCAAATTCTGACGCGGTGCGGGGCCTCGCTGTGGGAAGAGTCGATGCATTCGCGGCTCGTTTTGCCGGCTGGACGGAACACTTCGTACTGGGCCGGCCAACGATTGGGACTTGAGCACGGTGCGGCCGAGCACCAACTGAAACCCAAATTCTATGAGGAAGGACGATGAGCCTCAACCCGCAAACGATCGAGCGGCTGCCGCATGTCCAGGGCGTGCTGAACTACCTCGCCCCAATGGCCGAAAAACCCTACAACCTCACCTACGACCCGGAGCCGGGCATGCCGCGCAGCAACGGGCAGCCCGAGCCGCACCGCGTGCCGATCTTCGATATGCGGCCGGTTGCGGCGCAGTTTGAGTTTGATCGACAGGGCATTGCGCTCGTCGAAGCGCGCACCGCGCAGCGCGATTTTTACGACGAAGACGAGGTCGAGCGCGTCTATTACCCGGAATGCATCCGGCTCGTGCTCGACGTGACCGGCGGATATCGCGCCCAGGTGTTCGACCATACGATCCGCCGCCGCATCTGGGGCGGAACCGACCGCGCGCCGGGCGTGCCGCGTCAGCCAGTGACCCGGGTCCATAATGACTACACGGTCAAATCGGGGCCCCAGCGGGTATGCGATCTGATGGGCGAGGAGGCTGGCGAGCTGTCGAGGCACCGCTTCGAGATCGTCAATGTGTGGCGCCCGATCCGCGGCCCATTGCGCGATGCGCCGCTCGCCCTTGCCGACGCCAGCACCGTGGCGTTCGAGGATTTTGTCGCTTCCGACCTGGTCTACCGCGACCGCACCGGCGAGACCTACAATCTCCGCTACAACCCGGCGCACCGCTGGTTTTACGCACCCGAAATGCGGGCCGACGAGGCGATCCTGATCAAGTCCTACGACTCGCTGCCCAGCGCCGCGCGCTTTACGCCACACTCCTCGTTCGAGGATCCGACCGCTCCCGCCGACATGCTGCCGCGCGAGAGCATCGAGGTTCGGATGCTGGTATTTCACAGGGTCTGAGGCCGGCCAGGCCCGGCAACGCGCCGAACCCCATCAAACGCCGCTAGGCCGCGCGGGCCGGCCAAACCGGCTCGTTGTACCCGAGCGGAACCGAGGGTCGGGCCCAACGAGGCGGAGTCTCCGATAGGCGTACAGT
>CAVOTD010000102.1:0-9072 GCA_963698995.1 uncultured Alphaproteobacteria bacterium | reverse complement strand
ATTCCATCACTTTCGGCTATATTTTTAAGGTTTCTAAAATCAATTAGTCCTGGAGAATTATCTAATCGAAATGCAGTTTGTTTAATAAGCGCAATATTAGCCAAATATTCCGCTATACTTTTTTTACTTATATCAGGACAATTTTTTATACCTTTATTCCCACCACCATCAGTACCATTGTCACAAGCAATAAAAAAAACACAACCAAATATCAACGAAAACTTTATAAAACATTTTGCAAACATGGCCATAAAAACCTCTCCATGGGTAGCACACTGCTCTTAATACTACAGTCTTAAAATGCGGTCAACAGCGTAATATTTGGATGCTTTGCCCGCACGATGTATTGGGCGGGCCATTGCTCTGGCATCAGAGGGCCATGGAGTACGTCATCGAGGATTCCCGCTTTGTTGGCTCCGGTAACCATCATAGCGATGTGCTTGGCGGCCAAAATGAGGGAGGGCATGAACGTGATGCGAACGAAGCCTGATGGAGCATCATCGCTTGCCTTAACTAAATCCTCATCGTTTGGATCGCTTAGGAGTTTGGAGTGGGGAAAGAGTGAGGCGGTGTGGCCGTCTTCGCCGAGTCCTAGATAAATGACATCGAAAACGGGGATATTATTGGTGTTGTGCGGCAAGAGCTCGATAAGCTTTTGTTGATAAATGGATGCGGCCTCAGGCGGCGTGTGCTTATCATCGAACATTGGGAAGAATTCAGTGGAGTTTACGCCCAGAGGTTGCAAGAGCTCTCGCCATGCATTGCCGGCATTGCTATTGGGGCTCTTTAAATCGACGGCACGCTCATCGCTCGTAAAAAAGCGAGTCTTTGCCATGAGCGATGAGGCGCCAGGTTCTTCGCGCAGCTTGGCAAAGAAGCTTTGCGCCGTTTTGCCGCCCAAGAGGGCCACGTTAAAGAAAGGATTCTCGGCACATGCGGCTTTGCCCATTTCAATAAAATTGTGAGCGGCCCAGGAAAAGAGGTCTTCGCCATGCTCAAAGTTCATTAGCTTCATTATTCCACCATGGGGCGCCAGAAATGGCCATCGCGTTCTAGAAGTAAGCGCGCCTCTTCGGGTCCTTCGGAGCCAGCTTCATAGGTAGGTAGTTTTTTGTGCTTAAGGGCGCTCCACACATCGAGAATGGGCTGCACCACGCGCCAGCCTGACTCAACCATGTCAGCGCGCTGATAAAGTGTGCTGTCGCCGAGCATGCAATCATAGAGCAGGGTTTCATAACCGGTGCCTGACTTTAGCCCAAAGTAATCGCGGTATTGAAAGCTCATATCCACATCGCCAATCCGTACCTGAGGCCCGGGAACTTTGGCGCCAAAGCGCAAAGAGATACCTTCGGAGGGCTGAATGTGTATCACCAAAAGATTGGGTGAAAGCTCATGAGTTTGGGTTTTTTGAAACATAATGGCGGGCGCCTTCTTAAACTGAATGGCGATTTCGGTAACACGGCGCAGAAGGCGTTTGCCGGTGCGAATATAGAAGGGGACCTTGGCCCAGCGCCAGTTGTCGATCAAGAGTTTCAAGGCGGCATACGTTTCAGTGGTGGAGTTGGGGGACACCTTATCCTCTTCCAAATAGCCTACGACTTCGGTTTTATCGATTATGCCCGGCCCATATTGGGCCCTTACTGCATCAGTGATTACGTCTTCGGGCGTGAAGCATTTAATGGAACGCAACAATTTAGCTTTTTCATCGCGCACTGCGCCCGATTCGAAAGAAATAGGCGGCTCCATGGCAATGAGACTTAGCAGTTGAAATATGTGATTGGGAATCATATCTCTTAACGCACCCGCTTGTTCATAATAATTTCCGTGTGTGCCCACGCCCAAGGTTTCCGCGACGGTAATTTGAATGTTATCAATGTAATGATGATTCCAAATGGGCTCAAAGATACCATTGGCAAAACGAAAGGCGAGCAAATTTTGTACTGTTTCTTTGCCTAAGTAATGATCGATTCTATAAACTTGATTTTCGCCAATTTAACTAGTATCGATTTATTGAGTTCGATTGCAGAATTCAAATCATGTCCGAAGGGTTTTTCAATGATTACGCGCCGAAATCCTTCGCTTTGATCGAGTAAGCCCACTTCGTATAATGATTGGATTACCGGTAAAAAGGTGGAGGCGGGAGTCGCTAAATAAAATATATAATTTTTACTAGCGCCTTCTTTGGCTGCCAATTCGTCCAAACGTTCTTTTAACGTGGTGAAGGTATCACCGTTCTCGAAACGGCCTTTGACGAAATGCACGCGCGAACACAGCGTTTGTCCATATTGTGAAGATCGCTCGTTGTGGACTTTATCTTTTATATCCTGTAAAACGTAGTCTCTAAAGCTTTCATTATCTAAGTTGTGGCCGCCCACGCCAACCACATGAAAATTATCGGACAGCAATCCATCGCCGCCTAAGTGGCAAATGGTTGGTATCAATAATCGTTTGGTAAGATCGCCGCCGGCGCCAAAAATTACCAAAACGCAAGGTGGCGCGCTTTTTGCTTTGCTGGGCAGATAACATTTTTTCACTTCATTCATAGCCATATCCTCAATCGCTGCTCTTTGAGCCTTCTTTGTGTCCACCGAATTCTTTGCGTAAAGCAGAGAGTACGCGTTCGGAAAATGGCTTGTTCTGGCGAGATCGAAAGCGCGTAAATAATGAATCGGCGAGATTTGGCGTTGGGCTTCCCTGCTTAATGGCCTCGATCAAGGCCCAGCGGCCCTCGCCCGAGTCTGGAACGATGCCGAGAAAGCTATTGAGCTCTGCATCTTTATTCAGAGCGTTAGCTAAAAGATCCAGGAGCCAAGAGCTTATCACTGATCCGCGGCGCCAAACTTCAGCGATATCTTTGACATCAAAATCATAGCGTTGATCTTCGGGGAGCTCTTCGAGCTTGGCATTATGCAGTAGTTCAAAGCCCTCAGCATAGGATTGCATGATGCCATATTCGATAGCATTGTGAATCATTTTTACATAGTGACCGGAGCCAGATTTGCCGCAGTAGAGAAAACCCTGGTCGGCATGAGAGTTAGAAACTCTGTCGAGAGTTTTAGGCGCGCTTTTTTCGCCTGGTGAGAGCGTTATAAAGATGGGCTCGAGATATTGTGCGATATGGTGGTCCCCGCCGACCATCAGGCAAAAGCCTCGCTCTAAGCCAAAAATGCCGCCGCTTACGCCAATGTCAACAAAGCTAATGCCTTGCTCCTTAAGCTTTTTATGATGCGCAATTGATGCAAGAAAATAGGAGTTTCCACCATCAATAATTATATCGCCCGAGCTAAAATGCTTTGAGAGCTCTGCTACAACGCTATCGAGCGCTTCGCCTTGAGGAACCATGATCCATGCAACGCGCGGAGCGCTTAGCATGGTTGATATTTCGGCCAATGAGTTGGCGATACTTGCGCCAGCTTTGGCCATTTCATTTCGAGCTTCATCACTACTGTCATAACCGACTATTTGATGGCCACCTTCAATAAGGCGTTTGGCCATGTTTTGTCCCATGCGGCCTAAACCGATCATTGCGATTTGCATAAAATATTGTCTCCCAAGACCCTAAGCGTTTTAGATTATTTTAAATAGTTCGGCAAATCCATCTTTAATATCAAAAAGATTCACGCGCACAATGCGGCGCTGGGCTTCTTGCATAGCTGCCATATCGCCGAGGGCTTGGCTTAGATCTATATTTTTAAAACCCAAGCCAGGAAACTCACTTGGATAATCACAATGGTAAGGGCCGGTCAGCATTAAAAAGCAGCCATCGTTTTTTCCGCCCTTAAAAAGCTGCCCCGTTGAGTGTAAATAACGCGGGCCATTTTGTACCAGCATGGGCACCGCCAACTTTTCTCCCAGCCTTTGGCTTAACTTTAAAAGCAGCTCTTCAATATCCGGAGTCTCATCCAAAAAAGACAAAATGGCACCAAATGCACAAGCGTTGGAAGAACGCACAAAGTTCTCGAGGGTTTCTCTAGGATTTTTTTGCTCTTTTGTCTCAAATACTGCGATGGGCGCCCTTGAAGTATTTGAACTCGCGCTTTCTGTGGAGATCTTGTTCATAAAAGCACGGGCGGCAACTTTACTCTTTTCAACGTCGGGCTGATCGAAAGGATTGACGTCGATAATAGCGCCGGTCAGACTGATTGCTACTTCCCACATGAACATTAGAGCACCTAAGTCTATTAGGTTGTCGATCTCAACTGACGCGAATGACGCTTGTTCATTTTTCAGCGCCAACATTTTTTGACTAAGGACTTTATCGCCACTTTTGCCCATGAAGCAATGCATTGAACGATGTGGTTTTACATCAAGGCTCCAAGGATTGACGATGGGCACCAAACCCTTGCCATCTTTACCCAAGGATTCAGCGATAAGCTGCTCTAGCCAAGCGCCAAAGGGGGCCAACTCATCGGAGAAGTGAAAGTTCAAAAGATTATGATCGATACGGCCATTAAATCCCAAAAAAGCTCCAAGCAAAGCTCCAGGATTGTCAAAGACATTATGATGAGTAGCGCATTGCTCAGCCATATCTATTGCATTTTTCAATAATTTTTCAGCATCAATACCCATAAAAAGTGCTGGCATGATGCCAAAGGCTGAAAGTGCCGAATAACGACCGCCAATATCCTCATTGCCAAAAGGCCCTTGCAGAAATCCTTGTTCTACCGATAATTTCTCAAGGTCGCTTAGGGGATCGGAGATGGCCATAAAATGTGATGCTGGAGAACTCACCTTGAGTTCAGTAAGTCGGTCATTGAAGTGATGATAAAGTATGTTGGGCTCAAGCGTGGTTCCGGATTTGCTGGCCACAATGAAGAGTGTCTTGGTGATATCGATGTGGTCTTCGAGTCTTTTTAATGCCGCTGGATGAATGGTATCGAGCACCACAAAGGGCAAAGCATCGGCTTTGCTTAGGCATTGCTTAAAAACTCTTGCGGCCATGCTCGAGCCGCCCATCCCCAAAAGTACCACCGCACTAAAGCCATGCCGCATAGCTTGGGTTTGCATTTTTTGTAGGGAAGGAAGCGCTTTTTGCTGCGCTTTCGGTGCATTGAGCCAACCATACATCAGGGGTTTTCGATTTTTAAAGAGACTTGGATCTTCGGCGAAGAGTTTTTGCACCGCATCTTCTCTATTGAGATCGTCGATGAGCTTTTGCCATTGTGGCTGATGCTTTGGACTTATGTGAACGTTCAAGCAATTATCTTTCATCGATTTATCCATTCAATGCTGTTAGTTTTCGTTTGACCGCATCGAGAAGTTGATCAAAGGAATCAATAAAGAGCTGCACCCCTTCTTTGAGCAACTCTTCACAACATTGCCTAAAATCGATGCCCAATCCGCCAAGTTCGGTCATTATGAGTGAGGCCCGAAATATATCATCTTTGATAGTGTTGGCGGCCTCGCCATGATCGCGAAATGCATCGAGGGTAGCTGGTGGAAGCGTATTAACGGTATGAGGGCCAATCAGGGATTCCACGTAGAGAACATCGCGGTAGTTTTTGTTTTTCGTACTGGTGCTGGCCCACAGCAAACGCTGTGGTGAAGCCCCTTCCCGTATAAGTTCTTGAGCCAAATCGCTCTGATATATTTCTTCGTAGAGCAAGTAGGCGAGCTTGGCATTGGCAATGGCTACTGTTCCAAGCAATGAAGAAGCAAGTTTATCGTGCGCTTTGTCATTTGCTTTGTTAATCAGCGATTCAAGTTTCGCATCGATTTTACTATCGATGCGGCTTACGAAGAAGCTTGCGACACTTGCAATGGATTTGATGGGCTGCCCTTTATCGAGCCGTTGTTTCAGCCCGGAAAGATAGGCGAGTGCTGCCTCACGATAGGACTCAATGCTAAAGAGTAGCGTGACGTTGACATTGATTCCTTCACTGATCAGCTGAGAAATAGCGGGCATGCCTTCTTTGGTGCCTGGTATTTTGATCATGAGATTAGGTCTATCGACCGCCTCCCAAAGACGCTTTGCTTCAGCGATGGAGCCTGCAGTGTCAAAAGCCAAATGAGGAGAAACTTCAAGACTCACGAAGCCATCCCCGCCATTCGTTGCATCATAGATGGGCCGAAGAAGATCGGCGGCCTCTTCTATATCTTTAATCGCCAAGCTCTCATAAACGCTTTTGGCATCTTTAATGCCTCGCTCTGCCAATGACTTTATTTGCTGGTCATAAAAGGCCGTCTGGCCAATCGCTTTTTCAAAGATGCTTGGGTTTGACGTAATTCCTCGTAAATGATCGTCTTTAATTAATTTTTGCAGCTTTCCGCTTTGGATGAGCTCGCGCGAAATATTATCGAGCCAGATCGATTGTCCAAGTTTTTCTAGCTCAATTAGTGGATTTTTAGTCATTGCTATTCCTTATTTAATGTATGAAATTTTTCTCAAGTAAAAGAATCTTGTTTAGCCTTCTTACATGTCTTTCTTCATTGCTAAACTTCGCTTTTAAAAACGCTCTCACCACTTCTTCAGCAAGGCATACACCAATGATTCTGGCACCTAAAACCAGAACGTTCATATCATCATGCTCGACGCCTTGGTGGGCTGAGTAGGTGTCGTGGCAAACCGAAGCCCTGATGCCTCTGACCTTGTTGGCAGCAACGGTAGCACCAACGCCGCTTCCACACAAAACGATTCCGCGTTCGCAGTCTTTTGATATCACAGCATCCGCCACTTTTTTGGAAAAGTCCGGATAGTCAACAGGTTTCTCGTTGCAGGTGCCGAGATCTAAGACCTGATGCCCTTCTGCAATAATGAAATTCTTCAGGGCTTCTTTTAAAATAAAGCCGGCATGATCAGAACCGATAGCAATCTTCATCGCTAGCTCCTAAAAGCTGGATCGAGAATGGGGCCCAGCACACCTAGAATATTGTAACGAGGCCGATATTTTTCTTTATCATACAAAAATAAATCGACATTCACCGTGCTCAGTTCTTTAACAGCTTCGCGGATGGGCGAAAGGATGAGCCGGCCATTTTTTAGAGCTACCATATTGCCAAAATACCCTGAAAAAACCGCTTCACTCGCAGCTACTCCAAAATAAAAGCCCAAACGCCGATCATAAGCCACCGGCTTGCCGCCTCTTTGCAAATGGCTTAAGACCACCGCTCGTGATCTCTTTTAAGTTTGGCTCGTTTTTCTATTTCATCAGCGAGCATCTGGCCCACCCCGCCCAAGCGCACATGGCCAAAAGCATCGGTCTCTTTATCGAGCAAAGAGATGTCTTCGCCCTAAAACTAAAGCCCCTTCGGGAAATCAATACAATGCTGTAGCGAACGCCTCTTTGCTTGCGCAAAAGCAGCAGCTCGCAAACTCGATCGATGGAAAAGGGACACTCCGGTATCAAGGTGATAGAGGCACCCGAACTAATGCCTCCTCGCAACGCTAAATGGCCGCACGACGCCCCATCACTTCAACAACAAAGATCCTCGAATGCGATTCAGCAGTAGAGCGCAGCGAATCTACGCTGTCGGTTATTACTTGCAGCGCGCTCTCAAAGCCTAGTGAGTAGTCAGTATATGAGAGATCGCGATCAATGGTTTTGGGGATGCCCACGATATTGAGTTTTTCATCCTCATAAAGCTTGGCTGCAACCCCCAAAGTATCTTCGCCACCAATGGCGACCAAAGCGTGAAGCTGAAGCTCTTCCATACGAGCGCGAACTTTCTGCACCGTCCTTTTGCTTATAAGGATTGGTGCGTGATGCGCCCAAAATAGTCCCACCCTGTCTATCGATATGCCTAATGGTATCGAGCGACAGCGGCATGGGCACAAGTTCCTGATCGAGCATGCCCTTCCACCCTTCCCTAATACCTAAGACCTCATAGCCCGCCTCGATAGCCGTTTTTGCCATGGCTTTGATGGCGGGGTTAAGCCCAGGGCAGTCTCCGCCACCGGTCAAAACGCCGATAATTTTGAGGCAACCATTATTTGCTCCCTTAAGTGTTGCCTAAAAGTCCTAACGTCATTTTTTTGATTTCAAAAGATACCTTCGACAAAGAGCTTGATCTTAAGGATCTCATCGCGAAAACGAGCTGGCGAATCCTTTATAACGGTATTATTACTATTTACTAAATTATACCAATGCTCATGGACTTCTTCGATAATTTTCGACCGCTTCCTTACTGTTCCAAAGTTTTTGTTCGGCAAAGGAGTTGGGCTCTTTGCCTTCTGGAGTTTTATAGTTGGTTAAGAAATCCTCAACGGTCTTGAGAGTCTCTTTTGGTATATCTTTTAAATCACTATATAGTTTTGCATTTATGTCGTTGAATCGATGCCTATTAGCTTCCAGTCAGTCTCATCACCATCGATCATAGCGAAGGCACCGAGAATTTTCAGACTTGTTTAATCATACCTGGTTTAGCGGGAAATGATGAAATATCAAAGACATCGATCGGATCGTTATCACCATATCTTTGTGTTCGCCAATCCTCATCCCCTTTTGGTCCCATGTTTGAGGCAAAGCGCCATAATGAAAGGGATAGCCTGCATGCATGCTGCCTTTGGCTTGGTATGTCACTTTTCTGATTTTGTTGTCGACAATATCGTACATGATTGGGTTATAGGGCTTTTCTTTATTGATCTCCATTTTTCTTGGCGTCCCGCGGGAATTTCGACAATCATATTAGCGATATTTTTTTCTTTATAATCTGGATATAAGTTAATGCCGTGAAATGCAGAAATAACCTTCTTTTTATCGCCTGTTGGATAACCAAACAAATTTCGATATTCTCAAGGTGTTTTTTTCGCCTTTTACAAAAATCTCGGGATTGATTTTATAGTTTAGATCGCGAGCATCGATTAACGCTGGCTTTTTTTCCTGGCGAGCTAGTTGTTCGGCCACTTTAGGGGATATCGCGGCAATGGCGCTAAGGCCCCAGGTAGTTGATAAACCTGCAATTAATAATAATTTCGTTATTTTCATAATTAAATCCTGATATCCAATATTTATCAATTTATGGTCTAGCGATATATGAATTATTTGCTTGTAGATTCGGGAATTTTTTTAATATCGGGAATAAATCATCAAAATTGTTCCTTCCAATAAAAGAAAACTTAATTGGAGAAATTAT
>CAVOTD010000101.1:0-15877 GCA_963698995.1 uncultured Alphaproteobacteria bacterium | reverse complement strand
TCAGTTTTCAGCAGCCTGACTTGATCACGGGTCAATGGCGGGTCTGGGAACAACTCAAGTAAACCCGCTTGCATTTCGGCCAGTACAAACGGGATCGGAATCAGGACACGCTGCCGGTTCAACGCAGCCAGCAACAGTTCCAGGAGCACCTTGAAGCTGTAAACTCGAGGTCCCCCAAACTCGTAGGTCTTGCCCGCCGTTTCGGAGCGCTTGAGGAGTTCCAACAGCCCCGCGGTCATGTCACCGACGAAGACCGGCTGGAACTTCGTCGCGCCGCCGCCGATCAGCGGCAGGACGGGACTGCTCCTGATCATGGCGGCGAACCTGGCTGAAGAAGTGATCATCCTCACCAAACACGAGGCTCGGCCGGACGATCGTTGCCTGCGGGAATACCTCTCGAACGGCCTGTTCTCCTTCAGCCTTTGTCCGGTCCGAGATCGCCGGCGATGTCGGGCTGGCGCCAAGAGCCGATAAGTGGATCAGGCGCATTACGCCATGGCGCTGTGCCGCCAGCGCAACTCGGCGGGCGCCTTCGACGTGAATGGCGCGATAAGTCTGTGTGGTCGTCTCGGTCAGAATGCCGACGAGATTGACGACGGCATCCGCTCCCGCGATTGCAGCGCCGACCGCGATGTCGTCAAGCACATCGGCTTGGATGGCCTCCGGTGCTTGGCGCGATTCAGTCGTCATCTGAACACGGCCGGGATGGCGTACGGCCAGGCGCACCGTCGCGCCACTTCGAAGAAGCATCGCTACCAGGTGGCGGCCGATGAAGCCGGTTCCGCCGAACACCGTGATTGGGCCGGCCATGTCTTATCTCCTCGGCATAGCCCGGAGATCGCTCGGGCGATGCATCATCGGGGCTCGATCAGTCTTGTTCAAAGAGCATCGAATATTGTTGTACTCTACAAGTTTTGTTCTAACGAGTACTTGAAATAGTGAATAAGAATTACTATATACTTCGAGTACACGAAGGTCCGAAGAGTAGCAGCCTTTCGGACCTTTGGTGTCAGTAAAACCCCCCAAAAATCTAATCCGGCTCGACGTGCAGAAGTGCGTCGGGCTGCCGCCGTTAGGAGCATCCCCGCTCCTTAACGGAGACATCACTCCATGTCCGAAACAAAACGCCCCCATGGCAGCCGCTTCCGCGATGCGCTGGTGATCATCAATCCCGGCGCCTGCAACCCGAGCGGCGTCGCGCTGTCGATCGCCGATGCCTGCCGCGAGATGCGCGAGCACGAAAACGCCGACACCAAGCGCATCTGCCAGGATCCCGCCATCCGGCTGATGGTCTACCAGCTCGCGCACCTCTTCGGCGTGGCCGGCGCCCAGTACGACGTCGTGCACTACATCACCGACGAGGCCGCCTGCAAGGAACGCCTCGCCGAGCTCGGGCTGAAGCCCTTCGGGGCCGGCTGACCAATCTCGACCCCTGCTGACAGAAGTTGGCGGGGGTTGGGGCGTTGGAAACATCCAACAGGAGAAATCCCAATGCCCAAATTCGTCATCGAACGCCAATACCTGCTGCCGATCTACCAGCGCCTCATCATAGACGCCCCCGACATCGCGACCGCCTGCCAAGAGGCGGTGGAGAATGATGACTGGGAAAGCGCCGAGGAGGACGGAGACGGCTCAGGTGCCACGACGATCAATGCCGCTCGAGAGATCCCGGAAGGGCTCATCGAGCAGATAGAGCGCGGCAATATCCATTCCGGCAGCTTCCTCTGGGAAGACCAGCCCGAATATGGGCCGCGCCTCGAGATCCCGGCGCAATTCACCGACGACGAATAATCCGCCACGCCCCCTCGGCAGCAGTTGAGGGGGCTCGTGGCGTCGGAGCCGTCAGGCCATCGCGATCGTGCCGGGAACCTCAGCAAGAACAGACTTGCGGTCCTCGGCGCGGCCTCCGTCGGAGTTCTGTCGGACGAGAGGGGCTCGCCTTCGGGCCGAGTTTAATCCCTGCGCCTGCTCCCACCAGCACGGTCTCTCACCCCTGCACGCAGAAGCGTGTGGGGGCTGAGGCTTCAGGAGAGGGCACCCCGCCCCTCCTGACCTGAAAGGAGCTAAAACTCATGACTACCCTGATGCAAGCCCACCGCCAGTGGTCATCTCGCGACCCCGACCAGCGCTTCACGAGCCTCATCGACATGCAGGCATTCAAGCGCCGGGTCCGCGAGCAGAGCCATTCAAAGGTCATCAGCAGTCGCAAACTCGCCATTGAACCGACACCGGACGATGTCCGCGGTTTGATGGTGGTCGGCGACGATGCCATGACACGGCGGCGCTGACGCATTGGTCCTTCGGGCAGCTATGTTCGCTCGCCAGCCCCGGCAATTCGCCGGCCAGCTATTTCCGCGACACGAGCATGCCTGCCCCGATGATCGCAGATTGCCTCAACTACAATCTGCGCTTCACCCGCGGCGTCGAAGACGTCGGCATCCTCCTGACCGAGGACGGCCCCGTCAGCGAGCTGCGCGCGGTCAATGGCCCGAACTATGGACGCGTCTGGGATGCCGACATAGTCGACCTGCTCGTCGATCGGTTCGGCGACGGGGTCAACGGCCAATGGCGCGTGCCCGGTGAGTTTGGCCAACGCGTGACGGTCACCAAGGACAACACGACCCTGTTCGCGAGCGATCGCGACATGTTCGTGTTCCTCGCCGACGAGGAGAACCGCATCGAGCTTCCCGGCCGCCGTGCAGGCCGCTCGGGCAGCTTCGCCCGCGGTTTCTTCGTGTGGAACTCCGAGGTGGGCAAGACCACGCTCGGGGCCGGCTTCTTCCTCTTCGACTACGTCTGCTGCAACCGGATCATCTGGGGCGCAGACCAGTACACCGAGATCCGCATCCGCCACACCAAAGGCGCGCCGGACCGGTGGCTCGAAGAGGTGACGCCCGTGCTGCGGGAATACTCGCAGGCGAGCGCCAAGCCGGTGATCGAGGCGATCGAAGACGCGCGCAACAAGCACGTCGAAGCCAACCTCGACCAGTTCCTCGCCAACCGCTTCGGGAAGCGCATGGTGGCGCCGATCAAGGCCATCCATGAGACCGAAGAAGGTCGGCCGATCGAGACCCTATGGGACGTCACCGTGGCCGCCACCGCGCATGCGCGTTCGTTCAAGAACACCGATGCGCGGCTCGAAATCGAACGCACCGCGGGCGGGCTGCTGAAACTGGCAGCCTGACCCAAGCCTCACCCCTACCGACAGAAGTTGGTGGGGGTCGAGGCGTCGAGAGCATCCCGCTCCACAGGAAAACTCAATGTACACTCTGTTTAGCCTCATGCTTCCGTTTGTCCTACTGCACCACGGTTTCAACAGTATTGTCCTGAAGATCATTTCGAAGATCAGATCAGGCCTCCAATACTGGCGTGAGCCTTAAGAAGTAGGACCGTCGGCCCTCCTCAGCAGCAGTTGAGGGGGCTGGTGGCGTCAGGAGCACGCAACGCTCCTGAAAGGAACATCCCGATGAAACCGATAAAACTCGCCGAGGTGCGCAAGCACACCGGCCGCGAGCTCACCGTCGAAGAGGCCGCGCAATATGTCAGCCCCAGCCAATCCGCTACGGTAACCCGCAACCAGGCTTGCGCTCTTTCATTGCATTCCTGGTTGAACACCGCGACCGATTGGCTGCGGCTCGAAGCCTGCCTCGTCATCCTCTCCGACAAGCGACGCAATAAAGTACGCGCCGACTCCGCGGGGATCCGATGAGCCCGCAAACCGCCCAGGCTTTCCTGGATGGCCTTCCCCGAATGCGAGCCGCACTTCGGGACAGCCGTCACATCCTCGGCCCCGTCGCCTATGCCCGGCACATGCACGAGCTCGACGCCGACGAGCATGACGCCAAAGCGGCCCTCAGGCGCGCACAGCTCCGCGTCGTCGCCGGGACAGCCTGCAGCGAATAAGCCGCCCGCCCCTTCAACAGCAGTTGAGGGGGCTTGGGGCGTCAGGAGCAATCCCGCTCCTGAAAGGAGAACCCTTATGGGACAATACCACCACCCTGTCTGCATCGAAGCCGAAGAGGGGCTCAACCCCGCCGGCATGGACAGTGGCCTCAAGGAAGGCGAACAAGGCTTTAGCCGCCCCAGCACCGTCAACGCCATGGTTGCGCTGATCTGCGCCCGTGGCGGCAATATGCCGGCCGATTGTTCGCAGTCGCCGCTGATTGGCCGCTGGGCCGGCGAGCGCGTGCTCGTCCAAGGCGACTATGCCGAGGACGGAGACATCCCGGGCTGGAAAGGCCCACGGCTTTCGAAGCTCTACCGCGCTATGACGCCGGTCGAGGACCGCAAGCCCAAGAAGGACTGGCGCACAACTCCAGTCTTCGCTGATATCACGTGCGAGGCCGGCGCCTTTCTCGAAGCCGCCTGCAATGTCCGCTACTTCGAGCAGGAACAGATCTGCAAGGATGGAGATCCTCGCTCCAAGACTTACGGTCAAGTTATCGACCGCTGGACGAGTACCCACTCCGTGCAAGTCAAGCCGGTGGCCCGGCATTTTGGAAACTGCGGCGTTGCCGAGTACGTGATCGCTGACGGATATGACGCCAGAGATCTCGAATACCTCAAACGCTGCGGCATGAAGCCGGAAGACGTGCAGCGCCCGCCACGCTCGGGCGACTGGCATGGCTTTCTGCCGGAAGAGGTCTCGGACGGACAACGTCGCGTAATCGTCAATCTCGACACGCTCGAATACATCGACCCGGTCAAGTTCGGTCAGGTCTCAACCCTGGCCGGCATGGTCACCCTCGCGCCGAAAGACCGTGATCTGCCGATATTGAAGAAAGCCGCCAAAGAGTGGCGTCAGCAGATCGTCGACGTCGCCGGCGGCCTCTTTGTCATGCTCTGCCATCCCCAGCGCCGCGGCGGCGGTGACATCCCCGCCAATGCTGCGGAGATGGGCGGCATCGACAAGGAGCGCGCCAGAGCCGCCAAGCTGTTCAAAGGCGTCGAAGACGTCAAAGGACGGTGGCGCGGCGGCCATATCCTCGGCACCAGCGAGATCCGCTACGAGGACTGGCCGACGACCGAGGAAGTGCTCGAGAAAGGGACTGACATCAGCGACAAGGTCCTCAAGTACCTCGTTGCCATCAGCCACTATTAAGCTAATGACTACGAAAGAGAGGCTGATATCTCGTCTGCAGCAATGGAAGTTCGTTCAAGCCATGTCCTACGCGGACAACCTGCCGGCAGAACCTTCGGCAAGTGCTGGTTCGACTGTCCGATCTGTGGGGAGATACCGGTTTTAGCCGGGGCGGCGTGTTCGAGATCCTTCTCGACTACACCGTCAGCAAGTTGATCGACGATATCAACACGCTCCCGGATTAGCCACACGCCCCCTCAGCAGCAGTTGAGGGGGCTCGTGGCGTCAGAGCAATCCCCTCAGCTTCTCATTTCCGACCCCACTACGCAGCAGTGTAGCGGGGCCGAGCCGTCGAGGCATTTCCGCCTCGATGGAGAAATCAATGAAAGTACACTTCATCGCCGTTTCGCAGAACGCGAAGACCGGCCCCATACCCGCGTCGATTGTCGAGCGGGCGTCATGCTGGCCTGGCTGCGCGCTCTACGAGAATGGCTGCTACGCCGAAACCGGCGCCCTCGCGCTGCACTGGAACGAGTTTCCCGCGGCATGCGAGGCGGGTCCTGGTCGGAGTTCTGCGCCAAGATCGCAGCGCTCCGGCCCGGCCGTCTGTGGCGCTATGCCCAAGCCGGCGACCTGCCCGGATACGGTCCGAAGATCGACGGCGCGCTCCTCGACGAGCTCGTCGCTGCCAATACCGGCAAGAACGTAATCGCCTTCACCCACAAGCCCGTCCTCGGCGACGATCCTGTCGCTGTCGAGAACCGGCGCCTGATCGCTGCGGCCGTCAAGGCCGGCTTCACGGTCAATTTGTCGGCCGACAACCCCGCGCATGCGGACAGGCTGGCCGAGCTGGGGATTGCCCCCGTCGTGACCGTGCTCGCCCGAGCCTATGCGCGCCGTGCAGTTCGGCACCGGTTCAAGAGACGGCGCGACGAGTGGGCCGAGACGATCGGCGAATGGCGTGACCGCACGGCTTCACTGCCGCGGTACACGCCGGCCGGAAGGCGAATAGCGATCTGTCCGGCGACGTATTCGGACGCGACCTGCAAGACCTGCGGCGCCTGCGCCCACGTCCGGGATGCCGTGATCGGCTTTCCCGCGCATGGTGCCTGGCGGCAGGTCGAGGCGGCCACCGGCGCCCGAGATGTCCCGGCTGGAGAAAGCTGGGCTTTCCGGGACCACCGCACGATGGCCGAGGTCATTGCCGGAGAGGCTACAGCAGCCTGACACCTTCGCCCTGCCGATCTGCGGACCGGTGGGGCCGAGGCGTCGGAGCATTCTGCTCATGAGGAACTCAACTGATACCATGACCACAACCCCCGCTCGGCTGCGTGCCTGGCGGGGTTTTTGCGTTCGGGCGGCAGCTATCTTCCCCAGATCCCGGTGAGGACCCCATTGCCGACAGTCGGAACGTCAAGATCAAGGACGAGATGTGCCGATCGTGTTGAAAAACTCTGAAGCAAATAGCGCCCAACCGATTTCAAGTAACAATGTTTCGATTGGAGCTCACCAATTAAATAATTGTTATGTCTGCAAGTACCGGGATGATCGAACATTACTAACCAAATCTACTTGCCGAGTTTTTCAACACAATCTGCCATGAGCCCACTTGTTCGCCGGGGCGGTCTCCAATCCCTTTCCCGCAGTCGAATGAGACCGATCATTTCTAGTGGGTTCATCAAGGCCGGATCATGACGGCCTATCCCATTCAATCCCATTGTCCTTGCAGCCGCTTTAGCTCTTGCGCGTTGAGCCGATCGGTGGTCTCCGCCTCTGAATCCCTGTGGTGAGTTTGTCGGTACTTTGCTCCACCGGAGATCCCTGGACATCGGGAGCAGATGGCGGCCTTATTAGGCCGGTGAAGCTGTTCCAGCCTCGACGATACTCTGGATCGGACTTGCGCTTTATATCTATTGGCGTCAACCGCGCCTTTGCAGCTTCGCATCCGAATACAAACTCCTGGCTCGTCGCGGCCGGTCCATTGCATGCGCCTGGGTTTGGCAGACTGCGACGACCCGCCCACCATTCGGCACCTCGGCGGAAATCACCGCTCAGAGCGGCAACCCACTGCTCCAACTCAGTCCTATCCGCAAGTCCTCGCTCAAACTGGTTATCGGGGACGTATTCGAAAATCTGGTCTTCCGGGCGCTGGAACCGGTTTGACTCTCATATCGCCGGAACGGGGTGGATTGAGCAACCCAGGTATACCCGTCTGCCGGTCGCCATTGACCCTCTATTGTCGCCGCTACGACGTTCGGATATCGATTAGAAGCGAGTTCCCGGTACCCATCTGACCGATTTATCCTTTGGATTCGATCGGATCTAGCCCAATCATACCCATCGTCCGGTTCCCATTTTCCTTCTGTGTCAGATGCAATGACGTGAGGGTATTGCCGCGAAATCTTTCCCGGCATCCATCGAACACTCACGTGATTGCCATCTAACCAGTCATATCCGTCCTCCGGACGCAACTGGCCACTCGCGTCCCGCTCAACGTGCGGCGGCAAGGTCGGTCGGACAGGCGGTACCGGTGAAGCTGCACGCGGTTGTATCTGCTGCGGCTGTATCTGCTGTGGTGCTACGGCGGTGGCCCCTTGCCCTGGTGCGACGCAATTGATCAAGCGCCAATTGAGATCGCGCCGAGAGCTACGATGGCGCGTTTCCCCGGCACGATGGGCGAGATGGCTGATGATGCGCGAAGATCGGCCTCGGCCTGAGCGAGATCATGTGCGGCCTGCTCGGCCTGGGCCAGCAACGTACGTCGCCGCGTCAGGATGTGATGGCTGCTGACGGTGAGCTTCGACAGGCCCTCGTTGAGCTTCCGTTCGAGGTCTATTTTCTCGGTTAGGATCTGCCGCTCGACGGCATTCTTCGCAGCCTGATCGACCCCTTTGTTGGGATCGAATACGAACCGCCTTTCCTGCTGGTCCCGCCAGCGCTTGAGATTGCCGAGGAGTACCGGACCGAACCCCGGGCACCGCCAATACGCGGTGATCCACGATATCGGCAGCAGTTTCGATGCCGTACGACTGGAGGGTGGCCTTCTTAGCGTCCCCAACACCCGTGATGCGGGCATGCGAAATCCGGCAGCGGTCCAGGTGAGCGTGGAGTTGCAGTCGGTATCGGTTGGCCTCTAGTGTTTGGAGTGCCTGTAGCCGTTTCTGAGGCTAAGCGTCATATTGCTCTCGCAAATTCTGTAAATCAGACAATAAATCTTGGAAATCCTTGCCGCTAGTATAGCTGTTCCAGTTGTTCTGGAGGTTCTGCCACCGACTGCGCGCATCTGTCGCTTTCTTCTTAATTTCTTTTTTCAAGGAATCGAATACGGCTGGTCCGACCAATCAGGGCAAGAAACCCCGATGCGATTTTCGCGCCGTCAAGTGGCCTGTTGGAGTTCCACCGCCGCCGGAGACAACGTGACCGTCTGGGCCTCGACACGGGGGAGCGCAGGGGGTGGGCCAGGGTTCGGCACCGAATTTACCTTCGCCCAGAATGCGGCGATGGTGAAACCAGTCTGGGCCGAGCCGACCACCGCGACCTGGAATAGCGGAACGCCGGTAGCTGCCTCGATTTCGCACCACGGGCATTTGCTCAGGGTATCCACGAACTGATGCGCTGGGTTAACCGCGCATTTTTTCAGATGTTGTTCGAGGTCCTCGGAGTGCCGTCTCCCATTCGTCCGCGCGCGGTCGGCCATTTGGCTGGGAGCCTTGTCTGGAGAAAGCCCGCTCGAACAGGAGTGCCACATCTCGGGTGACACCATTCAGACCAAGACTTGCCGGTGGAGGCTGCATCTGCATGGCGGCGGCATTCGAGCCGTAGGCGAACCGATATTCGCTGATCGCTCGCTCCATCGGCATCTCACCGGTCCCGAGGAATCGACCGGAAAATGGATGCCGCGCCATAAAAAGCATCTGAAAGATGATGACGGCGAGCCCAAAATTGTCGTGGTTTGGGGTTCGGACAACTCCCTTGTAGGTCCGAACATTTTGAAGCTCAGGAGGCTGATGCGTTGGCGTGCCGACTTCGCAGAACCAGCGAGAGCCATTTATCGTTATCTGATAAGAATCACAGTCAATCAAACGGACTGTAGCTTTGCCGCCGACAAACAGATTACCGTGGTTCACGTCGCCAATGACGTGCCCACTCTCGTGAACAACCGTAAATGCTCGCGCCGCGTTCGCGGCGCTCCGGATCAGGAATTGCCAACTGGCGGTTGGGAATTCTTGTAGGCCGGAGTTTCGGGCTATAAAGGCTGAATGCCTGTTTATGCCCTGTAATCTTCGGCATGATAAAGCCGCCGACGGGTCCAGCTCCGAGATCCGACACGTATAGGTTCGCTCGGCCAAGCAGTGAGCTTGAGCAGCCGCTGATTGCCGAATTTCGCCATGGTGGCGATTTTCGCTGATTTCTCTGGGTCGAGGGGCTTGTGATAGAGCTTGACGACCACATCCGACCGGTCGCGGAGTTCGTAAACAGCACCTTCGCCACCCGAGCCAAGTTCTGACCCGAGGTGCAGCGGACGCCCGGCTAGATCAAACAGCGCGGGTTTCGCTCTGGTCTGAACCGGCATCGACCAAGTCTTGCGTGGTTGGAGCCGGGCGGCGGGACGCGAGTATGAGCGTCTTGTCGTCGTCCGTTCTGTCGTTGATTTGCTTCGAGCCGAGATAGCGGCTCACCACCTCCGATGCTGGTATGTCCTCACCGACCACCGCCGGCTCCGTCTTGACTAACCAACCGAACAGGGTCCGGAAGAATGGCGCGTGTGCTGTCTTCTCCTGCAGATCCAAGACGAGCCGCTCGATGCCATCGGTGAATACGGCGATCTCGTCAACACACCGCTCCTCTAGCTCAAATTCCAATACTTCGATCGCATTGTCCTGAGTTATGAAGTTCGTCTGATTGGCGAACTCGCCATGCTGGGGCCAGAAGACCCACCCGTAGTCATCGGGCTCCGCCCGGTTCGAGACGACAATGGCCCCGTCGCCGATCTGAAAGAACGCCGCTCTGTCCTAGCCGACCGCTGCGCCCAGTATTGTGCAGGCGAATTCTCGGGGGCTCAGATTCGTCGGTATCCGCCCGATCCCGGATCTCGGAGCGAACTCGGGACAGCCAATCCTCGACGAACTCCTTAGTGATCCCATCGAGCCCTGAGCGTCTGCTTGCGTCGCTAAAGTCTCGCAAGAACCGATCGACTACGAGCGTCGCCCCATCGAGCGAGCGGGATGCGCTACCTGCGCCGTCGCATGCGACGGCGAGCAAAACGTGCCTGCCATCCGGGTCGGAGACGATCCTGCAGCAACCAACGTCCTGGCAAGGCAGCCCGGTCTTCTCGTGCGAAGTGCCGATTATCGACGTATGGGCTACCCGCCACTCGACATCAGACACTTGCCCAACCGGACGGGCCGGTAGGATTTACAAGCGGCACCTGGGTGCCGGGCGTTGACCGGGAAACCCCGCCCAGAGAGCTAGACAGCCAAGCGAAAAGATCTCGGAAACGAAGCCCTTCAAGCTTTAGAGGTTCACGCCGGCTAATTTGCGCCAGTATCTCCATATTAGCGCCCTGCACGCCCACGGCGAAGAACGAGAAGCTCTTCCGCTCATCATTGTCACCAGCGTGTACCAAGTCGGCAGCGTGTCTCCAACTATCTGTAGGTCCGCCATCCGTTATTAGGAACACCCATGGGCGGTAATAGGTGATCCCGCTCTGACGATAGACTTGCTTGCGGGCGTCAAGCATCTGTAGGCCGTGCTCTATGGCGGCCCCCATCGGGGTGACGCCGCTCGATTGCAGGTGAGGAGGCGTCCACGTGTCAGGGCTCTGGAAATCAGCTGTGCACCCGAACTGGCCCGAATGAGATCACCCCGATCTCGACGCGCTGTATAGCCATCGCGTCGGCCATGAGTTCGTCTTTGAGGGTCACTAAGCCCGCATTTAGCTCGGCGATCGGCTGACCTTGCATCGAGCCCGAGGTATCCAGCAAAAGCAAGCAAGCGCAGCGGGGCTCCGGGTTTGCAACCAACTCGGGGTGGTCAAACGGGATTTGATCGTCGCTCATGTCCTCTCCCCATCCTGGTCTATGGCCGGGTCACTGCACTCAGGGTACCTTGCACGTGGCGATCTGGCCCCGCTATCCGCCACGCCGGACGGCTCCAACGGAGCCTAGCACGGATGCTTAATCTCGTAAAATGGTTGCCAAGAGGATAATGCCGACCGTTAAAAGGATCAGGAAAACCCCCGGTTTTCGCTTCTGGAAAATAGTGTAGTACAAACCAGTTCCAGGAAAACCGACAGTAGTACGTCTTCCCTTTGGCCCGACAGTGAAGCGAGCACCCCGTTGGCCAAAAGATGCACTTACACTTTTCTTATTCAAATTAAGAGATATTCCGCTTGAAATTCTAATACGCCGTTGGAAACGCAATGGCATCCTCAATCTCCGCTCCCATCGGCTCGTGCCCAACCTTTGCGTGAACGGGAGCTTACATCTTTTCCAGAGTCACCCAAATCGCTCTCCACCGATACTGTTGAAAAACTCCTGGATTGGTCCGACACGGCAATACTTTGAGCTTTTTTTCCAAATTGGCAGATTTCGATTACTTAACAACACAGGCTTGGCTGGAAATCTTTCGTGAAGCCCAAAAAGGCCCGCCAACAGAGTTTTAACAGCATCCACCCATTATGGCCGATCGCGAAGACTGTCGTGAAGGGCAGCTTAAGGTCACGGGCGGCTATCCTTGCCAAGTTGATGGTACGACCGGTGTGCCCTCAGCTCCGGAAATGCGGTGTGCGCCCAGGCAGTTACACTTGGTGCCACTTCCCGACATTGCGTCGAAGCATCGGTGACGAAGCGCCTCGACCTCGGCCTCGCGTTCCTGCTCGACGACTGCCTTTCTGAGCTATCGACTACGCCATCTCTAATCAACTGAGCGAGCGCCGGAAGCGGCCCGGAGTGAGCCCGGTCACCCGCCGAAAGTTCGCTGTCAGATGGCTCTGGCTCGAGAACCCGGCGGCGTGTGCGATCTCGGCGATCGTGCGGTCGCCGTCGCGCAGGAGCTCCAGTGCGCGCTGGACCCGCCTTTCCATGACAAATTGGTGTGGCGGCTTGCCAACCGAGATTTTGAACGCCTCCACAAAGTGATGGGGGCTCAGTCCGGCAATCGCGGCGAGTTCGACGAGCCCGAGCTCAGCTGTCAGCTGCGCGTCGATGTAATCAAGGACACGCCGCATCTGTCGAGGGGCCAGCCCGCCTCTGTGAGGGATCGCCGAACGCTGCGGTGAGCCGTAGCTGCGCAGCAGATGCACGGTCAACATGGCGGCGAGCCCCTCCAGATAAAGGCGTCTGCCCGGACCTCCTTCGCTGAGTTCGCGCCGTCCGAGCGTGCCGAGCCGCGTGATCACCGGGTCTTGGACGCCGATCGAGGTCCGGATCGCGAAATCATCCGCCTGGTCGAAGGCTTTCTGCGAGATCTCCGTAACGAAGGCTTCATCGAGTGCGAGCGCAAAGAATGAAGGCGAGGCGCTATAGCGGACCCAAAGTGGAAGACGCGCGTCGCCGACATGAGATATGGCCATGCGTGACGATGATCGATTGTGTGTGGTCACTCTCAGCCCCGCGCCAGCTCATTTCAAACGCTTTGCCCTCGTGTATTGCCACTATTACCTGAGAGGAGGCGAGATACTTGCCTTCGACAGGGCGAGAAGTGCAGTGAGTGAGCGTGACCGGTCCGACCCGCAAATGTTCGTTGCATGTGAACCCACCGGCGGGTTCGCTCGATGCAAAGTCGATCAGGTCATGCCTCAAATGCTGGCGCCTGATCGATCTCACCGTAGCCTCCCACCGACGGGCGAAGGCCCCCAATTCTTCGTCCGTTACGCGGTATTCCCAAATGTTAGATGTCCCCACTCTATATTCTATCCTTACGATAGAACAAGACGAAACCTATTATTATTATGTTTCCTCTAAACCACTATAACGGTTTCTGCAATAGTCACCTGGGCTAGCACTGGTGTTGGTTAACAGATTCTCGGAATTTCCTGATAAACGGCGGACTTTTTTAGCAGAACGGGCGGCGAGCCCGACACATCTGAGCTGACAGACAGACGCGCGCGGACGAGCGGCGCAGAGATCGGACCTGGGTTAGCCGATGATCTGGGAATCTCGGCTGATCACCGGAGGGAGGAACGTCCACAACGACCGACCGGCCGAAGGTGCCCAGCAACTCGGAAGACAGTCGTCCTTTTTGGCGCGTCATTTTCGGAGGATGTGCCGATGAGGACGAAGAAGGCAGGAAATAATGCGCAGCCCGGCCAAGTGAAGGCTGCGATCGATGCCGCTGCGCAGAACCCGTCGTGTGAGGTTGGGGCGACCGCCTATCGAAGACGCGACGTGTTGTCGACGACCTCGGGACCCCTCGTCGTCGCAGCCGTGTTCTGCCTGGTGTTCCTGGTCATGGGCACGGCCTTCTCTTTCTCGACTTTCGCCTCGGACCTGGGACGCGAGCTCCAGGCAGGCTCGGGGTCCATCTCGTTCATCTTTGGCTGTGCGATGGCTCTCCTTTATGCCGGTGGTCTCTTCTCGGGCGCGCTGGCCGATCGGATCGGCACACACCGGGTAGCCGGCGCAGGCGCGTTGCTCGCCGGCGGATCTCTCGTTGCAGCAGGCGCGGTCGGGAGGGTTTGGGAAGCCGATATCACGCTCGGGCTGGGCTTTGGCCTCGGTTTGGCGGTCTGCTACACGCCCGCGGTTGCCGCCGTGCAACCCTGGTTCGACCGCAATCGCGGGGTCGCTTCGGGAATCGCCTTGTCGGGTACCGGGCTCGGTACGCTCTTGATGCCGCTGCTCGCGAGATGGTTGATCGACAGCGAGGGTTGGAGGGTGGCCCTCATCGTGATCGGGCTCGGGGTTGCCGGCTTCGGCTTCGTGGTTTCGAATTGGATTCGGCGTCCCCCCGAGCTGCCAACGACATTTTCGTTGCAAAGGCCCTTGGGCTCTCTTCGCGAGCTCATCCGCGAGCCGAGCTTCCGGTGGCTTTACATAGCCGGGTTTCTGTCGTCTCTCGTGCTTCTCGTGCCGGTTGTCCATATGACCGCTCACGCCGTTCGCGCAGGCGTGGCTCCGCGGGACGCCGCATGGTTGATCTCGATCCTCGGCTTCGGCTCTCTCGCCGGCCGGCTAATCCTCGGTCATGCTGCGGACCGGCTTGGACGCAAGCGTACCTTGGGCGTGCTCCATATTGCACTGGGCATGCTGTTTCTGACTTGGACAGTCAGGGCGGGCTTCGTCACCCTGGCCCTTTTTGCGTTCGCCTATGGTGTCTGTTACGGAGCGACCATTGCGCTGCGGCCGGCAGTCGTCGCCGACTATTTCGCGGGCCCAAATCTGGCTGCAGTGACAGGCCTGCACTACACGAGTTCCGTGCTCGGGCCGCTCGTCGGTCCGGCGGCGTTTGGATACTCGGTCGACCTTTGGAACAGTGACGTGATCGCAAGCTGCGTGGCTGCGGTTTGCTTGGTCGCTGCCGGCTATTTCTTCGGAGCAAAACCGCCTCAAATTCCATTGCGCCCGACGAGCATCTGCCGGCCTCTACCGAGCCATACGAAGATGCCGCGCTTCACCGGTTTCTCGAACGGCCGGCCGTTGGCAATGCCCGCCGCCTGACAGCAGCCGAGAGGCTTCTTTCGGGCGCCGACCCCATGATGGCGCGCGCCGCGCAACGCGAGCGGGCGATCCAAGCGGTCATCCGCACCGGCCGCACCCCGGGACGGAACGTGAAGTGGTCGGAGTTCTGCGATCTCGTGCGCGCGGCGGCGAGGGTCCAGGAAACGCAGGAGGAACTCCCCCCGGGCTGGAGCAACGCGGCCATCATGAGTGCGGCAAAGAACATCGGTCGCCGTCCCGCCGTCCTCTGCGAGCGGTGCAAGACCGAAATCGCGTTGGCAAACGCGCTCGATGCGGAACCGGATGTGGATCGGCGGCGCCATGAACTCGTCGCGGGGGGCAAGCGCCGGGTGCTCTCCCGGACCGGATGGGCGCTTTTCGAGGTGCTCTACGCCGCACGCGGGTCCCCGGTGAGCTACCGGCTTCCTGGTCGAGGCAATCACCGCGTCGGGTCTTCGCGAGCACATTCGCCGGTTGCGCCGGGCGCTGGTTGGGTCGCGATACCGCATCGAGACATACCGTGGTATCGGGTACGGTTTGACGGTCGCACCGCGCTGAGCGGCAGGGAAGGATCTCGGGAGGACCAGGCCGGCACGACTCCGCCGCCGGCGAGCAGGGTATCGTGGCGGCATCGCATCCCGACGGGTTAGCCTTAGTCACACGCGCCAATAGCGAGTGCCGTTCCCGATCGTGCTGCCGTTCGCGATCAGCCGTCGCCTCCGCTCGCCGCACCCCGCGATCACCGCCTACAGCCTCGCCTGTGCCAGCCGTAGTGGAGCGGCTCATCCTCGCCCTCGTCAAAAAAGGGCCCCTGTCGTGACGAAGCGCCGTCCGCCTACTCGCTTTTCTGCCTCTCCAAGGGCCCCGGTCGGTCCGACCAGCCAATGAAATTCGAGGCGCTCGGCCTCATGCCAAGCGCACTCGACATCGCCGACGTGGTGATCGTCGCGTTCCACTGATGTCTCTTATGGGTCCAGCCCGTGTGAAAACCCACTCAGACACCGCCAGCACGTAATATTTGATCTGATGTGCCGCTGGTCTAGCAATCATGATTCGTGAGCCGGACCATTACTTTCCAAATATTTTTCATTCGGGTGCAGTGACTGGGTTTCCACACAGGCTGGGTCATTTCCGGCTA
>CAVOTD010000100.1:0-21379 GCA_963698995.1 uncultured Alphaproteobacteria bacterium | reverse complement strand
CGTGTGTCATACATTTTCTTTTGATCGTTTCACCTGCCACCTTCCCCTATTCATGTAAGAATCTGTTGCTTTGTGGCATGTAACACACAGAGTTCTACCATTTGATAATTTATATCTAAGGTCGATGTAGAGAGCAAATGGCATGATGTGATCCGCTTGGAGCACACCACCTCGGATACCACATATTTGACAAGTATAATTATCACGCTCAAAAACACTTTTCCTCCAAATTCTATATTTGCTACTCGATCGTTCAAGATGATTTCTGCTACTCACCCCACCACGCCAAAGGTGACTATTTTTTCCTTGCCTGTGTGGGTAAACCCTACCAAATTGAGACTTGCTTATTTTTTCTCTTATGATCTGCATTTCTTTTAGCGTTTTCCCACGGAGCGGATACTTTCCTTTACGAGCGATGCTCATCTCCATCCGTGCTTTTTCAGTGTGGGGAGTTCCCTTCATACCAATATGCGCTAATGCGATCTTCTTTTTATGTTCCTCGGTCTTTAGACGTCCCTTCCTTGCTTTGTATGCACATTTAAGCGAGCACCTGCGAACATTCTTTCTGTAGTAAGAAGGCTTGATTATAAAGGACTTTTTACACTCCAAACACTTTGAGTTCGATTCCCATATATCATTTGTCTTGTTTCGACTGTTTTACTTTATACCAGAACATCTTACTGAAATTGTTAGCTCGGGAACATTCATTATACAGCCAGTACAAATCCCGCTTCTCCCCCCAACCTTCGACGAGCTTATTGAAGCGAGCATGGGTGAATGGCTTCAGATGCATCGCTTCGCGGCCCGGATTGATACGATCAAGAAAGTGCTGTACTCTTGCTCCTCGCGTTCTGTGCGGGCGGTGGTCGGTGTCGGTTTGGGGAGTGTTGGGGTGATGTGTTCCATGCTCAATCAATCTTGTTTTTAAGATGCTCAATGATTTTCTCAATCTGGCCTCGATAGTAGCTATTAAAGTCTGTCGCATTCCCCTTTTGCTTCCATAGCACATAGAGGACAGATCGGAGGCGTTGGGCCGGACTTTTGCGTTCGTCGTCCGGCAGATTGTCCGGTACGTCGGTTTCGTCGATGTCGGTTTCCGAAAATAACAGCCAGCCGAACGCATTGTGAACGTGTTTCAGGTCGGCAAACGTCCCCGCAGATATTTCTTGCGTGGCAAAGCGGAGCGACGCACTGCCGTCCGCTTTGCTGGCAAACCCCGTGAAATACGCTGGCAACTTCAACATAGATCAGAAAGGGATGTCGTCAGGGTTTATGTCGTCAACCACCGCGTCCAACGCCTCGATAGCAGAGTCTGGAAGCGTCTTTGATGTTCGGCTTTGCGCCGGTCGTCTTTTCATGCACTTCCTCGATGAGACTATCAATCTTGCTTTGCTCTGTATCTGTGAGAACGCGACCGACCTTGAATGTCATGGCAACATAGTCTTTGCGCTTATTGCCTTTCGGATCGGCTCGGTGAACGCCTGTAGCTGTCGTGATGAATTGGTGTACGAGCGATTCCGTCGAATTGAGATCGTCGATGTAAACCGAACAGTCCCATCTCCTTGTTCGGGTTTTTATCACCCGAGAGCGCTGAGGCTTTGACGATAAGGCGGACAACTTGCTTTTCGGATGGCATGTAAAGGTACACGACGCGTTGGGTTGAGAGCCCGTACTTTTCCTTCATCGCAAACGCCAAGCCCTTTTCCTTGCTCGGGAACACCGTAATTTGATCGGTGTTTTTGTTATCGTAAATCGGTAGACGAAAGCGACTGTGTCTCTTCCTCAGCGGAAGAATTGCCAGCGCATTTTGAGAATGACGCCGTTCAATTCCTTGCCGAGGTCTTTTGTCGGGTAGCGTCCGTCTTCACCTTTCTCGGAAAGCACTTGACGCATGCGGAACGATCCGTCGTCGCCGGACATGGTGACTTCGTTGAGCTTGTAAGTTGGTGGCGCTGACTGGCGCGCTGGCCGACGATGCGCATGATTTCTTCTTTTGACAACATAAGCAATTTAATTTAAGCGTTTAATGAGATACAGTTTCGTTTTGTTTTATGATCGTTCGTATGATTGGTTTAGCTTATAAAGGCAGATTGCGGATAGGAATGCTCGCGGTAGTCTTCGACTGCGTATTCTGTAACCGGAACACCACCGCCAAAGGGGAAAACAATGAGCGCGTCAATTTTTTGTGGTAGTCCCGTTCTCTCACCGTCGGCAGTATACAATCCATTCTCCTCGATCTGTTGCGCGTAACCGGCAATCTGCACGAACTGCGAAAAGTACGCCTCTTTGCTCGATTTGAAGTCGATGATCGCGGTCTTGCCGTCTTTGAGGATACACCCGACGTCTGATATGCCACCTACCCACAATGTCTCGCTGTAGCAATTAGCCTCGCTCCAAATAAATTGTTTGACATTCGCGATGGCCCACTCCGCGAAGATGCGTACTGCATCGTGGTCGTAACCGTTCAAGCGGTGCGGTTTTCCGTCTTGGTCGGCGAGCATGATCTTGACGTATTTCTCAAGCTCCGCGTGCATGTCCGTCCCCTCGGATGCCGCCTTGTTTTTCGTATCATTGTGAGCACGGTAGCACTCTTGAAGCCACTTGTAGTATTCTTCATTGTTGATGAAGAAAAATTTGCGAGCCTTGGCGGCGATCTTGATACCTTCCTCTTTTGGGATGAGTTTTGAATTCGTCCATCCAAACCGTTCGAGTGCCATACCTGATGCCCACCACGTGAGGGGCTTTGCGAGAATGCCGACTACCGTTGATGTTCCAAGAAGCGGCTGTCCATTCAATGTGTGCAGGTGCTCCCCTTTTTCATCCGTGTATTTGTAATTCATACATTTTGTTGTCTCTCCCATCCGATCCGACTGTCGATAGCAAGAGATTTAATTTGTGATAATGCGACCTCGATTGAGATCATGGAGAGCTTGTATTGCTTTAACACACCCTCCATCAATTCTTCTTTTGTAGTTGGTTCCATACTAATTGAGGGCAACCATCCACAAAAGGATGACACCGAATACAAAGCTGATAGCGAGAAACTCTCCGACAATGACTTCGATGTGTGCGAAGGTAGGTTGTACTCGGGCTCTTTCTTTCTGAGATCAATGATGTGATTTTTCATACTTTTATAATTGAGCTTGTAATGCTTTTTGAGAAAATGTGCAGGCGGCTGGAAGTCAGGGCTCGTCTTTTCTTCCATGTGCGCGGCGGATGTGATTTGCTCCTTACGCTTGGGAGGCTCACCACCTTAACCAAGACCGCGCATTTAGGAAAGGTGTCGTTACACGCTCTATCCACTTTTTACAAAATGGCACTTCCAGCAGTCCGCACACTTACTCAAAGAACGTGGCTCGGCCTTCTGCCCCGCGCATACGCGACTTGTCGGTGTTAATTTAGGAGGATATCAGATTTTCCTAAATTGCACTCGCGACAAGCCACTACAAGATTTTCTTCTACGTTTGTTCCTCCCTTAGAGGTTGGGATGAAATGATCGATGTGAAGGGTAGTTGTGTCAGAAGTTGCTCCGCAATAAACACATTTGAAGTTGAACTTACGTAAAATCTCAAATCGCTTTCGCAAAGGCTTGTGTCCAATTTTCAAATAATGTTTTTTCTGGTATCCCCTGACTTTATCGGGGTTCCTCTTTGCATAGGCCGCTTTCGCTCTACGACCACTTATCATTATTTTTTCGTATATAGCTGGATCGAGCATCATTCTCATCCATCCATTCTTTACACAGGATTTGCAATGAGAGTGACGTTTACCTTGTTGAACATTTTTGAAGCTAAACAACTCTACTTCTTTTTCCTCCCCACATTTTGAACATCGTTTCATTTCTGGTAGCAGTGTCGAAGCTCCGCCTTGTCAGTAGAGCTTCGACACTGAAGACAAAGCTATTAATACGTCTATTCTACCAAGAAAATCTTGTTTGTAAAAGAGCAAAAGGGACAAGTCTGTCGTCCTCATTTCAAGAGGACTAAAGATATGTGATCTGTCGGGTAAGGAAGTCGGAACTGCCCAGCCGGTGATCTATCTTCTATTTACTGGTCTATACTTCAAAAGGTATGCGGTCAAGTGCCACTATCTTCAAACTGTGGATAAGTCCCTATACATAATCAGACTAGGTATGCTACACTCGCTGTATGAAAGAAATAAGAAATGTTCGTATTTCGGCGCGCATAACGCCGTCACTTTATAAGAGGGTTTTGAAGATCGCAAAAGTGCGGCGATACTCTGTGAGCGAGCATCGTTGAAGTAGGCCTACTGAATATGGTGGCAGATGGTAAAATAAAGTAGCTCTTTGACATACAGGAAGATTGAAAAGGAGAGAGGTTCGGCCAAGGCGCGTTAGCCGTCTCCCGACGAGAATGAAATAATCTACCTCCTCCCTTTCCAGTCTTCTCTTTATCGTTCTTGGGGATAATTCGAGGGCACAAGCATATTGCAATGTACTTGCTTGACACCATAAGCCTCGAATGTTCCGAGAAAAGTCCGTCAGAAGTTCTTTGATTGGTTCTTGGGGGAGTGGGCGAAAGCCCCGTTCAGCTTTTCACAATTCAAGCTAAAGCCTCCCCGAGAAGTTCCGTCAAATGATTGGTTCTGGTGGGTACTTGCAACTCGATACGCGAGCCCCTGCCAAAGTCCGTCAGTAACTCTATGCTCTTTGAGGAGAAGAAAATGAAATATCATGATTATGCGCATTTCAAAAAGGCTGTGAAAATACCGACCAAGACCCACGACGGCATGTTCTTTGCAATTATCGCCGCCGTGTTCGTACTCACATCCGCCGTAGTATGGTTGCACGACATCGGGATAATGTGGAGGATGCCAACATGGTAAAAGCTCTTGCATTGCTCGGCGCGTGGCGCGTTGTGCGGCGCATCTGCATAATCGTCATGCGCGTCTACGAAAACAGCAGGACAAGGGAAGTCCCCTATGACCGTCTTGCGCAGTGATCTTTACAAGAAAACCGATCTGAAATATGGTCGGTTTTTGTGTGGGGAGATCGAAGGGGGAACCCATGATCCTGCTAGCTATTCTTTTACCACCGATTGCGCTGTTGGCGATGAAGCGGTACGTCGAGTTTGCGGTGGTTCTGATTCTGTGGCTGGCGGCGTTTCCTGCGATGTTATTTTTCTTGTTGCCAGGCATTGCCCTGTGGTCGCTTTGTTCGATGACCGCCATGTTTTATGTCAACGAGCGTTCGACCGCACGGCATTTTGACCGGATCGGCGATGCGATTACACGAGCGAGCGAGCGTGTCGCCCCGCAATCAATAGCAGGGGAGCCACCGCCATCCTACAGGGGACCTCAATACTCGGCAAAAACGGACCATGCTGCCGATGAGATATTGGGAGGTCCAAAATCACAGTCGCAGTCCTCTTACAAATCTTCATACCAGGAGCCAAATTGGACATACGGCAAGGACGATGGGTTGCATTTTTCGTTCGGTCAGTGGAGAGTTTTTGGATTGATTGTTTTTGGACTGCTGCTCATTCCTGTTGCTACATACTACGGGCCGCCGTGGATGGACTACGCGAAGAGCAAGTGGGATGAGGTGATATTGTCCAAACCGAAAGATGACATGGCGAGCCTTGTGCGGTGTTGTCAGGAAATACTTGCAAATACTGGGATTGCAATGGTTGGCCGCTTAAGACTTCTTGTACAGTGGGTGGAATGGATGAGGAATTATCTAAATCAGAACCGAAAGCGACTATCAAGGATGTGAAGAACATCTTGATGAAGTTTGCAAGAGATGGAGCTGGTAGTGAAATTACGATACCAGAGTGCATGTAGTGAGTTGTCCACATACTAGATGGCTTAGATACTAGATAATTTGTAGTTATCCACTCATTATCCCCAATTTCATTAAAACCTAATGGATATCCCCAAGCTATAGTTGCGTAATGGTGAACGACATGTATACTGTACATAGTGATGAACAGCGAACGAGCCGCGAGGTTTCGTTGTCCGTTCGTCGTTCACCACGTACCGTAAAGAGCCACTAGCAATAGTGGCTTTTTGCGTTGTCGTTCTTTCATACTCCTAGAAAAAGCTATCGGCACATCTTTCCAACTTGGGCCGCAACATTCGTGTATTGATGCAAATTGGCCGCTCTGATCTCGCCCCTATCAACGGCCGACCTCATCAGTGCATGAATGAACGAAATGTTTTTGAAGCCGCGCGTTGATAAAAAACACTTCACAGAATTGATAAAAAGGATTTGAGGGATACCATGATTATCATTCTCTCTAGGATACAAAGTGAGAAGCAATCTACCCGCATTGGGGTATGAGGGATAAAGAGGGGCGTTGCATTTATCAGCGGCGCAAGACCGAAAATCCGAATTTCTCATGGACGAGATCATCAAACAGGCGTAGCTTTTCTGTGGCAAGATGTGGGATGTCCAAGTCGCACGCTGTTTTTCTTTGAGAAAGAGGAATACTAAATGACAATTGCCCGAACGTCGGCGCAAGAAGATGCCAAACGAGTATGGAGAGTGCGTAGAAAAATTCGATGGCTATTTTTGGGATGGTTTCTATTCTTTTTGCTGACAATCAACTATGGCCCTGCATTCATAGGACTGGGTTTGTGGTCTATCTCGGACAAGATAGGGCGAATTTCGGATAGAGAAGCGCAAATGATCTGGGCATACATAACAATAGCGATGTTTGTACTTACGATTTTTACGGGCATAATGGAACGAAGAGCGAGATTGAGATTTGAAAAATCGCGGAGCGTGGATGTTTTGAGTCCAAATATAAACAAAAACCAAAAAGGCGCGTAAAAGCGCCTTGATGGGTGTCGCGCACGCGATCTCTAGTTGGTCGAATTAAGCGTCTGGCGGTGGTTGTACCACGCCCACAACGCCATCCCAAGGGTCACGATGGAGATCACGCCGCTGACCGCGCCGCTGATGACGCTGGCGTCAATTCCGGTAACGCCGAGGAATGAAAAGACGGTGCCGATGACGGTGACGACTGCTGGTATTTCTGCTGTATACATATAGGTTAGTTTTTAGAGTAACTCGCTCACGTCGATCTCGACCGAGACACCCAAAGCCCTTGCAATGGCTTGTGGGTACTCCGCGGGCGGATTGCCCGCATAGACGTTGCTAAATGCGAGGAGTGTGCGGGCTTCGTGGAATGCGAGGAGTTCATTCTCGGCCCCGAGTGTGAGGAAGTTCTCCAACGCGGTCTCACCGGTTTCAATCGTGGGAAAAGCGGCGATCCATCCGCCATCGGTAGCTTGGAATCCGTTTGTCGCGCCCCAAGACTTTGTGAGCGTGCTGACTTTTAGGTTTCCCGGATTGTTAAGTCCTTTTTTCGCTCCTTCCTGAACGGCGACGGCGAGAGACCATAAATGGATTCTGCTGGCAGGTTTTGCGGCAGGGGGTACAACTGGCTTGTTTTGGTCTACGGGGGCATTTTGCTCGGGTGGTGTGGTGTTTTCTGGCATAGTTCTTAGTTGTTTAATCTTTTCTAATAAGGCTGATAATTTGGCGAATAAATACTGGAAGAGGGTTTGCGTGGGAAGGTTCGCTGTGAGGTGCAGATCGGCTAGAGCGCCGGCGAGATTGCCTTTTGCGAAGTCCCAATAGTGCGTTGTGTCGGTAGCCTTTGAGAGGGCAAAGAGGGCGTGCATGATCTCGTGCTCGGCGTAGTGCTCGAATAAGTCAAAAAGTCTCTGATTGTTGACATAGACTGCTTCATTCTCATCTGCGGCGACTTGAATCTGCACAGGGTTCTTTGTGGCAAGCTGTGTTACTCCCCTCACTATATCATTCAACGGCCATGTCGAGAGGGGGAGTGTGAATAACACAATGTCATATCCCTTTGCGAGCGGAACGACGTTTTGTTGGTACCATGTCTGATCGACGTCCATGACTTTTGCGCCCGCTGGATAGTTTTCATACTGGGTTAGCGTCGGGGTGAAGGTGAGAAACGGGACGTTGGCGAAAGATGTTTGTTGGAGAGTAATTTGGAGGTTGCACGCGCTCTTAAAGAATGCCATGAGATCGGTGATTTTTTGGGGCCACGATTGCCAGTTGCATCCATTCGATACGATGAGAAGTTTTATGGTTGGCATACAGATATTTTACCAGATGTTCGTTATGAGCATCTGCGTTGTATCAACTGCAATACCGGCCTTGCGAGTGTTTGTGCCGGCTGACTTTGAGAATGTGCCGGAGCTGTCCGCGAGATAGTAGTGTGCGCCAGGGGATAGCCCAGATTGATTCTGATCTACACCCCCAGTTGCAACGGTGACACTTCCCCCAGCCGATGCAGAGCTTTGGGCGATGCCGATGTAGCCGGTATATTTGTCGTAAAACTGGTTCGTGGAATTGGAGGTGCTTGTAGGGAATGCTCTGTATGAGGGCGTCGTGATGGGAGCGATTGAAACCATTAAGATACAGCCAACCGTAGAGCCATTCGTATTTATTGTAGTGGATATGGAAGTGCCTGCGGGGAAGACCGGGCTACTATCGGCGGAGTTTACGTCGGGTGCTCCTGCACTCAATGCATTTTCATAGAGACCCGTTCCTGATCCGGTCCAGGAGCCATAGCCACTGAATACGATAGCGCCATTGGCGACGGTGGTGACAGAGCACGTCAGGTTTGCGGTCGAGTTCTGCGCCTTGTTATGCGCATCCGGTGTGGTGCTCTGCGCCGCGTTATAGATTGAATAGGCAGTCCATTTCGCAGTGCCGGAGGTCGGGGTGATAGAGAGCGTGTTCGATCCTGTTGCGGGAGCGGGAAGTATGAAGGATGCAATCGGTTGTGCTCCGGCATATTCTGTACCCGCATCAATCTGGGTCATGGCTATCGCGTTGTACGTCACACTCGTGATTGATGCGCCGTTGGTGGGGACTTCCACGAATACAATGAGCATTCGGTTTGTGTTGTTTGCGACTGAAATGCTGGCCGAGTTCGTTGTGCCGGTCGCGGTCGTATCGAGCTTAATACCGCCGTCGCTTTGGTAGGGAGCGATACAGAGAGGTTGGCCTGTCGTTATGGACGCTCCGGCGATGAAACTTGAAAGTATCTGGGAATTGATCGAAACACCGTTGAGGAAAATCCCGCTTTTGACATAGAGATTGTTCCACTCAAAGCTACCACTTCCAAGATCGCGCGTGCCGTCGGCGTCGGGAATTAAGTTACTTGCGAACTCCGTCCAGTTCATGCGCTCCCCGAGAAATGGGCGCACGTCATTGTAGATATATCCTTGGTTGATTTGCTGGTTACTGATGTCATAAAGTCCGGCTTCTCCGACGACGTTGTACAGCTCGCACAAAGCTACTTTGTTTGCGGGGTATGTTGGGGCAGTTGGTGAGGCGTTTTCGGCACCCGTTGTCCATGAGAGCGTGCCCGTGTTGTCGATTGCGAGTACGTCTATGCGGGGATTGGTCGAAGGAGCGGTTACTGTCGGTGTTGAGCGGCCTGCGAAGATCACGCGCGTACCATCCACGTAGACGACGCCGGGCTCGACGTAGAGTTTCATTTTTTGTTGTGAGTAACTCCCTCCCGTCGCAGTGGTCGAGACGCTGAAAGAGGTGAGGGGAGAATAGAGCAAGGTGTTGTTGCCTGAGGGCGTTATGGTAGTGCCCGAGAGCGGCCATGAGAGATACGTCACGAGCGATTGATTTCCGACCGAGAGTGCCACGCCGGTTGCGGTCGTGGTCTGCGGCTGATTGAGCAGGGCGATGAGATTGGCGCACGTCGCGGCGGCTGAGGCTCCTATGAGCACATTGCCCGGTGTTGATCCGATCGTCGAGACGAAGGTGATCGTGATCGCCGTGCCATTGATCGTGAGTGTGAGCGTCTGCGTGTTGCTCGGATTGGTGGGAAGTGCGATAGGGCCGAATTGCTGATGTACAAGCAGGTTGCCCGCGCCGCGTGCGTCATGTCGCAGGTTGGTGAATTGTTGCGCGAGGGCTACTTCTCCGCTGATTACAGAAAATGATCGCATATATTATGAATTGACGATGGTAAAATCACACTCGATTGTTACATCGGTTCCGGCGGTCTTGGTGAAAGTGGGTGAAATGAGTGCGTGATTGAAAAGCTGACCGGTGCCGATCGTAGCTGTCCCGTCAACAAAACTTCCGACTTCGCCATAGGTGGCATTGGGTAGGTTCGCGTCCGCGACATACGCCTGCACGATCGCGTCTGTGGTTGCGTAGTCTTCTTGGAATGATACAGCTAGGCGTACCGAGGGAGTGGTCAGCGCTGTATCATTGACAGTTGGCGCGGTGGTTCCCGTTCCTATTTCGATCCATAGAATGTTGAGACTGTAGGTGTTTATCCCGACAAGGCGCTGGATGATAAGATCGAGCCCGTAGTTCGGGCTGTCCATGACGAGATTTTTTGTTTCAAGGGCGGTGCGGATAAAATAATTGTCTTTGATAGTTTGGAGTTCTTGTTTGAGATGCTGGATGCGGTTGCGATAGACATGTACCAAATCACCTTCCAGAAAAGGGGTGTGGATCAATTTTTTATAGTATTTTATTGCTTCAAGATATGGCGTTGCGGAATCCACCATGCCCGCGTTGAATGTGTCGATTTTTATTTTTCCTGATATGTGCAGACCGTCCCTCAATTTCATATAGTGTTATTGTATCACCGTTTTTTAAGACCACTTAAAGAAATTCCAAATAGCTGGGGGTTGTGTAGTGGGAGCGTCATCTGAATACGGCAATCCCCCGCCGTATGCGAAGCTCCCGTAACCGAAAGCGCCGTACGGGGCGCCACCCTCGGAACTTTGTAGCGGGCTTGGGTCTGGTCCCCAGAGATACGGTCCTGTAGTCCCGCTAACTGCAACGAAATCGGTAATTTCGATTGTCTCGGTTATTGGTATCACTTCTTGGAGAATGGTGTTGTCGGGGGTGACATTCTCGGCGAGACTATCCTGCAAGAGAGTCATCATAAGGTCGGTGAACGTCACGTTGTCGGAACCAAAGGCCTCAACGTGAAAGAGTAGCTCTGTGGGGGAGTAGCCGACAGCCTCGACGCGCCGAATCAATAGCTGGTAGTTTGAAACACCAAAAATGACGCTGTTGAGCGTGATCACCTGGCCGATCGCGAGCCCCTGCACGAGAGTATCAAATTTCACATCGTAGACAGGATGGTCGAATTGGATCAGCTCGGCGTCGGCGCGTGCTTGCGCTTCCTGCACGCTCTTGATCTGCTTGTCGATAATAGTGTCTTCAAATCTCCCGTAGGTAGTGATCGAGGACGGGCTTGTAAGGTGGGCGACGATGGGGAGTGATGCGTTGCCAAACACTTTGAGCGTGTGACCGGCGCCGGGGTCGCTCGTGAATTTGATGGATGGTGCGCCGCCTTGTGCACCGCCGCCCGAACCGTTGTTGTAAAGCACGTTCACGGTGCCCGGGTCGGTTGTACCATCGATGCCGATGCTTTGCGCCGCACCGTCGAGGGTGACCTTGAGGGTGGTGCCGAGCGTCGTGGGATCATAGGGAGTGTCAATCTGGTATACGAGTTGGCCCGCAACGGTGGTATACACGTCAGGCGTATTACCCGCCGTGCGGTTGCGAAACATTGTGCCGCCGATGACGTAGATGCTGTTTTTGAGATTGGCGATTGATATGTCCACGTCGATGGTCGGCCATAGGATATTGCCGTTCGTGTCGTCGATATTGAATGGCGCAGGATTCGTTTCGCTTGAGCCAGTGTTCGTTGTGGCGAAGAAGAAATGTACATCTTTATCTGGAGAGATATACCAATCCCAGCCGATAGTTTTTGCGAGTGATTCGAGACATCGAGTGGCTTGCTCGTAGTTGAATTTCATGCTCGGAATTAGGAAATTTCCTTTTTTTACGTTGTTGGTGGTGAATCCGGCGGGGGCGAAGTTGGTGACGATATCTTTTACGATGTCGGATGGGTCCATGTTCTGATACGTTTTGTGTACAACTTTAGAGTCGAAAGTGTATCCCCAATCCATGCACGTAATTTTGTAGCGTTGTAAGATGCCGCCATCGACAATCGTTTCTTTCTCGGTGCATGTGCCGCCGAATAGGAGTGTGTCGTTGTACTTCAAATAAATAGTGTCTCCGAGGGCGGGTACTTGCGGGCTATTGGCGTTCAATATGTCGAAGCGGAGTTGACCCTTTTCTTTCGTAACGACTGAGACGCAATCTACGGACTTCCAATCAACACCACTCGAAATATCGGTTGAGCCGTTCAGTATTTGGATCGGCGATGACATAAGGATTTAATTAAAATTCGAGACATGGAGTTGTCTTACGATCTGCTTACCTATCGCGTTGGCGATCATCGTCGCGCCGTTGCTGTCAAGATAGTTTCCCCCTAAAATGTTCACAATGACACTGCCTCCGCCTCCGCCACGTCCGCCACCGGCAAGTGATGACCCTCCCGCGAAGGCCGATAGGGGAATGATCGCTTCCGGTCCTGCCTCACCGACAAGTGCCATGGTGGGGCTGGTTACGATGCCGCCTGAGGCAAAGTGCGGTACCATCGAGAGCATAGAGGACATACTGCCCCCAATTGCGCCTCCGACGGCCCCAGCCGCACTACTTATGCTCCGCACCATACTGGTGACCGCGTTGAACATATTTTGAATTTTCGTCACGAAACCCTGCACGAGATTCTCGATGGAGATAATTGCGTTTGAGATGAGATCGATGAGGCCGTTCCAAAATGCCTGCGTGTCCGTGGTCATCGTTTTCCAATTTAAAGCGGCAGCGGCACCTAGAGCAAAGAGAAGGGCAATGAACGCAATGACTGGAATGGCGGTAAGCGCTACTATGCCGCCCATGGCGCCGAATGCGATCAAAAGTGGCCCCAGGAGGAGAAGGAGACTTCCTACGGCCAACATAAGACCGCCGAATACGGCAATACCGACAAGTATCGCTTCTGCCATTTTTGGATGCGCCTGGACAAAGGCGTCAATCCACGCGACAAGGCCACCGATCTTTTGGATGAGCGCATCGACAATCGGTAGGATCGTTGTACCGGCATCCTCCATGGTTTTATTCCATTCCGCCTGCGCGATAGCGGCTTTTCCCGCCGGGCCATCCGCATAGGCCTGCGCCTGTCCTCCAAGCATCTGGGTGAGTTGGGCGAGTGCTTCGGCAGGTGTTGCGGTCTGAACTCATGTTAATGCCGAATTGTTTGGCAGCTCGACCTCCTCCCTCAAGAATCTGCACGACCTGATTTGTTGCAGTGCCGAGGTCTTCTTGCTTATCGCGCGCGAGGTTCATCGCAAGTGCGTTGAGGTTCATTGATTGAGTGACATCGTGTGTCGCCTGCATCAGCGATTGAAAGCTGCGGAGACTATCTTCTACATTGAAACCGAGTTTTACATTCGCATCGGACGCCTCGGTAAATTTCTTTGATAAGTCCGCTACGCTAGCACTTGCGAGATTCAAGAGAGCCGTGTGCTGGTTAAGCGAGTCATCGACTTTTTGGAGCGATGCTTGATAGGTCAATAATTTCGCTTCTGCGGCGGCGACTTGTGGAGAGTTTTCGCCGTATTTTGCGGTCGCTTTCGCCAGCGCTTCTTCTTCGAGGCGAATTTGCGCTGTGAGGGTCGCGTGTTGCGCGTTGAGCTTCTGAGTGGCGGCTAAATTTGCCTCTTTGCTCACCGTATCTTGTTGCGCGGTCGAGACAAGCGAAGCAAGCGTCGTATTGAGTGATTCGCTAGCCGTGACGCCCTGCGTGCCCGCATTAACGATACTCGTTATAAATCCGGTGATTTTGTCCCCAATACCGGCCATTGCTGCTCCGGCAATCGTCATCTGCACTCCAAGCTCGACGACCGATGTTTGTGCTTCGGTTGCTTTTGCTGATGCACCGTCGAAAATTCCGGCAAGCTGTGCGCTCGCGTCATCGATCGCCCTGATGACTATCGAGAGTGTTGAAGTTGATCCGCCCATGCCATCATTTTACATCATTTTTTGCGGCTTCACGGGCTTCGACGTTGAATAACGTGACAAGGGCATTGATGAACGGAAGTGGCTGATCGAGGTATTCGTCCCACGTCCAGTGCATCCGCTGGCATATGAGAGCTGCGGTCATTTCAGGGGTAAGGTCTGCGTTGCCGAAGGTGAAATAGCGTGACCATTCGTGAGCTAGTTCACCTGCTGAAAAGTCCCGTCAGATATTTCTTTGATCTTATTGAGTATGAAAGCGTAGTCGGGCAATGGAAGGTCAAGGAGCAAATCCTTGACATTCTCACTCACACCGTCGATCGAGACGATGATGGCGACGGCGAGATCATTTGATTTATCTACGGCCGACTTTTTATCGTCGCCGATCGCGGAGAGAGACTCGCGTGCGGTGATGTAGGTCTTTGCTACGATTTTGTGGTTACCCGGGGTTATTATTTCAGTTGTTTCTCTTTCCATATTTGTACATTTTGATGAGGTGCATGATTGCAACAACACCGCTAATAAATAGAACAAAAAACACAATGCCTATGGTTACAAAAAAAGATAGGAATGCCGTATCGAAGACACCATTGATAGTCGCAGTATTTTGTTGCATTTGTAGGATGCCTGGATCGCCTATTTGATTATTCATAATTACGATCTATCAATTAGGAGCCTGATAATTTCGCCTTCAGAGACGATGCACTTCTCCTTTTTGGAGAGGGTTTTCGCCCATTTCTTGACTTGCGCCTTTTGTTTTGGTGTTACCCATATTTGAAGACGTACTAATTTTTCCGCCATAAATAAAATATACTATCTGGTAATGAATGGAGTATATATGACTGCGTCTACGCAGTCAAGGAGTATAGGCGTTGGTAGCTAGTAGGTTGTTACGTCGTTCGTCAAAATCACTTCGCCAAGTAGGGTATCGGAGATCGAATATGAAGCCTTGAATTTGATCGTGGCGTAAACGAGGTCTTTTACCTTGAATGGTCTGCCGAGCTCTTGGAAGGTGCACTTTGCGAGGGTGATGTTAATTGTCGGGTGGTGCGAGGAATCGATCGTCACGTCGGTATTCGTTGCGATGAGGCTGATTGCCTGTGCTGTTGGCCCCATGAAGGCTGTCTTGGCATCGGTCTCGTTCTGCCAGATGCACTCGAATGTTCCGTCGATACTGAACTCCTTGTTGAGAAAATCTGCCGGATTTAGATTACCGAGGACTTCCTGATCTTCCACGTTCGCGTTGATGGTCACTTTGGCGCTCTTGAGTGCAACCACTGCGGGGCCGAAAGTCATGGTGCCGATGTTGCCGGTTGTCGCGGCTGAGAGGTCGAATGCGGTACCGGATACAATCTTGACGATAGTTGCGCCTGACGGACAGTTGGTTGCGGAGACAGTCATGCCCACCTGCAATTTCGTGGTCGAGATGGAAAGCGCCGTGACGTAAATCGTGGTCGAAGCGGTGCCAGTTGCGGTTAGTGTTCCTTGAAGTCAAGCTAGTGTCGGTGCGAAACCGGCGGAGAGATACTGCGGAACAAATCGATTCTCGGTCGTCGTAGAGGGAGAAAATGCACTCTGCGACGTGCCGCTTAACGTCTTTATTGACGCGTTGTATTCGATGAATTTCTTGAGCGCCATCGAAATCTCCAACTTTTCGACAACGCCGTTCGGGTATGAATAGTCAACGGCTGAAAGTGGATCGTGCAATAGGAAGGTGAGCGATTGGTGTTGGGCACTCTCCCCGACGGAGAATGTGTGCACATACGGTCCCGCGCCAGTCACGCCGTAGCCGCCAAACATCGAATAAAGAATGAGCCCGATGGACTGGTCCGAGACAATGCCCGCGATCGAGCCCTGCGCCCATTTCTTCACCTGTGTGAGATTGGTGTTGTCCTCGATAATGCCGTAGCTTTGCGCGTCGGTCGCAAATTCTTTTTTTTCATCGAGGGTGAGGTCAGTCCACGGATTCCAATACGTCGCGGATGTGTTCGCTGTACCGCGCGTCAATTCCTTTGCAAGCCCGATTTGGATAAGTCTGCCAATTCCTTTTGATGACATAAAATTATTATACTATATTTTCTTCCTCCCCTTTTGCGGGTGCAACTGTGGATTGCTCCGTCGGGGGAATGGGGTTAATAAGCCGCTTGACCTTGTGATAGATCGCTTCAGCCTCTTGGATTGTTTGGGCGTAGACAACCTCTGCATAGTGCTCTGTGGTGGCCGCGAAGTGGTACTCCTTCTTGGCGGGAGGGGTTGTCATCATTTTATTTTGATTGGGTGCTTCGAGCATACGTACATTATATCAGAAATTAGGGGTTAGGATTATTCCACTGGAAAAGTGCTTGTGCTCTTATTGTAACAAGAAAACACACAAGCGATTTTGTAGCTGTGGATACTGGCATAGTGAGCACTTCGACGGGTAACACGGTGGCTATCGCGGCTGCGGCCATCGCGGCAGTTATCTGTTGTAAGGCACTCCCGAATTGTGCGTTGATTTCATCCTTGGAGGCATCAACAATGCGCTCCATGAATTGATTGGGTTTTGTACCCGGATGATTGACGCTTCGGACGGGATGAGCCGCACCAGGCCAGTACAGGGCTTGCTTGTCTTTGGGGACGATCATGTGTGGCTTGGTGCCAAACTCGACAAAGGGCGCGTAGCTCGCGGTGGGAAACCAGCGCAACATGCCAGCGGTGAGCTCGGCTTTGAAAGTTTGTGTCAGGAAGCCCGTGCGCCATGGCACCGTTTCTTTTGTTGTGTGCTTGGCGAGAATAGCTTGCGATGCGGAGAGCGCGCGTTGCAAGATTGGTGCGACGATGGCGGGGGCTTCCGCGAACCTTGCGGTGAGTTGGGACAAACCTTGTATTTCGATAGTGAAGTCCATATTAGAAATTAAGTTGCCGATATTGCCCGAGTACGTCGAGGTCGTCAGCATCCAATTCATTGCGCCATGAGTGCGTTGCACCCTCCAATGCCTGCGCGCTCATTCCCGCCAGTTGCCGCCTCTTAAATTTGCGCACTACGAGATTTTCACAAAGGCTTGAGATGTCGGCAGGCAGTAAATGGGTGTTACGATCTCCGGCGTTTGCCCAATTGACAGGATAGCCTGCAACATAGGTGGCGCGGATCATATTGCTATAGATGCGAGGCAGTACGCCATAGACGCGCACCTCGCCCGATGGGTACCATGTGAGTCCTGAAATAGGATCGGTACGCGGATCGACAAGCTCGTACTGGTCGGCTATGAAGGCAGTCCAGTTTGGATTCGTCGGCGTTCCTGCGCGCCACTCAAGTTTTGTGAGGGAAAAAACAGGTGTGTTGCGGAGCAATAAGAAGCTCTGACGCGGGTTGTCGATCGAGTACGTGTCATTCGTATACGTCTGCTGCACAAAAGAGTATTTCCCACATTCATTGCTCACGTAATCGGAGACGGAATTGATGAGACGGGTGAGCAGAGTGTCGAAGGCCGCCGTTTGATCTATGACGGTGAGTGCTACGCCGGAAGCGTTCGCGGTCGCGTTCTGTGAAAGGGTGAGCGAATTTGATGTGAACGCCGTGACGGTAGTGTTCAAGGGAATGCCTGCGCCAGTGATAGTCTGTCCCACGCGTACCGTCTTGCCGACTTGAAATGAGGCGCTGGAAACGGTGGGAGAGCCGCTCGTAGTGGTGCCCGTCACTTGGATCACGAGTGACGGATCAAACAAAATATCCTTGACGCGCGTCAAGGTAGTCAAAGCCAGCGGTGAAATTTGTTCCGACATAAATCGAGGTTGTGCCCTCGTCGCCGCCCCCAATTCAGTAATTTAGCGATATAGCTAAGTTTTCGAAATCGGGAGCAAAGCGAAGGCTCAAATATGGTTAGGTATTTGAAACTACTGTCCGAACTGGACGGATGAGGCCACTGGCCGGAGTGCCGATGTACTCGCCGCTCACGAGGATCGCCGGAGACGAGCCGCCTGTGAAGGTCGGGGTATACACGATGCGAAGGTAGCGATTGCGACCTCCACCAACGGTGGCGTCACTATCGGCCGTTTGGAGCATGATGCCCTCGACGCGAGCGTAACTGTCGACTGCGACAGTGTGCACGTTCAACGTAGCACCAATTGCAGTGCCAGTGTTGTCGAGCGCGGCTTCCCAAGAGGAGTTGTCGTCGCACTCTTGGAGCGCCCATGCGACTGTAGCCGCGCTCGGAGAGCCAGAGGCAATCTCCGCGCGAACGTGGATCATGATCGATTCGGCGGGGAAAGTCTGTGCCGTGTCGAGCGAATCCTGGTTGACCGCTGAGCTGCCAGTAAGCGATTGAACGCATACCGAGCTTGCCACGATAGGGGTCAGCATGACCTCATCATAAGGATTAAATCTCATAACAATTCATCTATGTAGATTTGTACCACTTCACGCCGTCGATCCGGCGAGTGCGGGGGCCTCCGCGTGGCCTAGTAACTAGCCCTGATCCTGATTCGGAATGCAGACAAGGCCTGCATCGAACTTGTGGATCGTGCCCTTGCGCCCATCGGGGCAAATGCATTCTCCACCTGGCTGTCCATTCTCGACGAAGCCTGTGCGGCTTCCATCGACGGGGACATCACCTGTAGGCTTCTCTTTCGAGACGCATACAAGTTGCCCGTCTTGCTCGGCGAGCACGCCATCTGTCCCGTCGGGAAGAGTGCATGTGTCGCCGACTTTCTCGGCACCACCGCCTTGAGCGGCTGCATCAGCGTCGGCTTTCGCCTTAGCATCTGCAAACGCGCTCTCGGCATCCAAGGCAGCCTGTTCGGTCGCTTTGGCGGATTCACGCTCCTCATCGGAGCTTGTATCGGTGAGTGCCGCAACTAGCTCGTCGGCTTTCGCCCGAGCCTGCGCCGCAGTCTCCTGCAATGCGTTCAATTCGTCGCTCATAAGCGAGAAAATGTTACCGAATAAAAAGCTGATGTTGCGCTACGCGGAGGAACTCGCGAGCCATCCGGTCAGCAAGCCGGATTAGGAAGCGGCAGTCTTGCCGACAACCATTGCGCGAGGAAGCGTCAACGTCAGAGCGTGGCGGTGCTTGTAGACAATGCCGCGCTGGTCTGCCAAAGCGATTTCCTTGCCGCCGAAGCTGCCGGACTCGAACTGTCCGACGCGCATCTCGCCCTTGTCTCCGAATGCGAATGCTCGCATGTTGCCGAAGATGACGAACGGGTTGCTTGCGCCGTCGGAGAAGCCGTTGACGCTCGAAGCGCCGACCGCCGGGAGCCACCGGTTCGTGTAGACCGGGTAGCCGAGGATTTCTCCCGCTGGCTTGATCGGTCCGCCGCCCGGATGGTTCTCCATAGCGGGTTCGGGCTTCGCCCATCCTGCGTAAGGCAGGATGTAGTTGCCGGCCGTATCCTTCTGCGATGCGAAGTTTCGCCCAGACGGTGCGGTTCATGTAGAACGCAGCGCCGTCGAGGATCGATTCTTCCAGGTCGCCGATCATCGCCGAGCTGTCGTCCATGACGGCGTACTTCGCGAACGTCGTCGAGCCCGTAGGCAAGGACGTACGAGGTACACTTTCGTGCCCGTCGGTCGTCGACTGGTTGTCGTCGAAGGGTAGTTGAGGATGCCGAGGAACGGATCGCCGGTGTTGGCACCGCCAACGAAGCCCTGGTAGTCGATCATGTTCGCGAGCGCTTCCCCGCCGAGAGCGAGAAGCCAGTCCGCGACATTGACCGAGGCATCCGCGAGGAGGTCGTTGCCGACCACGAACGCGAGCTGCCACTTCTTGGCGATGAGCTGGGCCTGACCGAAGGTGATGCCAGTGACCGTGCCCGGAGCGTCTACGCCGAGGTACGCTCCCGTGAGGAACGATCCGGTGTAGTTCGGGACCGCCAAGCTCGTCGGTGGTCATCTCCCACTTCGCCGCCTGGCTCATGATCGTACCGACGGAAGCCGCGATGCGCATGATGGCATCGGCGATTTCGCGGGAGACCAAGTAGCCGCCGCGGTTGTCCTGCTCTTCGATCAAAGCCTCATTGGCCTTGGTGTCGATAGCGAAGGACGGTCCGTTGACGAACGGCTCGTGCGACTTCGACGAAGTCCTTCTTGGCCTTGTCGGACAAGCCGGTCATGTCGTGGCCGAACGCCGGCGCGCTGCAATTGCAGCTTCTCTACGATCTGCTTGGACTTGGAAGGCCGTTTGCTCGCCCGATGATCGGGACAAGCTTTTCCTTCATCACCTCGTCGAACGCGGTGACGTGCATCGCTTTGATATCAGCGAATTCTTTTGATTCCATATTGGATTGTTTGGAATTACTTTTTGCCGTGGGTGCGAATGTCGGCATTAAGTCGTCCGAGCGCTTCGCGCGCCACAGCCTCAATGCCGCCCACGATCTCGCGTGCCTGGATGTGCGCTTTGAGCGCCTCATCGTCAGAGCGAGAGGTTGTGCGGGGTTTCGACCTCGGTTCACGAGAGCCATTGTCGACGGTTTTGCCGTCGTCGCTGCGGCTTTCCTCCTCGTTGCCGTCGGCGAGGCCTCCGTGGAGGCTTCGAGAACGGCTTTAGCAGCTTTCAAATGTTGATGGGCCTCGCCCAGCTTCTTTTTGGTCTCGGCGGATAAGTTTGGAGCCGATCTTGGCGGCGACGGCGGGAAGCAATTGCGCGTCAATGTGCGGGCGCAAGGTATTCCTTGAGGATTTCGAGTGTCTTTTCGTCGGCCTGATCTTCCTCACCGAACGCCGCCTTGCACATAGCCTTGGCGATCTTCGTGACGGCCTTCTTGTGGACGCTGCGCATTGCTCTTCCATCTTGCCGGTGATCCAATCGGTGTGATCGTCGATTTCACCGGGCTCGCCCTGGACGCTCTTCATGCACTTCTCCTCGAACTCGTCGAGAGACTTGTTGTTCTTGGTCTCGTAGGCGTCGTGCTCGTCGCGGAGCGCCTTGAAGTGCGGCTTCTTATCAAACGCCTTGTCTTCGGAGGGATCGAAACTGCGGAAGGCATGCGATGGATTTGGCGCGGTGCATCGTGTGCTCGTCGGCAAGCGATGAGCGCAGGTCTTTGAGGTTCTCGCGCATCACGTCGGTGGTAGCGGGGCGCTTGCTTTTCTTGTTTTTGTCGGCTCGTTTGGGTCTTCGGGGTCGCCCTGATCCTCGACTACAGCCTTTTGGAAGGCGTCAAAGCACTTGTCGACTTCGTCGCCATGACGTTCGTGCTCGTCGGAAAGCGCCTTGAGGAGCTTCTTTTGCGATCCGTGCTCGTCCTTGAGCGTTTTGTCTTGATCTTGGGGAAGGCAGACAAGCGGACCGTCGGGGTCTTTCGGGTCGCTCGTGAGGACACCGGGCGCGCCATCGTCCATCGTACAACTATCGCCCGCCTGCGCTTCTTTGAGCGTCTTGAACTCGGGCGGCTCTTTATCGAAAAGTTTGTAGTGCTTGGCGAGATGGTCATAGACGGCCTTTTTGTCCCCATCCACGTCCACCCCCCCGCGCGCGCCCATGAGAG
>CAVOTD010000099.1:0-5016 GCA_963698995.1 uncultured Alphaproteobacteria bacterium | reverse complement strand
GCAACATCGAAAGAGAAAACGCTAACAAGAGCAACGCCGCCGCCAGCGCAAAAGTCGACCTTTAAGCCAAACGCGAAGCAAACAAAAAAAATGGTCAAACCATTGCAGTGCAACGCTGAAAATTTAAAGGAGTTGATTCTAGATGACAATGCTATTGATTGTCTAATCAAATGTCAATTAGCCAATCAATCTTTTTTCTAACATCATATCCGATGAGCAGAGAAAAAATACTTTATTAAACCTACTTAAAAATGATGAGTTTACTTGTAAAACATTTATTAATTTATTCACGGATAAAGTATTCAATTTACAAGTAAACGTAAAAAAAACCATAGACGGGCGAATTGATGAATTCACACAAAATGTGCTATGTTTATTCCTAGAGGCCGACAACGGCATGACACTATTCGAATTCATATTGGAAAAAAATCCTAATATAGCTTATCAGATAAGTTCCAATATCTTATGCGCAGTACCCATTAATCAAAGTAAAACAAATAATATTGATTCACACTCAGCGATACAATTTTTATTGTACCATGCTATTTCTAATCATTCTTCCCCCGAAATGAATATACTTAACCGCTTATTTAATAAAAACCGCGCACTAATAGATAATATGTCTGAAAAAAGTATATGCCAAATAAATCTAAACAACCGTGGAATATGCTTCTCAACTCTTCAACTGTTAGTGTGTGGAGAAATAATTTATCATCATTTCTGCTTATACTGAACGGAAATAAAAAACTCGCCAAAAAATAGCCCAGAAAGGAGCGATATTCCAAAAATTTACAATAGGTAGTAGTCTTACCCTAGAGAAGCAAAAATATTCATTGATGGACAAGTTAACATGTCTTCCTAATGGACGAAAGCGCTTGCAATCCTGATTGGTCACAATAACGAATTAGCAAAAGAAATATACTTACCGCAGCTCATGAATATAGAATATGAAAACCCTGGGGTACCGCACTTAAGATCACAAGTAATAGCTGCCTTCTACTACTACTTCAACAAAAAAAACTTCAACAGTGACATTTTAAAAATGGTCCTTGAAAGTGCACACGCTGCTCATTATCTATTTAAATTTTCACCAGATGATTGTTTGTATTATATCATCATGTGTGAAAAGGAGCAAAAAGATATTTTATTAACTCTACTCCAAACAGATAAGAACCTTTGTAAAAGATTTGCTAGTTTTTTCACGTCGGAAGTACTCAATTCACAAATATTGAGCGCGAAACAATTTCAAGGACAGGATGTTACATTCTCGCAAAGTATACTGTATTTATTAGCAGAATCAGACCCTGCAATATTCAAAATCATATTGGTGCGAAAATCCCAAAGTCGTGAAGCTCATCACTGCTAAAATGTTATGCCAATTAACGGTTAGGCGCGATGACGAAAAACCAGATGGCGCTCTCTCAACGCTATATTATTTGTTGGATCATGCTAAGATTAACCATTGTAATATACTTGACACTTTATTTGAAAATAACTCCGACTTAGTAAAAAATATGACTGCAGCAATGGTCTGTCAAATCTTGACAACCCGCAGTGGAGAGACCTGCACAGCACTTAAACTGTTTGTGTTCGAGCAAAATATAAGGTCATTTCTGTTTCTATCGAATAACAATGTCCAATTCGCTAATGAACTAGCCAACAAAGCGGATTTCGATGAAATCTTTGTTGGACAAGCAATGTCGAAATCTAACTTTGAAAAACTGAATATGGGGCCCGAAAATATCAAGACCACAAAAATGACATTAATACAACTCTTGACATGTCATTCCGGAGGGATAGAAGCACTTGCAATCCTGATTAGACACAATCCTGCATTAGTTAAAAAAATCCCTGACACAGATGACCTTGTGGCATTATTAGCACAAAACCCTTGGCTAAGTGACATCCTAGAGAACGAACACATGAGAAGACAAATAGAAACACTAGCGGTAAAAGTGGAGAAAGCGGTGCCTGCACCAACACCGGACAAACCTACCACTAATGCGAGCACGGGCGGATTGTTTTCTAAAGCGCCGGAAGAGGAAAGTGCTTTGATAAAAGCACTGAGGGAGTATATAAATGAAGGAAATCAATCTTGCGCTAATATATTGGACGTCTTTATTGTTAAAAAAACGAATAAGCCAATCAAAGATCCACAATATCCCGCAGCATTACGGAAAGCTTGTAAGTCTAAAGACGATAAACAGAGTCTGGAACTTGTTAAAATACTCTTGGCTCACGTCGATCACGCAGATTTAAAGGTAAATGCAGTCAATAGCCAGGGTCAATCAGCTGTCAACTATGCTGAGAAGAACAACAACGCAGAAGTTCTAGCACTTTTGAACAAGATCAACAATCTAACGGTTGCGCCTGCGCGGTCTACTGAAGAGAAAAGATTGTAGCCCAAGGTAGTTTTTTGCGTCGTAATCCACCATTTTGTGCAAATTCTTGGTGGATTACGGCAAAAAGCGCCTAATCCACCCTACAATGGATTGCGCAGTTTTAGTTTGTCCAAAGTCCTCTTCAAGACGGTTGAACCATTTTTACGCTAAATTCATGTACTTAATCAATCTTTAAGCATAGCTACTATATAATAACGATCACAGTATCATAATATACATAAAACATAACAAACGAGAGAGGCACCGCAAATGCAAAGAAATGACGATAGCATTATTTATTGGGAAAGCATGCTCGTTCCTAAACACATTATGGCGCAGCATCAAGAACTAATTGACCGAATTGAAAAAGAAGGTCTGCAGGGGCATGGGCTGAATTGCAAAAAGCTCACAGGAAGCAATAATCTATACAGAATTAAAACCAATAAAAAAGGTAGGCTACTTTTTGCAAATATGGTGGAAAATGAGCAGTGCATATTGTGTTTTTGTGAAAGACTTATCTAATCATGAGTACAAGAAGTACAAAGACTATATTGCACCTCGCTCCAGTCAACTAAAATACGATTTAGAAAAAAAACGTGCTGAATTGAGATCGATACTGCAGAATCAGCCTAGTCCTATGAGTACAAAAACAGGATTAGCTTTTAAACTAGATCGTGATGAAAAAATTATTCCCACGAGTGCGAAACCCATTTCTATATGGCGTCATAATAATCAAGTCATTATTCCCTGTGCAGAGCAAGTAAACGCTGTAAAGTTATCGTTACCAGGTCTTGTTTTGGGTCACGCAGGCACTGGAAAAACAACCATTTGTCAAGAAGCCATCAAGGAAGCAGCGCAGGCGGATTATGAAAATGCGTCAGAAAATAATAAGCTTATTCTTTATGTAACGGCATCAGAACACTTAGTAGCTGAGATGAAACCTACATTTAGCAGATATCGCAATGTCCTATGTCTGACTTACAAGGAATTATTTACTATCGTTGAGGGAAACAAACATGCAGCTGTGCAAGGTAAAGAAGAATTTTCTATTTGGATAAACACCAAGGTAACAAATCAAAATAATAGAAAGAAAAATCTCAAAAAGACCGATAAGGATAAGGATAATCAATTTTTAAAACATCCAGAGAAAATTTGGTTAGAAATGCGAATAGCTTCAGGATGGACCGCACAAGAGTATAAAGACTTGGGTAAAAGACAGACCTCGTGTGTTAATGAAACAGAAAAAAACTGGATTTGGAAGACATATCGAGAGTATCTGGCTTATTTAAAGACGAATAATTTCATTAGTTATGATTTTACCCCAATGACAGCAATAGAACGGTATACGAAAATTTTTGTGGATGAGGCTCCTGACTTCTCTGGAGCACAACTTAGAAACCTTATGCAACTTGCCATAGGCAAAGGGCAAGGCTTGAACCCCCAGATTTGTTATTTCGCCAATAGTTATCAAAATTTAACTGATAAAATATCAAGAACGGATTTCATATTGTCTATGCTAGGAAAAGAAATGGGTGGTCGGCCGGTGCAAACTATCCAATTATCTTATGCTTTTCGTTGCGCACCGCGAATTCTTAATGTCGTACGCCTGTTTCGTGATCTGGGTCATATCTTAAGAGGCGGCGCATTTGATAACAATGAAAAAACAGAAATTATTCCAGCACCAGGACTCGTAGGTGGAGAAATTCTCTGGATAGAACCTGACAGAATTTCCGAAGATGAAACCAAAAGGCTAATAGGATTAACTAACTCAACCCAAGTTGCAGTGGTGACACTGGAAGGATTTGAACAGGAAGCAAAAGATTACTTTGCGGAGATCTTCAAGGAGATATCAGAACAAGAAGAAAAGAAAATAAAGTTTGATATCGTATTGAACCCCGCAACAATTAAAGGCTTATCATACCATACTATTATTTGGTATAAGGGTTTAGAGCATTTCAAAGAAGCTAGTAAAAAACTAACAGGACTATTCCCTCAAGGAAAAATCAGCGGTCAGAACGTACCAAATTTTAGACCAGGAGAAGGTGAAGAGGATATAGAGCATTCTACTGTTTGTAATGAGGCTCTTGTCGCCGTGAGTCGGGCTACCGATTGTTTGATTATTTGCGCACCTAAACCGAACAACCTAAAAATCATTACCGATTATCTCCAGGAAGAGATAGCTATTTTTGCCAAGAAGAATCCGCTACCAAATGGAAAACAACAATAGTGTTGCACCTGAACAAAGCACGCAAAAGGATTGGCTAAAGGAGATAGAAAGGCAGCTCAAGGTGGGAAACGTTAAGGAGGCAATGTCGCTCTGGGAAGAGCATCAATTAGAACAATATTGTGATAATATGACGTTTCATGAGTATCAAGCAAAACTATTCCCTCCGCCGCCAGTAACGCCGCCGAAAGAAGTGCAATCGCAATCTACTAAACCGGTTACGCCAATAAACGAACTATCAGAAATTCCATTAGCCTCATCGTTAATTCCGTCAACGCCAGCAACACCAATAGAAGAAATAGAAGAAGGGACAATGTCGAAAGGAGCAACAGCGAGAGGGAGAGTGATAAAAACAGAAACACGGGAAAAAAAGACACGAACAAACGCAAAAAAAGACAGCGCAAAAAGGAG
>CAVOTD010000098.1:0-5268 GCA_963698995.1 uncultured Alphaproteobacteria bacterium | reverse complement strand
TTTTGCTGCAAAATCACTAGGGGTCATATTTTGCATATCTTCAAAAATCCGGTGCTGTTCTCGGGTGTATGTAGGAAATTCAAATCCTTCCAAGCTTTTTTCGCATGCAGAAAGTTGCTCAGCAGTTAGTACGTCCGCTTCTTTGGCGCAAAAAGGGTTAAGAAATCCTTTCATTTTACCACTTAGGATCTTAATTACTTCTTCTGCTTCAGTCATTTGTTTTTCTTTCTTATGTTTTAAATCCAATTCATATAATTGCATTGCCAAACTTACGCATTCGTCTTTAACATAAAAAATATTGCGATAAATTCCAATATCTTCCGAACTATCACTAAAAGGACTCAAATCATTTACATGCCCGCAATCAAACCCAAAGAAAGTATAAACCTGATTATCATCAAATGTATTCAAAGTGGATTCTATTTGATTTTCATACGTCAATCCCCCATGCACACGTAGCTCCTCTAAAGGTTTTTCCTCATAACTCAAATCATAAGCATAATGCCCTTTTGGAATCCCCACATAGCCGCATAAATGTCCCAAACGTGGATGTCTACGAATGACAATTATGTATCCAGTAAATTCGTGAATAACACTCACATAGTCAGGTTCAAAAATCCATTCTCCTTGAAGAGTATCTGAATGTTCCTTGCGATAGCACAAATGGGCACCCTCTCTCCCTCTATACTCTAGAAAATCTTTAGGAATATATCTGAACTTAACCATCTAATTTCTCTCTTTCTGGTTTATCATTTATCATACAAAAATTTCGATAACCATGAATATATCGCTTAATCATTGAGTGAGTCCAAGTAATAAGTAATTCAGAAATAATCCCTTCATCCGTTACTATCTCACCTTGGCCAATCATAATCGTCCTTTTCCTCCTCTTCCACGTCCGGTAATAACTCAATTCTTAATCTTCCTAATATTAAAATTAACTTAATCTCCCAATCTTTGGTGTTTTCTTTTTCTATTGATTCCAACAAGTGAGGATATCTTTTAAAGAAATATTTCCAATTGATAATCAAATCATTAAGAGGCTCCTGAAAGAGTTTGTAAATAGTTAAACGCTTTTCTAGAGAATCAGGAAGTTTAGTCATTTATTCTTTCCAATATCATTCATTATATATAAAAACAGAATTATTGGCACAATTAGCATCAACAAAGGAATGAAACACCACAAAACAGATAAGTTACTTCCTAACATTATCAACAATCTTCTGCAATTCAAGCATCTTAGGTTCAATCTCAGTACTTAAGATAATCTGTATTCTTTGTTCAATTACATCACTTAATGTCTTTGCTTCTTCTGGTGTGATTTCACCCTCAAACATCTTTTGCAATACAGATATGCTCGCTTCATTCAGATCAACAATTGTACGCGACGATGTAATTGCCAGCGGAATCTTACGGCCTTTTACTATAGGGATAACGCGCTCTAAGATAAACTTACAGGCATGAACATCGCCTGTCAAAGCCAACTCCACCATCTTCTTCATAATAGCTTCAGCATTATCATACCCTATTTGCTCAAGCGCAATCTGAGCATGCGTACGAGTGCCTTCGGGACGACCAGGCCCCCCCTTATGACCAGGCTTGAACGCGTGAGGAAGATTCTTTCTCTTTGTCTACCTTTTCATTACTGGATGGATTAAGACGAGCTAAAGTTTCTTTTGCAACATTCTTTAGCTTCTTTGGGCGACCGCGTTTTTTTTGTTGGGTCATTCTTTCTTTCTTCCTCTTTTTACATTGATCCATAAAATATTTTCTCAAATGGCACTCTAATTGGTCTTCTACTCGTTGTATTCTTTCTTCTATATTTTCCATTTTGTTTTCTTTTTCATAATCAGAAATCAAATGGTCAAACACATGCTCGTACCTACTATCGAATTCCCTATAATTTTCTTGATGTTTTTTTAAGAAACTTATTATATCATCATCTTTCCTTTCTAGGTTGCACTTGATTTGTGATAAAATCATAAAGGTAAGAAGCTGTACTTACAATATTATGTCCCAGGTTATAATCCAAAACCATTTTAATGCAGACTAATCTTAATTTCTCATCCTTACTTAATTCATCGAGTAATCCATCAAGAAATGTTTCTGTATCTTCTTCATTACGCATTCGACTCTTCTCCTGTTTCTGTTTTGAGTATCCTTACAGCCCTTTGGGTGAACATATCTATTTCAAAATGGTTGGCAATCAAATGTTTAATTACATTAATATCATTTTCTATTTTTAGCAATCTTTCTTCTAATTTAAAAGATTGCTCATGATTTATTCCGGCACCCTCCAAAATATGTTGTTGAGAGTGATTTAGAAAATCTAAAATGTCATTTTTTATCTTTGTTGCATTCATTCCTATAAATAAATCCTCTAAAGCAAATGTTTCATTGGTAAGCTGCCTCTTTCCATATATATCTTCAAAGCTTCCGACGCTTCTTTACATAAAATTAATTCCAGTTTCATCTTTCACTCCTACATTTTTATATAAATTATAATAATTATGTTATAAATTCAAGCGATTACAGCCTTTCCTCTGCTTTTGGATTTAAGAGAATTATTTCTCTTTTAATTACATAAAGGTGTGCATCCATTTTTTCCTCCAGATGGGAAATAGAATTCAAGCATTTCTCTACTTGATTTTCCAATCCAAGAAGAGAAATGCTTGAATTCTCTCCCATCTGGAGGAAAAAATGGATGCACACCTTTATGTAATTAAAAGAGAAATAATTCTCTAAATCCAAAAGCAGAGGAAAGGCTGTAATCACTTGAATTTATAACATAATTATTATAATTTATATAAAAATGTAGGAGTGAAAGATGAAGAACTGGAATTAATTTTATGTAAAGAAGCATGGCGGAAGCTTTGAAGATATATGGAAAAGAGGCAGCTTACCAATGAAACATTTTTGCTTTAGAGGATTTATTTATAGGAATGAATGCAACAAAGATAAAAAATGACATTTTAGATTTTCTAAATCACTCTCAACAACATATTTTGGAGGGTGCCGGAATAAATCATGAGCAATCTTTTAAATTAGAAGAAAGATTGCTAAAAATAGAAAATGATATTAATGTAATTAAACATTTGATTGCCAACCATTTTGAAATAGATATGTTCACCCAAAGGGCTGTAAGGATACTCAAAACAGAAACAGGAGAAGAGTCGAATGCGTAATGAAGAAAAATCGAGACTGATGGATTACTCAATAAAGAAGTTGATTTGAGGATGAGAAATTAAGATTAGTCTGCATTAAAATGGTTTTGGATTATAACCTGGGACATAATATTGTAAGTACAGCTTCTTACCTTTATGATTTTATCACAAATCAAGTGCAACCTAGAAAGGAAAGATGATGGATATAATAAGTTTCTTAAAAAAACATCAAGAAAATTATAGGGAATTCGATAGTAGGTACGAGCGTGTGTTTGACCATTTGATTTCTGATTATGAAAAAGAAAACAAAATGGAAAATATAGAAGAAGAATACAACGAGTAGAAGACCAATTAGAGTCCGTTGAGAAAATATTTTATGGATCAATGTAAAAAGAAAGAGAGAAATAAATAATGACCCAACAAAAAAAAACGCGGTCGTTTCCGAAGATTTAAAGAAATTGTCCGAAAAAGAAACTTTAGCTCGTCTTAATCCATCCAGTAATGAAAAGGTAGACAAGAGAAAGAATACTTGTCACGCGTCAACCTAGGATATAAGGGGGGGCCTGGTAGGAGTCCGAAGGCACTCGTACGCATGCTCAGATTGCGCTTGAGCAAATAGGGTATGATAATGCTGAAGCTATTATGAAGAAGATGGTGTTGGCTTTGACAGGCGATGTTCATGCCTGTAAGTTTATCTTAGAGCGCGTTTTATCCCTATAGTAAAAGGCCGTAGATTTCGCTCGCCATTACCATGGTCACAATTGTTCATCTGAATGAAGCAAGCATATCTGTATTGCAAAAGATGTTTGAGGGTGAAATCACACCAGAAGAAGCAAAGACATTAAGTGATGTAATTGAACAAAGAATACAGATTATCTTAAGTACTGAGATTGAACCTAAGATGCTTGAATTGCAGAAGATTGTTGATAATGTTAGGAAGTAACTTATCTGTTTTGTGGTGTTTCATTCCTTTGTTGATCCTAAGATCTGCCAATAATTCTGTTTTATATATAATGAATGATATTGGAAAGAATAAATGACTAAACTTCCTGATTAGAAAAGCGTTTAACTATTTACAAACTCTTTCAGGAGCCTCTTAATGATTTGATTATCAATTGGAAATACTTCTTGAAAAGATATCCTCACTTGTTCAAATGGAAATTTAGAAAAGAAAACACCAATATCTGGGAGATTAAGTTAATTTTAATATTAGGAAGATTAAGAATTGAGTTATTACCGGACGTGGAAGAGGAGGAAAAGGACGTATGATTGGCCGAGGTGATAGTAACGGATGAAGGGATTATTTTCTGAATTACTTATTCTTTGGACTCACTCAATGATTAAGCGATATATTCATGGTTATCGAAATTTTTGTATGATAAATGATGAAATTAGATGGTTAAGTTCAGATATATTCCTAAAGACTTTCTAGAGTATAGAGGGAGAGAGGGTGCCCATTTGTGCTATCGCAAGGAACATTCAGATACTCTTCAAGGAGAATGTGAACCTAAGCTTAGTGTTATTCACGAATTTACTGGATACATAATTGTCATTCGTAGACATCCACGTTTCAGAACGTATGCGGCTATGTGGGGATTCCAAAAGGGCATTATGCTTATGATTTGAGTTATGAGGAAAAACCTTTCAAGAAGGAGCTACGTGTGCATGGGGATTGACGTATGAAAATCAAATAGAATCCACTTTGAATACATTTGATGATAATCAGGTTTATACTTTCTTTGGGTTTGATTGCGGGCATGTAAATGATTTGAGTCCTTTTAGTGATAGTTCGGAAGATATTGGAATTTATCGCAATATTTTTTATGTTGAATGCGTAAGTTTGGCAATGCAATTATATGAATTGGATTTAAAACATAAGAAAGAAAAACGAATGACTGAAGCAGAAGAAGTAATTAAGATCCTAAGTGGTAAAATGAAAGGATTTCTTTAACCCTTTTTTGCGCCAAAGAAGCGGACGTACTAACGAGATTTTTCTGCATGCGAAAAAACTTGGAAGGATTTGAATTTCCTACATACACCCAAAAGCGCGCCGGATTTTTGAAGATATGCGAAATATGACCCCTAGTGATTTTCCGCCGAAATA
>CAVOTD010000097.1:0-35687 GCA_963698995.1 uncultured Alphaproteobacteria bacterium | reverse complement strand
GTTTGCGTGAATACTGACGCCCGGTACGTAGCGCAAAGCGTCCTCCATGCTAAAGGCGCCTTGGTCGATAGCCTGTTGCGCAGGTACCACGATGGTTGTTTGAGGCGTATTAAGCAGAGGCTCGGTCAACTTCGGCAGGGACGCTGATGCAAGCGGCGCAGCCGTGACTGTGACGGCAGGAAGGGTGGTTGCGCAGCCCCTGTTCGTCGGCCAATGCAGGCCCGGGCAGCAAAAACCACACGCATACAACGATAATAACGATCATCGCTCATTTCGCCGTGAGTCACATGCTCAAGTGATCGTGCGCTGTCGGGAGTGACGCCAGCCGACGGCACTCATACCGACACTCAGCCTGTAAAGAAAGGGCGCGCCCATCGGCAAGGGAGGTCGGGGAGTGCGCGTCATCCAATATTGATGGCGCGCCAAGGACAGGCCGATTTCGACCAATTTATGACCGAGCGCCTCCATGGTTCAGGACGCCCCGGCGCGCAAACGCGGAATGTGTGATCAGCTGAATCGGGCCGGCGAAGGCCTAGCGATCACTCCTTGGCGGGGTCAGCGGGTTGGCGGGCGGCGGCCGTAGCAACAATAATAGCGCAATACCGGCCGTCATGACCCAGGCGATGATCCAGAACCCGTCGATATAGGCGAGGACATAGGCTTCGCGCCGGATCAGGCCGGCGATCCCGGCGAGGCCCTGCAATGTCGGATCGCCGGCACCGATCGGATGCGCGGTGAATAGCGCCGTTGCGGTCGCCACCGCGATGTCTGACCGATGCGAGCCGGAGAAGAAGTGCAATCCGGTCAGGTTGGAGTAGACCTGCTCGCGGACCCGGACAAAGGTCTGGACGAAGGCGGTGCCGACCTCGTTGCCGAAGAGCCGGCCGATCTGGATGACCGCGGCGATCGTCGGCGCCTCGGCGGGGGTGATGTTCGCGACGCCAAAGACGACGAGCGCCGTGATTCCGAAGGCGAGCCCGACGGCCCCGACGATTTGTGACGGAAGGAAATCACCTCCCGCCCAGTCATGGGTGAGGCCCGTGTTGAGCCAGCTGGCATAGGCAATCAGCGCAAAGCCAACCGCCACCAATATCCGCGCGTCAATCCGGCGCAACAAAACAGCGGCGAGCGGCACGAAGACGAATTGCGGCAGCGCGACCCAATTCAGTACGTCGCCGATCTGCAGCTCACGCAGACCTTGTACCCGTGTCAAATAGTCCGGCAGCACAAAGGCCGTTGCCATTACTCCAAAGCCGTAGACCGAAATCAGCACGGCTGACACCCAGATATTGCGCTTGGCGACGACCCGCAAGCGGATCAGCGGAGCTTCAACCGTCAACTCGGTCGCGATAAAGGCGATCACCAACAAGCCGCCACCGGCGAACAGTCCGCTAACGACACCCGAATTAAACCAATCGAGCCGATTGCCCTGGTCGAGCCCGGCATAGATCATGCCCAGCCCGACCCCGACAAGCGCAAGCCCGCGCCAGTCGGTCTGACGCAGCAGGGTGAGATTGACCCGCTCGCGCGGCATCGCGTACCAGACGAGCGCGGTCATCGCCGGCGTTAGAACGGCGTTCTGCCAAAAGATCCATTGCCACGCGCCGCCTTCCGAATAGAAGGCTTCGAGCGAGCCCGCAATGTTCTGCGAGAACACGAAGCGGAATGCATAGGTGGCTAGCCCCCAGATCCACCAATGCGGCGCGAGGCTGCGCAGGATGAAACCGAGCGACGCCGGAATAAAGGCGCCGACCGCAAGCCCGCGCAATACCTGAAGTGCGATGATCGTGCCGTAATCCCGCGTGAACGGGATCATCAGCGAGGTCAATGCAAAGATCACGCTCGTCCACAGCAGAAACCGCCGCGTGCCGATCACCATGCTGAGCCAGGCTGCGCTTGGCGCCATCACCATTTGGGCGGCGCCGAACACGGTCGTCAGCCAGGAGCCTTCATCAAAGCCCAGCCCCATGCCGCCGCGGATATCGGCAAGACCGAAAGTCGTCAGACGCGTATTGAGGCTGGACAGGAAGGCACCGAGCAGCACGGCGATGACGCCGAGCAGCGGCCTCGGGCAATGGGCCGCCAATGGAGGCGGCGCGGCAATCGGGACTGCCGGAGCGGACGCGCTCACCGGGCTTCGGGGCCGGTATCGGTCCGGATCGTCGCGATCACCGACATGCCGGGACGCAGCTGCCCATCGAGCGGGTGGCTCCGGTCCAGCGTAATCTTCACCGGAATGCGCTGCACGACTTTGGTGAAATTGCCGGTGGCGTTGTCGGGCGGCAGCAACGTGAATTGCGAGCCGCTGGCCGGGGAAATGCTGTCGACGCGCCCCGTGACGATGACACCCGGAAACGTGTCGATCGTAATCTCCGCGCGCTGGCCGATTTTGACATGGGTCAGCTGGGTTTCCTTGTAATTGGCGACCACCCAGACGTTGCGGAGCGGCACGACCGAGATGACTTGCGTCCCGTCGTGAACGTATTGCCCGGCGCGCACGCCGCGCTCACTGACCATGCCGTCGATCGGTGCGGTGATGCGCGTGTAGCCGAGCTCGATCTTGGCGAGATCGAACGCGGCCTGCTTACCCTTGGCCGCTGCACGCAATTGGCTTTCCTCGGTGTCGAGCACCGACAGCTGCCGCTGCGCGGCAGCAAGTCCGGCCTGGCCATGCGCCAGGTTTGCCTCGAAGCGCTTTTCATCGGCAACCGCCTGCTCGACCCGCTGCGGCGTGCCGAAGGTAGTGGCCAACAACGTCTGTTGGCGCGCCGCCTCCTTGCGGGTGCGATCGACATCGGCTTGGGTCGCGTTGATCGCGTCCTGCGCCTCGGCAATCTGGGAGTGCTGCAGCGCTTTGCGGGACTTCAAATTCTCGATCGCGGCTTCGGCGCCCGCGAGATCGGCTTGCGCCTGATCTAGGCGAGCGCGGTAGTCGTCGTCCTCGATCTCGATAAGCAGATCGCCCGCTTTAACCTGCTGAAAGTCGTTCACCGGCACCCGGCGCACATAACCCTCGACCTTGGCGCTGAGCGGTGTGATGTCGCTGCGGAGATAGGCATCGTCCGTGGTCTGCCGAACGCTGGCGCCGACCCAGCTGTCCCACCTGGTGACGAACAGCGCGACAACCACGCCGGCGAGCAACAGGATGGCAATCGTTACCGAAAAGCTGCCAAACCGCCGGCCCAATCTCTGTATTCGGCTACCGGCGTCACCCAGTGGGGACGGCGAAGCTTCAGAGCGGTTCAGCGATTGCGGTTCCGACGCCGCCATTGCTCATGTCACACGGCGCCGCGCTGGCGCAATCCGGCTATCTCGGCCGCGTCGTAGCCAAGCTCGTGCAGTACCGCGTCGGTGTGCTCGCCCTGATCCGGGGTCGGGCGCAGCTCGTCGGGTTGCGGGTAGGCGCTCATGTGGATCGGCTGACCCACGACCTTCTGCGGCCCGAGCTTCGGGTGGCTGACGGGCCTGGCGATCCCGAGATGCTGGACCTGCGGGTCGGCGAAGGTCTGATCGATCGTGTTGATCGGCCCGCACGGCACGCCGACCTTGGTCAGCTGTTCGACCCAATAGGCGTTCGGATGTTGGCGGATGATGTCGTTCAAATGCGCATTGAGGGCCGGGCGGTTTTTGGCGCGCGCGACCACCGTCGCAAAGTCGGGGTTTTCGGCGAGGTCCTGGCTCCCCGCCACCTCACAGAAGCGGCGCCACAGATTGTCGCCCGAGGCGGCGATGTTGATGTAGCCGTCGGCGGTCTGGAACATGCCGGTACCGGGCGAGGTCGGGTGGAAATTGCCTTCCTGCCCGGCGACTTCACCCTTCATCAGATAGCGCGCCGCCTGGAAGTCGAGCATGAAGATCTGCGCCTCGAGCAATGAGGTATGCACCCATTGTCCTGCACCGGTGCGCTCGCGGTTGAGCAGTGCCAATACGATACCATAGGACAGCAAGAGGCCGGCCGAGGTGTCGTTGATTGCGATGCCGACCCGGACCGGACCTTGCCCGGGATGCCCGGTGATCGACATCAACCCGCCCATGCCCTGAGCGATCTGGTCGACCCCGGCGCGGCCCTCGTAAGGCCCGTCCTGGCCAAAGCCGGAGATGCTGCCATAGACGATGCGCGGGTTGACCTTGCGCACCGCCTCGTAATCGATGCCGAGCCGGTGTTTGACGTCGGATTTATAGTTCTCGACGATGACGTCGGCGCGCTCGGCGAGCTTCATGAAAATCGTCCGGCCCTCGTCACTCTTCAGGTTCAAGGTCATGGCCCGCTTGTTGCGGTGCAGGTTCTGGAAATCGGGGCCGTCGCGTCGGCTGCCGGTCGCGTCGACCAGCTCACCGGAAGGCTCGATCTTGATGACCTGGGCACCCCAATCGGCGAGCTGGCGCACCGCCGTCGGCCCGGCGCGGTGCGCCGTCAGGTCGATGACACGGAAATCATTTAGCGGAAGTGGGGTCATTAAGCGTGCTCTCCATCATTGGATCAGCGCCGTGCGTCCTTCGAGACGGCCGCTACGCGGCCTCCTCAGGATGAGGGTTGTTCTTAATGCCATCGAAGACCTCCCTCATGCTGAGGAGCGCCCAAGGGGCGCGTCTCGAAGCACGCACGAGGCCGATGCAGGGCATCGTGCACAGCTTCAAACCGCGGGGCGGGAGCGGATTTCGTCGGGGATTCTGCGCGGCAGGAAGTGGCCGTCGTCGATGCTCGCATGGAATTGGCCGCCCTCGACGACGACTTTGCCGCGCAGGATGGTCATGCTCGGCCAGGCCGCGACTTCGTGGCCTTCCCACGGCGTATAGTCGGTCTCGTGCGAGATCCTCCTTGCGGATGACCCGCCGGGTGCGCGGGTCGAGCAAGACGATGTCGGCGTCAGAACCGACGGCCAGCGCGCCCTTCCGCGGATAGAGGCCCATGATGCGCGCCGCATTCGCCGAGGTCAGGCCGACGAACTGCGCGAGGCTGTAGCCGCGCTTCTCGACCATGTGGGTGTACATCAGCGAGAGCCGCGGCTCGACCCCGGAATTGCCGCCCGTCGTGTCGTCGATGCGCCGTCCCTGCAGCTTCACTTGCAACGGGCAGCACACCTCGTCGGTCGCGATCGCCTGGATCGCGCCGTGATTGGTCGCCGCCCACAACGTCTCCTGATCCTTGGCGAATTTGAGCGACGGGTAAGTGTGGAACATCTGCCCGCCGGGCCTCTTATAGTCCTCGGCAGTGTAGAGCAAGTATTGATGCAAGGTTTCGCCGTACATCGGGTAGCCTTGCGCCCGCGACGCCGCGATTGCGGCGACCCCGGTCGCCGCCGAAACATGGACCATATAGAGCGCCGCGCCCTCGACATTCTCGGCCAGGCGGATGACGCGGTTAAACGAGAGGTCCTCCGACAACGTGGTGTGCACCTCGGCCATGTTCTCGAAGCCGACCCGGTCCTCGCGGATCAGCTTTTCATACATGTGCATGACGATGTCGTTGTCCTCGGCGTGGATCGCGGCGAGACCGCCCGCCGCGCCGACGATCTTCAACACTTCCCAGATGTCGCCGAACTGCACCATCCGACCCAGCCGGTTCGGCCGGATGTCGGTCGTGAACATCTTGACCGAGGCGTGACCCTGCTGGATCGCCTCGGGCAGGGGGTCGAGCACGCCTTGCGACAATTTGCCGTGCAGCAGCAGGCGGAAGCCGTAGTCGCAATAGCAGGCGCCGGCCCATTCCCGCTGGCGCCGCTCGATCGATCGCTGCAGCGGCTCGTCCGGCGGGCACGGCGCGAAATCGAGCAAGGTGGTCGTCCCGCCATGGAGCGCGGCGCGGCTGACCTGCTCCGGCGGCGCGCTCAGGAGATCCTCGTTGCGGCCGGGGAACGGGATCGGCGAACTGCAATGGATATGCGGATCGACGCCGCCCGGCATGACGATCTGGCCGGCGGCATCGACGAGCCGCGCTGCACCGATCGGGGCGAGGTTTCCCGGGCCGCCGATTGCGACAATCTTGCCGCCGTTGACCGCGACATCGGCCGGCTCGGCACCGCTTGGCAAAACCGCTGTACCGCCGGTGACGATCAGATCGAACATCCCGTCCACTCCACCTTCTCGTTGTCAGCTGTCATAGTGCACAGGGCGGCGCGGTATGACCACCGCATAACTTATCGTCTCATCCGCCCGGGCCCTGGCGGAATATCGCATCGGCGGCCTTCCTTTGGGCAGGCGACAGGACCGCGTACAGGGCCTCGAGCGCCGGCAGCATCTTTTTCAGTCCACCGAGCTCCAGCTCGCTGTAGCGAATGTAGGCGCGCAGATCGTCGACCGCCGTAGCGTTGGCGGTCGGCTGGTGCGGAGCGCTTCCTTCGGCCCGGGCGTTGTCGCGCATGACGCCGGCGACAGCGTTGAACTGAGCTGCCTGAGCGGGGGTGATCTGCAATTGCTGATGGAGGCTCGAGATGTCGGTTTCGACGTTTTGAGGCGGCTGAGCGCCGGGTTGGGCCTGCGCCAGCAAAATCTTGGGCGTCGTCTCTGGCGGCGCTCCGGCCACCGCAGCGTCAGAGCCCGCGGCCATCAAAAGGTTGCCAAGCAGCCAGCCAAGGATCGCAAATTGCGGTGCCCGAATGGCCCCGTGTGACATTGTCGCTATCCTATCTGTTCTTGTTGTCTGCACCCGATGCAGGCAGAGGGTGGCGGTTTCAAGGCACGTGGTCAGCCCGGTGCGGCGCCCTGCGTCGCAACCTGGAGCATGTACAGCGACTGGCTCGCGGTCATAAACAAGCGGTCGCGCTTGGGGCCACCGAAAGCAAGGTTGGCGCACACCTCGGGGAGCCTGATGCGTCCGAGCAGCTGACCGCCCGGATTGAACACCAGTACGCCGGCATAGCCGAGCGGGGCGTTGGAGCTGCACCACAGGTTTCCGGCGACGTCGGCGCGGATGCCGTCTGGCCCACATTTTACGCCATCCAGCATCATGTCGGTGAACAACCGCATGTTGCCGACCTTGGTTCCCTGGACGTCGAAGGCATAGATGACGCGTTTGCCGCCCGGCCCGGCATCGCCCGGGCCCCGGCCGGTGCTGATCACATAGAGCGTCTTGTAGTCGGGCGAAAAGCAGATGCCGTTCGGGTCCGGCAGCTGGTCCTCGCTGACCACAACATCGAGCCCGCCGCTCGGATCCCAGCGATAGACGTTGGTCGACAATTCCCTTCTTCGCCCGCCGAGCGCGCCGGCATTCTCGGCGCCGATACGCGGATTGAGCAATCCTTGCGGGTTGGTCGGGCCACCCGCCTCGTCCGGATGACCCTCGGGGAGTCTGTCCCCATAGGGCGGGTCGGTAAACCAGATACTGCCGTCGGGATGCGGGACGAGATCGTTGGGCGAGTTGAGCGGCTTTCCGTCATAGGAATCGGCAATCACTTTCATCGTGCCGTCATGTTCCCAGCGCACGACGCGACGAAAGAAATCCTCGGTCGAGATGTGGCGTCCCTGAAAATCGAAAGAATTGCCGTTACTATTGTTCGATGGGCGCCGGAACGGCGTCACTCGGCCGTCGTCCCAGATATAGCGGTATTGGGTGTTCGCCTGAACGTCGCTGAAGACGAGGTACTGGCCCTGATTGGACCAGGCCGGACCCTCCGCCCAGAACGATCCGGTCCACAACCGGTGCAGCCCCGCATTTCCGAGCACCAACTGAGTGAACGATGGGTCGATGACAATGATGTCGGGATCAGGATAGATCGACGGATGTCCGCGATCCCACTGTCGCGGCGGGTTAGTTATGACGCTCGCCGGCGTGCCGAGCTTGGCGTTTTCCTGGCCGAGCGCCCTTCCATGCTGCAATGCGGCCGCGCCAGCAACGAAGGTGGTCCCGGCCAACAAGGCACGTCGCGACAGCGATTGTCGACGTATCGTTTTTGGCGTCATCGATGATCCTCCCCCGGGGTTTCGATTTGAGCCGATTGTGGCGTGGCTCCTCTGCGCAGGCAACCAACCGCTCCGTTGCATTCCAGCCATGCGGTAGAGGAACACCATACCGTCGATTTCGCGGTGCAAATCCGGCGTGCGCCACGTGCTACTGTTGCCTTGAACCAAATGAAGAAAGGGGTAGTGATGGCGTATGATCTGTTGATCCGCAACGGCCGTATCGTCGATGGCTCGGGGATGCCGGGGTTCCGCGGCGATGTCGCGGTCAAGGACGGCAAGATCGTCGAGCTCGGCAAACTGAGCGGGCCGGCCGAGCGGACGATCGACGCCGATGGCCGGGTGGTGGCGCCGGGGTTTATCGACAATCACTGCCACTACGATGCGCAGGTGACCTGGGACCCGCTGTGCTCCTTTTCCTGCGACCACGGCGCCACCTCGGTGATCTTCGGCAATTGCTCGCTGTCATTGGCGCCGGTGCGCAAGGGGTCGGAGCGGCGCCTGTCGGAATTCCTCTCCTACGTCGAGGCGATCCCGATGGAGGTGCTCGACACGCTGGAATTCACCTGGGAGAGCTTCCCCGAATATCTCGACCAGATGGACCACCATCTCGGCGTCAATATCGGCAATCTGATCGGGCATACCGCGGTCCGCTATTACGTGATGGGCGACGACTGCCAGAAGCGCACCGCGACCGACGACGAAATCCGCCAGATGCAGGGTCTCGTTCGCGACGGCATGAAGGCCGGCGCGCTCGGCCTGTCGGTGTCGCGCAACCAGGGTCATTTTGACCCGCAGGGCGTGCATATCCCGGCGATCTGGGCTGACGAGAAGGAGATTTTTGCCCTCGGAGATGTGCTCCGCGAACTGGGCACTGGGCTCATCCAGTCCGGTGGTGGCAACGGCGCCGAGATGAAGGACGCGCTGATGAGCCGGCTCAGCGAGGCGACCGGCCGCGCCGTCGTCTACAACAATCTCGGCCAGACGATGCGCCGCCCCGGCCAGTGGCAGAAGCAGATGGCCCAGGTCGACGCGACCACCGCAAAGGGTATCCGCGCCTTCCCGATGTGCACCCCAAACCGCATCACCGACTACTTTACGATGAGCAACACCCAGACCTTCCGCGGGCTGCCGGTTTGGCACCCGATCTGCCTCTCCTCACCCAAGGAGCAATTGAAATCCTATGCCGATCCCGAGGTGCGCCAGAAGCTCCATGAGGAGGCCGTCGAGTTCAAGGGCGGGCCCGCGATCGGCATCTGCAGCACCTGGTGGGACTACATGGTGGTGCAGAGCTCGGTGCTGGAGAAGAACAAGTGGATGGAGGGCAAGACGCTCGGCGAGATCGCCAAGGCGCAAGGCAAAGGCATTATCGATTGCCTCTGCGACCTGACCGTCGAGGAGAACCTCGACACCGAGTGGCTGCATGGCGAGAACAATGTCGACGACGAGGCGGTCGCCAAGATCCTGAACTACCCGAACGCGCTCATCGGCCTGTCGGACGGCGGCGCGCATGTCCAGTTCCAGAGCGGCTTCGGTTTCTCGACCCGGCTGCTTTCCGAGTGGGTACGCGAAAAGAAGATCATGTCGCTGGAGCAGGCGGTCCGTCGGCTGACCTTCGAATCGGCCTCGGTCTTCGGGCTCTATGACCGGGGTCTGTTGCGCCCCGGGATGGTCGCCGACATCGTGATCTTCGATCCCGACACCGTGAAGCCGCTGCCGCTCGAAGTGCTGCACGACTTCCCGACCGGCGCTAAGCGGATCAAGGAGCCGGCGCAAGGCATCATGGCTACGATCGTCAATGGCCAGGTGCTGATGGAGGATGGCAAGCACACCGGCGCCTTGCCCGGCCGGGTGCTCCGCAATACGTATTGCCAGGCCAACCAGGCCTAGCGTCGGCCCGACCCTCACCCGCCTCGCTACGCTCGGCACCCTCTCCCGCATTGCGGGAGAAGGGGCTATCGAGGCTGCAACGAACAAACCCTCTCCTGCACCGCGGGAGAGGGGGGACCCCAGCCCGGGTGAGGGGGTGCAGCCGCTGGCGCTCGACGACAGAGCGGTAGCAGGTTAAAAGCCGGCGATGAGCTGGCTCACAAACGTCGTCCTGCCGAAGATCCGCGCGGCCGTCGGCCGGAAGGCGGTGCCGGATAACCTGTGGCATAAATGCCCGAGCTGCGATCAGATGCTGTTTTATCGCGAGCTCGAGGCCAATCTGCATGTCTGCCGTAATTGCGGCCACCATCTGCGCATCGGCGCCGCGCTGCGCCTCAAGATTTTGTTCGACGGCGGCGCCTTTACGCGGATCGAACTGCCGCGGACCGCGGTCGACCCGCTGCGCTTTCGCGACCGCAAACGCTACACCGACCGGCTGAAAGAGGGGCAAACCAAACTTGGCCCTGGCAGCGACGCTGTTGTCGTTGCGCATGGGCGGATCGGCGGTCACCCCGCGGTCATCGCCGCGTTCGAGTTCGAGTTCATGGGCGGGTCGATGGGCATCGCCGCCGGCGAGGCCCTCATCGCTGCCGCCAAGCTTGCGGTATTGCAGGAGGCGGCGTTGATCGTCGTCCCTGCCTCCGGGGGCGCCCGCATGCAGGAGGGCGTCCTGTCGCTGATGCAGATGCCGCGGACCATCATCGCCGCCGACATGGTCAAGGAAGCCGGGCTGCCCTACATCGTCGTGTTGACCGATCCGACGACCGGGGGCGTCTCGGCCTCTTTCGCGATGGTCGGCGACATCACGCTTGCCGAGCCCGGCGCGGTTGTCGGCTTCGCCGGGGCCCGGGTCATCGAGGAGACGATCCACGAAAAGCTGCCGGAAGGATTTCAGCGCGCGGAATATCTGCTCGAGCACGGCATGATCGACCAGGTGGTGGCGCGCGCCGAGCTGCGCGAGACATTGGGGCGCATCATCGGGCTTTTGCGCGACCCGCAGCCACCGGCGGAAACTGCGCCGCCGATCGAAGCCGAGGCGTCCCCGAGGGGGGCCGAGTGACCGCCCCGACCAGCGACCGGATCCTCGAACGGCTCGGCCGACTGCACCCGAAGCTGATCGATCTTTCGCTCGGCCGAACGGAGCGGCTGCTCGCCGCCCTCGGCGACCCGCAGGAGAGGCTGCCGCCGATCGTCCACGTCGCCGGCACCAAGGGCAAAGGGTCAACCGTGGCCATAATGCGGGCCTGTCTCGAGGCGGCCGGGTACCGCGTACATGCTTTTACGTCGCCGCATCTCGTTCGCTTTCACGAGCGCATCCGCGTCGCCGGACGGCTCATCGAGGAGGATGCGCTGATCGCGCTCCTCGAAGAGTGCGAGCGCACCAACGGCCACACGCCGATCACCTTCTTTGAGATCACGACGGCGGCGGCCTTCCTGGCCTTTGCCCGGACTCCGGCCGATATCGTGCTGCTCGAAGTCGGGCTCGGCGGCCGTCTCGACGCCACCAACGTGGTGCGCCGTCCGGCGGTAACCGCGATCACGCCGGTCTCGCTCGACCATCTGGCGTATCTCGGCGATACCGTTGCCGCGATTGCCGGCGAAAAAGCGGGGATTCTCGAAACCCGGTGTGACGTCAGTGATAGCGCCGCAGTCGAGCGAAGCGGAGGCCGTGATCGAAGCCCGTGCCGCCAGCCTCTCCGCGCCGCTATATCGGTGGCAGCATGAATGGCGCTGCGACGCCTCGGGCACCGGCATCCACTATGCGGGGAAGCGTTGGTCGCTCGATCTGCCGCCACCGTCACTGATCGGGGCGCATCAGATCATCAATGCCGGCACGGCGATCGCCTGTCTCGAGCAGCTCTCGGGCTTTTCTGTTTCGGGTCAACCGATAGCCAACGGCCTGACCCATATCGATTGGCCGGCCCGGCTGCAGCGCTTGCGCCGCGGTCCGCTGATCGAGGCGGTTCCGCCAAGCTGGGAGGTGTGGCTCGATGGCGGCCACAATCCATTGGCTGGCGAGATCCTCGGCGACGTCGCCGCCGGCTGGGGCGACCGCCCGCTATACCTCGTCGTCGGCATGATGAATACCAAGGATGCCGCCGGTTTTATTGCTCCGCTCGCCAAGCACGCCAGAGCGCTGAGCGCAGTGACCATCCCCGGAGAGACGAATGCGCTGCCTGCGGAAGCGATCAAAGCCGCTGCCGGCTCGGTGGGGATCCCGGCGCAGAGCGCCGAGTCAGTCCTGGCCGCTATTCGCGACATCGCCGAGCGCGGCGGCAGTGGGCGGGTTTTGATCTGCGGCTCGCTTTATCTCGCGGGGAAGGTGCTCGCCGGGAACAGCTGAACGTCAATCCAACCGCGCTCGAGGGGAGGTTTCGATGATCTACAGCACCGATCGCATACTGACGACCCATGCCGGATCCCTCCCGCGTCCCGCAGATTTGCGGGACATGGTTCTCGCCAAGGCCCGCGGCGAGCGGTGCGACCAGGCCGCTCTCGACGCGCGCCTCCGCTCGGCGGTCGCCGAAATCGTCAGGCGTCAGATCGACTGCGGCCTCGACATCGTCAACGACGGCGAGCTCTCCAAACCGAACTTCACCGATTACGTCTCCGAGCGGATCGCCGGGTGTGAAAATCGGCCGGGCACGGGTTTCCGGCGGCTCAGCATGACGGCGCGCGACGAGAAAAAATTTGGCGAATATTTCGCGGCGCATTCGCGCCCACGCTATGCGGGCGGCCAAACCGTACCGGTCTGCGTCGCGCCGCTGCGCTATGCCGGTCAGGCCGAACTCTCGCGCGACCTCGACAATTTCAAGGCGGTGCTCGGCGAGGTCCGGGTCACCGGAGCCTTCCTGCCGGCAAACACCCCGGGGACGATCGAGCATTGGATGGGCAACGAGCATTACAAGAACGATCGAGGAGTTCTTGTTCGCAATCGCCGAGGCGATGCGGGAGGAATACAAGGCAATCGTCGATGCCGGGTTCCTGTTGCAGATCGACGATCCGGATCTGCCCGACGGCTGGGCCTGCCTCCCCGATATCAACCTATCCGATTACCGCAAATATGCCGCCCTGCGGATCGACGCGCTGAACCACGGGCTGCGCGACATTCCGAAAGAAAAGATCAGACTGCACGTCTGCTGGGGCAGCTTTCACGGCCCGCATCACGACGATATTCCGTTACAGGACATCATCGATCTGATCTTCCGGGTGCGCGCGGGAAGCTATTCGATCGAGGCGTCGAACCCGTGCCACGAGCATGAGTGGCGGGTTTTCGAGAATGTCAAACTGCCCGAAGGCGCCACTCTGATCCCGGGCGTCGTCGGCCACTGCACCGATTTCATCGAGCACCCCGATCTGGTCGCCGAGCGCTTGGTGCGCTACGCCAATTTGGTCGGCCGCGAGAACGTATTGGCCGGCACGGATTGCGGACTGGGCACGCGGGTCGGCCACCCATCGATCTGCTGGGCCAAATTCGAAGCACTGGCCGAAGGCGCGCAGCGCGCGACAAAGCTTTTGTGGGGACGCGCCTGATCTTCGATAGAGAGGGCGAGCGGCGCGCGCGAGCTCACCTGAGCGCCTCGTCGACTGTATTCTGGCCGCGCCGAAATTGGTTCGGCGGTTAGCGCATATGACGTACATCCAGGCTGTTGCGGTGTTTGCCTTGAGGTGAAGCCGGGTTGGAGGCGCGAATGCACAAGATCTGGACAGCCACGGCAGTGTTGCTTTCTTTCGGCATGGCTGTCGTCGCCGCGGCGCAGCCCGACGGCCGCTCGACAGCCGATCCGCCGAATGCGCCGGCGGTGCCGCCGGCGAGCGGAACCAGCAGCTCCGAGTTGAGCCGCTCCGGCGGGGTCGTCGTCCCGCCCAGCGGGGTCGATCCCGCAATGAAGCGGACGCCGCCCTCGTCCGGCGCCAAAATGCCGATCATTCCGCCCCCCGGCACGCCGGGCGGCGATCAGTCGATCAAACCGAAGTAACGCCGGCTCGGCTGCCTCAGCAGCGCCCGTCGAAGCTGAGCTGCGGATCGCGAATTAGTATTTCGGTGCGGCCAAGGAGCGGGATTCCGCGGTAGACGCGCGCCGTGATCCTGTCGGGAGCGGTGAGTTCGGCCGTGACATCGTAGGTGTTGCCGTCGGCAGGGTCGTAGAGCCAGCCGCCCGACCACTGTTCCGGACCATCGGGCTGCAGCCCCCAAATGATGGTTAGACCGCACAGCGGCCGTTGCCGCAATGTCAGATCGGGGTTGAGGCGATCGACATCGGGCTGCCCGGTCGGGGTGCGCGGCCGCAAAAGCCATACGATCCTGCCGCACAGCAGACCGCTGCATTCGAAGATGTCGACGGCCACGCGGTTCGCCAGCAGCCATGTCCCGTCCGGCACTGCGGATGAGGCCGGGCGCGGGGCAATGACCGTGAGCAGCAGCGCGATGCACGCCCCGCGCGACCATAGGGGCACGATCAGCAGCAGCCGGGAAATCTGATCCTCCGTCCAGTGGTAGGGCGGGGGCGGCGGCGGTGCAGTGCCGAGTGGGGGGCTCGGCACTGCCGCCCTCGCGGGCGCGGCCGAGCTTGGGGGATAAGCCGAGCCGCCGCTATTCTATCGCAACCCGGGCAAAAAATCAGCAACCACCTGCATGATCAGTCACGATCAGGTGCTAACGCTAGTTCTACTCAAGTTTGCGTCTCGCTCGCTTCCCGCGCCAAGAGCCACCGCATTCGGCGTCGGCGCCGATGCGAGCGAGGCCGGCGGAAAATGGTCCTGGTGCTGCGAACCTAACAATTGGTACCGGAACACCCTCACCCGCCTCCCCCCGGATTGCGATCCGGGGGTCGGCACCTCTCCCCGCGATGCGGGCGAGGGGCTGCAGGATGCACCGCCTCAAACCCTCTCCTGCACCGCGGGAGAGGGGGGACCCAGCGCAGGGCTGGGTGGGTGAGGGATTACCTCGGGAATCATAATACCGAACAAGTCCTCAAAATCGGTGGGTTGCAGCTGTTTGTATGCTATTTGCAAGACTTTTAAATAGGCCCACGGCTTGCTGATAAGTCGCGTCGGGTTTTAACACCACAGCCGGGCCGCGCGATCTTTAATTAGCGACGTTTGTATCCTCTAACCCCTTGGTTTCCACAATTAGTGCACGCCGTCGCTGGTCAGTAAAACAAAATCCGGTTCGTAATAGCTCAGATTACCGGCATTATCCTCGTACTGGATGCGAATCGCAAATTGTTCCGGCAGCTTGGCAAGCGCTGCACATCCGGAAACGGGCCGCGATCACAGCGGGCCCGCGGCGGCGATTGGTCGCCTATTTAAGAAAAAGAGCAACCGCCGGGTGACCGCAAACCGTTGCGTCAGTCAGGAAGCGGCCCCGATAGAATTGCCGTAATCGCATGGTATGTCACGCGTGAAACTAGGCAGTGAGACGCAGCGGTGACGGCGAAGCGGGCAAATTCTGTTGAGGCGCATTCCGGCCTAACTGCAATCATTCCGGGAATCAAGCCTGATCTGCTCCTGAAGAAACAGGCCGATCAGGAGCGGTGCACTAAACTCAAAGATTGTCGCTGACCGGCCGCGAGGACCTTTACCGCATCGTCGGCATGACATATTCGGCGCCGGCGCGGATGCCGGCGGGCCAGCGCGCGGTCATGGTTTTGAGGCGCGTGTAGAAGCGCACGCCTTCGTGGCCGTGACCGCATGTCGCCGAACAACGAGCGCTTCCAGCCGCCGAAGCTGTGGAACGCCATCGGCACCGGAATCGGCACGTTGATGCCGACCATGCCGACCTGGATCTGCCGGCGAACGCGCGAGCGGCGCCGCCGTCGCGGGTGAAGATCGCCACGCCGTTGCCGAATTCGTGGGCGTTGACGAGCTCTGATCGCATCGCGAGATCGAGGCACGCGCACGACCGAGAGCACCGGGCCGAAGATCTCCTCCCGGTAGATGCGCATCTCGGGCTTCACGTCGTCGAACAGCGAGCCGCCGAGGAAGAAGCCGTCTCTCGTAGCCGTGCACGGTATGGCCGCGACCATCGACGACGAGCTTGGCGCCTTCCGCGACGCCGGCATCGATATAGCGACGCACCTTGGCGCGATGCGCGGCCGGTGACGAGCGGCCCCATCTCCGCGTCGGGCTCGACGCCGGCCCGATCTTCAGCGACGCGCACGCGCGGCGCCAGGCGTCGATCAGCTCGTCGGCGACTCGCGCCGACCGCGACCGCGACCGAGATCGCCATGCAGCGCTCGCCGGCCGAGCCGTAGGCCGCGCCCATCAGCGCATCGACGGCCTGATCGAGATCGGCGTCGGGCATCACGACCAGATGGTTCTTCGCACCGCCCAGCGCCTGCACGCGCTTGCCGCGCTCTGTGCCGGTCGCTGTAGATGTACTCGGCGATCGGCGTCGAGCCGACGAAGATAACGGCGGCGACATCCGGATGCTGCGAGCAACGCATCGACCGCGACCTTGTCGCCGTGCACGACGTTGAAGACGCCAGTGCGGCAAGCCGGCCTCGGTGAGCAGTTCGGCGATCCGCAATCGATGCCGACGGGGTCGCGCTCCGACGGCTTCAGCACGAACGTGTTGCCGCACGCGAGCGCCACCGGGAACATCCACATCGGCACCATCGCCGGAAAATTGAACGGCGTGATGCCCGCGACAACGCCGAGCGGCTGGCGCAACGATTCCAGCTGTCGATGCCGCGCCGACCTGCTCGGTGAATTCGCCCTTCAACAGATGCGGAATGCCGCAGGCGAATTCGACAACCTCGATGCCGCGCTGTCACCTCGCCAGCGGCGTCGGAGAGGACCTTACCGTGCTCCTCGGTGATCAGCTGCGCCAAGGCGCCGGCTTCGCGGTCGAGCAGCTCGCGGAATTTGAACAGAATTCGGGCGCGGGTCAGCGGCGGGGTTGCCGCCCAGCTAGGGAAGGCCGCCGCCGCCGCCTTGACGGCCTTGTCGACCTCACCCGCGCCGGCGAAAGCGACGCGGCGGTTCCTCTCGCCGGTCGCCGGATTGTAGACGTCGCCCCAATGCCCGCTCGTCCCCTCGGCACGCTTGCCTTCGATATAGTGGTGGATGTCGCTCATGCCGGTACCCGCTCGCTAGCCAGTCGCAGGCGCGCATCATAGGCTTGCCGCGGCAGTCACGGCAGGGATTTCGTAGGAGGCGGAACTGACCTTTCTATTCGGCAAGGTTGTCTGGGCGATACTGCAGCCCGGCAACCTGCTGCTGCTGTGCCTGCTGGCCGGCGTTGTTCTTCTGGCGATTTCCCGGGGCAGGCGCGGCAAATTTCTGATCGGTCTGGCCGCCCTGGGCTTTGTGCTGCTCGCCGTGGCGCCGATCGGTCCGGCGCTGCTGCTGGCTCTCGAGGAGCGGTTTCCGCGCCCGGCTGCATTGCCGGACAGGATCGACGGCATCCTCGTCCTCGGGGGCGCGGTCGAGCCGGCGCTTTCGCTCTCCTACGGCGAGACGGTGTTCAACAGCTCGGTGTCGCGGGTGCTCGGTGGGATAGCGCTGGCCCGCCGCCATCCCGAAGCAAAACTGGCGCTGGTCGGCGGCGAAGGCGGGTTCTCGCCGGTCGGTCTCGCCGAATCTCGCGCGACTTTGGGCTTTGTCGTCAAACAGGGGATCGACCCGGCGCGCATCATCCTCGAGGAGCGCTCGCGCAGCACCCACGAGAATGCGGTCTACGCCAAGGAGATAATCGCGCCGAAGCCGGGGGAGACCTGGGTTCTCGTCACATCGGCCTATCACATGCCGCGGTCCGTCGCGTCTTTCGGCGCGGTCGGCTGGCCGGTGATTCCCTATCCGGTCGATTTCAGAATGGATCCCAGGGCTGGCCTCAGCCCCGGGTTCAGCCTGCTCGATGGGCTCGCCGTGACTACCCTTGCCGGCAAGGAATGGGCCGGCCTATTGGGCTATCGGACGATGGGATGGACACGCGAACTGTTCCCTGCCCCTGCCGACCGGGCGCCCGTCTCGCAGGCGACGATCCGTTAGAATCCGCTCAGCGCGCTGACCGCGGAGAACACGCTCCACACGCAAACAGCGTCACCCCGGACCAATACACCACACGATACATAGCAATCCCCCGAGACCCCGCCAAATAGCCGATGCGGCCTCGTCATTCAAATGCTTCTGACCCGTCATACGCTTGCCGGGGTGGTTTTCTCCGCGGTTAGCGCGGCCGGGCGAGGATGCGCGCCTCGCCGGCGGCGAGCGTTACTCGGATCGCATGCACGGATCCGCGCGACGTGCCTTGGTCGTTGACTGTCGCGTCGGCGATCTGCTCGACCGGGCAGGTTTGAGGTTTCCCCGTGCTGGAAAAGAGGGTGGCGAAACCGGCTCCGACCGGGTTCAAGACCGAATCGACCAGAACCGCGAGCTCCACCCCGGAGCTGATATTCGCGTTGGCAACGACGACCGTCTCGCTTTCATTCAGGATACGCGAAAAGGTGATCACGCCGGGCGAAAACGTCGACGGACCAAAACTCTTGCCGTCGCCCGACACCGGGCGGAAATACTGCCGTCCGTAGCGCAGCGCCGGGTTCTGGGCGCGGACGCCGGCGATATCGCGCAGCGCAAAATAGAAGGGGTCGCTTTCGTCAAACGCGCCTGGCCGACCCCACAATGCCTCGCGAACGGCTTGATCGGCCGAGCCATTTCCCGACAAGCCCTGTTCGGTCCCGTAATAAACGCAGGGAATGCCCTGCAGCGCAAACAACAACACCAGCGCCGCAGCGACCTGGCCATCATAGCGTCCCGGTTGCGCCGGGTCGACAAAGCGGAAGCGGCTGTGCTGGTCGTGGTTGTCGAGAAACGTCACAAAAAACCGGCCCGCCTCGCCGTGCGAGCTGATCACGCTCTCCTCGACGCTCTTGCGCAACGCATAGACCGCCGCCAGGTCGGTCGGCGCGGTCAGCCCCTTTGCCAACCCGGGAAGGCGGAAGAACAGCGGGAAATCGAGGGCGGCATCGACACCGACCATATCGCCGCCGTCGCTGGTCCGGCGCCCGATGAATTTGGCAATCTTGAACTCGTCGTCATAGACCTCGCCGAACGTAAAGAAGTTTTCTTTGCCGATCTCCGAGAGCAAATTCACGAACCGCGTTGCCGAAGACGAGAGCGAAATCCGGCTCGATGTATTTCAGCGTATCGATGCGGAAACCGTCGATGTCCCATTTGGCGATCGCATATTGGTAGCTGCGGATCAGGGCAGAGCGCAGCTCGGGCGGCGCAGGTCGCGCAAATCCCTTGAGCAACTCAAAATCGCCGCCGGCCTCGCCGCCCCGACCCTTCCGCAAGAAGACCGAGTTGGACCGCATCTCGTCCGGCCACACCGCAGCGCTCGGGACCAGCCGGCGGTCGCCGGGCCGGGGCGCCTCCGACCATTCCACAACTGGCCGGTCATCGGCCCCGCGCCAGCGGATCGGGTAGCCGCCATCGCGCCACTCGGCGGAACTCGCCGCGGAGCCGTCGTCGAGCAGATAGGCGAAGACGTCCCCGGCATGGTGCAGCACGATATCCATGATCACATAGATGCCCCGCGCATGCGCTTCGTCGACAAGACGTCTGAGCTCGCCGTCGGGATCGGACTTGTCGAATGCAAAGCGCCGATCGACCGTCAAAAAATGCTGGATGCCATAGCCGTGATAGCTGCCGTCTTGCCGTTGGCAGTTCTGCAAAACGGGGCTCAGCCAGATCGCGCCGACCCCGAGCCGCTGCAAATAGCCGAGCCGCCGTCTGACACCCTCCAGGGTGCCGCCTTGGAACCCGCCGAAGGGTTGGTCCCAACGGGCCGCCGGAGGACCATCGTGGTTGTTGAAGCGGTCAACGAGGAGGAAATAGATCCAGCAGTCCCGCCAATCCGCCGGAGATGGGAACGGACAGGCAATTTCAACATCGCGGCCGTCTACCGTGATCGAGCGGCGGGCTGGCGTGCGCGCGGCGGCGAATGCACTCTCCACTTCCGGGCCGTAAACAGAGTTTAGCATCGGGATCTCCACCCGGTCGCTCGCTAATCGCCACCGTCATCGAGTTAACCACGGGAACTGACACCGGTCATGTTCGAACTCGTTTTTCTCGGCACCGCCGCAGCGGCCCCTTCGGCCGATCGAGGCTTGCCGGCGCTGCTCGTCACCGTCGGCCCGCGGCGGTTTCTGATCGATTGCGGCGAGGGCACACAGCGCCAGCTGATGCGCGCCGGGCTCGGGTTTCGCGGGCTGCAGCACGTGCTGCTGACGCATGCCCACCTCGATCATGTAATGGGCCTCGCCGGGCTGATCGCCACGCTCGCTCTCTTTCGCGTGGGCAGGACGATCGAAATCATCGGCAGCGACGAGACCATAGCATTCGTCCGCCGTTATCTCGCCGACACGATCGGGCCGGAAAGCGGCGGGGCCTACCGGCTGCGCTCGGTCTCGCCCGGGCTCGTGCTGATGCAATCGGGGTGGCGCCTCGATGCCTTCCCGGTGGCGCATCGCGAGACCGAGAGCCTTGGCTACATCTTCCAGACCGCGACTCGGCATCCCCTGCTTGCCGAGCGCCTCGACGCGCTTGAAGTGCCACACGGGCCGCAGCGTGCCGCTCTCGCGCAAGGCCGCCCGGCAGTGCTGCCGGATGGTCGCCGGATCTCGCCCGAAATGGTTCGCGGACCGCCGGTTGCCGGCGCCAAGCTCGCCATCGTCGGCGATACGGAGGAAATCGCCGGCCTAGCCGAGGCGGTGGGCGGCGCCGATGCGTTGGTGATCGAGGCGACGTTCCTGGAACGCGACGCGGCGCTCGCCCGCTCGCGCGGTCACCTGACGGCCGCAGCGGCGGGCCGGCTCGCCTGCGAGGCAGCGGTCGGCCAATTGCTGCTTACTCATATCTCCGGGCGTTACCAACCGGAGGAGATCCTGGCGGAAGCAGCTTCTAAATTTCAGAAGACCCGGGTGGTCGCCGATTTCGACCGCGTATCGGTCGGCGGCCGGCCGCCGCCGGCCGGTTCTCGGTCGCCGAAGTGCTGAGGATGCCAATGCGAGTGTCGCCGCCTTTCGGATAGCATATTCAGCTGCCGGATTATAACGCGACGAGGCGCCCGCTGGCGCGGCCGCAGCCGTCGCCCTCGCCGCGGTGCGGATAGTGTCAGCCCATTGCGGTGGTGCCCGACCAAATACGATTACGTGCCCTGGTCGGGGCCGTGGGCCAGGTTCACCGTGGGGATGCCGCACAGTGCCTGAGTTCGTTCGCGGAGCGTCGGCGTATCGGTGCACGGGCCCGTGATAAGGTTGATCGAGAGCCCGATTTCGGCCAGCGCGTGCTTCGCGCCCAAGGCGCCTAGCGCGTCAGCGGCGGCAAGGATTATCTTGAGGTCGGAGCGCCGCGCTTTCAGACAGGCGAGCAGCTCGGGCGCATTGGCAGAGACCGGATCTCCGGCGCACTCGATCACCACGGCGTCGGCCGGCAGTGAGAAGCAGAAATCAAGCATATTCGCTAGGAAATCGTCGATCCCTCGGCGACCCGGCGGAAACGTTGTCGGAAGGCCGAAATCGATGCAGTCGAAAGCCTGAGATGCCCCGAAATCCTGGTATTGCGCGATCTCCGCAATCGATGGTGTGCCGGTTGCCTTCAGAGCGACCACTGTCGTATGGCCCTGCAAGCGCAGCGCGCGCAGCACGGCCAACCCGGCGGTCGTCTTGCCAACTTCCGATGAGGTGCCGAGTATTAGATAAACCGGCGCGTTACGATCTGTTCCCTCGGCGTTTGTCACTGCGAATTGCCGAATGTTCAGCGGCCTGTCGCGGTTCCCGCATACCGCCCCGAGATAACGTACGCACCCGAGGTGCCCCATTTCCGAAGCCGAGTAGTAGCTGATCAGTTCGCCAACCATCCCGGAACAATAGAGTACCCAGTAGTCGCCACCTGGAACGAGCCCACCAGCGGGAATGCCTCCGACGGCCAACCGTCTCGTTTGAAGGTATCCCGGCGTTGCAAGAAAAATGTCACCCGGTGCAATCACCATCATGCGGCCGCTGGGCGCCTCCACCGTGATCGGAACGGAGTCGGACGGTAATTCGAAAGCGCACACGTCGCCCTCGGTACCCCGTTCCGATCGCAAGCGAATCTGCTCTATGAACGGTGACACGCCGCAGCGCGGAGGTACGCTTAACGTCTGCAGGAAGCCTTCCGCCCGTCATGTTTGTCGGCGGCGGGTCCTGCTTCTCGTCGATGAAGCCCCACTCTCTGTCGATGAGCGACTGCTTCTGGCGAGCGCCGGTTGCGTGCCACTACCACCCGGCAGTGATGTCCCCTTAACAATCAGGATACCCTCCCTGAGGATACGATCCCGGACGGCCTTTGTCGGGATTTCCAAAATATCGACAATCCTTTCGAGCGTTTCGGTTTTAACGGTAATCCGCGTATTGACGAGGTTGAATACAATTCCCATCGTTTCCTCCGACGCTATCGATCCTGCTTCGACTTGCAGCCGACAGCAGGGGGAGAGTTTGAAACTCTAGCGGATATTGCATTTCTGACAAGCGCTTTTCACCTCTGGTTGTGCTTACAAGGAGGCATTCAGCCGGGCGGGGTTCACTCGCAGCGCGTGTCGGGGCTATCCGGCAGCCCAGCTTAGTTCATCGAGCAGCGCTCGGGCGACCTTTAAGTCCTGTGTGCCGAACCCCTCAGTAAACCAGCCGTAGACCGGCGCAAGAAGATCGTGCGCTTGGGAGCGGCGGCCCCAATCGCAGTAAAGCCGGGACAAACCGGTGGCGGCGCGCAATTCCCAAAGCTTCGCTTCTTGTATCTCGGCGATCGCCAGGGCCTTGCGATAGAACTCCTCGGCGGCCTCGGAATCGCCCCGCCGGACCATCAGCTCGCCCTTGTGCCGATAGAGCTCCGCCATGAACCAGCGCTCGCCGACGGCTTCAGCGAGCTGCAAGGCATTATCCAAATGACCCAGCGCCTCGTCGACTTGCCCTGCGATCTCACAAGCCTTGGCGAGGAGAGCCGTATGATAGGATATCCGGGTCTGCGCACCCGTGGCGCTATAAGCGCTCGAACCGCTGTGCAGCAGAGATATGCCTGCTGGGAGGTTGCCGGTGTTAACCTTGGCCCACCCGCGGTAGATCGTCCCTAGCGTGCGGTACAACGGAAAACCTTGCTCGGTCGCCACCGCAATTAGCTGGGTCGCCCGTTCATCCAAGGCCGCATTGTCTCCGGTGAGGGAAAGCAGACGGGCGCTCTGCGCCAAGCTCACAGTCAAAGTCGGCGGATGAGCCAGCGCCTCGGCAATTGCCGTGTTGCTCTGCGCCAATGCTTGCTCCGGAAAGCCGAGGCAGAAAAGCGCAATACCCAAATACCCCCGTGACACCGCCCGAGGGTCGCTCCCGGTCTGATGGAGAAGCGAACCGTGGGAAATCGGATCATACAGCGCAAGTACCTCTGCGAAATGCGATCGAGACGACGCGAAGCTGCCAGCAATCAACAGGTCTCGACCGGAGCAGTCGTGACCCAGCACGATGCCGGCGGCATCGTTGCGCTCGCAGCTCAGGCGCAGCAAGTCCTCGTCCAGGCGCTGCGCCAACCCTAATTCGCCGAGGAACGTGTGATGGAGAGACTGCCCATAGGGAATGTGAAGGAATTCTGAGGGAGAACCGAGTTGCTCCCAAAGTGACCGTGCTCGGGCGAAGGCGCGGCCCATTTCCGGCGTCGCCTGACCTTTGGCGAATTGCAATGCCGCGCCCAAAGCGCTCCAAAACTCCAGCTCCTGGCGCCAGCGTTCGGGCGTTTCCGGCAGCAATGCCAGCTGGTCCAGCCCCTTTTGCAATTGCGCGACCGCTTCCGCCATCGCCGAACGGGCAGCTGACCTGCGACCGGCCCGGCGCCAATACTCGACGGATCTTTCTACGAGCCCGGCCTCAGTATAATGCAGCGCGAACAGTTCGGGCTGGCTCTCCATCAGCTCGGGGAAATGGGTTTCGAGCGCATTGGCGATTTGCGCATGCAGCTGCTGCCGCGAGCCGCGCAGTAGACTGCTATGCGCCGCATCCTGCACTAGGGCATGCTTAAAGGTGTAAACCGCTTCCGGCGGCGCGCCGCGCTGGAACACAAGCTCCGAAGCAACGAGGCGGTCGAGCGCGGATTGTAGCTCGTCCTCGTCAAGACGGGAGACAGCATGCAATAGCACGTAGGAAAACTCCCGCCCGATCGCCGCGCCAATCTGTGCCACCAGCCGCACCGACGCCAAGCGGTCGAGCCGTGCCATCAGCGAGTCCTGCAATGTCGTCGGGATCGCAAATGGCAGCAACGTGCGGTCGAGCACGTAGCGATCCGCCTCCTCGCGCAGTAGCCCGCTCTCCAGCACGCTCTTGGTTAATTCCTCGATAAAGAGCGGCACGCCGTCCGTGCGATCGACGATCTGCTCGATGACATCGTTGGGAAAGGCCTTGCCGCCGGCGATTTGCTCGACCAGGGCAGTACGGTCCCGCCTATCGAGACGATTGAGCGTCAGCAACGTCACCTGCGGCTGGCCGCCCCAGGGCGGCTGGAATTCCGGGCGGAACGTCACGACGATGAGGACTGGCAGGCTGCGCACTCGCTCGACAATGAGATCAAGCAGCTCGCGCGAGGTTGGGTCTATCCAATGCGCGTCCTCGAAGACCATGATTACCGGCTGCTGGTGTGCAAGACCTTCGAGCTGCCGGATTAGGGCTTCCAGTGTCCGCTCTTTCTTCCGCTGCGCACTGAGGTCCGGCAGTGGATGGCACTCCGAACTCGGCAATGACAGCATATCGGCGAGAAGCGCGAGATCCTCTTCAGGCGGCGCGGCGCGGGCCAGCGAGGCCTCGAGCTTCTCGAGCTTGACCGCAGCTGGGTCGTCGCGTGCAAACCCGGCCGCTCGGCCGAGCTGGTCGATAAAGGGGAACAGCGCGCTGTCCTGATGATAGGGCGAGCAGAAATAGCGCAGACGGATGGCCGGCTCGACATCGAGGCGTTCGATTAATGTCGCAGCGATTCGCGACTTGCCAATTCCGGCCTCGCCGGACAACAGCACGACCTGGCCCTCGCCGGTCTTGGCGCGCGCCCAGCGCCGCAGGAGCAGGTCGATATCCTCATCGCGGCCGACGAGCCCGGTCAGCGCCACTCCGCGCAACGCCTCGAACCGGCTCGGGACAACACTCGGACGCAGCACCTGCCACGCTGACACCGGCCCGGCGATGCCCTTCAGCTCGACGGCCCCAAGTTCGCGGTATTCGAAGAGATTGCCGAGTAGCCGGCGAGTGCCCGCCGCGATAACCACAGTGTCCGGCTCGGCCAAGGCCTGCAGCCGGGCGGCAAGGTTCGGTGTCTCCCCGACAACCGACTGCTCTTGAGCCGACCCTGCACCAATCAGATCGCCGACGACCACCAACCCGGTGGCGATCCCGGCGCGGGTTTGCAGTTTCACTGACTTCACATCGAGGCGACTGACAGCATCAATCGCGCCCAGCCCCGCTCGCACCGCCCGTTCGGCATCGTCTTCATGGGCTTGCGGATAGCCGAAATAAACCAGCACGCCATCGCCCATGTACCTGGAGATGAAGCCGTCACACCTGGAGACTTCTTCGGCAACAGCGCGGTGATATGCGGCGATCACCTCGCGCAGATCCTCGGGATCGAGCCGAGCCGAGAGTGCGGTCGAGCCGACCAGGTCGCAGAACATCACCGTCAGCTGGCGGCGTTCTGCCGTCACGTCAGCCGCGGCCGAATGCGGCGCGACATGAACCTCGCCGCGTAACGCGGCGATCGCCGCGAGCAGTTTGCGCCGGTGCCCGACTAGGCTCACGCCAAGTTCCCTCAAGTCGTCGGCGGTCAACTCCGGCAACACCGAGGCATCGATGGCGTGGTCGCAGAACGCCTGTTCGTATTGCTGCAGCCCGAGATCGAGGAGCCACGCCGCAATGTTCACGCTCTTCTCCCCCGCCGTCACCGCCGGCGAGCTCATGGTACTCGCAATTTCGGTGCGGGCGAATATTCAGCGCGGCTTGTCACGATCCGCGCTCACGCGGCGCCTAGTCCTTTAGCATGCCTTGTTTCAGCGCCGCCGTATTGTACTCGATCATCCCTATGTAGGTTGGAGCCGGCCCGCCCGGACGAGAGAGGGCGTCGGAATAGAGCGGCGGCCCAAGGGTTGCGTCGGTCTCGCGGGCGAGTTCCTGGATAAGCCGCGGGTCCGAAATGTTTTCGAGAAAAAGCGCCTTGATGCCCTCGCGGCGGATCTGGCGGATCAATCCGGCGATGGTTTTGGCGGAGGGCTCACTCTCCGTGTTGACCCCTTCCGGTGCAAGGAACTCGACGCCATAAGCCTTGCCGTAATAGGCAAACGCATCATGCGTGGTGATCACTCGCCGCTTCTCCGCCGGGATCGCCTCGAACTCGTCGCGCACTTGCCGGTCGAGCGCCTCGAGTTCCGCCTTGTAATGGCGGAACCGCTCGCGATAGGCCTCGGCATGCGGCGGATCAATGTCAGTCAATGCCTGAGCAATATTTTCGGCGTAGACGACGCCGTTGCGCGGATCCTGCCAGGCATGCGGGTCCGGCGACCGGGTTGCCTCGCCCGGCTCCGTCGTGGTGATCGCAGCGATGCCCTTGCTGGCGACCACGACCGGCCCGCGGTACTGCGCCGAGCGGGTCAGCCGGGTGAGCCATCCCTCGAGACCGAGCCCGTTGATAACGAAGAGTTGCGCCCGGCTGAGGAGTCGAGCCTGGTCGGGGCGCGGCTCGAACACGTGCGCGTCGGAATCGGGGCCGATCAGGCTCGCCACCGTGACGTCGGTTCCGCCGATCTGGCGCACAATGTCGTCGAGGATGCTGAACGAGACGACGACGCGTATCGGAGTGTCGGCCGCCGCCGGATGCTGGCTGCCCCAAGCGATCATGAAACAGATGACTGCGAAGCACCGGCTCATATCTCGGCACAGCATATTATGTCATATCACCTTCGGACCTTGGCGAGTGAACAGTCTGATGACCTCGACCGAACCCTCATCTCTGATACCGGTCACCCTGTTGACCGGTTTTCTCGGCAGCGGCAAGACCACGGTGCTCAATCACGTCCTGAAGCAGCCCGAGATGGCTGCTACGGCAGTGATCGTCAACGAGTTCGGCGAGATAGGCCTCGACCACCTTCTTGTCGAGCGGTCGAGCGAGGATGTCGTTTTGCTGAACAGCGGCTGCCTGTGCTGCACAGTGCGCGGCGACATCGTCGACACGCTGACCAATTTGTTCGTCGACCGCGTCAAGGGCAAGGTTCCGTTCTTTACCCGCGTCGCGATCGAGACCACCGGCCTTGCCGACCCGGCGCCGATCCTGCACACCTTGATGACCGATCCGATTGTCGCAGCGCGCTATATGCTGGACGGCGTCGTCACCACCGTCGATGCGGTCAACGGCGCCGGCACTCTCGACCGGCAGCCCGAGGCCGTGAAGCAGGCAGCGATGGCCGATCGCCTGTTGCTGACCAAGCCCGATCTCGCCGAGCCCGGCGTGCGGCGGGCGATCGAGACGCGGCTCCAGGCGCTCAACCCGAGCGCCGCGCTCGTGCCGGTGGCGCACGGCGCCGTCGATCCGTCGGTGTTGTTCAATATCGGCTTCTATGATCCGGCGACGAAGAGCGTCGATGTGCAGCGCTGGCTGCGCGACGAGAAATTCGAGGCCGAACATGGGCATCAGCACGAGCATCCCGACGTCAACCGGCACGACGACCGCATCCGTGCCTTTTGCATCACCCGCGAACGGCCGATCTCGTGGGCCGCGTTGTCGGCTTGGCTCGACGGCTTGGCGACGATGCGCGGCGACGATCTGCTGCGGCTGAAGGCGATCGTGGCATTGTCCGATCGTCCCGGCCAGCCGGTCGTGCTGCACGGTGTGCAGCACCTCTTTCACCCGCCGGTGCTGCTGCCCGAGTGGCCGAGCCCCGACCATCGCACCCGCATGGTCTTCATTACCCGCGACCTGCCGCGGGAAGCGATCGAAGCGACGCTGGCGGCATTTGACGACGCCGTGGCAGAGGCCTGATCACGCGATCGGAAAGCGCGTGCCGACAATGCAGTTTTCGAGGACCCCGCGGCCGTGGTCCGGGATGTGGCGCTCTCGGACAAATCGCTCGAGAACTTCCGTCACCGCCTCGGCACCGATCTCGGGCACCGTCGGCACATATTGCACGAGGTTGTCGCGAAAGCCGCGGCGGGTCACAAAGATCGGCTCAAGGCCGCGGGCTCGCGCCACTGTGGAGAGGGAATCCGCCATTGGCCTGACGTTCGGGTTGACCGCGAAATCGGCCCAGTTGTTGGCGAGACAGCCGCCCGGCGCGAGCGCGTCGAGGCAGCGCGTCCAAAAAGCCTGATCGCTTTCGGCGGGGCCGCCGGGGCCGTAGAGATCGACAAGGATCACGTCATAACGCGCGGTCGTGCCGGCGAGAAATCGCTGCGCGGTGTCGAGCACAACCGGCTGTTTCAGAAAGAACCAGCGGCGGGCCGTCGCGACGATGGTCTCGTCGGAATCGATCAGCGTCGGCGCGCAATCCGGCAGATAGGCGCGCATGAACCGCCACATCGCCGCTCCGCCGACCCCGAGCAGCAGCGCATTGACCGATCGCGCGCTCATCGCGAAGGCCAATGACATCAGCCGCTCGTAGTGAAAGACGAGACGCGCCGGATAGAGCAGATCCATGCTCGATTGCTCGGTCACCTGCGCGCCGGCCCCGAACGATCCCAAAGTCCGGAAATGCCGCGTCCCGCGGTCGAAATCGACGACGAACACGGCGGCGCCGAAGGTCTCGGCCCGGCGCAGCACCCGGATCCGCGCATCGCCGCCGAAATAGTCGAGAATCAGGCTGCGCTGGCGCTCCTCGGCATATTCGCTAATCATCGCGACGAGGCCGAGACCGCCTCGGCAAAGCGGCTCAACGCCTGATCGCCTTTGGGTGTCAGACGGTAAATGCCTCGTTCGATGCGATCGAACCAGCCGTAGAGATTGCGCTGCAGAATGCGCGCGGCCCGGGGCACATCCGCCGCGACGCGCAATGCGCCAACTCGCATCGGCCCCCCGAGCGCGAGGGCACGGGCACAGCGCAACGCGTCCTGGCGATAGGCGGTGACGAGCGGCACGCCGACCGCTCCGCCGATATTGGCATCGCCAATCCGGCGCGAGAATTCGTCGACGAGCCGCAGGACTCGCGACTTTGCCTGGCGCGGCCGGTACGGCACCGGCTCCTCCAAAACTTCGACTGTCTTGCGGGTCAGGCCGACCAGGAGCAGCCCTAAGCCAAGCCGCCGACACAGCTTGCGGATCTCGGGCCTTTCCGGGGCGAGGGGCCCCCTGCGCGCCCGCCGCTCCGGTCGCGGGACCGCGAGATAGACCCGCTCCGTCATCGCCAGCCGGTCAATTCCTTGCAACAGCAGCGGCAGGTTGAAGCGGAGCTTTAGCTCGACGATGACCGGGGGCTCGTCACCGCGCCGGGCGACGAGGTCGCAGCCTCTTACCTCGCCCTTGACCTCGTACCCTTGTTGTTCGAGGAACTGCTTTACCGGCAGATAGAGCGCGGCTTCTAGGCAAGAGTTGTCATTCGCTAGCTTCACGCCGAGCACTACTAATGGAGAGGCTGATGCGTGTACAAGTGCTGACCGCCGCGGGCCGCGCGCTGGTCGCGGCCGAGCTGCCGACACCGCGCCCCGGCCCGCAACAGGTCTTGATTGTGGTGCGCGCCTGCGCGGTCTGCCGGACCGATCTGCACGTCGTCGACGGCGAGCTCTCTGAGCCGAAATTGCCGCTCGTTCCCGGGCACGAGATTATTGGAACCGTGGTCGAGGCCGGGGAATCGGTCGACCGTTTCGCGGTCGGCGACCGCGTCGGGGTGCCGTGGCTCGGCTGGACTTGCGGGGTCTGCGACTATTGCCGCAGCGGGCGCGAGAATTTGTGCGACCGGGCTCGGTTCACCGGTTACCAGATCGATGGCGGCTATGCCGAACTGACTGTCGCCGACCAGCGCTATTGTTTTGCCGTCGATCCGCGCTACGACGATGTCGAGGCGGCGCCTTTGATGTGCGCCGGGCTGATCGGCTATCGCACCCTGCAAATGGCCGGCGACGCGCAGTCGATCGGGATCTACGGCTTTGGGGCCGCGGCTCATATCGTGGCCCAGCTGGGCCGCCGTCAGGGCCGCCGGCTGTTCGCCTTCACGCGCCCGGGCGACGTTGCTGCACAAGATTTCGCGCGGTCGCTCGGCGCGGAATGGACCGGGGCTTCTGACGACCCACCGCCCGAGCCGCTCGATGCCGCGCTGATCTTCGCCCCGGTCGGCAGCCTGGTGCCGGCAGCCCTGGCCGCCACCAAAAAGGGCGGCACCGTCGTTTGCGGCGGCATCCACATGAGCGACATCCCGTCTTTCCCGTACCACATCCTGTGGCAAGAACGCGTGCTGCGCTCGGTCGCCAACCTGACCCGGCGCGACGCCGAAGAATTCCTGGCGTTGGCGCCGCAAGCGGGCATCAAGACCGAGACGGTTACCTACCCGCTCGCCAATGCCAACCAGGCGCTCGCCGATTTGCGCAACGGCGCGCTGCACGGCGCTGCCGTGCTGATCCCCTAACCCTCACCAGGAAGCCCCTGGGGTCTCGAGGTTTGACAAATTTGCTTGGCTGAATTACACGAGCCGCAAGGCTCAATCCTGAGCCGGACGGAACGAAGAGCGGATAACCGCCTCCGAAGTTTGAGCAGGAGAGCCAGTTCGGCACGGCAATAAGCTGCTGCCACAGCGCGAGGCGTCACCAAAAAAGCAAATCGTTTTCCAAGAAAACGCCGAACACCACAGCCCAGTACGGCGGCGCCATGCCTGTGTCTGCTCGCTATTCCCCGGTCAGCCGGCCATGGAGAGCACGTTATGCTGGAGCGTCTGGAAAAGCAGAAAACGCTGACCGCCAATCAGTGGAAGATTATCGCCACAGCCAATGTCGGCGATATGCTCGACTTTTTCGACTTCTTCCTAATCGGATATGTGCTGGCCTTCATCCTGAAGGACTGGCAGCTGACCTACGGCCAGTCGGCGGTGATCCTGATCTCTGCCGGTCTTGGCGCGGTGCCGGGCGCCTTCTTTTGGGGTTGGATGGGCGACCGCATCGGCCGGCGAAAGGTCTTCATCCTGACTGCGCTCAACGTCGCGCTCGCCACCGGCATCATGTTTTTCACGCCGGATCAAGGAGGCTGGATCGCCGGCTGGATCTTTCTCAGCTTCTTCCGCTTTTTCGTCGGTTTCGGCAATGCCGGGCTGATCGCAGTCGATATCCCGCTGGTGCAGGAATTCGTCCCGACCTACAAGCGCGGCTGGGTCAGCGGGCTGACCACCGTCCTGTTGCCGGCCGGCAATATTCTCGGTGCGGTATCGGGGGCGTTCTTGGCGCCGATCATCGGCTGGCGCGGCCTGTTCCTCGTCGGTTTGACTCCGGCATTGCTGGTGCTGATGATCCGCTATTGGGTGCCGGAATCGCCGCGCTGGTTGATGCGGATGGGGCGGCACGAAGAGGCCCGCCAGTCGCTCGCCTGGGCATTGCAATGCGACCCGGCGGAGATCGAGCTGCCGGCCACCCTTCCCGAGATCGAGAAGACGTCGTGGCGCGAATTGTTCAGATACCCGCGCAGCATGATTGCGGCCTGCCTGGTGGCGCTGAGCCAGACCGGCGGTGTCGGCATTCTGATGTGGATCACGACCCTGTTTGTGATGGTGCTGAAGATCACCCCCGCCGAGGCCTCGTACCTGATGATCTATGTCGGCATCCTCGGCATTGTCGGGCGCCTTGTGGCGTCGTGGATGTCGGATGCACTGGGGCGCCGGATGTCGGGTTTCCTGATCGGCACCGGCGGCGCGCTCGCCATGGCGCTCGCCGGATATCTGCACGATGCCTACATCGGCACCGTGTCGGTGTTTTTTGTGCTGATCATGGTCCAGCGCTTCTTCGGCGACGCCAGCTACGCGATCATCGGGCCCTACCTGGCGGAGGTGTGGCCGAACCGGCTGCGCGCGAGCGGCATGGGCTTCAGCTATGGCATCGGCAATCTCGGCAAGATCATCGGTCCGCTCGGGCTCGCCCTGATCGTCGGCTCGTCGAATTACGTCAGCCCGAAGGTGACCCTCGACGCGATCTTCCCAGCCCTGCTCTTCCTCGCGTTCTGGTACGGGCAGGCGGGTCTTGTCTTCGCGTTCCTCGGCATCGAGACAAGGGGCCGCTCGATCGAGGAGATCGGTAGCGCCCTCGACGCGGCGCCGACCCCTCGAGCCTCGCTCGGTCGGGCGCCGGCGGTGTAAAGCGAGGCAGCGCCCCGAATTCGGGCTGGGGCCGCCGCGAAGGACCGCGCCGTCGTCTGCGGCTCAGCCCAGCTTCTCGCCTGCGACCGTGATGCGGTGCAGGAGGCGGCGTTCGCCGTGATAATCGTTGACCGCGAAGTGCCAGGTCGAGCGGTTGTCCCAGAAGGCCAGCGAACCCTCCCGCCACTGGAAACGGCAGGTGAATTCGGGCCGCACCGCGTGGCGGTAGAGATAGCCGAGCAGCGGACGCGACTCCTCCTCGGTCCAGCCGTCAAACCGCACGGTGAACCCCGGATTGACGTAAAGCGCCTTGCGGCCGGTCTCGGGGTGGCGGATGACGACCGGGTGCACCGCGTCCTGCGTCGCGAGTTCCGCGTTGCGGATGCGGCCCTCGAGGTCGCCCCGCCTCGCCGCCGCCGCGGGGCCAAAGACGTGGCGGCTCGAATGCAATGCCTTCAGCCCTTCGAGGGTCGCTTTCAGCCCGTCGGACAGCGCGTCATAGGCCGCATACATGCTGGCGAACAACGTGTCGCCGCCGGTCTTCGGCACCTCGCGCGCATAGAGCATCGACCCCAATGCCGGCGCCTCGTCATAAGAGTGGTCGGTATGCCAGCCATTGCCGATATTGCGCTGCTGCTCCGGCTCCTTGCGCACCTCGGCGATCATTGGGTAGCCGGGCACAGCGGCAAAGAAGCGGTTGACGTCGATCGCGCCAAAACAGCGCGCGAACGCGATATGCTGCTCCGGCGTCAGCTGCTGGTCGCGAAAGAACACGACCCCGTATTCGCCGAAGGCCCGCCGGATCTCGGCCAATCCACGCTCGCCGGGCGGCGTCGCAAGATTGATCCCGGAAATCTCGGCGCCGACAGAGGTCGCGAGCGGCGTCACCCGGATATGATCGTAGGTCATGCTGGTCTCCGAAGACTTTTGTTGATGAATTCAACGATGTTTATAATCGGGTACGTTTATAATTGGGTACCACCTCCAATGCATGATTGGGCCGCGACATCGCGCTCCTCGATTGCAGGATGATATGGGGGCACGATATTCGATGGTCAGGTACATGGGGGGATTTCGCTAAGTAGTGTGGTGGAATTTTTTAGAAACCCCGTTATACTTAGCCAAAATTGGTAGGGAGGATTAGATGCGCCTACCTAAGTGCGGGACCGGCGTCATATTGGGGGCCGCGCTTTTGGTGTTCCCAGTCACAAAAACCTGGTCCGATACCACGGGCGTGGCGCTCGACCAACTGCTATCCGATATCCAGAGGTGCTAGTCAGAGTGCGCGATGCGGCTGATGCTGACGCACTACCCGCTATGACCGCCGTGAACCTCACCCTCCGCGCAAAGCTGTCGCGGGAAGCTGATGGGTCGCTCAAGCTCCATATACTCGAGGCAGGCGGGAGCGTGTCTGACGAGAGCGTACAGGAGTTGCGACTCCAACTCGGACCACCAGAGCCGTCCGATAAGTCTCCCGTCGCCGCCTCAGCTCTGCCACTCGCCGATGCCATTATCGATGCGGCACGAAACGTGAAGCAGGCGGCCAACCGCGACCCGCCGCTCCATCTTGTTAAGCTAGAGGCCAGTATCGAATTTACGGTTCAGAAGGAGGCGTCTGGTTCGATTGTCCTCGTGGGCGGCAAGGCGGGACGCCAGGACACCCAGCAAATCACCCTTACTTTCGCACAGAAGGGTTAGCCAGCGGATCGAAAGGTACAACTGCGAGTTTCTGGCAATCCGGAGGTCGCGATGATCAGATTTGCTTGGGTTCCGAGGGTAGTCTACTTGGTGATCTTGCTCTGGCCGCTACAGAGAGCCCACGCGGAAGGCTTATGGAGATGTTTCAGGCTTGACGCTGTTAGCCAACCCGGCATAATCTGGGGTTGTAGATCCTCCTTGGCCCGGGGCGCGTGGTGGAACGGTTTCCGAAGTCGCTGCTTGAGTTCCAGAGCCTCTTCTGAGCGATGAGATCTGCACCGAGTATCTGGTGGAGCGGCGCTGGCCGAACGGGTTCGTCTGCCCCAAGTGTCACGGGACCTCGGTGTGGCGTCTGAACAGCCGTCCCCTTTGGGAGTGTCGTGGCTGCGGTCGGCAGACCTCGATCACCGCTGGTACCTTGATGGCCAAGACCAAGCTCCCGCTTCGGGTGTGGTTCTGGGCGGCCTACCTGATGAGCACCCACTCCAACGGGCTGTCTGCCCTGCAGCTCAAGGGCCAGCTCGGGGTCGACTACAAGACCGCCTGGCTGCTCGCCGCCAAGCTGCGCCGAGCCATGGTGAACCCGGACCGCTCCAAACTCGGGGGCGTGGTCGAAATCGACCAGACGGAGATCCCGTTCCGCCAGGAAAATCCGCCGCTTGGTATCGGTGGCCGGCAGGGCATGATTACCGTGGTGGGCGCCGTGGAAATCGTCGATCGGGTCACCGGCGGGCCGCCCAGATGGGCCTACAACGAGAAACTCCTGGACACCAAGGCTCGCCGCATCCGTCTGCAGGTCATCCCCAACAACCTCGCCCCCACGCTTGACGCCTTTGTCCTGGCCAATATCGAACCCGGCAGCGTCATCCTGACCGACGACTACCCGAGCTATGTCAATCTCTCCCGGCTCGGCTACACGCACGACCCGAGGACCGTCGGACTGATGGCGGCGCATGTCGTCCTGCCCTGGGTGCACCGCGTCTTCGCGCTGCTAAAGCGGTGGGGGCTCGGCGTCTACCACGGCCTTCGCCGAAAGCACGTCCAGACCTACCTCGACGAATACTGCTTCCGGTTCCATCGCCGCCATTGGCGCCGCGTCTCCTTTGAGAAAATCCTGGGCATCGCATCAGCAAAGCCGGCCCTGTACAGTCACCAGATCACCGGTGGCCGACCGCGCAATTACCAGCGAGACAAGACGAAGCGCCTGGCGCACCTCGACGCCCAAGGGGCGGCCCCAGACCGGGCCCGCGCCTCCGGTGCACCACCCACAGTTGTGACCTGAGACATCTCCATAAGTCTCCCACGCGGTATATGCGGACGTCCCGTGTGGAGACTTCCACTTCCCCGCATATAGCTTCGGCAGCATCCAGCGTGAATATGAGCGTGCATTATTATACGTGAAGAGTGGGGGCGACCACGGCGTTGCGTTTCTGATTTCAACCTCACCTCCATATTATTTGACCGCGAAGCACGTCGTCGCCAATTCGATCACTAATTCGCAGCCGATCGAAGGAGTAGATGTGAGCGGTCGAAAATTCCGGCTCCAATTGGTAGACCATGACGACCCGCTGGATGTGGCCCTCCTCTCGCCCGACAAAGACGTGTCCTTCGCCGATATCCAACCTTACGACGTATTTCTCGACACAATCAGCAAAGATGAACCCGTTACTTTCGCGGGGCTTGGGTTCGCGACCGAGAAGGATGTCACCCCGACGCCACCAGCGCCGAACACTTTCAATTACAGCGGGTCCCCTCTCGAAATGCAGCTGCGGGTCAACATCAACGGGGGAGATAGTGGTTCTCCAGTTTACAACGTCCAGGGATTGGTAGTCGGTATAGTCAGGTCCAA
>CAVOTD010000096.1:0-6413 GCA_963698995.1 uncultured Alphaproteobacteria bacterium | reverse complement strand
ACTAAGAGAGACATCCATTCTCAAATCTAACGAAACCTGTGTGCTCGCGTTGCAAGGGTTGCAGTCAATCAGCGAACTCGGGCCTTGAACTGACTGTTGATCTGGGGTTGCGAACGAATTGAGTTCGAGGTCGATCGCACAGCGGGATAAGCGAACCGTGAATTGGGAAAACTAAACTTGGGAGGCTGCTCTGGAGCAACTGCCATAGCCAACACTGGAGCTGTGGCGGCCGATATAGCAGCGAGCAGAATGAACCATGAGAATCTGGTCTGATCGAAGTAGCTGATGCCAAAATAGGCGACGATATGGGAGAAAAGGGCAGCGCCAAAGATCCAAAAAAACCACTCCTTCCGGCGATCTCCCTCGACAGATTTCCTGGCAGTTCCAAGCTTGCTAAAGCTAATGCAAATCATTGCGATGAAGCAAACAAACGTTGCCAGTCCCCCCACTTCGCCTTCTGCGACGAATTGGTTACAAAGATCCCAAGTCATATGCCCCCAACTTGCATTGTCTTTGGTCCCAATGAGGCACCAATCAAAAAAATGCCTTATGAATAGATCCACGAGCTCCGCACGGTGCCAGCCTGAGGAACCGCCGATCAAGTCCAGATGTTGAATTGCCCACCAAAAAGGCGCTTTCATAACGATCTGCAAGGCTACCAATCCAAGCACAATTCCCCAGCGGACGGCGCGCATCTGGATGCGGAAGGGCCAAAAGCATAGAGCAAAAATCGCGGCGCCGACCGCCATGATCGGCGTACTGCACGCAGTTGTGAATGGAATTATGCTCGAAGAGACCATCCCGATCAGACCAAAAGTCTTGGATTTTCCGCTCTTTACCAGCCAAAAGAAAAATGGCAGTAGTGTGGCGGCAAATGTTCCGGCCAGAAGCGCATGTTCAAACGGCCCTTGGGCACGAACGCTTCCGTTGCGCATTTCAGGTATCACCTGAAAGCCGGCAACGAGTCCGTACAAGTTAACGCCAGATAACCTCTCGTACAACATGGTGACCGCCAAAACACCGCAAATCGCTGCAAAAGTCTTGAAGACACGATTGATGTCTTCGTCGTCTCGAACCAAAAATCTTAAAAGGAAATAACCGCCGATTACGTCCCAGAGGAATCCTCCTTGATTAATGACGGCCCCCATTTGTAAATATGTGAGTACGAATGCTATCGACCGGAAAACAGCCCACAGCGTGAAGGCTTTATCGAGAGAGTTGTATCCGCCCGCAAAAAGCGGAGAACTCGAAGACCTAGACTTTATCAACCGGATGAACCCAGTCAGGATAAGAATGCGGCCGACGAACACATGCAAGCCGCCGATAACCAATGTTTGCCCCGCTGGAGTCAAGAACGTCCCGATCATTAGCGGAACAATTACGTACTTGCGAGGCAAAAGAAGCATCATCACCATCGCCAAGAGCATGGCGACCAAGATGATCGGTCCCAGCATTGTTTCGCTGGCGCCTCCGCCAAAGTGGAAATTACTAGACGGCACTAGAATGTTTCCTTGAAAGCTCGATTTCCCTGCGCTGAACCACGTTCGTTAGCAATTCTTCCATTAAGTTTCCACTATGCTCCCAAGTGAAGCGAGCGACATTGCTTTTGCACGCGTTTGCCAGTCGTACTCGGAGATCATCGTTTCCGAGCAGAAGACATATGTTCTCAGCGAGGGCTTCGGGATCCTTCGGCGGAGAAAGCAAGCCAGTCACGCCGTTTTCAACAAAGTCGCGGATCCCTCCGCTATCTGTCGCAACAATCGCGCAACCACACGAAGCGGCTTCCGCGGGAGGCAACGCGAAGCCTTCCGACCAGCTCGGGCTTACGATTATTCTCGATTTGTTATAAATCTCATTAACTATGAATTCTTGCGGAGGATTTCGGTAATATTCCATCCACGGTGGAATAAAAGATTGACGACGACCAGTCCCGAAAAGAATAACCCTTATGGACGGGAACCTTTTTCGCGCAATTTCCAGGGACTGGACGCCATCGCGGCAGCCTTTAATGGCAACAGCGGAAGATAACATAGCGATTTGAACAGGGCGCCCTTCAACCGGACGGGTGCATTTATACTTGTTATGATCGATCGCATTCGGAACGTAAACCATATCGGTGCTTCCCAACTTCTTTCCTAAATCAAAAAGCCACTTTGATACCACGATCTTATGAACCGGCAACCGCCATGTCATATCAACATATTCTTTCGGCCACATCCACGTCTCGTAGCCCTGAATTAGGTAAAATTTTTCACCTTTTGTCTCTCCGTAGCCAAGCAAAGTGTCGGCCGTAGAACACGCCGTCGCGAAAATGGCGTCGCTCGGCGGGATGAAACGGGCGTCTAAACTAGGAACGAAAAGCAACCGAACTCTCTTGTCGATTTTGTACCAATCAAGCGCTGGGGTGGCGACTAGGTCTCGTAACCCAAGGATTTTATTCCGAAGCCAGTGGTATGAATTCGGTATCGAGAATCGATTGTTATCCCTAAACTTACGGGGATGGACCAGCGTTACGTCGTGCCCGTGATCTACAAAATAGTTAGCGTATTCAAATGCCACCTTAGAGCCGCCGCTCGGCGCCCATGGATAACAGGGCATCATAAACGTTATTTTCATTCCAAATTCCTTGCAGGATCAGAACGATAGTGTAGCGTCAAGGGAAACCAATAAACTGCTTTCATCGCATCCTTCTGGCCAGTATTACCCCGAGCGGGGGCTTCTCCTAAAACGCCGCACTGTCCGCTTCTTTTCTCGTTATTGTCGAAAGGAATTGGCGCGAAAGAGTACGAATCGTCACTCTGTCCTCGTCGTCTACAGCAAATAACCAGAAGGCGAGCGCGTACAAAATGAAAACGATGACTACTAGAAGCGCGGAAACAATCAGTTTAGGGTGCAGCGACTCAATAAGAAATACCGAGAATATCAGGGCTGCACTCGCTACCAGCGCACGCATCAGTGGACCTGAAAAAACGTCCCGGACGGAAAATGCTTTCATCTTCCAGGCGAATAAATACAGGAAAGAGAAATCGGCGAGCGTGATCAATAGCTTTGCTAGGGCGGCGCCATTAATCCCCATTCTCCGCATCAGCCACCAGCAGCACACCGCATATGCCGGAAGTGCGATTAGGTCTAAGATCGCCTTCAGTTCCGGCCGCCCAAGAGCCTGAACGGATGTGTATGGGATCATTGCGAAGGCGTTAAAGAAGAAAAGAAGCGCAACTAGCTGCATTACAACCGTGCTCTGAGTTGCGAATTCGGGCCCCAGCCAAAGTCGTAGAATGTCCCGGGCAAAAAAGATAAAAATCGCGCAAACCGGCGTCATCACGAGAAGCATGTACTTCACTACGCGAGAAGTCACTTCCGACACTTCTGTGCCGCTCCTGCTTCCGTGAAAACTGAAGTAGGGGAACAGCGATGGAACAATGCTCATTGGGAATATTGCGATCTTACCCACTAAGTCGAACGGCACCGAATAATACGTGAGCAAGCTCACAGACAACACGGACGCGATCAGAAAGCGTTCCAGATATGCAAAAACTGGTCCCGTTATATTGGATACCATAATCCAGCCGCCGAACACTGTGAGCGGGCGCAAAGCTGCCCGAGAGAAGCAGAAGTTGGATCTGAGATTCGGGAACACGCGGAAGCAAAGTAATAAGTATACGCAGGCCGTTGCAAGGCGAACCAACACCAAAACCAGAACGATCACGGGGACCCTGGCACCGAACGGAATAGCCAGCGCCGCTAGCAGATAAAAGCAGACGCTGCCTGGAACTTTGACGTAATTCACCAAGTCAAACCGCTGAGCCGCCTCAAGCACTCCGCGGAGCGCATCGTTTCCCAACATGATCGGCATCGAGGCACACAACACGAAGAGAGAAGCTTTCGCCTCGCCTATAAAGCTTGCGGGCATCTTCAAGAGGTGAGTGACAGCGACAGGAACAAACACAGCAGCCAGCCCGCCTGCCGCGCAACCTATTCCAATCAAGATACACAGCGAGGTCCACACGAGCTCTGGAACTTTATGCACTTTTTCCGGACTCATATGCTCCGCCACAAATTTGACGGTTGCACGGCTCAGGCCCAGATCGAATATGCTGAAATAGCCGAGTACCACATAGGCAATCGATAGGATCCCATATCCATTCGTACCCAGCCCTTTCACAATGTAAGGGATGGTTAAGACACCGACCAGCATGGGCAATACTTGTCCCAGCAAGTTAAAAATGCTGTTCTTTGCGAGGAGGCTTCGGCCTTCTTGTTTGGTAGTGTTCATGTTCTCTGATTTTGACTCTTGAAAGGTTTGATTTGGTGGCTACTTCGTCGATCCGCCATATGCGTTTTAGTCTACGCATATCTCCACAGCTAGTATGCCGTGCTTACTCTTGCGATGGAGACATCGAGAGAAACGAATGTTCGTTAGTAGTAATGCAAAGAAGAGGGCAGTCAAAGGTCTTTTTATTTACTTGCCACGGCAGCTACAAGGGAAATCAACATCAACAGCTGGGTTCACGTTCGTCAATTGAAGGAACTCGGTTCATTCCAGCCGCGAAGCCCGATCTAATTCGAGCTTACAGTGGCTTCTACGTCCGTGGGCGCTGCTGGCTGATTGCTGTTTGTGCCGGATGCGTAGGCACCAACGTCCCATGGTCCCGAGGTCGGGCGCGGATTGCCATTCTTGTCTGAACAAAGTGCACTCAGATTTCCGTTGCAAAGATTTGACAGGTTTTGACCAGCACCAATGGCCGGCGAACCTGCTTGCGGGACACCGGAGCTGTTTAATTTCAGATTTACCCAGGAGTAGGCTTTAGAGTTCGCATCACAATTACAAGCGGCTTGCCAGACCGGCACGGCGCTATAAGTGAGGGCATTTCGCCCGAACGTGTTGGAATCTCCGTAATCGGCAAACAAATCATCATATAAATTCGACGCGACTCCTAAAGATGACCCGCTCGCAATCGTGGATTCCTGCATGCTGATGTCTGCCTGACCGCCGCTTGCAATGTTATTGATGGCCGTGAAGTTCGTCTGATACCCAGCATAAACCGCGACTCCAGAAACCTGCGCGCTTCCGTTCCCGGTAACAGCGAAATTATTGTAGGCGGCGTTATTTAATCCATTCTGATTTGACCCACCATTGCCGACTCCCGGAGCTGCAAACCAATAAGCCGTCTTCCCAGTAGGGCTGTTGCTAATCCCAACATTGTTGTAAAGAGTCGCATTCTCGATGGCGTCTTCCAAATATACGAAGGCGGTCGTGGTTAAACCAAAGTTCCCGTCGAACTGATTGTTGTAGATTTGAATGTTGGAGACGTATGTCCCGGCCTGATGATCCCAAATATGAATGTAATCGTGATGATTCCCTCCTCCCACACCGTCATCCCAGTTTGCCGAATCGTGAATATGATTGTCGTGAATGCGGATGTTCGAGACCGCTGAGTTCGCGCCAAACGCCACTCCATGATCCATGTTATAGATGTTGGAGTACTCTACCACTAGGTTGTTACCCCAACCGTTGATGCACCAACCGCAGTCGTGCGCCGTAACGTTGTTGATCGTCACGTTGTCTGTCTGCAAGTAAATGATCGCATTTACTGTGGTTTGGTCGATGGAATCGGGCCCCGGGACGTTTACGTACGCGTTTAATAAACTCAGGTTCTGAACGGTGCAGTAAGTGCAGCCTGTGAGGTAAACCAGACGACTTTGCTGCTGGGATGAGCAAGGACCCGCTGAACATGGACCTCCAGATGTTCCGTTTAGGGTGTTCTGGATGATTCCATTTGTCCCGCCGTCGATCGTGATATTTGTATGACCGTTCGTTGCGATGGCACCAGAAGCGGCCCAATAGGATGCTGTAAGAATGGTATTGGTGTCAAAAAGCAAAGTGATTGGCTTGGCGGCAGTGCCGCTCCCTTGAAATGATAGAAGCTGCTGGCCCGGTGTTCCAGTAAATGTGCCGCAGAGCAGCACCGTCGTCCCAGGGCCAATCTGGTTCTCACCACTTCCCCAATTGGCGCCGTTGTTGAAGCCAGCGGGAGAAAGTAGGGGAGAACCTGTGCAATTACCAGCTGGGTTGCCGTTCTGGGTCACATAGACCTTCGATGCTTGAGCGTGTGTCAGCGGCGTGCACATAAGCAAGAATCCTAGAAGCATTGCGAGTTTGGTCGTAAAGGTAGCGCGACCTATCCTAAAGGCTTTATTTGGCTGCTGCTGCGGCAGACTTATCATTGTCATGGTAAGGTCAAGTTACTAGCTATAGGAAACTTACGCATTTGGCCCGAGGGCCAATTTAAGTACAGGTCGGAGGCCCTGTACCATGTTCGTCGATATCCTGATTACCGTCAAATCTGCCCAGCTAACCCCTTCATTTGTGACAGGCGTAGCTCTTTTTCTTCGATATTTCGATCTGCAAA
>CAVOTD010000095.1:0-14625 GCA_963698995.1 uncultured Alphaproteobacteria bacterium | reverse complement strand
GTCGGTCGACATGCTGGGCATCCCGGCCGACGCGCCGCACCCGGAGAACGCGCTGCGCTTTATCGGCTATTTGTTGCGTCCCGCAGTGATCGCCGATATCACGGATGCGGTCTCCTATCCGAACCCCAATCTGGCGGCGACCGCGTTAGTCAAACCCGAGATTCGCAATGACCCGGCGGTCTACCCGCCAGACGACGTCCGCCGCCGCCTCTATGTCGACCTCCCGGCGCCCGCCGATTACGAGCGGGCCCGCACCCGCGCCTGGACCCGACTCAAATCCGGCCGCTGATGCTAAGAAAGTAACTTCGAATGAGTGGGCGTCGGTCGACATATTACTGTCACCCCCGCGGAGGCGGGGGTCCAGAGCAGCCGCCGGGCGCTGGCACCCCTGGGTTCCCGCTTTCGCGGAAATGACGACTGGACCGTAGACTTCGGGACGGCGCTACTCGAAATCACCGGAGTATCGAAGCATTTCGGGGTGACCGTGGCGGTCGACGATGTCTCGCTGCGTCGAGCGCGGCGACTTCTTCGCGCTGCTCGGGCCGTCCGGATGCGGTAAGACGACCCTGCTGCGCATGATCGCCGGGTTCGAGCATCCGGATGGCCGCATCGTGGTCGATGGCGTCGACGTCAGCGCATTGCCGCCTTATAGGCGGCCGGTCAACATGATGTTCCAATCCTACGCGCTCTTTCCGCACCTGGACGTCGCCGCTAACATCGCTTTTGGCTTGCGCCAGGAGCGCATGGCGCGTCGGCACACGGCCGCCCGCGTCGACGAGATGCTGGCGCTCGTCCAGATGACGCATTATGCACGACGGCGGCCGCACCAACTGTCGGGCGGCCAACGCCAGCGCGTCGCATTGGCGCGGGCATTGGCGAAACTGCCCAAGCTGTTACTGCTCGACGAACCATTGGCGGCGCTCGACCGCAAACTGCGCGACGAGACGCGGCGCGAACTAATCGCCATCCAGGAGCGCGTCGGAACAACCTTCCTGATCGTGACGCATGACCAGGAGGAGGCGCTCGGTACGGCCTCGCGCGTCGCAGTGATGAATGGCGGTCGCCTCGTCCAGATCGGCGCCCCCGCCGAAATCTACGAACGGCCGAACTCGCGATTTGTCGCCGACTTTGTCGGCGAGATCAACCTGTTCGAGGGCGAACTGATCGCCGTGGGCGATTGCTCGGGATTGCGCAGTGGCGGGGAACGATACGCCACTTCCGTTGCCGGCCGGGACAGACCTGCCGCGAGGCGCTGTCATGGTAATAGCGGTGCGACCGGAGAAACTCTCGTCTATCGCACACTCGCCCGCAGGCTTTGCGATGAGGGCGACCGTGCGTCGATCGGCTATCTCGGGGTGGCGCGATGCTGCAAATCGCGGCCGGACGGCGCACTCACGGCTACATACTGGCGAGCGCGGAGGCTGCGCTTTTGCGCGCGGCGCCGCGGTTTGGGTGAGCTGGCCGGCGGAGGCGGCGGTCGTCATTGACCGATGATCGGATTGGGCCGGCTTGCCGGCTGGCGCTGATCGGCGCGCCGTTTCTCTGGCTCGCGCTTTTCTTCCTGGTTCCGCTGCTGATCGTCGTCAAGATCAGCCTCGCGCACAGTGTCGTCGGCATACCGCCCTACACACCATTGTCAGGCGCGGCGATGGTCGGCCTGAAATTTCACGACCTTGGCGAATTTCCTATTGCTCGCACGCGACGATCTCTATTGCGCGCCTATCTCGGTTCGCTCGCCAACGCCGCTGGCGACGGCGCTATGTCTTCTCGTCGGCTATCCGATCGCCCATACGATTGCACGCGCTCCCGCGGCTCGCCAATTCTGCTGTTCCTCGTCGTACTACCGTTCTGGACGAGCTTTCTGATCCGCGTCTACGCATGGATCGCGATCCTCAGCCGACCGGCCTGGTGAACCGGTTATTGATCGCGATGGGCCTGATCCGCGCCCTTACCGCTCCTCAATAACGGCTTCTCGGTCGAATTCGGCCTCGTCTATTCCTATCTGCCATTCATGATTCTGCCGATCTACGGCAGCCTATCGGCCCTCGACAAAAGCCTCCTTGAAGCGGCAGCCGACCTTGGCGCGCGACCGCTGCCGGCGTTTCTCCGCGTAACGTTGCCGCTGACCCTGCCGGGGATTGCCGCCGGGTCGCTCCTGGTGCTGATCCCGGCGACCGGCGAATTCGTCATCCCGGACCTGCTCGGCGGCCCCGATACTTTGATGATCGGCAAGGTGCTGTGGGACGAATTCTTCAACAACCGCGATTGGCCGGTCGCCGCGGCCGTTGCAGTGGTGCTGGTTGCCGCGCTGGCGGTCCCGCTGCTGGCAGCCCAGAAGGTTCTGGAAAGAGGGCGGTCGGCGTGACTCGCCCGGCGTCGCGCCGACTGTCGTGTCGGGACGTTAATGCTCGGTTTTGCGTTTCTGTACGCGCCGATCGCACTACTAGTCATCTACTCCTTCAACGCGTCGCGACTCGTCGCTGTCTGGGCGGGGTTCTCGATGCATTGGTACGTTGACTCGCCGACGAGCAATTTCGCGACGCGGCGGTGACGAGCCTCGAAGTCGCGACCATAGCGGCGACTCCGCTGCTGCTCGGCACCTTTGCCGGGTTTAGCATGGCGCGCTTCTCACGCTTTCCCGGGCGCTTGGCTGTTCGGGTTCGCTTCGCTGGCGCCGCTGGTCGTGCCCGAAATTATCCTGGGGCTGTCGCTGCTGCTGCTGTTTGTCGCGTGCGAGAGCTGGATTGGTTGGCCAAGCCGCGGCATGCTGACGATAACCGTCGCGCACGCGACCTTTGGCCTGTGCTTTGTTGCGGTGCTGGTGCGAGCTCAACTGGCCGGTTTCGACCGTGCGCTCGAGGAGGCCGCACTCGATCTCGGCGCCCGTCCATCGACTGTGCTGATGCGGATTACGCTTCCGGTGATCAGCCCCGCCCTGGTGTCGGGCTGGCTCTTGGCATTCACCTTGTCGCTGGATGATCTGGTCGTTGCCAGCTTTGTCACCGGCCCGTCCGCAACAACCTTGCCGATGGCCGTGTTCTCCCGAGTGCGCCTCGGGGTCAGCCCGGAGGTCAACGCGCTGGCGACATTGTTCCTTGCCGCGGTCTTTGTGCTGGTGGCGCTCGCCTTTTGGCTGGTGGCGCGCGAAGAGCGCCGGCGGCAAATTATCTAGCGGCGTCGCCTTCACCCGCCTTGCTGGACCCGGCACGTTCTCCCACAGTGCCGGCGAGGGGTGCGAAAATAGGGGGCTCTACCGATGGAATTGGGAGAAACCCTTTCTGTCCGTGCGCTGCTGCTCGGCGAGCGGTTGGAGACGCGCGGCCTCGAGCGCGACGATACCCTTGCGACAAACCCGTTCACCTTGCGCGTCGGGCGCCGCGGCACGGCTTTCCTGTTTCGCTACGGGGTAGCGGTCTTCGCCGGGCTCTCGGCGACTGAAGAGGACGAGGTCCTGCGGTCCTTGCGGCCACGGATCCACGAGGCCCTCGAAACCCCGGAAACCGATCAGCTGCAAGTCCGAATCAATCCCGCCGGCGAAGATCAGATCGAGCCCTCGGGCGGTGTCGCGGTCGAGGACGCTTCGCTCGAACGGCTCCAGATCATCGCCAATGTGCTGTCGAAAAGCCTGGTCCTGGGACATTCGGAAGCACGCATCGCCGGTGTTTTCGACCGCATCGAACCGCTCGCAGTGGGACTCCAACGCAAGGGCCGATCTGGCGCGCAGGCCGAGCGACCTGTTGCGCCAGATCGGCGATGTTCTGTTGACGCAACACCGGATGGTCGGGCGCGTCGAGGTCGAGGAAAAGCCCGATGTTCTATGGGACCATCCCGAGCTCGAGCGCCTCTATGCGCGGCTGGAAGACGAATACGAGCTGGTGGAGCGCAGCCGCGCGATGGAGCGAAAACTCGCGCTGATCAGCGAAACCGCCGGCACGCTTATCGAGCTCGTGCACAATCAGCGAAGTCTGCGCTTGGAATGGTATATTATCGGCCTGATCGGTCTGGAATTGCTGCTCAGCCTTTATGGGCTCGTGCTGGGCGGGTTTCCACTCGCCGCTGGTTCTATTCGCTAGAGCCGCATTGCAGATCACCCGAGGAGTTCCGCTGGTCTCTGGAAGCTCCTCGGGTATGATATGCCGATCAGCGCACGATCATTTGGCGGCGACCGGCAGATCCTCGGCGTACATCTCCGGCAGCACGGTCTCGCGCCAGTTGGATCTCGCGCGGGAAGATCTTTTCGATCGCCCGGGCCGAGTAGTAGCTGGTATCGACACCCGGCGGGTCTGCGCCCTCTTGCACCGTCTTGACGGCCTGCAGCAGCAGACGCCGCGTCGCAATGATCGCGCGGTCGGCGGGGCCGAGATGCTCCTTCGAGCGGTCGACGATCGGTCCCATCCCCTCCTGCACCGCGCGGTCCTGGGTGTTGATACCGTCGATGCCGGTAAAGGTCTCGTGCTTTTGGACCTGGCGATCGATCATCCAGTTGTTGCGTTTATTGCGGAACGAGCGGAACTCGCCCGACTGCTCGACATAATCCGGACCATTGCCGTTGCCGCGTTCCATGCGGTCGTCGTCGCTCAAACCCTCCTCGCCATAGCTGTACATCCAGTTCCACACCATGCAGTTCTCGTCGTCGATCGGGACCCAGATGTGCCCGGCGATGTTGGTCCGGTCGCCGCCGCCCAAAGCGCGGCCCAATTGCTGGGGCCGGATTTGCGTGAACGGCATGACGAAATGGTAGGAGCGAACATAGGTCTTGTCGTCGTCGAGCGGACGGATCCCGACATAGCGGTAGCCGTAATCGGTGACGTCGACTTCAAGGATCGGCGCCCTGCCGCGGACAAACGGCCCCTGAACCGGGATGCCGGGGCGGCTGGTGCTCGGCGTGATCGTGCGGTGCAGGATCGGCGTAGTGCGAAGTATCAATGCCACCTTCCAAAGCCTGCAGCCAGTTGCACTCCTCCCACACCTTTGAGACGTGGCGGTGGGTTTCCGGCACCTGCGTCCATTCGAAAGCCGGCGGCGCCGGCATCTTGTCGCGCGGCCCCATATAGGCCCAGATCACCCCGCCGATCTCGGTCGTCGCATAGGCGGTCAGGCGGACCTTGTGACAGAACGGCTCCGGCTCGTTCATCTGCTCGACGCAATTGCCGTCCACGTCGAACTTCCAGCCGTGATAGATGCAGCGCAGGCCGGCTTCCTCGTTGCGCCCGAACCACAAGGAGGCGCGACGGTGCGGGCAAAACTCGTCGACAAGGCCGATGCGTCCCTGGCTGTCGCGAAAACCGACGAGCTGTTCGCCGAGCAGCTGCACGCGCACCGGCGGGCAATCCGGCTCGGGCAATTCGCGCGACAGAAAGGCCGGGATCCAATATCGCCGCAACACGTCGCCCATCGGAGCGCCCGGTCCTACCCGCGTCACCAGCTCGTTCTCTTCGCGTGTCAGCATCTGTGGTGTCCTTTCTTCAAACCTTTGGCCGGATCACGATAATCCGCCGATTAGGCGTCGAGGACAAGGGTAAGCCGACACGCGGGCGTGTGCATCCCCTCCGGTTTCTGCTACGAAACGCAAAACTAACCGAAAAGGGGGGAGCGATGAATGTGATCCTGCGGCCCGGGAGACCCGAAGACGCCGCGGCTTGTGGCGTGATCTGTTTCGAAGCATTCAAAGCAATCAACGACGAGCACAATTTTCCGTGGGATTTTCCATCGGCGGAAGCGGCCACCGGCCTCTTGACGATGCTGCTGTCGCACCCGGGTTTTTACTCGGTGGTGGCCGAGAAGGACGGAATTGCCGTCGGCAGCAACTTTCTCGACGAACGCGGCCCGATCGCCGGCGTCGGCCCGATCACGGTCGATCCATCGTCGCAGAACCAGGCGATCGGCCGCCGGTTGATGGGCGCCGTGCTCGACCGCGCGAGCGAGCGCCGCGCCGCCGGGGTCAGGCTGCTGCAGTCCGCGTTTCACAATCGTTCCCTGTGTCTCTACACCAAGCTCGGCTTCGAGACCCGTGAGACGATATCGAAAATGCACGGGGCCGCCATTGCACATCACCTTCCCTGGTTACGATGTGCGACCGGCCACCGAGGCCGATCTCGATCTCTGCAATGCGCTGTGTCGGCGCATCCACGGTCACGACCGTGGCGGCGAGCTCCGGGATGCGATCAGTCAGGGGACGGCACGCGTCGTCGAGCATCTGGGGACCGTCACGGCCTACGCCACGGATGTCGCGTTCTTCGCCCACGCCGTCGCCGAAACCAACCAAGGCCTGAAGGCGCTGATCGGCGGCGCGCCGGCTTTTCCCGGAGGCGGGTTTCTGCTGCCGACGCGCAACGGCGAGCTGTTTCGCTGGTGTCTGCAGCACGACCTGCGCCTCGTGCACCAACTGACCTTGATGACCATCGGCCTCTACAACGAACCCGCAGGCGCATACCTCCCGTCGGTGCTGTACTGATCTAGACACCATGGGCGCCCATGAAATCGCGCCAGCCCGGAAACCTGCTTTGATCGATTTCGCCGCCATCGCGCAGCAGACGGAGCAAGTCGGGGTCGACGGCCACGGCCGTGCCGCAGGGCAGGGCGACCCAGCGGATCTCCTCGGGTCCCCCGATCCGCGCGCACAGGCTGCGGTTGAGAGCGCCAACCGCCGCGCGCCTCGGCTCGACCGGGATTACATCCCCGGCGGCGCATAAGGTCAGGAGGGTCGTCAGATCCTCTGCGGTCGCGGGATTTGGCAGCGCACCGGCTGCGGAGCAGGGACCGGCGGCGAGCGCGCCAACAATCGCCCGAGCCGCAGGTTTATCGTAGTCCATCAAACCGGCAGGGGTGGTGGTCGCGTAGCGAATGCCATTAATCGGTCGCGCGACAGCAAAAGTGCTGGCCAAAAGGCGGGAGGCCCGTTCGTCCCGGTCAAGTCGCCGGTTGCCGCGGGCAAAGACATCGCAGCGGAAACGTTGATCGAGGTAAAAGTCACGGACTAGCTCGCGGGCGTCGACGTCGGTGATGGCGGCCAGCGTCTCACGGGCCTGTTCGGTCAGCACCATCCAGTCGAAGTTTTCATTCAGCGTTGCCGAACCAACGGGCGTCAACCCGATCGCCGCCACCGCCGACCTGACCTCGGTGACGTAAAGGGGCTGCCATGCGCTAGGCATGAATTCGTGGACGAGATAGGCCGGAGGATAGTCTTCCGGCCGTTCGTTCAATTCGCTCATGGTAAAGCTTGCCGCCAGTGCCGGCGCCCCGGCGACGGCGCGGGCCACCGCGGCGGCGGCGGCAAAGCGCTCGGCGTCGCCGCCATGGAAGGTGCGGCCGAGTTCGCGCACCAGGCGCTGGAAAGGCAGGTCGCGCGACCAGCCCGGCAATGCGTTGTAGCTGATATAGACCAGGCCGCCGGGTTTGAGGCGCCGGTCGATAAAGCGCTGGAGGGCGAGCTGGCCCTCCCGGTTTATCCAAGTATAGACCCCGTGTGCGACAATGTAATCGAATAGCGGCAACTCGAGATCGATCGCCGCGGCAAAATCCATCGCGTGAAAGTGAACATTGTCGATCGCCGCCTCCGCCGCCAGTCGGCGGGAGTGGTCGATGTGCATCGGCATTGCGTCGACGCCGTGGAACGCGCCGGCGGCATGGGTCGCGGCAAGGATCGCGGCAGTGACCCCCTGACCGCAGCCCAGATCGCACCACGCAAAACCGTCCCGGCGGGCGGGCGGCTCGACCCCGGCTACCAGCGCCACATGATCGAGCCAGGCAGGAGCCAGCATCGGCTTGAAGTCGCGCAAATAGGGGATGTCGGCTGCGTAGCCGGTGGCCTTTGCGTCATCGGTCGCCTCCCCGCCAGGCGCCGATTGAGTCTCAACCGCGCCGTCGAACAAACGTGGAATAAATGCTATATCAGAGGGTCGGAGGAATAGGTTCCGGCATCAGCGCCCACGGGGACGGTCGGTGGCAGAGGACCAGGTAGTCGAACGCAAGCTCGCTGCAATCTTTGCGGCCGACGTCGCCGAATACAGCCGTCTGATGGGGTTGGACGAACTCGGCACCCTGCGCACGCTGCAAGCCTACCGAGCAATCCTCGATCGGCTGATTGCCGCCTATCGCGGCCGCATCTTCAATACCGCCGGGGACAGCGTGGTCGCGGATTTCGCCAGCGCGGTTGATGCCGTCGAATGCGCCGTCGCCGTCCAGGATGCCATCGAGAGCGAGAACGCGAATCGCCCAGTGGCGAGCAGATGCGGTTCCGCATTGGCGTCCATGTCGGAGACATCATCGTCGAAGGCTCGAACCTGTTCGGCGACGGCGTCAACATTGCCGCCCGTTTGCAGTCGCTGGCCGAACCCGGCGGGATTTGCCTTTCCGCCGCAGTGCGCGATCAGATCGGACCAGACTCCCGGTCGCGTTCACCGCGCTCGGCGAGCAGCGGGTCAAAATATTGCCGACCCGATCCGCATCTACAGGGTTGGTGGAACACCCCGACATGCCGCACCCTCCTGCGCCGCTCCCCGCCGAACTGCGCTTCGTGGAAGCCGGCTTGCTCTCGCCCTCGTAGCGCTGGTCGCAGTTGCGGGGGTGGCATCCTGGCTGCTGTGGCCCGGCCGGGTCGCCGAACCGCGCCCGCCGCAGCCCGAATCAACGATCGGGACCGCAGCGCAACCGGTGCCGGCGCCGCGATTGTCGATCGCCGTGCTGCCGTTTGCCAACCTCAGCAACGACCCGCAGCAGGAATACTTCGCGGACGGCATTACCGAAGACCTGACGACCGACATTGCGCGCATCCAGGGCAGCCTGGTAATCGCCCGAAACACCGCCTTCACCTACAAGGGCAAGGCGGTCGATGCCAAGCGCATCGGCCGCGACTTGGGCGTGCGCTACGTCCTGGAGGGGAGCGTGCAGCGGGCCGGCAAGGAGGTCAGGGTCAATGCCCAGCTGGTCGATGCCGAAACCGGTGCGCAGCTCTGGGCCGAGCGGTTCGATCGCGACATCGGCGATCTCTTTGCCGTGCAGAACGAGATCACTGCTCGGATCGCCCGCGAGCTGCAATCGCAACTCGCGATCGCGGAGGCCCGACGGCCGACCGACAACCCCGATGCGCTGGACTATCTGATGCGTGGCCGCGCCGTGCTGACCAGGCCGATCTCACGGGAAAACAACGACGAGGCGGTTACCCTGTTCGAGACTGCCTTGGCGCTCGACCCGAAGGCGGTCGATGCGGCTGCCTGGCTGGCGGTCGCGCTGGCGGTCCGCGTGACCGACGAACTGAGCGATTTTCCGGACGTCGACCTGCAGCGCGCGGAGCGGTTGGTGGCGCAGGCTTTGGCGGCGTCACCCAACAGCGCGATGGCGCATTACGCAAAGGGCCAAGTTCTGCGCATCCAGTCTCGCTGCAGGGAGGCCATCCCCGAATTCGAAAGGTCGATAGCGCTCGATCGCAGCCGGGTCCCGGCTTATGCCCATGTCGGTTGGTGTAAGTTTCTGACCGGCTCTGTGGAGGAGGCGATTCCATATTTCGAGCAGGCCATCCGCCTCAGCCCTTATGGACCCGGCATTGCCCCGTGGTACGGGCGAATGGGAGTCATGCAGTTGCTCGAAGGACATACGGACGAGGCGATCGGATGGCTCGAAAAAGCAACCAGCGAGAATGCGCGTCTCGCTTTTGTGCACGCCTATCTCGCAGCCGGTTACGCTCTGAAGGATAATACCGAGCGCGCCCGAGCCGAGCTGAGAGAGGCACAGGGGCTGAGCAAAGCCTATTCGAGCCTTCCCAACGTCGAGAAATCGAACTGGTTCGACGAGCCGAAGATACGCGCCTTGGCCGAGACCACATATTTTCCCGGTTTGCGCAAGGCCGGCATGCCGGAAGAGTAACGGCGGGAGCCATCTCGTGGACCAAAAATCAAGCGTCCTATTCGGGTTGGTTCTGCTTCTGAGCCCGAGCCGGGGCCATCGCGCAAACAGCGAGCATTCGCCAGACCTGCGGGCCCGAGCTCCAGCAGTATTGTGGCGGTGTGCAACCGGGCGACGGCCGGATCAGGGCATGCGTCGAGGAACACTTTGCGGCGTTCTCGGAGCCCTGTAAGCAAGCCCTTCTCAGCGCGGTTGCCGTGGTCAAAGCCTGCAAGGCGGATGTCCAGAGGACATGCCCCGGTGTGCAACCCGGCGGCGGCGCATCGAGGCGTGCATGAAGGACCACTTTACGGAATATTCGGAGCCCTGCAAAAAAGCCATTGTCATGGCCAAATTCGGTAAGCGTTAATCGCGAATCCCAGAGACCAATCTGGTTTCTCCCGCGCGCTCGAACACAGTACCGAAGGCGCGCGACATCTCTCTCCGAGCCGATCGAGCATCCCGCGTGCGATCGACGGACGCCGCGGCTCCGTCACCCCCCGATCAGCCGCCCAGGTCGTTGCAATCAATTCATCGTTCAGTGTTCTCGCTCCGATGCGACCTTCCAGTCGTCGGCGCTGGTCTGGGTGGGCTGGGGTTGGGTTAATCCCGGCGGGATGAACTGTGAAACGACTTCGTGGATGTGTCGGCCGCCGTTGCTGATCACAAACATGATTTTTATTAGCCCGTGGGGCGGGGGAGTGTTGGGCACGTTCAAGTTGATCACCATACCGCCCGTGCAGTCGGAATTGACCGCATAGGTTCCGGTTTCTTGCCCTTGCGGAGCGAAATCAGTCTCGGGGGGCGTCAATTGAAGCCCATCGCCCATGTAATCCCGCTGTGTGAAATTGCCGTTACCGTCGAAAATCTTGATACCTGCTACGACGGATGGCAGAGTGTAGTTAGTTACGCCGAGGGCGTATTCGCCCTTGAGCATCGTATTCGAGCAGCCGAAATCGTCAGTGCTTTCGGTCCAGGCCGCATTACTCAGCACCAGCAATGTGATCGCGGCAGCCAGGATCCCTTTCGAAAGCCAGTTTTTCATCTTCGTCCTCCCTTCCTGCGAATTGAGCGGGGTGTGACCCCTGTGGAGAGTATCGCCTTGAAGCCTGAGGGCGTTAATCGCTCTGCGTCGCGTTCGAGCAACCGTCACTGTCTTCCATCGGCAACGAGCCTTCGCGTTAGTCGGATTGCTGGTCGAGGCGCGTCGCTAGTGTGGTGGCGCAGGTGGTGTTGACCAACTGATCGGCTGACGCCACGTGCCCAAACCAGTGCCAAACAGTGAGTTGGTGGAAATCTGTGTCAGGCTGCCGCCGTCACTGAACATCAGGATGGCATGGCCGGTGCCTATGGCTTGGCCGGTAGCGCACTGAACAATTGTTACGCTCACATCCCAAACGCCTTCGATCCCTTGCTGCTTTTGCGCAGACTGGGCGAACGCCGAAATCTGCGTGACTGACGCAATTACGGTCGCGAACGCCAAGCTGGAAATGATTTTCAAGAACATGAATTTCATCTCTTTGCCTCCTATCTCGGCATTGCTTCATTCCTGCTGATCAAACGGGAGCGTCGATACCCGGGCAGATCAAGTCCGTGTTTGCCGGTGCCGCCGATGGCGGTGTATTCTGGGCCCTTGCCGCCGCCGACCCGCCCCGGAAAATCTATTCGGGCCCCACCCGCCAGCTGGTAAACGCGTCTTGCTGGGCCTGACCCGTCGTGATGACGACGATCTGCTCGCCATTCGGGGCGATGAACATCTCTGCGGTGGGCCCCGGGATCGGTATGCTTAGTATTTTGAAGGTTCCCGTGCAGTCTTCATTGACCGTGTAGGTCAGATCGCTGAAAGCATCTTGGACCGTTATAACGCCGTTTACGCTGGTCGTCGCTAAATTTGTCCCGGTCCCGTCACCATTGAATATATGAACTCCGGCGCGAGCAAACGCCATAGGTTGTGTCACTGCTGGCGGGAAAATCGCTCCGCTTGTTGCCCACGGATACCGCCCTTTCACCGTAGCCAAGGAGCACGTCGTTGCGTGTTCTTTTTCCTCGGCATAACCAAACTCCACCATGCCGACGCCGACACAACTGATCAGACCGATCCGCATCACCCATAATCCTATGCGCTTCATGGCGACACCCCTCATCGGTTATGTCCAAAGCCGACCGGCTGCGCCGGGTCGGATCGCGATCGAACCCTGCTCGACGGAGCGCGCGCTATGAGGCGGCGATGAAAAATTCTAAATTCTGCTAAAATTTCCGAGAATTTTGACGCCCGGGGGGAGACCCGTATGGAGGCGCTCAGCGTGGGGATGTTTTTCTGTTCGAAGGCTTCCGCCTCGATCGACGCGGAGGCGGTCTGTTCCGGCGCGACGAGCACGGTACCTTTGCGCCGGTAGTGATCAGCTCGCGCGCGCTTGGAATTCTCGGGGTGCTGGTCGAGCAGCCAGGAGATCTCGTCTCCCGCGATGTGATCATTACCGCCGTCTGGCCGACAACGGTGGTCGAGGACAACAATCTGAGCACGCAGATCGCGGCGCTTCGCCGGGTGCTCGATAGCGAATGGAAGAGAGGGTAGCTGCATGCAAACTGTTTCGGGGCGCGGCTACCGGTTTGTCGCCCCGGTGACCCGGGCCAACCCCGCACCTTCGTCGCAGTACGCCTGCGCTTCAGGCAATGGGATTGGCGGGCGAACTGTCGCGAGCGAGCAACTGGGCGATCCAGGCGTTGTGGGCCAGATGGATGCCTCGCCGCCCGCTTCGGCATTGCGAGCGAGGCACTGGCTTCGGGGCGGCATCGGGGCCGCGCTCATCGGCGCTCTGGGCCTCGGCGTCGCGGTGGCTGGCTGGAATTGGCACTCGCCCTGGTTCGGCGACGCACGTCCGGCGCCTCACCTATCGATTGTCGTGCTGCCCTTCAGCAATCTCAGCGACGACCGCAGAGCAGCAATATTTCGCGGACGCGATCACCGAGGACTGTGACGACCGATCTGTCGCGGCTCTCGGTAACATGCTTGGTGATCTCACGGAATACCGCCTTCACCTACCGGAACAGGCCCGTCGACACGAAGCAGATCGGCCGCGAGTTCGGCGTCCGCTATCTGCTCGAAGGGAGCGTCCGGCGCTCGGACGAACCAGGTCCGCGTCGGCGCCCAGCTGATCGATGCCGCAAGCAGACACGCATCTCTGGGCCGAGCGCGTTCGACCAGCGGCATTGGCGGATCTGTTCGCCGCGCAAAACGAGATTACCGGCCGGCTCGCAAATGCCGCTCGGCGTCGAGCTGAGTCGCCGCAGAGGCCGCCCGGCCGACTGCGACAATCCCGACGCGCTCGACTACATTCTGCGCGGGTCGCGCCACCGCGACTCGGGAAGTCGCTGGACGCGTGGACAGCCTCGCGGAGGCAGCTCAGCCTCTTCGCGCGCGCGCTGGCTGCTCGATCCGCACTCCGCCGAGGCGCAGACCCTATCTGGCGGCCGCGCTCGTGAACCGCGTGCTCGCCTCCATGACCAACTCGGCCGCGAGTCGACCTCGCGCGTGCGGAAGGCCTGATCGACCAAGCCCTGCCGGCGTCGCCACGCACTGCGTCCTATGCGCACTACGTGAAAGGCCGCCGTGCTGCGCGCCCAGGGCCGATGCGCAGGAGGCAACCCGCCGAACAGGAGACCGCTCTCGCGCTCCGACCGGAACTTCAGTCGCCGCGTTACACGGGTCTCGCCTGCTGCAAGCTCTTCGCGCGGGGTCGATAGACGAGGTGGTCCCGCTGGAGGACCAGGCCATCCGCCTCAGCCCCCCGCGATCCCGGTGTCGGCTATCAGCTACCTCGCTGATCGGGCACCGTACATTTGCTGCAATCGCGCACCGACCAAGCGAGCGTCGTGGCTCGAAAAAGGCGCGCGGCAGCCATGCCTGCCGTGCCGGTCTTGCGCAGCCGCCTCGCCGCCGCCTACGCCCTCAGGGGCGACAGCAGAACGCGCCGCCGCCGAACTAGACTGAAGCCCGCAGGCTGAGCCCGGAGGACCGTTTATTCGAGCATCGCCCGCGGGAAGGCCGGAATGGCCTTCCCCGGACGGGTGGTGCCGAAGATCCGCGCTTTGTTCGAGGCCACTTATTTCGCCGGCTTGCGCAAGGCGGGGATGCCGGAGGAATCACCAATCCTTCGCGCCGCGGCTACGCCGGTATGTCGGTACCAACAATCACGCAATTGCCATGGTCGCATGGTATTCTCGCGGCATGTGACCACGCGCTTCGGTGCGGGATTGTTATTGAAGGAGCGGGGGATACCTGATCTCAACCTGATAAAACAGGCAGAACAGGGCTGCGAGTTGTTTGCCACGGGCTCGGTCTGGCAACTCCGCCGCCCGACCCGCTGACTTTCAAAGCAGAAGGGCTGAGATCTGTATCCGGTGGACATAAGCTGGTCAGATATGGCGGCCGCGCAATTCGTTGTTGGTGTGCCGGTCGCCCGAAAGCCAGCGCGCCAATTCCTCGTGCGCGTCGGCGCGTCGGGCGGCGTCGATCTCGGCGACGTCATCCGGGTCTTGGGTGAACTCGACGATCAACCCGTCGGGCGAGGAAACGTAGATCGATTTGCAATAGCCATGGTTGGTCTCGCGGTATTTTTCGCCGGCCCGTTCGAGGCGGCGCTTCAGCTCCTCATATGTCTCCGGTTCGGCCTTGAAGGCGATGTGGTCGTAGCGGCCGATCTTCGCCGGCTGCTTGGCTTGGGTCATCTCGTACAGTTCCGGGTC
>CAVOTD010000094.1:0-5494 GCA_963698995.1 uncultured Alphaproteobacteria bacterium | reverse complement strand
CCAGCATGACCAGCGGAAAACGGCAGGTCTTGGTCAGAGAAAGCAGGTTAATGCAGTTGCCAACGCCGCTCGACTGCATCAAGAGAGCCCCGCGCTGGCCTCCGAGCCAGGCGCCGGCGAGCAGCGCTACACCTTCCTCTTCGCTCGTCAACGGCACGGCGCGGATCTCCCGGCCGCGATGGCACAGTTCGATCAGCCGCGCATGACCGGCGTCAGGGACATAGCAAACCTGACGGATGTCCGCAGCCTTCAGGGCCGCGAAAATCTCGTCCCGCCAGTCGAGCGCACCCGGCGCCGTAAGCTCGGTCAACCCTCTCCTCCTTGCGTCTGCGTCAGGCGACCCTAGCACGCCAACCGCACCCGGCGAGCGGGTCCATACCCTCCTCTTGATAATACAATCGAAAAATAGGAGGTTCCGGTCTTTTTACCGCAGAAAACCTCGCTTCTCGCGAACTGCGGGGCGATATAACAAGAGGTCGCCCCATCCGGAACGGTCATCTGATGCTCCTTGAGTGGGCGGGAGGCGCGCACCCGCCATATCAACGGGGGCACATCACATGCCATGCCAATGCGGCTAATTCCTGGAAAGTGCGCGGGCGCGCCCATAATTACAGCTCTAGGGCAGAGTGCAGCTATCCTAGTCCGACCCGTTCTCCGGTTGGACATCTTCGATCCGCAGCACCGAATGATCGCCTCGCACCGGCTGATCGCCAAGATGCCGACGATCGCAGCGATGGCCTACAAATATTCGCTCGGGCAGCCGTTCGTGTATCCGCGCAACGATCTCGGCGATGCCGAGAATTTCCTCAACATGCTGTTTTCCGTTCCGTACGAAGCCTATCGGCCACCGAGCGCGGCGGCGCGGGCGCCCGAAGCCTTGCTGATCATCCAGGCCGACCATGAGCAAAACGCCTCGACCTCGGCGATGCGGCTCGTCGGGTCGACCCGGGCCAATCCTTACGCCTGCACCGCAGCGGCGATCGCCGCCCTGTGGGGGCCGTTGCATGGCGGCGCCAACGAAGGCGTTTTGCAGACCCTGGCCCAGATCGGCAATGTCGATCGCATTCCCGAAGTACTGCGCCGCGCCAAGGACAAGAACGATCCGTTCCGGCTGATGGGATTTGGTCACCGGGTCTACAAGAGCTACGACCCGCGCGGCCAAGGTATTGCGCCGCCACTGCTACCAGGTGCTCGACGCCCTGGGCCGGCGGGACGATCCACTTCTCGAGCTGGCGCTGGAACTGGAGCGCATCGCCCTCGAGGATAATTATTTCATCGAGCGCAAGCTCTATCCCAACGTCGATTTTTATTCCGGCATCATCTTCCGCGCGCTGGGATTGCCGCCGGCGATGTTCACGCCGGTCTTTGCGGTGGCGCGCACCGTCGGCTGGGTCGCCCACTGGAACGAGATGATCGCCGATCGGGAGACGCGGATCTTCCGCCCGCGCCAGCTCTATGCCGGCCCCACCGAACGCTGCCTGGTGCCAATGGCCGAACCCGCCGCCCAGCAGCCGCTCGTCGGCTGAGAATTGCCCGGGCAAATTCGAAGCCAGTGTGAAGCTGTTCACACTCGCTCTCGTCGTCTCGCCGCATCCTGGCTCTCCTCGGTGCAAAGCGGAGAGCTGATGATGATCCGGCGCTATGGTAACGCGAATCCACCGGATCAGCGGCGGCGGCCATGGCCATCTGAGTTATCACGATCGAGGGCGTCGGTTTCCGCCCTGGCTTGGATTTATGATTGGGGCAACCGCGGCGCGTGGGCTGCTGCCGGAGTGAGCGTGCTCCTCTTTTTCTACACCGTTGTTTACGCTTTTCCAAACGCCCGGCTCACCGCCATGCAGCAGGAGCGAGAAGTGGTAGAGAGCGAAAACCGTACCTTCTGTCAAAAGCACGGAATGCCGTTCGGGACCCGCGAGCACACATTGTGCGCAGAAGATCTGATGGATATCAGGGCGAATGAGCACCAACGCACCCTTGATGGGTTGGGGATTTTCTGACAGCCTGACCCGAAATGAATCGATCGAATTCGAAAGAGTATCGTCACCCCCGCGAAAGCGGGGGTTCAGCGGGCCAGCGCAGGAGCCTGGCTCTCTGGATCCCCGCTTTCGCGGCAATGACGAATTAAGTCAGCAATTGATTGATTTCACGCGAACCATTTCGGGCCAGGCTCTGAACTATCGTTAACGAGCCCCGTCGCCGGAGCCGACCGTTCGCGACCCGCGCTCGACCGGTGAGCAACAAGATAGCGGGCGCGGTTCGCTAGCCGGACCGGCGCAAGAGCGGGCGTCGAGGCGACTGAGCGGTTGGCGGAGAAGGAGGAAAGGATGACGCGCCGAGCATTTCGTTGGGCAGGTGCCGTATTTCTTTCCGCTCTCGCACAGAGCGGGCTTGCAGCCGATTCAGGCCTCACAACCATGCCAAGCAAATATTCGGCACAGGAGACGGTGCAGCGTTTTGAGGCAGCGATTAGGGCGCGATCGGACCAGGGCTGGATCGTCTTTACGGAATTGGATCACGCTGCGGCAGCGGCAAAGAACGGACTGACGCTGCCGGCCCGAACCGTGATCGTGTTTGGCAATCCGCGCCTCGGCACCGCCAACATGCAGACAGCGCCGACCCTCGCCATAGATGTGCCGCCGAAAGCGCTGGTCTGGCAGGACGATCAAGGCAAGGTCTGGCTTACCTTCAACTCCGGCGAGTACTTGCAGAATTACGTTTATCCCCGACACGGGCTACCGTCCAATCCGGCGGGCGCCAAAGCGTTCGACGAATTCGTCAAACATGCCGCCGAGCAAGCCACCGAATAGCCATTCGGTCTCGCTTCCCGAGCGCGGCGCACGGGCCCCTCGTTGGCTGATGAAGGAGCAAGTTCCATGGAAAAGCGGATCGATGTCACAACGCTTTCGCCGGTGGTCGGGACGCTCTATCCGCCGCCGTTTGATACGCCCTGCCGTATGCGCCAACGGACCAAATTGGGCGACGCGGCCGGATTGTCGCAATTTGGGGTGAACCTCCTTTGCTTGCCGCCGGGCGCCTGGTCGAGCCAGCGGCATTGGCACACCGGCGGCGACGAATTCGTTTACGTGCTCTCGGGCGAGGTCGTGCTCGTCAGCGACGGCGGGGAGGAAATACTGCGCGCCGGCGATGCCGCCGGGTTCCCGGCCGAGGACACAAACGGCCATTGCTTGCAGAACCGCTCGGAGCGCGAAGCACAGGTACTCGAGGTCGGCACCCGTGTTCCAGGCGACACAGCCTATTATTCGGATATCGACATGGTGGCGCCGGCGGATGGCAAGCCCGCCGTTTATACCCACCGCGACGGGACCCCCTACCCGGACATTCGGCGGCGCGGCGCCTGATCGCGCCTCACAGTGCCAGTCGGTTTGCACGGCGTGAATCGCGCAAACCGATGAAAGAGTGCCGGCGAAGCCAACGATGACCGGAGCGCGCAGTGCCGAGCCTGCATCCGCAGATCCAAGAAGTCTTGAAGGTGATGGCCGAGGCGAAGCTTCGACCCATAGAGGAGATGACGCCGGCCGAGGCGCGCGAGCAAATGGAGGCCACGGCGCGGGCGCGCAAGGCCGAGCCGCTACCGGTGGCGAAGGTCGAGGAGCGACTGATCCCCGGTGCCGCCGGCGAGATCCGCTTGCGCCTTTACCGGCCGCAGGCGGCAACGCCGGTGCCGGCGATCGTCTACTACCACGGCGGCGGCCACGTCATCGGCAGTCTCGACACCCATGATTTCGTCGCCCGCAACCTCTGCGGCGGGACCGGCGCGGTCGTCGCCTCAGTCGATTACCGCATGGGGCCGGAGCACAAATTTCCGGCGGCGGTCGAGGATTGCTTCGCCGCCCTGCAATGGGTTTACGCAAATGCCGCAAGCCTCGGCGCCGATCCGGGCCGGATCGGCATTCACGCCGACAGCGCCGGGGCCAACCTCGCGGCCGTCGTGGCCCTGCTCGCCCGTGACGCCGGCGCCCCGAAACTGCGGTTGCAATCGCTGGTCTACCCGATCACCGACTACCATCTGGCCGGCGACAGCTACGAAAAATACGCCAACGGTTACGGCATCCTGACCAGGGACGCGATGGTGTGGTTCCGCGACCATTATCTGCGCAGCCCCAATGACGCGGACGATTGGCGCGCCTCGCCGGTCCGAGCCGCCAGCCTCGCCGCAGTGGCGCCGGCCATTGTCGTCACTGCGGAATGCGACGTGCTGCACGATGACGGGCAACGCTATGCCGAAGCCTTGCGCCGCGCCGGCGTGCCGGTCGAATACAACGAGTATCCCGGCATGATCCACGCCTTTTTCGGCATGGTCCCAATGGTCGACGACGCAATGAACGCGCAGCGCGCGGTTTGGGCCGCATTCCGGCGGGCCTTTGCCTGAAGGAGAGGGAGCGTGACCCGACCCCGCGCCGCCGACGATTTCGCGACGATCCGCTCGCGCCTGCAGGAACTGCAGCGCGAGCGCGCCGCGACCTCACCTGCGGAGCTGGATCATCCCCGAACGGACCGGCTGCAGTCGACGTGCGACGCCGAGCGGCGTTCAAGAGAGCGGCGCGAGGGCGCGCCGCCACCGTGGGTGCCGACGATCTTTTTCGGCGACAGGGTCGGGCGCTAGCAGGGCGGCATCAGATCGCCATCCAACCGCCGTCGACGTTGTAGGCGGCGCCCGAGACGTAGCTCGCCCGGTCGGAGCACAGCCAGACTACCATTTCGGCGATCTCTTCCGGGTTGCCCATGCGGCCGAACGGCACCTGCGCCAGGATCGCCGCGCCGCGCCGCCGCATCGTCTCCTCCGTCATGCGGGTATCGATATAGCCGGGGCAGACAGCGTTGACCCGGATCTTCGCCTCGGCGTATTCGATCGCAGCGGTCTTGGTCAGGCCGAGCACGCCGTGCTTGGCCGCGACATAGGCCGAAGAGGTCGGCAGGCCGACGAGCCCCGCGATCGAGCCGGTATTAACGATCGCCCCGCCGCCCTGGGCGTGCATCTGCGGGAGCTCGTGCCGCATGCACAGCCACACCCCCTTGAGGTTCACCGCAATCATCCGGTCGAAGGCTTGTTCGGACCACTCCGCCGTCTTCTTCCCGGCCGCTTCGACGTGCCAACCGGCGATGCCGGCGTTGTTGAACGCGCAGTCGAGGCGGCCGTAGGCCGAAACGGCGCCTTCAACTATCGTGCGCACCTCAGCGTCACGCGACACATCGCCCGACAGCGATATTGCCTGGCCGCCGGCCGCGTTGACCTGGGCGACAGTTTCGCGGGCCGCTTCTGCCGCGATATCGGCGACGGCGACGCGCGCCCCCTCGCGCGCGAACGCCAAGGCGGTGGCGCGGCCGATGCCGCCCCCGCCGCCGGTGATCAGCGCCGATTTTCCGTCGAGCAACCCGGGCATTTTCCCCCTCCCCGCCCATTCCGCCGATCACCCTGCGCGGCGCGTCGCCGGCGAGAGATTGCAGCGTGCCGTAGCATCTGGTTCGCAGTGGT
>CAVOTD010000093.1:0-11737 GCA_963698995.1 uncultured Alphaproteobacteria bacterium | reverse complement strand
ATTTTATTGTTCGCGGGCATTGGTCTTGCACCGCGGGCGGGGAAAGGTCTTCGAGGATTTGGACCTGGCACTGCAAATATACAACGACCTCTGAATGGCCTCGGACCAACCGGAAAACCGATATGGCATCCAGCGTCTGATCGGTATCGTGCAGCTGCTGCAGACGTGGAAACGGTCAAAGCGAAAGCGCAATCGCCGCCGGCAGCCCACCGCTTATTTGGAGGAGCGAATCGCCCATCTCGAGGCGCGGCAACGCAATATCAAATCGGTTCTCCGATCACTGATTTCGGAGATTGAGGCCAGGATGACCGAATTGCCAATTCGCGACTCGGTCAGCGATCAGGTGACCCGCGCCCTTGCCGGCCAGGCATTGCCGGCGGAAGAAATCGATAATGCACTTCGCGCGCTCGGACGAAAGCTGCTCGGCAATCATCCTCAGTACAGCTACTTCAACCTGCGGCTGCGCGACTATGAGTTGGCGATCCTCAACATCAAAAATCTTGGCTATGAGCTGGGGCGGGCGCTGGCCGAGCGGGAATTGCGCAGGCCGCAATCGCAGCCGAGCTCGACTTTGCTCAAATCCAAATTATGCACGCAGAGCGATTTTGAAAGCGAATGGTTTGCGTATTGGTGCCAAGAACTCCACACAATTCCGTTTTATCATCGCAAGGTATGGGAGTTCTGTTACATCTGCCAGGCATTGTTTGCGGCAGGCATGCTGGCCGCCGGTCGCATGGGTCTGGGGTTCGGCTGCGGTGCGGAGCCATTGCCGAGCCTCTTTGCCAAATACGGAGTGGAGGTGCTGGCGACGGACCTCGATGCGAGCCATCGCGAAGCCGAAATCTGGCGCTCGACGGGGCAGCACAGCGCCGCAGTCGAGACATTGCGCCGCACCGATATCTGCCCTGATCAGCAGCTTCTCGCTCATATCGACTACCGGCCGGTCGATATGAATGCGCTGCCCCGCGAGCTCGACGGGCGGTTTGATTTTTGCTGGTCGGCTTGCTCCTTCGAGCATTTGGGGAGCCTAGAAAATGGCCTCGAGTTTGTCGAAAACTCGTTGCTCACGCTGAAGCATGGCGGCATTGCCGTCCATACGACCGAGTTTACCTTCGACGATGGGGATACTCTCGACAATTGGCCGACCGTTCTCTATCAGAAACGTCACTTTGTCGAGCTCGCCGAGCGGTTGCGTACAAAGGGTTATCAGGTCGCTGATTTCGATTTCGACCCCGGCAGCGGACCGATCGACCGGCTGGTCGACGTGCCGCCTTGGAGCCATGAACTGCTCGCCCCGCCACACGCCCATTTGAAGCTGAGCGTCGACGGGTTTACCTGCACCTCGGCGGGTCTTATCATCCGAACTTGATCACCTCGTAACTCAGCTAAGGCGGGCGTGCTTGTAGGACAGATTGCCGCTCTAACGTTCAGCCTAACTAGTAACGGGTGCCAGAAGCACGCCGGCTCTATATTCCAGGTTAAGAAGTTCTGGGAGAGGCATTTCTTTTAGTTCATTCGGCGCGATTTCGGCACACCGCAGTCCCATAGATGCGAGTTCGTTGACAAACTCGGACACATCGAAGCCCGCATCGCGAACCTGACTAGGCGACCACTCCATAATTATATTGAGTCGAGGGTTGGCAGAAATTGCCTTTTGAGCGCCCCGCATAACGAGCGGTTCCGCCCCCTCCGCGTCGATTTTGATAAAATCGATCCGGCCCTCGAATTCCGGCAACAGATCGTCAATTCTTAGACACCCGACCTGAAAAGCTTCCGATCGGGGCTCGCCGTGAATTTGCACCAACATGTCAGACGGTTTGGTGATGCTGGTGTTTCCCGATCGCGTGATTCGGCGGTGCATCTTGAGCATACCTATCGAATCGGTGATTGCCGTGTGTTTTGCAGTTGCCCACCCCTGCAAGCCGTTCAGATATATGTTATCGTGCAATAGCTCGTAGACATGCCGATCCGGCTCAACGCCGATCACCTTTCCCTTGTGGCAAAAGCGTCCCATAAGGCAGGTATAAAACCCAAAATTCGCTCCGATATCCAAGCATCTATTATTGGGTTTGAGATTGCGGAGAAAGAAGTTTGTGAGATCGGTTTCATACGTTCCCGACAGAATGAGCCAGGGGCTAAGAAGGACATCATCAGCCTCGACCAGAAATCCGATGATCGCGCCCCCTATTACACATTTGGTTAGCACTCGGTTGTTGCCAACATATGTTGCTCGGCCGCCATGACTTATCTGTTCGAGTCGATCAAGTTGCAGCTGCATTCGATCAAGTCGCTCGATAATAGAGTAATGACCCGCCCCGATAAATTTTTGCAGGGCCTTGGACCCTCGGTCACGAAACCCCATTCGATCTCCTTGCGTACGCCGGTGATCTTGCTCAGGCGGATATCTCGTGATTATCGTCGAGCACCGTCGTTAAATATACTCGGGCGTCGTTACGCACGTTCGCCTCGTGCGTTAACGCTACATAGCCCAATGCCATTCGACCATCGAAAGCCGCGCGCTCATTGTGGATTCGGATCTGAATAGGGTGATCAACGGAGGCATCAATCGAGAAATGCAGGTTGACCTCGAGGACGTGCTTGTTCTCCGGCTGGATTCTGACATAATTCAGTTGACTGCCCGCAAAGGCTTCGACCACGTAGCTCATTCCGGCCGCCTCTGCCGAGAATCCCAGGATCACGCGTGCCGACCAGGATCCAGGTGGTAGATTGATAAAAGGCCCATAGAGCAAGCAGCGCATTCTGCCGGTGATGTCGACAGGACGTGTCGCCGCCACAAGTTCTTGCGCGGGCGGGTCTTCGAAGAGATAAAACAGCTCGCGCTCCCAGGTAATTTCTCCGAAATCGCCACCGGTAAAGTGTTCGACATACGCGCTCAAGGCGCCATTCACCAGTGCCCGCTCCGGTTCTTGGAGGCAATCCCACCAAGCGTCGTCCTCGGTTGGCGCATACACGATACCTTCGTTTCGAAGCTCCGAAACCACACTTTCGATGTCGGCGTCCCCGACGGCAAGCTCGAGATGGCGCGCGATTGTCGTTGCAATGGCCACGGGATCGCGGCCGCCGTCGGCCGCGCTCAGGACGAGCGCTTCGGGCAAGCTGGCATAGCTCGACATTGAAGCGCAACTCGAAGCGACCGCCCGCGTCGCGGCGACGAGGTCGTAGCCCGGCCGCAGGGCGAGGTCGCGCAGCGCGACGCGCGGTTCGTCGAGCACCGCGATGAAGCGCCTGCCCGCCTGTGATAGGGCGGTCTGCACCCCGCCGCCGAGCTGGCGGGAGCAGACGACGAAATGCGACGCGCCGGTCCTGATCATCGCCAGCGCCAGTTCGTCGAGGGTGTTCAGACTAACCACCTCGACGGCCCCAAGGGCGTGTTGCGCCAGCCGAGCGGTGACCGCGTCGCACCACTCGCCAAAACGGCCGGGAAGACCGACGGAAAAGAAGATCATTAGGTTGATTAAGCCCCGTATTATGTCGGGCGCATTTCTACTGATGGCGGCCTGGGTATGTCCAGCTTGCAAAGATGCACAGGGTTGCCGTGAACACGCCCTGCTACGAGGACCGATTTTCGAGTTCGCGCCAGCCGACCATCGTACCAAGGCGATATCTTCGTTTGCAGGAAGTGGCTGAGGCTCTCGGCGTCGGAGCGAAATGGGGATCGCGCCTTGGTCGTAATCGTCCGGTTCCCAACTCTGCTGATCTTCCCCAGGCGCGAATATCGTCGCGCAGCGCAGCCAGCGCGCGTTTATAAGCGCTCGCCGACGGCGTTTTGAGCAGGTCTAGCGCCGTCGCGGTCATGGCTTCGTCGCTTTTGAGGTCCGCGAGATACTCTGCAGTTTGCCCTTCCGTGGCGTAGATGGACTCAGCGATAGATTTCGATCTCGTCATGGTCGGCAACGTTAATGAGTGCCGCCTTTGCCGTTTCTTGATGCGGTTTAGTGGCGCGCTTGAGGGGGCGATGATGCGCGGCACTCTCCCCAGCCGCAGGCGCCGCTTGCGTCAAATCTCGACGATCTGCTTTCGCAAGAGCGTTGAGCGGGTGGGCCATTCGATACGGAATGCTTGAGTGTAGATCTCTATGCCCTCACCACGCTTTCCTGGTCAGTGTCGTTGCCTTGCGATACGCGATGTCTGCAGCTGGGATTTTTTCGGCCTTTTTGAGAGCGTGGCCGAGCTGAACCCATATCGCCGGGTCGTACACGTTTCGATTAAGTTCATCAGCGTAGAATCGTGCAGCGAGCTCCCACTCGCGTGCATCCCGTGCAAGGTTTGCCCGCGTCCTCGGGGATCCCTTGGGATTTACGCGCTTCATCCACCAGCCGCGGAACCGCAGCGTCAGGCGACGAAGCCACTGACCTCGCCGTACGTGAGGAGTGCTCAAGAGGCTGTCTGCCGCCCATACGACCGCTGCGTTGAACCATCTTTCGCTCTCCGCCGCGAGCCGGGCACGATCGGTCGCCAGCTGAAGAAGCTCATTACGAAGCGCAGCCAATGTCGACGCCTGCGCATCAGCGGCGGCAATGGCCGCAGCGAGTTTACTCCCGAGCTCGGCGTTCTCCGTGATCAGCTTCCCCCGATCGACGCTCCCAATGGCCAGCTCGCGGGCCTGTCGCTCCATCCCGGCCAACGCCGCTCTGTATTGTTCTAACAGCCTATCGCGCTCCGCAGCTAGTATAGATCTTGCTGCGGTAACCGAATCGCGTTCGCTCGCCACCTTCGCGATCTCGTGACGCGCTCTGGCGACATATTTCTCGCTTGTTTCGATCTCAGCGAGTGTTTCGTCTATCAATTCCGAGCCGTACCGCAAGAGCTCTCGACGGTCGAACGCATGATCTAGCATTGATACAGCAAAGTCTACATTCTCTCGTATCTCTTTCCAATCAATAAGCGCTGGATCGAAGGGGTGATATTGCTGGATTTCAGTCGCGTCGTTGAATGTTATCGGCAATCCGGTGACAGACGTCAGCTGGTTATGAGCCTGCAGACGGTAGTTTGTGTCTCTCGCTACTTTGGTGACATCAATCACAATATCTGCATTTATCCATGCTTGCATGTAGAGGTAGATATGAAATCCCATATAGAGGCTAAATAAGTCCTGGTCAGAAATTAATTTCAACAATTTATCGATCAGTTTATCAAGATAATCATCGCTTGTGGTGCAGATCCCTCCCCTTTCAACCCCCAGAGACGGAGATAGCGCACCACGTAGCGGTTTACGAGACTGAAAAAGTAAGGATCTTGCGCTTCCAACATTACGTGTAACATTTTTTCAAAAAAATAATTAAAGCTGGCTCGCTTGTAAGAAACCACAGACATCCATTGTGTCCAGAGGTTTCGAGATTGGAAAATATGAATTCCAAGAAACTTGTTCTTGATCGCAACTAATCGTCCGAGAGAACGTGTGAAACCAAAAACCGGGATCCGCCGAAGATGTTCAGCATGGCGGATCAGCAGCGCCAAATATCTTACCTCCTCCGGATGCAGATCGCCGGTAGGGCCGCCGACAGGCAGAAACCATCGGTATGAGATTTCTGGGACAAACAGCCTTACACCGCCCGCCTTCCTGATTAGCGGGACGAATTCGAGGTAATAGGGCTCGCCAGCAGGATGCCTCGAGTTCCACGAGTGCCGACCTAACGACAGCGCCTCGGATCGGGTGAGCGTCGCTAAACTCTCGTGAAACGGTTCGTAGAAGCAAACAGTGGAAGCATGGCAGCGGAATTTCAGCCAAAACCACGTATGGGAAGCGCGCCAGCTCGAATGAATAAAAATCGGGGATGCAGCCTGTTGATGCTGCTCCAAACAATCCTGGAGCCTCTGAGGCTGTTGACACCCATCTGGGTAACCATCTCGCGGCTCATGCTCCGCGGGGGCCGAAACCGAACTGCGGCCAGCGTCAGAAGGAAAGATCATGCTGGATGCTGATCCGAGGCCCATTCAAAACCCATCGCTATACTTCTAAACCGAAATGATCCATTTAATCCCCAACGTTCTCAGAAAATCGGGTCGCTTTCGGATGGGCTGTACGCCCGAGCAGCGAGGCAACCGACGAAGACATGAACGATGCCGAGCGGCTGTGCCGCGATCTGGCGGGGCGTCGGGTGGGCGGCGGTCGGACACTGATGGGTCAGGGTACCTCGGCCGGCCAGATGGGACGCTTCGAGACCGAGTGGCTGACCCGACCGAAGTATTCGTTGTGCTTGCCGATTCGCCTGGCGAATGGATCTCCTCAAGTTAATAAAAGGATTGGCGCGCCCGAGAGGAGTCGAACCCCTAACCTTCAGATCCGTAGGCGGGTGTTGATATTCCGGCAGTAATGGGTGGCACGTGTCGCCCCTCGACGCCACAAAGTTACCAGAGCGAACCGGAAGCGGGGCCCCTATGTGGTGATGACGAGAGTGGGCTGAGTGCGCCGCCGGGGGCGAGCCCGAGCGCGAGGCGTCCCGAGGGGACGGGGAGCGGTGGTCGGAGAACATCACGCGAGCGCTTGCTACCGAACTCGGTAGCACGGGCCGGGACGAAACGGACGAGGAACGATTTCGGCGGTTGAAAACCCAGGCAATCCTCGACGTATCGGGACGCGTTCGGGCGGCGGCAAACTCCCGCAGATCGCAGTTTCCTCGCCGAGAGACTACAATCATCGGGATATTTACGTATTCATGTTCTCCTTTGCTCCTTCCGAGGATTACGAGCCACGTGGCCGCTTGCCGAATTCTCCGCCGATGTATTACAAATAAACTTGACGTCGATTAGTCCTCTGCAGCAGAATAGATGGCTTCGCAATATTATATAAGCTGACGCGAACGGGTAACGTCATCTTTGGCAACGTCGTAAGTGCGTGTGATCGTTGATCAAACGGTACTGTCCCTTGACACTAGGGGTCATAACGGGCACACAACCCGTATGTAGCGACTGCGGCTAGGACGACCGGATGGCTCGCCTGTTTACGAAGCGGACCAAGGGTAAGTTTGAGCGATTGGTCAAGCTTGGCGACGAGGCGCGCGACGAAGGAAATTGGACGCTGGCCGCCCAACACTATAATGCTGCTTTATCCCTCGAGCCCGAAACGGCGGGAATTCACGTCCAGCTCGGCCATTCTTTGAAAGAGGCGGGAGATTTTGAAGGCGCGGAGGCCGCCTACCTTCGTGCTTCACAGATCACCCCGGACGACGTCGACCTCCAGCTGCAGCTCGGCCATTTCTACAAGCTGCGCGGCGACATACCTAAGGCGCTGAAGCATTACCGCTCGGCGCAGGCGCGCGGTTCGCGTGACACTCATATGCTGAGCTATCTTGCCACACCTCTCCAGGCCGTCGAGCCTGACACATCGAGAGCGCCGGAAGAGAAGGGCTTTCCCGTTTTTTCTTTCCAGTTCACCTCTCTTTCGCGCCCTCGCAAGGAGGGGGAGGCGATCGTGTTCAGCACAGGTGTCGAACTCGATCGCATCAGTACAGGCGAGTTCTCGTATCTGGCGCAAAGTCGCAATCTAAGGTTCGGGTGCCAGGTCTATGCCGAGACCTCGGATTCCGAGCTGATCGCAGACGAACGGGGCATCGTCACCGAAGATAAGACTTCTGCAACATGCCTGATCGTGGCATTCTCACTGCCGGAAGCTCTTTTTCGCGACCGTCCGTGGCGGTTAATCTCGTTGAATTGCGTCTATGACGGCAAGTTCTGGTTCTCGGACCGAGGCCGCCCCTGCACCTATGCAGTAATCGGCGTGAACAATGCAGCAAGGCAAGACTTGTTCGAATACTATCTTGAAAATTTCAATAATAGGTCGCAACCTTGATTGGCATGCGTCGTTCGGGTACTAACGACAGCTGGGACCTGATCATTTGGCGACAGAGGCGCAAACGCGTTCCGGGTTGAGAAATGGCCATGATAGAAGACGAGCGGTACCTTCAAGCCGAGATGCGCGCTACGCTTGCCCTTATCTCGCCGGTTGCGGTTTTGAATAAGGCCAAACGCCGGGTCGGAGGAGCGAACGACGGTGGCTACGTGATGCTGGATGACCTGGACGGGATCAGGGTCTGTTACTCGCTCGGAGTGGGGCCCGACGTCACGTGGGACATGGAAATGGCCGAGCGCGGCGCATTGGTACTTCAATACGACCATACGGTCGAGAACGCACCTGCCACGCACCCGAATTTCCGGCATTTTAAAATAGGTATTACGCACGACGACTCGCTCGCGCCCGATATGAAGCGGCTCGATACCGTGCTGCGTGAAAATGGTCATGCGGATCGTGATGACATGCTCTTGAAGATTGATATCGAAGGTCACGAGTGGGATTCTCTTCAAGTTCTAGACACTTCGACTTTCGCCAATTTCCGGCAGATCGTGGCAGAGTTTCACGGCATGCGGCTGCTTGAGATCGAGAGCTTCCGTCAGCGCGCTCATCGCGTGTTCTCGACCATTCGTCAGACCCATGAGGTGATTCATGTGCATGGTAACAACTTCGCTGGAATACATATTGTCAAGGGGATCCCGATTGCAGACTGTATCGAGCTGACATTTGTAAATAGAAAATATCATAGTTTCGTTATGTCCTACGAATGTTTCCCCGGAAATCTCGATCTTCCGAACGACGCCAATCGCCTCGACTTATTTATGGGTTCGTTTAACTTTTGATAGACTAGGTTAGGGCTGAATTAATGGGGAAGCGGGCTAGGCGTATACTTGTCGATTGCTCCCATGTCGATTTTGCTAAGCAACCGACCGGGATCCCACGTGTTGTGCTTAAATACATTGAGGTCGGGTATGAATGGGCCCGCCGAACAGGCATCGAGGTAATACCTGTCATTCCGACGCGGTCCGGGCTTTATATCAGAAGACCGATTCCGGGGCGGAACCCGCCGCCGGATTTATTACGCGCCGCCAGGAGTGAGAGAGGCACAGCAAGTAAGTCGGCGGGGGTCGAACTAGCCCAGGTCTTGGCGTATTATCTGAGCCATATAATACATCACGTGCTGTATTTGGCAGCTGCGCTAGTGCCTATGGCCGTGACGAAAACACTTGCTCGGTGGCTTGATAGCAGTGCTCGTAGGAAACTCAATGAGTTAGCTAAGGCAGTCGAAAAGTTGGCCACGGATACTTACCGTATTCGGCCACGCGAGGGAGACGTGCTGTTCACGCCCGCGTACTGGCACGACATCGATCCAGCGATCTATCTGGCGATACGTTCTGCCGGGATCAGGGTTGTGGTGCTCGTGCATGATATTCTGCCAATTTTATTCGACCAATTTTATCCGGCGCCATGGTGCTACGAGTTCAAGGCCAATGTGACGGCGGCCTTCGGCTATGCCGACGCATTCTTTTGCGTGTCCGATTTCACCCGCTCGGCGCTGATCGAGTTTGGCGCGCGGCAAAAGCAACAGATACCCCCAACGATGACGGCTTACAACGGGTTCGAACCTCTCGTCGCGCGCGAAATATTGGAAACATCGGAGTTCAAAGAAAATCGATTCTTCCTGCTTCGGAGGCATAGCCAGGAGGCATTTTATGGCCACGTTCGACCGTTTATCATGGTAGGAACTATTGAACCGAAGAAAGGACATCTTCCGACGATCAGGTGTTTCGAGGCGATTTGGAGGGCCGGTCATCCTCGGAACTTGGTAATTATCGGACGCCGAGGCTGGCTGGAGCAGCCGATCATTGATGCAATTCAGGGCTCAGCTTATTATGAAGAGAGACTCTTCTGGTTTTCCGATTTTGATGATTTCGATCTGGCTCAGGCGTATAGCCGATCGCACGCCCTCATTTTAAGTTCCTTCGGCGAAGGTTTCGGAATCCCGATGATAGAGGCTTCCTATTTCGCGAAGCCGACGATTGCCCTCGACACACCGATTGCGCGGGAGGTGCTTGGCCCATCCGGTCTATTCTTCCGGAATGCTGAAACTCTGATCGATTGCATATTCGAACTTGAGGATCGTGTCCGTTATCAGGCCGCTTGCACCAGAGCATCGAGCCTATCCTGGGGGTCATGGGACGAGTATACGCCCCGGGTACTCGATGAGCTCGCGAAGGTGACCGGGAACCCTAAGCTTCTGCCGACGTCCGTACCTCTGCAAGCTTGACTTGGGTCTTCGCGCGCGGTGGTGGTGCCTGGGATGTTACGGAGTGGCGGTCGTGACCGAGCGATGCGGCAAATGAGTCTTCTCTTCCTGGCGCTCATGACGCTAGTCACGGGCGCTGCACAAGCCAGCGGCTGCGCTCGTTCCCCGCATCTACTGACTGCCGAGCCACCGGACGCAAGCGTCTCGTCTCAGAACCGCGAGCCACAGCAGCAGACATATGTAAGCGCTGCTTTATACGATGTAGTCTGCGACGGGGTCGCCGATGATAGCCAGGGTGCTCAAAAAGCGTTGAACGCCGCTTCTGCTCATGGCGGCGCAGTCGTAGTTTTCCCGCCGACTGGAAAAGCATGTCGTCTGGCGACCGGATTGAGGGTTCCTAGCGGCGTGAGCATCGAGGGCACTGCCGGACTAAACTGGCCGGGCCCATTTAGCAATGTTGAGTCCCAATGGACCAATAAGGGTACCTGGTTTAGATGCGAGGATAGAAAAAATCCTTGTGTTCTGATCGACGGTGTCGGCTCTCACGTATCTGGGGTGAATTTTTGGTACACGCAACCTACGCCCCAGGCTGGAAGCTTCTGCGGAGTGCCGTGCAAATATACACATAGCTGGAAACCGGTTATTTACCCTTATACGATTGAGATCAGCACGCATGCTAACTTTAATCATTTATCTAATATCGCGATTGTCAACGCCACTCACTGCATTAATTGGGAGGGACCGCATTCTGGTGTTGCTCGAATCTCTTCCTATATGAGAGACCTGAGCCTCGGTTGTTTTAATCGCGGTATCAGGTTCTCCAAAATCGATACGACAATTTATGTGTCGAACATACGGCACGATATTTGGTGGTATCGTGGTAATTCTGATGTCCTAGGATACACCGAAGGAGAGGGTAAGCGAATTGACTGGGATGTTGAATACCTCGCCAATTTGCAGGCCAGTGGGGTAGAGTTTGTTAATTCGGCCATTGCCATAAAATTCACCGACGGGACAGTGAATAGCGGCTTCGGAACGATGGCTTTCGCCGCTAATGAATTGCAGCTCGATAACGTGTCCTTCAATGAGGTGTGCCAGGCAATGACCGTTGATAGTCCGACCACCCATGTAAACGGACATCTAACCAATGTCATAGCATACGCCGACACCATTACGAGCGATACGAAACAATGCGCCGGGGCGAAGACCAAGCTTTTTGACCTGTCAAGCGACAACGTCTACGTCAGAATGCATAATCTGTCCGTTGGTTTTGCCCAGAATGTTGCGACGGTCGGCGGGGGGACTAGTGGGTATTTGGGTTTGAGCGGCACACGTGTTCAGCGGTACTCGGCCTTTGCCGCCGGTGGCATTGCCCTCGTTGCTGCCCCGGGCGCACAGATAGCGATCGACGACAATGATTTCAGCAATATACTAGGAGCGCAGGGGTCCGGCGCAGTGATCTCTGGCACAAGGCAGCCGTCAATAATCACGCTACCGAAAAGTTGTGTCGGACTGCCAAGCGGTACGCTCTACAACAAAGCCGGCACTCCAGCGATCTGTCCGTGAGCACCTTCCATAACGCGTCCGGCAGGTTGTTGGCACAACCGCGGCATCGGCAGGGCTTCCCTTTCTGCGATCCCACTCCCAAATTATGAAGCTCC
>CAVOTD010000092.1:0-129889 GCA_963698995.1 uncultured Alphaproteobacteria bacterium | reverse complement strand
CGTACCTTTGCGTGGGCGCTGCCCCACCCCATGCACCGGTAGCGCCCGAACGTCCCCCGACGATTGACACGCCGGTATTATCCCCGTCGTCCACCACGACACCACTGTAAGTGTTGGTTGTGTCGGTCGGCTTCCCGGTGAAGTCACTGAACGCGGCAGAATTCCCGGCAGCCGTGACAGTATCGATGTCGATGTTCTTACAATTCGAGTTGACCCAAATACCGTGCTGCACGTTGCCGCCCGCCGTGCAGTTAGTCATGTGGACCCCGTCGATCGGATTGCCGGCGACACCCTTGAGGTTCAGTCCGGCCCCGCCATTGCTGGAAAACCATGAAAGTGAAAAGCTTACGTTTTGGGTTCGACTAGTGCTCTCTCCCTGCGCGATGAGAGCGCCATCACGGCCGCAGGTGTCGCATTCCAAATTGTGAATGAACGAATTGACCACTCTTTGGCCGGAACCCGGAGAAATCCTGAACCCGTACTCGGCGTAATCGATTATGTCGGCGTTGGCGATGGTAAGACCGCCGGAATTGTACACCCCAATGCAATTGCGTCCGGCACGGTTTCCGCCAGACTCGAGGTCTAAAATAATCGTGTCCTGCGGAAAGTTCTGGGTGGCATCACCGACCATGATCGAGTTTTGCGTTCCTTCCGAGGCATCAACCAGACATCGGGAGATCCAGACGATGTATTGATTGGGCCCCCCAGTGACCCAGAAATGGACATAGAAGCCGCCAAAGGCGTGAATATTCTCAAACTGGTGCTTTTGCCCGTTCAAACTATGTATCGCCGCGCCAGCGGACTGAGATTGGTTCGTGCCGAGGCCGATCCCGAGGTCCCTTATCCCACCCTGCGCGGCATTCAAGTTGCTGGTCACAGAACCAAGAGAAATGACGTCGACCGTCGGATTGTACTTTACGGTAATCACGGTTCCTCCGGGACCGTCACCTTTGAGAACGATCCCAGGCGCAGTCCACGATAGCGCCGCAAGGTCGATCCCCCGCGAGCCGGTAAATGAGATCGGCCCCGGGCCGAGGTATACCGTCGCACCACCGATTGACGCCGCTTGGGCGATCGCCGCTTGGATTGGCACGGCGTCATCGCCCCCACCCCGATAAGGGTGAGCAACGGTGCTGAAATTCCTGACGTCGACGCGTGACCCAGTGTCGTTGGCCGCCTGCTTCGCGCGCCCCTGTGCGGACGTGTTCGGGTAAAGGATGTCACTCGTCTGGGCCAGCGCCGGTGTTGCCAACAATGTGCCGAGGCTCGTCAGCAGAGCTCGCCGCCCGATCGCCCTCGGCACTGGTTGGTAGCGTTCCGGCCGATGCTGGTAAAACAGCCGTCGCCGATGATCATAGACCGTGCGTCGGCGTGGATCGGCCCACATCGTCGCGAAATCGATCTGCCGCCGAAGCTCGGCAACGGCCCGCCGCCGGCGTAGGATGGCGATGCGTTCTCGCCGCAACCTTGCGCGATGTAAGATGCTTTGCTGCTCGGAGTTTATCATAGACTTCGTTGCGCACCCTGTTTGTAACTTCGGTTTAGACCCACGATGAAGGCTTTTGCAAAGACAATGGCGCGTTGCCTCCCGATCATGCGAGGCCTGGTCAATCAAACGGTCCCGCCGGCACTTGCCCGGTGCGACATTGCCCCGACTCCGCTCACTGCGGCTGGGTCGGGGACACCCAGGCCCGCGGCAGCGCTGGCCCGCCAATATCCCCGAAATATCGAGCACAGCCAGACCGCGACCGATGACGACATTTATTATTGCTTTCGGTTGTTGCTCGGGAGGAACCCGAATCCGGAAGAATGGCCTGGGCACTCGTCGCGCGTCGGCGAGGATCTCGCAAACGTTGTTAGCAGCTATGTAACTTCCCGAGAGTTTGCCGAGCGCGGCCTGTTGAACAAGACCTATCGTGATCAGGTTGAGTTGGTGAAACTGCCGAGGTTTTCCGTGTTCGCATCGGAGGACGATCTTGCGATCGGCCAACACGTGCTGCACGGCGTTCCCTACGACCCGGGGATCGCCGCGTTATTCGACCGCTACGTCAAACCCGGCATGTCGGTTGTGGATATCGGCGCAAATATCGGGTGCTTGACGATGCTTCTTGCCTCGCTCGTCGAGGCTTCGGGCCTCGTCGTCGCGGTAGAGCCGAACCCGGAGAACATCAAGTTGCTCGAAGCGAGCCGACGTGTGAACGGCTTTGACCAGGTTCTGGTCATGCAAGCCGCAGCCGGACGCCAAACAGGCCTTCTGGCACTAAACGTTTCCCACTCCAACGGCATGACCGGGGAATTGCCGGATAATTTGGACGCGATCTTTGCGACGCATCCTGTCCCGAGTTTTGCGCTCGATGTCATCCTGCCAAAAGACCGGAATTTCAATCTGGTTAAGATCGACACCGAAGGGGCGGAACTCAATGCGCTGATCGGCCTTTCGGAGACAATCGACCGCGACCGGCCGGTGATTGTCAGCGAATTTAGCCCCGGCACATTGCCTGGCATATCCCACTGCAGCGGCCCCGATTTCCTCCGCTTCCTGACCGCCAGAGGATACCGGATCGGCGTCATCGAAAAGGATGGTTCCGAAAACAGCTTCGGGAACGACGTCGATGGCGTGATGGGTGCTTATTCTCGCAGCGGCATCGACCACATCGACATCATCGCAACCCCGAGGTGAGCCTACGAAAGCAGGATTTGTGGGTTGGGGCACCCAGCTCCCTACCTCGTGGGCTGGAAATCGTCATCGAACGGCTTGAGAACTCGGAATGCGTGAATGGAGGACTGCGACCCCACTTCATTGCGCCTTTGGTTGTGTAATTCAATATAGAACCATTGAAAGTTGATTTGGCAAATTCCCAAGCGATCTTTGTCCCTAACATGAGCGATAGCTATCAATTGTTTGACGTGCCGTCGCGGAATGCTATGGTTCCGAACCGGACGGTGTCATGTGCCGTTCGGATCGGAAACCAATGCGCGGGAGGGAAGCGGTGCTTACAGATTTGGGTTATTATCGGACTGCGGCCAGAAAATATTGGCGATCATCGGCTTGGGCGGCGGCAGCCGCCTCGGCCCTGCTTCTCCTCGGGAGCGCGGCGTGGGCGCAAGGGCAAGCAGCCAGCGACCCCCCGGCTCTCAGCCTGCTCAAGACTATTCCGATCAACGGGACTGCGGCGAAGCCCAAGACCCAGATGTTCTCGTTTGACATCAGTTGGGTCGACCCCACCCCCATCGCGGGGCACCCGGCTGGACTCTACTATCTCGCCGATCGTTCCAACGCTGCGCTCAACGTCATCGACATCACCACGGAGACGCTGTTCGGCCAGATCGGCGGCAACGGCGTTGGGCAGGCCAATTTTAAGGGGGACACCGGTACGACGGCGACCTCGGGTCCCGACGGCGTCGTCGTCCGCGTTCCCGTGCATCTTCGCAGGCGACGGCGACAGCCGCTTGCTCTCGTTCAACGGCGCCGTCGACTTCACAAAAGTCGTCACCGCCCTGAATACAGGCGGCAAATTTCGCGTAGATGAGATGGCCGTAGATATAGCGGATTCGCTGGTCATAGCGGCCAACAACGCCGACGACCCGGCGTTTTCCACCATAGTCACCTACAACAAGACGACTTGCGCGCTCTCAAATCCAATCAAAACCACATTTGATGTGCTCCCTGGCCCCCATAAGAATACAAACGGCATTGAGCAGCCGGTGTGGGACCCCACCACCAAGAGGTTCTATGTCTCGCTCCCGGAAATCGACGGCCCTGGAGACGGGACCGGCATCACCGGAGCAGTCGCGCGGATCACTACGGGCGGGGTCATAGAAACGATTTACCCGATAAACTATTGCCAGCCGGCCGGCCTCACCGTGGGCCCGAATGGGGATCTGCTTGTAGGCTGCAATTCGGTCTTCGACATGGCGGGCAAAAAGTGCACGGCGGTAGTTGCCAGTGCATCCACTTCCCCCCGGATTGTTCCTCCGACCTGTACAACGACCGCGGGGCCCCAGGAGGCGATCTGTAACCCGGGAAGGGGCTGCACGCCGGCGAATGGGTCGCTTGTAGCGGTGCCGGGCGTCGGCGGCGGCGACGAAGTCTGGTTCAACTCGGGCGACAATAACTACTACGTCACGGCGGAAATAACCCTAACGGCCCGGTGCTCGGCGTTATCGCGTCGGTGGTCAACACCCTGACCCAACAGGTGCCGACGCTTTGCCCAGCAGCAGGTGGGGGCTACGGGGACGGCGAGTTTTGTGCACGCCTCCGGGACCGTGCACTCGATGGCCGCAAGTGCCGCGAACAACCATGTCTACGTGCCCTTGCCGGCGACCACCGCCTACCCGAACTGCCTGCAGGGGTGTATCGGGGTGTTCTCTGCGCAGTGAATAATAACGGTTTGTGCCGTTTGACCAGCTGAGTTCTGGCACTTGGTGTCGCGGCCGCGACAGGTCGCGACACCAAGTCGCGGTTTCTTCGGTGACGGCTACAAACGGCACAAACGGCCATCCACTTTCGATGCGAATAAGTTCGGCGGAAGCGGCACGGTGTTGGGGAAAGGTGGTTGAGCCGCGCAGGAGATTGTCGCCGCCGCTGCCGGCTTTGATCGGAATTGGTACGCGATTGCCGTGATATCGAGCCCTTCGCACCGGATGACCCGATGCGCTAGTTTGTTACTGGACGCGGTGGGGCGTGCTACCCGAGCCGAAGAAATCGATTGAGTTACGCTAGTGCAGGGTAGGTGATGGCTGGTGTCAACCCGGCCCACTAGAACATAGATTTAACCCATCGCCAACCCGGTCGAGCATGCCCATGGTTGGTCAACATAAAATAAGCATCCATCAGTTCCATTCCGGCTCGTCAGTCGCAGACGCTGTCACGAATTGCATGTTCTTTGTACAATCGATGGTGCAAAGTCTTCGGCTTCGAATCCGATATTTTCGTCGAACACGTGGATCCCGCGCTGTCCGGACGCTTCCGACCATTGGAGGATCTACGGGTAGCCGAGACGGATTTTCTGTTGATCCACCATTCGATGGGTCACGATGCTTTCTCTCGTCTGGCCGAGCTGCGGTGCCGCAAATTTCTCGTCTATCACAATATTACACCTCCTCAATATTTTGCAGAAAGTGATCCCACGCGCTCCTACGCACTTAAAGGCTATTCGCAACTTTCGCTGTTTCGCGACATCGTCGAGTCGGCCATCGCCGTGTCGTCGTTCAATGCGCGGCAGCTGAGCCAGAGAGGCTTCGGCAATGTCAGCGTCATTCCGTTGCTCAGAGATTTCGCCGCCATCAGATTTGCGCCGCACCTCGAAAATTCCCTATTACGACGACTGCGGCTGTGTTTCGGCTTTTGTTCGTCGGACGGATCGTGCCGCACAAATGCCAACACGAACTCATCGATTTCGTCGATAAAGTTCGCTCGATCGGGCGCGTTCCGCTGGAGCTCGTCCTCGTCGGTCAGTTCGATGATGCAACTGGCTATAAATCACATCTGGACGAGCTGGTGCGCAGAGCGGAGCTTGACCGGCGCGTCAAAATTCACTGGCCGAGTGACGGATGAGCAGCTCTTTGGCTGGTACAGGGCCGCCACCGCCTATGTTTCGCTGAGTGAACACGAGGGCTTCGGCGTGCCGCTTGTCGAAGCGATGGCATTCGATCTTCCGGTCATCGCTTATGCATCTTCAGCGGTGCCGGATACGCTGGGCGACGCCGGGATAAAGATACCGGACAAGGATCCGGCGAGGATTCTCGAATCATTGATCCGCCTTCATGAGGACCGGTCCTTCAGAGGCGAGGTCATCCGCTCCCAACGCAACCGTCTGCTGCGGTTCAGCCGAAGGCGCATCGAGAACGATTTACGGCGCTGGTTGATCGCTGTCGGGGCCTATGAAGGCGGAACCGAGCCTTCCACCCTCGCCCGAGTTGATGAGGGCTCGCAGACCTCGCGGCGGACCCATTACGTCCTCGAGGGGCCTTTCGAGACCTCCTATAGCCTCGCGATCGTAAACCGCAATCTCGCCCTCGCACTCAACCAGCTGGAGGGTTGCGCTTCCTATATCGAACCGGCGGACGGCGTGGAAAGCTATGTGGTTGACCCGATCGCCGCCAACAGGCTCCCCGCGGAGATTCAGAATTTGGTCCGGCACGCACCGGTAACCGGCGACCGAATTGTCACGATCCGCAACACCTACCCGCCTCGGCCGAATGGGATGCTCGGCGATTATCGGCTTGTTCACCTGGCGTGGGAGGAAAGCTCGATCCCTGACACTCTGGCTTCGCTGATCAATCTTCACCTCGATGGGGTTCTCGTACCTTCCGAATATACCAAGCGCGTGATCCGGGATAGCGGCGTGCGAGTGCCGATCGCCGTCATCGGCCACGGGGTCGATCATTCGGGCCACTTGCCGCGGGTGATCGTCGATCGCGTGAAGCGCGGCCAGGTGACGCCTTCCCTGCCGTTCACGTTCCTCCACATCTCTTCCGGCCTCGCGCGCAAGGGGATCGAGGAGCTTGTCACCGCCTACTGCCTGGCTTTCTCGAGGCGTGACCCGGTACTTCTTGTGATCAAGACGTTCGACAACCCGACCAATACTATCGACAGCTGGGTGGAGCGCTTGACGCGCGGGTCTGAGAATTCCCCCGCGATTCAGGTTATTTCCGAAGAGCTTGGCGAGCGGGAAATGGAGTTTCTCTATCACATTGGCGATGCTCTCGTCCTCCCGACTCGGGGAGAAGGTTTCAATCTTCCCGCCGCGGAAGGGATGGCCCGCGGCCTGCCGGTGATATTGACGCGTCACAGCGGGCATTTGGATTTCTGTAATGACGAAAATTCGTTTTTGATCGGCTGCAATTACGAGTTTTCCACCAGCCATTTGAAGATACCGAATTCATACTGGGCGCGTCCGTCGATCGAAGAACTTGTCCAGGCGATGAAAACGGCGTATCGGGCCGGTCGTTCATCGGAGACGATAACCGCTTCTCGAGCCTTAAAGGGCCAACGAGACGCGTCGCGACTGCGGTGGCGTGACGTCGCCGAGAATGTAACCAGCTTTGTAGACTACCTCGAGAACAGGCCAGTAATGAGAAGAAAGCTCCGGCTCGGTTGGGTTTCAACATACAATGCGCGGTGTGGGATAGCTGCGCACTCCGAACATTTGCTCGAATTCTTTGATAAGACCGCTTTCGAGATCACCATCTTTGCCGACGCTCAGGAGGCGATCCGGCCAGACCCGGACAACGTGCTGCGATTGTGGAGCAAAGATGGCGTCGGACTTTCGCGTGTCCGAGATTATCTTATCGAAAACAGGTTTGATGCTGCGTTCTTTCAGCATAATTTCAGCTTTTTCGACTTCGGCGAGTTTGCTGACACCCTAATTGCTTTGTCCGATGCGGGTATAAATACCTTTGTAACATTCCATCGGACGAAGGATCTGGTAAATCATCATGGGCCGAGTGCGCATCAGAAGATGACGCAAGCATTGCAAAGCTGCGCACGTATCTTTGTGCACAGCCTAGAGGACGTTAATCGGCTGCGGGAGTGCCGTGTGACCGAAAATGTCGTCTTGCTGTCTCATGGGGTGATCGACCGTGCGCCGCTAGACGCGGATGCGGTTCGCAGCCTGATCGGTTTAGCGGATTTCAGCCCGGTAATCGGCACGTTTGGGTTCTTGCTTTCCGGCAAGGGGCTGAGGGAACTCATCTACAGCCTCGCACTGATACTGAGAGCGTATCCAGCAGCGTACTTATTGATGATAAACGCCGACTACCCGACCCCGGAGTCGCAGGAGGAACGCGAGCGCTGTCTGGCCCTAATTCGCCTGCTGGAGATAGAGGGGCATTTGCGCCTGATCAACGAGTTCCTCGATGTCGAAGAAGCGCTGTTTCTTCTCAGTGCGTGCGACGCGATCGTGTTCCCTTATCAACGATCGGACGAGTCGGCGAGCGGCGCGGCACGGCTCGGGCTTGCCGCTAGTCGTCCGGTATTGACGACGCCTCTGCCGATCTTTTCCGACCTATCCGAAATCGTTTACCGGCTCCCCGGGACCGAACCTCGGGAGATCGCCGAGGGGATCCTCTCCTTCCTCGGGGACGAAGACCGCAAAACCGAGATCCTGCAGCGACAACGCGATTGGGTACGAGCCAACAGCTGGGGCTCCCAGGCGGCTCGCATATCGAATATTATCCATGGCTGCTTCGAGGAAACTCACGGCGCTGAGCTGCGTGCTCCGGAGCAGGTCGAGAGGGGTTTGGTGCCACCACCCAAGGCGGAGGCCCGAACACAAGACGGCCCGAGTTTGTTGCGCGAAGAGGACCTAGCAGCCGTGCGGCAGTTGCTCGAGCGCAAAGTGGTGAGCTGGGAAGACCGCGCGTCTGCGGCGCAAGGCTCTGCCGAGGTAGTCAATCCGCCGCCGTCGCCGCGAGCGCCAGCCGGGAGGCATCCGCAACCGGTGGGGGGATGGTTCGGTTTACTCCGGGGATTCGGCTCGCGGTCGCCGCGCTCTGATCCCAAGCAACCCGAGAAGAGGTTGATCTCGCGAGCCGACCGGGCGCGAGATTCGCGTGACTGGGTGTCGGCTGCCCGCTATTACCGAGAGGCGCTCGATCAAAAGCCGGACAACCCCCCGATATGGGTTCAATACGGCCACGCTCTAAAGGAGTCCGGGGACCTCTTGGAGGCCGAGAACGCCTACCGAAGATCGCTGGAGCTCGATGCCGATTTCGCGGACACTCATCTGCAACTCGGTCATGCGCTGAAAATCCAGGGCAGGAAAATTGAAGCCGGCGTCGCCTATCTTCGCGCTCTCGCGCTTGATCCGACGCTGGACCATGCGGCCTTCGAGCTCAAAGGTCTGGGCTGGACGAGGGGCAGGATCCAACTTGCATTGCGGCGCGAGCGAAGCGAAAAGGCATTGAGTTTGACGTAGGCCGCCGCCTCGCGCGGCCTTTGCCGGACCGCATGGATCAAAGAGCCGAAATTCCCGATTCGCCAATCAGAGAGATGCCCCCGGCCGGGTTCGGCTCGCCGGCGCTCGGCCAGGCCTATATCGACACTGTCCGAGAGAGGATCAGTTGGCTCGGTGGCCGCGAATTGATCGATGCTTTGGAGGGCTTGGACCGTGCTTACGATGAATTTCCCGAGTTGGAGTTGGACCGCCCTCACGGTGAGTTGCGGGAAGACCTGCGATCGGCGGCAGAACGGATGCCGGATCGGGCGGCCATTCCGCTGTTGATGTACTGTGTCGCATCAGATCCATCCTGCTCATCTTCCGTGACCTTGTTGCTCGATAAGATCATCAGATCGGATAGCTGGTCATCGCTATTGCCGGCTTTGCATTTGTTATGTCGTTCTCGCGAGTTTAGCTGGGAAGCGATCAAGCCGATCGTGAATGTTCTGCGTCGACAAGGCCGAGCGGAAACGGTTCTTCAGCTGATTTCAGAAGTACTGAACTGCACAAAGTTCACCAATGAAGAGAGCGTTTCAGAATTTGGAGAAATTCTAAAAGATTTGTTGAGCGATCAGCATCCGCTGGCGATCGACGGTGCTGTGTTGGCCCGGGCTGTGCGGTCCGCACGGCATCGGCTGAGCCAGCCATCCGTCGGTCCGAGCGAGCCGGAATCGAGACGAGCGCTGTTGGCGATGGCGGAGCGGATGAGTGCCATCTCATCCCCTGCACGGTCCAATTCGCATCCTGACCTCGGGTGGCCCAGCGGCCGGATGTCGTTTGACGAATTCCTTCTGCAGTGGCCTTGCGAGATCGAGCTGCCGATCGATTTGGAAGACGAAGCCTTCATCGAAGAGGCATATCGGGCAATCCTGTTGAGAGGATCGCAGGTCGCCGAGAAGGATCAATATCTGAGGTTGCTGCAAAATGGCGTCGCTTCAAAATCTTGGATCATAGAAGACCTGCTGGCGTCCGAGGAGCTCCGTGCCCTGGAGCGTCGGTTGCGGGTGATCTGCGGAGACCAGGTGATCAGCGAACCGGGGAGTTCAGGGGAGGAGGACATGCCGGCTGTGACTTGGCCGTGGCGGCCGGCCAGCTGATGACATATTGCGACCGGGCCGGACATTGGTATCGCGATGCTGCCCCTTGTCCAGCTGTCGCGCCTTGATTTCTGGCGCGCACGATGGTCGCACTCGGCTGTCGGCCCACCAAACCACAGAAAGCTCCGCATGACCGCAACCCGTGAGCAACGTCTGGAGCACTTTAACTCCGCGGTCTACGGCCATGTAGAGGGATGGCTCGGCGACCGGATGTGGCAACTCGTCAACCTGATCGGCACAATCCTTGATACAAATGGCGTCCGCGGCAATATTGTGGAATTCGGTGTCCATCATGGGCTGTTTTTGTTTTTGTTGAATGCGCTCAGAAATGGTGACGAAGAATGTTTTGCAATAGACGTGTTCGATGACCAACATCTGAATGTGGACCGCTCCGGACGCGGGTCGTTAGCAGCTTTTCGTTCCCATCTCGAAACTCTGATGGGCTCGCAGCATCGCTTTTTCAGGATCGTCCAGCGTGACACGATGAGCTTCTCAACAGTCGAGGTGGTCGAGATGTTTGGGAAAATCGGGGTAAAGTTTTTCTCGATAGATGCCGGCCACACCATTCAACACGCCTGCAACGACTTGCATCTGGCCCAGGAAGTTTTGGTGCCGGGAGGCGTCATCGCTCTGGATGATTACATGTCGGTACACTGGCCTGGGGTGACAGAGGGTTTTTATCGCTTTATGTATTCCGGAAATCGGCGGTTGAAGCCGTTTTTATACTTTCAAAACAAATTATTTCTGACCACGATTTCAGAACACGCACCGTGTCTGCAGCAATTTCGAACCGCGATCGATACGGCCTGCGCCGACGAGGTTCGCGCTGGCAGATGGAAAGAGGTGGAGATCGCGGGATCCGATTGTTTGTCGTTCGCATGAAGTAAGCCGCCGGTCGCTAGCTATAAGCAGCAATATTTGATCCTTCAGTCCCTGCGCGCGTCAGCAGGCGCCAGCGGCTGATCCGGTACCGCTATTCCAGCTTACGGGTCAAGTTCAACAACGTACTGACGGAATATAGTTAATATTGGCTCGTCGTGAATTTCTTCACATCACAAATTCAAATTTCCGGCTAGACTGCGCCATTCTGAATGCGTATTCTCGTGATCGACCGGCAGCGTCAGCACAATCGACGCGGAGATCGGTCATCTCTAACCGGCGCACCTCACGCTCACGCTAAGTAGTGCCGGCTGTAACTGAAACACGTGCCGCGTGTGCCGATGAACTTTAGGGAGACGAAAACCCATGAAAATCGCCAGAATCTGACTGTATAGACTCGCTGTAGTAGCCACAAGTTGGAGCGCTACCGCAAACTAACGCGTGCAGCAGAACGGTTGATTTTTTAATAATGTGTGAGCTAGCTCACATGTAGCTGTACCGTTCGCCTTTACCTTGAACGTGTCCCATTTACAGACATGATCGTCAGTGGGTGGTGGCAACGCATCCCTGTTGGAATTCTCGGGAGGGAGAATCATGACCAAAGTCAAAAAGATGCTGGCTATCGGCGTGGCCAGCATGCTGAGCTGCATCGTGGCTACTGCCGCGGAAGCCCAGCAAGTCACCGTAAACGGTCCTACAACGACTATTAGATTGCCAACGCAAGCCAGTCAGGGCGGAGGCGGCATGGATTTCGCCCATGCCAAGCCGATGCCTCTTCCTGCGGCACGCGCATTTGCCCCTTCACAAGCAGAGGCTATGCGTAATGCTCTTGAACCTGCCGCGATTTTTGGGCAGCCAGGGGTTTCGGAGGGTGAGCCCGGCACTGGCGAGCAATCTCCAATACAGCTCGTAGCGCCACAAGACCTTGCGCAAGGAGGCGGGGTAGAACCTGAAGAATTCGGGACATCCGGCCAGCCCTACACCACCGCGCAGGTAAATGCGTATGGCGATTTGACGGTAAACTTCTATCCGTTCCGTGCTGCCGGCAAGCTATGGTTTAAAATAGGTAACGATACCTTCCTCTGTTCTGCATCCCTGATCTACCCAGGGATCGTAGTGACGGCTGCACATTGTGTGGCAAATTATGGCAAGAACCAATTCTATTCAAGCTGGCAGTATGGACCCGCCTACAACAACGGGTCGGCGCCATACGGAATTTGGACTGGGGCGTCTGCCACGATCCTGACGGCCTACTTGAACGGAACGGATAATTGCGCTCAATTCGGCGTCATATGTCCAGATGACGTCGCCGTTATAACGCTGAATGCCCAGAGTGGCCGCTATCCTGGCAGCACTACGGGATGGTTCGGGTACGGTTGGAACGGATACAGCTACAACGGATCAGGACAGGCCCTGATTTCACAGCTCGGGTATCCTGTGGCCCTCGACAGCGGTGTGATTATGGAGCGCAACGACTCGCAAGGTTTCATAGCGAGCTCCCTTTCCAACAACACCATCATCGGTTCCCTGATGACGGGTGGATCGAGCGGAGGACCGTGGCTGGTGAATTTGGGAGCACCACCATCACTTTCGGGCACCAGTTTTGGAACGTACCCCTTTCGCAATCTCGTGGTTGGGGTTACAAGCTGGGGCTATATTGATACGGCTGTAAAGCAGCAAGGAGCCGCTCCCTTTACGAGCGGGAACATAGTTGTGCTGACAAATGCGGTGTGCGCTTCGGCCCCCCCTGCTTGTGGCCGGTAAGCGCGAGGAAAAGAGAAATGTTGGCCGGGGGCTGCCCTACGGCAGCCCCCTCTCGCGCATCAGCGATTTACGGGAGGCCCGCCGAGCCCGGGAGGTGAACTGCCAGGCGGTTCCGCGAATGGGTGTGGGGTCGTTTGCTGCGGGACCGGCGGCCCTTTAACACTAGGCATAGGGAACGGTTTCGCCGTGCGCATCTCGTCTGGTGTAAGATAGCCGCTACCGCCGGGCGGCTCGCGATGAGTGACCGTATTCGTCGTCTCTGACATCGCGCGATCCTGTGGCGTGCTTCCAACATTGTTCTGCGCATGACCGACAATTGCCGCTGTCATAGCAACCGCTACAACGACAATTGCAAGAAAATGCCGAGATATTTCCGAGGAGTTCATGCCTCGCCCCTCACAAAGTTTGAACGAACCTATACCACTCATCGCGACCTCGTCCGGCGCGACAACACCTGCCGGGTCTTGTAATTGGGATTGGGACCGCAGAAAGGGAAGCCCCCGCCGATGCGCGGCTGCAGCTCTACCGGATGCTTCGGCTATCGCTCTGCGCCCAGAAGCATATGAGTACCCTGAAAGCGCTATGCTCTCTGGCAGTCAACAACCTGGCAGGTTATGGAGGACGTGTTCATGGACAGATCGCTGGAGAGCCGGCTTTGTTATAGAGCGTCCCGCTTGGCAGTCCGGCACAACTTGTCGGTAGGGTGATTATCGACGGTTGCCTTGTGCCCGAGATAACTGCACCGGACCCCTGCGCTCCTAGAATATTGCTGAAATCATTGTCGTCGATCGCTATCTGTGCGCCCGGGGCAGCAACGAGAGCAATACCACCGGCGGCAAAGGCCGAGTATCGCTGAACACGTGTGCCGCTCAAACCCAGATACCCACTAGTTCCCCCGCCGACCGTTGCAACATTCTGGGCAAAACCAACGGACAGATTATGCATTCTGACGTAGACGTTGTCGCTTGACAGGTCAAAGAGCTTCGTCTTCTCCCCGGCGCACTGTTTCGCATCGCTCGTAATGGTATCGGCATAAGCTATGACATTGGCTAGGTGTCCACTTACATGGGTTGTCGGACTAGCAACTGTCATTGCCTGGCACACCTCATTGAAAGAGACGTTATCGAGTTGCAACTCATTCGCGGCGAAGGTTATCGTCCCGAAGCCGCTTTTCACCGTCCCATCGGCGAATTTTATGGCAACGGCCGAATTAACAAACTCTATCCCACTGGCCTGCAAATTGGCGAGGTACTCGACATCCCAGTCAATTCGCTTACCCTCTCCTTCGGTGTATCCCAGGACATCCGAATTGCCACGATACCACCAAATATCGTGCCGAATGTTCGAGACATAAATCGTCGTATCGATTTTGGAGAACCTGATACCGCGATCGAAACAACCCAGATTTAGGTTTCTCATATAAGAATAAATTCCGGCAACGCCAGAACTCGGACCCTCCCAATCAATGCAGTGAGTAGCGTTGACAATCGCGATATCAGATAAATGGTCAAAATTAGCGTGTGTACCTACCTCAATAGTATAAGGATAAATAACTGGTTTCCATTTATGCGTATATCTGCACGGTACTCCGCAGAAGCTTCCGCCCTGGGGCGTAGGTTGCGTGTACCAAAAGTTCACCCCTGATACATGAGAGCCGACACCATCAATCAGAACACAAGGATTCTTTTTATCCTCGCATCTGAACCAGGTACCTTTATTGGTCCATTGCGCCTCGACATTGCTAAATGGGCCCGGCCAGTTTAGTCCAGCAGTGCCCTCGATGCTCACGCCGCTAGGGACCGTCAATCCGGTCGTCAGCCGACACGCTGCTCCAGTCGCCGGGAAAACCACGACTGCGGCGCCATGGGCAGAAGCGGCGTTCAGAGCCTTTTGAGCACCCAGGCTATCATCGACGACCCCGTCACAGTGAACATCGTATGAAGCAGCGCTTACATATGTCTGCTGCTGTGGCTCGCAGCTCTGGGCCTTCGGTGCCTCAGCGATCAATATGTGCACCGTACGAGCGCAATTGCTGGCTTGTGCGACGCCCGTAACCAGCGTCATGAGTGCCAGGGAGAGAAGACTCACTTGCGGCACGCCAAAACACAGTCAAGCTTGTAGAGGTACGGACGTTGGCAGAAGCTTAGGGTTCGCGGTCACCTTCGCGAGCTCATCGAGCACCCGGGGCGTGTACTCGTCCCACGACCCCCAGGATAGGCCCGATGCTCTGGCGCAAGCAGCTTGATAACGAACACGATCCTCGAGTTCGATTATGCAATCGATCAGAGTTTCACCATCCCGGAAGAATAGACCCGATGGGCCAAGCACCTCGCGCGCAATCGGTGTGTCTAGAGCAATTGTGGGCTTGGCGAAATAGGAAGCCTCTATCATAGGGATTCCGAAACCTTCGCCGAAGGAACTCAAAATGAGGGCGTGCGATCGGCCATAAGCTTGCGCCAGATCGAAATCATCAAAATCGGAAAACCAAAAGAGCCTCTCTTCATAGTAAGCTGACCCTTGGATTGCATCGACGATCGGCTGCTCTAGCCAGCCGCGGCGTCCGATAATTACCAAGTTCCGGGGATGACCGGCCCTCCAAATCGCCTCGAAACACCTGATCGTCGGAAGATGTCCCTTCTTTGGTTCAATAGTGCCTACCATGATGAATGGTCGAAAGTGGCCATAAAATGCGTCCTGACCATGCTTCCGAAGCAAGAAGAACCGATTTTCTTTGAACTCCGATGTCTCCAATACTTCGCGTTGGACGAGAGGCTCGAACCCGTTGTAAGCGGTCATGGTCGGGGGTATCTTTTGCTTTTGCCGCGCGCCAAACTCGATGAGCGCCGAGCGCGTGAAATCGGACACGCAGAAGAATGCGTCGGCATAGCCGAAAGCCGCCGTCACGTTGGCCTTGAACTCGTAGCACCATGGCGCGGGATAAAATCGGTCGAATAAAATTGGTAGAATATCATGCACGAGCACCACAACCTTGGTGCCGGCAGAACCTATCGCCCGATAGATCGCTGGATCAATATCGTGCCAGTACGCGGGCGTAAACAGCACGTCTCCCTCGCGTGGCCGAATACGGTAAGTATCCGCGACCAACCTTTCGGTTGTCTGCACTAAATAATTGAGCTTCCGACGAATTACACTATCGAGCCACCGAGCAAATACTTTCGTAATGGTCATAGGCACTAGTGCAGCTATCAAATACAAAAGATGATGTACTATATGAGCCAAATAATACGCTGTGACTTTGGTTAGTTCAACTCCCGCCGACTTGCTTGCTGTGTCTCGCTCACTCCTGGCGGCGCGCAATAAGTTAGGCGGCGGATCCCGCCCTGGAAGTGGCCTTCGGATATAAAGTCCCGATCGCGTCGGAGTGACGGGTATTACTTCGATGCCCGTCCGGCGGGCCCATTCATACCCGACCTCAATGTATTTTAGCACAACACGCGGAATCCCGGTCGGTTGCTTAGTAAAATCGACATGGGAGCAATCGACAAGTATACGCGTAGCCCGCTTCCCCATAAATTTCCGCCTCAGCTTAGTCTATCAAAAACTAAATGAGCCCATGATCAAGTCCACGCGATTCGCGTCGTTCGGAAAATCGAGTTTGCCAGGGAAGCACTCGTGGCATGGAACGAAGCTATGGTATTTTCTATTCACGAATGTCAGTTCGACACAGTCGGCAATTGGGATCCCCTTAACAATATACATTCCAGCGAAGTTGTTACCATGCGCATGTATCACCTCATGGGTCTGACGAATGGTCGAGAATAGGCGGTGAGCGCGCTGGCGGAAGCTCTCGATCTCAAGCAGCCGCAGCCCGTGAAACTCTGCTACGATCTGCCGGAAATTGGCGAATGTCGAAGTGCCAAGAACTTGAAGAGAATCCCACTCGTGACCTTCGATATCAATTTTCAAGAGCATGTCATCGCGATTGGCATGACCATTTTCACGCAGTAGTGTATCGAGCCGCTTCATATCGGCTGCGAGCGCGTCGTCGTGCGTAATACCTATTTTAAAGTGGTGGAAATTCGGGTGCATTGCAGGTGCGTTCTCGACCGTGTGATCATATTGGAGTACCAATGCACCGCGCTCAGCCATTTCCATGTCCCACGTGACGTCGGGCCCCACTCCGAGGGAGTAACAGACCCTGATCCCGTCCAGGTCATCCAGCATCACGTAGCCACCGTCGTTCGGTCCTCCGACCCGGCGTTTGCCCTTATTCAAAACGGCAACCGGTGAGATGAGGGCGAGCGTTGCGCGCATCTCGGCTTGAAGGTACCGGTCGTGTTCTATCGTGGTCATTTCTCAAATCCGGGAACGCGGTTGCGTCTCTCTCGCCAAATGATTAGATCCCAGCCGTTGTTAGTACCCTAACGACGCATGCCGATCAAGGCTGCGAGCCGTTATTGAAATTTTCAAGATAATATTGGAACAGATCTTGCCTCGCTGCGTTGTTCACACCGACTACAGCATAGGTGCAGGGCCGACCTCGATCCGAGAACCAGAACTTGCTGTCATAGACGCAATTCAAGGAGACTAACCGCCACGGCCGGTCGCGAAAAAGAGCCATCGGTAGCGAGAATGCCACGAGCAGGCATGTTGCAGAGGTCTTATCATCGGTGACGACGCCCCGTTCGTCCGCGATCAGCGCGGAATCCGAGGTCTCGGCATAGACCTGGCACCCAAACCGCAGATTGCGGCTTTGCGCCAAATACCAGAACTCGTCCTTACTGACGCGATCGAGTTCGACCCCTGTGCTGAACACGATCGCCTCTCCGTCCTTGCGAGGGCGCGAAAGAGACGTGAACTTGAAGGGGAAAACCGGAAAACCCTTCTCTTCCGGCGCCCTCGATATGTCAGGCTCGACGGTCTGGACAGGTGTGGCAAGGTAGCTCAGCATGTGAGCGTCACGCGAACCGCGCGCCTGCGCCAAGCGGTAATGCTTCAGCGCCTTTGATACATCGCCACGCAGCTTGTAGAAATGGCCGAGCTGGAGCTGGATGTCGATGTCGTCCGGGGCGATCTCCAAGGCACGCAGGTAAGCAGCCTCGGCCCCGTCAAAATCTCCCGCCTCTTTCAAAGAATGGCCGAGCTGCACGTGAATTCCCGCCGTTTCGGGCTCGAGCAATAAAGCAGCCTTATAGTGTTGGGCGGCTAGAGCCCAATTTCGGTCGTCGCGTGCCTCGTCGCCAAGCTTGACAAATCCCTCAAACTTACCCTTGGTCCGCTTCGTAAATAGGCGAGCCATCTGGTCGTCCTAGCCGCAGTCGCTACATACGGGTTGTGTGCCCGTTATGACCCCTAGTGTCATCTTCTGTCCAGCGTGCGCCGGAGACATTCGGCCGCACCCCTTCGGGGGCTCGACATCTGAAAGCAGCATTCAGTAGAAGTGTGGCGGCACAGCAAAAAGGCCTTGTCAAAAAGCATGATCTTTTTTTCCGTCGGCCTTCCTGGCCGCTTCGCCGAGTGGTGCGACGCGGTCACTTCTCGGCTGGCGCAACACGCCCTCGGATCCGTCGAACTGCTCAGCCTGAACACCCTCGAGGAACTCGCGCTCGCGATGATCAGGACAGGCGCATCGCATTTCGTCGTCTGCTCCCGTCAGCCGGGCGGCGGGGTGCAGACCGCGTTGACGCGAGCGGGCAGGCGTTTCGTCGCGGTGCTGGATAAGCCGCTGATCGCGCTGCGGGACCTTGCTCTTCGGCCCGGTTACGACCTCGTCGGCGCAACCCGGGCGGTTGCGTGCAGCTGCGCGGCGATGTCGGGCTATTCCTCTTTTCCCGGAGCGCTGGTATTGACTGCTGGCGACAGTCAGAATCCGGTTTCGATTGCAACGGCAATCGCCCGCCATCTCGGCTTCGGTGTAAGTGAGCCTGAGATCGAAAAAATTGTTTGCGCGCTGAAAGACGAAGGAATCGTACCTGGGCGCAGCGAGGACAGTGTCTGGTGGGACAGCCTTGCAGAACCGGAACAGGCACTCGTCAACGGCGCGTTGGGCGCTTATGTGGATCACTTTGCCGGCGGTGATCTGACCAGCATCACCTGGGAACGCGAGCTTTTTCTGATCGGCGACCAGCCCAATGAAAAGGCCACGCGGCCGATCGATGTCACGGGACGGGCGCGTTGCTTGATCTATGGTCCCTATATCATGCTGCCACCCGGGTCCTGGTCGGTTTCGGTGCTGTTGGGCTTCTCAAAGGAAGCCGCGGAACTGGGATATGTCGTAGAAATCGTCGCCGGACCCCATCTCAGCCGGGTCAACCTGCGACCGGAAAGCGACGGCGTGTTCGAGGCCAACCTGACGATCTCGATTGAATCATCTATGGATCATCCGGTCGAGGTCCGGCTCTTTAACGAGCAGGCCGGTTTCGACGGCAAGCTGGCGTTAGGTCAGGTCACCTTGCGGCGGCAACTGACGAGCCGTCCAGAAAAGCGTAGCGAATTTGCCTCGGCCCTGGGTTTGCTGACGGACAGCGCAGGTTGAAGAGGCATTTCCTAGAGAAGTGGGGCGGACGCAAGCGGAAAGGCGACCAGGTCCAGCTTCGCATCAGCGATATCGCACGTTGGTTGACGCAGATCGAGGCCAGGCAGCGCAGCGTCGAATCGATCCTGCGTTCTTCGGGTGTGGAATTGGCTGCCATAAAAAAGGCCAGGCAGGCTCGTCTCGACACCCTCAGTATCCCAGAGCTCGCCTCGAGCGATCGGTTCGATCTCGAGGCGTTCTGCCGCGCCCAAGGACAGTCCGCCTACCTCGGCGACCACACGGCGCTCTGCCGCGTCCTCGGACGCTACAAAATTTACGTCGATACGCGAGACACAGGCTTCGGGTCCAACCTGCTGCTCGATGGCTTCTGGGAAATGTGGCTGACGATATTCATCGCCCGCCATGTCGGCGCGGGCATGGTGGCGGTCGATGTCGGTGCGAATTTCGGCTATTACACGCTGATCCTTGCCGATTTGGTCGGCGAGAACGGGCACGTTTATGCTGTCGAGCCGAACCCGGCAGCCGCGATTGCGCTGCGCCGCTCGATCGACCTCAATGGGGCTGCCGGCCGCACGACCGTCATCGAAGCCGCAGCCGGCGCCGTCGACGGCAGCCAGTTATTGCTTTTTGCTCCGCACGGCGAACCCAAAAACGCGACGATCATCGCCTCGCCAGACCAGGTAAGTGCGGCTTCGGGAACCGTCCACACTGTATCCGAGGTCGCCGTGGATTCGATCGCCGCCGAACGCGGACGCATCGATTTCATCAAGATCGATGCCGAGGGCGCCGAAGAGGGCATTATCGCCGGAGCGCTGACAACCCTGGCGCGGGACAAGCCGCATCTCGTGCTGGAGTTCAACGCCGCTCGCTACCGCGACCCCCGCGCGTTTCTCGATCGGCTGACCTCAATCTACGGCCGATTGCGGCATATCGACTATTACGGCAATGCGGTCGAGCTGACTGAGGCACAGATTCAGAGCGATCGCCCCGGCGAAGACTGGTTATTGTACTTTGGCCATGCCGAATGAGCTCGGCTCCCGAGGTTCGGTGCCGAACCGTCATAAGTCGTCGTAAATATCCAATGCGAGACCGAGGTCGTCGAAAACCTTTGCTCGCCCGCGATGCAGGACCACCGCGCGGGAGCAGTAAGCCTTGACGATGTCGCCGATGTGGGAAGCGAGAATCAGCGAGCGATCGGCGCGCCTCTCGAACAGCTCCTCATGCGACCGGCGTTGGAAGCGCTGGTCGCCCGCCGCGATGATCTCGTCAATCAAATAGCAATCGAAATCGATGGCAAGCGACAGCGCGAATGCGAACCGGGCTCGCATCCCCATCGAATAGGTTCTCAACGGCTCCGACATGTATTTGCCGATCTCGGCAAAATCTTCGACATAGTCGCGGATATGGTCGAAAGGCTTGTTGTAGATCCGAGCGACGAAACGCAGATTGTCATTGCCGGTCAAGCTGCCCTGAAAGCCGCCCTGAAGGCCGAGCGGCCAGGACAACGACATCGTCTGATCGATTCTACCGCTGGTCGGGACTTCGACACCCCCGAGCAAGGCGCATCAGCGTTGATTTACCGGCGCCATTGCGTCCCAGCACCGCGACCTTTTCGCCTCTTGCAACGGTGAACGAAACGTTGCTCAGGACCGGGTGGACCCTCCCTTCGGTTCGATATTCCTTGCAAACGTCGATCGCTCGGATCATTCGATCACGACGTATTTGCGGCCCTCGCGCATCAGCCACAAACCGATCAGGGTCAGGATAGCAAGGATGAATGCCGTATATGCGGGGTCGCCGTAGGTTTTGATCACGCTTCCAAAAACCCCGCCACGGATCATCTCGTATGCCTGCGTATAGGGTTGGTAGAGCGCCACGTTGCGGAGGGCGGGCGGCAGCCAATCCGCAAGATAAAAGAAGCCGGAGAAAACAAGGTACATGTAAGAATATGGCATCCACACCTGGGCGACCCAGTCCGAGCGCTCGCTAAGGCCGCCGATGATCAGGGCTGCCGCGACGGACCACCAGATCATGAAAAAATACCCCAGGTAAAACATCGGCAGATCTTTCGGCACGTCGACAGCGCCGATGGCGTAGAACAGCGCAAAAGCTGCTATGAGAGCGATGAGGTTCCCACCGATTTCCAAAATTGCGCGAGCCAGAAAAATGTCTAAGATGGTTACTCGCCGGTGGTAGAGCAGCCCGGCGTTCCCGCGTATGAACAGCAGGATGCGTCCGCCGAGATGGCGGAACAGTAAAATCGGAAGGTATCCGCTCCACAAAAACGGCATGACCTCGATGCCATGTTCGTGAGAGCCGCGAATGGCCCGCCACATGAACAGGACGGGTACCGCAAACACCAGCGGTTCAGCGACGATCCAGGCGAATCCGAGGCTTTCGCGACCGAACCGGGTGTAAATCTCGCGAATGGTCAGGGCCCCGACAACCCGCCATTGGATACGGAGGCCTCGCCAGAACATTATACCGCTCGGAGTACCGCGACCCTCAGGCTGCCGCATGCTCGCGGGCGCTGGCAACCAACAGCCACGCGATGCCATAGACCAGCAGACAGCTCGCAAGGACCATGCCGAAAGAGACTATGCGCTTTGGATAGAGCGGGTAATCCGCGAGGTTCGGTTGTGCGATCGTCTCGAGGTAAAGTTGCTGCCGCTGAGCCTCGATGCGTGCCGCCTCGAGCGAGGTGAAGGCCGACGCCAACGCCTTTTCGGCGAGCTCGCGCTGGAGGTTCAAGCGCTCGTATTCGGTCAGGGTCGCGACGACCGAATTGGTTTCGCCGCTGAGCTTTGAGCGCTCCTCGGCGATCAGCTTGTCGAGCGAGGCGATGCGCGTCCTGACCAGCGGGATCTGCGGGCTATTGGGGGAGTTGGTGAGAAGCTCGCCGAGCTGCGCTCGCGCGTTGGTCTGCGCTGCGTTCATCTGGCCGATCAGCTCCAAGACGCTGGCCGACGCGGTCTTCGGATCGAGCATTTTCTGTTTTACGCGATAGGCCGTGAGTTGGCCCTGAATCTCGGCGATCCGCTGTTCTGCGCGATCGACCTCGCGACGCGCGGTATCGAGTGTGTCTCTTCGCGCCCGCTCGTTGAGTTCGTTGACCAGCTGCTCGCTATACGACAACAGCGCCCCGGCGATCATATGCGCGTCTTCCGGCCGGTACGCCTTGACGAGAAGCGTCGTTACCCCGGTCGTCGTGTCGGTCTCGACCGACACGAAGTGGTCGTAACGCCAAAACAGCGCTTCGAAATCGTTGCGCCAGAACAGGATGCCGGGAAATCGCGTAACGAAATCGCCTTCCGCGCGGCTGAGGACAGAACGCAGATCATCTGTGCTTTTCGAGCTTACGAACCGCATCCCGCGTCATGATGAAATCTTGTACCGCGGCGGTGTCCTCCGCCGCTCGTGACAGGCCAGTCGACTGGAGCAAAGCGCCGATCGGGCTGGTCTGGACCTGTTTCGGGCTGCGCACGATAAACTCCGCTTCCGATGTATAAAGGTCGGAAGCGATCGCGAAATAATAGACACCGGCAACGAGCGTCGGCAGGCCCACAATCGCCCAGAACCAAATATTAACGGACCGGAAAAGGCGCCCGACCCGCAATCCGGCTCGCGGGCGAACCCCGATATCACCGGCGGCGACACGGCCGAGCGACAGGACGCGATCGAGCTGCGAGGTTTCTGCCATCTGGATGTCCGTAAACCCTACGAGCTGAGCGGCCGCCTTGTCTAACCCAACGCGCAACCGACGGCCAAGCGGTTAATGCACAGCATTAAGGTAAAGATTTGCAGAGGCAAGAGGAAGGACGAGCAAATTCGCGATCTGGGAGCGCGCCGGCCAGGGTTCAGCGCAGCGAGCCGTAAAGCGCCGCGACCCGTTCACGATATCGCTCGACCGAGAATTTCGCAGCTTGCAATCTGCCTCGGCGAGAGAGCTCGGTCCGCAGGTCGGCGTCATTGACGATCGTGGTTATCGCCCGTGCAATATCGTCGGCATCATACGGGTCGACGAGCAGGGCGGCATCCCCGGCGACCTCAGGAAGAGACGATTCGCGCGAGGTAATGACCGGGGTACCAAGCGCCATCGCTTCGAGCACCGGAAGGCCGAAGCCTTCGTACAGAGACGGAAATACGACCGCACGTGCTCCGCGGATCAGCGTCACTAGGGTCGAGAGGCTGACATACCGGAAGCGGCGGACGGCCCGCCTCAGTGGTGTCCGATCAAACCCGTTCGGTCGCGGCTCGTTGTCGCGCAACTCGTCGAGGAGTTTGGTTTCAGCCTCGTTGCGCCAGCCCTCGGCGGCGACGAGAACCAACGGAATGTCGACACCCGAAGCAAGATAAGCCTCGATTAGCCTGCCGACATTCTTTTTTGGCTCGAGAGCGCCGAAAAACAGAAGATACTGATCCAGCTCAAGACCAAAGGATCCCGAGAGTTGTTCGGCAACTGCGGCATCGGGACGTTCTAAGTATGGTCTTGGAAAATCGACCGCCTGATATGTATTGGTTATCCGTTTTTCATCAACTGCAAGAAGTTCGATGATGTCGCGCTTTGAATTTTCGGACACCGTCACGATATGATCAGCCTCGGCAGCGATTTTCTTAAGAAGCCGAAACATCTGGCGCTTGTTGTCCAAGGTGGCGAACGGGAGGCGCAGCGGTACGAGATCGTGAATTGTATAGACATTGCACGCGGACTTCGAGCGCAATGGAAGCTGGTAGGTGCAGTGGAATATATCCGGCTTCGGGTCAAAGACAAGATCGACAAAAGTTTTTGACCATGAAAAATGGATCCGGGCATTCTCAAATAGTCGGCGAGCGGCAAAGATTTGGTCATATTCGGGTAAAGTCGAAGCAAATTGACGAGTAACAACCGCACCGCTAAAGTCAACGGGCGTCGGCTTAACGGGAAGCCGGTACCGCAGTTGATCGGTAATATAATTAAGCAGATTGCCGGCAGTAGAGGTCTTGATCGCCCGCTTCTCGTCGAAGAACGCCACCTCCCGCAATAACGTGTCTTTAGGTGGGGTTTGCGGGGAGCCGTAGACGACCCCGACCTCGTGGCCGAGCCCGTGAACGACCTGAGTCAGCATACGCGTATACGTGGCTACTCCCGTTCCCTCCGCTAGCGACAGGTTCAGGCCATCGAAGATGATGCGCTGGGACATTCCCGAGCCGGAGGAGCGAACGTTGCCGTCGTATGACGGCGAAAGGCTCGGTCGGCAAGCGCCATCACCGGCCGCCGTAGCCTTGCATCCCGCCATTCCCGCCGGTTTCGCTCGCAACTGGCGATCCTCCCCCCTCCTGCGTCGCAGCGTGATTTTCGTGGACAGCGCCGGCTCGATTGTCAACAGTAACCGCTTGCGCTGAGCACTTTTTTCCGCATAGGGTCGGGGTGAGCATGCGGCAATGTGACCTCGGCCCGGCGACCGCGCCGGCCTCGCGTAAAGGCGGCCCGGCGGGAGGCGATGAGATGCCAATCGGCTGCAACCGCCTCCACGCGAAGGGTACAGCTCGGGAGCTTGCCGCGCTCGTTGCTCTGCTTCCCGAGTTCGCGATCGAACGGCGGCGCCATCGCGGAGGCTCTACTGACCGGTCGCTGGGGATCGCCGCCTGGGCCGGTTCGCGCCGTCCGACCCTCCTGCAAAGGCGCGCCGCAGCGCTCGGCGTTCCGTTCCTGGGCCTCGAGCCCGGCGTGCTGCGCGCCCCGCCCGGGTGGGGCGGTTCCGACGCGGCGCCGGTGCTGAGCGTGACCGCACACACGATTACCGGTCCGACCTCGCCGGCCGATTTTCTCGATCCCGGCCGGCTGCTCGCGACCCAAGGGTGGGAAAGCTCCGATCTGTTGGCGCGCGCGGCGGTCGCGCGACACGACATTGTATCTCGACGCCTCGGCGGCGCCTGGTGGAACTCGGCGGCGGATCCCGAACTGCCGCGCGGCGACGGGCTCACGATGATCACCACCGGCGGTGAAAACCGGCTCGGCATCAGGGGCTCGCCCTCTGCCGCCCTGCTCGGCGCGATGCTGGCGGCTGCCTTGGCGGAAAATCCGCCGCATCGCATCGTGATGCTCGCCCCAGACGACGACGGCACGCACGGTTTGTTCCGCAGCGTCCAAAGGGACGCGGTCGCGCGCGGCTGCACCGTGCTGACACGCCCCCTCGACGCGTGGCAAGCGATCGAGCGCGCAGATTGCGTTTATGCGGCGGGGGGCGAGACCGGGTTTTTGGCACTGCTGGCGGGAATTCAAATCCGATGTTTTGGCGATTCGTTCTATTCCGGCTGGGGGATCACGACCGACGATCCGAGGGTTTCGCAAAGGCCGTTTCGCCGGACAGTTGACGAGGTGTTCGCTGGGGCCTGCCTCGTCGCCACCCGCTATCGCGAGCCCTTTCGCAACAAAATGGCCGCTTTCGAGGACGTCCTCGAGATTGTCGACGAATGGCGAAACATCGAAGCGGCGAACCGGCGCATCGCGGTCTGTCTCGGGATGTCGCGGTGGAAGCGTCGGCAGGTCACCGATTTCCTGCGCTCGAGCGCCGGCCCGCCGGCCTTTCGGCGCACGATCAAAGCCGCGCTCAAAGGCGCGCAGGCCCGGCGAGAAGGCGCCATTGCCGTGTGGGCCTCGCGGGCGCCGCCCGGGCTCATGGAAGCAGCCGAGCGGCATGACGTCGCGGTGATCCGCGTCGAAGACGGGTTCGTCCGCTCGGTTGGCCTCGGATCGGATTTTCTGCCGGCCGCGTCGCTCGTGCTCGACACCCGCGGCATGCATTTTGATCCGAGCGTGCGCAGCGATCTCGAGCTGCTGCTGCTGCGAACCGAGTTCACACCGGCTCTGGTCGAACGCGCCCGCACGCTGACCACCCAGCTCGTTGCTCGCGGCGTCACCAAATACAATCTCGGCAAGCGGGCTTTGGCTCTCGAGTGGCCCGCCGACAAGAGGCGCATCCTCGTGCCGGGTCAGGTCGAGGACGATCTCTCCGTCCGGCTCGGCGGGGAGGGCGTCACCGGCAACCTCGATCTTCTCGCACGGGTGCGTGCCGCCAACCCCGAGGCCTTCATTCTCTATAAGCCGCACCCCGATGTCGAAGCCGGCCATCGCAGGGGCTGGATTCCCGATGCGGCCGCACGAGATTTTGCCGACGCCGTCACCCGCGACGTCTCGACGGCTGCGCTTCTCGATCAAATCGACGAACTGCACACATTGACCTCGCTCGCCGGCTTTGAGGCCTTGCTGCGACGGCGGCGGGTGGTGGTATACGGCCGTCCCTTTTACGCCGGCTGGGGGCTGACCACCGACCTCGCAGGAACCGACCGCGGCCGCCGTTTAGCGCTGGAGGAGCTCGTCGCCGGGGCGCTGATCCTCTATCCCCGCTATCTGGACCCGGTAACCCGATTACCTTGCGGGCCGGAGATCGTCATCGAACGGCTCGACAACCCAGAGCTTTGGCGACCCGGTCTCCTCGTCGTCACCCGGCGCTTTCAGGGCCTTTTGGCGCAGCGCTGGAACAAGCTTGCCGAAAAGACCGGCAAGCCGTTCGCCGGACGCTTCCGGCCAGCCGAACGTGACGATTTCAGGACGCCGCAGCTTTAGGAACTTGGGGATGCGCGCACCGTTCAGCGTCGTACTCATAACCGGCGCTTCGAGCGGGCTGGGCGCTGCGCTGGCGCAGGCCTATGCCGGGCCGCAAATCGCCCTGGGCCTGCTCGGACGTGATCGGCTTCGCCTGGAGACGACGGCGCGCGTTTGTGAAGCTAAGGGGGCATTGGTGAGCACTGCCACGATCGACGTGACGCAGGCGTCCGCCATGGCGTCTTGGCTGCAGCAATTCGATCGTCGGTACCCGGTCGACCTGCTGATCGCAAATGCCGGAACCTCGGCGGGGCCGGACCCTGATAGCCCTTCGGAAGGCGCCGAGGCGGTAGCGCGGCAGGTTGCGGTAAACCTGCTCGGCGCCATCAACACGGTCGAGCCGCTGCTTCCGGAATTGTGCTCGCGCCGGCGCGGCCGCATCGCAATGGTTGCGTCGATCGCGGCTTACCGGGGGTTGCCGTACAGCCCGGGCTATTGCGCCAGCAAGGCCGGCTTGCGGGCCTACGCGGAGGCGCTGCGGCCGCGCCTGGAGCCGCGCGGCATCGGCATGACCGTGGTATGCCCGGGGTTCTTCGATTCGCCGATGACCGATAGATTCCACGGACCCACCCCTTTCTTGCTTACCTGCGACGGTGCTGCCCGAATCGTCAAACGCGGCATCGATCGCGGCCGGCGTCGCATCGCCTTTCCCTGGCCGCTAGTGCTCGGTCTGCAATTCTGCGACTTGGCGCCCGCGGTGATCGGCGACGCGATCCTGCGGCGCTACCGCTTCCGGATTCATTCGGTCTGAGCGCGCGATGATCGAGGCGCTGCAGATCGCGCTGGGCGGCATGCTTGTGCTCGCCGGTTGGTTGATTCCTCGGCACGTCGCCGACGCGAGGGGTGCTTCGCGACCGGCTCTCGTTCTCGATCTTCTTCCGGTCCTGTTAGCCGGCAGCCTGGTGCTGATCGCGACGGGACGCCCGATTTTTACCGGCGTCCTTCTGGCGTCCCTTGGTGCCGGGTTTGCGCTCGCCGATCGTACCAAACGTGCGGTGTTGCGGGAACCGGTCGTTTTCTCCGAGATGTCCGAGTTGCAGCACGTGTTTACGCACCCCCAGCTCTATCTGCCGTTCGCCGGTTCCATCCTGGTCATTGGCGGGGCGAGCGTGGCGATCGCACTCTGTGTCGCTCTGCTCTCCCTCGAACCGGGACTGTGGCAGCCCGATCCATTTCTGGTGCTTTGCTATGGCGGGGTTCTGGTGGGGGGAACCTGGTTGACTTCACGCCAGCCGGCGCTCGGCGCCGCGGCGAACGCGCTGCGCAGGTTGGGCGCCACCGGCGAGCCGTTCAGGGACGCCGCGATGTTCGGCCCTTTTGCGATGATCCTCGTCTACGGCGTAATCGCGAGGTCCGAGCGAGCGGCGCGCCGCGCTCGCCATGCGCCTCGCCCGGCGCCCACCGTGGCGTCGAGCCGCCCGACCGCGGGGGTCCCCGTCGTGCTGGTGCAGTGCGAATCGTTTTTCGATGCGCGGCGGCTGTCCCCGCTCGTGCCGCAGGACCTTCTGCCGGGCTACGACGCGTGTCGCGAAGGCGCCGGGACATTCGGCCGGATCGAGGTCCCCGGCTGGGGCGCCAATACGATGCGGGCCGAGTTTGCCGTGCTGACCGGGATTCCGGGGAGCGAGCTCGGTTACGATCGGTTCAATCCGTACCATGCCTTCGCGCGGGCGCCGATCGCCTCGCTCGTCTGGCGCTTGCGCCGACAAGGCTATCGCACGATCTGCCTGCATCCTTTCGATCGCAGCTTCTTTCGGCGCGATCTAACCATCCCGGCGCTAGGCTTCGAGACCTTTCTCGGCATCGAGAGCCTGGGGGGTTCGCGGCGACCACCCTATTACTCCGACCCCGATCTGGCTTTCGATGTGCTGAGTGTGCTCAATGCCGAGGGACCGGGGGTCTTCATTTTCGCGATTACGATGGGGAACCACGGACCGTGGCGCGAGGCCGGGCTGCCGATCGATCCCGAGCTGCGGCGGAATTTCGATGCGACCGGCTTGCCGCAGGGCGGCGAGTTGCTGCGCTATCTCGACGGGTTGCGCCGCTCGGACGAAATGCTCCAGATCCTGTTGACCGGGCTGCAGCAACGTCATCGCGAGGGGGTTCTCGCGTTTTATGGCGACCATCTGCCGAGCCTTCCCCAGGCGTTCCGCCACTTCGGCTTCGACGAGTGGGGCAGCGACTACGTGATGTGGCACGGCGCAGCATCGGTTCCCCGTCAGCTCGATCTGCCGGCGCATCGATTGCCGAGGGTCCTTATCGACACTCTGCGTGACACCGGAGCGATCGACGAACGCGGCACGCCCGCCCTCGTCCCCAGTCACTGAACCGCAGGTTCTGTGGAGGAAATCGGTAAGGCCAGCTAGAACACGGGCGTAAATCGGCCGCAGCTCGGGAAGGAGGATAACCATGGACCTGCAAGGCCAAATTGTCATCGTCACCGGTGGCGCCTCCGGGATTGGTAAGGCAACCGCCTTTTTACTGGCCGGCGAAGGTGCAAGGGTGTTCGTAGGCGACGTCGACGCGGAGGGTGGCCGCAGGGCGGCGGCGGAGGGCGCTGTTCAAGGTCTGGCTGTCGAATACCTGCCGCTCGACCTGATCGAGACACAATCGATCGACGATTTCGTCGCTGCGGTGGAACAGCGGACCGAGCGTGTCGACGCTTTGGTTAATGGCGCCGGCTGGGATCAAATCCAACCGTTTCTCGAAAATCCGCCGGAAATATGGGATCGCGTGATCGCAATAAACTTGATGGGAGCGGTTCGGCTGACCCGCGGCGTGTTGCCGCCGATGGTGGCGGCGCGAGGCGGCAAGATCGTCAATATAGCAAGTGACGCCGGGCGCGTCGGCAGCATGGGCGAAACCGTCTATGCGGCCGCGAAAGGCGGATTGATCGCCTTTACCAAGTCGCTGGCACGCGAGCTCGCACGCTACCAAATCAACGTTAATTGCGTGTGCCCGGGGCCGACCGATACGCCGTTGTTCCAACGGCAGCCCGAGCGCATGAAGGAAGCGCTGACCCGCGCCATCCCGTTCCGCCGGATCGCACAGCCGATCGAAATTGCGCATGCCGTGCTGTTCTTCTTGAGTCGACGTTCGGATTACATCACTGGCCAGGTGCTGAGCGTCAGCGGTGGGTTGACAATGGCGGATTGAGCGATGCTCGTTGTCGCGCCATGATCGGCTTCGCAACCGACGGAGAAGGAGTAGAGATGCCCAGATTTTCGTCGTTGATACTCACCGCCGCGCTGGTTATCGCCGGCGCCGTGCACAGCTCGGCGCAGACCCAGACGCCGCCTGACCCCGGCGCCGCAGCCAATGTGCGGCAGAGCCAGCAATACGAGCAGGCATTGCACGGCAATTCCGCGTTTCGCGCCAAGCGCATGCAGGAGGAATGCGGTCCGGTAACCGACCCCGAGCTGCATGCAAGTTGCGTCGCCTCGTTCGGCGGTGACGGCGCACCGCCCTCGAGCAAGCGACGCCAGCATTAAAATTGAGGGACCCAAGATGCCAAACCCCGCCCCCGGATTTGTCAACCGCCCCGACTATCGTGTCGACCTTCGACCGGCAGGCCGCCGCGTCAAGGTCGTGTTCGGCGGCGTCACGATCGCTGACAGCAGCGCTGCGTTGCGCGTCGAAGAGACCGGCCACGGTCCGGTCTATTATGTGCCGGAAAAGGATGTGCGGCTCGACCTGATGCGGCCGACCGAGCACCACACGCAGTGCCCGTACAAGGGCGAAGCCTCGTATTGGACGATCGAGGTTCCGGTAGATGCGGGCGCCGGTCGGCGATCCGAGAACGCGGTATGGGGTTACCCTTCACCGTTTGACGAGGTGTCGGGGCTCGCTGGCTATTATGCCTTTTACCCGAACCGGGTCAATTCGATGGAGGTGACATGAGCCCATGGACGAGCGGCGCCAGGATATGCACCTGACGCAGAACTGGGACGTTCGCAAGCCGGGCGCCGCGTCGCGCGGCGGTGTTGTTGTATCGCAAAACGGGACCGCGGCCCGGATCGGCGCCGAGGTGTTGGCAGCGGGCGGCAACTCGGTCGACTCCGTCGTCGCCACCGCCTTTGCGCTGGCGGCGCTCGAGCCGTGGAACAGCGGTCTCGGCGGGATCGGCTTCATGGTGGTGCACCAGGCTGGCGCTGCTCACGCCGAGATTGTCGATTTCGGCCCGGTTGCGCCTCATGACCTCGATCCGGCAGCCTTCCCGTTGACCGGGGAAATGAGGACAGAGCTGTTCACCTGGCCGCAGGTGGTCGGCGACCGCAACATGCACGGACCGCTGTCCTTCGCGATCCCGAGCGCCGTGCGGGGATACGCGCTCGCGGTCGAGCGGTTCGGCCGACTGCCGTGGCGTGAGTTGGTTGCGCCGGCGACGGCACTCGCGCGCGCCGGCCTGCCGGTCGACTGGTTCACCACCGTCAAGGTCGCCAGCGCCGCAGCCGATCTTCGGCGATACCCGGAGAGCCGCCGGGTCTGGCTGCCGGACGATTTGCCGCCGGTGTGTCCGCCCGAACACGACAGCATGAGCCTGCCGCTGGGTCGGCTGGCCGAGACGCTGGAGCGCCTCGCCGAAGCCGGACCGGAGGATTTCTACGAGGGGGAGATCGGACGGTTGATCGCTGCAGACGCGCGAGCAGCCGGTGGGGTGCTTTCCGCCGAGGATCTGGCTCGTTGCCGGCCCCGCGTCGTGCCGGCCCTGGAAATCCCCTATCGCAGCGCGGTTTTTCAGGCGGCACCTGGAATGACCGCCGGACCGACCCTCGCCGGCATCCTCGGAAAGCTCGCCCGCCGGAGCTTCGCCGGCCGCCCCGATGCCGGCTATTTCGCGGCGCTGCTCGAAGCCCTTCGACACGCTTATCGTGAGCGGCTCGCCGGCATGGGCGATGTCGAAAGCGCTTCCCGGACCTCGACAACGCACATTACCGCCGCCGACCGCCACGGCGGCATTGCTGCGCTGACGTCCACCTTGTTGTCGTCCTTTGGCAGCCGCTACGTGCTGCCCGCCTCCGGAATTCTGATGAACAATGGCGTGATGTGGTTCGACCCGCGTCCTGGGCGGCCGAATTCGATCGCGCCCGGCAAGCGCGCCCTGACCAACATGTGCCCGGTCGTGGTGGCGCGCAACGGCCGACCGTGGTTTGGGCTCGGTGCATCCGGTGGCCGGCGGATTCTCGGCGCGGTGCTGCAACTGGCGAGCTTTGTCGTCGATTTCGGCATGGATCCAGAAGCCGCAGCTCATCACCCGCGGATCGATGTCAATGGCGGCGACCGCTTCGCCATCGACCGCCGGCTGCGCCCCGAAATCGTCGAGCGCCTGCTGACCGAGCCCGGTGCATCACTCGTCGAGCATACGGTCCTGCCCGCCCGCTTCGCCTGCCCGAACCTCGTCCTCGCGCGAAGCATGGGTTCAATCACGGCATCTCCGACGTGATGTCGCCCTGGTCGGCAGCGGTGGCCGAGCCCGACTGAGCTGCTCGCGCGGATGGCGCTAGAAAATCCCGAGTTTCTCGGATGCCATCCTGGTGCCCTCCACTCGCGACTTGATTTTCTGGAAGGCAATATCGCGCGCCGCATCAGGTGAGCCGTGTTTTGGCTTCACGTCGATGCTGAACGGCGAGAAGCCGCAGTCGTCGGTCGAACCCAGCCGCTCCGTCGGAATGTATTTCGCCGCCAGGACTAGGTCGTCGCATACTTCCTGCGGCGTTTCCACCCGGGGGTTCTGTGGATTTATGACGCCGATAAAGCAAACCTGCGGAACTCCGTTGGCTTGCTCCCGGCTGTGCTGGCCGAGGAGTTGATAAACCCGCTCCTTATCGGGTTCGCTGGCGAGCTGGATCAGAAAATATCCGGCGTTCATTCGGAACATGCTGGGAAGAAGCGCGGCGTAGTCGACATCCGCGCTATGAGTCGAAGTCGCAGTCACCGCCGGGACAGGTGTGGATGCCGATGTTTTTGCGTTCGTCGGGCGAGAACCGGTCGAGCACCCGGTTGTTGAGGTCGACAAATTGCCCGAGCATGTTGCGACCGGTCCACGGGTTGCGGGGATCGGCGCGGCACGCCAGCCGCCCCTCGGTAAAGTCGATCGACACTCGGGCCGCTCCAGCCGCGAAGCAGCGTCGAACATCCTTTTCGCACTCATTGACCAGATCGTCGAGAAACTGCTGCCGCGTGTAGCCCTCTACATTGCCGTCGAGCGGGTACAGCAGTGCCAGCATCGACGGAGCGATTACCGCCTGTTTCAAGGGCTTCGTGGCGATCTGTTTCGCCTTCTCGACGTAATCGGCAGCAAATGTCTTGTACCTGAACGGTCCGCCGATCAGCCGCGGCAGCTGGCGATGATGGCCGTCCGCGAAAATTGCAAAGTACTGGCCGTCGGCGGCGAGGTTGGCGGCCAGACCGGTCCCCGCCAAGGTGTCGGTAAGCGGATAAGTGGCAAAGCTCGACTGGCGTTGCTCGCCATCGCTGACGATCGATGAGCCGGTCGCCTCCATGCGCTTGATCGAGTCAGCACACGCCGCATCTTGCTCGCGCGCCAGCTGCTCGTGCGTGATCTTACCGGCGTCGTAGTCGGCAAACGCCGCCTGAAGCCTAGCTGGCCGCGGCAAAGAACCGACGGGTTCAGTCGGGATCGGCATGTTTGATTCCTCCCCTATTGAGTTATCAGAACCGACCGGTCTGTCTGTTTGTGCTACGCCCGGGTTGTCCCGGCGTCAAGCAGGATCATCGACTAGCGGCGCGGCCAGCCGTCGATGACGAGTCGGGCTGCGCGCTTGGCCTCGAGTGCGGCGTCCGCATTGCCCTCGTAAGCCGAAATGATCGAGCCCTTCATCAACATGTGCCAGGCTTGGGCAAAAACCTCGGGCTCGCTCAATCCCGCTTCCTTTGCGAAGCCAAGAAGAATCCCGCGAAATCTTTGCCAGATGCGCTGCCGCCGCCCGATGAAGTGGATTGCCGGCGTCCGCTTCGAGCAATACGTTGATGAACGAGCAGCCCTCAAAATGCTCGGTGCGAAACCAGCCGTCGAAGACGTCGAAGATGGCAAGGAGCCGCTCTGTCGGATCCGTCGCGCGTTGTTTGACTTCGTCTTCGAGCCAATCCCGCGTCCACACCTCTTCGCGCCGATCGAGAAAGGCTATCGCCAATTCGACTTTTGATTCGAAATTGCTGTAGAGGCTGGCTTTCGCACAACCCGACTTGGCGATTATTGCGTCGATCCCGACCTGGTTCACGCCTTGCGCCGCGAAAAGTTCGTAAGCCGCTTCCAAAAGCCGCTCACGAGCGCTGCCGCCTTCTCTTATAATCCGTTCGGCCAAAAGCCACTCCGCCACAAGATCCGCCAGGACATTATCAGAACCCCCGGTAAAGCGCCGAAACCTTCTCCACAACCCGCCGTGAGCCGCTCGGGCAAGATGGGGGAGCACCAGGTCAGCCATTGTTTGCGTCGTATCGTTGGGGGCGCCCTGCTGATCGTTCTAGCGTCGGCGCCATTGGCCGATCCGGTCGACGCGTTAGCAATCGCCGGCAAATGGACCATCACCAATCCGCCGATCAACTTCATCCATATCGAATTCGGTGAGATCAACCGACACGATGAAGCGGTCGGGTATCATCATCGGCCGCACGGGGTGGATCCGCCCGATGCCCGAGTTCAACGGGTCGTGCAGCCTCCCGATGCGAATGGCGTCTATCGGGCACGGGTGGCGCTGCGCGATCCCGCCACCGGCTCCTGGCTTCGAAAAAAGGCTCCCTCTACCTTTTACCCGGACGCGATGACCCCCGAAGAGGTCATGGAGGCGATCCTCGCGGCCTTCCACGACGGCGAGGTTCGCCACGACGGGCAGTTTGTCGGTCGTTCCGGTCGCGGCTTTGCAATAGAGGGATGGTATCAGAACGGCCGCATCAACGCGGCATATCCACTGCGGGGCAATTAATGCCGAAGTCCACTCTGGTCAGCGCCAGGCGACACCCGGCGGGGTACTTCGAGGGCCGCGTGCGGCGCGGCGCCGGGCGCCACGGCGAGATCATGGCGAGCTTCCTGCAGAGCGATGTGCAGGGCGATTTGGCGACCGCCCGGTCATTCCTCGCCGAGATCGCGGCAGCTGAGCGCGGCGAGAAGCCGCAGCCGGGCGGGGTCGGCAATGCATTTTCAATCGCGATCTCACCTGACGGCGCCGGGATCCGAAATGCCGTCGTCGAGGACGCGACGCCCGAGCGCTACACTCTCGGCGAGCTGCGGAGCGCGCTCGAGACCTGGATCGCGGCGATTGAGCGCACGGCCTAACCTTTGCTGCGGGCGGGCGGCTCGTGCCGTCGAATGCTTGGAGCGTGCGTCCTGCTTCGCTCATAGTGTGTACCATGAATGACATTGCCGAGACGTCTGCCAACAACCGCCTCCCGGTCGTGCGTCCGCGCGATGCGGCTTCGCTGATCCTATTGCGCGGTCATGGCAACGACCTCGAGGTTCTGGCCGGCCGGCGGCCGCTACACGTCAAATTCATGCCGGGCGTGCATGTCTTTCCCGGCGGCGCAATCGATCCGCCGGATCGCATTCCGTGGAGCACCGAATTCGGGAACCGAAGCGCTCGGGTCGAAGCTGGCGCGCAGCGCCCGCGCGGCTCTGCGCGAAACCTGGGAGGAAGCCCGGGTGCTGGTCGGGCGGCCGGCTCTCTCACACCGGGCGGTTCCGGCGACCAGGCCGATCGAACGGGCCTACCGAGAGCTCGGTCTCGTCGCGGCAGTGGACCTCCTGACCTATGTCGGCCGGGCGATCACCCCGTCCCACTCGAACCGACGGTTCAACACCCGCTTTTTCCTGAGCGACGGCAGTAATGTTTTTGGCGAGCCGGCGGCCAGCGACGAGCTCGAGGATGTCCGCTGGTACCCGATCGGGCGCCATCCGCTCGAATCGTTCCGTGATGTGACGCGGTTTATGCTCGCTCGGGCAATCGAACTGCGCAACGGGACCGCAAGCGGCGCTGCGCCGCTTTTCTACTGGGCTAAGAACGCCCGCCGCATCGGCATTTGCCGCGAGGCGCTCGCCGCGCCGTAAGCGGGCGCTCAGCGCGCCTCGGTGCCGAGTGCGACAGGTCGCGACGGCGCTGCCTTCCCGTCGGCCGGCGCGCCGAGCGACATCGCGCGGCCATGCGTCTCGACCCCGAGGAAAAGATAGGCGAGCGCGACGGCCAGCATGGTCGCGCCGAGGAACACGAAGGCCGGGAGCACCGCGGCCTCGGTCGCCTTCGGCGCGATGATGTTGTCGCTGCCGGCGAGCAGGGCCAAAGCAAGCGGACCCAGGATTTTGCCGACCCCGTTCGCCGCCTGCCCCAGACCCGACGAACGCGCGCCGAGATTCACCCCATATTGCTCGACCGTATAGGGCGCAAGGTTTGAGAAACCGCCCTCGACAAAGAAAGCCGAGGCGGCAACCAGGATCACGAATAAGGGGAACCCGCCGACCAGTGCTCCGTTGAAATACCCGGCCAAGATGAGAAAAATAACCGCTACGAGGCCAAAGAGAACGCCGAGGGCCCGCCGGCCCAATAGCGGAGCGATCAGCGAGACAAGGATCTTACCGATGACGCCGGTGGCGGAGACGTAGATAAAATATCTGGCGGCCTGGGCGGGCTCCACATGGAGCGCGAGGGCGACGATGGTCGGCCCCCAGAGGTAATAACCGTAGGCTGCCGTCGAGGAGCCGCCCCAGATCAGGATCGTCTGCCAGAAGAGCCGCGGATTGACCGAGAAGAGTTCGCCGAGGCTGGCGCGGGGTTGCGCAGCGGGCCGGGTCGTCGGCAACGGAACGCTGTGGAGCGAGAGCCCCAACTGCCTTGCGACCTCCGCCCGCGCCTCGGCGAAACGCCCTTTGGCCGTCAGCCAGCGCACCAATTCCGGCACAAAGATCCACACCAAAACCCCGATGAGGACCGCCACAAAGCCGGTCATAGCGACCCCGCGCCAGCCGAACGCCTGGAGAAGCGAAGCCGCGGTGAAGGACGCGAGAAGTGTGCCGGCGCTTGCGAACACCACAAAGAAACTCGTCATCCCGGTGCGCCAGCGCGTCGGTGTCAGTTCGACGACCATCGTCAATGCGGGTGTGACACCGGCGGCGAGGCCGAACCCGACGAAGAAGCGCAAAATCGCCAACAGCACCCAATCGCCGGTCGGCACTAGGCCGATCAGCCCGGCGCTGATCCCGCAGATAAAGGTGCCGGTGACGGTCTGCATCTTGCGCCCGAAAAGATCGCCCAGAGAACCCCAGACGAGCGAGCCGATGATCGCGCCGACGCCGGCGGCATAAAGGATAAGCGCCCCCTGCCCATAGGTCAGGTGCCATTCCCGCCCGATCACCGACATGACAAACGCGATCAGGAAGAAGTCAAAGAAGTCGAGCAGGAAGACGCCCGACATCAGGATGAAGGTCACCCAATATCGGCGGTTGAGCGGCGCGCTGTCGAACAGCGAAAGTAGCTCGTCAGACGTCTGCGCAGACATCGATTCCTCCCGTGGCGGCGACCTGGCGGCCGGTGATATCTCGGCGTCGACGAATAGGTCCTCAGCGGCCTGCCCGTCAACTAGGACCGGCTGAAGCCCTCCAACTCTGAGGCGGCCCAAGCGATCGCCTGATCGACCGATCGACCCTCCACGGTACATTTGGCGATCATCTTCGGCACCGTCGCCTGCGCATAGATCTGGTTGGCGATCCCAGCCGGCGCCGGACTATAGGGGATGACCATCTCTACGTCGCCGCGCGGCGGATAGTGATAGACCGTGCCCTTGGGCGGTCCTTCCTCGGCCCAGGTCTTGAAGTCGTGGAGCCCCTCGAACGGCGGAATGTCGTAGCCCTTGCTCGCCGCGACCGTCTGCTCGACCGACGAGCGCTGGCAGAGGAAGGTCAAGAGGCTCTTCGCCGCCGATTTGTTGGGCGCGAACTTCCAGGTGCCCCAGAAGAACGGCACTGCGGCGTCGAAGCGCCCCATCGGGCCCTTCGGCGTCGGGAAGGTCCACAGCTGCTCGGCAACCTTGGGCGCATCGCGCACCGCCACCGCCCAGGCCGAGGGCGGGTTGAAGATCAGCGCGCCCTGGCCGGAGATCAGGTATTTATTGTTCGATGCATCGTCCCAAGCGAAGGCGTCCTTCGGCATATAGGGCACCAGCTTCTTGAACCATTCGAGCACCTGCCTGGTGGCGTCGGATTTGACCGTGATGTTGCCTTCTTGGTCGACCATCGCGGCGCCGTGGCTGCGAAATACCGGATCGACCCAAGCGACCGAATCGTTGGTGCCGCCAAGCCCCACGCCCATCAGATGGCCCTGACCCGCCTTGAAGCATTTCTCGGCCGCGGTCAGAAAGAAATCCCAGGTCCACTTGTCGGCAAGCTGGTCGTTGGCCGGCTTGCTGGCCGGGTACATTTCGGTCAAATCGACTCCGAGATATTCCTTGAACAGGTCGATCCGGGCGCAGGACGGCAAGGTCGGGCTGCCGACACAAGACGGCACGGCAATCCAGTGACCCTTCTGCCTGGCGACATATTCGATGCCCCGACTGATCTTCCCGTTTGTGGCGATCAACGGCGCCATGATGTCGTCGACTGGTTCGAGGTTTTCGGTCTGAGCCGCAGCGGCCCAGGCGAGAAAGGTCAGAATGTCGTGCCCGGACCGTGCCTGAGCCTCGGCGGCCTGGGTAAGATTGAGCTTGTCGCCCTGCGAGGTGATGTAGTCGATCGTGACCTCGACCTTCTCTTTGGCGCCCCACTCCTGGCACAGCTTGGTCAGAGTGTTGTTGGCGCCAGGGACCCAATGGTCCCAGAAGCCGACCGAAATTTTTCCGGCGGCGAAGGCACCGCGAACAAAGGGCGCAGACAATGCGGTCGTTGCCGCGGTCTGCAGAAGCGTACGCCGTGTGAGTTGGGCCCTGCCCATTGAAGCCTCCCTATGTTGCGCAGCGTCGGCACTGGCCGCGCGTTTAGCAGCCGGCTCTTGTCCCCAGAGCCTTGTCCCACTCTAGCTCAGGGTGAGTCGGCGATCTAGCTCCGCATGAAGCCTTCGAGCTCGCCGGCAGCCCAATCCATCGCCTGGTCCATCGTCTTTCCCTGTTGGGTGTATTGGGCAATCATCTTGGTCGTCGTCGCCTGGGCGAAGATCTGGTTGCCGATCCGCATCGGAGCCGGCGAGCCGGAGACCGATTCGATCACGTCGCCGCGCGGCGGATAATTCCAGATGCCGCCCTTTGGCGGACTCTCCTCGGCCCAGGTCTTGAAGTCGCGCAATGTCCCGAACGCCGGGATGTCATAGCCCTTGCTGCCGGCGACCAGCCGTTCGACCGAGTCCTTCTCCCATAGGTGCAGCAGCAGGCTTTTTCCAGCCGTTTTGTTGGGCGAGAAATTCCAAATGCCCCAATAGGACGGCTGGGCCGGGTCGAACCGCCCTTTCGGTCCCTTTGGGGACGGGAAATGCCAGCATTGCTCGGCGACCTTCGGCGCATCCCGCACCGCGACCGCCCAGGCCGAGGGCGGATTCATGATCAGCGCGCTCTGGCCGGAGATCAGCGCCTTGTTGTTGCTCGCATCATCCCAGGCAAAGACCCCGTCCGGCAGCAGCGGCACCAGCTTCTTGAAGAAGTCGAGCATGTGCTTGGTCGCATCCGATTTGACCGTGATGTTGCCATCCTTGTCGACCAGTTCGGCGCCGTGAGCGGCGAAGATCGCCCCGACCCAGTTCATCGAGTTGCCGGTCTGGCCGAGCGGCATCCCGAAGGGAAAGCCGGCCTTGTGCAGCTTTCCGGCCGCTTCGAGCCAAAAATCCCAGGTCCAATGATCGGCGAGCTCCTTGTCGGGCGGCGCGCCGGCCGGGTACATCTGGGTCAGATCGAGCCCGACATATTGCTTGAACAGGTCGATGCGCCCGACCGAAGGAAGGGTCAGCGTATTCGGAATCGATGGCACCGCGATCCAATGGCCGTTCTGTTTTCCGAGATATTCGACCGCCGCGCTCGGCTTGCCGTATTTGCCGATCAATGTCGCCATCAGATCGTCCGCCGGCTCCCACATATCCGCCTTCGCCGCGGCGTACCAGCTCGGCTGACCGACGACGTCGTGCCCCGAGCGAGCCTGCCCTTCCGCGGCGCCCATGAGCATCAGTTTGTCGCCCTGGCTGGTGACGAAATCGATCGTGACGTCGACCTTTTCCTTCGCGGCCCATTCGTGGCAGAGCTTGTCGAGCACGTCGTTGGCGCCGGGCACCCAATGGTCCCAGACCGCGACGCTCAGCTTGCCCGCGGCGTGGGCGCCGCGCACGAAGGGCGCGCCGGCCAGGGTTGCAGCCGCCGCGCTCTGCAACAGGGTCCGCCGGGTCAGCCGAGTCGTTTCCATCCACTCCTCCTCCACGGGTCAACGTGCCTACCGATGATTGTAGCGCAATCGCGGACCGTTGCCATCTCGGCTGATATGCGGACAATGCACCTGATTGGACTACTCGATGACGGCCTGGCAGTCGAGTTTTTGACAGAAGATCGTGTATTTAGATCATGTTTTAGTAAGTATTGAAAAGAATCCAAATTTTAACTGCTCTCGCACGCGGAGCTGATTTCAGCTTATTTTTCCCGCGTGCGAGAGCGATAATCCCCTGTGCCCGGGTAGTGGGCGGCTCAGCCCTTGACCATTAGCGCCAGTATTGCTTCGAGATGGTCGTCGGCGAGTTTCTTTAGCTCATCGTCGGTGCGGTCCTGGATCGGGTGCGGGACGAACACCAGGGCCGGATCGATGCCGAGCGACTTGGCCCCGGCGGCGGCGCCTTCGATGAATTCGGTCGTGGCGACGCCGACGGTTGGAATGCCGCGCGCTTCGAGGTCCGCCATGTCATGCGTACAGCACGAAATGCAGGACCCTCAGTCGGACAATCCTTCGATGACGAGGTCGACTTCGGCAGCGATCTGCTGCCGCAACGGCAACGGCGCTACCCGCGTGTTGGTCGGCTTCGCGTAGTGCTTGACGGCGATGCCGCGCTCGCCGAGGCGATCGCCGAGCCGGTGCAGAAACACCTCGCCGCGCGCTTTGGCAATGTCGAGAATGCCGATCGTCAGCCCATCGAGACGCTCCGGTCGCGGCAGGCGCGACCGAATTGACGGACTTCGCTCCGAGGTCGGGTCGAGAAGTATGCTCATCTGTGTGCCTCCTTGCACCCTCAGCCGTCATTCCCGCGAAAGCGGGAACCCAGGGCCCCAGGGTAGAGCGATTGCCCCCTGTTCAAGCCAGGGGCAGGCCCTGGGCCCCCGCTTGCGCGGGGGCGACGATAGATCTGTTACGACTTGAACCTCCTTGGTTACGGGAAGACTGCCGCGGGGACCGCCCGCGGACCAGCCGCCGATGATGCCGGAGAACATCCCGGCATCGCCGCCGGCGCGGACGATCATCAGCCCGCCTGGACGGAACTTGTTGACGGTCTTGCCGGCGAGCGAAGGCGGACCGCCTTCGGCAATGCCCTTGGCCCCGGCGACGAGCTCGTCGCCTGGGATCTCGCACAGCTTGTAGAGCTCTTCGTAGAGCCGTGCCTTCGACCAGCCGGCATTGCTGGAAGGTGCGATGATGCTCCGGGCAGACCACCAGCAGCGCGTCGCAAGAGGGCGCCGATTTGACGTTGTGGATCGCCTTCAGCGAGCCGGCAAAGCTGCGCGACAGGCTCTCGGGGTCGCGCGATTTCTGGTCGACGACGCCCTGCAGGCCAAAGCCGGCGAACACCGTCACCGCCGACTGGCCCGGCTGCACGCCGCGCTCGACCGACAACGGCTCCCAGCTCGATCCCTCCTCGTCCTCGGCAAAGCAATAGGTATATTTGCCGGGATTGCCCAATGTCGCGCGGTCGACCTCCTGCGGCCGGCCGCCGCCGACATTGCGGATCACCAATTGCAAGGCGCGGCCGATCGCGCCATTGGCGCGGTTGCCTTGGCCCAGCGCATTGCCCTTGGCGTTCATGCCGATGCGGCGCCGAATCGGGCCGTTGACGACAACGACCGGCCCGACAAACATTGTCGTCGCCAGCACGCCGTGCATCGCGAACTGCTCGTCGAGCACCGCCTCGACCGCGGCCAGCACGACCGGCAGATATTCCGGCTTGCAGCCGGCCATCACCGCGTTGATCGCGACCTTCTCGACAGTTGCCGGGGCGAGGTCGGGTGGCACCAGACCCAAGCACCTCCTGCGGGTCTCGGCTGGTGCCGTCGAGGATGCGCAACACGCGCTCCTCGGTCGGCGGCACCAATGGCAGGCCGTCAGACCAGCCGCGCGCGAACATCGCTTCATGCTCGTCCTCGTCCTCGCCGATCGCAATGCGGCGGGACTTGAGCCCGGTTTCGTTGAAGCGGATCTTCAGCCGCTCGATCGCGCCTGGCTCGACATTCTTGGCGCCGCAGCCGGGGCGCGCCTCCGGCAGATCCAGGCCGAGCCCGGCGATGCCGCTCAATCGCTCCCACCCGCTGCGGTCCCAGCCATACGTGCGGTCGACCTCGCCGCCCTCGGCGAACCGGATCAAAGTCGGCACGATCTCAATCTTGAGGCGATGCGACACGTCGAGTGAAGTGTCGTCGATGCGCCCCGGCACGGTCTCAGGAAACGACGGGTCGTCCTGGGTGTAGACGGTCAACCCGGCATCGCGCGCCAGATCGCCGAGGACCCGCGCCGCCAGCACGCAGGTCGGACAATCGCGTTTTACGACCGCGACCAAGCCGTCCCGCGGAAGGTTCTCCGCCATTGCCCCTCCTCGTTTCCCGCCGGGACCAGAATGGTCCGCGCCGGAGCTTGCGGCAAGTCCGATCGGTGCAATCTCCGGCGATCCAGAGCGTCAGTCGAGACACCATGTCGAAGAAGGTCCGAGAGACTACTCTCCTGCTCCTACGATGCAGCACCTGAAAGGGCTGGATCGCCAACCTACAGCGGTGGGCCCGGGATAGAACTCGGGCCCAGAAAGCTTCGGGACAGATGCTAGATGATCCGCCGCTTGCGCCGGCGGAGGGCGGCGAATCCGACAAGTGCCGAGCCGAGTAGAGCGAGGCTCGCGGGCTCGGGGGCCGGGTTGGGATTGGAGATTATCTGCTCGCCGACCACCGAAAGGCCAAAGAGGCACCCGCCGCCGCACGTCAATCTCTTTTGGAGAAGATTGCCGGTCGCAATATCGAATTGGGCGATCTCGCCGCTGTTGATATCGCCGCTCCAGAAAGATGTGCCATTTGGATCGATGTTGAGCGCGAACCATTCAGAACCCGCCAGAGAAGCATCATTGTAGCTCTTCAGCAGGACGTCCGTGGGCGAAAGCAGATTGATCTCGTTCCCCGCGGCAACCAGCACGTCACCGTTCGCAAGAATGCGCAGGGCAAAACCGTTGGTACCGAAGGTCGAGCCGAAATCGCTAAGATGGGTGTTGGTGTTCAGATCGGCCCGATGGATGGTCGAACTCTCGTCCGTATAAAGCATCGTTGTCTGATCGGCCGAGAGATCCTCCCAATCGGTCCTGGTCCCGGAGATAAACGAGCCCAGGTTTGCACCGGCGGAAGAGATATGCGTCAGTCCGCCACCGCCCACGCTGGTGACGACGGCGTCGCCAGCTGCCCTGAAGAGAACATCCTCGGGAATGGGGTAGCCGCTGCCGAATGTGGGGCCGAGGGTCGAGCCGCTGTCATTGAATGTCGAGACTGCACCGGCGGAAAAATCGGTGACATAAAAGGTGCCGTTGTGATTGACCGATCCGGTGGTGAAGCCGCCGAGCCCGGTGTTGAGCGTCTCGACGAAGTTCAGGTTTTGATCGTAAACCGTGACCGTCCCGTTGTTTGTCGAGGCCATGACATCGCCGTTCACGATATCGATCGCGCCGGCGCTATCCACCGCCGCTGAAGCTGCCAGGATCGCTGCGCAACTCAGCAGCCCGGTGATGAATGTACGCGATGAACTCATTGTCATTCCTCCGAACGAATATTCGACCTCACCTAACACGCAAACCGTGTGCCAATTTGATATGATGTGCAAAAATAAGAGATTTTATGGTTATCAAAATTTGATGTGTAAAAAGATATGACACGTAAATCGAGTGTAACCCCAAGTTCCCTTCGTGACCGTTCGTTTGATGAGATGCTGGCCGTAACAGGAACTCGTTCTTTGCTTGTCTTTTTCGGAGGTGACAGAGCTCAACTTCCGGCGATGCGGCTTATGTGGCCTTCCGTCAGCACGAGGATGTGTAAAGAAAATCGACGTCTCCTGGACAGGTGATCGGGGTCTTCCGCTGCCGATTGACCTAAGGACGCATCTCTCTGGCATGGGCGCCTCAGCGAGCGTCGAAGACGACGAGCGCGCCACAGCGCGCATCGCGTTGGAAGAAAAAATGCGCGCGCCGACCGAGGGCCTCTTCGGTTCACAAGAGAACGCTGCCGGCGCGCTTGCATCCGAGCGGTCCACGGCCGCAGTTTAGAGTGATGGCCATTTCTCAAGGACGAGCCATGCGGGTCGGGATTCATCTGCCTCACATCGGACGCAAGGCCGGGCCGGAGGCGATCCGGCGCGCGGCGATCCAGGCCGAGGAGCTGGGCTTTGCCGACGCCTGGTCGAGCGAACACATCATCATCCCGAAAGGGGCGCCCTACCCGCCCTCGGCGATCTTTTACGATCCGGTCCTCACCCTGACCTGGGCGGCGGCATTCACCAAGAAGATCCGGCTCGGCACCAGTGTCCTGGTGTTGCCGATGCGCCATCCATTGCCGCTCGCCAAGGAGCTGGCGACGTTGCAGAACCTCTCGGAGGGGCGGCTGATCCTCGGTGCCGGGGTCGGCTGGATGGAGGCCGAATTCGCCGCGCTCGGCGTGCCGTTCCGCGAACGCGGCCGGCGGATGGACGAGGGGATCGCGATGATGCGCGCGGTGTGGAGCCAGGACCCGGTCACCTTCCCGGCGCGTCACATCCCTGCCGTCATCGAGGACATGCGCATGCTGCCGCAGCCAGTAAAGCCGATCCCGATCTGGATTGGCGGCAGCTCGCAAGCGGCGCTCGCCCGCGCTGTCCGTCTCGCCGACGGGTGGCACGGCTCGCGACTCGTGCCCGAGGAGGCGTTGCCGATCGTGCGCCGATTGCGCGAGCAGCGGCCCGAGCCCGACTTCAGCATATCGGTGCGCTATGGCTGGGACGGGAAGGATGACGGCGCTCTCGGCGCGCGCCTCGCCGCCTATGGCGCGGCAGGTATCGAACACGTCCTCGTGGAGCCCGCCGAGCGTGAGCTCGAAACTTGGCTGCAGGCCGTCGAACGAGTTGCCCGCGTCGTGGAGGGCACCCGGCAATGAAGCTTGCCATCACCCTCAGAGTGTCGGCTGGGTCGGGCATCGATATGGAGACGGTGTGGGAGGCGCAGCGGCTTGGCTACGAGGCGGTGTGGTGCGGCGAGGCCTACGGTACCGACGCGGTGACGCCGGTCGCCTGGGTCCTGGCGCAAACCACAAAGATCAAGGCCGGCACCAGCATCATGCAGATCCCGGCGCGAACCCCGGCCTGCGCAGCGATGACGGCGATGACCTTGCAGGCGCTTTCGGGCAACCGTTTTCTCTGCGGGATCGGCCCGTCGGGGCCGCAAGTGGTCGAGGGCTGGCACGGCGTGCCGTTTGGCAAGCCGCTCCGCCGCACCCGCGAGTACATTGCGATCATCCGTAAGATCTTGGAGCGCAAGGCGCCGCTCGAATATCACGGCGAGCACTACCAAATTCCGTATGCGTGGCCCCGGTGCCACCGGCCTCGGCAAGCCGTTGCGCAGCATCATACACGGCGATCCGAGCTTGAAGATCTATACCGCCTCGATCGCGCCGGCCGGGCTGCGCACCGCCGGCGAGGTGGCGGACGGCGTCTTGCCGTTCTTCATGGCGCCGGAGAAGGCCGAGACGATCACCGCTCCGGTGCTCCAGGGAATAGCCAAGGCCGGGAATGGCAAGACCCTCGCCGATTTCGACATCATTCCCTACGTCCGGGTAGCGATGGGCGAGGATCTCGCGGCCTGTCGCGACAAGATCAGGCCGCAGCTCGCCCTCTATATCGGCGGCATGGGAGCACGCTCGAAGAATTACTACAACGACCTGGCCAAGCGCTTCGGTTACGAGGCGGCCGCCGTCGAGATCCAGGACCATTATCTCGCCGGCCGGCGCAAGGAGGCGGAAGCAGCGGTGCCCGACAAGCTGATCGACGAGATCTCCCTGGTCGGACCCAAGGAGCAGATCAGGGATCGCCTAGAGGCCTGGAAGGAAATCGCGAAGGATCACCGTGTGGGTTCATTGCTCCTCGTCGGAGCGACCCCGGAGGCGCTTCGCGTCGTTGCCGAGGCCGTATGACAAGCCGAGGTTAGGGGCTGGTCCGACCGCCGATCAGGGCAGCGTGACAATGCCGATTTGCGGTCCCGGGCTCGCTGCCGGGGTCCCGGCATAGAGCGCATTGAGCAGCAGGTTGGACGAGCCGTTCAGCGCGACGAGGGCCGTCGGACAGGCGAAATAGGGCGAGATGAAGGTGTTGTGATTGGCCGTCGGCGAAGCGATCACCAGGCAAACCCGGGCGACCTCGAGGTCCATCGCCTCGATCGTGTTGGCCATCGTGTAGCCGCCCTGGATCTGCATCGCGATCCCATTGGTCGCCGAGGCAGCGCCGCTGAGCCTGGAGAACTGGACCTGCTCAAGGTCAAGCCCGGCGCCTCCACCGCCCGCATCGGACACCAAATAGAGCTCCGAATTCAAGACAAAATTGAGTCGCACGCCGCTCGCGGTCGCGGTCTGGTTGCGGTTGTTGACGATCAAGTGGTCGATCTTTGCCGAGTTGTGGGCATCTGAAAAATCATCGAGCCCGAAACGAACCGCGTAATCCGGAATATCGGCGTTGATGAAGAGGGTGCCCTCCTCGTGGAAATAAAAGCAGCCCCTCGGTTTCGCCGCCGACCCGCCCGAGCAGATGATGGCGAGAGCTGGTCCATTATGGATGGCAGTGCCGTCGATTCGAGCGCCCTGCGAAACGATCCGAAACCCCGAATCGGCGCGACTCGTATAATCGATCACCAGGGTCTGGTCGATCGGGTACGTGCCGGAAGGGAGCAGCAGCGGACGATCGGAAGTCAACGCGTCTGCGACGGCGGCCTGCAGATTTCCGTTGTAGCAGCTGGCGTCGACCTCGTCGGCGGCCGCGCCGCAGCTGGCGATGCTCGAAGGAGGCATGAACACCACCACTAGCGTTGCCAGGGCGGCGGTGCAAAGAAATCCGCGACTTGAACGACTGGCCGAACTTCCTTGCATATTTCCCACCCTTTGGCGAACCTCAAAATCGCAACATGTATAGGCTCTTATGGTTAAGGCGCGGTTACGCGGGCCGTCGCTGGATGTACTTGTACAGGATGCGCCCATATCGGATGGAGTTTGCAGGTCGAGGATGCCGCGATGACGGAATTGCTGGTCCCGCTCGCCGACGCGATCCGGCGTGACGGCTTCGCCTTCGTCCAGGCACCGGAGATGGGCCAGCTATTGGATCAGGCGGGCCTGCGCGATTGGGATGACTTCGCCGTCAGCTGGGATGACCTCGGCGTCGATACCTACATGGCCGACGGCGGCCGCTACCGCCGCCGCCGCTTTGCAGCGTTCCGCGCCGCGCCCGGCGGAATCGTCCGCAAACCGCATCAGCCGCACTATCAGAGCCGTGACTACAACCAGCTGAACGGCGGGCTCGAGCGCTGGTTCGAGCCGGTCGTCGAGACCGTCGCCTGCCACCCGGCACTAATGGCCATCTTGCGGACCAGCCACGCGTTGTTTGACCGGCTGACGCCAGCGGAGCTGCGGCCTCCGGCGTGGCATGTCGAGATACATCAGTTTCGCATCGAGGCCCGGGCCGGCCAGGAAGGCCACCCGACGCCGGAAGGCATGCACCGCGACGGGGTCGACTGGGTGTTGGTGCTGATGGTGCGCCGGGAGAATGTCGCAAGCGGCGAAACCACGATCTACGATCTGGTCAAGCGCCCGCTCGGCAGCTTTACCCTAGCCGCCGCGCTCGACGCGGCATTGGTCGACGACAGTCGCGTCTATCACGGCGTGACCCCAGTCATGCCGCTCGATCCGCGGCATCCGGCCTATCGCGACGTCCTGGTCGTGACGTTCCGACGCGAATAGCAAGCTGCGCCGCCGCCCGAGAAGGGCGAGACCAGGGCCTTTGCTGCGGTCGGTGACAGGTTAGCGACAGGGCGTTATCGTTCCCGTGGAATTCGAACTCCTCCTTCGAAAGGACTAGCGATGCTGGATCTGCATTTTTGGCCGACACCGAATGGCAAGAAGGTCACAATCCTGCTCGAGGAACTGGGTCTCGACTACAATCTGGTGCCGTGCAACATCGGGCGCGGCGACCAGTTCAAGCCCGAATTTCTGAAGATCAATCCCAACCACCGCATGCCGGTGCTGGTCGATCACAACCCAAAGGATGGCGGGGCGCCGCTCAGCATCTTCGAATCAGGCGCCATCATGATGTATCTGGCCGAAAAGGAGGCACGCTTTTTCCCGCAAGATTTGCGCGGCAAAAACGAAGTCTCCCAGTGGGTCATCTGGCAGATGGCCAATCAGGGCCCGAAGCTCGGCGAGTGCGGCCATTTCCGCCGTGCCGGCCCCGAGGCGGGCGATCTGACCTACGCCATCCGCCGCTTCACCGACGAGGCGAACCGGCTCTACGGGGTCATGAACAACCGGCTCTACGACCGCCGGTATCTCGCCGGCAACGAATATACGATCGCCGACATGATCTCCTATCCGTGGACCGTCAGCGCCGAGGCGCAAGGACAGGACATCAGCGAGTTCAAACACTTCAAGCGCTGGTTCGACGAGATCGGCAGCCGTCCGGCGGTCAAGCGCGGGATGGAGACCGGCAACAATCTGCGCGTCGACCCCGCCACATTGACGGACGAGGAGCGGGCGCAGATGCGCAAGATCATGTACAACCAACGCGCCATCCCAGCCCCGGCGTAGGGTACTCAGCCACGCGCCAGCTTGCGCTCGGCCAGCCTGGCGAAGAGGCTGGCGCCGAACGGCAGCGCGGCGTCGTTGAAGTCGTAACCGGGGTTGTGAACCTCGCAGCCGCCAGGCCCGTCGCCGTTGCCGATCTGGATATAGGCGCCGGGCCGGCGGTTCAGCATGTACGAGAAATCCTCGGACGCCATCACGAGATTGCCGTCGCGATTGACGTTATCGGCGCCGACCAGCTCGGCGGCGGTCTCGGCGATGAATTCGGCCTCGGCGGCGTCGTTCACCAGCGGCGGGAACAGGATGCGGAAATCGAGCTCCGCCGTCGCGCCGAACCCGCTTGCGACACCGGAGGCAATACGACCCATATTCTGTTCGATCAGCGCCAATGTCTCGGGGGCAAAGGCGCGTGCGGTACCGCGGATAAAGGCCTGCTCGGGGATCACATTGTAGGCATCGCCGGCGTGGATCTGGGTGACGCTGAGGACCGCCGTGTCGAGCGGCCGGACATTGCGTGAGACGATGGTCTGCAACGCCGTCGTGATATGGCTCGCGATGATCACCGGATCGATCCCCGCTTCAGGCCGAGCGCCATGCGCGCCGCGGCCGGTGACCGCAATGTCGAAATAGGCGCCGCCCGCCATCATCGGGCCGGTTCGGATCTGGAATTTGCCGACGGCCAACCCCGGCCGGTTATGCATGCCGAAGATCGCCTCGCAGGGAAAGCGATCGAACAGCCCGTCCTCGACCATTGCCCGGCCGCCGCCGAGCCCCTCTTCCGCCGGCTGGAAGATCAGATGCACGGTGCCGTCGAAATTGCGCGTCTCGGCGAGATAGCGGGCGGCGCCGAGCAGCATCGCCGTATGGCCGTCATGCCCACAGGCATGCATTCGCCGGGCATGGCGCGAGCGGTAGGCGAGGTTGGTGGCTTCCTCGATCGGCAGCGCGTCCATATCCGCCCGCAGCCCGATCGAACGCGGCGAATTGCCGGCGCGCAGCCGGCCGACGACACCCGTCCGGCCGATGCCGCGATGCACCTCGAAGCCGAATTCCGCGAGCTTTTGCGCGACGAGATCGGAGGTCCGCTGTTCCTCGAACCCAAGTTCGGGATGCGCATGGATGTCGCGCCGCCAATTCGTCAGATCGTCGTGAAATTCCGCGATACGCTCTGTCAAGACCATGGCGCGTCTCCTTGCATGCCGGCGTGATGTTACCAACTGCGGCAAAGGTCTACGAGACCCCGTCGCCATTCTTAGACCAACGGTCTTATTCCGCCACACGGCGCCGCGGAAGAAGAGCCGCCGTCAGCAGTTCACCGATCAGCGATCCGAGGAACAACCCGACGAGGCCATAGACGGCTGCAGCGAAGGACAGGTCGAGCTGGGGGGTAAAGCTGTCGAACACCGTCTCGGCGATCTGACGCCGCCGCCCCCCTTGATCACCGGCGACATCGCTGGCGGCCGCGATCGGACGCAACAGTTCCGGGCTGTGCTCGATCCGGTCATAGGATGCCCGCAGGCCGCGCTGGCGGCTGAGCGCGCTCGCGAGGGTCTCCGCATTTGAGGGCTCGACGGCGCGCAGCTGGTCGAGAAAGCGGTCTTCATCCTCGCCGGGCGCGATCCCGTAGAACCGCTCCGCGGAGGCCTTGCGCTGCGCGATCTCCTGGTCGGAGCTGCGCACCAGTTGCAGCAGCGCCGCCTGGTACTCGCGCGTTAGCGCAGGGGCCTGCATCGCCAACAGCGCCATACCGAGCGCCGCGGCCAGTCTGATCGAGTGGAGAAGCCAAGTTGCAAGCAACATCACGTCCCGCGAGCCCGGAGTGATTCGTCAGGAAACGCGCCTGGACATCCTCGGTTTCGGTCTTCCACGTGTCGTCTAGCACATTCCGGCGACAGGTGAGTTCCGTAATCGCGCCACTGCCGCCGACCGCATTTGACTAAGACCCATACCAACGCGGTATGGTGCGGCGATGGAAGAGATCTATTGCTTTGCGGGCAACCCGCTCGACCGCGTCAGCCAGCGCCGGCAGGATGCCGGCTGGGTCGCCTCGTTGCTGCAGGACCCGGAGACCCGGCTGCTGCCGCTGCACGGCCTCAAGCCACATGTTCGCCATTCTTCCGCGGCGGCCCTCGATTGGCAAAGCGTCGCGCCATGGCGGTCGCTGATCGACGAAGGCGCCACCCTGATCCTGCTAGGGACCCGCGACGGACGTGCCTATTTTGCGCTCGATGCGACCTTGAGAGAGACCGCGCCTGACGCAGATGGCGCGGCGATGGACGCCCGTACGGTCGCTCCGCTGATCGATGGCGGTGAAGCGGCGATCCTCGCCGAGGCGCGCTCGCTGATCGACTGGCACGCTCGGCATCGGTTTTGTGCGCAGTGCGGAACTCCGAGCGTCGTCGCCTCTGGAGGATGGGTTCGGCATTGCCCGAATTGCCAAGCCCACCATTTTCCGCGCGTCGATCCGGTGGTCATCATGCTCGCTGTCAGGGGCGAGCGATGCCTGCTCGGCCGCGGCCGCCGGCGGGTCGGCACCCGCTTTTCCTGTCTCGCCGGCTTTATGGAGCCGGGTGAGACTTTGGAGGAGGCTGTGCGGCGAGAGATATTGGAAGAGTCCGGGATTCAGATTGGACGGGTGCGCTACTTGGCGTCGCAGCCCTGGCCGTTTCCGTCGAGCCTGATGATGGGTTTTCTCGCCGAGGCGCTGAGCGAGGAAATCACAATCGACCCCGACGAGATCGCCGAAGCGCGTTGGTTTGGGCGCGACGAGGTGCGGGCAATGGTCGAACGGTCGAGGTCCGACGACTCGGCGCCGGACGTCGTGACATTGCCGCCGCCCCTGGCAATTGGGCACCAGATCGCCCGGCGCTGGGCCTTTGGGCTCGACAGAGTGTGAGAAAGTACCCTTAGCCGCGCCGGAGTATCCGTGGCTAAGAGCGCTGCGCAGCCGGTCGCGGTGGTAACCGGAGCTAGCTCCGGCATCGGGCTGCACACCACGCTCGGCCTCGCCCGCAATGGTATGCACGTCCTCATGGTCGGTCGTGACCGCGCTCGTACCGAGGCGGCGCGCCGGTTCGCGACTGAACGTTCGGGTTCGGACCGGATCGATATCGCCGTCGCCGATTTCTCGCGGCTCGCCGAGGTGCGCCGACTAGCGGATGAGTTCCTCGGGACGCATGACCGACTCGATGTGCTCGTCAACAACGCCGGATTGCTTTCGCCGAAATACCGACTATCGGCCGACGGGTACGAGCTGACCTTCGCAGTCAATCACCTCGCGCCGTTCCTGCTGACGAATTTATTGCTCGACCGCCTCAAAGCCTCGGCGCCGGCGCGCATCATCATTGTTGCCTCGGACGCCCATCGCCGCAACCGAATTGACATTGGCAGTCTGACCCGCCCTGGCGACTGGACAACCACAAAGGCTTATGGCCGCTCCAAGCTGTGCAACATTCTTTTCGCCCGGGAACTTGCGACGCGACTGAACCCGAGCGAGGTTGTCGCGGCGTCGCTTCATCCCGGTGTTGTCGCCACGGCGATCGGCCAGCGTGGCGGGCTTGTCGAGTTCGGATGGCGGCTGTTGAAGCCGTTTATGATCAGCCCCGAGAGGGGTGCCGAGACACCGATATTCCTGGCGACGGTGCCCGACCCTAGCCCGTTTCACGGCGGCTATGTCGTGCGCAGAGCACTGGCCTACCCGGACCCGGTGGCGCTTGACGCGGACCTCGCGCGGCGCTTATGGGCCGAGAGCGCCCGGCTGGTTGGCCTCGGATGAGTTGGCTCTATCTTTTCATCGCGGGGTTATGCGAAATCGGCTGGCCGGTTGGACTGAAATGGGCGCAACAGCCGGGCCGACCGATTGTCGGGGTTGCGCTGGCCGTCGTCTCACTGGCGGCGAGCGGCGTGCTGCTGTATTTGGCGCAGAAGGAGATTGCACTCGGGACGGCCTACGCCGTGTGGACCGGCATTGGCGCCGCCGGAACCTTTTTGATCGGGGTTTGGCTGTTTGGCGACCCGGGCAGCCTAGCGCGCTATCTCGGCGTTGTGCTGATCATCTTCGGAGTGGTCGCCCTCAAGCTCGCCCACTGAGCAACATAGGAATTTTTCGATGACCCATTCGCGGCGCGAATTCCTTCGTGCGACGCTGCCAGCAGCTGCGGCGGTAGTCGCCGCACTGGGCATGGAGCCTGGCGCGTCTGGGCAAACTCCGCTGAGCCCCGAGGCGGCGCTGCAGCAGCTGGTCGACGGCAACCGGCGCTTTGCCGAGGGCCGCATGACCTCGTTCGACGAGGATCTCGGCATCCTAAAGGCCAAGACGGTTGAAAAACAGGAGCCGTTTGCTGCGCTGTTGTCCTGCGCCAATTCACGGGTACCCGTCGAACTGATATTCGATCAGAGCATCGGGCACCTCTTCGTCACTCGGGTTGCCGGAAATATCGCGACTTCGGCAATCATTGCGAGCCTCGAATACGGCGTCGCGGTCCTTGGCACTGCGGTCATAATGGTGTTGGGCCATGCCAATTGCGGCGCGGTCAAAGCCTCGATCGAGGCCAAAGCGGTGCCCGGGCAGATCAGCGCGCTCTACCCCTACATTCGCCCGGCGATCGACCGGGCCGGGCGCGACCTCGAAGCGGCGATCAAGGCCAATGCCGAGATCCAGACGGCGCTGCTGCGGCAGTCGTCACCCGTTTTCGCCGAACACATCAAGCAGCAGCGGCTGAAAATCGTCGGCAGTTATTACGACCTGGTCAGTGGCAAGGTGACAGTATTGAATTAAACTCGAACGGTGCCGCGCCTGTCATAGGAACGTCAAAAGACCACCGGCCATTTGCGACATCGGTTTCAGCCGGTCCGGGACGTGCTGAAAGTACCGCTCGGATGCCCGACCCGGTTGGAGTAGCTTCCTTTCCGGCCTGATCTATCGGCTGGTGACGGGGATGTGATGAAGGCAAGGTCGATTTTTGCGGCTTTCGCCGTGCAGCTTGTGATCCTGATCGGCATTCCGGTAAAGGCGCAGCAATCCGCGCCGCCGCCGGCGGTCATGGTTCAGCCGGCCGAGTTGCGCTCGATGACCAAACAGTTCGAGTTTGTCGGGCGCGCCGAGGCGCTCGAAAAAGTCGATCTGCGGGCGCGCGTGCAGGGATTCCTTGGCCCCCGCCTGTTCAAGGATGGCGACGAGGTCAAGAAAGACCAGGTGGTCTTCACGATCGAGAAGGAACCGTTCGTAGCCGCGGTCGATCAGCGCAAGGCGCAGCTCGCCTCGGCCGAGGCAACACTCAGCAACGCTGATCAACAGTTGGTGCGCACTGCCGAACTCGCCAAGAAGGGTAACACTCCGCTCGCCAGTCTCGACCAGCGCACCGCCGAGCAGGGTCAGGCGAAGGCCGCGGTGATGGAGGCCGAGGCGAACCTCCGCGATGCGCAAATCCAGCTCTCCTACACTGAGATCAAATCGCCGATCGCCGGAAGGATCGGGCGCGCCGCCGTCTCGCCCGGCAATCTGATCGGCCCAGACACGGGTGTTCTGGCGACCATCGTCCAAGAGAACCCGATGCAGGTGCTGTTTTCGGTGACCCAGCGCGAGATGCTCGATGCGCGCCGTGATTCGGATTCGAACGGGAAGGTGCGAGCCCGCGTGAAGCTGGCCGACGGGTCGCTTTATGCCGAGCAGGGGCGCATCGACTTTCTCGACGTCCAGGTCAACCCGCGCACCGACGGGCAGACGGTCCGGGCGATGTTCCCCAACCCGGACGACGTTCTGACCAACGGGCAGACGGTCCGCGTCATCATCGAGGAGAAGGGCGGCGACAAGGTGGTGGTGATCCCGCAATCGGCCATCGCGATAGACCAAACCGGTCCTTATGTCTTTGTCGTCGGTCAAGACGACAAGGTAGAGCAGCGCCGCCTGCGCCTCGGCACCGGCCGCGAGGGGCTCGCGGTCGTCGATGAAGGACTGAAGCCGGGCGAACGCGTCGTGGTGCAGGGGCAGCAGCGCGTTCGCGCGGGGATGACCGTAGCGCCCCAGCTGGCGCCCCCGCCGGCCGGCTGACAAGGGCCATGCCTCGATGATCTCGTCCGTCTTCATCCACCGGCCACGGCTCGCCATCGTCATCGCGGTGGTCATTTCGATTGCCGGCGTCATCGCGCTCCGCGCGCTGCCGGTTGCACAGTTCCCCGATATCGTCCCGCCGCAAGTGCAGGTGACCGCGCTCTATCCCGGCGCATCGGCTGCGGCCGTCGAGGAAAGCGTCGCGCAGGTCATCGAGGCGCAAGTTAACGGCGTCGAGCGGATGATCTACATGAAATCGACCTCAGGCGGTGACGGAACCTACACGCTCAACGTTACCTTCGAGGTCGGCAGCGACCCTGACCTCAACACCGTCAACACCACCAACCGGGTCAACCAAGCGCTTGCTCTATTGCCGCCCGAAGTGCAGCGCAATGGCGTCACGACCAAGAAGCAGTCGACCTCACTGCTGCAGGTGGTCGCAGTCTATTCGCCCAAGGGCAGCCGCGACGCTCTGTTCCTGTCGAATTACGCCAAGATCAACATGGTCGACACCTTGAAGCGAGTGCGCGGCGTGGGCGATGCGAGCCAGTGGGGTGATCTCGAATACTCGATGCGGATCTGGCTCAATCTCGACCGCATGGCCAGTCTCGGCATCACTCCCAAGGACGTCATCAATGCGCTCAACTCGCAGAACATCCAGGCCCCGGTCGGCCGCGTCGGCGCGGCGCCGCTCGTGCCCGAGGTCGAATTTCAGCTGAACATCAGCACCCAAGGGCGGCTGACCACGGTCGAGGAGTTCAACAATATCATCGTCCGCGCCAGCCCCGATGGCGGGGTTGTCCGCATCAAGGACATCGCCCGCGCCGAGCTCGGCTCGAAAACGGCCGACAGCCTCGCGCGCTACAACGGCCGGCCCGGCGAGGCCATCGCTATTTATCAGTCACCTGGCGCCAACGCGATCGCGGTCGCCGCAGGCGTAAAAAAGGCGCTGAAGGAAATGGAGCCCCTTCTGCCCGAGGACGTCGCCTATGACGTGATGTACGACACGACGGTCTTCGTCAACGCGATGATCCACAAGGTCGCGAAGACTTTGCTCGAAGCCTTTGTGCTCGTCGGCGTCGTTGTCTTCATCTTCCTCGGGAGCCTGCGCGCGACGCTGATCCCGATCATCGCCGTGCCGGTTGCGCTCGTGGGGACGTTCGCGGTTATGTTGGCGCTCGGTTTCTCGGCCAACACGATTTCGCTCCTTGCGCTGGTGCTGGCGATTGGCATTGTCGTTGACGACGCAATCGTCGTCGTTGAAGCGGTCGAGCATATCCTCGAGACGGAGCCTGAGGCGACACCCGCCGAAGCAGCGGAAAAGGCGATGTCGTTGGTCACCGCGCCGATCATCGCGATCACGCTCGTGCTGCTTTCAGTGTTCGTGCCGACTGCTTTCATCCCCGGCATCACCGGCCAGCTCTACCAGCAATTTGCGGTGGCCGTCTCGGTGTCGATGCTGATCTCGGCGATCAATGCGCTGAGCCTGTCGCCGGCTTTGTGCGCGGTTTTGTTGCGGCACCGCGGTCCTCGACGGGGGCTTATCGCCTGGCTTCAGCGCGGCATCGACAGGAGCCGCGACGGGTATGTGGGACTGGTGCGGCCACTGGCGCGCCGCGCGCTGATCACCGCAGCGCTGGTACTCGCCTTTGCCTTGGGGACCGGCTGGCTGACAAAAATCGTGCCGACCGGCTTCCTTCCCGAAGAGGACCAGGGTGCGTTTTTCGCCGAGGTCCAGCTGCCGGATGCCGCCTCGCTGAACCGAACGAGCCGGGTCGTGGAGGAGGTCGAGGGCATGATCCGCGACCGGCCCTGGACCCAAAGCGTGCTCACCGTCGCCGGCTATAGCTTGATTGATGGCCTCGCCCTGCCGAACAAGGCCCTCGCCATCATCGGGCTGAAGCCGTTCGACGAAAGGACAGACAAGTCGCTATCGGTCTTCTCGGCATTGGCCGAGGTCAATTCGTTGTTTCGGACGATCGCGACCGCCAATGTCATCGCTTTCAACATGCCGCCAATTAGCGGACTGGGGAATGCCGCCGGCTTCGAATTGCAGCTGCAGAGCCTCGCGGGTGCGGCACCGAAGGATCTCGCAGCTGTGGCAGACGGGCTCGTCATCGCCGCCAATCAGAACCCGGCATTGGCCGGTGTCTACACGACCTATGGCGCCTCGACGCCGCAGGTCTATCTGAAGCTCGACCGCGAGCGCGCCGAGACTTTGGGAGTGTCGATCGGCGACATCTTCAGCGCGTTGCAGACCGCGATGGGCGGCACCTACGTCAACGACTTCAATCGCTTCGGCCGCACCTGGCAGGTCAAGGTTCAGGCGGACGCAACCGATCGCAAAAATGTCGAGGATATCTTTCGAGTGCGCGTCCGCACCTCGCAGGGCGATCTGATCCCCTTGCGTACGGTCGCCGATGTCGAGCTGATCACTGCTCCATCTTCTATCGTCCGTTACAATAACCGGCGCTCGGTTACGATCAATGGCGGGCCCGCTCCCGGTCACTCGTCGGGCGAGGCGATGGCGGCGATGGAGGCGGTCGCCGCCGCCACGCTGCCGCACGGCTTTTCATACGAATGGACCGGCACGGCGCTGCAGGAAAAGGCGGCGGCAGGGCAGACCGGCTCGATCCTCGGTCTGGCGATCGTCTTTGCCTACCTGTTTCTCGTCGGCCTTTACGAGAGCTGGACGATACCGGTAGCCGCATTGCTGTCGGTCGTTGTCGGCCTGTTTGGCGCAATGGCCGCGCTGAAGCTGTTCGAGCTCGACAACAACATCTATGCGCAGATCGGCATTGTCGTGCTGATCGCACTCGCCGCCAAAAACGCCATTTTGATCATCGAGTTTGCGATGGAGCAGCGGCGCGAGGGACAGGAGATCGTCGCAGCCGCAATCGAAGCCGCTAGATTGCGGTTTCGCGCCGTGATGATGACCTCCTTCGCGTTCATTGCCGGATTGGTGCCGCTTGTCATCGCGTCCGGGGCTGGCGCCGCGACGATCCGAGCGGTCGGTACCGCGGTGTTCGGCGGAATGGTCGCCGCGAGCTTTCTCGGCATCTTTGTGATCCCGGGCCTCTACGTGCTGTTCCAAACCCTGCGCGAGCGGGTCAAAAACCTGTCCAGACCACCCAGACCCGCCCTACCTCGCAGCACCGTACCCGACAAAGCCGCCGAATGACTCAGCCGCCAAGGTATTCACTCTTGGCGTGTTCGGCGGTCGCCGTTCGATGATCACTCGCTTCCGGACCTTCTTGGCAGGATTTCTTGTCCTGCTCCCGCTCGCCGTGACGATCACCGTCATCGTATGGGTCGGCACCTTTATCTACGGATACGTCGGTCCGGACAGTGCGATCGGGCGGATCTTGATCTCGATCGGGTTCCCCCTTTCGGACTCACCTGTCGCGGCCTACGCGCTCGGCGCAGTCATCGTGGTCGGGTTGATTTATTTGCTCGGGCTGGGCGTCGAGTCCCGACTGGAAAGCCGGGTTCGTCATTTAATCGAACTCGTTGATGCAGCGAATCCCGTTTGTCGGCAATCTTTACGATGTCACCAAGCGGTTTGTTGCAGTCATGGACCGAAAAGACCAGGAGGGCCTCAAGAGCATGAGCCCGGTCTGGTGCTTTTTCGGCGGCGACGGCGGCGCCGGGGTTCTCGGACTGTTGCCGATGCCAAAGCCGATCATGATCGGTGGAGAGCGCTATCATGTAGTCCTCGTCCCGTCCGCTCCGGTGCCGGTCGGCGGCGCTTTGATCTATGTCCCGGCCGCCTGGGTGAAGCCCGCCAATATCGGGGTGGAAACCCTGATGAGCATCTATGTGTCGATGGGCGTGGCGTCGCCGCAGATCGTCGAACGCAGCACCGAGCGCACAGAACCTCGCTGACGGGCATTGCGCCGGGTTTCTGGCCCCACGGCGCGGAATAAATCCCGAACTCGCGATGTCATAGAACTCGCAGAGGAGAGGCCGGTGCTCGAGCGCGTCCGCAAGTACAATCGCACCCAAGCGGTCATTCGGGGCCTTGCGACGGACAGTCGCGGAAGCCGGCAAGTTGATCCAGAGCGAATTTACGCTCCTTCAGCATCCAATTGGGCTGGCTTAGTTAACAGGAATGTGATTTTACGGTGAAAAATAGACCGGTGATGATGACGGCTACATTGATCCGAGACCGTGCGCCGGCCGGATTGTCGCCGATCGGCTGGAATTGGTCGCGGCTCCCCTGCAGCAGAGTGTCTTACGGTGACGCCATGTCAGACCGAGCCGCTTTGATCGAAGCGCAGATCCCCGGGTTGCGCCGCTTCGCTTGCGCGCTGCTGCGCGGTGATCGAGAACGCGCCGATGACCTCGTACAGGATACGCTCGAACGCGCACTCTCGCGCTGGCACCTGCGGCGGCCCGGCGGAAGCCTCCGGGGCTGGCTCTGCACTATTCTGTACAACCGCTTTTTGACCGATCAGCATCGCTTGCGCCGGCGCGGCCTGCACGACACCCTCACCGAGGAGACCGAGTTGCCGGGCGTTGATGGCGGGCAGGATTCCGCGCTCGAGCATCGCGATCTATTGCGCGCCTTTTCGTCATTGCCGCAGGAGCAGCGATCGGTACTATTTTTGATCGGCGTCGAGGATCTCTCCTACGAGGAGGCCGCGCGCGTATTGAGCGTGCCGATCGGCACGGTGATGTCCAGGCTGTCGCGCGGCCGCGAGCGCCTGCGCTACCAGATGCACGGAGACCTCGACGAAAGCAGCTCGTCCCGAGGTGCGGCGTTGAGGAGAGTCAAGTGAGGGCGGCGGACCGGCCGGTAGATGACGACGACCTACAGGCGCGGATCGATGGCCGCCTGCCGCCCGAGCGTACCCCGATCGTAGACACTTATCTAGCGACGCATCGCGACGCGCGGGAGCGCTGGTCACAATATGCGAACCAGCGACAGGCGTTGCGCGCCGCCTTCGATGCGCAATCCGCCGGACCGATACCGGCACGCCTCCGGGTTGCTTACCTCCTCGCTGAGCGGCGGCGCCTTGGCCGGCGGCGGCTCGCCCGCGTCGCTGCGGCAATCGGTTTCCTGATCCTCGGCGGAATCGGCGGGTGGACTGTTCGCGACGTGCTGCCGGGTCTCACCCTATCGGCCTCGGCAATGCTCGCCCGTGCGGTCTTCGACGATGCCATCGCGGCGCACCGGACTTTTTCGGTAGAAACCCGCCATCCGGTCGAGGTCGGCGCCGACGAAGAGGCGCATCTCGTGCAGTGGCTGTCGAAGCGGCTTGGTCACCGGCTGATCGCGCCCGATCTGACCGCGCTCGGCTTCCGGCTGATGGGCGGGCGGCTGCTGCCGGCCGACAGCGGACCCGCGGCACTCTTTATGTACGAAAACGGCAAAGGCACGCGATTGAGCTGCTATTTCCTCTCGGTCGATGTCGGCGGCGAGTCCGAGTTCAAATTCCGCGAACAAGGCGGCATCAACGCCTTTTATTGGGTGGACAACGGCCTCGCTTATGCGATTGCCGCCAATGCTCCACGTGACCTTTTGCTCAAGCTGGCAGAGATAGTCTACCGACAGAACTCGCCCGACGGCGCAAGAGCCAAGATCCCGCCGGTGCCGGGTAAGCCCAGCTAGCCATCCGCTTTGCCGGTGCCGACTGCCCGCTCACGAAAACTTTACTGGGTCCACTGAGCGCCGTAACCAATTGATTTTAGTGCCGTCTGCGCTGCAATAACGGTATTTCCGGCGCACCAACACGCTGCTGCCGAAGCCCTCTGGAATAAATATCTGAACCGCCGAGTCCCTATTGACCAGGACGCGGGCGCCCGCTTCTCGGTGCCGGCGATCTCGTCCACCAACAGACGTGCCGGGAGATCGTTATGCAGCAGCAGACAATGAATGGAGCAAGGTTTGTCCGGCTTTGTTCCATGTTAACAGTCACAATTCCTGCAGTTCTGGGAATTGGCAGCGCCCGAGCGGAGCAACCACCACCACCGTGTCACCCGAATCCGAATGCCGCAGCGGACGAAGCCGCGGTCCGTGCGCGCGGCGACATCGCTAAACTACCCGGGGCGTTGCAGGATCGGCTGGCGCAGCTGGCCAACCGGCCGCACACGTATCTGCCGATGCAGGTGTTCGCCGAAGCCGACGGCGCCAGTCAGCTGTTTCAGTATTACTTGCTGGACACGAACGGTTTCGAACCCAACGTCTTCACCGCGATAATCCCCGGGGTGAATGACGGCAACGTGCAGTTGACCGCCACCGGAGGGAACTGCGGACTGCCCACGGTCGGCGCCGTGCGTGTCGTCCTGGAACCCAAGCCCGGGCTTCCGACCGATCCTAACAACCCGCGCGCCTTCAACGATGTCTTCACCGACATCTCGCCATTGTTCGTCATCAACAACGAGAGCGGTTGGTATGAAGGGTGGATGATCCACGACATCACGGTGCCCACCGTCGCCAAGCCTCGCCCCGACGGCCACGCGCAATTCGGAACGATTACCCAACGCGATGCCGAGATACTGAAGAGGATGGGCACCGGCAACAACGTAGCCGGGCAACGTCTTCACCGTCGACGGCCAGACCCTCACTTCCCGAGCGCGTCCGATCACTTCCCGGACGTGCAGACCAATGTGGTCCCGATCAATGAGAGCATGGGCGCCTACAATGCCTTGCAGCAATCGGACGTTCACTCCTATTGGGAGTTCAACTATCTGGGGACCAATTGGATCCACCCGCTTTACGAACTCCCGTTCACCGGTGGCTTCCCAGACAATTTCGGTCAGGTTCCGGACACCTTCCAGGACGGTGAGATCGGCGGGCTGCAATCGATCGTCCCTGGCCCCGGGCCGAGTGGTGAACAGAACAAGCCGCAGATCGTCGGCGACAACCCCAACCTGCCGCGCGATCCCGACAAGTTTGACGGCGACGTCGATGCGCAGCGCGAGTTCCGCGAGCGCGGCGTTCCGAGCGGCCTCGCCAACGAAATCTATCTCGACGTCTACGAGCGGCCGGCCTCGTTCGAGCCGAGTACCCGAAATCTTCAGCAACGGCTGTTCGACGCCTATGCCGCCGAGGTCCGCCGGGTGTCCGGGAATGACGACGGCATCGTCACCGCCGCGCAAGGCGACATCGACACCGCGACGGATGGCTTCCCGAACAATGAACGGCTATTCCTCCCGCCGACGGTGTTCAACCGCTTCGCGGTAACTCGGGAAATCAATGACGGATTGTTGGCGCCGCGCTTTGCCCCGAGCCAGCGCGCGTGGGTCCTGTCCGGCGTTCGGGTGCCGGTCGATCCCGCGGTGGACGCCTCGGCGGGACGCGACGCCGACGATCGCTAACCGTTCCGGATATATCTCGGAAAGCTGCAGGCGGCCCTTAGAGGCCGCCTGTTTTCGTTTGCAAGGTTGCACATTTCTATGCAGCGCACTCATCTGTCGCCCCGACCGCAATTTGCTGTCTCATCGAATGATCTTAACCCCGATACCGCGACAGCAGCTCGAACACGCCCTCGACCGGTTCATGGCGGGCCTCCGCGATCCGTTCCACCGTGCTGTGTTTCGGCGGATCCGGGCGACCTCGCCGGATCGCGCCGCGGGAGCCGCGGCGCAGCGGCATCGCCTAGCGGCGCTGTCCCTCGCGCGCCGTTGCGGCATGGCGATCCATCCGGAGGGGACGCGGTGCCTTTTTAATTGGGATGGGAAAGCGCTGAACGGGGCGACCGAGGCGTATGTCATCCTTCACGAAGTCGCTCATTTTGCCGTGGCCCCGCCCGAACGCCGGTACCTTGTCGATTTCGGGCTCGGACCCGGTCCTGATACGATCGATCGCGACGCGGCTGAGCGCGTCGCGATCCTCTCGCCGCCCGCGCGCGCCGAGGATGAGGCGGCCGCGTCACTGCTCGGCATAATCTCGGAGGCTAAGCTCGGCCAGCCGGCGCTTGCTTCGTTTCTCGATCAGAACTGGATGGAGGGGCTCGATCGCTCGGCCGCTCGCCATTTTTCCGCAGTGATCAGTGCGCTGCGGTCGCGCCGCCTCCTCAACCGGTTACCCGGCGGATCAGATAGGGCGGAGCCCGATCTCGGTCGTCGAGCCGATCGAGCCAAAATCGCAGCATCCGATTGTTTGCCGAAACCCGCAGCCTAGGAGGCGAGCGCGCCGGCCCAGTCGCTGCGACTGCCTCGAGACGCGAAACCTGCCAGCATGCGGCGTCGGGCCGCACCCGGCGGTAGCCGATCTTCGTCAGGCGATGCTCCAGATCTTCCATTTGTACCCCCGCGCTGACCGCCTCTAAAACGGCAAATGCCGGCCCGGGTTCCCCGGGTGGCGCTGCTGCTCGACTGAGGGGGAAATGGAACCGATGAACCGGATCGATCTGGGCGGACGGATAGCCATCGTCACCGGTGCCGCACGCGGCATCGGCCGCGCCATCGCCGAGAGGTTTTCAGGCTGCGGCGCCAAGGTTGCAATCTGGGATGCCGACCGCGACGCCGCCGCGATAACCGCGAGTGCGGTCGACAATGCCAGCTGCGACATCGTCGACGTGACCGAACCGGCAACAATCGCCCGGGCTCTTGCTGCCGTCGAGGGCCGGCTCGGCGCACCAGACATCCTGGTCAACAACGCCGGGATCTCCGGACCGAACTTTCCGCTCGCGGCATACCCGCCCGAAGAATGGCGGCGCGTCGTCGAGGTCGATCTGATCGGCGTCTTCAACTGTTGCCGCGCCGTGCTTCCGGTGATGCAGCGGCGCGATTACGGTCGGATTGTCAATATCGCCTCGATTGCCGGCAAGGAGGGCAACCCGAACGCGTCGGCCTATTCCGCGGCAAAGGCCGGGGTCATCGGGCTGACGAAGTCGCTCGGCAAGGAGCTGGCCGGAACCGGGATCCGCGTCAATTGCGTGACGCCGGCCGCCGCCCGCACCGACATCTTTGCCCAGATGACCGAGGCGCAGATCGACTACATGCTGTCGAAAATCCCGATGGGCCGCTTTGTCCTCGTCGAGGAGATCGCGGCTTTGGTCGCTTGGCTCGCCTCCGAGGAGTGCTCGTTCTCGACCGGCGGGGTGTTCGACATCTCCGGCGGCCGGGCGACCTATAAGCCGCGCCGCCGGAGCTCAGGCGGCCCGCCGCCGTCCAATTGCCGCGGCGCGCTCGGCCAGCCGGCGCACTCTCGCCCAATCGCCGGCAGCGACGGCCGCTTTCGGGGCCATCCATGACCCGCCGACCATCGGGACGTTGGACAATGCCAGATACTCCTCCGCCGAGCGCTGATCGATGCCGCCGGTCGGGCAGAATGCGACCCCCGAAAAGACCGGCGCAAGCGCCCGCAACAACGCGAGGCCTCCGACCGCCTCGGCCGGGAACAGTTTCAACAGGCTGATCCCGAGATCGCGCGCGGCCATAACCTCGGAGGGTGTCGCGACCCCGGGGAGGTAAGGGAGCGCGGCCGCCAGCGCGGCGGCTGCGAGCTCCGCCGTCATTCCCGGGCTGACCAGAAACTGCGCACCTGCCGCACAGGCCTGCACCACATCGGCGGGGCGCTGCACGGTCCCGGCGCCGACAACAATTTCCGGCAGCTCGCGTTTTATCACGGCGATCGCGGCCGGCGCCGCGGGCGTTCTGAGGGTGATCTCGATCACCGGCAACCCACCCTCGAACAGGGCACCGGCGAGCGGAACCGCATCGGCTTCGGATTCGATCGTCAGGACCGGGATGACCGTGACGCCGCGGAACAAGTCATGCATGCGGTTGCCTCCGGTTGCGTGGTTATCCTATGCCGCGGCGCGCGCGAAATCAGTCGCGTGCTGTCCGTCTTCCCGAAATCCGGCACAAACCATTGGGCTGACAATCGATCGAACGGCGCCCGTACGACCGAGCGCGAGCCACCGCGACCGCCGGCCGATCGTCCGTTCTCGAATCGGCCACGATACCGCCGCCCGAAATGGTCCGGCGAGATTGACAGCTCCGGTCGCGAAGGCTTTGATCCGGCCCGCAAACACGGAGGAAGCGATGGAAACACGTACGCTCGGCCGCACCGGGCTGAAAGTGTCGGTCCTCGGGTTCGGATGCGGCGCGGTCGGCGGGCTGATGGTGCGCGGGAGCCCGGCCGATCAGGAGCGCGCGGTCGCAAGGGCGATCGAGCTCGGCATCAATTACTTCGACACCGCTGCGATGTACGGCAATGGCGAATCCGAGCGCAATCTCGGACGGGTGATCAAGAGCCTCAAACCCGACATCCGGGTCGGCACCAAGGTCCGGGTTCCGGCCAGCGAGCGCAGCCGGATCGCGGCAGCGGTCACCGCATCGCTGGAAGCCAGCTTGCAGCGGCTACAGCTCGATCAGGTCGATCTGTTCCAGCTCCACAATCATATCACCGCAGACGGCCATGACAGTGATTTGACGCCGGAGATTGTGCTCGGCGAAGTCGTCCCGGCATTCGAACGCCTGCGCGAGCAGGGCAAGACCCGGTTTTTCGGCATCACCGCGGTGGGCAGCACTCCGGCGCTCCACCAGGTGGTGGATGCCCGCGTCTTCGATACCGCGCAAGTCAGCTACAATCTGCTCAACCCGAGTGCCGGGACGCACGTCGCACCGGGTTATCCCGCACATGATTTCGACAACCTGCTGGCGCGCACACGTGCTGCTTCGATCGGCGTGATCGGCATTCGGGTGCTCGCGGCCGGCGCGTTGAGCGGCATTGAGATGCGGCATCCGCTGGGTTCGCCCAATGTCGAGCCAATCGGCTCGGGTTCGGCCTACCGGATCGATGTCGAGCGTGCCAAGCGCCTGGAGCCCATGATTTGCGAGGGTTTTGCAGAGAGCCTGATCGAATTGGCCGTGCGGTTCGTCATCTCCGACGCTTCCGTGTCCACCGCCCTCGTCGGTTATTCTACCCTGGAGCACCTCGAATATGCCGCTGCTGCAGTTAACAAGGGTCCCCTGCCGCGCGAGGCGCTCGCGCGCATCGTGGCGCTGCAGAACAGCTTCGTCGGCGAGGCCCGATGAAGAGCGACGCTGACCTGAGGCCCGACTGCGAGACGATTCTCTTAGGAGCAGCCTGACGGCGCGACGTGCGCATCCGTTATTGGCATCGCGGCAACGAGAAGATCTTCGACAAATCGGCCGAGGCAGTCGTGCTCGGGCGGCCACGCCGGGGCGTGCACATCGATATCGACTTGACGCCGGATTTGCGAGTTTCGCGGCCCCATGCGCGGATTTCGGCTGCGGACGGAGACTATTGGATCGAAGACCTCGGCAGCGCCAATGGCACGCGAGTCGACGGGCAACCGATCAAGGGTATGGGCAAGCTTCGGCTTCAACCGGGGCAGAAGATCGCCATCAGCGACACCACTGTCGAGGTCGAAATTCTCGCCGCGACGTCGGATCTCGACCCCAGCTGGGCTGCAGAAGACAGCACATTGGTCGTAACCCAGGATACCCGCCTCGACATCGCCGAGATGATCGATGCCGCAGCACCGGTGTTCGAGCCGGGGCAGCCGATCGCCGCGGATCGGGCCCAAGCGCTGGCGCTGCTCTATGAGCTGCCGCTGCAGTTTGGCGAGCTGACCGAGCTCGAGGCCCTTTTCCAGACGATAATCGAACGGCTGGTGGCGATCATTCCGGCCGCGAGCCGCGGCGCCCTGTTGCTCGAGGATCAGACGAGTGGAGAGCTGCTGCTGAAGGCGCATGTGCCGGCGGGGCAGCCTTCGGTCAGCATGACCCTGGCATCACGGGCGATGGCTCGCCGGCAGGGATTTATCTGGCGCGAAGGTTCCGATCCCAGTCAGAGCCAGTTTTTCAATCGGATTAAAGCCGGCATGTATGTGCCGCTGATGTGGAAAGGCCGCGTCCTGGGCGTCGCGTGCGTTGACAACAGCGACGGCGGGACGATCTTCAACACCGACGATTTGCGCCTGATGCTCGCGGTCGCCCATTACGCGGCGATGGCCGCGATGCAAAACCAGCTGCAGAGCGAGCTGCGCCGCAATGCCGCGCTGCTCAGCCGGCTGCTGACCAATTTCTCGCCAAAGCTCCGCGACACGCTGTTGTCGCGAGCCGCGCACGGGCGGCTGCGGCTCGGTGGCGAGAGATCGGAAGTTGTGATTCTCGCATCGGACATCCGCGGGTTCACCGTCCTGACCGCAGGCATGGACACCGACGATGTGATGGACCTGCTGAACGACTACTTTTCGGCCTTGGTCGATGCCATTTTCAAATATGACGGGACGGTCGACAAGATCACCGGAGATGCCATCCTCGCTGTCTTTGGCAGTCCCGAGCCCGACCCGTTAAGACACGAAAAGGCCGTCCGTGCCGCCCTTGCAATGCAATCCGTGATGGCGGAGATCAGCGACAAGCGGGCAGGCCGCGGCCAGCCGACTTGTGCAATCGGAATCGGGGTTCACTGCGGCGAGGTCTTGCACGGCTTCATTGGTTCGAACGACCGGATGGAGCTGACGATCATTGGCGAAGCAGCCAACTGGACGGCTCGGTACTGCGCCGGCGCTGCCGCCGGCGAGATTCTAATCAGCCCGGCAATGCACCAGCGTCTCTGGCGTTATATCGATACCGAGTTGGTAACGATCGGGACCAAGCACGAAGGCGATCTCAGCGCCTACCGCCTCAAGGGGATCAAGGGCGCTGCGCCATCCTAAGGGCTCGGTATTTACCCAGCATACGCAACGACTACGGCACTGATATTGTCTCGCGCACCCCGCACGAGCGCGCCCTCGATCAGCCGATCTGCCGCGGCCATGATCGGACAATTGTGCAAAATCGATGCAATCTCGGCGTCGGCGATCGTGCCGCTGAGCCCGTCCGAGCAGAGCAGCAGAATGTCGCCCGGCTCGAGCCTGTCGCGCCGTTCTTCCAGAACCAGCTCTTCCGACGCGCCGATCAGATTGGTAACGATGTGTCCCAGCGGATGCGTCGCGGCTGCTTCCGGCGCGATCTCGCCGCGGTCGACCATATTTTGGACATGGCTCTGGTCGCGGCTCAACTGGCGCAGCTCACCGGCGCGCATGCGATAGCAGCGGCTATCCCCAGCCCACAGGCAGCAGCTCTGGCCGTCGATGATCAGCAGCATCGCCACGGTGCTGCCGATCAGGGCTTTGGGGCCGATTGTGACGGCTCTCGCCCGCAATTCGCGATTGACTGCGGCGAGACGGGTTTTCACTTCGTCGACGAGAGCCGGACCGGAAAGCGCCGCATCGACCTCGCGCAGCGCCGCGATAATGCGCCCGCTGGCGTAATCGCCGCGCTGATGCCCGCCGGCGCCGTCGGCGACCGCCCACAGCCCGATCTCGGCCCGCTCGAGTACCGCGTCCTCGTTTCGCCGGCGTACCGTGCCGACATGGGTCCGTGCAGCCGAGCGATAAAGCATCTGCCGATCCGGTTTTACTTCACCGACGCCTGTTCGATCTTCAAGCGGCAGGTGAAATACCCCAGAACGTGGGCTTGCCGCTGCACTTCTGTCAAAGCAGCGCCGCCGATATTGCCGGCAATCTGTCGCGCCTCATTGAGGCGATCACCCAACATCGTTACCGCGCGCGCTGTCGAACCGTCGAAGCCCTCCTGCAAATAGCTGTCGGGAGTGTACTGGCTTCCCCCGATCCGGAAATCATCCGCGCTATATGGGCAGGCGGCAAAGCGATCCGGCTTCTCGACGGCCGGCCGCGCCGCGGCCGCGGGAGCAGCCTCCGGCTTCTTGTCGCTCTCAAGAATTGCTCGGGTCGCCGCACTGCGCAGCCGAGTCAAGAGGCCAGCCGAGACCTTGCCGCCAATTACGGGTTCGGCAACCGGCAGCCCGGCGCTTTCTTGAAATCTGTGCAGGGCTTTGACCGTCTGAGGGCCGGCCACCCCGTCTATCGGTCCCGGCTCCATTCCAATGCGGAGCAGCATGAATTGGACTTCGCGGATTAATGCGGGGGTGGCCTCGACTTCCTCGCCTCCGCCGACGGCCTCAGCGGCACATGCGGCGGGAGACCACCACACCAGGAGCGCAATCGCCACAATGGCGATCCGGAAGACCGCATACGCCACGATCTTGCGTCCGTCCACCCCCGCCCTGCCCCACGCGGCTAGCAAATCACTCAGCGCCATGCGCATCGAGGAACGCCCTTCGATCGGTTGCGTCGGGAATATGCGCAGCCAGGACGAGACAAAGTTTTGCCAGGGTTTCGAATTTCTCTAGCTCTCTCTTAACCAAAATCTTGGCGATCGGGCCAATATAGCGAGTTAGGTCGGACTGGATGGCAACAATGCTCGCCGGGTTGGGCGATGGGCTGGGCTGATCGAGCCTTGGTCGCGTGGCTCTTTGCGGTTTTGCTGAAGAGGGACTCTCTCGATCGAGGCCGGCGGCGGCCCGCTGCCGTCCTCTCGCCAAGAATTCGGCGCGGTCTCGCGGATTGCTCACCTGTCTGCCGAGCAATTCGTAGAGCGCAGTAAGATCGGTTGTCTCGCGCACCGCCCGCCGCAACGCAATCGAGGCCATTGGACCGATATACGTCGCCAGGTCGCGCTCGATCTCTCGCGAGAGCTCGGGATGCAGTGACGCCTCGCCCGACGTCAATGGCGCGGCGTGGCTGCCCGGCGCCGTCCTGGCCTCTGGGCTTGTAGCTCCCGAGCCCGGCGCCCCGGGCGCTGGCAGCGCGTTGGAGAACCCAGGCACAGCGTCGCAGGCTGCCTTCGAGAACTCGGCAGCGGCGGCGTAGCGTTCCTCCGGATCGAACGCGACGGATCTCGTGATGACGCGCTTCAGCGCATCCGGAACGGCCGGGTTCAATCCGCGTATATCCTCGGGTCCGCGCTTTTCCATAAACGACATGATTTCGGTTATGCTTTTGCCGCGGAACGGCTTCACCCCGGTCAGCATCTCGAACAAGATCACCCCGGCAGCAAAGAGGTCGGTGCGGTGATCAACCGAACCTCCCGTCAACTGTTCGGGAGCCATGTAGGCTGGGGTACCCAAGAGATCGCCGACAATCGTAAATTCGGAGGCGTCGATTCGAGCGATGCCGAAATCGGCGACCTTAACGTGACCGTTCTGCAAAACCATGATGTTGGACGGTTTGACGTCGCGGTGAACGATCCCGATCTCGTGCGCAAAGCCGAGGGCGCTCAGCACTTGCGTTATGATCGCGACGCTCTGCCCGGGTTCGAGACGTCCGGACGCTCGGATGATCTGATCGAGGCTGCGCCCGTCGACCAATTCCATTGCCAGAAACGGCGTGCCGTTGTCGTCGCCAAAATCCCAGATTGCGACGATGTTCGGGTGGAACCGCCGCCCGGCGGCCCTCGCCTCTCGCCGGAAGCGCTCCAGCAACTGATCGGATCCGGTGCCGGCGATCAATTCCGGTCGTAACACCTTGATCGCAACCGCACGATCGATCACCGGGTCATGGGCGCGATAGACTTCGCCCATCGCCCCTTTGCCGAGCAACCCCTCGATCCGATAACGGCCGATCGACCGAACAGTCTCCATTCTTTACTATCGCAATTGTTGCGACGACCGATTGATCAGCTCTGCTCCTCCAGCATGGTCATCGCGTTTTGTAGGCTGCGCCTCATCCGGTTGAACGACACCGACAGCGAGCCGATCTCATCTTTGCTGTCGCGGACATATTCTGGGGTATCCATCTGTCCCATACTCACTTTGTCCGCTACCTCCGAGATCTCTGCCACCGGTTTGCCTACCAGTGCGCGCAGCAAGAGGTCGACAATGACGACCGTGACGACGAATGTACCGGCCAGGGCGAGCAAGAACCACAGCAATGCCTGGTAGGCTCGCGCCAGCGGCACGGCAAGCGGTATCGAAACCACTTGCGCTGCGACGATCTCACCCTGTTTCCAGCCAAATCCATTTTGCGACCCGTAAAGCGCGACCATCGTGGCTGGGGCTTTTTCCGGGGTGCTATGGCACGAGAGGCACGCCTGGCTGCCGACTTTGAGCGGTCTGGCGAGCGTCAGAAACCGCCCGATCGGCGTATCCCGAGTTATCACCAATTCCTGTTTGCTCGGGTCATTGCGAAAATCGTTGATAATGTCGGCTTCCCAATCGACCGCCCGATCATTTAGATTGGTTGGGTTCAATGTTGGTTCGCGATAGGTATAGTCCGGTAATTTTTGGTGCACCATTTTGAAATTGGTTTGCGCTGCAAAGGACGGGATCGAGTACGGCAGGAATTGGACTTTCATCTGTTGCTCGAGCAACGGCTTTATACTGTCCGAAGTATAACTCCGAATGGCCGACGCACCTTCGATCATTATCCGTGCATTCTGCAGGCTATCTTCTAGCGCATTCTTCGTGAGGATCGAGTAGGCGCCGAATCCCGCCAACCCAAGCCCGACCAGAAACGCTCCGGATATCGCCAGATCAATTTTCCATCGTATCTTCATCATACCGGACTTTGGTTAATCTTTGCATAATCGCAAAATTGACTGGATGATCTTACAATCCCCTGAGACGTTTTCAAGCGGCGCGCAAGGCGGGTACTCGAGCGTGGCCAAGAAAGGTCAGTCACGAGGCATGCGCGGCCTCGGAACGCATCGCTTCTCTATCGCGATTCTCTATCCGGATTGAGAAATTGCGGGGACGAATGTGGCGGCTGTTGAACTGCAATCGCTGACGAAACGCTTTGGCCGGGTCGCCGCTGTTAACGATCTGACGTTGACCATCGGGCACGGCTTGTTGGTGTGCCTGCTCGGACCGTCGGGCTGCGGCAAGACGACGACCCTGCGGCTGATCGCGGGCTTTCTCGATCCCGATGTAGGATCGATCAAAGTCGGCGGGCATACGATCTCCACGCCGGGCCGCAGCCGACCGCCGGAACGGCGCAACATGTCGATGATCTTCCAGAGCTATGCATTGTGGCCGCATATGACGATTTTTGAGAACATCGCCTACGGGCTGACCTTGCGGCGGGTCGGCAAAGCCGAACTCGACCGGCGCATGGCAGCCATCCTCGAGACAACCCATTTGGCGGAATTCGCCGTGCGGTATCCGAATGAGCTGTCTGGTGGGCAGCAGCAGCGCGTGGCGCTCGCCCGCGCGCTCGTGGTCGAGCCGGAAACACTGCTCCTCGATGAGCCGCTGTCCAACCTCGACGCCAATTTGCGGGAGGAGATGCGCTTTGAAATCCGCCGCCTACACGACACCTACCAATACACGACGGTCTACGTCACCCATGACCAAGTGGAGGCGATGACCACGGCCGATGTCATTGTCGTCATGAACCACGGCCGGGTCGAGCAGGTGGGCTCGCCCGAGGAGGTATACCAGCGGCCGCGCTCGGAATTTGTCGCCCGCTTCATCGGCGGGACCAATATCCTTCGCGGCCGCAGGGTTGGCCACGATCTGGTTGATTGCAGCGGGATTGTGCTGCGTTGCGGCCAAGGCGAATACGCCGCCTCGGGCGAGACCGCGATCTCGGTGCGGACGCACGACATCGCATTGGACGAGGACAGAACGGGCGGACAACCGCCAGAGCAGCCGAATGAGGCCGTCGGCCGCGTCCTCCGGCAAGCCTATCTCGGCGCGCACCGGGATTATCTGGTCGTTCTCGGCGGCGGTCAGCAGATACGGGTGACCGCGCCAAGGCAGGTCAATGTGCCGGTCGGCGGCTCGGTTCGACTGCGGTTTCCGCCCGAGCATTGCCGCGCACTAGCAAATTGAACAATCCGAGGGGAAGGAAACGCCATGAGCAGATCTCGCTGCTGCACACTCGTCATTGCGTTTTTCGGGCTGTCGGCAGCGGCATCGGCCGCCCCGCCGCCGACCCCGATCACGCAACAGCTGGTCGACGCCGCCAAACAGGAAGGCAAGGTGGTCTTCTATACCTCGATCGAATTGCAGACCGCCGAGAAGATCGGCAAGGCGTTCGAGGCGGCCTATCCTGGCATCGCCGTGCAGGTCGAACGCAACGGCGCCGAGCGCATCTTCCAGCGGCTCGCCCAAGAACGCGGCAGCAACATCCACGCCGCGGACGTCGTCGAAGCCTCGGATATGACGGCCCTATTAGCCTGGAAGCGCGAGGGTTGGCTCGCCCCCTTTGTGCCGGTCGACGTGGCGGAAAAATGGCCGGCTGACCAGCGCGACCCGGATGGTTGCTTTGCCACCGAGCGCTTTACGCTCTCCCCGATAGCTTACAATAAAAGGCTGGTGAAGGCCGAGGAGGCACCAAAGAGCTTTGCCGACCTGCTCGACAAGAAATGGACCGACAAGATCGTCAAGGCCCACCCCGGTTACAGCGGCACGATAATGACCGTAACCTTCGAGCTGAGCCGCAATCTCGGCTGGGACTATCTGAAAAAGCTCGGTCAGCAACATATCATGCAGGTGCAGTCCGCCGCAGAGCCGCCAAAAAAAGTGGCGCAGGGCGAGCGCCCGATCGCGGCCGATGGCGGCGAATACTTCATGCTGCAGCTGCGCGACCAGGGCGCCCCGATCGAGCCGGTCTATCCGACCGAGGGAACCCCGTCGATCCCCGGCGGCACCGGTGTCATGATCGATGCGCCGCATCCGAACGCCGCGCGCCTCCTCGTCAGCTATTTATTGTCGCGCGAGGGCCAGCAATTGCTGGTCGACATGGCGTGGCTGCGCTCCTTTCACCCCGACGTCAAGCTGAAGGCGGGCATGAAACCGCTCTCCGAGATCAAGGTCATGCAAGCCGACCCCGCCGCCCAAGAGAAGGCGGTGGACGACATCAAGCAGAAATATGCCGAGTATTTCGGGCTTTGACAGCCATCTGGTTCGTCCGATCGGACGCCTCCCCTGGCGTATCGACGCGTCCAGCCCGTTATTAATATTTCTCGGCGCATTTCTGTGCGGGCTCGTGCTGCTGCCGCTCGGTTGGCTCGGTTGGTACAGCATCACCGACGCGAAAGGCGCCCTGAGCCTCGCCAACTTTGCGCGGCTGGCAACCGACCAGACCTTTATCAGACCCTACCTGACGGCGCTGATCGTCGCCGCAAGCGTCGCTGCCGGCGCCTCTCTAGTAGCAACTCCGCTCGCCTGGCTGGTCGCCCGTACCGACCTGCCGCTGCGCCGGACGATTCGGGCGCTCGTCACCGCATCCTTTGTCACTCCGCCGTTTCTCGGCGCCATTGCCTGGGAGATCCTCGCCGCACCGAACAGCGGCATCCTCAATCAGTGGTACCGAGCGCTCTTCGGCCTCGGGCCTTACGAGCACCTGTTCAACATCTACACGGCCGAGGGTTTGGTCTTTGTGATGGCGTGCTATAGCTTCCCCTACGTCTTTGTGCTGGTGGCCAACGCCCTCGACAATATCCCGGCCGAGCTCGAGGATGCCTCGGCGATCCTGGGCGGCAGACGCAGCCGCGACATTGCGGCGGGTGACCCTGCCAATGGTGTTGCCGGCTCTCCTCGCCGGCGCGCTCGTCGCCTTTCTGCAGGCGCTGACTCAGTTCGGGACTCCGGCGATCCTCGCTCTGCCGGCCGGCTTCCATGTCATCACGACCAAGATCTGGGCGCTCTTCCAGTACCCGCCGAACCCGCATCTGGCCGCAGCGGCGGCGCTGCCGCTGCTGCTCCTGACCATCCTATTGCTGCAAGGGCGGCAATGGCTGCTCGGCCGGCGCGGCTATGCCGTGATCGGCGGCAAGAGCGGCATGCCGCGGCTGGTTGGGCTCGGCATCTGGCGCTGGCCCGCCCTGCTCTTCGCCATGGCGGTCCTCGCCCTGCCCGATCTTCCTTCCCTACGCGGCGCTGATAAAGACGGCGATCGTTCACACCCCGTCGGACCCGCTGACCTTCGACACCCTGACCTTTCACAATATTCGCTTTGTCTTCCTCGATTTCTCGCAGACTCGGCAGGCCCTCTGGAACACCGTGCTTCTCGGCGTCCTCGCTGCGACGGGCGGCACCTTTCTCGCGCTGATTGTCGGCTATATCACGACGCGCGGCCTTGTTACCGGACATCGCTTTATCGGGTTTCTCGCAACCGCGCCGATTGCCATTCCCGGCATTGTCCTCGGGGTCGGTCTCTTTCTCAGCTACACCCGGCCGCCGCTGGTGCTGTATGGCACGCTGTGGATCCTGCTCCTCGCCTTTCTGACGATCGAACTGCCGGCAGGCTACCAGCAGTTGCAAGCGGCCTTTCGCAGCCTCCACCCGGAACTCGAAGATGCCGGCCGGATCTTTGGCGCGACCAAGCTCGGCGCGCTCTGGCGTATCACTGCGCCGCTATTGCGCACCAGCCTGATCGCGACTTGGTGCTTTGTCTTTATCGGAGTGATCCGCGAGCTGTCGGCGACAATCATGCTGACCACGGCTGAGACCAAGGTCGTATCGGTAATCATCTACGACCTCAACGAAAGCGGCGATCTCGGAGCGATCTCGGTGCTCGGGATCACCCTCCTACTGATCACCTTTGCCGTCGTGGGCATCGCCAACCGCCTGCCGGTGCTCGGCCGTGCGCCGGCGCGCATCGGCTGAGCCTTTCGCCCGCTACTGCAGCACCTCGTCCGGATAAACCCCCCAGACCTCGCTGCGCTGGACCCAGCCATTATGATCGGCGGCCTCGATACGGCACCACTCGGCGCGGCATTCGAGCAGCCGCGCAACGACGCCCGGTTCGGCGCGGGCAACTACCGGCGACGCGGTATCCGGCTGCCGATGCAGCGCGCGGATTCCGCCTTTGACAACGACCCCGCGCTTGCCGGTGACCATTCTCTCATGCACCCAGCCTTCGGTCCCTTGCCAATCGCGGATCATCCGCCAGTTCTCGAATTGCCCGACGATCTCGACCGGCATGTCCCTGCGGGTCAGCACCCACTCGATCGGATAATTCTCGCCCGGGCCGACCCGAAGATTCACTTGGTCCGAGCGGAGGCTGACAAAGCGCGGCAGCTTTTGCCCCGCATCGTTCTCGGCGCCGGAAGCGAGCGGCGCTGCCAAGCCGAACACCGCAACCAGCATCACAATAAAGGGCACAACCGACGGAGGCCCGTTCTGTCGCCTGGACATTCGACCCGGCCTCTTGTTAATGGCGGACCGCGCCTTCAGCGGACATCATCGCCATGCGGTCGAAACGGCCATTCGTGATCGTCACCCGCAAGCTCCCGGACCCGATTGAGACCCGGATGATGGAGCTTTTTGCCTGCCGGCTCAACCTGGCCGACAAACCGCTTGAGAGATCCGAGCTGATCGCCGCGGTCGGTCAGGCCGATGTTCTGGTGCCGACCGTCAGCGACCGAATCGACGCCGAGGTGCTGGCCGCCGCGGGTCCGGCGCTCAAGCTGATCGCCTCGTTCGGGACCGGCATCGACCATGTCGATCTCGCGGCGGCGCAACAGCGCGGCATCATCGTGACCAACACGCCGGGTGTCTTGACCGAGGACACCGCGGATATGACGATGGCGCTGATCCTCGCGGTCTCGCGCCGGCTCGCCGAAGGAGAAAGGCTGATCCGCAGCGGCGGCTGGACCGGTTGGGGTCCGACCTCGATGCTCGGGCACCGGATCTGGGGGAAGCGGCTCGGCATCGTCGGGATGGGGCGGATCGGCATGGCGCTCGCCCGCCGCGCCAAGGGGTTTGGTCTGTCGGTTCATTACCACAACCGCCGGCCGGTCCCGGAAGACGTCGAAAACGCGCTCGAGGCGGCCTATTGGGAAAGCCTCGACCAGATGCTGGCGCATATGGACATCATCTCGGTCAACTGTCCGCACACGCCGGCCACCTACCACCTGCTGTCGGCGCGCCGGCTGCGGTCTAATGCAGCCGCACGCGATCCTGGTCAACACGGCACGCGGCGAAATCGTCGACGAGGAGGAGCTGATCCGGCTGGTCGAGGCCCGCGCCCTGGCCGGCGCCGGCCTCGACGTGTTCGAGCACGAACCGGCCATCGACCCGCGCATGCGCACGCTCGATAATGTCGTGCTGTTGCCCCATATGGGCTCCGCGACGATCGAGGGCCGGATCGCGATGGGCGAGAAGGTGATCATCAACATCAAAACCTTCGCCGACGGCCACCGGCCGCCTGACCGGGTCCTCGGCTCGATGCTGTAATCGGCGACGGAGCGTAGCTAAGCCCGGCTTGTTCATAATCGCAGGCAAAGGAACGTCGCGATGAGTGCGCAATCTGACCGGCCGAGCCGAACAAAGCGGCGCGGCATCGGCGATCTCGTCAAAGGCGGCTCGCCGATCGTCGGGCTGACCGCCTACACGGCGCCGATCGCCCAGCTGCTCGACCCGCATGTCGATTTTCTGCTGGTCGGGGATTCGCTCGGCATGGTGGTTTACGGTTTCGACAGCACCTTGCCGGTCACCGTCGACATGATGATCGCGCACGGCGCCGCGGTCACGCGCGGCTCTGCCCAGGCGCTGGTGGTCGTCGATATGCCGTTCGGCAGCTATCAGGAATCGCGCGAGCAGGCATTCCGCAGCGCGGCTCGCATTCTGGCCGAGACCGGTTGCGCGGCAGTCAAGCTCGAAGGCGGCGCCGAGATGGCCGACACGGTGCGGTTTCTGACCGAGCGCGGCGTGCCGGTCATGGGGCATGTCGGGCTGATGCCGCAATCGGTCAACGCGGCTGGCGGGTTCAAGGTGCAGGGCCGCGATCAGCGGCAGGCCGAGCGGGTCTCCGCCGATGCCGCGGCGATCGCCGAGGCCGGGGCCTTCGCGCTGGTCATCGAAGGGACGATCGAGCCGGTGGCGCGCGCCATCACCGCGTCAATTTCGATACCGACCATCGGGATCGGCGCCTCGCCGATGTGCGACGGTCAGATCCTCGTCACCGACGACGTGCTCGGCCTGTTCACCCGGTTCAAGCCGCGATTCGTGCGGCGCTACGTCGATCTGGCGCCGCTTGATCACGGCAGCGGCGGCGGAATATGCCGCCGATGTCCGGGCGCGTCGCTTTCCCGGCCCGGAGCATTGTTTCGGCGCGAAGTGAGCGACGACGGTGTTTACCGCGCCAGTTGCCGCAGCTCGGGCATGACGCGCTCCAATCCGCGGGTAAACCGCTCGACCACCTCGTCGATATCGCTGCGGGTTATGCACAGCGGCGGCGAGAACGAGTTGATCTCGCCGTAGGGCAAGGCTCGCACCAACAGACCATCGTCGAGCAGCCGGCGGGCCACGACGCGATGCGGTTGGGATTGCGGATCGAAAAACCGCCGGCGCTCTTTGTCGGCGACGAATTCGACCGCGACCATCAGCCCGGTCCCGCGTACCTCGCCGACATAGGGGTTGTCGGCCAGCCGCTCGCCCAGCTGGTCGCGCAGATAGGCCCCCATCGCCGCGGAGTTCTCGATCAGACCCTCGCGCTCCATGATGTCGAGATTGGCAAGGCCGACGGCCCCGCCGACCGGGTGCCCGGAATAAGTGAAGCCGTGCATCAGCGGGCCGAATTCCGGCGAGGCGTCGCGCAGAACCGTCCAGATCTCCTCGGAAATCACCGACGCCGAGAGTGGGAAATAAGCGCTGGTGATGCCCTTGGCGAGGGTGACGATGTCGGGCTTCAGATCGAAGAGACCGGTGGCGAACCACGCGCCGGTGCGGCCGAACCCGGTGATCACCTCATCGGCGATGAACAGGATATCGTTTTCGGCGAGGACCTCCTGGACTCGGGCGAAATAGCCCTTGGGCGGCAGAAAAACGCCGCCGGTCCCCATGATCGGCTCGGCGATGAAGGCGGCGATCGTTTCCGCGCCCTCGCGGGCGATCAGCCCCTCGAGGTCGGCGACCATCCGGCTCGTAAAGGCCTCCTCGTCTTCCCCGCTCTCGGCAAAGCGGTAGAAATGCGGGCAGGAGGTATGGAAAACCCCCTCGATCGGTAGATCGAACGCCTTATGAAAGGCGGCGATGCCGGTCAGGCTCCCGGCGGCGTAGGTCAGCCCGTGATAGCTGCCGAGCCGCGAGATCACCTTCTTCTTCTGCGGCCGGCCACGCAGATTGTTGTAATAGCGCACCAGCTTGAAGTTGGTGTCGTTGGCGTCCGAGCCCGAGGTGCCAAAAAACACTTTCGACAGATGCCCGGCGCCGGCCTTCTCGCGGAACAGGCTCAGTACCCGGTCGGCGAGCCGGATGATCGGCTCGTTCGAGTGCGAGCCGAAGGTGTGATAATAGCCGAGGTCGCGCATCGCCTGCGCCGCGGCCTCGCCGAGCTCGGCGCGGCCATAGCCGATATTGACGCACCACAAACCGGCGCCGCAGTCGATCAGCTCGCGGCCGCGGCGGTCTTTGACCCTGACCCCGGAACCCCCGGCGATGATCGTCGGGCCGTTCTTCAGGTGATCGGCGATCGAGGTCGCCGGATGGAGCAGGCTCTGCCGATCCATCTCCTCGAGCGAATAATTCTGCGCCGCCATGATGGCTACTCCCTCTTCAAACCCGTTCCCCAAACTGTCGGGGGCTGCCCCTCACGCTCCCGCTGCGCGGGTCCCTCCCTCTCCCCGCCTGCCGGGAGAGGGTGGGGGTGAGGGGCGCTTCTCACATATGCGAATACATCTCTTTCCCCGGCACATCGAGCTCGGCATACACAGGCGCTTTCGTCCTGGTTACAGTGAGATCGGGCTGCTATTCGACGCCGTTCAGCACGAAGTCGAAAATATCGAAATTGCGCAGCCGGCGGGTCGCCGCAATGTCCCGGTATTCGCGAGTCAGCGGCCGCGACACAATGAACGGCACCGGCTGCTCGCCGAGGCCGCCATGCGAGCGCAGGCGATGCCCGGCGAGTCCCGCAAGATCGTGCTCGGCGCGGCCGGCGCCGATCGCCGTGTTGTCGTCGCCGAGCACGATAAAATCGGCCTCGCGGTCGAGCGGCAACTCGAAATGCCGAGCCGCAGTGGCGGCGTCGAGCACCAGGGCCACCCCGGGAAGCGCGGCGCTCGCGGCCATCAGCGCCGGAATCGCTGCGCCGTCACGGGCATAGACGCGGACAAAAGACCCGAGGGCGCCATGGTGACGCACGAACGGGTCGGTGATCGGGCAGATCACCCGCACCGCCGCGGCGCCGAAACGGCTGTTGAGCTCGTCCTCGAGAAAAATCACGTGGGGTTCGCCATTGGGCAATGCCTTGTCGTTCATGCCGTGATCGGCCACCAGACCGACAACCGCGCCGAATTCGACAAAGCGCCGCACGCGATCGTCGATCGCCCGGTGGAAGGCGTCGGCCTCGCGAGCGCCGGGGGCATGCGCATGCTGGACATAGTCCGACAGCGAAAGATAGAGCAGTCTCGCCCGGCCGCGTTCGAGCAGCGCGATGCCGGCGTCGAGCACAAAGAGGGACAAATCGGCCGAGTACATGTCAGGCTTGCCGCGCCCGACCAGCGCTTCGACCTCGCTGTCGGCACATTCAGATGAAAAGCAGATGCCGTCGAGGTTGCGCCCGAGCAGCTTGCGCAGCTTGTCCTTTGCCGTGACCGCCGCGGTCGCGACACCCGCGCGCGCCATCAAGGCGAGGATCGTCTCGCTGCGCATCAGGCGATCGTCGGTCATCATGATCTCACGCCCGCTTTCGCGGTCGAGATAATAATTGCCGGCAATGCCGTGCACCGAAGGCGGCGCCCCGGTCACGATCGACACGTTGTTCGGATTGGTGAAGGTCGGCACCACGGCGTCCGCGATGCCGATATAGCCCTGCCGGCGAAACGCGCCGATCGTCGGGAAAATGCCGTCTGCGATGCCGCGCTCGATATAGGTCGGATCGCATCCGTCGACGCAAATGACCACCGTCGGCCGGCCCGGCTTCCGGTATCGCCGTCCGTTCAGCTCGATCACATCGGGCATTGCCGCTCCTGCCTCCGGGCCACCCCGCGATTATCGCCGCGAACCCTCGCGCGCGCTAGATTGCCGACCGTGTCGAAATCAGGAGCAGCGAAGGTAGCACTCGAACCGATCTCCGACCGACAGTTGCACCGTCTGAGGTTGCCGGGCGCGCGCACAGCATCAAGGACGCGACTTTAGCAGGCCGAGTGGCGGGCAGTGAGGGGGCATGGCAATAGGTTCTGCCAATGCCGCGTGGTCGGCAAAGTCGGGTAAGGTGCCTCATGGAAAATCAGCCTGTTACCTTAGTCAGCATAAGTTCCTTCAAGCAATAGCTTGACTGGAATTGAAGGATCGCCCGCGTTCATCGAAAAAAGCGAAACTGGGGTGTCACTCGTCAAGGAAAACAACTCGGTCGTTAGATGCGGATCGTTGGTATATGTAAACCTATAGTCCATGCAAAATATTAAATACGGCAGAGTGCGCAACATCCCTTGTTGGCGTCTTGCTTTTTCAATATCCTCACGTTTTACGTACGCTCCCCATGATGATACATCCCAATGGGTTTTAGGGAAAAGTGTCAATTGCGTTTGGGGGTTCGTTGATTGTGAATCTCGGACGGCAGCGCACCGACGCTGTTGAGTCTTGCGGCGCGCGAAAGGAGAAAAGGATTCACTTGGCTCGTCAATGATAAGCAAGCCATTGATGTAAACGAACGTCGCGGGCGTATTGCCAGAGTTGTGGAATTGTACTTTGAGTCTGAAGATGCGCCCGTTAGCGTCGAACGTGAGAGGCCCAGCAGCGGCAGTCTCGTCGGCATACACCCACGGACGTTGGTTGATTTCAAACTCTGTTCGCGTCTCATCAAGACTGCATTTGTTCATCAATAATAATATTCCTGTGAATCCCGTGTAGAGTGTCACTGCACCAAACGTTAATCGACTCCAAAAGAGGATTTTTCTTTTATAGGTAGAATCTTCGTCGGCGACAGCACGGTGTACGGCTTTGAAGGACGCGATAGCAGCGCCTATATGATCGCCATCTTTATTGTTTGGTGGGGCGGACATGGCCGACCTTCACAGCGTGAGTTGAGAAATCGTACTCTTACTGACATCGTAGCTACGTGCGAGTTCGGCAAGCGTAGCGCCTTGCGCGCGTCGGCGGCGGGCCTCTGCTTTCTGTGCTTCCGTCAATCGCGGCGGTCAGCACATGTGCTACCCGCGCCTTCGTGCGCGGCTGCGGCCTTCGGCGGTACGGGTGCGGATAAGATCGCGCTCCACGTCAGCGAATCCGCCGAGCACAGCAATCATCAACCGTCCGGTGCTGGTACCGGTGTCGGCCCACGGCTTGGCCAGTGAGCGGAATTGCGCCTTGGCGGCCACGATTTGCTTGACGATGGTGAACAGCTCGAAGGTGCTACGCGCGAGGCGGTCAATACGTGTGACCGTCACCACGTCGCCGGCGCAAGGGTATCCGGCATTTTGAGGAGTTGGCGGCGATCGCTGCGCGCGCCCGTCACTTTCTCGCGGAAATCTTGGTGCATCCCGCTCCGCGTAGCTGCTCAAGCTGGGCGTCGAGCGTCTGCCCGTAGGTGCTGACGCGGGCATAGCCAGGCGGCGCTTTTGCGGGTGAATTTCAGTCATATCTTTCGGGAAGCGGAACCCGTTGATCGGGCTGCAACCAACTACAGGCGCGCAGGCAATCGCACTATAAAAGTTGTGTGTAATCGGCTCCGGCGGGTGCGAACGCCGCCGCACCCGCGGTTCTGAGACGCTATGCCGGGGACTGACGGCCTTCGGCGTACTGCGGCAAATCGTCGGTAATTTCGAACCAAGGCGCCTTATAGGCGACGAAAGTATGTGCGGCTGGGTGCAGGCCGGGATCATCATCCAGCGTGGCGAGCGCGACGCCGTAGCGCGACGGTGCGTTGGGGTCGCGCGCTGCGATCGGGGTCCCCGCGCTGAACTTGTTAATGATCGGGGAGCCGCAGACGCGGCAAAATCCGCGGAAAGAGCCCGGCGTCGACTCATAGAATGTCACCAGCTCCTCGCCCTGAACAAATCTGAAGTCGCTCTTCTGGACACGCGCTCGGCTGCGGAACGCCGCGCCGTGCTGCTTGCGGCACATCGAACAATGGCAGTTGCTCGGCGCGACCAACGGACCGCTGATTTCGAACTTGATGCCGCCGCACAGGCAGCTTCCGTGGAGTATGGGCATTGCAACCTCCCTGTTACAATTTTGGGATGATAGCACTCCCTTTTTTGCGGTGGATAGCTCTCGATGGCTGACAAACTCACCCATGAACGGCGCCACGCAGCCAACTCGGCAAAAGTCGCATAAGTGCGCATGCCGCCACCGGAATTGGGTCCAGACGGTATCCGCCCGTGCTTATCGTGCCGGTCAGTTGGTCACGTGCGTGACGAGAAGGTCGTCGGCGTCGAAATACCCTGTCCACGGCCAGCCCATCCAAATCCGGATCGCGCCGAATTGCTGCACGAATTGAAGAGGCGCCATGATCGTATAATCCGTCGATCCCGCCGTTCCCGTGCCGAAGAGCGCGATGTGCGCGGTCGGCGGCGACGCCGCGGTGTTCAAAGTCACTGCCACGTCAAACGGCTGATTGCGCGGGAAGGTGCCGAATTTGGTGGCATCGTTGTCGTCGATGCGGACCTGGTTATCTGTGGTGAAGTCGAGATGCAGGAAGCTGTATAACCCGCCGGGCTGCGGCTGGACGGCCGGCTCGAACTGTAGCGTGGCGTATCCGCTGCCCGTAGGCATGAACATAACGCAAATGAAGCTGTATTGACCGGGACCGCGAACCGCCGAAAGCACACCCTGCATCCCGGCTATGGGTGCCCGATTGTCGGGAAGGCTAGCACGGCTGACCTGGAGCCACTTGCCGTTGCCAATGCTGTTGGCGACCACGACGCTGCCGTTCGGGCCAAACACGTTCGCGGTTCCGGTCGACTGGACCTGTGCGGGCGGTTGACCGGCGGCGGTCGAGTCGAAATTCGATTGGAATAAAGTTTCCGATTGGCAGCCTGCCAGTACCGTTAACGCGAGGGAGAGCGGCAAGGAGCGGAACATTGTCGCGATAAGGCGGCGCCACGGCGGTGGAATTAAACTCGGGTCGGCAATAAAGGCGCGCATGTCGGTTTTCCGATTAAAGTGATTTTTCGACCAAATAAAAGAGCAGTCGTTGGCGTCCGCGTCAAAACAATCGTTCATGTGTTTTGCGCTGATCTTCCAGCAGTCCTGCGGTTGATGACAGGTGAAGCAGGTGTACCCGTTAGTTCCGAGATCTAGGAAAGACGTCCTTCCCGTTACGGTCGGCGCGTTCGGTGTGTGGTCGCAACCACTCCCGCTTGGGTTTGCGTCTATCCCAGCCTTCGGAATTACGCGTGTTGTTGATCATACCGGCTCTCCCATTCAACTGAGCAACTCTACACTTTATATCTCCGTCGCAATGTGAAGCGGATCACACGCAGTGATGAAATCTGACTGGCCTTAAGTCCGCCGCGGCCGACTAAAAATAACGAGCCGTTATGAGCGAGGCGAAGCAGTCAGAGGTCCTGCATTACGAGATGAATGACGTACTTTTATATCGATCTTGATCAGTCAGAATTTAACGTCTGCGGAGTGCCCGACGCACCCCTCCCCTGACCGCGACCGCTTGGGCGGTGCGTGGCGTCATACCGTAACCGGATGCGATTTCTCCTCGTGGCCAGGGCCAAACTGCTATCGTACCCGACGTCATACAGCAGGAGACGGATAGCATGAACTCGAACAGGAAAGTCGCCCTCGTCACCGGCGGGGGGAGCGGGATCGGCAAAGCAGCGGCAGTCGCCCTCGCGAGGGAAGGTTTCGCGGCGGTCATCGCCGGGCGCCGGCAAGAACGGCTGGAGGAGGCGGCGCGCGAGATCGAGGGCCTCGGCGGGCAGGTCTTGGCGGTTCCGAGCGACGTCACCGATCCCGCGTCGGTCAAGAACCTGTTCGCCCGAACCAAGGAGCGCTTCGGCCGGCTCGACGTGCTGTTCAACAATGCCGGTTTCGGCGCCGCGGCGCCGATCGAGGAGCTGCCCTTCGAGCGCTGGAAGGCCGTCATCGACACGATCCTGACCGGCTCGTTCCTGTGCACCCAGGAAGCCTTCAGGATCATGAAGGACCAGAGCCCGATGGGCGGGCGGATCATCAACAACGGGTCGATCTCGGCGCATGCCCCGCGGCCGAATTCGGTGGCCTACACCTCGGCCAAGCACGCGATCACCGGCCTCACCAAATCGACCTCGCTCGACGGCCGCAAATACGACATCTCCTGCGGCCAGATCGATGTCGGCAATGCGCTGACCGAGATGACGCAGCGCATGCAGCGCGGCGTGCCGCAGGCCAACGGCACGGTCATCGAAGAGCCGACGATGGATGTGCAGAACGTCGCCCGCGCCGTCGTTCTGATGGCGACCGTCACGGCGGAAGCCAATGTGCAGTTCCTGACGGTGATGGCGACGAAAATGCCGTTTGTCGGACGCGGCTAGGCAGCAGCAAGCGGATGCCCGCGCCCATCGCGCGGCGTCCGCCATCTTTTCGAGGCCGCGGCATGGATCGATCAGACCTTGGTGCACAACGCCACGCCATCGTCGCGGCATCGCCGGCGGCGAGCGACCCCGCTAACCAGGCTGTGTGAAAAGTCCGCGACCGCTTCTCTCAAAGCCTTTTCTCGTCATTCCCGCGCAAGCGGGAATCCAGGGATTTCATCCACTTGCCCTGGCTCCCCGCTTTCGCGGGGACGACGATTTCGGATGAACGGCACGGTTTCTTCACGGCCTGTATCGCCGGCACGGGGTTTGTGGCACCGGCAATGCTGAAATTGCCATAATCGCATTGTAGCGTCGCTGGCATTGGATGCCCGTGAGCGGGTGCGAGATTATGATTTGAGGAGTTGGAGATCCCTGATCTTGACCTGATAAAACAGGCGAAACAGGGCGCGGGATGAGCGCGAGCTGATGACGAACATCATTCCTCCTCTTCCTCGATGGCGCTTTCGTGCCAGTGGCGCAGCAGCAGGCGCGACAGTGCGTCGAGCAGCAGGTAGATGACGATGCCGGTCAACGACAGCAGGAACAGCGCCGCGAACAAGCGGGGTATGGCGAGACGGTAGCCGGCTTCGAGAATGCGGAAGGCGAGCCCGGTCTCCGCGCCGCCGGTGCCGGCGACGAATTCGGCGACGACCGCGCCGATCAAGGCGAGCCCGCCGCTGATCCGCAGCCCGGCGAGGAAATAGGGCAGCGCGGTCGGCAGTTTCAGGTAGCGCAATGTCTGGCCGGGCGACGCCCCGTACAGTCGAAACAGCGCCAACAAATTGCGGTCGGCGCTGTTGAGCCCGACCGTGGTGTTGGCGACGACCGGAAAGAACGCGACGATCCAGGCGCATACCAGCAGCGCGAGAAACGGCTGGCGCACCCAGATGATGATCAACGGCGCGATCGCGACGATCGGCGTCACCTGCAGGATCACCGCGTAGGGGAAGAGGCTGAGCGCGAGGATGCGCGACAGCGAGAACAGCAAGGCGATCCCGCCGCCGAGAATCGCCGCGGCGGCCAAGGCCGCCAGAGTGATGCGCAAGGTCACCAACAGCGAGCCCAACAGGCTCGGCCCGTCGGTCCACAAGGTCTCGGCGATCAGCACCGGCCCGGGCAGGATATAGGGCGGTATGCCTTCGACGCGGACGATAATCTCCCACAGGGCGAGCACCAGCGCCCCCACTGCGAGCGGCGCAGCGATATGCCACAGTCGAGGAGATCGAAAAATCATGGCGGGTGGGCGCTACCCTCACCCGCCATTGCCGCCGCGAGATGGCCCGATACTGCCGCGCAGAGCGCGGCGTAGTCGGGCGAGGTGCGCAGCGCGCGGTCGCGCGGCTGCGGCAGATCGACCGGCAAATCCGCGACAATGCGGCCGGGCCGCCGGGTCATCACTGCGATGCGGGTCGACAGGTAAACCGATTCGAAGACGCTGTGGGTGACGAACACGACGGTCGGCCGGCGGCTGTCCCACAGCCGCAACAGATCGTCGTTGAGCGCCATCCGGGTGATCTCGTCGAGCGCGGCAAAGGGCTCGTCGAGCAGCAGCAGATCGGGATCGGTGACGAGCGCGCGGGCGATCGAGACCCGCATGCGCATGCCGCCCGACAGCTGGCGCGGATAGGCCCGCTCGAACCCGGCGAGCCCGACCGAGCCGATCTCCGCGGCGACCCGCTCGCGCTCGGCGGGCCCGGCCCGGCCGGCGAGGCGGAACGGCAACAGCACATTGTCGACGACCGTGCTCCACGGCATCAGGGTCGGGTCCTGGAAGACAAAGCCGATGCGCCCGGATGGAGTATGTCCGCCGCGGTCTGCGGCGAGCGACAGGCGACGCACACCCGCGCTCGGCTCGCTGAGGCCGGCAATGATGCGCAACAGGGTGGTCTTGCCGCAACCGGACGGGCCGAGGAGGCTCAGAAACTCGCCCCGGCCGATGTCGAGGTCGATGCCGTCGAGCGCTGTCGTGCCGGACCCGAAGCGCTTGCCGATCCCCCGCAACGTGACGATCGAATGGGGGATCGCCGGCGCCGTCAGGGCTTCATACCCACTTTCTTGTTGACGAACTGCAGAGTGTAGGCCTTGTGAAAATCGAGATCCTTGGGGTAGACGCCGGCATTTGCCATCGTCTCGAAGAAGTCGCGCCAGCGTGCCTCGGTCATCGCGCCGATCCCATTGGTCTTGGCGTCGCCGCTGTCGACGATGCCGTATTCCTTGATCTTGGCGATGCCATAGGCGAGCAGCGCATCGGTCATCTCGGGATTGTCGTGCTTGATCAGCGCGTTCGCCGGCGCCGGATCGCCGTAAAGGTAGCCGTACCAGCCCTCGATGCTGGCATCGACAAAGCGCTGAACGAGGTCGGGATTGTCGCGCACCAGCCTGTCGGAAGTCTGGATCAGCGAGCCGTAGCTCGAATAGCCGGCATCGGCGAGCAGCAGGACGACCGGTTTTACGCCCTGGGATTCGATCGTGAACGGCTCGCTCGACAGATAGCCCTGCTGCACGGCCTTCGGGTCGGCAAGGAACGGCGCGACGCTGAAGGTGTAGGGCCGGATCTGGTCGTCGCTATAGCCGAACTTGCTCTTCAGGAAAATCCAGCTGCCGATCCGCGTGTCCGAGCCGATCATGATCGGCTTGCCCTTCAGCGCGGCAAGGGTGTCGTTGCCTTGCCCGGGATGGGCGATCAGCACCGAGGGGTCCTTCTGGAAGATCGCCGCGACGGCGACCATCGGGATGTTCTCGCGGACGAAGTTCAGCGGGACGAAGGAGTTCGGCGCGAGGTTGAAGTCGAGCCTGCCGGCGGCGAGCAGCTGCGCGTGATTCACTTGCGGGCCGCCCTGCCGCAAGGTCACGTCGAGCCCGTACTGTCGGTAGATGCCGGTTGCGATCGCCTGGTAGTAGCCGCCATGCTCGGCTTCCGCCTTCCAGTCCGTGCCAAAGCTGACCGCGTCCGCTGCGGTCGCGCCGTCGGCAAACGCAAGGCTGGTCAAGACCCACAGAGCGGCACCGATCAGAACGCGCATCCCGCCAACTCCCGCCAGTCGAATGATCGCACCAGTCTAGACGGCGGCCCTTCAGGCGTCGACGGCCGGCTCTCGCAAAACACGGCGGGGTCATGTATTGTCGGCGCAGCGGCCCGGCTCCAATTGGGACGCACGGGCGCAGGGAGCGCGCGATGAAGAACTTGTTGACGGTGGTCGGTGACGGCAATGCCGGAGCGCTTCTCGACACCGCATTGATGGCGGCGCATCGCTTCAACAGCCATGTCGTCGGATTGCACAGCCTGACGACCGAATATGCCGTCGTGTTCGGCGGCGAAATGGGGTTTTCGATCTCGTCCGAGGTCGACCGCACCCTCGAGCGGGAGGGTCACGAGCGGCGCGACCAGGCGCGGCGGCTGTTTCGCGATTTTATGGAGTCGAAGGGCGTCCCGATCGGGCCGGTGCCGGCCGGCCACAACGGCCCGAGCGCCTCGTGGCGCGAGGAGGACGGACGGCAGAACGCCGTCGTCGGGATGATCGGCCGGGTCTACGACATGATCCTGGTCGAGCAGCCGGAGAAGCTCGCCTCGATCGCCGAGGCGACGTTGGAGGACGCGCTGTTCGAAAGCGGCCGCCCGGTGCTGATGGTGCCAAAGCGCAGCCTGCCGACCTTGGGTGAGGTGGTCGCCATTGCCTGGAACGGCAGCACCGAAACCGCGGTGACGGTGGCAATGGGGATGCCCTTCCTGAAGCAGGCGCGACAGGTCGTTATCGTCGCTGTCGGCTCGCAACACATGCCGGAACCGGGTCCCGAGGGTGAGGAACTGGCCCGCACGCTCGAACGGCACGGCATCGACGTCAGCCTGCGAACGGCTTTCGGCCGGCAAAAGGCCCAGGGCGAGTCGTTCCTCAAAGAAGCGATGGCGGCCGGCGCCGATTTGCTACTGAAGGGCGCCTACACGCAAAGCCGCATCCGCCAGATGATCTTCGGCGGCGGCACCCGGCACATCATCATGGAGGCGCAGCTCCCGGTGCTGATGGCGCGCTGAGCCCCTCACCCCGGGAACCGAGGCGAGGGGAGATCGGCGAGGCCTGCGGGTTCACCCAAAGCGCGAGACGTCGACCGCCTTTTCGGTGATGAACTCGAGCAAGGCCGGGCTGCCCTCGCGGGTCTTCTCGATCCCGCGGCGGATTGCCGGCACGATCTGCTCGGGCTCGGTGACGCGCTCGCCATATCCGCCGAGTGCGCGGGCGAAATCGGCGTAATTGCCGCTGATGTCGGTCGAGCGGTATTTCTCGGTCGCCACCGGCATAACCTTCAATTCGATCGCCATCGAGAAATTGTTTAAGAGGATCGACAGGATCGGGATGCGCTCGCGCACCGCAGTCTCGAAATCCATGCCGGTGAAGCCGATCGCCGCATCGCCCCAGACGTTGATGCAGAGCTTGTTTGGGGCCGCGAGCTTCGCTCCCATGGCGAGCCCGAGGCCGTAGCCGAGCTGGGTGGTCTTGCCCCAGCCAATATAGCCGAGCGGCGCTTCGCTGACCCAGAACGGCGACAGCTGGTCGCGCGGGCTGCCGGCGTCGTGGGTGATGATCGTCTCCTTGACGTCGACCGTGTGCAGCAATTCCCAGATCACACGATAGGGCGACAGTGGCTTGGTGTTCTGCGTCAGCCGCGGCATCCACTGCTCCATCCACTCGCCCTTCAGCGTGCGCATTTCGCCGGTAACGGTCGCGAGCCGGTCGCGGGTCTTGCCGTGCAGCCGGTCCTTCACCTCTTCGAGCAGGGCGTCGAGGGTCAGCCCGGCGTCGCCGACGGCGGCGAATTCGACCGGCACGTCCTTATTGATGTCGGTCGGGTCTAAGGTCGCATGGGCGATGCGCTTGCCCTTCGGCATCGGCGTCGCAAAGCTCGACCGGGTGAAGCTGCAGCCGATGCCAAAGATCAGATCCGCCTTCTGCAGAAAGGTGTGCAGCTGCTTCGAGATGCCGATGCCGCCCGAGCCCAAGGCCAACGGGTGCGATTCGGGGAAGGCGCTCTTGCCCGGCAGGGTCGTCATGACCGGCGCTTCGAGCAATTCGGCCAATTGCTGCAATTGCGGCCATGCCTTGGCGTAATGGACGCCCTGGCCGGCGACGATGACCGGACGCTGGGCTTCGACCAGGGCGGCGGCGATCGCCGAGACCGATCGCGGGTCCGGGCCGCTCTTCAGCCGCGGCGTCTTCTGGTACTCGATCGGGCCGCTGATTTCCTCGCGCAGCAAGTCGGACGGGAACTCGATCAGCACCGGGCCCGGCCGCCCGTTCTTGACCTGGGTGAAGGCGCGGCGCAGCGCCTCCTCGGTGGCGCCCGGTACCGTCACCTGCTCGATCCACTTGGTGACGTGGCGGAAGTTCAGCGCCGCGTTGAAATTGGGGCGGACCTGGTTGACGTTGCGGGCATAGCCGGCCGGCAGCACGACAACCGGGCAGGAATCGCCATAGGACTGCGCGACCCCGCCAAACGCGTTCTCGGTGCCGGGGCCGTGCTGCATCGCAAAGACGCCGATGCGGTCGCCCGAGGTCACCTTGGCGATCGCGTCGCACATGTGGAGGCCGATCCGCTCCTGGCGGACCATGATGGTGCGGATATCGGCCTCGGCCGCAGCCTCGATGATCGGGTTGACCGGATAGCCGATCAGAAACTCGATACCCTCGCGCTTCAGGATTTCAGCGACGGCGTTGGCGACCTTCATGGGAGTTCTCCTCGGTGCTCAGCGGTGGTGGCGCGATTGTGGCACAACCAACGCCTCGCTGCGTCGGAAAACCCGATCCGCCTGGTCGATAAACTTTAAAATCGCGCCGCCGTGCCCAATCCTAAGTTGTTTCGATTATGACGGCCCGCTGCACCTGCAGCAAGTCTGCAGCGGGAACTCCTCTGAAGGTTGTACCTTGATCCAACCCACGCCCGATCGGCAACGGGCAATCCGTCCAGAGAGTAGAATACCCGTTAGGCAATTTTATGGTCGTCGAGCCTCAAGGGGCGGTGATCGTCGGCCACAGGGCCTCGGCGCCGGCGGCCATCACGGCGCGGCCGAGCTCGCGCGACCAGTGGCTCTCGGTGCCGAACTCGTCGCGCCACGACCACAGCCGTCGGGTCAGACGGTGCAGGCTGTGCTCGTGGGTGAAGCCGATCGCGCCGTGCACCTGATGCGCGATCTCGGCGACCTTGCCGGCGGCCTCGCCGGCGCGGATCTTGGCCGCGGCGACGGCGAGCGCTGCCGAGGGGCCCGCCGCGGCCACGACAATCGCGGCGCTCTCGACCGCGACGGACGCGGCCGCCGCCTGCTCGGCGAGCAGCGCCAATTGCTGCTGGATCGCCTGGAACCTGGCGATCGGCCGGCCGAACTGGACGCGGTCGTTGGCATAGCGGGTCGACAGGTTCCAGCGCCGCTTCCATCGCACCCGCCATCTGGGCGGCGCGAAACAATGCCCCGAAGCGCTGCATCAACACGACGTCGATGGCGTCGGGCAGCGGCGCCGAATGGCCCCCCGGCTCGACCGCGCCGAGATGGTCGCGCGGCTCGCCGGCGAGGTTCCTTCCGGGATTGAAATTCGCCGCGGGTTGCTCGACCAGCAGCAATTTGTTGCCGGCGATCAGCGCGAACCGAAAAAGCGCAGCCGAAGAAAACGGTCCAGACGGCGCGGCAATGGGATGAAGCATCGATATTCGCCGAAATCGAACGCAGGCATGGCGCCGAGGTATTACGGATTGCTCAGAAAATTGTGGAATGGATTAAGGCGAACACTGACGAGGTATGGTACGGCCGAGGCGGCAAGGATGGCTCCATCGCCCTGATAGTCACCGCAAATGGCCTCAGATCTCGCCCACTTTTTCTTTGGACCTATTATGGTACCGTGGAAGTTGCATTCCCGTATATGAGAAAGCCATTTGATAACCCATCTAAACGAGAGGAGCTTCGCGAACGACTGAACGAAATCGACGGCGTAAGCCTGCCTGAGGGCGCGATCGACAAAAAACGACCCGGCATTCCGATTGTCACATTCTCGAACGAAGAGGCGCTGAAATGCTTTCTCGGTGTCATGGACTGGTGTGTCCGCGAACTCCGTTCGGCCTGAGCCTTGCACGAGCCACGCCGCATGTCTGTCGGGCTTCCATATTTGGCCTGATGGCAGCCCCCGATTAGGCGAAGCTGAGGGTGCATAGATCGGTAATTCGGGAAGACGCCATGACCTACGATCATATTCGGGTGACGCCGCTGGCGACCTCGGTCGGCCCGGAAATATCTCTTCCTCCATGCGGTGCGCGAATTTTCCAGTGGCGGACCTAATCGGGACCTTCTGGGACAACCCCTCGACCTGGCACTTCGCGGTCAACGATTATCACGGCGAACGCCGCCTCCTGCACCGCATCACGGTCGCAGGCGAGAGGCTGGGCTGAGCCGCAGACGACGGCGCGGTCCTTCCCCGTCGGTCCAGCCCGAATTCGTGGCGCTGCCTCGCTCTACACCGCCGGCGCCTGGCCGAGCGAGGTCCGAGGGGTCGGCGCCGCGTCGAGCGCGCTGTCGATCTTTGCCGGTGCCATAGCTGAAGCCCATGCCGCTCGCGCGCAGCCGGTTTGGCCACACCTCCGCCAGATAAGGCCCGATGATCGCGTAGCTGGCGTCGCCGAAGAAGCGTTGGACCATGATCAGCACGAAAAACACCGACACGGTGCCGATGTAGGCGTCGTGAAGGTATCCAGCGAGCGCCATGGCGAGCGCGCCGCCCATGCCGATCAGGAAGCCCGACATACGGCGCCCGAGCGCGTCCGACATCCACGACGCGACAAGGCGCCCGATGATGCCGAGAACGCCGACATAAATCATCAGGTACGAGGCCTCGGCCGGAGTGATCTTCAGCACCATCACAAAGAGGGTCGTGATCCACATCAAGATGCCGACACCGCCGGTCTGGCTCAGCGCCACCAGGCAGGCCGCGATCATGCTGCGCGGGTATCGGAACAATTCGCGCCACGACGTCTTCTCGATCTCGGGAAGCGGTGGCCGGCAGCTCGATCTCTGCCGGGTCGCATTGCAATGCCCAGGCGAGCGACCGGCGGGCCTCTTCGTGCCGCCCCATCCGCATCAGCCAGCGCGGCGATTCCGGCACCCAGTAGCGGATCATCAGCACCAGCAATGCCGGGGTCAGACCGACCAGGAACAAGCCCCGCCAGCCGATGATTGGCGCCAGGAACGCCCCCGACACCGCACCCAAGATGTTGCCGGCCGGCAATAGCACGGTGGTCAGCCCGCTGACCCAGCCGCGCTTGTAGCGTCGGCACGAATTCCTGCACCAGCGGGATATCGACGGCGATCAGCCCAGCATTGCCGAAGCCGACGAAAAACCGGAAGAAGCTCAGAAAGATCCAGCCGGCGATCCAGCCATCCTGATCGCGGTGTGAAAAACATGATGCCGGTAGCGAACGCGACGTTGAGCGCGGTCAGACATGAACACTTTTCGCGCGGCCGATGCGGTCGCCCATCCAACCCCAAAAGAAGGCGCCCGGGACGGCGCCCAGACCGGCCGAGATCAGGATCACCGCTGACTGCCCATAGGTCAGCTGCCAGTCCTTCAAGATGAAAGCCAGCACATATCCGATCAGGAAAAAGTCGAAAAAGTCGAGCATATCGCCGACATTGGCTGTCGCGATAATCTTCCACTGATTGGCGGTCAGCGTTTTCTGCTTTTCCAGACGCTCCAGCATAACGTGCTCTCCCTTGGCCGGATGACCGGGCAATAAGGGCCGACACAGAGGGGGCGCCGCCACGAGCGCGCTGGGTGTTAGGTTCTCTTGTAAAAGAACTGATTTTTTCTGGCTGGCGCCTCGCACTGCGGCAGCAGCTCATTGCCGTGCCGACTTGCTCCTGCTCAAATTTCGGAGGTGGTTATCCGCCCTCCGTTCGGTGCGGCTCGGTGCTGAGCCTTGCGCTTTCTGTATCTCAGCCAAGCGAAACTGTCAAACCTCGGCCCCCCAGGAATTCCTCCCGAGGGTCAGGGGATCAACACGGCGGCGCCCTGCAGCGCGCCACTGCGCAAATCGGCGAGCGCCTGGTTGGCATTGGCGAGCGGGTAGGTAACCGTCTCGGTCGTGATGCCCGCTTGCGGCGCGAACGCCAGGAACTCTTCGGCGTCGCGCCGGGTCAGGTTGGCGACCGAGCGCAGCACGCGTTCCTGCCACAGTATGCGGTACGGGAAAGACGGGATGTCGCTCATATGGATGCCGCCGCAAACGACGGTGCCGCCCTTTTTGGTGGCGGCCAGGGCCGCCGGCACCAGCCTGCCGACCGGGGCGAAGATCAGCGCGGCATCGAGCGGCTCGGGCGGTGGGTCGTCAGAAGCCCCGGTCCATTCCGCGCCGAGTGACCGCGCGAAATCTTGTGCAGCAACGTCGCCCGGGCGCGTGAAGGCGAACAGCCGGCGGCCCTGATGGCGGCCCAGCTGGGCGACGATATGAGCCGCGGCGCCAAAGCCGTAGATCCCGACCGACTGCGCGTCGCCGGCCATTCGCAGGGTGCGATAGCCGATCAGCCCGGCGCACATCAGTGGCGCCGCCTCGACATCGTCGTAGCGCGGATCGATGGCAAAACAATAGCGCTGGTCGGCGACCGTCAGTTCGGCATAGCCGCCGTCGATCTGGTAACCGGTGAACCGAGCCCGATCGCACAAATTCTCGCGCCCGCTGCGGCAATAGTCGCAGACCCCGCAAGTCCAGCCGAGCCACGGCACCCCGACGCGGTCGCCGACCGCGAAACGGTCGACCAATTCCCCGGCCTCGACCACGGCACCAATAATCTCGTGCCCGGGAACGAGCGGCAATTTCGGCTCAGAAAGCTCGCCATCGACGACGTGCAGATCGGTCCGGCAGACAGCGCAGGCGCGCAGCGCAATCAAGACCTGTTGCGGGCCGGGGCGCGGTGTCGGCAGCTCGGCCGCGACCAGCGCGCGGCCCGCGGCGGTCAGCACTTGTGCACGCATCAGCCTCTCCATTAGTAGTGCTCGGCGTGAAGCTAGCGAATGACAACCCTTGCCTAGAATCCGCGCTCTATCTGCCGGTAAAGCAATTCCTCGAACGACAGGGGTACGAGGTCAAGGGCGAGGTCAGAGGCTGCGACCTCGTCGCCCGGCGCGGTGACGAGCCGCCGGTGATCGTCGAGCTCAAGCTGCGCTTCAACCTGCCGCTGCTGCTGCAAGGGATTGACCGGTTGGCGATGACGGAGCGGGTCTATCTCGCCGTCCCGCGACGCGAGCGGCGAGCGCGCGGCGGGACGCTCACCCCGGAAAGGCCCGAGATCCGCAAGCTGTGCCGGCGGCTCGGATTAGGGTTGATCCTGGTCGGCCTGACCCGCAAGACCGTCGAGATCTTGGAGGAACCGGTGGCGTATCGGCCACGCCTGGCGAAGTCGCGAGCCCTGCGGCTCGTCGACGAATTCTCGCGCCGGATTGGCGATGCCAATATCGGCGGAGCGGTCGGCGTGCCGGTTGTCACCGCCTATCGCCAGGACGCGTTGCGCTGTGCCCGCGCCCTCGCTCTCGGCGGACCGATGCGGGTTGGTGCATTGCGCGTCGCGGCGGAAGTGCCCCGTGCTGCCCGCATTCTGCAGCGCAATGTCTACGGCTGGTTCGATCGAATTGAGCGGGGCATTTACCGCCTGACACCGGAGGGGGATCAGGCGTTGAGCCGCTTTGCCGAGGCGCTCTCGGCCTCGTCGCGATGATTAGCGAATATGGCGAGGAGCGCCAGCGCAGCCTGATTCTCGACTATTTCGGCGGCGATGCGCGGATTCGGGTGCTGCGCCGGGCCGAGACCTTCGGCGCCGCCGTGTTCGTCGTCGATTTCGACCGCGGGCCGCGGCATTTCCGGACTTTGGGATCGTTCGGGGCCGGCGCGCAGGTGACCGAGCAATCGAGCATGGACCTGCTCTATCCGGCGCGTCTCGTCTTTCACTACGAGCGGCTGATGTCATTGGCCTTTGCGATGAGCGTCAGATCGGTCAATGCGCTGCTGCTCGGGGTCGGCGGTGCGGCGATGTGGCGGTTCATGCGCGCCTATCTGCCGGATTGCGCGCCGACGCTGATCGATTCCGACGAGACCATCGTCGCGACGGCCCGCCGCTGGTTCTTTCTGAAACAGCCGGTTGTGCTCGACACCGCACAGCGATTTCTCGCCGGCACGACGGCGCGTTATGACGTGATCCTTGTCGACCTCTACGGCCCCGGCGGCCCCGCCGAAAGCGATCAGGCTTTTTGGACGCGCTGCCTCGACGCGCTCGCGCCGGGCGGCTGTCTCGCCAACAACTGGGCCGATTTCGCGGTCAACCCGAACGTCAGGCCAATGGCGGATTCCCTCTCCACGGTGGCGCGAGCCCGCGGCCTTGAGCCGATCTTTGTGACCCGCCGCGGCTTTCGCGACAACCTCGTGCAATATGTGCCGACGGTGCCCGAGATCGGCGCCGAGGCGGTGACGGAGGTTCTCGAGCGATTTGTCCGAGAGCGCCACATCCCGGACCACGGCCGCGGGGTCCTCGAAAACTGCATTGTCGGCACGCGCTTTCCGATCGCGTGATCAGGCCTCTGCCACGGCGTCATCGAATGCCGCCAGTGTCGCTTCGATCGCTTCCCGCGGCAGGTCACGGGTAATGAAGACCATGCGGGTGCGATGGTCGGGGCTCGGCCATTCGGGCAGCAGCACGGGCGGGTGAAAGAGATGCTGCACACCGTGCAGCACGACGGGCTGACCGGGACGGTTGGACAATGCCACGATCGCCTTCAGCCGCAGCAGATCGTCGCCGCGCATCGTCGCCAAGCCGTCGAGCCAAGCCGACAACGCGGCCCACGAGATCGGCCGTTCGCGGGTGATGCAAAAGGCACGGATGCGATCGTCGTGCCGGTTGACGTCGGGATGCTCGTGCTGATGCCCATGTTCGGCCTCGAATTTCTCGTCGCGCAGCCAGCGCTGCACATCGACGCTCTTCGTCGCCGGATCATAGAAGCCGATATTGAACAACACCGACGGATCGACCACGCCGTGCGCCACCGGCACGAGCGCGGCGCTCGGGTTGAGCCCGTGGAGCCGCGTCTCGATCGCCCGCCGTACGCCGGGCTCGGCGAGATCCGCCTTGGTCAGCAGCAGGCGATCGGCCATCGCCGCCTGCTTCACGGCCTCGGGCTGCCGGTCGAGAGTGCCGCCGCCGTTGACCGCATCGACGGTGGTGACGACGCCGTCCAGCATATAGCGCGCTGCGACAATCGGATCGGTCATCAAGGTGTGCAGGATCGGCGCCGGGTCGGCAAGGCCGGTGGTCTCGATCGCGACGCGGGTAAAGAACGGAACCTTGCCCTTGACGCGGTCGACGAACAAATTGGTCAGCGTGTCGACGATGTCGCCGCGCACTGTGCAGCACAGGCAGCCGCTGTTCAGCAAAACGACATCCTCGCTCGACCGCTCGACAAGAAGGTGGTCGAGGCCTATCTCGCCGAACTCGTTGACGATCACTGCCGTAGCAGCCATCTCGGGCTGCTTCAGGACGTGATTGAGCACCGTGGTCTTGCCGCTGCCGAGAAAACCGGTCAACAGGGTGACCGGTATCAGAGATAAGGGTTCGGTCGAGGTCATCAGACTGTCCACTCGTCAAGGTCCGAAGGTGATATGACATAATATGCTGTGCCGAGATATGAGCCGGTGCTTCGCAGTCATCTGTTTCATGATCGCTTGGGGCAGCCAGCATCCGGCGGCGGCCGACACTCCGATACGCGTCGTCGTCTCGTTCAGCATCCTCGACGACATTGTGCGCCAGATCGGCGGAACCGACGTCACGGTGGCGAGCCTGATCGGCCCCGATTTCGACGCGCACGTGTTCGAGCCGCGCCCCGACCAGGCTCGACTCCTCAGCCGGGCGCAACTCTTCGTTATCAACGGGCTCGGTCTCGAGGGATGGCTCACCCGGCTGACCCGCTCGGCGCAGTACCGCGGGCCGGTCATGGTCGCCAGCAAGGGCATCGCTGCGATCACCACGACGGAGCCGGGTGAGGCAACCCGGTCGCCGGACCCGCATGCCTGGCAGGATCCGCGCAACGGCGTCGTCTACGCCGAAAATATTGCTCAGGCATTGACTGACATTGATCCGCCGCATGCCGAGGCCTATCGCGAGCGGTTCCGCCATTACAAGGCGGAACTCGAGGCGCTCGACCGGCAAGTGCGCGACGAGTTCGAGACGATCCCGGCGGAGAAGCGGCGAGTGATCACCACGCATGATGCGTTTGCCTATTACGGCAAGGCTTATGGCGTCGAGTTCCTTGCACCGGAAGGGGTCAACACGGAGAGTGAGCCCTCCGCCAAAACCATCGCCGGATTGATCCGCCAGATCCGCCGCGAGGGCATCAAGGCGCTTTTTCTCGAAAACATCTCGGACCCGCGGCTTATCCAGGAACTCGCCCGCGAGACCGACGCAACCCTCGGGCCGCCGCTCTATTCCGACGCCCTCTCTGGTCCGGGCGGGCCGGCTCCAACCTACATAGGGATGATCGAGTACAAATCGGCGGCGCTGAAACAAGGCATGCTAAAGGACTAGGCGCCGCGTGAGCGCGGATCGTGACAAGCCGCGCTGAATATTCGCCCGCACCGAAATTGCGAGTACCATGAGCTCGCCGGCGGTGACGGCGGGGGAGAAGAGCGTGAACATTGCGGCGTGGCTCCACGATCTCGGGCTGCAGCAATACGAACAGGCGTTCTGCGACCACGCCATCGATGCCTCGGTGTTGCCGGAGTTGACCGCCGACGACTTGAGGGAACTTGGCGTGAGCCTAGTCGGGCACCGGCGCAAACTGCTCGCGGCGATCGCCGCGTTACGCGGCGAGGTTCGTGTCGCGCCGCATTCGGCCGCGGCTGACGTGACGGCAGAACGCCGCCAGCTGACGGTGATGTTCTGCGACCTGGTCGGCTCGACCGCACTCTCGGCTCGGCTCGATCCCGAGGATCTGCGCGAGGTGATCGCCGCATATCACCGCGCTGTTGCCGAAGAAGTCTCCAGGTGTGACGGCTTCATCTCCAGGTACATGGGCGATGGCGTGCTGGTTTATTTCGGCTATCCGCAAGCCCATGAAGACGATGCCGAACGGGCGGTGCGAGCGGGGCTGGTCGCGATTGATGCTGCCAGTCGCCTCGATGTGAAGTCAGTGAAACTGCAAACCCGCGCTGGGATCGCCACCGGGGTCGGCGGTCGTCGGCGATCTCATTGGCGCGCAGGGTCGGCTCGAAGAGCAGTCGGTTGTCGGGCAGCAACACCGAACCTTGCGCCCGGCTGCAGGCCTTGGCGCAGCCGGACATGGTGGTTATCGCGGCGGGCACTCGCCGGCTACTCGGCAATCTCTTCGAATACCGCGAACTTGGGGCCGTCGAGCTGAAGGGCATCGCCGGGCCGGTGTCAGCGTGGCAGGTGCTGCGTCCGAGCGTCGTCCCGAGCCGGTTCGAGGCGTTGCGCGGAGTGGCGCTGACCGGGCTCGTCGGCCGCGATGAGGATCGACCTGCTCCTGCGGCGCTGGGCGCGCGCCAAGACCGGCGAGGGCCAGGTCGTGCTGTCGTCCGGCGAGGCCGGAATTGGCAGTTGCGAATTGCTGCGACATTAATCGAACGCCTCGATGTCGAGCCGGCGATCCCGTTGCTATTTCTGCTCGCCCTATCATCAGGACAGCGCGCTGTTCCCCTTTATCGACCAGCTCGGCCGAGCGGCCGGGTTCTGGATGCTGATCACCCAGCTGCGGTCAAGCTCGAGAAGCTCGAGGCCTCGCTGGCCCGCGCCGCGCCGCCTGAAGAGGATCTCGTGCTTCTCGCTGATAGCCGTCATTGCCGAAATCCAGGCGCCATCGACTGCCGGACCTCAGTGCGCAGCGGAAGAAAGAGCGGACACTGGAAGCCCTAATCCGGCAGCTCGAAGGTCTTGCACACCAGCAGCCGGTAATCATGGTCTTCGAGGATGCGCATCGGATAGACCCAACCTCGCGCGGCCGCCTCGACTCCATTGTCGAGCGAGTGCGCAGCCTGCCAGTCCTCATCGTCGTGACGTTCCGCCCGCAATTCGAGCTGCTGGGCGGCCAGCCGCAGGTGACGTTGCTGACGTCATCGTCTTGATAGGCGGGACCGTACTGCCCTGGTCGAGCAAATCGCCGGCGGCAAGGCCTTTCCCAACGATGTCATCGAGCAGATCGTCGATCGCACGGACGGTGGCGGCCGCTCTTTATCGAGGAATTAACCAAGAGCGTGCTGGAGAGCGGGCGCTACTGCGCGAGGAGGCGGTATTGCTACGTGCTCGACCGCACGTTGCTGCCATTTGCGATCCCGACGACATTGCAGGACTCGCTGATGGCACGGCTCGACCGCTTGGCGTTGGTGCGGCTGGTGGCACAGATTGGCGCGGCGATCGGGCGGGAGTTCTGACGCGCGATCGGATGCCGTCTCCCGTCTTGACGAGGACGAGCGACAATTCGTGCTCGACCGCCTCGTTGCTTCGGGAGCTTGTGTTCCAGCGCGGCGCGCCGCCGGAAGCGGTTTACACCTTTAAGCATGCCCTAGTGCAGGATGCGGCGGATAGCAGTCTACTGCGCGGCTCGCGGCAGCAGCTGCATGCGCAAATCGCCAACGCGCTCGAAACCGATTTCCCCGAGCTGATGGAGAGCCAGCCCGAACTGTTCGCGCTGCATTATACTGAGGCCGGCTTCGTAGAGATCGTTGAGTATCGGCGCGGTCGGTCGCAGGTCAGTTGCCCGTTCGGCGATGGCGGAAGCGGTCGCGCAATTGCAAAGGGGCTGGACCAGCTGGCATTGCTGCCGGACGCTCGAACGCTGGCGCCAGGAGCTGGAGTTTTGGAGCGCTTTGGGCGCGGCATTGCGATTCGCCAAAGGTCAGGTGATGCTGGAAAATGGGCTCGGCGCCTTCGCCCGAGCACGGTCACTTTGGGGAGCAACTCGGTTCTCCCTCAGAATTCCTTCACATTCCCTATGGGCAGGTGCTCCATCACACGTTCCTCGGCGAATTAGGGTTGCGCAGCGCCTGGACGAGGGACTTGCTGCGCCTGAGCTGCGAGCGCAACGATGCTGCCGGCATCGTGCTGGGTCTACGTACTGCTCCGGTCGAGACCGTTGATCGCCGGCAGCTTCGCGTCGTCTCGATCGCATTTCGCAGAGGTACTTGCGCTGTATGATCCGATTTCCACGGTTCGCTTCTCCATCAGACCGGGAGCGACCCTCGGGCGGTGTCACGGGGCATCTGGGCATCGCGCTTTCTGCCTCGGCTTTCCGGAGCAAGCATTGGCGCAGAGCAACACGGCAATTGCCGAGGCGCTGGCTGATCCGCCGACTTTGACTGTGAGCTTGGCGCAGAGCGCCCTGTCGCTTTCCTCGACGGAGACAATGCGGCCTTGGATGAACGGGCGACCCAGCTAATTGCGGTGACCGAGCAAGGCTTTCCGTTGTACCGCACGCTAGGGACGATCTACCGCGGGTGGGCCAAGGTTAACACCGGCAATCTCTCCGACAGGCATATCTCTGCTGCGCAGTACGAGCGCCTATAGCGCCACGGGTGCGCAGCACCGGATATCTGATCATACAGCTCTCCTCGCCAAGGCTTGTGAGATCGCGGGGCAAGTCGACGAGGCGCTGGGTCATTTGCAGATGCCTTGCAGCTAGCTGAAGCCGTTGGCGAGCGCTGGTTCATGGCGGCTCCTCCTGATCGGCACAAGGGCGAGCTGATGGTCCGGCAGAGCGATTCCGAAAGGTCGCTCGTGTCCACTGCAAGGCCCTGGCGATCGCCGAGAAACAAGAAGCGAAGCTTTGGGAATTGCGGCCGCCACCGGTTGTCTGGCTTTACTGCGATTGGGGCTGCTGCTTCCGAAGCGCACGATCTTCTTGCGCCGGTCTACGGCTGGTTCAACTGAGGGGTTCGGCACACAGGACTTAAAGGTCGCCGAGCGCTGCTCATGAACTAAGCTGGGCTGCCGGATAGCCCCGACACGCCTGGCCAGTGAGCCGCCCGGCTGAGAACGCCTCCTTGTAAGGGTACAACCAGAGGTCAAAAGCGCTTGTCAGAAATGCAACATCCGTTAATAGTTTCAGTCTTCCTCGTCGTTCGGCCGCAAGTCGAAGCAGGATCGATAGCGTCGGAGGAAACGATGGGGATTGTATTCAGCCTCGTCAATACGCGGATTACCGTTAAAACCGAAACGCTCAAGGATTGTCGATATTTGGAAATCCCGACAAAGGCCGTCCGGGATCTGATCTGTAGGGAGGGTATCCTGATTGTTAAGGGGACATCACTGCCGGGTGGTAGTGGCACGCAACCGGTGCTCGCCAGAAGCAGTCGCTCATCGACAGAGAGTGGGGCTTCATCGACGAGAAGCAGGACCCGCCGCCGACAAACATGACGGTGGGGCTCCGCGTATACGTTAAGCGTACCTCCGCGCTGCGGCGTGTACCGCTTCATAGAGCAGATTTGCTTGCGATCAGAACCGGGTACCGAGGGCGACGTGTGCGCTTTCGAATTACCGTCGACTCCGTTCCGATCACGGTGGAGGCGCCCAGCGGCCGCATGATGGTGATTGCACCCGGCGACATTTTTCTTGCAACGCCGGGATACCTTCAAACGAGACGGTTGGCGGTCGGAGGCATTCCCGCCGGTGGGCTCGCTCCAGGCGGCGACTACTGGGTACTGTATTGTTCCGGGATGGTTGGCGAACTGATCAGCTGCTACTCGGCTTCGGAAATGGGGCACCTCGGGCGCGTACGTTATCTCGGGCGGTATGTGGGGACCGCGACGGGCCGCTGAACATTCGGCAATTCGCGGTGACAAACGCCGAGGGAACGGATCGTAACGCGCCCGTTTATCTAATACTCGGGACCTCATCGGAAGTTGGCAAGACGACCGCCGGAGTGGCCGTGTTGCGCGCGCTGCGCTTGCAGGGCCATAGGACCGTGGTCGCTCTGAAGGCAACGGGCACACCATCGATTGCGGAGATCGGGCAATACCAGGATTTCGGGGCGTCTCAGGCTTTCGACTGCATCGATTTCGGCCTTCCGACAACGTTTCCGCCGGGTCGCCGAGGGATCGACAATTTCCTAGCGAATATGCTTGATTTCTGCTTCTCACTGCCGGCCGACGCCGTGGTGATCGAATGCGCCGGAGATCCGGTCTCAGCCAATGCGCCCGAGCTGCTCGCCTGTCTGAAAGCGCGGCGCTCCGACCTCAAGATAATCCTTGCCGCCGCTGACGCGCTAGGCGCCTTGGGCGCGAAGCACGCGCTGGCGGAAATCGGGCTCTCGATCAACCTGATCACGGGCCCGTGCACCGATACGCCGACCCTGCGCGAACGAACTCAGGCGCTGTGCGGCATCCCCACGGTAAACCTGGCCCACGGCCCCGACCAGGGCACGTAATCGTATTTGGTCCGGCACGACCGCGAATGATGGTGACGATCGACCGCGAAGGCCGACGGTTGCGGCCGCGCGCCACCGGCGGCGGCCGGCCGCCGATTGATACGCGGTCGAAATCGGCGACCACCCGCGTCTTCTGAAATTGAGAAGCTGCTTCGGCCAGGATCTCCTCCGGCGGGTAACGCCCGGAGATATGCGTGAGCAGCAATTGGCCGACCCCTGCGTCGCAGGCCAGCCGGCCCGCCGCTGCGGCCGTCAGGTGACCGCGCGAGCGGGCGAGCGCCGTGTCGCGTTCCAGGAACGTCGCCTCGATCACCAACGCATCGGCGCCGCCCACCGGCTCGGCTAGGCCGGCTGATCTCCTCCGTATCGCCGACGATGGCGCAGCTTGGCGCCGGCAATCGGCGGTCCGCGAACCATTTCCGGCGACGATCCGGCGACCATCCGCCAGCACTGCCGGGCGGCCTTGCGCGAGAGCGGCACGCTGCGGCCCGTGTGGCACTTCAAGCGCGTCGAGGCGCTCGGCAAGCAGCGGATGCCGAGTTGCGGTCTGGAAGATGTAGCCAAGGCTCTCGGTCTCGCGATGCGCCACCGGGAAGGCATCGAGGCGCCACCCCGATTGCATCAGCACGAGTTCGGGCGAGACCGAGCGCAGCCGGTACGCCCCGCCGCTTTCCGGCCCGATCGTGTCGGCGAGATAACGGCGGACGAATGCTATGGTCTCGTCGCTACCGATGATTTCGATCGTCCTGCCCACGCGAAAGAGAGCGAGCGTGGCGATCAGCCCGGCGAGGCCCATTACATGATCGAGGTGGGCATGCGTCAGCAGCACGTGCTGCAGCCCGCGAAACCCGAGCCCGGCGCGCATCAGCTGGCGCTGTGTGCCCTCGCCGCAATCGATCAGAAACCGCCGCGGGCCGACGGTGACGAGCAGCGCCGGCAAGCCTCGATCGGCCGAAGGGGCCGCTGCGGCGGTGCCGAGAAAAACGAGTTCGAACATGACCGGTGTCAGTTCCCGTGGTTAACTCGATGACGGTGGCGATTAGCGAGCGACCGGGTGGAGATCCCGATGCTAAACTCTGTTTACGGCGCGGAAGTGGAGAGTGCATTCGCCGCCGCGCGCACGCCAGCCCGCCGCTCGATCACGGTAGACGGCCGCGATGTCGAAATTGCCTGTCCGTTCCCATCTCCGGCGGATTGGCGGGACTGCTGGATCTATTTCCTCCTCGTTGACCGCTTCAACAACCACGATGGTCCTCCGGCGGCCCGTTGGGACCAACCCTTCGGCGGGTTCCAAGGCGGCACCCTGGAGGGTGTCAGACGGCGGCTCGGCTATTTGCAGCGGCTCGGGGTCGGCGCGATCTGGCTGAGCCCGGTATTGCAGAACTGCCAACGGCAAGACGGCAGCTATCACGGCTACGGCATCCAGCATTTTTTGACGGTCGATCGACGCTTTGCATTCGACAAGGCCGATCCCGACGGCGAGCTCAGACGTCTTGTCGACGAAGCGCATGCGCGGGGCATCTATGTGATCATGGATATCGTGTTGCACCATGCCGGTGACGTGTTCGCCTATCTGCTCGACGACGGCTCCGCGGCGAGTGCCGCCGAATGGCGCGATGGCGGCTACCCGATCCGCTGGCGCGGGGCCGATGACCGGCCGGTCGTGGACTGGTCGGAGGCGCCCCGGTCCGGCGACCGCCGGCTGGTCGCCAGCGCCGCGGTGTGGCCGGACGAGATGCGGTCCAACTCGGCCTTCTTGCGGAAGGGTCGGGGCGGCGAGGCCGGCGGCGATTTCGAGTCGCTCAAGGGATTTGCGCGACCTGCGCCGCCCGAGCTGCGCTCTGCCCTGATCCGCAGCTACCAATATGCGATCGCCAAATGGGACATCGACGGTTTCCGCATCGATACGCTGAAATACATCGAGCCGGATTTCGCTCTCGTCTTCGGCAACGCGATTCGTGAATTTGCTCTGGAGATTGGCAAAGAAAACTTCTTTACGTTCGGCGAGGTCTATGACGACGAGTTCAAGATTGCCAAATTCATCGGGCGCCGGACCAGCGACGGCGGCGATATGGTCGGTGTCGATGCCGCCCTCGATTTCCCGCTGTTCTTCCGCCTTCCCGGCGTGGCAAAGGGGCTGACCGCGCCGACCGAGCTGGCGGCGGTCTATGCGCTGCGCAAGAGCGTCGAGGAGGGCGTGATCAGCTCGCACGGCGAGGCGGGCCGGTTTTTTGTGACGTTCCTCGACAACCACGACCAGCACAGCCGCTTCCGCTTTGTCGACCCGGCGCAACCGGGACGCTATGACGGCCAGGTCGCTGCGGCGCTGGTGCTGTTGCTTGCGCTGCAAGGCATTCCTTGCGTTTATTACGGGACCGAACAGGGCTTGTCGGGAAATGGGTCGGCCGATCAAGCCGTTCGCGAGGCATTGTGGGGTCGACCAGGCGCGTTTGACGAAAGCGACCCCTTCTATGTTGCGCTGCGCGATATCGCCGGCGTCCGCGCCCAGAACCCGGCGCTGCGCTATGGACGGCAGTATTTCCGCCCGGTGTCGGGCGACGGCAAGAGTTTTGGTCCGTCGACGTTTTCGCCCGGCGTGATCGCCTTTTCGCGTATCCTGAATGAAAGCGAGACGGTCGTCGTTGCCAACGCGAATATCAGCTCCGGGATCGAGCTTGCGATTCTCGTCGATTCGGTCTTGAACCCGGTCGGGACCAGTTTTATCACTCTCTTTTCCAGCACGGGCAGCCCTCAAACCTGCCCGGTCGGGCGGATCGCCGACGCGACAGTCAACGACCAAGGCACGTCGCGCGGACCCGTGCATGCGATCCGAGTTACGCTCGCCGCCGGCGAGGCAAGCATCCTCGCCCGGCCGCGCTAACCGCGGGGAGAAAACCACCCCGGCAGGCATATGACGGGTCAGAAGCATTTGAATGTCGAGACCCCATCGGCTATTTGGCGGGGTCTCGGGGGGATTGCGATGTATCGTGTGGTCTATTGGAGCGGGGTGACCTTGTTTGTCGTGTGGAGCGTCTTTTCCGCGGTCAGCGCGCTGAGCGGGTTCTGACCGATCGCCGCGTGAGAGATGGACGCCCGTGTCCGCCGGCGAGGGAAACAGTGCGCGTGTCCATCCCATCGCCCAATATCCCAATAGGCCGGCCCACTCCTTGCCGGCAAGGGTCGTTACGGCGAGCCCGTCGAGCAGGCTGAACCCGGGGCTGAGGCCAGCCCTGGGATCCATTCTGAAATCGACCGGATAGGGCACCACCGGCCACCCGACCGCGTCGAAAGACGCGACGGCGCGCGGCATGTGATAGGCCGATGTGACGAGAACCCAAATCTCTCCCGGCTTTGGCGCGATTATCTCCTTGGCGTAGACGGCATTCTCGTGGGTGCTGCGCGAGCGTTCCTCGAGGATGATGCGCGCCGGGTCAATCCCCTGCTCGACGACAAAGCCCAAAGTCGCGCGCGATTCGGCAAGCCCGACCGGGGAGAACCCGCCCTCGCCGCCGACCAGCGCCAGTTTTGCTTCGGGATGGCGGCGAGCCAGCGCTATCCCGCCGAGCACCCGCGACACCGAGCTGTTGAACACCGTCTCGCCGTAGGAGAGCGACAGCGCCGGCTCGACAGCGCCGCCGAGGACGAGGATGCCGTCGATCCTGTCCGGCAATGCAGCCGGTCGCGGAAACCGCTCCTCCAGGGTCAGCAGCAGCGCCGGACCGATCGGCGCGACGGCAACCAGCGCGAAACCCAGGGCGGCCACACCGGTCAGCAATCTGCCGCGCCGGCCGCGCGAGATCATCAAAAGAACAACGCCGGCCAGCAGGCACAGCAGCAGCAGATTGCCCGGCTGCAGCACCGCCCAGACCACCTTGCCGAACAGAAAGGTCAGTTCCGCCTCCTACGAAAATCCCTGCCGTGACTGCCGCGGCAAGCTATGATGCGGGTCTGCGACTGGCTAGCGAGCGGGTACCGGCATGAGCGACATCCACCACTATATCGAAGGCAAGCGTGCCGAGGCGACGAGCGGACGTTGGGGCGACGTCTACAACCCGGCGACCGGGGAGAACCGGCACCGCGTCGCGTTCGCCGGCGCCGGCGAGGTCGACAAGGCCGTCAAGGCAGCTGCGGCGGCTTTCCCCGGTTGGGCGGCGACCCCGCCGCTGACCCGCGCACGCATCCTGTTCAAGTTCCGCGAATTGCTCGACCGCGAAGCTGGCGCCTTGGCGCAGCTGATCACCGAGGAGCACGGCAAGGTGCTCTCCGACGCCGCCGGCGAGGTGGTGCGCGGCACCGAGGTCGTCGAGTTCGCCTGCGGCATCCCGCATCTACTAAAGGGCGAATTCACCGAACAGGTCGGGCGCGGCATCGACAGCTGGTCGGTGCGCCAGCCGCTCGGCGTCTGCGTCGGGATCACCCCGTTCAACTTCCCGGCCATGGTGCCGATGTGGATGTTCCCGGTGGCGCTCGCCTGCGGCAACACCTTTGTGCTGAAGCCGTCGGAGCGCGACCCCTCCCCCGGCTTTCGGATCGCCGAACTCTTGACCGAGGCCGGCCTGCCGCCGGGCGTCTTCAACGTCGTCAACGGCGACAAGGAGGCGGTCGATGCCTTGCTGCATCATCCGGATGTCGCCGCGGTCAGCTTTGTCGGCTCGACGGCGATCGCCCAGTACATCTATGCGACCGCCGCGCAGAGCGGCAAGCGCGTGCAGGCCTTGGGCGGCGCCAAGAACCACATGGTGGTGATGCCGGACGCCGACCTCGACCAGGCGACCGACGCCCTGATGGGCGCCGCCTACGGCTCGGCCGGCGAGCGCTGTATGGCGGTGTCGGTTGCGGTGGCGGTCGGCGGGGTCGGCGACAAGCTGATGGACAAGCTGGTGCCGCGGGTGCGCTCGCTGAAGGTCGGGCCCGGCACCGACCCCGAAGCCGAGATGGGGCCGCTCGTCACCGGCCAGCATCTCGCCAAGGTCCGCTCCTATGTCGACCTCGGCGTCGAGGAAGGCGCCAAGCTCGTCGTCGACGGCCGCGGCCTCAAACTGCAGGGCTACGAGAACGGCTTCTTTCTCGGCGGGTGCCTCTTCGACGAGGTCAAGCCCGAGATGCGGATCTACCGGGAGGAGATCTTCGGGCCGGTCCTCTCGGTCGTGCGCAGCCCCGATTTCGACCATGCGACCAAGCTGGTCAACGACCACGAATACGGCAACGGCGTCGCGATCTTCACCCGCGACGGTGACGCCGCGCGTGAATTTTCGAACCGCATTCAGATCGGCATGGTCGGCATCAATGTGCCGATCCCGGTGCCGATGGCGTTCCACAGCTTTGGCGGCTGGAAGCGTTCCTTGTTCGGCGACATGGCGGTGCACGGCCCCGAGGGTGTGCGCTTCTACACCCGCCTCAAGACAATGACCGCGCGCTGGCCCGCCGGCATCCGCGCCGGCGCCGAATACGTCATGCCGACCATGCGGTAAGGGTCCTCGCGGCCGGTCAGCGACAATCCTGGCGTCTAGTGCACCGCTCCTGATCGGCCTGTTTCTTCAGGAGAGATCAGGCTCGATTCCCGGAAAAGTTTCAGTCAGGCCGGAATGCGCCCCGACAGAATTTTTACGAGTTGCCGTCATGTTGCGTTGCGCGCCATCGTTGGGTTTCGCGGCAACATATCGTGCGACCATGGCAATTTTAGCGGTAGCGTTTCCTGACTGGCGCGGCGATAGCGATCGGCGCGGCGGATGATTGGCATCTAGCGTTAGCACCTGATCGTGGCTGATCATGCAGGTGGTTGCTGATTTTTTGCCCGGGTTGCGATAGAATAGCGGCGGCTCGGCTTATCCCCCAAGCTCGGCCGCGCCCGCGAGGGCCGCAGTGCCGAGCCCCCCACTCGGCACTGCACCACCGCCGCCCCCGCCCTACCACTGGACGGAGGATCAAATTCCCCGGCTGCTGCTGATCGTGCCCCTATGGTCGCGCGGGGCGTGCGTCGCGCTGCTGCTGACCGTCATTGCCCCGCGCCCGACCTCATCCGCAGTGCCGGACGGGACATGGCTGCTGGCGAACCGCGTGGCGGTCGACATCTTCGAATGCAGCGGCTTGCTGTGCGGCAGGATCGTCTGGCTTTTGCGGCCGCGCACCTCGACCGGACAGCCCGATGTCGATCACCTCAACCCCGATATCACACTGCGGCAACGGCCGCTGTGCGGTCTGACCATCATTTGGGGCCTGCAGCCCGACGGTCCGGAACATTGGTCCGGCGGTTGGCTCTACGACCCTGCGGACGGCAACACCTACGATGTCACCGCCGAGCTCACCGCTCCCGACAGGATATCAGCGCGCGTCTACCGCGGAATCCCGCTCCTTGGCCGCACCGAAATACTGATTCGCGATCCGCAGCTCAGCCTCGACGGGCGCTGCTGAGGCAGCCGAGCCGGCGTTACTTCGGTTTGATCGACAGATCGCCGCCCGGCGTGCCGGGGGGCGGAATGATCGGCATTTTGGCGCCGGACGAGGGCGGCGTCCGCTTCATTGCGGGATCGACCCCACTGGGCGGGACGATGACCCCGCCGGAGCGGCTCAACTCGGAGCTGCTGGTTCCGCTCGCCGGCGGCACCGCCGGCGTATTCGGCTGATCGGCTGTCGGGCGGTTGTCGGGCTGCTGCGCCGCGACAACAGCCGTGCCGAAAGCAAGCAACGCTGCCGCAACTATCGAAATCTTGTGCATTCGCGCCTCCAGGCCGGCTTCACCTCAAGGCAAACATCGCAACAGCCTGGATGTACGTCATATGCGCTAACCGCCGAACCAATTTCGGCGCGGCCAGAATACAGTCGACGAGGCGCTCAGGTGAGCTCGCGCGCGCCGCTCGCCCTCTCTATCGACGATCAGGCGCGTCCCCACAAAAGCTTTGTCGCGCGTTGCGCGCCTTCGGCCAGTGCTTCGAATTTGGCCCAGCAGATCGACGGGTGGCCGACCCGCGTGCCGAGCCCGCAATCCGTGCCGGCCAGTACATTCTCGCGGCCGACCAAATTGGCGTAGCGCACCAAGCGCTCGGCGACCAGATCAGGGTGCTCGATGAAATCGGTGCAGTGGCCGACGACACCCGGGATCAGAGTGGCGCCTTCGGGCGGTTTCACATTCTCGAAAACCCGCCACTCATGCTCGTGGCAGGGGTTGGACGCCTCGATCGAATAGCTCCCCGCGCGCACCCGGAAGATCAGATCGATGATGTCCTGCAACGGAATGTCGTCGTGATGCGGGCCGTGAAAGCTGCCCCAGCAGACATGCAGTCTGATCTTTTCTTTGGGAATGTCGCGCAGCCCGTGGTTCAGCGCGTCGATCCGCAGAGCGGCATATTTGCGGTAATCGGATAGGTTGATATCGGGGAGGCAGGCCCACCCATCGGGCAGATCCGGATCGTCGATCTGCAACAGGAACCCGGCATCGACGATTGCCTTGTATTCCTCCCGCATGGCCTCGGCGATGGCGAACAAGAACTCCTCATCATTCTTGTAGTACTCGTTGGCCATCCAGTGCTCGATCGTCCCCGGGGTGTTTGCCGGCAGGAAAGCTCCAGCAACTCGGACCTCACCGAGCGCCATCTTGAAATTGTCGACGTCGTGGGCGAGTTCGGCCTGACCGACATAGCGCAACGGCGCGACGCAGATCGGGACGGTTTGGCCGCCGGCATAGCGCGGGCGCGGATGCGCCGCGAAATATTCGCCAAATTTCCTCTCGTCGCGCGCCGTCATGCTGAGCCGCCGGAAACCCGTGCCCGGGCGATTTTCACACCCGGCGATCCGCTCGGAGACGTAATCGGTGAAGTTCGGTTTCGAGAGCTCGCCATCATTGACGATATCGAGGCCGCAGTCGACCTGGCGCCTGACAACCTCGGCGACGGCCGACCGCAGGCGCGCGTCGAGAGCCGCCTGGTCGAATTGCTCACCGCGGGCCTTGGCGAGAACCACGTCCCGCAAATCGGCGGGGCGCGGGAGGGATCCGGCATGGGTCGTCAGTATGCGATCGGTGCTGTAGATCATCGAAACCTCCCCTCGAGCGCGCTTGGTTGAATCTCAGCTGTTCTCGGCGAGCACCCTCCCCGCGAGATAAAGCGAGCCGCAGATCAGAACCCGCCCATTGCCGCCGCGCTCGGCAATATCACGAATTGCGTCCAGGACAGATTCGGCTGTCTGCGCCGGGATCCCAACCGACCGGGCGGCGGCCTTGATCGCTTCGGCAGGCAGCGCATTCTTTTCTCCAGCGATGGTCACCGCGCTCAGCGCTCTGGCGTGCTTGGCGAGTGGCGCAATAAAACCCGCAGCATCTTTCGTATTCATCATGCCGACCACGAGATAGAGCGGCCGGTCGCCCCAGCCGGCGGCGACGTCGCCGAGGATCTCGCCGGCCAATGGATTGTGGCCGCCATCGAGCCACACTTCCCAGCCCGGCGGAACCGCCTCGATCAGCGGACCATTGCGCAACAGCTGCAGCCGGGCGGGCCAGTCGATATGGCTCAGGCCGCCGGCAATTGCGTCACGCGAAACAGCAAAGCCCGAGAGCCGCTCGAGGCAGGCGATTGCGGTACCGGCATTGATGATCTGATGCGCCCCGATCAGGGACGGTAACGGCAGGTCGAGCTGCCAGCGCTCCCCCCGATAATGCATGTCGTTGCCCGAGGCATCACAGCGCCATTCGTGCCGCCAGCGATAAAGCGGCGCGCCGACATTGGCAGCGCCGGCCTCGATGACCGTCTCCGCCTCGTTTGGCTGCGGCGCGATGACGGCCGTGACGCCGGGTTTCAGAATCCCTGCTTTTTCGCCGGCAATCGCGGCGACGGTGTCGCCGAGAAATGCCTGGTGGTCGAGCGAGACCGGCGTGATCGCCGTCATCGCCGGGCGGCGCACCACGTTGGTGGCGTCGAGACGGCCGCCGAGCCCAACCTCGAGCAGAACGATGTCGGCCGGTGTTCGAGCAAAAGCCAGAAACGCCGCCGCGGTCGTGATCTCGAAAAAGGTAATCGGCGCCTCGCCGTTGGCGCGCTCGCATTCTTCGAGAAGGGCGATCAACGCCTCCTCCTCGATCAATCGACCGGCGACGCGGATGCGTTCGTGGAAGCGGACGAGATGCGGCGACGTATAGGCGTGCACACGGTACCCGGCTGCTTCCAGACAGGCCCGCATCACGGCCACCGTCGAACCTTTGCCTTTGGTGCCGGCGACGTGAACGACGGGCGGCAGTCTCTCCTGCGGGTCGCCGAGCGCGGCGAGCAGCCGCTCCGTGCGGCCGAGCGAAAGATCGATCAGCTTCGGGTGCAGTCGGCCGAGCCGTTCGAGGGTCCGGTCGCTGGTCGGGGCGGTCACTCGGCACCCCTCGGGGAAGCCTCGGCTTCGATCGGTGGCGCAGTTTCCGCCGGTGGCTGCGGGTCGCGCAAAAGCCCGATGATGCGCCCCAATGTCTCGCGCAGCTCGGCGCGCGCCACCACCTGGTCGATCATGCCGTGCTCGAGCAGATATTCGGCGCGCTGAAATCCTTCCGGCAGCTTTTCGTGGATCGTCTCCTCAATGACCCGGGCCCCGGCGAAGCCGACAACCGCGCCGGGCTCGGCAAGCGTGATGTCGCCGACCATCGCAAAGGATGCCGAAACCCCCCCGGTCGTCGGATCGGTCAGCACGACGATGTATGGCAAGCCGGCCTCCTTGACCATGTCGGCGGCAATGATGGTCCGCGGCATCTGCATCAGCGACAGGGCGCCCTCCTGCATGCGGGCGCCGCCCGAGGCGGGAACGACGATCAACGCCCCTTCTTGCAATACCGCGAGCTTGGCGGCAGCGATGAGGGCCTCGCCGGCGGCGATGCCCATCGACCCGCCCATGAACTCGAACTCGAACGCGGCGATGACCGCGGGGTGACCGCCGATCCGCCCATGCGCAACGACAACAGCGTCGCTGCCAGGGCCAAGTTTGGTTTGCCCCTCTTTCAGCCGGTCGGTGTAGCGTTTGCGGTCGCGGAAGCGCAGCGGGTCGACCGCGGTCCGCGGCAGTTCGATCCGCGTAAAGGCGCCGCCGTCGAACAGAATCTTGAGGCGCAGCGCGGCGCCGATGCGCAGATGATGGCCGCAATTACGGCAGACATGCAGATTGGCCTCGAGCTCGCGATAAAACAGCATCTGATCGCAGCTCGGGCATTTATGCCACAGGTTATCCGGCACCGCCTTCCTGCCAACGGCCGCGCGGATCTTCGGCAGGACGACGTTTGTGAGCCAGCTCATCGCCGGCTTTTAGCCTGCTACCGCTCTGTCGTCGAGCGCCTGCGGCGGCACCCCCTCACCCGGGCTGTGGTCCCCCTCTCCCGCGGTGCAGGAGAAGGTTTGTTCGTTGCAGCCTCGATAGCCCCTCTCCCGCATTGCGGGAGAGGGTGCCGAGCGCAGCGAGGCGGGCGAGGATCGGGCCGACGCTAAGCCTGGTTGGCCTGGTAATAAGTATTGCGCAGCACCCGGCCGGGTAAGGCGCCGGTGTGCTTGCCATCCTCCATCAACACCTGGCCATTGACGATCGTAGCCATGATGCCTTGAGCCGGCTCCTTGATCCGCTTAGCGCCGGTCGGGAAGTCGTGCAACACCTCGAGCGGCAGCGGCTTCACGGTGTCGGGATCGAAGATCACGATGTCGGCGACCATGCCGGGGCGCAGCAGGCCTCGGTCATAGAGCCCGAAAATCGAGGCCGATTCGAAGGTCAGCCGCCGCACCGCCTGCTCCAGCGACATGATCTTCTTTTCGCGTACCCACTCGGAAAGCAGCCGGGTCGAGAAACCGAAGCCGCTCTGGAACTGGACATGCGCGCCGCCGTCCGACAGGCCGATGAGCGCGTTCGGGTAGTTCAGGATCTTGGCGACCGCCTCGTCGTCGACATTGTTCTCGCCATGCAGCCACTCGGTGTCGAGGTTCTCCTCGACGGTCAGGTCGCAGAGGCAATCGATAATGCCTTTGCCCTGCGCCTTGGCGATCTCGCCGAGCGTCTTGCCCTCCATCCACTTGTTCTTCTCCAGCACCGAGCTCTGCACCACCATGTAGTCCCACCAGGTGCTGCAGATGCCGATCGCGGGCCCGCCCTTGAACTCGACCGCCTCCTCGTGGAGCTGCTTGCGCACCTCGGGATCGGCATAGGATTTCAGCTGCGCCTCGGGCGAGGACAGAGAGATCGGGTGCCAGACCGGCAGGCCGCGGAAGGTCTGGGTGTTGCGCATTGTGAAGTAATCGGTGATGCGGTTCGGCGTGCACATTGGGAAGGCACGGATACCCTTTGCGGTGGTCGCGTCGACCTGCGCCATCTGTTTCTGCCACTGGCCCGGCCGGCGCATCGTCTGGCCGAGATTATTGTAGACGACGGCGCGGCCAGTCGCTTCGCTGAGCCGGCTCATCAGCGCGTCCTTCATCTCGGCGCCGTTGCCGCCGCCCGATTGGATCAGCCCAGTGCCGAGGTCGCGCAGCACATCGCCGAGAGCGAATATCTCCTTCTCGTCAGCCCAGATCGCCGGGATGTGCACGCCCTGCGGATCGAAATGGCCCTGGTTGCGCGACACCGACAGCCCGAGCGCGCCGGCCTTCATGCCGTCGCGGACAAGACCCTGCATCTGCCGGATTTCGTCGTCGGTGGCGGTGCGCTTCTGGCAGTCGTCGCCCATCACGTAATAGCGGACCGCGGTATGCCCGATCAGATTGCCGATATTGACGCCGAGATGGTGGTCCATCTGGTCGAGATATTCGGGGAAGCTCTCCCAGGTGAATTCGAGGGTGTCGAGCACCTCCATCGGGATCGCCTCGACGTAGGAGAGGAATTCCGACAGGCGCCGCTCCGACCCCTTGCGCACCGGCGCCAATGACAGCGAGCAATTGCCGAAGATCACCGAGGTGGCGCCGTGGTCACAGGAAAAGGAGCACAGCGGGTCCCAGGTGACTTGCGCGTCGTAGTGGCAGTGATTGTCGATAAACCCCGGCGCCACCACCCGGCCATCGGCGTCGATCGTCCGCGCGGCGGGGCCGCTCAATTTGCCGATCTCGACGATCTTGCCGTCCTTGACCGCGACATCGCCGCGGAACCCCGGCATCCCCGAGCCATCGACGATACGGCCATTCTTGATCAGCAGATCATACGCCATCGCTACCCCTTTCCTTATTCGATCGAGGCAACTCTAACACGTGGAGCAGGTTGGAATTGCACCGCGAAATCGACGGTTTGGTGTTCCTCTACCGCATGGCTGTCATACGACGCCATGAGCTCTCGGAAGCTATGTGGACCGAAGTCGGTCGTCGGGCGCACACCGGCTTAGGGCAGGCAGCGCTGCATCCCCTGTGCCTTGCGGGCCCGCTCCTATGCGAATCTGATAATCGAGCCAACCGGAAATAACAAAACTACAGAGGGAGTGGCGACAAGCACAATCGCGAGATTAGCCGGCCAACCGGCTGTGCCGGCTTGCGAGCAAGATATGGAACGCCCATGAAATATGACGTGGTGATCGTCGGCGGGGGAGCGGCTGGGTGTGTATTGGCCAGCCGATTGGCGGCAAACGCGAATACTTCCGTGCTGCTGCTGGAAGCCGGTCCGGATTACTCTGATCCGGCCCATCTTCCGGAGGAAATCAAGTTCGGCCACACACGCTTTGCCGAAGCACCGAACTCGCAACACAATTGGGCCTTGCGGGGCACCATCACCGAGGAGCAAGGGGCGATCCACGTGGCGCAGGGCAAGGTGATCGGGGGTGGGTCGTCGATCAACGGTCAGGCTATGCAACGAGGATTCCCCGAGGATTTCGACTCCTGGGCGGCTCTCGGCAACGATGAATGGTCGTATGACAAGGTCGTGCCCTATTTTCGCAGATCGGAGCACGATCTCGACCTTCAGGACAATTATTGCCACGGCTCGGACGGACCGATTCCCGTCAGACGACGTCAAACGGGTCCCTGGCCTCCTATCCAACAGGCTTTCCATACCGCCTGTGTGCAGGCCGGGTTCGGCACCACGAACGACAAAAATGGCTTACACCCCGCCGGTCTGGGTGTAACTCCCTCGAATAATTTGGAGGGTGTCAGGGTGAGCACTGCGATGGGGCATCTCGCTCCGGTGCGCCATCATCTGAACCTGACGGTGCGGGGCGGGGTGTTCGTCCGGAAAATCGTGATCAAGGATGGCAAGGCCGTCGGCGTGGAAGCCGAAAGCGGAAGGAAAGTGTTTCACGTCGAAGCCGACCGGGTGGTGCTGAGCGCAGGGGCGATTAGATCGCCCCATCTGCTGATGCTCTCGGGCATCGGTCCAGAAGAGCACCTGCAGCAATTCGGGATACCCGTGGTTCGTCATCTTCCTGGCGTCGGCCATAACCTGATGAACCACCTCAGCGCCCAGACGACCTTCGAGGTCAAAGACGGCGTCTCCCTCGCTTGCCATCACCGCGATGCAATACACTTTGCTTTGCACTACACCTCCACAGGCTCAAGCGCCGTCAACGATATGGTGCTGCGAACCAGCCCGGTCGTCGACGAACGGCAGGAGCGCGTCCCGGGTGTACGAACCAAATACCTGATCGGCGACGTTCCACCCGAGCGGGCGGCGCGAATCCATTGCACGCTCGGGTTGCCCGACGGCTCGGGATACGTCCGGTTGGCCTCAGCCGACCCCGGCGTCCAGCCGACCTTTAATTATCGTTATCTGCAACATCCAAACGACATTCGGCGGGTACGGGAAGGCCTGCGACTGGCGGTAAAGTTGCTGGCATCCGACGCGTATAAAGAAGTGGCCGATCACCGGATCCACCCGACGGATGACGTTCTGAACAACGACGACGCTTTGGACCTCTGGATACGCCAAACCGTGGGCACAGCCAGACACGTGTCCGGAACCTGTAAGATGGGACCGGATGCAGATCCGATGGCGGTCGTTGACCAATACTGTAGGGTCAAGGGCGTCCAAGGGTTGTGGGTGGCTGATGCGTCGGTGATGCCGCGCATTCCGAGGTCAGGTGGCGCCCATGCCACGGTGATCATGATCGGCGAACGGGTCGTCGACTGGATTGCGGCGGGGTAACCCGGTCCGCAATCCGCCGACTACTGAGCAAAAAGGGGGAAGCGATGCGACAACGGCCTCTCCGTCGGCAATCGATGTCGCGGCGCGCTATGCTTGCCGGCACCGCCGAGCTGGCCGGCGCCACGGCGCTACAGAACAGCGCGACGCTTGCTCAGGACGTGGGCAAAACCGGCACGCCGGCCAGCGTCATCACCAGCCCGCCGCGCGACGTGGGGAACGCACAATCCGTCGATTTATCCCGACCCCGACGTGGTCGTCGTAGACCCGTCCTTTCTCCCGCCGAGACGAACACAGGGGGCGATTTACCGATTGTGGACCGGCGCCTTGTGGGCCGAGGGTCCGGCATGGTCGAACCAAGGCCGGTACCTCTTGTTCAGCGACGTTTCAGGCAATGTGTAATACCGCTGCATCTGGGACGATAATCGGGTGACGGCGTTCCGCTACCCTTCCAACAACCGCAACGGCAACTCATTCGATTTTCAGGGGCGGCAGATCTCCTGCGAGCACTTCAACCGTCGCGTCGTGCGTTGGGAGCATGACGGGACGATGACGGTGATCGCCGATTCCTATGACGGCAAACCACTCAACTCCCCCAACGATCTCGTGCCGCATCCCGACGGCAGCATCTGGTTCACCGACCCGCCCTATGGCGGCTCGCTGGCCGAGGGCCATCCCGACGAGGCAGGTGGACCGAGCAACCCGCAAGGAATCTTCAATCCGCGCATCGGCGCCGAAAACGCCGGCGCCATCGGAGGCCGGAAGCGCGAATTATCGACCAACGTCTATCGCTGGGATCCGAGCGGCAAACTCGATGTCATGATAACCGAAGACCAGTTGCCCGACCCAAACGGCATCTGCTTTTCGCCCGATTACAAGACGCTTTACGTAATCAGCACCGGCAAAGGTCCGGGCGACGCCGGACCCGGCGGTACCCGCTCGATCTATGCCTTCGACCTGCAAGGCGCGAAACCCGCCAACATGCGGCTGTTCACCGACATGATGGTGGACGGCGTCAAATGTGGGCCGGACGGCATGCGCGCCGATATTACCGGCAATCTGTGGTGCAGCTCAAATGCGCCACTCGGCTACGCCGGGGTGCTGGTGTTCAATCCGACGGGCAAATTGATTGGACGCATCAGGCTCCCCGAGGTATGCGCCAACCTGGCTTTTGGCGGCCCCAAGCGCGACCGCGTGTTCATGACCGCAAGCCAGTCGCTGTACATGCTTCAGGTGGCCACCCAAGGGGCGGCTCCGGGCTGAGAAAGGGTTTTCGATATGTCACGACTGAACCGATTGATGGCGGCTGCTGGATTGGGTTCGCTGCTAATGCTCTGCGGCAGCGACTGGGCGCTGGCGCAAGCCCCCGCGGCTCAGCCTCCGCAGAACGTGGAAGCCAGCATCGCCGACCTCCACCGCCGGCTGCAGATCACCCCCGCCCAGGAGCCGCAGTTCAACACCGTTGCCAACGTCATGCGGGAAAATGCCCGAGCGGAGGCGAGCGCGCCGCAGCAGCCAGCAGCCAATACGACAGCCGTCGACGATTTGCGCGCGTACATCAAATACAGCGAACTTGAGCTGGCGGGACTAAAGAAAATGCTCCCGGCCCTGGACACGCTATACTCGGCTCTCTCACCCGGACAGAAGAAGGCGGCCGATGCGGTTTTCCGCCAAGGTCCTGGAGGGTAAGCCCTCGAACAACGTGGCCCCGCCGCGACCGGACGGGCAATATGCCGGTTGATCGACCGGAAGGAAGGGAACGGCATGTTTGATCTGATCATATCGCGCGGTATCGCGGTTTTGCCGAGCGGGGCCGAGCCGGCCGATGTCGCGGTCAGCGGCGGCAAGGTCGCCGCAATCGGCGGCCCGGGAAATCTCGCCCCGATCGGTGCTGCGCGGCTCGTCGACGCCGCCGGCCAGATCGTCATGCCGGGCGGCGTCGATCCGCACATCCATTGCAGCTCGCCGATCCCGTTCCCCGGCCGCAACGAGGATCTGTTGAGCGCGCCGCCGGAGCAGGTCAGCCGCGCCGCGCTCCATGGCGGGACGACCACCTTGCTCGATTTCGCGCCGTGCCCGTCGGACGAGCCGCTGCAGCAATCGATCGAGCGGCGCCAGCGCGAATGGGCCGGGGCCTGCTATTGCGACTATGGGTTCCACCTGCTGTTGCACGGCAAGCTGTCGCAAGGGGTGCTCGCCCCGCTGCCCGAGGCGATCCAAGAAGGTCACGCCTCGGTCAAGATGTTCACCACCGACATCCGGCCGAACCGGTTGGGTCGGATGGTCCAGTTCGGCGACATCTGGGAGGTGTTGAAGATCCTCGGCGCCGCGGGTGGTCTCGCCGCGATCCATGCCGAGGACAACGACCTCGTCATGCACATGTATGAAAAGCTGATCCGCGAGGACCGGGTCGGCTTTGAGAACATGGCCGAAGTGCACACCACCTTGTCCGAGGACCTCTCGTTCAACCGCGTCATCCGCCTGGCCGAGAATGTCGAGGGCGCGGCGCTCTACATGGTCCATGTTTCGGCGGCGGCCGGGGTCGCCGCGATTGCGGCGTCACGGGCGCAAGGCTACCCGATGTACGGCGAAACCTTGCACCAATACTTGCTCTACACTGTCGAAGACTATAAGAGGCCGGGCGGGCAGATGTTCCACACCTACCCGTCGCTCAAATTTGCCAAGGATCAGGAGGCGTTGTGGGCGGCGACCAATCACGGCGCGATCCAGGCGATCGCGACCGACGAGGTATGCTGCCCGTTGCAAGTGAAGCTGCAGGGACGCCGCATCGACGACACGACGGGCGGCAATTCCGGGGTCGAGCCGCGGCTCTCGCTGATGTACACCCATATGGTCGAGAAACGCGGCTACGGCCTCGCGCAGTTTGTCGGCCTGACCTCGGCGAATGCGGCGCGCATCATGGGCCTCTATCCGCGTAAGGGCGCGCTGGCAATCGGTTCCGACGCCGACATCGTCCTGCTCGACCCCCGCATCCGGCGGGTCATCCGCAAGGAGGATCTGCACGAGACCGATTATACGCCGTGGGAAGGCCACGAAGTCGGCGCCTGGCCGAGCATGACGATCCTGCGCGGCAAGGTCGTCGTCGAGAACGGCCAATTCCATGCGAGCCTCGACGACGGCCAGTTCCTGCCGCGCAGGATCCCCGATGACATCCGCTCCCGCCCCGCGGTTTGAAGCTGACGCGAAGTTCCGTCACTTTGCCGTCCCTCACCCTCCCGCTGCGCGGCCCCTCCCTCTCCCCGCTGCCGTGGGGCGAGGGGCTGTGGCGGAATCTCCCTCGCCCCGCTTGCGGGGAGAGGGTTGGGGTGAGGGGCCCCTTTCCGGAGAAACCTCAATGACTCCACTTCCCTTGAACGAGTTCCGCGTCATCGACCTGACCGCGCATCGCGCCGGGCCGACCGCGGTGCGCCAGCTCGCCGATTGGGGCGCCGACGTCATCAAGATCGAGCTGCCGGCGAGCACACCGACGCCACCGGCAGCCGCCGCGACGGCCCCGATTTCCAGAACCTGCACCGCAACAAGCGCTCGCTGACCCTCAACCTGAAGAGCAAGGAGGGCCGGGCGATCTTCATGAAGCTCGCCGAGAAGGCCGACGTCATCGTCGAGAATTTCAAATCGACGTGAAGCACCGGCTCGGCGTCGATTACGAGGCGGTGAAGAAGGTCAACCCGCGCATCGTCTATGGCAGCATCTCCGGCTTTGGCCAGGACGGGCCCTATGAGGGCCGCGCCGGGGTCGACCAGATCGCGCAGGGCATGGGCGGGCTGATGTCGATCACCGGGCATCCCGGGCAAGGGCCGATCCGCGTCGGCATCGCGATCAACGACACCTCGGCCGGCCTCTTGCTCGCCAACGGCATCACGCTGGCGCTGCTCGCGCGCGAGCGCACCGGCGAGGGGCAATGGGTGCATACCTCGCTGCTCGAGGCGCAGATCTTCATGCTCGACTTCCAGGCCTCGCGCTACACGATGAAGGGCGAGGTCGCCAAGCAGGAGGGCAATTTCCACCCGACCTCGCCCGGCACCGGCATGTTCCAGACCGCCGACGGCTACATCAACATCGCCGCCTCGGGCGACAATCTGTGGAGGCGCTTCTGCGAGGTGGCCGGCGACAAGGATCTGCTCGAGCAACCCCGATTTCGCGACAGTGGCCGCCCGCGCCAAGAACCGCCCCGCGCTGATCGCGCATCTCAACGAGATCATGCGCCGGCATCCGAACGCCTATTGGGTCGAGCTGTTGACCAAGGTCGGCGTGCCCTGCGGCCCGATCAACACGATCGACCAGACCTTCGCCGACCCGCAGGTCCAGCATCTCGGCATCGCCAAGCCGGTCAACCACCCGAAGCTCGGGCCGCAGCACATCGTCGGCCAGCCGATCCATATGAGCCGCTATTCCCAGCCGGACGAGCTGCGCCCGACCCCCGACCAGGGCGAGCACACCGACGAGGTCCTGCACGAGCTCGGCTACGACGCCGAGGCGATCGCCGAACTACGCCAGCGTGGCGTCGTATGAATGTTTGAGCTATATTCCTTGACGCACGGCGCGGGCAGCCCAGGCCGCACGCTCGGCCTCCTGGCGTTCAGCCCGGCGGATTCGACGCCGGTCAATGCGGGCAAGCCGGCCAAGCGGTAAACTCCTGCGGCGCCTGTTTTCCCTCCCCGTCCCGCTTGCCACGGCGGACGACGGATCATAGTCGACCGGAGGGCGTTTTTCTTCGGGACATGTGGAGATGCAAATGGCGCGAACGAGCCCGGTGCGGCCAATCAAAAAAACCATCCCGGTGCCAGACAAGATTCCGGTAGCGCTGATCATCAACGGCGTCGAGACGCAGCTCGAGGTCGCGCCGTGGACGACCCTGCTCGATGCGCTGCGCGACCATCTCGACCTGACCGGCACCAAGAAGGGCTGCGATCACGGCCAATGCGGCGCGTGCACGGTGCTGGTGGACGGGCGGCGGATCAATTCCTGCCTCACGCTCGCCGTCATGAAGGACGGCGCCGAGGTGACCACGATCGAGGGCCTGGCGACGGATGGCGCGCTGCATCCGCTGCAGCAGGCGTTCATCGACCACGACGCGTTCCAGTGCGGCTACTGCACGCCGGGACAGATCTGCTCGGCCGTCGGCCTGATCGCCGAGGGCAAGGCGAAGAGCGCCGACGAGATCCGCGAGCTGATGAGCGGCAACATCTGCCGCTGCGGCGCCTATCCCAACATCGTAGCGGCGATCCAGCAGGCGATGGGGCAATCATGATCAATTTCCAGTACGCGCGGGCCACCGACGTCGCCGACGCGGTGCGCCAGATTGCCGCCGATCCGACGGCGAAATTCATCGCCGGCGGCACCAACCTGATCGACCTGATGAAGGAGGATGTCGAACGCCCCTCGCGGCTGATCGACATCTCGCGGCTGCCGCTGAAGAGCGTCGAGGAGACGGCGGACGGAGGATTGCGGATCGGCGCGCTCGTGCCGAATTCCGACCTCGCCTATCATCCGCTGGTCGCGCAACGCTATCCGATGCTCGCGAGCGCGATCCTGGCGGGCGCCTCGGCGCAGCTGCGCAACATGGCGTCGACCGGCGGCAATCTTCTGCAGCGCACGCGCTGCTACTACTTCTACGACATCGCGACGCCCTGCAACAAGCGCGAGCCCGGCAGCGGCTGCTCCGCCATCGCGGGCCTCAACCGCATGCACGCGATCCTCGGCACGAGCGAGGCGTGCATCGCGACGCATCCCTCCGACATGTGCGTCGCGCTGGCCGCGCTCGACGCCACGGTCCATGTGGCCGGGCCGGCGGGAGCGCGCGCGATTGCGTTTGCGGATTTCCATCGCCTGCCAGGAGACACGCCGCAGCGCGACACGAATCTGCAACCGAACGAGATCGTCACGGCGGTCGAGCTTCCGGCGCGGGGCTTTGCGGCAAATTACACCTACCTGAAGATCCGCGATCGCCTCTCCTATGCGTTCGCGCTCGTGTCTGTCGCGGCTGGCGCTGGAGCTCGAAGGCAGACACGATCAAAGAGGCCCGTCTGGCGCTCGGCGGCGTTGCGCACAAGCCGTGGCGCGACCCGTCAGCCGAAGCGGCGCTGCGCGGGCAGGCCGCCAATCAGGCGACGTTCACCCGCGCTGCGGACGTCTTGCTGCGCGACGCCAAGGGCTTCGAGCACAACGCCTTCAAGATCGATCTCGCGCGCCGCGCCATCGTCCGTGCGCTGACGCAGGCGGCCGCCGGCACCCCGCAGTCGCAGTCCAACAAGAAAATCCGGTGAGCAGGAGCAGGCCCATGACACTTATATCGGCACCGCCACATCCCGCGTCGATGGCCGCGCCAAGGTCACCGGCGCGGCGAAATACGCCGGCGAGTTCAATACGGCCGGCCTCGCGCATGCCAGCGTCGTTACATCCACGATCGCCAAGGGCCGCATCGCGCGCATCGACGCGAGCGAGGCGCTTTCGCGTCGAAGGCGTGATCGACGTGCTCACGCATCAGAACCGGCCACCCATGGCGAGCGCCGACAGCGCCTACAAGGACGACGTGGCTCCGGAAGGTTCGCCGTTCCGGCCGCTCTACGACGACCGGATTTGGTTCAGCGGCCAGCCGATCGCGCTGGTGGTCGCCGAAGAGCCGGAGATCGCGCGCTTCGCGGCGTCGCTGGTCCGCGTGGAATACGACGAAGGAAGCGCACGTCACGGATTTGTATCGCCAGCGTGATGCGGCCGTCGCGTTGGAGCCGGCCGGCCAGAACCCGTTCGCCCCGCCAAAGCCGCGCGGCGCTGCCGAGCAGGCCTTCGCCGCGGCCGAGGTGCGCCACCGCGGCGAATACTATGTCCCGATCGAGCATCACAACCCGATGGAGCTGTATGCCTCGACGGTGATCTTCGAGGCGGACGGCAAGCTGACGGTCTACGACAAGACCCAGGGCGTGCAGAACGTGCAGCGCTATCTATGCAGCGTGCTCGGCATGGAACCGGACGATGTGCGCGTCATGTCGCCCTTTGTGGGCGGCGCGTTCGGTTCCGGGCTGCGCCCGCAATACCAGGTGGTGCTGGCCGCGCTGGCGGCGCGCGCGCTGAAGCGCTCGGTGCGCCTCGTGCTGACCCGGCAGCAGATGTATGTGCTCGGCTACCGGCCCGCGATGATCCAGCAGATCGAGCTGGGCGCAAACGCCGGCGGAACGCTCGACGCGATCACGCACGAAGCGATCACGGTGACGTCGCAATACGAGGACTTCCATCGGCAGGAGACCGGCTGGTCCGGCCTGCTCTACAAGTGCGCCCACGCGAAATACACGCACAAGCTCGCGCGGCTCGATCTTGCGACGTCGTGCGACATGCGCGCCCCCAGCGCCGCGCCCGGCGTCTATGCGCTCGAATGCGCGATGGACGAACTCGCGGTCGCCCTCAAGCTCGATCCGCTCGAGCTGCGCCTGCGGTGTTATTCGGATCGCGACCAGCACAGCGACCGGCCGTACAGCAGCAAGAGCCTGCGCGATTGCTACCGCCAGGGCGCGGAGGCTTTCGGCTGGGACAAGCGCAGCCCCGAGCCGCGCTCGATGCGCGACGGCACCGAGCTGGTCGGCTGGGGCATGGCGACCGGCGTCTGGGAAGCGTTGCAGGTGCCGATCGCGGTGCGCATCGTGCTCACCGCCAACGGCCATGCGGAGGTTTCCTGCGCGACCTCCGACATCGGCACCGGCACCTACACGATCATGGCGCAGGTCGCGGCCGACATGCTGGGGCTGCCGCTCGACAATGTCACGATCAAGCTCGGCGACTCGACGCTGCCGCAATCGCCGGTCGAAGGCGGATCATGGATCGCGGCCTCGGTGTCGAATGGGATCGTGACGACAGCCGACGCGATCCGTGAGGAACTGTTGCGTCTGGCCAAAGCAGATGCCGAATTCGCCGCTCGCGGACGCGACGCCCGACGAGGTCGCGCTTGCGGACGGCAAGCTCGTGAGCAAGCGCGATGCGTCGCGCGCGGTGTCGATCGCAGATGCGATGCGGCATGGCGGCGTCGACCGCATCGAGCAGGAGAAAACCACCACCTTCGCCGATGACGGCTCACATGCGCACAACACGCACTCGGCGGTCTTCGCCGAAGTGAAGGTGGACGAGCAGCTCGGCGTCATCCGCGTCACCCGCGTCGTCAGCGCGGTCGCGGCCGGCCGCATCCTGAACACCAAGACCGCGCAGCAGCCAGATCATCGGCGGCGTGGTGTGGGGCATCGGCATGGCGCTGCACGAGGAAACGCTCGTCGACCACAAGTTCGGCCGCATCATGAATGCGAACATTGCCGAATATCATGTCCCGGTGAACGCCGACGTGCACGACATCGAGGTCATCTTCGTCGACGAGCCGGACGACATCGTCAATCCGCTCGGCATCAAGGGGCTGGGCGAGATCGGCATCGTCGGCGTCGCGGCGGCGATCGCCAACGCGGTCTATCACGCGACCGGCAAGCGCGTGCGCGACCTGCCGATCACGCTCGATAAATTGCAGCGGTGAACTGAGGAAATTGCCCTGTCCTGCGCACCAGCCGGTTGACCAGGCCCATTGGAAATTATGGCCGCCGAGCCATCCGGTGACGCGACGGCTGCGCTGAAGCGCCGACCAGCTCTCGGACCCGGTGGTAATGGCTGCACCCGAGGCACAATCGATGATCACTTCTGCGGAGCCGGCGCCCGTGCCCGCGGCACGCGACGCGGGCAGTTGGGCAAGCCGACTTCGGCGGCAACTCGCCGGCATTCCTGTTACGATTGCAATTCTGTTACTTGCCGGCGTGGTCGTCGCGCTGTTCATCGGCCGGTGGGATGTGTGGGTTGGCGCCAACGTTCGGCAGACCACGGACGATGCCTATCTCCGCAGCGACATCACACCGCTCAGCGCCAAGGTCGAGGGTTATGTGCGCCGGGTGCCGGTGAACGACTTTCAGCAGGTCAAAGAGGGCGATCTGCTGGTCGAGATCGAGGACGACGACTACCGCGCTCGCCTCGATCAGGCCGAAGCCGATCTCGCCGGCGCCGAGGCGGCGATCGAGAATTTGAAGTCACGCAAAGCATTGCAGCACTCTCAGATCGCCGAGGCGCAGGATGCAATCAACGCGATTCAGGCCGATGTCGAACGCACCCGCAAGGAGGCGGTGCGTCAGAAGGCGTTGTTGGCCAGCACCTTCGGCACCCCACAGAAGGTCGAGCAGGCGGTTGCCGAGGAGAGGCGGTTCGAGGCCAACCTAGCGAGCAACGAGGCTGCATTTGCTGCGGCGCTGCGGCAGATGGCGGTGCTCGACACAGAGGAAGGCCAGCTGCGCGCGGCGGCCAAGGCCAAGCAGGCCGCGGTCGATCTCGCCAAGATCGAGCTCGGCTACACGCGGATCACCGCGCCGATCGACGGCATGGTCAGTGAGCGCGGCGTGCGCGCCGGGCAATACGTTCACGACGGGACGCAAGTCATCTCGGTCGTGCCGCTCCGCAACGTCTGGGTGGTCGCCAATTACAAGGAAACCCAGCTGACCCATGTCAAAATCGGCCAGCGCGCGGGGATTACGATCGACACGTTTCCGGGTGTCATCGTCACGGGGCGCGTCGACAGCATTTCCCCGGCTAGCGGCTCGCAATTCACGTTGCTGCCGCCCGACAACGCCACCGGCAATTTCACCAAAGTCGTGCAACGCATTCCGGTGAAGATTACGCTGGACCCGAGCCACCCGCTCGATGGGCAGCTGCGTCCCGGCATGTCGGTGATCGCGACGATCCGCACCGATACCGGCCCCGAAACCCGGTGAGCGCGGCCGCTCCGGCAGTCCCGATTGCCGCGCCGCCTCCATTGGCGGCCCATTGCCCAAGGCCGCTGCTCGGCGTCATCGCCGTGCTGCTCGGTGCCTTCCTGTCCAGCCTCAATACGCGTCTGACCACTTTCGGTCTTGCCGATATCCGCGGCGGCATGGGGCTGGGCTTTGATGAAGGCTCCTGGCTGACGACCGTGTTCGGCGCCGCCCAAATGGTGATGGCGCCAAGCGCAGCCTGGCTCAGCATGGTGATCGGCACGCGGCGGTTTCTGCTGTGGACGAGCGTGATCTTTGCATTGACCTCGCTGATGATCCCGTTCACGCGGGATTACGGCACGATCATCGCACTTCAGGTATTGCGCGGGCTTGCGGTCGGCGCCTTTATTCCAGCATCGCTCGGTTTCATCCTGCGCAGCCTCGCGCCGCGTTGGTGGATCTGGGGACTAGCCGCCTATGCATTCCGCTTCGTGTTCTCACAGAACATTGCGGGCTCGCTCGAAGCCTTCTATTCGGAAGGCGGCGCGTGGCAATGGATCTTTTGGCAGAACGCCGTTCTAACGCCGGCGATGACCGCGCTCGTCTGGTACGCGATGCCGCGCGAGCGGGTCAATCTCACCCTGCTGCGTCAGACCGACTGGCGCGGGCTTGCGCTTGTCGGGGTCGGGCTGGGCATAATCTATGCCGGGATCGACCAAGGCAATCGGCTCGATTGGTTTAATTCGGGTGTCGTTAGCGGACTGTTCGCCGGTGGCGGCTTGTTGGTGATCGCCTTTATCGCGACCGAGTTGACGGTTGAAGCTCCGCTGATCCGCTTGCGGGTCGTCGCCAAGCGCAATATCTGGGTGTCAGCCGTGCTGATTTCGGTCTACGGCTTTGGAGTAATGGCAACGGCCTTTGTGCTGCCGGACTATCTGACACGGGTACAAGGTCTGCGTGAGCTGCAGATCGGCGACGTACTGAATTGGGTCGCGCTGCCGCAATTCGTCTTCGTGCCGCTCGCTGCTGTTTTGTTGCGCCGGATTGACGCGCGGATATTGGTGGCGGTTGGCTTTGCGCTGATTGCCTATGCCAGCTGGCTCAACACGGGCCTCACCCATGACTGGGCGGGAGGTGATTTCCTTCCGTCACAAATCGTCGGGGCCGTCGGGCTCGCCTTCGGAATCACGGCGCTCGTCGTCTTTGGCGTCGCGAACATCACCCCCGCCGAGGCGCCGACGATCGCCGCGGTGATCCAGATCGGCCGGCTCTTCGGCAACGAGGTCGGCACCGCCTTCGTCCAGACCTTTGTCCGGGTCCGCGAGCAGGTCTACTCCAACCTGACCGGATTGCACTTCTTCTCCGGCTCGCATCGGTCAGACATCGCGGTGGCCACCGCGACGGCGCTATTCTCGGCGCGTCCGCTCGGCGCGGGCGACCCGACATTGCAAGGCCTCGCCGGGATCGGCAGCCTGATCCGCCGCGAAGCCTATGTCCTCGCCTATATCGACGGCTTCTGGATCATCGCCTGGGTCATGACGGCCGGTATTGCACTATTATTGTTGCTACGGCCGCCACCCGCCAACCCGCTGACCCCGCCAAGGAGTGATCGCTAGGCCTTCGCCGGCCCGATTCAGCTGATCACACATTCCGCGTCTGCGCGCCGGGGCGTTCTGAACCATGGAGGCGCTCGGTCAGGAATTGGTCGAAATCGGCCTTGTCCTTGGCGCGCCATCAATATTGGATGACGCGCACTCCCCGACCTCCCTTGCCGTTTGGCGCGCCCTTTCTTTACAGGCTGAGTGTCGGTATGAGTGCCGTCGGCCGGCGTCATTCCCGACAGCGCACGATCACTTGAGCATGTGACTCACGGCGAAATGAGCGATGATCGTTATTATCGTTGTATGCGTGTGGTTTTTGCTGCCCGGGCCTGCATTGGCCGACGAACAGGGGCTGCCAACCACCCTTCCTGCCGTCACAGTCACGGCTGCGCCGCTTGCATCAGCGTCCCTGCCGAAGTTGGCGGAGCCTCTGCTTAATACGCCTCAAACAACCATCGTGGTACCTGCGCACAGGCTATCGACCAAGGCGCGTTTAGCATGGAGGACGCTTTGCGCTACGTACCGGGCGTCAGTATTCACGCAAACGAAGCGACCCGGCAGGTTTTCTGCAGATTGTGCCGAGCTACTGGACGGTGGATCTGATGGCAAGATTTAGGCTGACCGATGCCGTGGCGCTGGAGGCCAACATCAAGAATCTCAACATCGCCTACGGCTATGACGGGATCGACAATAATCACGTCGTCCCGCTGGCGGGTCGGTCTGTGCTCTTTACCATCGCGACGCAATTCTAACTTCAAGGACGCGAGCCGGAGCGACGCGCAACACTGGGCGGCGACACAACTGCGCCGATGTCGCAAGGCTACCCGTCAAACCGGGCGACGAGCG
>CAVOTD010000091.1:0-120987 GCA_963698995.1 uncultured Alphaproteobacteria bacterium | reverse complement strand
GACCGCGTTCGTTGCGGTCGCCGACAATTACAGCATGATGCGGCAGCTCGAAGAGCGCTTCGAGGTCCGATTGCTGCAGCACTGAAACTATGGGGTCCTCCTCTACGTCAATCCCCGGCGTTCCGGATGGCAGTCGCTTGAATTTGCAAATCGGTCGATCCGCCCGCCAGTCGGGCCGCCTTTGGGCGAGCGGCTCCGATGAACCGCGCATTGAGCCGGTCGAGGTAGAGATAGACGACCGGCGTCGTGAACAGCGTCAGCGCCTGGCTGACGATCAGGCCGCCGACGATGGCATAGCCGAGCGGCTGGCGGATCTCCGATCCGGTGCCGGTGCCGAGCATCAGCGGCACGCCGCCGAGCAGGGCCGCCATCGTCGTCATCATGATCGGCCGGAAGCGCAGCAGCCAGGCCTCGCGGATCGCGTCGCGCGCCGGAGACCGCGATTGCGTTGCGCCTCGATCGCGAAATCGACCAGCATGATGCCGTTCTTCTTGACGATGCCGATCAAGAGGATGATGCCGATCAGCGCGATCAGGCTGAAATCGAAGCCGAACACCATCAATGTCGCGAGCGCGCCGAGGCCTGCCGACGGCAGGGTCGACAGGATCGTCAGCGGATGGACGTAGCTCTCATAGAGCACGCCCAGGATGATGTAGATGACGATGATCGCGGCGGCGACGAGAAAAGGTTCGCTGGCCAGCGACGCCTGGAACGCCTGCGCGTTGCCCTGGAAATTGCCGATCAAGGTTGCCGGCGCGCCCATCTGCGCCTCGGCGTTTTGGATCGCTGTCGTGGCCTGACCCAGCGCCACACCGGCCGCCAGGTTGAAGGACAGGGTGACCGACGGGTACATGCTCTGGTGGTTGATGGACAGGAAATTCGTCGGCTGTCTCGTCCATTTGACAAAGGTGCTGAGCGGGACCGCTTCACCGGTGGTCGGCGAATTCACGTAGATGCTGTCGAGCGCCGTCCCCGGGCGCTGCATCTCGGGCAGAACCTCCAAGACCACGTGATAGCTGTTGAGCTGGGTGAAATACTGCGTCACCTGGCGCTGCCCGAACGCGTCGTAGAGCGTGTCGTCGATCAGCTGCGGCTGGATGCCGAAGCGCGCCGCCTGGTCGCGGTCGATGGTCAGGGTCAACGTCGCGCCGCCGGTCTGCTGATCGCTCGCGACGTCGCGCAGCTCCGGCAGCGTCTTCAGCTTGTCGAAGATCTTCGACGACCATTGGTTCAGCTCGTCGAGATTGGCGTCCTGCAAGGTGTATTGATACTGCGTTCGCGTCGGGCGGCCGCCGATATTGATGTCCTGCGCCGCCTGCAGAAACAGCGCCGCGCCTTCGACCTTGGCGAGCTGCGGCCGCAGCCGCCGGATGACCTCGTCGGCCGAAACGTCGCGCTGATTGCGCGGCTTCAGGGTGATGAAGAGGCGGCCGTTGTTTTGCGTCTGCGTGCCGTTGGCGCCGAGACTCATGCCGACGGTGGCGACGGCAGGATCCTTCAGGACGATGTCCGCGAGCGCGCGTTGGCGACGCACCGCGTCGGCGAACGAGATGTCTTGCGCCGCCTCCGAGGTGCCGATGATGAGCCCGGTGTCCTGCTGCGGGAAGAAGCCCTTCGGGATGACGGCGAACAGATAACCGGTCGCCACCAATGTCGCGACGAACACGGCAAAGGTCGTCCGGTGGTGGCGGAGCGCAACATCGAGGCTCTTGCGGTAGCCCGCGAGGAGAAGGTCGAAGCCCTGCTCCGACAGCATATAGAGGCGGCCGTGCCGGACCTGCTGCTTGCTGCGCATGAAGCGCGAGCACATCATCGGCGTCAGGGTCAGCGAGACCAGCATCGAGACGAGAATTGTCACCGACACGGTGATCCCGAACTCGCGAAACAACCGGCCGACGATCCCGCCCATCAGGAACAGTGGGATGAACACGGCGACGAGCGAGAGGCTGATCGACACGATCGTAAAGCCGATCTCACCGGCGCCCTTGATCGCCGCCTCCATCGGGCTCAGCCCATCCTCGAGATGGCGATCGATGTTCTCGAGCATGACGATCGCGTCGTCGACGACAAAACCGACCGCGATCGTCAGCGCCATCAGCGACAAATTGTCGAGGCTGTAGCCCAGCACATACATGATCGCGAAAGTGCCGACGAGCGCCAACGGCACGGCGACGCTCGGGATTATTGTCGCCCACAGACTGCGCAGGAATATGAAGATCACCATCACGACGAGAGCGATGGTGAGCATCAACGTGAACTGAACGTCGGTGACCGAGGCGCGGATCGTCTGCGTGCGGTCGCTCAGGACCTGGACCTTGACCGCCGGCGGGATCGCCGCCTGCAACTGCGGCAAAGCGGCCTTGATGCTGTCCACGGTCTGGATGACGTTGGCGCCCGGCAATTTGAAAATCGGCAGCAGAATTGCCTGCTTGCCGTTGGCAAAGGCCGCGAGGCGGGTATTCTCCGGTGCGTCGATGGCGCGGCCGATGTCGCGGATCCGCACCGGAGCGCCGTTCTTGTAGGCGACGATGACGTCGTTCCACGGCGCGGCCTTGAGCATCTGGCCGTTGTCGTAAATCGTGAAAGTCCGGGTCTTCCCGTCGACGGTCCCCTTCGGGCTGACCGTCGTCGCGTTGATGATCACCCCTCGGATATCCTCGAGTGACAGGCCGAACGACGCGACCTTCGCCGGATCGACCTGGATGCGCACGGCCGGCTTTTGCTGGCCACCGATCTCCACATTGGCGACACCGGAGATCTGGCTGATGTGCTGGTCGAGGATATTCTCGGCGTAATCGTCGACCTCGGTCAGCGGCACCGTGTCCGAGGTCAGAGCGAGGACAAGGATCGGCGAGTCCGCCGGATTGACCTTACGGTAGGTCGGCGGCGACGGGAGGTTCTTCGGCAGCTGCCCGCTTGCCGCATTGATCGCCGTCTGGATATCCTGCGCCGCGCCGTCGATGTTGCGCGACAGGTCGAACTGGACCGTGATTGCGCTGTTGCCGAGCGCGCTGCTCGACGTCATCTGCGTAACGCCCGGGATCTGCCCGAACTGCCGCTCCAGCGGCTGGGTGACCGAGGATGCCATGATCTCGGGGCTGGCGCCGGGTAGCTGCGTCGTGACCAGGATCGTCGGGAAATCGACTTGCGGCAGCGGCGCTACCGGAAGGAGCGGGTAGGCCGCCGCACCGACCAGCAGAATCCCGGCCATCAGCAGCGAGGTCGCAATCGGCCGCGCGATAAAGGCGCTCGAAATGCTCATTTCATGTTCCTTTTGCGCGCGCCGGGGACGAGCGCCGGCGGTCAGCCCTTGGCGGCGGGGCTGTTTACTTCGACGCGAGCGCCGGGCTGCAGGCGGTATTGCCCGGCCGTCACGACCTGTTCGCCGGCTGCCACGCCATCATCGACGATAGCAACGCCGTCGCTGACCTGGCCGACTTTGAGCGGCCGCGTTTCGACCGTACTGTCGGGCTTGACGACATAGGCGTAATAGCCGTTCGGCCCGCGCTGCAGCGCGCTCGACGGCACGGTCACCACATTCGGCGCAGTGCGCGCGAGAAGGCGGATATTGAGGTACTCGCCCGGCCATAGCGCGCCGTCTTTATTGGGGAAAGTGCCTTTAATACGCATCGTGCCGGTGGTCTGAGCGATCTGGTTGTCGAGGACCGCGATCGTGCCTTCAGCCAGCTGTCGATCGCTGTCGCGGTCCATCGCGAAGATGCGGACAGGACCGGACTTCAATGCCGATTGGACCGAGGCGAGCTCACTCTTCCGGCAAGGTGAAGACGACGGAAATCGGCTGCAGCTGGGTGACGACGACGAGGCCGGTCGCATCGGTCGCATGCACGATGTTGCCCTGATCGACGAGGCGGATACCGGTCCGGCCGGTGAGCGGGGAGGTAATCGTCGTGTAGTCGAGCTGGGTTTGCGCGCTGTCGATCGCCGCCTGGTCGCCGCGGATCTGCGCCTCGAGCTGGGCTACGGTGGCGCGCTGCGTGTCGACTTGCTGTTTTGGGGCGAAGTTGCGCGTCGCGAGATCGCTGAAGCGTTGCAGGTCGAGTTTTGCATTGGCGAGATTGGCTTCGTCCTGCACCTTTTTGGCGACCGCCTGATCGTACGTGGCTTGAAAGGGGCGCGGATCGATTTGCGCCAGGAGATCGCCCGCCTTGACGTCCTGACCTTCGGTGAACGCGACCTTTAGCAGCTCGCCATCGACCCGCGTCTTGACGGTGACCGTGTTGAACGCCTGCACCGTGCCGAGACCGGTCAGGTAGATCGGCACATCGCGCCGCTCCGCCGGGGCGACCGACACCGGGATCGCCGGCGAGGCGCAGATGCCGTCGCCGCGGCAGCGTTGGGCGCCGCACGATGATGCCAGCCGACGTAACCGCCCGACGCGGCGATCAGACCATTGCCAGGCCAGCAAGCAGATCCCGGCGGTGCCGTGGGTGGACTTCTGGAATGGTTCTAACATATCGGTCATGACAGCAATATGGGGCCCTGATCGGCAACTCATCCGCAGGGTGCGACGGTTGGGCGCAACCGACTGCCGTCCGGCTCACACCTGTGTGGCTAACCGCTTAACGCCGGCTCTCGGAGGATAAAAAGTGAAGGCACAGAACTCGCTTCTGTCGATTGCGGCGGCCATGATCGCCGCCACGCTGGGCGCAGATGCGCCGGGCGCGGAGGAGGCCAGCGCGACACTCTCGCCTCAGGCCCTGCAGGAAATCGCGCAAGTCGAGGCCGAGATTGACCGCATCGAGGCACAGACGATCGAGCGGCTGGCCGCGCCGCCGGACAATCAGGTCCAGCAAATCGAGCTGCTCGGTAAGCTGATGCTGTACGACAAGCAGCTCTCGGTGAACCGCAACCAGGCTTGTGCGTTCTGCCACATGCCCGAGGCGGGCTTTACCGGTCCCGTGTCGGAGCTGAACCGGACTACCGGCTCCTATCCCGGGTCAGTGCGTACGCGATTCAGCAATCGCAAACCGCAATCGCACGCCTATGCGCCGCTCTCGCCCGTGCTGCACTACAATCCCGGGCAGGGTGACCTCGTCGGCGGCAATTTCTGGGACATGCGTGCGACCGGCCGCCGGCTGGGCAACCCGGCCGCCGAGCAGGCGGAAGGGCCGCCGACCAACCCGGTGGAAATGGGCCTGCCCGATATCGCCTGTGCGGTCTATCGCGCCGCGCAGCGGCCCTATCGCGCCCTGTTCGAAAGCGTGTGGGGACAGCAGGCCTTCGCGATCGCGTGGCCCGGCGACGTGGAGCAGGTCTGCGCCCGGCCGGGGCCGCCGCCCGCCGGCGACCCGATGCCGGTCCATCTCGGCGCGATCGATCGCGGCCGGGCCGGCACCACCTTCGATCAGATGGCGCAATCCATCGCCGGCTATGAGGCCTCTGCCGAGGTGACGCCGTTTACCTCGAAGTTCGACGCGGTGCTCGCCGGCAAGGCGCAGTTCACGACGCAGGAGAAGGCGGGCTACGACCTGTTCCGCGGCAAGGCGCAATGCAACGGCTGTCACCGCGACGGCGGGCCCGGCGAGGACCCGCTGTTCACCGACTTCACCGCCAGCAACATCGGAACCCCGGCCAATCCGCGGCTTCCTTACTACGCGGAAAATCGGCCCGACGCACTGGGCTATGTCGCCAATCCGGCAGGATCGTCATTCGTCGATGGCGGCGTCGGCAATTTTCTCACCAAGGGGCATCTGCTCAGCCAGCCCTCCGCGGTAGATCAGCGATGGCTCAAGCTGGCGCCAGGCAACGAAGGGCGATTTCAGGTGCCGACGCTGCGCAATGTGGACAAGCGGCCCGATCCAGGCTTCGTGAAGGCCTACGGGCACAACGGATATTTCACGAGCCTGAAGGCGATCGTGCATTTCTACAACACGCGCGACGTCCTGCCGCGCTGCCAGCCCCACGACGCCAATGAAGGTAAGACATGCTGGCCCGCGCCGGAATCGACCGACAACATGAACACGAGCCGAGTTGGGCGCCTGGGCCTGTCGGACGCAGAGGAGGATGCGATCGTCAGCTTCATGCAGACGCTGACCGACGGGTTCACGGCTGTCAACCAGCAGTAAGGTCGCGCTACGCCGCAGAGGTCCACTTCCCGGCTCGATCTAGATCGGTTGGACGGGCCGATTGGCGCGGAGACCGCCAGATTTTGCCCACGCTCGAACGCGCCCCGGTAGATGGCTGTCGCATATCCGCTCGCGGCGCCGAGCAGCATCAGTTTACGCCAGCCTCGCCCACGGGTCATCGGTTCGCAGTCAAGCCAAATGGTCTTTAACATGCCGCGAGCGTCAGCTAGCCGGAACCGTCTGCCAGCCGGTGTTGCACTGCGTCACGTAAGGGTAATAGCCTGCAGGATCGGAACAGTAGTACCAGGTCTGCGAGGAGTAGGGTTGGCTGTAGCCATAATAGCCATAGTCCGGATGAGTAATCCCAGCCATAGGGATATCCAGAAACCCAACCGCCGAAGAAAACCCTGTGCCGCTGCGGAAACCCTCGTGCCGCTCGCCGAAACCCTCGTGCCGCTCGCCGAAACCATTGCGCATACCCGCGAAGTGCGCCGTGAAACCCACCCAATCCGCCACCGCGAAATCCGCCGCCATTCCGCCGCCGTGGAACCCGCCACGCCGCCGTGGAAACCCCCGCCGCCGCCTCCGCCATGCGGCCCAGCGTAGGCGAGATTTGGCTGGCTGAGCGCGGTAGCGCACAGCAGAGCAGCTGCGACTGCTAGAGCCCTTCCTATCCTGGGCCGGGCTCTATGTTCGCTTGACCGTTGCATCGATGGCTCCATTTTGCACCGGCCCGCCTATCACGTTTCTGTGAGAGGCGGACGCGGTTTTCACACCTTCAATGTGTGGACTAACGGCCCAAATCAGGTCCGATATTTCTTTCATTGGGTGTTGAGAGGAATTCAGCAATGCGCCGCGCCGACCTTGCCGATCTGACCGCGTTCGTTGCCGTCGCCGACAATCTCAGCTTCCGAGCGGCGGCGTCGCGCATCGGCGTCACGCCCTCGGCGCTCAGCCACACGATGCGGAATTTCGAGGAGCGTCTCGGGTTCCGCTTGCTGAACCGCACGACCCGGAGCGTCGCGCTCACCGATGCGGGCCTGCGCCTGCTCGACCGGCTTCGGCCGGCAGTCGAGCAGATCTCTCGGGGGCTGGAGGACCTCAAAGGCGAGCAGGGGCATCCCTTCGGGCAGCTGCGCCTATATATGACCCATCTCGCCGGCGCGGCGGTCATCGCCCCCGTCTGGGCGCGCTTTTTATCGACCTTTCCCGACGTCCAGCTCGAAGTCCACGTCGACGCGGCGCCGGGCGACATCGTCGCGAAGGGGTTCGATGCCGGGATCGGTCCAAAAGACTGGGCGGCCGCGGACATGATCGCCGTTCGGGTGATGGGGCCGATGAGAGTGGCCGTGGTCGGCGCGCCGGCGTACTTCGCGCGGCGGCACCCGCCGCGCACGCCCGATGATCTCGCCCGCCACAGCTGCGTTCAATATCGCCGGGCGACGGACGGCGCCATGTTCGAGTGGCCATTCGAGCGAGACGGCAAGTCACGGCGGATCTCGGTGGATGGCCGGATCATCGTCAACGATACCGATCTGGCGGTTCGTGCGGCCGTCGACGGGTTGGGAATCGCGTACACGATCGAATCTGTCGCCGACCCGTTTCTGCGCTCGGGGCAGCTGGTTCGCGTGCTGGAGGACTGGTCGCCCTCCGTCGATGGGCTCTTCCTCTACTATCCCGGCCACCGGCAAGTGCCGGTCGCGCTGCGCGCCCTGATAGACATGCTCCGCAGCGCCCGCGGGTCGGCACCGGCCGAAGGCTTGCTCGAGAACCCCTTCGCGGCCGAGTGAACGCGCTGACGCGGAGCCGCGCGTTTGGATCGAGAACGTCTGATCGTTGGCCTTGAGCGGACCGGTTGCAATGGGCGGGAACCGACGCGATTGAACCCTCAGCAGACCGAAGCTAGTCAAGCGCTCACTCTAACTCTAACGAATAAACGGAACAATTCTCAAATGCTCGGCTGAGGATTGGACCCGCCCCGCACGACGTATCTCTCGACTGGATCTCGGCGAACTGCCCGCAGCCGCCCGATGCTGACCGAGCGCTTTTTGTCGGCGACCCCTGGGCCCGCGCTCGCAGCGCCCGTCGCGTCCTATCCGAAGGGCGAGGTCATGGAGCGTCTGCTCGAGTTTTTGAACGACGAGGCTTGGTGGGGCTTCCGGTCATCTTCCTTCGGTGAGGAGCGGGCAACGCGGATTGCTCGCGGGAGGCTCGGCACCAGCTGTCCCATGGCGGCTCTCGTCCAAAGCGTGAGGCGAGAAAGTCGACGAACGCGCGCACCTTGGCCGATAGATGGCGGTTGTGCGGATAGAGGGCGCGCAGCGTGTAGCGGCGGCGCCGTGTAATCGTCCAGCACCGTCACCAGCCGCCCCGACTGCAGCGCATCGCCGACGAGATAGGTCGGCAGACACACCAGGCCGTGTCCGGCGAGCGCGGCGACTTTGAGCACCGCCCCGCTGTTGGTGCGCAGGTTTCCAATAGGCGAGATGTTCAGCGCGGTGCCGTCTGCCGCCGTCAGATGCCACGCGCGGTAGTAGGATAACCCAGTCCCAGCCACCGTGAGGCAATTGTGGGTTGTGAGATCGGCGGGTGTCCGCGGCGTGCCGTGCTTCTCGAAATAGCTCGGCGCGCCGCAGACGACCATGCGGCAGGGGGCGAGCTGGCGCGCGATAAGACTCGAGTCCGGAAGCTCTCCGACCCGCACGGCGACATCGAAACCTTCGTCGATCAGGTCGACGATGCGGATCGCTCAGCATCAGTTCGACGGAGATTGCGGGAAAGCGCGCGGTGAAATCGGCAATCGCCGGCGCCAGCTGCAGTATGCCGAAGCTCGGCGTGGCATTGATGCGCAACTCCCCGCGCGGGGCCGCGTGCATGTCGCTTACGGCTTGCTCGGTTTCCTCGAGATCGGCCAGCAGCCGCGTGCAGCGCTCGTAATAAGCGCGGCCAGTCTCGGTGAGGCTGACCTTGCGCGTCGTGCGGTTCAGCAACCGCGCTCCCAGCCGTTCCTCGAGTTCCTTCACATGCTGGCTGACCATGCTGGCGGAAATGCTGAGCCGCGCCGCGGCACCGGTGAAGCTGCCGCTCTCCACCACCTTGGCGAAGACCCGCATGTTGTCGAAGCGATCCACAGGGCCCTCCGATTATTAAGCACTGCAGAATAGTCTATTCGGTCAGAGCGATATTATCAAAGGCCCGTGCAGAGTCTACTCTACTAAGGCGGAGGAAACGCTAGAAGGTGTCACATGCTCACTCTTTGCAAATCTACGGTCCTGGGTGCGGCGTTTTTGGCCGGAGTCGCCATCGCGGCAAACGCGGATCCCGCCAGTACCAGTGCGGCGGGGACGGTTGCCAACCCGGCGCGAGCGGTTCCCAACCGCAAGGCCGCGGTCTCGCGGCTCTCCCGCCCCCCACTGCGACGCCGCCTCCAAACAGCGTAACACCGCCGGAGACCCAGCGTTACCAGGTGCCATCGGATTTTGACGCGAACGTCAATCTGCATCCCTACACCAGCGGCCTCGGCCCATGCCCACATGAACCGTGCGACTCAGCTCGTCAAGCAGCTCCCTCGCACTATAACCATTAGCAGACCGTCGTGTTGGCCCCAGGCCGCAGCTCGCGCTTCGCCGTTGTTGCCAATGCTGCCCCACTCAGCGTCACCTTTACCGCCGCTTGATGCCGCGCATCAGCATGAGCGTTCAGTGGGTGGGAACGATCGCGCGCGCCATCGGCCGGCTCAACGCCACCCCGTTCAGGCGGCAAGCGATGTGCTGGCTCGCCTGAGCGGCTGCTGAGCGGGCGCGAAGTCGCCGCCGCTTGGCTCCTCTGTATGTTCATCGCCGCGCTGGTGCTCGGGGCGACAAGCGTACTCCACAACCGTGAACCGCCCGCTGCCACCGTGACCGACAAGACCGCAATCCGATGGCACATACGAAGTGGTTGTATGCAACCCCTTCCGTGTACGGAGGGTAGTGCCGCAATTCTTGAGCCTTGGTGAACAAGATCTTGAATTGCGGGCGGGCAATGCTGATGCCGGCCATTGCCCGGCCCTGGAGGCTGCGGTGTGGGCGCCATGTCCCAAGGACCCGTCCTTTGCGGCGTCGCGCGTGGCGGCATCGGTGTCGCAGTCACGGTTAGCGCTGATGAACACCTACCCGCGGGCGCGGCGGCTGGCTGACCAAGCTGCCAGAAGCCGCTAAACACCGGATGCGGGCCAACGACGACGAGCGCGGAGGTCATCTCCAGAGTTAGCCTCGAAGGCAAGGTTCGCCATCACCAGTCGGCGAAGCGAGCGTGTGTAACGGCTCAAGCGAGGGCAAGCGCCCTGCCAACGACCGACACCCTCTTCGCCAAGGGAAACTTCGAACTCACCAAGAAAGGAAAACACCATGGAATACGCGACGCTCGGCAATACAGGTCTCCTGGTTTCGAAGCTCTGCTTCGGTACCATGACATTCGGGGACGGCAGAGGGCTCTTCAAGGCCATCGGCGCGGTTGGCCAGGCCGGGGCCGATGAACTGGTCAAGACGTCGATTGACGGCGGCATCAACTTCTTCGATACGGCGGACAATTACACGGAGGGTGAGAGCGAGAAAATTCTCGGGCGATCACTGAAAAACCTTAACATCGCGCGGCAGGATGTCGTGATCGCGACGAAGGTCTATAGCCGCGTCGGCCCGGGACGGAATGACATCGGGGCTTCTCGCGGCCACATCATGGACGGTGTGGAGGCCAGTCTCCGCCGTTTGCAAACCGACCATATCGATCTGTACCAGATCCATGGCAACGATTCCGTGACCCCTGTCGAAGAGACGCTTCGTGCTCTCGACACGTTGGTGCAGCAGGGAAAGGTCCGCTACATCGGCTGCTCCAACTGGCAGGCATGGAAGATCGCCAAAGCCCTCGGCATCGCCGAGTTCAGGAACCTGGCTCAATTCGACACGCTTCAGGCTTATTACTCGATCGCCGGCCGCGATCTAGAACGGGAAATCGTTCCCCTGTTGGAATCCGAGAAGGTCGGCCTGCTCGTGTGGAGTCCGCTTGCCGGCGGCTTGCTTTCTGGCAAGTTCAGCCGGACGAACCAGAAGGCCACGGATTCGCGCCGAACTGAATACGACTTTCCCATCGTGGACAAAGAGCGGACCTGGAATATCCTCGACGTGATCGCTCCGATCGCAAAAGCACACAGGTGTAGTCCTGCACGTGTTTCGCTCGCATGGCTCTTTGCAAAGCCCGTGGTAACCTCAGTCATCATTGGCGCGAAACGCCTCGACCAGCTTCAGGACAATCTCGCGGCGATCGAACTTACACTCACCCAAGACGAGCTTTGGCAGTTGGATGACGTCAGCGGTCTTCCACCTGAGTATCCGGGGTGGGTGTTGCCATTGCAGGGAGCCGACCGTCTGGGGCCATCCGGGCCGACATCAGGGCCAGGTGATCGCTGGGAGCGTTTACGCGAGGCGAGCAAGCCGCGTTGATCTCCTCCCGACTGCCGGGAGGTCTTCCACCTCTGCCTCGCGCATGTGATGCGCTATGTCTTCACGCCAATCGTGTGGCGGTCCTGGCCGCGATCCTGAAAATCGTAAGAGAGGTAATGGGCCGGAGATGCGCGAGGCGGAGATTCAGCTGCCGGATCTCGAGCTCGAACCCATCCGGTCGCCGGCGCCCAGCGCCGCTCTCCGCCTCGGGTGAACGGAGCTGGGCGAGCGCGGTGAAAACGCTGCCCCGGCGGCGGTAGTACCCGGAGAAGCTGCCGCTTTCCACCACCATCGCGAAGACCTGCACGTTCTGGAACCAGTCCATAGGATACCATAATTTAGTATTACCGCATAGTCTATGCAGATCTTGCCACATTATAAAACGCACCACACAGGTCATCTTGCAAGGAACCGTGCGGTTGTCCGGAAGCGAGTTTCGAGCCGCCGCGGGGATGGAACACGTCGGAGGTGTCACATGCTCACCCTTGGCAAATCCGCGGTCCTTACTGCAGTGCGGATGGAGGTCGGATGCCCGACGATTGGAGAACGAATTCGCTGCACTCGGACGCGGCCGAGGCGCCGGCGGCAAGACGCACCGTTCCGCAAGAGGAATGGGAACTGCCGACGGAGAGGTCGTCTGCGGCCGAGCAGCCTGCGCGGTCTTCGCACCAGCCCTGGCTGCGCTGGGCGCTGTTTCTGCTGCTGCCCATTGTGCTGATGGTCGGCGCCTATTTCTACTTCGAGGGAGGCGCCTTCCTGTCGATCGACGACGCCTACATCGAGGCCGATAAGGTCGGCCTCTCGACCGATGTGTCCGGCATGGTCGAGGCGATCGAGGTCAGCGACAACCAGCATGTCACGGCCGGGCAGGTTCTGTTTCGGCTCGACCCGTTGCCCTTTCAACTGAAATTGGACCAGGCGCAGTCCAACCTCGGTGTCGTCCGCGACAACCTGAACGCCCTCAAGGCGAATTACCAAAACGTGCAGGCTCAAATAAAGCAAGCCGAAGACCAAATTGCCTTCAATCAGCTTCAGTACCAGCGGCAGGAAACCCTGGCACGGCAACAGTTCGCGCCGCAAACGGCATTGGACCAGGCGCGGCTCAACTTACAGATTTCGCAGCAAACGCTGGCTTCAGACAAGGCGCAGTTGGCGTCAATCGTCGCGAACCTCGATGGAAATCCCGATATTCCGATAGAGCAGCATCCGCAATATCGGCAGGCTCTGGCACAGCGCGACGAAGCGGCGCGGGAGCTGCGCGATACCGTTGTCAGGGCGCCGTACCACGGCACTGTGACCAACGTACCTTCCTTGGAGCTGGGAATGTATCTCCCGGCCTCGACCGCTGCATTTAATCTCGTGGACACCGATCGGGTTTGGGTCGAGGCGCAACCAAAGGAAACCGAACTGACCGATGTGCGCCCCGGCGAGCCGGCCTCGATCACCGTCGATACCTATCCCGGGCGGGAGTGGCGCGGCACCATCGCCAGTCTCGGCCCGGCTGCGCAGTCGGAGTTCTCGCTGCTGCCGGCGCAGAACACCAGCGGCAACTGGGTCAAGGTCGTCCAGCGCATCCCGCTGCGGGTGCAGATAGATACGACCGATAAGGGAATGCCGCCATTGCGCCCCGGGATGAGCGTCGAGGTCTCGGTCTACACCGGTCACAAGCGCCGGCTGCCGCATTTTCTGACCGCGCTGTTCGGCGCAGAGACGAGCGGCTGATGGCGGCGGCGCCCAATCGCCTAGCGATCACCGCCTGCGTCGTGCTCGCGACGGTCATGCAGGCGCTCGACACGACGATCGCCAACGTGTCGCTGCCCTATATGCAGGGCAGCGTCGCGGCTAACCAGGACGAGATCGAGTGGGTGCTGACCTCGTACATTGTCGCGGCGGCGATCATGACGCAGCCGACCGGCTTTCTCGCCGAACGACTTGGCGTCAAGCGCCTGTTCCTGACCTCGATCGTCGGGTTCACGATTGCTTCGATGCTGTGCGGGATGGCCCACTCGCTGGTCGAAATCGTGCTGTTCCGGCTGATCCAGGGCGCCTTTGGGGCGGGATTAGTGCCCCTCTCGCAAGCGGTGCTGCTCAACATCTATCCGAAGGAACGTCAGGGCCAGGCCATGGCGTACTGGGGCATGGCCATCATGATCGGCCCGATCATCGGCCCGGTTCTCGGCGGCTGGCTCACCTATAACTACAGCTGGCGGTGGGTATTTTATATCAATCTCCCGATCGGGATTCTCGCCTTTCTGGGAATGACCGCATTCTTACCGGAAACGCCCAAACATCCGGGAAAACTCGACTGGTTCGGCTTCGCTACATTGAGCTTGGCGATCGGCGCATTGCAGATCCTGCTCGATCGCGGCGAGGAGCTCGATTGGTTCGGCTCCGGGGAAATCCTCATTGAGGCGGTGGTCAGCGGCTCGGCCTTGTGGCTGTTCCTGGGGCAAACCTTCACGGCCAAAACGCCTTTCGTGAACCCGGCTCTGTTCCGCGACCGCAATTTCACCGCCGGGACGCTGTTTGGCTTCGTCATCGGCCTTACCTATTTCGCGCCGTTGGCCCTGCTGCCGCGCTATCTGCAGGATCTGATGGGCTATCCGATCCTGACGGCGGGCTTTGCGCTGGCACCGCGAGGGATCGGCACACTCGTCGCAATGATGGCCGTGGGCCGGCTCGTCAGGCGCCTCGACACGCGCGTGCTGCTCGCAATCGGCCTCGGGCTGAGCGCCTGGGCGATGTGGGATATGAGCGGTTGGACGCCGGACGTGTCGGAATGGACGGTCGGCCTCAACGGCATCATCCAGGGCGCGGGGATGGGTTTTCTGTTCGTGCCGCTCAGCGTGACAGCTCTTGCGACATTGGCGCCGGACCAACGGACCGCGGGCGCGGGTTTTTTTACCCTGGCTCGCAATATCGGCCAGAGCATTGGTGTTTCAATCACCTCGGCGCTGCTCGTCAGCAATACCCAGGAAAACTTGTCGCCGACATCGACATCGTATTTGCGGACAAAATCGAGTTTGCCGTCGGCCTCAATTCGGAATACCGCCAGGCTCGCCGGCACGGTGCGGAGCGCGGCGCCATCCCTGACGGGCAATGCCATGATGTGGGCGGCGACCAGCAGGCGCCCGCTTGGATCGATGTGAAAGGTTCGACAGTGGATGCCGCGCGTATCGGTGTGCTGGATCAGGGCCGGCTCGCCGGTGACCGGCATCGATCTCGTAGACGGCAAACGTATTCTCGCCGCCGGCGAAGACCGGCTTGCCGTCCGCCTCGATCGTCGAGGAGGCGCGGTTGACGGCATAGACAAAGCGGCCGTTCGGGTGGACATGAACGGTGCCGGCGACCTGCCGGCCGCGGATGTTGCCCGGCTCGGCCAGAGTGTCCGTGCGGAATACCGGGGCAGCCGACAAGGCGCCATCGGCAATGCGGAACATGTCGAGCTTGTTCTGACGCTCGAGCGAAACGTAAACCCAGGGCATGCTCGGGTGGAAGTCGAGATGGCGCGGTCCAAAGCCGAAGCCGCCGTTCGGCGCGACCGAGACTTCGTCGGTCAGCAATCCATCTTTATAGTGAAAGACCTTTAGGGCACCGGGTTCTTCGGGCTTATTCATTGCGGCGTCATGGCCGCGTGTGACGAGGATCGCCAGCCGGTTGTCGGGGCTGACCCGCACCTGGTGCCCGTAAATCCCGGCGTCGATCGCTCCCGGAGATCGCACCTCGTCGCCCGGGGTTGCGTCGCGGTTCACGCGATACACCCTGATTGCGCTCGGATTACTGAACGCCACGAGCAAGTGCTCGGAAGGAACATCGGTGGTCATGTGGATGGGCCGGGTCGGCAATGGGATCGGATCACCGTGCGGCGTCAGCGCCGCCGAGGCGGCGTCGATGCGAAACGCCGTCACGTGATGCCGGTTGCCGACCGGCCCCATCCCGGACGCGCTGTCGCTCGACGCGACATAAAGATAGCGCCCCGTAGCGTGCGGCCAAGCATAATGCACATTTGCCGGCAATCGCACCGTGCTGCGCTGGGTCAGCGTGACCCCCTCGACATCAATGTCGTATTGCGTGAGTTCCGACCCGACACTGGCGTAAAGCGCCACACGAGGTGACGCGGTCTGAACTGATGCGTATTGCGGCACGACGATCTCCCCTGAGAGTTGACCCGCAAGAATTTGATATGCGCCTCCTGGGGTCCAGGCCAAAGCCCTGGGCCACGCAGCAACGCTTTCGGCGATTTGCGAATTAGTAGCGCCAGTGCCTGTTCGTCTTGCCTAGCCTCGTTGTTGCACGAATAGCAAGCCGGAAACTCATAGCTTTCTGGCCATTGTCGTCCAATAAAGAACGCGCGCGACGGGCAATGATCAGTGGTATCCGGCAGGTCTCCACAGTAACAGCAGTACGGATGCCGGCGGAGGACATCCTCCTGATTATTCTGCCTTTCGCTTCGCCTACCCCATCTTCCAAGTGCACCGTGGCTGATAACGTCAGCTCCTTCGCGATCCCTTCCGCATATAATAAGAATCTGAACCAAAACGAGTTCACGGCGTTACCGAAGCACCTGATTCAGCAGCATCGGGAAGTTCCAAAATTTGCGCGCCAGTTGCGAGTGGCAAGAACGGTTCCGCGACCCCTGCTCCAGCGGACCGGTTTTGCCCGAATGTGGCGGGCGGGTCACCACCGACCCTACGAGTGATTGCCTGAATGTGCAACCGATCAAAAGGATCACTCAGCCGGGGTGTAGAAGCGCGAATCGTGGGCATCGGTACCCTTCACCGCTAGGGCAATAAAATCTCAATATCTAACAGATACGATTTACGCTCGGCTGGTCGCTATGCGGTTGCTAGGGAACTGGGCGGCGGTCGATAGGTCTTTAAGTCATTGAGAAATGGCGCACCCGGCGAGATTCGAACTCACGACCTCTGCCTTCGGAGGGCAGCGCTCTATCCAGCTGAGCTACGGGTGCCGGCCGGGGGTCTTGCACGACCCTACGACGGACTGGATACAGGCTCTGCGCGGCGGAGGCAAGCAGGTTGCGGTCGCGCGACCAGCCTGGCCGGGTGGGCGATTCGCCTCCCGGACGCCGGTGCGATGCCGACCTCGCCTTGCAATCGCCGCAATTTTGGCGTGAATCCTCGCGGGTTCGAGCCCGGCTGGCCTCGCCTTGGCGTTCGGCGCAAAGCAGATGCGCCAGAGGGGATAAATGGATCTTCAGCTCGCTGAAAAACCGCGCGACCGGGCTGGTCGCTCGATCGATCAGGACGTACTCGAAAAATTGGAGCAACGGCTCGGACGACTGCATGCCAGGCAGCGGCTCGGGATCGAGGATGACCAAGAAGGCCGGGTCTTCGGCCAAGGCCTCAACTTCTTCCACCCAGAGAATTGGCTCCTAAGCCCCTCGATCATTCGATCGCTGCTGAAGTTGACCGGGCTCTACTGGCGGGCGCGCAAGAACGCCGAAAATATCCAGATACGGCGCCACGACATTCCGTTGCACGAGCTGCCGGGTTCGTTCGACGGTTTCACGATCCTGCAGATCAGCGATTTGCATGTCGACATGAACGAAGGGGCAATGGAACGGCTGATCGAGCTGCTCCCGACGGTCGTCTATGATGCATGCGTGCTGACCGGCGATTACCGCGGCAAAACCTTCGGGCCATTCAACGCGGCGATGGAGGGCCTGGCGCGGGTGCGGGCGCAGCTGCGGGGGTCGGTTTATGGTGTCTTGGGCAACCACGACACGATCCGCATGGTCCCGGCCTTGGAGGAAATGGGCGTCAAGATGCTGCTCAACGAGTTGGAACCCGTCGTGCGCGGCACCGAACGTATTCATCTGGTCGGCATTGATGATGCGCATTATTACCGAGTGGACAACCTCGAAAAGGCGACCGCACAAATCCCCAGTGCCGAATTTGCCATCCTGCTGTCGCACACCCCGGAAATCTATCGTCAGGCAGCGCATGCCGGGTTCAAGCTGCTGCTCAGCGGGCACACCCACGGCGGTCAAATCTGTCTGCCCGGCGCAATCCCGATCACCCTCGATGCGGTTCTGCCGAGGCGCATGGGGGCCGGACCCTGGAAGTATCACGAAATGATCGGTTACACCTCGGTCGGTGTCGGATCCAGCATCGTCGCCGTGCGGGTCAACTGCCCCCCAGAAATCACGCTGCACTGCCTGCGGTGCGAGCCTCGCTCGTGCTAATAAGGGCGGTCGCGAAGGTGCCAGGCGTAGAGCAGGCGCGAAAGCAGCACTTCGCCGACCAGAAACATTGCGACGCACACCACGATGTCCGCCGCCGTCAGTGACAATAGATTGCGGCAGGCGAGCAGCGGGAGCAGCGCTTCCGGAACCTGATCGAGGCCGCTCGCCCGGCTGCTCGACGGCAGGCTCATCCGGCGCTTGAGAAAACTCGACAGCAGGTCGCCGGCCATTGCGAAAATGCCGACCAGCAGGCCGGCTTCCCAACCCAAACCAAGCAACAGAGCACCCGCCGCCGTCACCAGTACGGCCAGCGCGGCCCCTCGTATCGTTTTTGACTTGCCGAGCAAAGGTCGCCCGTCAAAAAACGAGAGATGGCCGTCGAGAGGGTACGAATAGCGGTCACCAAACACTTTCTTGACGATGACCGGCGTGCCATTGGCCAACATCAGCAAGAACAGCAGCTGCAGCACGACGACCGGCTGCATAGGTCAGCGCGCGCTGGATGACAGCTGAGTGCCCGCCCCGAGGAAGGGTTCTGCCGCGACCCGGTCGGCGCCGGACGGGAGCGGCGCAGCGGGCGACAGCAGCCAACTGGCGACATCGGCGACCACTGCGGGGCCTTCGAGATCGCGCAACAACATGTGGTAACCATGTTTGTACCAGGCGAACTTCGCCCGGCTACGGCATTCGGCCGGCAGGTTGCCGACAAAGCGGCGGATCGGCGTCTTCGGTACAATTTCGTCATTGGCGCCGTACATGACCAACATTGGCACATCGAGATCGGATGCAGAGGCGAGGGCCGCGTCCATCAAATCGACGAGGCCGTAGATCGTATCGACTCGGGTGGCCTTGATGACCAGCCGGTCGCGCGACAAGGCACGCAGCATCGCGATGTTGTCCGATGGCTTGATGTCGAGTCCACGGCCGGTCAAGGTAAGCCCCGGCATCAGACGAACCCCGGCCCACAGCGCGAGCCGGGGCAGGAGGTTCATCGTGGCGCGGCCCCATACCGCCGGAGCGCTGAGGACGATGCCGTCGACATCGGGAACAGGCGTGCCGCTTTCGCCGGTCATCGCCACGACCGCCACCGCCGCGCCCATGCTCTCGCCGACCAGATAGAGCGGCACCCGGGGGTAGAGACCGCGCAATATCCGGGCTGAGGTCGCCACATCGGCGGCTAGCGCGGCGCGCCCTGGCCAGAACCCGCGCTCGGGTGCGGCGCCAAAGCCGCGTTGGTCATAGGCGTAGGTGGCAATTCCGCGCTCGGCCCAGGCCGCGCCTGGGCCTTCAAAGGCGTTGCTATAGTCGTTGAAGCCGTGCAGAGCGAGAATCACCCCTTTCACATCGCCCTTCGGCAACCACTTGCGCAGCGGCAACACCTGACCATCGGCGGTGACGAAGCCGGTAGCGGTAAACCGCGGCAGCAGCTTCGGCTCAAGGGCAGCACGCACCGTCCCGATTCCAGCGAGGCGCGCGTCCTGGTCGGTGGTCGGCGCGCATCCCGCAGACATTAGGAGAACGACTACCGCGCCGGCATGACCCAAGCCGGACCTGATCCGCCGCCGACCGTTCACGCCCGATCGCCCAGTTCAGGGTGGTGAGTCATTGCTTGTACGGCGGCAATCGCTATCATCGGGCTGTTCTCGGCGCCCGCCATCCATTGCCCGGTCGCATATGGGGCCTTTCGAAACTATCTACATCAACGAGACGGTCGCCGCCTGCAATGGCGGCGGCGGGCCGCTCGGCCATCCCAGGGTCTATCTCAATCTCGGCCTCGCCGGGAAGGTCGAGTGCCCCTACTGCTCCCGTCTGTTCGTCAGCCGCGGGACGCTTGGTGCCGATGCCGGCGAAGCCGTCACGCCGCCGAAGGCGTCGGAAGAGCGCAATGCTTGAGTGAAGGGATCCGTGGACGAGATCGTCGATACGATTGTTTCGCAGCCCCGCCCGGAAATTGCGGCGCAGGCCCCCTCGGCAGCGCCGCATCATGTCTTTCTGGTCGACGGTTCAGGATTCATTTTTCGTGCCTATTTCGCGCGAGCCAAGGATCCGAAGGCGGAGCGCTTCCAGCGCAAGTCTGATGGTATGGCGACGGAAGTCGTCATGCATTTCAGCAATATGCTAGACAAATACCTGCGCGACACCGACGCCGACCACATCGCCGTGATCTTCGACGCCTCCGGCCACAGCTTCCGCAACGAGATCTACGATCAGTATAAGGCGAACCGCCGGGAGATGCCCGATGATCTCGCGCCGCAACTGGCGCATGTGCGGCAGGCCGCGGACGCTTTCGGCGTCTGCCGGATCGAGATGGAGAATTTCGAGGCCGATGATCTGATCGCGACCTATGCGCGGCATGCTGTCGAGGCCGGCGCCAAAGTGACGATCCTCTCGTCCGACAAGGACATGATGCAGCTCGTCGCGGACGGCAGGATCATGATGCGCGACCCAATGACTGATCGACCGATCGGCGAAGCCGAGGTCCGCGAGAAGTTCGGCGTCGGACCCGACAAGGTCATCGAGGTCCAGGCGCTGTGCGGCGACAGCACCGATAACGTGCCGGGGGTGCCGGGGATCGGCGTCAAGACGGCTGCCGAATTGATCAACACTTATGGTGATCTCGAAACGCTGCTCGCCCGCGCCGATGAGATCAAGCAGCCAAAGCGGCGCCAGGCGCTGACCGAAAACGAAGCCAAGGCAAGGCTGTCGAAGGAGCTGGTCAGGCTCGACGACCAAGTCCCGCTGCCTTGCCCGTTATCGGCCCTCAAAGTAACGCCTTACGACGCGGACAAGCTGTTTCCGTTTCTCGACGAGATGGAGCTGCGGGCGCTCAAATCCCGCATCGAGAAGCGGCTGGCGATCAGCGCGCCACCAGGTGCGGCCGCGCCGAGCGAGCCGGTGCTTCCGGAGATCCCGTCCTTCACGGCGCCGCGCACCTATGCGCTGGTTGACACGATCGAGGGCCTCGACCATTGGATCGAGGCAGCGCAGCAGGCGGGAACAGTAGCGATCTGGCCCGAGGCGAGTGCGGTCGCCGGCACCCGCCCGGCGCTCGCCGGAATCGCGCTTGGGCTGGCGCCCGGCCTTGCCGCCTATGTCCCGCTCGGCCACCGGGCGCCAGCGGGCTTGGATCTCAGCGGCCCAGCTGAGCTGTCGCTCGATGCGGCGATCGAGCGGCTGCGGCCACTCCTTGAGGATCCGGGCGTTCTAAAGATCGGCCACGACGTCAAGACTGCCGCGCATCTGCTGTCGCGCTACGGCATCGCGCTGGCGCCCTATGACTGCACGATGCTGATCTCCTACGTGCTCGACGGCGGCCAATTCGAGCACACGATCGAGAATTTGGTGCGACGTTCGTTCGAGCACGAGCTCATCCCCTTGAAGGAGCTGGTCGGCACCGGCAAGAGCCTGATCGCTTTTGCCGTGGTGCCGCCCGAGAGGGCGCGCGATTTCGCGGCCGAGCGTGCCGATGCGGCATTGCGGCTGCACACGCTGTTGAAGGCCCGCCTGGTGCGCGACAAGATGGTCGCGTTCTACGAGACAATCGAGCGGCCGCTGGTGCCGGTCGTCGCGGCGATGGAGCGGGACGGGATCAAGGTCGACCGCGCAGCGCTCGCCGAGCTGTCGCAGGCCTTCGAGCAGCGTATCGCCGAGATCGAACAGGCGGTCTTCCGTGCCGTCGGCAACGATTTCAACATCGGCTCGACCAAACAGCTCGGCGATGTGCTGTTCGAAAAGCTCGGGCTCCCCGGCGGCAAGAAGGGCAAGACCGGCGCCTATGGCACCGATGCCTCGATCCTCGAGGAGCTCGCGCCATTGCATGAGGTGCCGGGCCTGGTGCTCGAGTGGCGCCAGCTGACCAAGCTCAAATCGACCTATGCAGATGCGCTCGCCGACGAGATCGACCGCGACAGCGGCCGGGTGCATACCTCGTACGCGCTCGCCGTGGCGGCGACGGGGCGGTTCTCGTCCAACAATCCCAATCTGCAGAACATCCCGATCCGCACCGAGGAAGGGCGCCGCATCCGCCGCGCCTTTGTCGCCGAACCTGGCCATCTGCTACTCTCCGCCGATTACAGTCAGATCGAATTGCGGCTTGCCGCTCATGTCGCCGAGGTGCCGGAGCTGAAGCAGGCGTTCCGCGACGGGATCGACATTCACGCGCTGACCGCGAGCGAGGTGTTCGGCGTGCCGCTTGCCGCGATGGACGGCAACACAAGGCGCCGCGCGAAAGCGATCAATTTCGGCATCATCTATGGCATCAGCGCCTTTGGCTTGGGCGCACAGATCGGCGTGCCGCAAAGCGAGGCGGCGGCCTATATCCGCGCCTATTTCGACCGCTTCCCGGCGATCCGCGCCTATATGGAGCGGATCAAGACCGATTGCCGCCGCACCGGCTATGTCGAGACGATCTTCGGGCGGAGATGCTTCATCCCGGGGATCCGCGACGCCAACCCGGCGCGCCGCGCCGGCGCCGAGCGACAGGCGATCAACGCACCCCTGCAGGGCTCGGCGGCCGACATCATCAAGCGTGCGATGGGCCGCATCCCCGCCGCCCTCGCTCGCGAGAGGCTAAAGGCTCGCATGCTGCTGCAGGTCCATGACGAACTGCTGTTCGAGGTGCCGGAAGCCGAGGTTGACAAGACCGCGCAAGTCGTCAAAGCCGTCATGGAAGGCGCCTGCGCGCCGCATTGCGAGCTCTCGGTGCCGCTCGTCGTCGAGACCGGCTGGGCCAAGAGCTGGGACGAGGCGCATTAAGAGGCCGACCGTCGCGCTCTAGTCCGGCAATCCCGAAACGATATAAAAAGTTTGCAGGATCGGGCCCGGTTTGGTGCTGTCGCCAAAGCTGCGCTTGAAGATTTCGACAATCTCGCCGCTCCGATAAATGTGGCTCAAGGCGCGGTCCACAGCCAGTCGAAACTCCTCGCCATGCTGCAATGCCAATGCATAGGGCTCAACCGATAGGTAGTTTTCGGCAAGCATCAACTTGTCGGGCGCCTTGCTCTCCTTGATCAGAGACACCAGGATCGAGCGGTCGCCGAAATAGGCTGAGATCTTCCCTTCGTCGAGCATTACCAGGCCTTCGGCGTGGGACTTGGCCGGGATTATATCGGCGGCGATCCCGGCTCCGGTGAGCGTGTTGCGTAAGGCCGGCTCGGTTGTCGTGCCGGCGAGCACCCCGATCTTCCGGCCGGCCATCGCTTTCAAATCGTGGGGACCATCCGCGCGGATCATCAGGCCGGCGCCGTCGACAAATGTCGGAATGGAGAAATCGACCGCCTCGCGGCGAGACAACGTGGCGCTTGTCGCCTCGCAAAGAATGTCGGCCTTTTGTTGCTTGATCGCCTCGAACCGGTCGGCGGCGCTGACCGGAACATAGGCGACATTGAGTGAGGCCAGGTGCAGCTGGTCGGCCAGCTTCTTGGCAACCTCCCGGCACAGATCGACCATAAAGCCGACCGGCTGGTCGATCTTGTCCTTCGCGGAAAATGGCGGCGCATCGGGGCGGAAGGCGATGCGGATCGATTTGTCCTGGCCGATGCGGTCGAGCGTGCCGGCCAAGGCACCGCCGCGGCCGCCCAGCGTCACGATCAATCCGATCATAAGGATAACGGGGCCGAGCCGAATTTTCCTTGCTTGACGCATCTGCTTCCCCCCTGTCACGTCCGAAAATAAGACGGTAGCCGGTGCAGGCGTTCGCATCCGCTTCACCATTGATTGGACCGCCAGATCCTATTGGATCGGTGCCGTCAGCGCAAAAAAATCGGCCGGGCGCGAGGCCCGGCCGATCGAGGGTGATTTCGGTTCGCGCTAGTCGCGGCGCGCGCCGAGCAGCTGCATCAGCATCATGAACAGGTTGATGAAGTCGAGATAGAGCCGGAGCGCGCCCATGATCGCCTTCTTGCTGCCGGTCTCTCGATCGTCGCCGGCGTAGTACATCTCCTTGATCTGCTGTGTATCCCACGCCGTCAGACCGGTGAAGACAAGCACGCCGATCACCGAAATAGCAAACTGCAGCGCCGAGGAGGCGAGAAAGATGTTGACCAGCGAGGCAATGACGATGCCGATCAGCCCCATAAAGAGGAACGAGCCGAACTGCGACAAGTCACGCCGCGTGGTGTAGCCGTAAAGGCTCATCGCCGCGAAGGTGCCGGCGGTGATGAAGAACACGCGAGCGACGCTGGCCCCGGTGAAGACCAGGAAGACCATCGCGAGCGACAACCCCATCAGCCCGGAATAGAGCCAGAAGACGAGCTGCAAGGTGCTCGCCTGCATGCGCTGCACGCCGAAACTCATCAGCATGACGAGGCCGAGCGGCGCCAGGATAACGAGCCAGATCAGCGGTGTCCGCGCGATCGACTCGTAAAAGCCGGAAAAGGCCGCGACATAGGCGACGATGCCGGTGAGCGCGAGCCCCGACGCCATGTAGTTGTAGACGCGAAGCATATAGTCCCGCAGGCCGACATCGATACCGACCTGGGCGTCCGCCGACCGCACCGTCCAACGGGGCTGCGAACCTAGAGCCATAGACCCCCTCCAAGGAGAGAAGCGACAGCGAGGCTGATTCCTCGCATGAGCGATATTGGCACAAAACGAGATCTTTTCAATAAGCGTGAGCCGGGGCGGGCTTCGAGTTCTCTCCTCCACGCGACGATGGTCACGCCGTGACGAGAATGAGGGATTTGGGTTGACCTTCGCGGCCGCGGCGCGCGAAATCAGGCACCCATGGAACTGCGCGGCCTGCACTATTTCGTCCGGATCGCCGAACTCGGCAGCATTACTCGCGCCTCGGCGCATTTGCAGATCGCGCAGCCCGCCTTGACCCGGCATGTACAACGGCTCGAAGAGGAGCTCGATGCCGCATTGTTCACCCGGGCGAACCGCGGTGTCCGGCTGACCGAGGCCGGTCATAAACTGCTCGAAAGCGCCCAGCGCATTCTGCGCGATGTCGAGCGTGCCGGCGACGAGATCCGCGCGCACAAGGCGCATCCGAGCGGTAAGGTCGTGCTTGGCGTCACGCCGACCTTGTGTCCGGTGGTCGTGCCTGAGTTGTTTAGCCGGATGCGGCGGCACTATCCGCTGATCGAGCTCAAAGTCGTTCATGCCGGAACGGTTCGGCTGGAGGAGTTCGTCGTCGACGGCCGCATCGACATTGGCCTCTTGGCGGAGATCTCGCGCAGCCGCCTGATCCTGTCGACGCGGCTCGCCGAAGAGGAAATGGTGCTGGTCACCAAGCCGGGGACGCGTCCGCTGCAGTCCGTCTCGCTCGACGAGCTCAGCCGCACGCCGCTGATCCTCGGTGATGGATTGCGCGCCGCCATCGAGACCTTGCTCGCCGGCCACCCAATCGAGCTGCAGGTCGAGACCGAGCTCAATGATCACGAGACGATCCGGCTGATGGTGCAGCAAGGCGTCGGCGCGTCGATCCTCCCGCACTCCTCGGTCTATCGGGAATGGGCACGCGGCCTCGTCGAGGCACATCGGATTACCGCCAACGGGATTTTCCGAACTCTGGCCCTCGGTGTCGCGGCCAACCGGAATACCTCCTTGGCGCGCGAAGCCGTCGCGCAGATCGTCACCCAAGTGCTCTCGGACATCGATGCGGAGGGCAAGCTTCGCCCGCGCTTCGCGGAGCATACCGCCCCGACTTTGCCGCCGCCCCTCCCCCGGGCGCGGGGCAGGAACCGGGTCAGCCGGGCTAAAGCAACGGCGTAACCAGAAGGGAGAAATGCGATGCAGATCGTCGATTCACAGATCCACATCTGGGAAAACGGCAAAATGTCGCCGCAACACCGTCAGATCCCGACCTATTCGATGGACGACGTTTTGCAGGAGATGGCCGGGGCCGGGGTCGACGCGGCGGTCATCCATCCGCCCAGCACGCTCGGCGAGAAGGTCAACGAGCTGGCGGTCGAGGCGGTTCGCCACCACCCGGACAAGTTCTGCATCCTTGGGCATTTCGATCTGCAGAGCCCGGATCGCGAGAACATCGTCGAAAACTGGCGGCAGCGCTCCGGCATGCTTGGTTTCCGGTTCACCTTCAACCAGCCGCATCAGCAGAGCTGGTGGACCGACGGCTCGCTCGACTGGTTCTGGGCGGCCTGCGAACGGGAGAAGCTGCCGGTCGGCCTGCTCGCCGGTGGGCACATGGCCGCCTTCGCCAGGATTGCCGAGCGCCACCCTGGGCTCAAACTGCACATCGACCATATGGGCCGCCACGGGGGCGGCGGCGCCGCAAAAGATGACGCCGCATTTGCCGATTTGGATGAGATGCTGGCAGTCGCCAAATACCCCAATGTTGGGCTCAAGCTCTCCGGCGCACCGAGCTATTCGAGCGAACCCTACCCCTATCGCAACATCCACCAATACATCCGGCGGATGTTCGACGCTTTCGGTCCGGAGCGCTGCTTTTGGGGCACCGACATTACCCGGATGCCATGCTCCTATCGGCAATGCGTGACGATGTTCAGCGAAGAACTACCCTGGCTCAAGGGTCGCGACCAGGAGCTCGTCATGGGCCAAGCGGTCTGCGACTGGCTCGGCTGGAAGCGCCCGACCTGACCAGCCCTCACTCGCTTCGCCCTCTCTCCTAGATTGCGGAGAAAGGGCCAGTCGAAGGCTGGGTAAGTAAGTATCAACCTTCCGCGATACCCACTCGCTATGTCGGCGATCTGAAGACGGCATTTCGACTATCGCCGGCGATGCCGTAACCTCGCCATCGGTCAACGGAGGATGAGAGAATGCAGTTCGGCCTGTTCGGCAGCGCCGCGGCGCGACGCGGCGGTCCCGAGTTCGACAGCAGCGAAGGGTTCCGCGTATTTATCGAATACAATGTCGAGGCCGAAGCACTCGGCTTTCACAGCACCTTTGTCGTAGAACACCACTTCACCGGCTATGGCCAAGTCTCGGCTACTCTCAACCTGCTGACCTGGCTCGGCGCCCGCACCCGCTGGCTGCGGCTCGGCACGGCGGTCATCGTGCTGCCCTGGCACAACCCGGTGCTGCTGGCAGAGCAGGCGGCGACACTTGATCTCCTGTCCGGAGGCCGGCTCGATTTCGGCATCGGCAAAGGCTACCGCTACAACGAGTTCGCGGGCTTCTGCGTGCCGATGGAGGAGGCCGACGCGCGGTTCGACGAAGCCCTCGGCGTCATCATCAGCGCGTGGACCGCCGATCAACCGTTCTCCCACCGCGGCAAGTATTGGCAATTCGACAACATCGCCGTCGAGCCGCCAACTGCGCAACGGCCGCACCCGCCGATCTGGATGGGGGCCGGAGGCGAGCGCTCGATCCGCCGCGTGGCGCAGCAGGGCTACAACCTGCTGCTCGGTCAATATGCCTCGCCCGAGGATGTCGGCCGGTCGATCGCGGTGTTCAAGGATGCCGTCGAGGCCATGGGGCGCCGCTTCGATCCGATGCAGGTCGGCGTGACGCGCGCCTTTTTCGTCACCGATAGCCAGGCCGAGAAAGAGGCCGCCATGGAGCGCCGGCTGCAGAACCGGATGCGCCAGCTGAAGCTGGCTACCCGCCCGGACGGCACGGTTCATGGCGGACCGGACCGCGCCACCGGCGATCCGCGAGCAGTAAACGAGGCGAGCGCAATGTACGGCAATCCCGACGAGATTGCCGAGCGGCTCGAGGTGCTGCGGGCGGGCGGGGCCGGGTACGTCCTGGTTAATGGCGGTGGCTCGGGCGGCGGCTGGCGCGGCATCGAGAGCCTGCGCCGCTTTGCTCGCGATGTGATGCCGGCTTTTGTTGACGCGCCGCCAAAACGACTTGCGATCTGATCCGCAGCAAAGCGCTCGATCGGCACCAGCCACAAGCAGCCGCAAATTCGGCGAGCTGAACCCTCGCCCGGTGCGGAGCGGCTTACGGCTTCAATAGCAGCTTGCCGATGAGCGCGCCGCGCTCAAGGAGCGCGTGCGCGCGGGCGGCTTCAGCGAGCGGCAGCCGATCATGAATCAGCGGTCGGATGCAGCCTGCCCCGAGATAGTCGAGCAGCGTCTGCATCGTCGCTGCGCGGATGTCAGGTCGGTCGTCGAAGCTGTGGATCGTAAAGAACCTGACCGCAGGGCTTTTGGCAGAATAGGCGCGCAGTGCGGTTAGCAAGTCGGCGTCGGGCGGGCCGTCGAGCCTACCGTAGGATACTACCAAACCGAGCGGCGCCAGCATCGCGAAATTGCGTCCGAGGTCCTTGCCGCCGATCGGATCGAGGATCAGATCGGCGCCGCGCCCTGCGGTGAGCTCGCGCACTCGGGTCATTACGTCTTCGCTCCGGTAATCAATCGCGTGCCGGGCGCCGAGCGCCACGACCGCCCGCCGCTTCGCCGCCGAGCCGGCGGTTCCGATCACTGTCATTCCGGCGATCCGCGCAAGTTGCACCGCGGCGCTGCCGACCCCGCCCGCCGCGGCATGGACGAGGACATTATCCGCTGCCACCCCACGGGCCGCAGTATGGAGCAAGTGATAGGCCACCTGATAATTGGACAAGCAGGCCGCCGCTTCCAGCGGGCAATCCGGCGGCAGAGGGTGCGCGGCGCGCGCTGGCACGGCAATATATTCGGCATAGCATCCGGCGCGCACCGGCAGATCACGGGCGCTGACGAACACCGCCTGCCCGATCGCCGGTTCTGCGGCATTGCGGCCGTGCTCGACGACCGTGCCGCTAAGCTCGATCCCCGGGATCGCCGGAAGCGGCGGCATCCAGGCATACTCTCCTCTGCGCACCAGCACCTCGGGCATGCTGACGCCGATCGTATCGGCCTTGACCAGTACCTCGCCGTCGCCCGGCCGCGGCGTCGCCACGTCGACATATTCGAGCGCCGACGGACCTCCCGGGCGGCGCAGCAGGATCGCTTTCACCGGCCGCGCCGCGGGTCAGCTCTCTGCAACGATCGGGTTGCGAAGAACACCAAGACCGCCGTCGATCTCGACCTCGACCACGTCCCCCGGCTTCATCCACAACGGCGGCTTGCGGGCAAAGCCCACGCCCTCCGGCGTGCCGGTCGAGATCACGTCGCCGGCCACCAATGGCGTCCAATCGGAGCAATACGAGATCAGGGTCGGGATGTCGAAGATCAGATCGTCGATCCCGGTGTGCTGGACCTCCTTCCCGTTGAGCCGCGTCACCAGATGGAGACGAGTTGGGTCGGGAATCTCGTCGGCGGTGACGATCCACGGGCCAAAGCCGCCGGTCGCGTAAAAGTTCTTCCCGGCGGCAATCGAGTGCTTGAACTGGATGTCCCGGATCGAGCCGTCGTTGAAGCAGGCATAGCCGAAGATGTGGCTCAACGCGTCTGCTCTGGCAATATGTCGGCCGGGCTTGCCGATGATGAGGGCCAGCTCGCCCTCGTAATCGAAATCGCCCGAGATCCTCGGGCACACCATCGGCTGGCCATGCGCGACGAGAGTGTTGACAAGGCGCAGGAAGACTTGCGGGTTCTCCGGCGGCGCCCCACCCGCCTCGGCAGCGTGGGCGCGATAATTGCGGCCGGCGCAGATGATCTTGTCCGGGTCGGTGATCGGCGGCTGCAAGGTGACCTGGGACAGGGCGGTATCCGGCCCGGCGCTGTCGAGCTCGGCGAGGTCGCCGAGCGCACCGCCGGCAACCGCCGTGCGCAAAGTCGGATATCGGTCACCGAGACGACGCCCCAAATCGACGACCCCGTCGCCAATCAGCGCACCGTACGAACCGCGCCCCGATGCCGTGAAGCTGATCAGTTTCATCGCGGATCCCTCTCTCGATCGGATGCCCGAGAGCTTGCGCCGTCACGTCGCCACGGGACGGCCGCGGTCCATTGCTCTGCTGCGGTACGGTACCTCATAAAGCAAGTATCCGGCGATATCGGCGAAACGACGCGAACGCTGGGCACCCCCCTCAGGATATATGCGCGAGGAGCGCCCGGCGGGCGCGTCGCGAAGCACGCGCGACGGCGATGCAGCCAATTTCTTGATACGCTCTTGGGCCGGGATGCCGACGGAGCCGCCGGCCGGGGGTCAGAAAGTCGGCAATCCGCCTTTCTTCGGGTCCCACTCCTTGCGGACCTGCTCCTCGACCGGGAGGCCGCTGTCCGTCATCGGACTTTGCACATGTCCCTCCGGCGGCTTTTTTTCGTGCACTTCCCCGACCAAATGATCGATGGTCGCCCTTTTCGCGCCGATGCCGTCTCTGCGAGGGATTTTCGTTCTGTGTGGATTTGTCGACCGATGCTTTACTCATCTGCCATCCTCCCAAATCTTAGTTACGCGATCGCTATTGTTCTACAGGCGAGCGAGCAAAGCCGTTCCGTTGTGACTTGATTTTGACGCCACCCAGCGGATCGGAACGCCGATGATCTTTACAATCGGCCATTCAACGCGAAGCGTCGCCGAGCTCGTCGGATTGCTTCGGCAGGTTGCGGTCGACTTGCTCGCTGATGTGCGGTCGGTGCCGCGCTCACGGTCGAACCCGCAATTTAACGCCGAATTGTTGCCGGCGCCGCTTGCCGCAGCCGGGATAGACTATCGCCATTTGCCTGCGCTCGGCGGTCTTCGAGGGCGGCGGAAGGATGCGCTGCCCTCGCCCAATACGCTCTGGCGCAACGACGCGTTTCGTAATTACGCCGATTATGCGACGACCGGCACGTTCCGGGCTGGCCTCGACGAACTGAAAGCTCTCGCTTCCGACCATTGCTGTGCGATCATGTGCGCCGAAGCCGTATGGTGGCGTTGCCACCGCCGCATCATCGCCGACTATTTGCTCGCGGAAGGTCTCGCGGTGGCCCATATCATGGGGCAGGGCAAGATTGAGCTAGCGACGACGACGCCAGGGGCCCGGCCACGTCCCGATGGAACGATCCTTTATCCGGATCCGGGCGGATAAGCGGTCAGTTGCTCGCGGGAACGTCGCCCGGTAGGATTTATGGTTCGACCGGCATTGCCGGGCGATGATAGCGCCGCCGGGTAACCAGCAGGCCGGCGATGCCGCGCTTGTCAAACGCTGTTTCCCAGCCGGCGAGTTCCTCCTCCGAGAGCAGGTAGCGCTCACACGCTTGCTCGCGGGTGATGACGCCGGTCCGCATAGCCACGATGACGGCAGCCTTCCGGCGGGACGACCATCTTTTCGTTTCCGCCGACGGCAGGACCAAGCCCGTATAGCCGCGCGCCGGCGCGATCGCCTCGCCGGATTTCGCTCCGACAGGACCCCGGTCGTCTTCGATGTCCCGGTATTCGTTTATCGGTTGTGTGTCTGGCACCGACGTGAACTATACATTGTTAGCCCCATTGAGCGATGACGGCCGGTAATGACAGACCGCTTCGCCACCACGCATTGACCCGGCGCTAATAGGACTCCGGTTGGGCTTACTTTATTCCTGCGGCTCGACTGCACGTATTCGGCGAACGGCTCACTTGCAGGAGGGTCGCGACCGAGGGATTTGCCTGCCAAGCGCCGGCGGGGGTCGGCTCGTTCTCGAATGGGCCTTCGACCGACCCAGGTTTTGCGCCAGAAGCGCGCTTCGCGAACGCGGTTCTGCACTGACTTTTACGGTTCTGATACATCCAGCGGGCAGATTTGTCATTCCATCGCATGTCTTAAACGGAACCGCCGAATGTCAGCCACGCTTCCGGATCGCCGAACCCTCCTTCTGCTTGCCCTCGGCTCGGCTGCGGCCCCGGCGCTCGGTTTGGGGCGCGCGGCCAGCGCATCGGAGGTAACCGGACCGATCGAGCAGCTCCATGCCGGATTGATGGCGATCATGAAAGCCGGCGGGATGGCTCCCTTCCGCCGGCGTTATGAGATGATCGCGCCGGTGGTCGACCGGACCTTCGATCTCGCCGCGATCCTCCGGCAGGCGATCGGCCCGCGCTGGGCGTCGTTGCCCGCCGACCAAAAGATGGCGCTGGAGGATGCTTTCCGGCGTTACACGACGGCGTCCTACGTCGCCAATTTCGACGCTTACTCGGGCCAACGCTTCGAGGTCGCGCCTGCGGTTAGGACAGTCGGCGGGGAGCAGGTTGTAGCGACCCGGATCGTCGCGATCTCCGGTGAAGCTCACGCTCTGGATTATGTGATGCGCTCGGAGGCTGGCGGATGGAAAGTCGTGGACGTGCTGGCGGAAGGGACGATCAGCCGGGTCGCGGCGCAACGCTCTGAGATGCGCTCCGTCCTCGCCGAAAGCGGCGGCGCCGGCCTCCTCGTCAGCCTGCGGCAGAAGACCGCCGAGCTGTCCGGAGGCATTTTGCAGTAGCGCTCTCGGCACGAACCCATTATCACCTGCCGGCAGCCGACCCGCGGGAGCTTGCCCGTAACGGCTAGGTCAACCTGCGCGGGCCGCGACGGCCGCCCGTCGATTGCCGCGTGCGACACCGCCTCGGTTCCCGATGACATTCCCGGACCTGCTCGTCCGCCTGGTCGATTTCTGCCGGCGCAACGCTCTGCTCGTAATAATCGCGAGCGGCGGCCTCGCAGTTTTCTCGGGCTGGTACGCTGCCGGCCATCTGGGCGTCACCACCGACACCGACGAGATGTTCTCGGCGAGCCTTCCATGGCGGCAGCGAGCCGAGGAGTTCAAAAAACTCTTCCCACAGTTTCAAGATCTTCTGGTTGCCGTGATCGACGCCAAGCAGCCCGAGGAGGCGGACTTCACGGCTGACACGCTGGCCACGACGTTGGCCGCTGATCGCGAACACTTTTTGAGCGTCCGGCGTCCCGACTCGTCCCCGTTCTTGAAGAAGGAGGGGCTACTATTCCTTGAGACCAGCCAGCTCGAGTCGCTGATCGAGCGGATGATCGACGCCCAGCCTTTTCTCGGCGAGCTCGCCAAGGACCCCAGCGCGCGCGGGTTGTTCGGAGCGCTCTCCCTGTTGGGGACTGGGGTGGAGCAAGGACAGGTCAATCTCGCCCCCTACCAGACGGCATTGGTAGGTTTCCACGAGGCGATGGCGGGTGCACTCGCCGGTCACCCGCATCCATTGTCGTGGGTCCGGCTGCTCGGCGGCGAGCTCGCCGACCTTGGCGGCCGCTATAAATTCGTCTTGGCCCAACCGAAACTCGACCACACCAAGCTGGAGCCGGGTGGGGCGGCGACACAGGCGATCCGCGACGCGGCAAGTAAGCTAGAATTTGTCAAGTCGGGAGATGCTCGGGTACGTATCACCGGCAATGTCGCGCTGGCCGACGAGGAATTCGCGTCGGTTGCGCAGGGCGCGGTAGCAGGGCTGATCGGCAGCACGTTGCTGATCGCGCTGTGGTTGTATCTGGCCGTCCGCTCGTGGCGGCTGATCGTTCCAATTCTGCTGACGCTCGGGCTCGGCCTGATGCTGACCCTGTTATTTGCTGCCGCCGCGGTCGGCACGTTGAACCTAGTTTCGGTCGGCTTCGGCATCCTGTTTGTCGGCATCGCAGTGGATTTCGCGATCCAGTTCTCGGTCCGCTATCGCGAGATGCGCCGCGCATTTCCTGAAGCGGCCAGTGCCTTGGCGCAAACCGGTCGCCGAGTTGGCGGACAGATCCTGGTGGCGGCGGCGGCGACCGCGGCGGGCTTTCTCGCTTTCGTGCCAACCGACTTTCGCGGGGTCGCCGAGTTAGGCCTGATCGCCGGCGTCGGTATGCTGATCGCATTTTTCTGTACCGTGACCTTCTTGCCCGCGGCGATAACCCTCTTTCGGCCTCACGGCGAGAGAGCGGAGGTCGGCTTCCGCTGGGCGGCGCCGCTGGACGACTGGGTCCGACGCCATCGCAGGCCGATATTGGTGGTATTTGCCGTTCTAGGTGGTTTGGGCCTCGTGCTGCTGCCCCAGATCGGCTTCGACGCCGATCCGCTGCATACCAAAAACCCGAACACCGAGGCGATGCAGACGCTGTACGACCTCGGAGATTCGCCGCTGACCAACCCGTTCACGATCGACATATTGGCCGCAAACCCGGCCGCGGCGGCAACTTTGGCGGACAAGCTCGCGAAGCTGCCGCTGGTTTCGGGCGTGCTGTCGATCAACAGCTTCGTGCCGCAGGACCAACAGGCAAAGCTGGCGCTTGTCAGCGACGCCGCCACATTGCTGGGCCCGAGCCTCGCCGCGCGCGATACGCCCCCGCCGCCGACCGCGGTAGAGATCCGCGCGGCGGCCAAGACTGCGCACGACAAGATCGCACCGGCGCTGGCAAAACTGCCCGCCGATCATGTCTTGGTCGCGATCGACAATGATCTGGCCGGCCTGGCCAGCGCGCCCGACCAGGTGGTGATCGGGGCCGACCGGGCGCTGACCCGCTTTTTGCCGGCGCAGCTCGACCAGCTGCGCGCTTCATTGGAGGCCGAACCGGTCACATTGCAGAACATCCCGCCGGATCTGGCGAGAGACTGGTTGCTGCCGGACGGACGGGCCCGCGTCCAGGTGCTGCCAAAGCCGGAGGCTGGAAATACCAAGGGACTCGCCGAGTTCGTCGCCGAGGTGACCGCTGTAGCCCCCGACACCGGCGGCTCTGCGGTGACCATCGAGGCGACCAGCGCGACGATCGTCGGCGCCTTCCGCTCGGCGGCGATCTATGCCTTGCTATCGATCGCCGTCATCCTGTTCATCGCCTTGCGGCGCGTGCTCGACATGTCGCTGGTACTGGCGCCGCTGCTGCTGTCGGCGCTGATGACGGTCGTGGTCATCGTGCTGGCAGGCTTGCTGCTCAATTACGCCAATATCATCGCCTTGCCGCTGCTGCTGGGCGTCGGAGTGTCGTTCAATATTTACTTTGTAATGAACTGGCGGGCCGGTCAGACCTCGGTCCTGGGATCGGCGACCGCCCGGGCGATCCTGTTCTCGGCATTGACGACCGGCACCGCGTTCGGTTCGCTGGCGCTGTCGGCGCACCCCGGCACTGCGAGCATGGGTAGGTTGCTGCTGATCAGTCTCGGATGCACTCTTGTCGCGAGCCTCGTCTTTATCCCGGCGCTGCTGGCCGCAGTGCCGAACCGGTTTCGCGACGGGGCGGCGAAAGCCCGCTGAGCAGCAACCGCAGGCCGCAGCGTCGACGAGCGAACCGCTTTTTTCATCGACGTCGTGCGGCGGATATCGTGCATGGAATTTAGCTCGCTCCACGCCCGTTTTGCCGCTCACAATAGAATAAAGACAGAGGTGGCCGTCTGTTGGGGCATTGTCGTCGCACGCCATGACGCTTCTTGATCTCAATCGCTTTTGCTTTCCGCGGCGGGTTTACACCTCGGCGAGTGCGAATGGATTCGCGTATTCGTGTTAAATATTGTAACTTTGTTTAAGAAGACAACTGAAAAACATATCTCTGTACGGAAGAATTCTTCAGTCTATCCGTTTCATTCCGACGGTGTATTTGCCGCCTTAATTAGGAGACTGAGATGTTCAAGTTTTCGCGCTTGCCCATGAGCCTGTTGGCGTTGACGATAGCCGGGCCGGTAATGGCTCAACCGGCGACGACGGCAGCCCCGAACACCAACTCTCCGTCATCGACGATGGCCCCTGTCGTGCCGACCACGCCAAGGACCTCGGACACGCGGAGCATTACGGCCGTTCCGAAATCGGACATGGTCGACATCAACAGCGCGACTGCCGCCGAGCTGAAGATGTTGCCTGGTGTCAGCGAAAGCGATGCCAACAAGATCATCCAGGGCCGGCCATACGCGGACAAAAGCCAACTTGTCTCGAAAAAGGCGGTCTCCGAGTTGACCTACGCCAAGATCAAGGACCGCGTGGTCGCCAAGCAATCCAAGTCGTAATCAACGACACGGCGGCACGGCTCGGTAAGGCCATGGCATTGCCATGGCCTTACCCGTCAATCGGGATGCGAAGCCGACAGCCCGCGCTGCTCCAACAGCGCCGTGATGGTCGGTTCGGCGCCGCGAAACGCGCGATACAACTCCATCGGGTCGCGCGTGTCGCCGGCGCTGTAGATCTCTTTCAGCCGTCGCCGCCAGTTCGGGGTCGAAAACATTGCCGGCCTCGGCAAAGGCGGCAAAACCGTCCGCCTCGAGTACCTCGGCCCAGAGATAGGCGTAATATCCGGCTGCATAACCGCCGCCGGCAAAAAGATGCTGGAAGTGCGGCAGCCGGTGGCGCAGCCCGATCTCCTTGGGCACGCCCATCCGATCGAGGAACTCGCGCTCGAAGCCGGCGGCCTCGAAGGGCTCCGGTGCCGTCTTGCAGTGCAGTTCGAGGTCGATCAGGGCCGAAGCCGTATACTCCACCGTGGCAAAGCCCTGGTTGAAATTGCGCGCCGCGATCAGCCGGCGCAACAGCTCCTCGGGCATCGGCTCACCCGTCTGATAATGGCGGGCGTAAGTCCGCAACGTCTCCGGCGCCGACATCCAGTGTTCGAATATCTGCGACGGGAACTCGACGAAATCGCGCCGCACCGCAGTTCCCGATTGCGACCGATAGCGCACCCGGCTCAGCAATACATGCAGTCCGTGACCGAATTCGTGGAACAGCGTACGGGCGTCGTCGAAGCTGAGGAGCGTCGGTTCGCCTCTGGCAAAATTGTTGTTGTTTACGACGATCGGGGCGACCGGCTCGTCGAGGTTCTCCTGATCGCGGTAACGGCTCGACCAGGCGCCCGACTGCTTGCCGGGCCGCGCGAAATTGTCGTGCAGGAAGAGGCCGATGTGGCGACCGCGTCTTGTCGCGAACCTCCCAGACCCGCACATCCGGATGGTAAACCGGGAGATCCTCGCGCGCGGTGAAGGTGAGGCCGAACAGTCGTCCGGCCGTGTCGAATGCCGCCCGCACCATATTGTCGAGGACGAAGTAGGGCTTCACCTCTGCCTCGTCGAGGTCGTGTTCGGCGTGGCGGACCTTCTCGGCGTAGTACCGCCAGTCCCAGGGCTCGATCGCCTCGTTCAATCCCTTCGGCGCGGGCCACCGCCTCGAGCGCCGCCCGCTCGCCGCGGGCCCTGTCCTTGGCCGGCTCCCAAACCTGTAACAAAAGGCGCTCGGCCGCTGCCGGGGTCTTGGCCATCGAGTCGTCGAGCCGATAGTCGGCATAACTCTGATAGCCGAGCAGCCGAGCCTGCTCCGTGCGCAACGCCACGATCTCCCGGATCAGCGGCGCGTTGTCGTGCCCGCCTGGATGTGCGCCGCGCGCCGCCCATGCCTCCCACAGGGTGTGGCGCAAATCGCGGCGCGTCGAGAAGGTCAAGAACGGCTCGACGACGGAACGCGCCAAGGTCACCGCATAGCGGCCCTCGATCCCGCGCTCGGCGGCGGCTTGCGCCGCGGCGGACCGGGCAAATCCCGGCAGCCCGTCGAGGTCGGTCTCGTCGAGGACGAGCTGCCACTCCCGCTCGTCATGCAGGACATTTTGGCCGAACCGGGTATGCAGGGTCGCCAGACGCTCGGATATCGCGGTCATGCGCTGCTTTTGTTCGGGGCTCAGCAGTGCCCCGCTGCGCACCAAGCGGAGGTGATGGCGCTCGAGGAGGCGCAACTGATCGGGGTCCAGCCCGAGCGCCGCACGCCGCGCATGGAGATCGGCAACCCGCGCGAACAGGGCGGGGTCGAGGGCGATCCGCATCTGATGCTCGGCGAAGCGCGGCGCGTAATCGCGGGCGATGGCTTCCAGCGCGTCGTTGGTATTACTCGAATCGAGGTTGAAGAACACCCGGCTCACCCGCTCGAGCAGACGGCCGCTGCGCTCCAGCGCCTCGATCGTGTTGGCAAAGGTGGGAGGCGCCGCGGAGCCGGTGATCGCGGCGATTTCGGCGATCTGCTGTTCCATGCCCCGCTCGAAGGCCGGTGGGAAGTGCTCGGGACGAAGCCGATCGAAGGGCGGCATCCCGAACGGCGTGGTCCAGGTTTGCAGGAGCGGGTTTTCGGTCATTCGACTCTCGGCCAGAGATTGCGCTGGCTGACATGTTAGGGTTGTGGCGGGATCGGTCCAGAGCAGGAAGCAAATTCATGGCGGGCGCGGCGCACGATCATTCGCGGTGGGGGGCGGCCGACCAGATCGGCGCCGGCAATTTGCTGACGCCGGAAAAACGCTTGGCCGCGCTGCGCTCGATACGCGACGGTCGGATCTATGATGTGAGCCACGAGATCGGTGCGAACGCGCCGTTCATGACGCCGAACCAGACGCCCTTCCTGTTGTCGATCTGGGCTTCGTGGCGCGACAGTATCAAGCGCGCGGCAGCTCGGCGCGGCAACGACGCAGGATCGAATGTCGAGCGCATGAAATGACCGCGCATGTCGGGACCCATATCGACGCGCTCGGCCATTTCACGATCGGCGACCGGCTCTATAACGGCCTCAGTGCCGCCGAGGTGGTAACCGATTGGGGGCTCGACCGCCTAGGGATCGAGCACGCACCGCCGATGGTCACCCGTGGCGTGCTGCTGGACGTGGCGGGGTTCGACGGTGGAGAATTTCTCGAACCCGGCCGGGTCATTGCCCCCGACGATCTCGCGCGCGCCGAGGCGGCGGCCGGCGTCGTTATCGAGCCTGGCGACATCGTGCTGATCCGCACCGGCTGGGGCCGATTCTTCGGCGTCGACAACCCGCGCTATCTGCAAGGCGAGCCCGGTATCAATGTGCCTGCCGCCCAGTGGCTGACGCAGCGCGATGTGGTCGCGATTGGCTGTGACAATATGGCCGTGGAAGTGCTGCCCAACCCCGATCGCAATGTGGCCTTGCCGGTCCACCACCATGTCCTGGTCGAGGCCGGGGTCTACCTGATCGAAGAATCTAGCGCTGGAGGAGGTGGCGCAGGATCGGCTCGCCAGCTTCTGCTTTATCCTGCTTGCGACAAAATACCGCGGCGCCACCGGCTGCCCGGTCCGCCCTGTCGCGCTGGTCTAGCTCGGTTCGGCCGGCAGTCGGGCCGATTTGTCGATATCGTTAGAGCGGATGGCTCGCAGACGCGCCCGTTGCCTGGAGCGAGATCCGGCGGGCCAGCGCATTGGTGAATTCGTCGATGGTGCCGCACGCCACCATCGCCCCGGCAAAGCCTTTGGTGCAGGATCGGATTTCGAAATTGCGGGCGTAATGCGCATCTTCGACGCGGCGGTAGGAATAGCCGCGGCTCAGCCCGGTTTCGGGCGACCACGAATCGAACGCATAGCCTCCCCCTCTGGTCACTATAGGTCCAATAACGGCATGCATGGCGGCCTCCTTTCCGCAAAAATGCCGGATCAACTCCGAGATTCTGAGCCTGAGGACGTGGAATTTGCACGACGGCATGCCCCGGATCGGCGGCGCTGGTAGCCGCCGGCGGCCGCGGCAGAGGCGGCATGCACTTTGCCATCAGAATGGTCAGGTCGAGCATACCCAAGCCGATCGCAATGGCGAGTAGCCAAGCGTTCAACTCGCCAGCGATGCGGTCGAGGCGGACCAAGTGATGTTTCATCCGGTTCCTTGGGCTTCGGTCCTTCGGTTCCGACAAACATACACCGGTTATGCTGCGATGCAACATTAAAACTGGTAAACATTTGTTAAAATGTGAATAAATTACGTTTGCATCGCATATGGTGAGACCCCCGCTCCGGGGCGGCGGACCCGGGTTGGGGTCGGCGTCGTCAACCAATGCTTCGCGGGTGCTCCGGGCTGCGGTTATGACCCGCCGTACACCGGGATGACGGCCCCGCGGGTCACGCGATTGGCCGGAGATGCGAGGAAGGCGATGATTTCCGCGATGTCGGCGGGCGACACCCAACGGCGATGGTCGGCGTCCGGCATAGCCGCCCGGTTCGCCGGGGTGTCGAGGATCGACGGGGCGACCGCGTTGACCCAGATCTGCTCGTCGGTCAGTTCTTGCGCCAGCGCTTGGGTCAGCGCCGCGACGGCGGATTTGGACGCCGCATACCCGACCATGCCGGCCGCGAGCCGCGGTTCGAGCGCCGGCCGCGCCGAAACATTGACGATCCGTCCCCCCTCTGCCCCACCGGGACCCGGGGCGCCGCGCGCCCGAAATGCCGTGACCGCCGCCGCCGAGCACAAAAAACAGGACAAGGCGTTCATCCGGAATTGAGCAACGAAATCGGCCGCCGAGGTCTCGCCGATCGGCGCCATCGCGAAGCCTCCGGCAAGATGGATGGAGGCCCAGAGCGGCGGAAGGGCGCCGTAAAATCGCCTGACCGCCGCCTCGTCCGCAACGTCGACATCGCGGGCGATCTGCACTCCCGGGTCGGTTCCGTAAGGAAAATCATCGAGCTCGGCGGCCACCAGGTTCGGTACGTGACAGACCGCGTTGGCGGCACGTAACGCCCCGATGACCGCCCGGCCGAGCGCGCCCGTCCCGCCGCTCACAACCACGTTGCCGCCAGCGAAATCAACCATCGCGATCACTCCCTCATTAGTTCTCAGTTCCCTCTTCGGGTCCCGGATCAGCGCGGTCCCGGCTAGCGATCTCACTCGATAAGGATGCCCGCCTCCTTGGCGACCCGCCGCCAACGTGGGATTTCTTCGTGAATCAAGGAGGTCAGCGTCGACGGCGGGCCACCGACAGCCTCGCCGCCGATCGCGGCAAATCGCTTCGCGGTCTCGGGCTCGTGGACGATCTGATCGAGCGCTTTGTTCAGCCGGGTAATCACCGCTGCCGGCGTGCCGGTCGGCGCCAGAACTCCGAACCAAGACACCGCGGTAAAACCGGGCAGCGTCTCGCCGATAGTCGGCAGCTTGGGAGCAGCCGGAGCCGGATGCCGGCCGCTGACTGCGAGGGCGCGCAGCCGTCCGTCGTGCACCATCGGCATCGCAGATAGAATCGGCGCCATCATCGCCTGCGCCTCGCCGTTGACCACCGCGAGCAAGGCGGCGCCGCCGCCGTCGTAGGCGATATGGAAGACGCTGATGCCGGCGGTCAGCCGGAACAGCTCGAAGGCGAGCTGGGTCGGGCCTCCGAGGCCGCCCGAAGCGTAGGTGAGCTTGCCGGGGTGGCTCTTGGCATAGCCGATCAGCTCCTCTACCGAGTTGACCGGCAGCGATGGGTTCACCACGAGGACGTATTGCGCGGCGACCAGCAGTGCGACCGGAGCAAACGCTGTCTCGCTGTCGAAAGGAAGCGAGTTGTAGGTGCCGGCATGAATGACGTGGGAGCTGGTGGCCAACAACAGCGTATAGCCATCGGCCAGCGCCTTGGCGACGAAGTCGCTGCCGACAATCCCGTCGACACCGCTGCGGTTTTCGATGACGACATTCTGGGCGAGGCGCTCGGCGAGCCGGGGCCCAACGATATCCGCCACTACGCCAGCCGGACCGCCGGGCGGAAACGGCACGACAAGGGTGATCGGCCGGTCGGGATAGCCGTCCGCCGCGGCGCGGCCGCCGAGCCCGATGACAGCCAGCAGCAGGCACAATGCCAACAGGGCCCTGATGCGGTCTTGCACGTTCAATCCGGTCTTTCAGAGCGAGAAGGCGTAGATGCGCCCATCGGCTCCGACATAGAGCCGGTCGCCCGCCGCCAGCAAGCCCTGGAAATGTCGCAGCCCGGTCATCGCAACGCCGGGGCCGCCACCGGCAAACAGCAGGTCGCCCGTATCGCCCCGAAAACCGTGCAGCCGCCGGTCGCCTTCAGCACCGAGGATCCAAACGATCGGGTTCGAGTGGCCATCGGTCGTTGTTACAATCGGCGCGCCCGACCCCTTGAAGACACCACACCATGCGGTCGCAAAAGCAGGCGGCGCGCCGCGGCGGACTTGCAGGACCGTCAGATTGTTGTCGCGGTTGCGGGTCGGGCAGTGTGCGCCCTCGGCTTGGAAGGCGACAAACACGCCGGCGGCGGCGGGAAAGGCCGCGGGCGCGGTGCGGATCGGGCGAGCCGAAATGGTCTCGGCGGCAAGACTCCCGCCAAGGCCGCCGAGATTGTTGCGATCGAGCAAATAAGCTCGGCCGTCCTTGCCTAGCGCCAGAACCAGCGCCGCGGAGCCGCCGGCCGACGGTACATCCAACGGCAGCGGGTTGGTGCCCCCGAGGTCGGCGTCGCGCCCGTCGAGTGCATGCCAATCGGAAGGAGCAAAAAAGCTCTGCGGCCGCTCATCGTGCCGAAGCTCTGGCGTCAGGCGGAAAACGGCCTCGCCATCGCTCCATGTCGCGGCATCGATCGTATTGCCGGTGGCGACCAACAGCGAATGCCGGTCGCTAACAACGATCCCACCCGGCGCCCAGATGCCGCCACCCCGCCCCCGCGTGCTCCAGGTGACGATGTCACGCGGGTCTTGCACGCGAATGCCGACGACCCACCCGCGGTAATCCCCGCAATCGCCGTAGTGGCCGCCATAGGGCACATAGACCCTGCCGTCGAGGATAGCGAGCGCGCCGCGCTGGTTCTGATTACGCGGGTTGAAGCGCTGGCCGTGGGCGGCGAGCGCCTCGGCGACATCGACCGGCCATCCCGGCAATGACGAGCCGTCCTTCAGCGCCAATGCGAAAACCCAGTGGTGCGGGCCGGACGCATCGGCCACGACCGCGTCGAAATAGACCGCCTGGGTCGTCTCGTCGATGACCGGGGTGCCGGTGATCCCGAGCGGGTCGATGTTGCCGCAGGGCTGGCTCGAAAGTGGAACCGGCCGTCCTACGGTGCGCGTCCAGACAAGATTGCCCGACTTCGCGTCAATCGCCTCCACGGTATCGTCCTCGGTGGCGACGATCAACATTCCCGAAGCCGATCCTGGGGGCTGCCAATAGAGCGGCTGAGCGTAAAGATGGCCGGAGAAGCGCGGTTGAAAGCCCGGGTCGAGATGCAGCGAGCGGGCGCGCTCCCAGGTCAGCGGCGGAACAATAAAATTGCCGCTGCGTTCGGGGTTGCCGTGATAGGTGAGCACCGATTGCGCGTGGCAAGTCACGGCGATCGCCAACGCCGGCAAGAGCCCGCTCAGCCTCACGATCGACCGTCTCTTCATACCGATGGTCATGCGGAACTCCCGGCGGGCACACGCTCCGTTGTTAGGGAGCGGAATGGCCAAATTCTTTCGCCATTTACCGATCGTCGCTCGTACCATCGTGCCTGTCCCTCCTGAGATACCCCTATCCTATCTCCGGACAGGCAGGTACGATCTTGGATGCCAGGTTGGTGGCAACCCAGATTGCCAACCGGCTTGGCCCCGGCGACACTGGATAAGGATCATCGGGAGAGAATAGTTCGATGCGCTCTAAAGCATGGACTGCTATTGCCCTAATGGCCTTTGCATACACCCTGCTCCCGACCTTCTCGGCGTCCGCCGGCTATGGCGCGATCGCGTGGGACAAGGGCACAGGCAAGTACGGGGCGAGCTGGAACCAGTCGACCGGACAGCGCGCCGAGGAAGTGGCGCTCGGTGAATGCGGCGCCAGTGGTTGCAAGGTCGTCGCACGCGTCCGCCCGGCAATGTGCGGCGCGCTCGCGACCACCGAAGACGGCAAGCACGCCGGCGCCGCGTGGCGCAAGGACCGCGAAGCGGCCCGTCTTGCCGCGGTCAAGAACTGCGCCAAGGACCAGGCAGGCGAGTGCCTCGTCCGAACCACCGACTGCAACAAGTAGGCTGCGTTCGCGCCCCCTGCCTCGCCGATCTATCTTCCCGCCGATCGATAGCGACGGCCGCCGGGGTAGTGTTCCGCGCCTGCACCGCGGAAAAAACTAACTGCGCATAAAGCCTTCGATCTCGTCTTGGGCCCAGTTCATCGCGTCGTCGAAGGATTGGCCTTGTTGCGTCACCTTGGCGATCAGCTTCATCACTGTCGCCTGGGCCCACATTTGCGTCCCGATCTTCAGAGGCGCCGGATAACCCGCGAGGCTCGGAATCGCGTCGTGCCGCGGTGGGTAATTGTAGACCGTGCCTTTGGGCGGCCCTTCCTCTTCCCAGATCTTGAAATCCATCCATTTGTCAAAGGGTGGGATGTCGAAACCGACGCTGGCGGTCACCAGCTTGTCCTGGTTCTCGCGCGTCATCAGAAAGGTCAGCAGGCTCTTCGCGGCCGGGATGTTCTTCGAGAAGTTCCAGATCCCCCAATAATAATAGCCGGCGGGGTCGAACCGGCCCTTCGGCCCCTTCGGCGAGTGGAAGGTCCACAATTGCTCGCCGATCTTTGGCTGGTCGCGCTTTGCCACCGCGTAGGCGGAGGGCGGGTTGAAGATCAGCGCCGAGTTGCCCGACACCAGCGCCTTGTTGTTGGAGGCATTGTCATAGGCGTAGACCTCACCCGGCAAGAATTGCGCAAGCCGCTTGAAGAATTCGAGAGCCTGCCGGGTCGCGTCGGTCTTGACGGTAATGGTGCCTTCGGCGTCGACGAGGTCGGCGCCGTAGCCGTGGAACACGGCCCCCACCATGTTGATCGCGTCGGTGCAGGTGCTGAGCCCTAGGCCGAAGGAGTGCCCGGCCTTGAAACATTTTTCGGCTGCCGTCAAGAAATTGTTCCAATCCCAGGCATCAACCAACGCCTGGTCGGCCGGGCCGAGCGGATACATCTTTTGGACATCGAGCCCGACATATTGTTTGAGGTAATCGATGCGCGCGCAGGGCGGCAGGCCGCCGCTGCCAAAGCTGGTCGGCACCGCCATCCAATGGCCGTTGATCTTGCCGCAATATTCGGCGGCGGTGGCGATCGGGCCATACTGTTTGATAACCGGCTCGACGATGTCGTCGACCGGTACAAAATTGTCGGCTTGCGCCGACACATACCACACCCGCATGCCCATAATGTCGTGCCCGGCCTTCGCCTGACCTTCCGCCATCAGGGTCAAGAGATCCTTGTCGCCGTTCGAGGTGATCAGATCGACATTGAGATCGACCTTCTCCTTGTCGGCCCATTCGTGACAAATCTTCTTCAAAACCTCGCTGGCTCCGGGAACCCAATGGTCCCACACGCCAAAGGAGAGCTTCCCGGCCGCATAAGCGCCGCGGACAAAAGGCCTGGCGAGTGTCGCGGTCGTCGCGAGCGCCGCGGTTCTCAGCACTGTGCGCCGCGTCAGTAAGGTTCTCTTCATCACTTTCTCTTCTGTTGGTCGAACGTTCGGCCCAGCCGCGTCCCGGCAACTCACCTCATAGGTTCGCGCGCTGTCTAGCACAGACGTGCGCAAATCGTCCGCCGATTTTTGGTGATGACCGGCAGTCCGACCCCGCGGCGGGTTATGTCCTCAAAAAGCCTTCGAGCTCGGATTGCGCGTAGTCGATGGCCGCGTCGATCGACTGGCCTTCCTGGGTGCATTTGGCGATCATCTTGCACATCGTGCCCTGCGCGTACATCTGGACACCGAGCCTGGGCGGCGCCGGATAGCCGGTCACCGAGACGACTGTGTCGGCCCGCGGCGGGAAGTTGTAGAGTGTCCCTTTGGGCGGCTCGGCGTCTGCCCATACCGGGAAATCGACGAGCTTGGCATAGGGCGGCACATCATAGCCCTGGCTGGCATTGACGAGACGCTCGACCGCCGATCGCGTCGACAGATACGCTAAGAGGCTCTTCGCCGCCGGTTTATTGGCCGAGAAGTTCCAGATCCCCCAAAAGCGGTTGATCCCGGTGTCGAACCGGCCCTGCGGGCCCTTCGGCGGCTGAAACGTCCAGAGCTGCTCGGCGATTTTCGGCGCGTCGCGCCTGGCGACCGCCCAGGCGCTCGGCGAGTTCATGATCAGCGCGCTCTGGCCCGAAATCAGCGCCTTGTTGTTTGACGCATCGTTCCACGCAAAGACGGTCGGCGGGAACAGCGGCACGGCTTTCCGAAACCATTCGAGCACATGCCGGGTGGCGTCGGACTTGACCGTGATGTTGCCCTCCTCGTCGACCAGCCGCGCGCCGTGGGCGGCGAACATCGTGCCGACCCAGTTGACGGCATCAGGGGTGGTGCTCAGCGGCATGCCGAATGGGTATCCTCCCTTGAAGCACTTTTCAGCCGCCGTCAGAAAGAAATCCCAGGTCCAATTGTCGGCGAGCTGCTGATCGGGCGGCGCCCCCGCCGGGTACATCGTGGTCACATCGAGCCCGGCAAGTTGCCGCATCAAGTCGATGCGGGCGCAGGGCGGCGACAAGGTGCTGCCATACCCGGTCGGAACGACGATCCAGTGTCCATTGGCTTTACCCAGATATTCGGCCGCTTTGCTCGGGCTGCCGTTGTGCGCAATGATTTCGGTCACGACTTCGTCGACCGGTTCGAGATTGTCGGCCTGGCCGGTGGCGTACCAGCTGATGAATTGCAATACATCGTGGCCGGATTTCGCCTGCGCCTCGGCCGCCATCGTCAACAGGTCCTTGTCACCGTTGGAGGTGATGAAATCGACCGAGATGTCGACTTTCTCCTTCGCCGCCCATTCCCGGCAGAGCTGTTCCAACGGGGCCGTCGCCGTCGGTACCCAGTGATCCCAAAAGCCACAGGAGAGTTTCCCCGCTGCATAGGCGCCGTGAACATAGGGTGCCGCCAGGGCAGTCGAAGCAAGAGCCGCCGTCTTCAACACCGAGCGTCGTGTCAGAATGGTCATGATGTCCTCAAATCTTCCGCAGTCGAGGAAGAGCGCTTCCGTTGAGTCATGATGCCGGCGAGGGCCAGAATACTCGGCTCAAAAGACGTGCTGGCCGCCATTGACAAAAATCTCGGTCCCGGTGACATAGGCCGCGTCGTCGCTGCACAGGAAGAAAATCGTGCCGGCGACGTCTTCGGGGTTGCCGAGGCGGTGCAGCGGAATGCGCGGCAGCAGCACCGTTGTCTCGGGGGACAGCATCGCGGTCTTGATCTCGCCCGGCGCGACCGCGTTGACCCGGACGCCGCAGCGAGCGAATTCGACGGCCATCTCTCGTGTTAATGCCGACAGCGCCGCCTTGGAGGTCGAATAGGCCGATCCGGCGAAGGGATGGACGATGTGGCCGGCGATCGAGGTGACGTTGACGATTGCGCCCTTGCCCTGCGCCAGCGCATCGGCAAACGCCCGCGCCAGCATCAACGGCACGAAGAAATTCAGCTGAAACACCGCGTGCCACGCCGCGAGGTCGCTGTTGAGACAGCCGAGCCGCTCCTTGGTCGGCGATTTGGGCGACACGCCGGCGTTGTTGACGAGGGCGTGCAAGCCGCCGTCGAGCAACCCTCCCGCCTCGGCTACCAGGTGATCGAGGTCAGCCGGATCGCCGAGATCGGCGGTGATGTGATGGGTCCAGTTCGGGTCGCGCTTGCACTCCTCCGGCACCGCCTCGCGCGAGCAGGTGATGATGCGCCAGCCGGCGTCGCTGAAACGTTTGACGGTTGCATGACCAATCCCGCGGCTCGCGCCGGTTAGCAGCAGGACCTTGCGGCGCGCGCTCATTGCGCGGTCACCCGGCGCGGAAAGTTGGTGCGCGGCTCCTCGACCCCCTCCGGATCCTGGTGGATGATGACCTCGGCGTTTGGGTAGGCGGCGCGGAGCTTCGCCTCGACCTCGTCGGAGATCTCGTGCGCGCGCTCCAGGCTCATCGCGCCGTCCATCTCGATATGGAGCTGGATGAAGGCGGTGGGCCCGGCGGTGCGGGTGCGCAAATCATGCGCCGCCACGACGTCAGGATGGGATTGCGCGATTTCGCGGATCTTCTCGCGTTCGTCGTCGGGCAGTTCGTGATCCATCAGTTGAAACAGCGACAGGTGCGCCAACCGCACGGCCGAATAAATAATCCAGACACCGATCGCGGCGCCGAACAGCGGATCAAGGATCGGCTGGTCGAGGGCGGTGCCGAGGACCAACGCGGCGATGACGCTGAGGTTCAATACGAGGTCGCTGCGATAATGCAGCTCGTCGGCGGTGATCGCGATCGATCCGGTGCGCCGCACGACATACCGCTGGTAAATGACGAGCCCGATCGTCAGCGCGATCGAGAAGATCATCACGGCGATGCCGGCCGGCGGGTTCTCGATCGCAGCCGGCGAGATCAGCCGCCGTACCGCTTCGGCGAGGAGCAGCAGCGCGCTGCCGGTAATGAACGCCGACTGACCGAGAACCGCCAGCGGCTCGGCCTTGCCGTGCCCGAAGCGATGCTCGCGGTCGGCCGGGCTCATCGCGTGCCTGACCGCGATCAGGTTGACGAGCGAAGCGGCCGCATCGAGCAGTGAGTCGACAAGGCTCGACAACAACGCGACCGAGCCCGTTTCAAGCCAGGCGGCGAACTTCACTGCGATCAAGACCGCGGCGACCGCAACCGAGGCATAGGTTGCCGCGCGGCGCAGCCGGTCCGCGGCAAGTCCGTGCATCAAGGATACAGTCGTTCCCGTCGCCATCGCGCACCTTCGCGAGTAAACAGCACCCGATCATGCAACCGAAAGGGCCGTTCTTGCCAGAATTCTATGCTGTCCGGCACGACCCGAAACCCCGACCAGTTTGGTGGGCGCGGCACGGCGCCCTCGGGAAACCGGCGGGAACACTCCTCGACCCGCCGCTCGAGCTCGGCGCGGCTGCGCAGCGGCCGTGACTGATCCGACGCCCAGGCGCCGATTTGGCTGTCACGCGGTCGGCTGGCGAAATAGGCGTCCGCCTCCTCGTCATCGACCAACTCGACCGCCCCATCGATCCGAACCTGCCGGCTCAGCGACTTCCACATGAAGCATAGCGCGGCACGAGGGTTGGCGAAGAGCTCATTCGATTTGCGGCTGTCGAGATTGGTGTAGAACACGAACCCCCGGTCATCGAGCCCTTTCAATAAAACCATGCGCGCGGACGGTCGGCCCTCCGGCGTCGTCGTCGCCAAGGTCATCGCGTGGGCGTTGGATTCACCTGCCCAGGCCGCGTCCAACCATCGCCGAAAGGGCGTGAGCGGCTCGATTTCGGAGATCTCGTCCATGATCCGGATTTCCTCGGCTGCAGCTGAGCCGGCCTACTGCGATGCGACCTTGGCCGCGATCGGCACGGCAGCGCGCCAACGGCCGCGGCGACGCGGGCTCGGTTCGATCGTTTCGGCAAGCAGAGAAGCGATTGTCACCCCCATAGCCGCAGTCTCGGCCTTGACGATCCGATCCATTGCCGGCGCCACTTGCCGCTGCCACGGCGCGTCGGCCTGCCCCATCCAACGCCCGGCCAGCGGCAGGTGGAGCGACTCGTAGAGGTCGTGCAAGGTTGCGGTCTCGGGAGCCCAGGACAAAACCCAACACCCTTCCTGGGTATGCGCCACAAAACCCGCCTCGGCGAGTGGTCTCATATGCTCGTCGATCACGGTCGTCGCCACCCCGAGTTCGGCGGCGAGGGCCGGCGTGGATCTCGATTCGCCTGTCCGCTGAGCCCGCGCCAGGGAGGCGATTAGGGCGAGGCTGAGGCCGAGCCGCACGCCGCCGGAAGGGATCGTGCCGACCCTCTCGTCGATCCGCCAGTTCGGCAACGCTGCGGCGACCACCGCGCCGAGCAGCACTGCCATCCACGATATATACATCCAAAACAGAAAGATCGGGATGATCGCAAGTGCGCCGTAGACGGTCTGATAAAACGACGACGCCCCGATATAGATCGAAAACCCGACTTTCAGGATCTCGATGGCGATGGTCGCGATCAGCGCACCAAACGCGCCGTCCCGCCACCGCACCGCGCAGTTCGGAATGAGGCAATAGAGCAGGGTCAGGGCGACGAATTCGAGCACTGCCGGCACCGCCCGCGCGAGGCTGTGCAGCCAGCTGCTGGCAAACCAGGCGACGGCTTCCTGCCCGAAGCCGACCTGGCGCGCCGCGATCTCGAAGTAGGTCGAGAGCGAGAGGCTGATACCGATCAACAGGGGGCCGAGGGTGATCAGCGTCCAATAGGCGAGGATGCGCTGCACCCACGGCCGCGGCGAGGTGACCCGCCAGATCAGGTTGAGCTGATCTTCGACCGTCACCAACAACAGGATGCCGGTCGCGGCGATGCCGGCGACGCCGATCGCCGTCGTCTGGGCTGCCGAATTGGCGAAAGTGCGAAACCACCATGCCGCCTGCTCGCCGATCGACGGCACCAATGTGCGAAACACCAACGCGACCAACTCGTCGTGCACTTTTGAGAAGATCGGGAAGGCCGACAGCGAGCCGAAGGCGATGACCGCGAGCGGTACCAGCGAGACCAGGGCGGTATAACTGAGCGCGCCCGACGCGGCAAAGCAGCCGTCGGCGAGGAACCGGCGCAACGAATACCTCGCGAAGGCGCCCGATGTTACCAGCATCTGCCGCAATTTCCCCCGGCGTGCGGTCGGCTTGCTGTCGTCCTCGGCGGAAATCATCGCAAAACCTTAGGTGCCTCGCTGTTGCTAAACAAGCCGCGCACCCTGTTCGTCCCACTCCCGGCGCTGATTGGCCGCCGAGGATCGCTTCGTGTAGGATGGCGGCAACATCGGGAATTGGGGAAGACGATGCCGCTGCTGATGGCCGGTAAGCAAGGGCTCATCATGGGTGTCGCCAACGAGCGGTCGATCGCCTGGGGGATAGCCAAGGCGTTGCACGCTCAGGGCGCGAGGCTCGCCTTCACCTATCAAGGCGAAGCCCTGGGCAAGCGGGTCCGGCCGCTCGCGCTGAGCCTCGATAGCGAATTCGTCCTGGAGGCCGATGTCGCTGCCGAGGAAAGTCTGAACTCGGTCTTTACAGCTCTATCGGAACGCTGGGGGCGGCTCGATTTCCTGGTCCACGCGATCGCCTTCTCCGACAAGGAGGAGTTGAAAGGCAGATACATCGGGACGACCCGCGGCAACTTTCTGCGCAGCCTCGAGATTTCCTGCTATTCCTTCACCGATTTGTGCCGCCGCGCCGCGCCGTTGATGACGGCCGGCGGCAGCTTATTGACCCTAACCTACTCGGGAGCCGCGCGGGTTATGCCGCACTACAATGTGATGGGTGTGGCGAAGGCGGCGCTCGAAGCGAGCGTACGCTACCTCGCCGTCGATCTCGGCGGCGACAACATTCGGGTCAACGCAATTTCGGCCGGCCCGATAAATACCCTCGCCGCACGGGGTATCGGCGATTTCAACTACATACTCAAATGGAACCAGCTAAATTCGCCCTTAAAGCGCAATGTCACGATCGAGGATGTCGGCGGCGCCGGTCTCTATCTTTTGAGCGATCTGTCCGCCGGGGTCAGCGGCGAGATCCATCATGTCGACTGCGGCTATCACGTCGTCGGCATGAAGGCCGTCGACGCCCCCGACATCTCAGTGGTGTAAGGGGGTGGAGGTTCGAAGGCGAGTTCGTATTACCGTCACCCCAGCGAAAGCGGGGGTCCAGGAGCCCAAGCTATATGGCTGCCATCCTTGGATTCCCGCTTTCGCGAGAATGACGAGTGGTGGCTGGGGTTCTTAGGTATGGCAGGCAACACCTTTGGCACGCTGTTCCGGTTCACCACCTGGGGCGAAAGCCATGGGCCGGCGATCGGCGTCGTCGTCGACGGCGTCCCGCCGCGCCTGCCGCTCGCTGAGCCCGACGTCCAGCACTGGCTCGACAAGCGCAAGCCCGGCCAGTCGCGGTACACGACGCAGCGCCGCGAAGCCGATCTGGTGCGAATCCTCAGCGGCGTCTTCGACGGGGTGACGACCGGCACCCCGATCCAGCTGATGATTGAGAACACCGACCAGCGCTCAAAGGACTATCGCAACATCGCCGACCGCTTCCGTCCGGGTCACGCCGATTACACCTATTGGAAGAAATACGGCATCCGCGATTATCGCGGCGGCGGCCGCGCCTCGGCGCGCGAGACCGCTTCGCGGGTCGCCGCCGGCGCGGTGGCGCGCAAGATCCTCGGCCCCGACGTGACGATCCGTGGCGCGCTCGTGCAGATCGGGCCCCACACGATAGACCGCACCGCCTGGGATTGGCGCGCCACCCAGGAGAACCCGTTCTGGTGTCCGGATGCCGCGGCGGCGCTCCGCTGGGCCGATTACCTCGACGGCGTGCGCAAGGCCGGCTCGTCCGCAGGCGCGGTCATCGAGATCGTCGCAAGCGGCGTCCCGGCAGGGCTCGGCGAACCGGTCTACGACAAGCTCGACGGCGACCTCGCCCGTGCGCTGATGACGATCAACGCCGTGAAGGGTGTCGAAATCGGTGCCGGCTTCGGTGCGGCCGCACTGCGCGGGGAAGAAAACGCCGACGAGATGCGGATCGAGAATGGCCGGGTCGTCTTTTTGTCGAACAATGCCGGCGGCATGCTCGGCGGCATCTCGACCGGTCAGGACATCGTCGCGCGGTTTGCGGTCAAGCCGACGAGCTCGATCCTGCATCCGATGCGCACTGTCGATGTCGAGGGTAACGAGGTCGAGATCGAAACTCACGGCCGGCACGACCCCTGTGTTGGTATTCGCGCTGTCCCGGTTGGCGAGGCGATGGTGGCCTGCGTCCTCGCCGACCACCTGCTGCGCCACCGCGCTATCGGCGGCGATGTCTGACGCTGTCAGTTGCGGCCGGCAGCGAAATCCTCGCGCACGCGGTTGCGCAGGCTGGCGGTGCCGGCGGCGATATAGCCGCCGTCGATCGCGATTTCGGCGCCGTTGATAAAGCTCGCCTCGTCCGAGGCGAGGAACAGCACCAGATCGGCGCATTCCTTCGGGGTGCCCTGGCGATGCATCGGTATCGCGGTGCGCGCGGCATGGGCAAAGGCTTCGCCGCCGCTGCGATAAAAGCCGGTATCGGCGATCTGTCCGGGATGGATCGAATTGACCCGGATATTCCATGGTGAGAACTGCAGCACCGCCGTCTTGGTCAGGCCGCGCAGCCCCCATTTGCTCGCCGTGTAGGCGGCATCGTCATGCGCAGTCAGCCCCGCCGTCGAGGAAACGTTGATGATCGAACCGCCACCGCTGTCGCGGATCACCGGAGCGCAATGCTTCATGCCGAGCATTGCGCCGGTCAGATTGACCGCCAATGTCCGATTCCACGCCTCGACAGTGGTGTCGACGATGCCCTGGCGGGCGATCGTCCCGGCGTTGTTGACTAGGATGTGAAGCTTGCCGAAATGCGCCAGCGCCGCCGACACCGTCGCCTTCCAAGACGCCTCGTCGGCGACGTCCTGGCGCAGGAACACGACGCTGCCGCTCTGCCCGCTGAGCCGTTGCGCCAGGCTTTCGCCGGCCGCGGCATCGACATCACTCAGCACCACCGCGCCTCCTTCGCGCACGAACAGCTCGGCTTCCGCCGCCCCCTGCCCGCCCGCCGAACCGGTGATCAGCGCCACTTTCCCCGTCAGTCTCGCCATTTGCTCATCCTAGGTTTATTCGCAGGCTGCCATCCGATTGACGGCCTGTACCAGCAATCTTAGCATCGTTGCTTGACAAGGCTAGCGTTCTGCGCCGCCAATAAAACACCCGCTCGGTCGCTTTGCAGGGAGAATTAGAGTGGAAACACTGCTTCCGTATACCGGCAAGGAGTTTCTCGAAAGTCTGAATGACGGGCGAGAAGTCTGGATTTACGGCGAGCGCGTCAAAAACATTACCGAACATCCGGCGTTCCGCAATACGGCGCGGATGATCGCGCGGCTTTACGAGGCGTTGCATCGCGATCGTGCCGAGGAGAAGGGCATTCTGACCTGTCCCACCGAATGGGGCGGGTTCACTCACCGATATTTTGTCGCGCCGCGCTCGGCGGCAGAACTCGTTGCCGGCCGCGATGCGATCGCGGCGTGGGCGCGGCTCACCTATGGCTGGCTCGGGCGGTCGCCCGACTACAAGGCGGCCTTTCTGGCGACCCTGGGAGCCAATGCCGAATTCTATGCCCCTTATCAGGACAACGCGCGCCGCTGGTACCGCTACAGCCAGGAGCGGGTGCCGTTCGTCAATCATGCGCTGGTCCAGCCGCCGGTCGACCGCAATATGGCGCCGGGGGCGCCGGGCGGCCCCGCCGATGTCTACGCCCATGTTACCAAGGAGACGGATGCCGGGGTGCACGTCTCCGGCGCCAAGGTCGTTGCCACGGGATCGGTGCTGACCCATTTCACGTTTGTCGGGCATGTCGGGCTGCTTCCGGTCCAGGACAAGAATTACGCGGTCGTGTTTCTGGTCCCGACCAATGCGCCCGGCGTCAAGTTTATCTGCCGGGTCTCCAACGAACAGCGCGCTGCCGTGCTCGGGACCCCATTCGACTACCCGCTGTCGAGCCGTCTCGACGAGAACGACGCGATCTTCATCATGGACGATGTTTTCGTCCCATGGGAGAACGTCTTTGTCTATGGCGACATCGACAAGGCCAATAGTTTCTTTCCGCGAAGCGGTTTTGTGCCGCGGTTTCAGCTGCATGGCTGCACCCGGCTCGCGGTCAAGCTCGACTTCATCACCGGGCTGTTGTTGAAGGCGACGGAGACGGCGGGGACGCGCGGTTTCCGCGGCGTCGAGGCCAATGTCGGCGAGGTAATCGCCTGGCGTAACGCGATGTGGGCATTGTCGGACGCGATGGCGAAGAGCCCCAAACCGTGGACCGAGGGCTTTGTATTACCGGGCGCGGAGCCGGGCGCCGCCTATCACGTGCTGGGCCCGGAAGCCTACGTCCAGGTCAAGCATCAGATCGAAAGGACGGTCGCCAGCAGCCTGATTTACCTCAACTCGCATGCCCGCGACTTCAAGGCCCCCGAGCTGCGCCAGTACCTCGACCGTTATGTCCGCGGTTCGGGCGGCGTTTCGGCCGTCGAGCGCGTCAAGCTGATGAAGCTCTTATGGGACGCGATTGGCACGGAGTTCGGCGCGCGCCACGAGCTCTATGAAATCAATTACTCCGGCAGCCATGAGGAAATCCGGCGCTTTGCCCTTTTGGCAGCCGTCGGTTCCGGGCAATACGAGCGCTGGAAGAGCTTCGCCGACAGCTGCATGGCCGAGTACGACCTCGACGGCTGGACGGTCCCCGACCTCGTCGACCCGGGTGATGTCAGCGTGCTCGGCTAGGGATCGGCGCTAAACCGCCGCTGCCATGTCTAGCTAACGGCGGTTCCGATCGGAGCGACAAGCAATGCGGCTCGACTGGACGCGGTTCGAGGCGGTCGACGCGCAGCGCCTTTGGCTGCGGCCGCTGGCCCTGACCAGCGGCGCCGCGGCGGCCGAGGCACTTGCCTCCGGCCACGCCCGCCCGCTGGCCGGTCCCAACCTCGCGTTTACGTTGATAGCGGCTCTCGGCCTTGGCGCCGACCGACGCCCGGTTTCGCTAACGGCGCCGATTGCCGAATTCGAGGCCTGGATTGCGCGTGGCGGGACCCGCTTTGCCGAGCGGGCGAGACAGCAGCTGGCGCGGTTGTCGGCGCCGCGCGGATCGTGGGCGGGGTTCCCCCTCGATAGCCCCCTCGTCATGGGTGTCCTCAACGTGACGCCCGACAGCTTCTCCGATGGCGGTCGGTGGTTTGATCCCGAGCGCGCGGCCGCGCACGGCCATGCGCTCCGCGAAGCCGGCGCCGACATCATCGACGTCGGCGGCGAATTGACCCGGCCCGGTGCTGGTGTGCTGTCCGCCGACGAGGAAATCCGCCGTGTCGAGCCGGTGGTGCGCGCCCTGGCGCAATCCGGCGCGGTGGTGTCGATCGATACCCGGCGACAAGCGGTCATGGAGGCGGCGCTCGCCGCCGGGGCTCGCATCGTCAACGATGTTTCAGCGCTGACCCACGACCCCGCCAGCCGCGCGGTCGTGGCCGGCTTGCGGGCACCGGTCGTGCTGATGCATATGCGCGGCGAGCCTGAAACGATGCAGCGCAATCCAGTTTACGATTCGCCGCTGATCGAGGTGCTGGAATTTCTCGAGGCGCGCATCGCGGCGTGCACCACCGCCGGGATCGCGCGTGACCACATCGTCATCGATCCGGGCATCGGCTTCGGCAAAGGTGTCGCACACAATCTCGAGCTGCTCGCCGGAATTGGCGCGTTTCACGCCCTCGGCTGCGGCATTGTCGTTGGCGTCTCGCGCAAATCGACGATCGCCCGGTTGAGCCGCGGCGAACCCCCCGAAGCCCGCCTGCCCGGCTCGCTCGCCGCCGCCATTTTGGCGGTTCAGCAAGGGGTCCAGATCTTGCGAGTGCACGATGTTGCCGAGACCCGCCAAGCCCTCGCGATATGGCGCGCGATCGCCACGTGTTGAGCTGCATCAGCCCTTCCCGACCACAGGCGGCCGGATCCGTTCGATAACTGCACCGACGCCTTCCGCATCCGGGAAAACGTCGAGTTTCTCGACCCACACGCGGACCCGCTCGACCCGCGGATCGGCAAAGCTGGCGATGCAAACCCGTTCGGCGAAACCCTCGCACAGGTCGATATGCCCGGCATTGGCGACTTCGCGGATGGCGGCGACCACCTTCTCGTAATTGATGACGCGCCGGCGCTCTTCCCCGGGGAAGGGGTCCGCTGCCACCAGGTCGACCGAGAACTCGAACCCGCTGCCGGTGCTCGCGTTCGCGGGCGCGGATGCCGATGCTGCACATCAAAACAAGCCCGCGCACCGTAACCGTGTAGCGGGCGGTCTGCGCCGCTTGGGGGGTGAGGGTCGCCGGGCCACGCTCGATCATCTCCGCACCATGCCCGAGCCGATGTTGACGCGGCAATCAGTTATCGCACCGGCCGCAGATCCATCGCTTGCCGCCCCTCACTTTACGGCGATGCGTGGAGAGGGCTGGGGTCAAGGGCGCTTGTTCAATCCCTGAGCAGCGATCGGTCGTGCAAGGTCGTGTCTTGGCCCGTTACCGGGTCGGCGATCGCATCTGCCAGGCTGCGCGCCCCCTTCCATTCGCTCGGCGGTCGGACATGCCCGGCGCTGCCGATCTGATCGATGCCCCAGTAGATTTCCAGCCGGTGATTGTCTGGGTCGCGAAATTCGACGGCGATCTGACAGCCGGCGCGGCGGCGGCCGGCAAAGTCGATCTCGACCCCGTGACGGCGCAGATGGTCGTGCGCCCGCACGACTTCGTCGAGGGTCGCGACCTCGAAGGCGATATGATTGAGCTCGGCGCTCGTGGCCGGCTCCTTCAGCGAGCCGACGAGCGCGATGCCGTGATGGTCTGGGTTGCAGCGCAGAAAGGCCATGCCGCCCGGCACCATCTCTTCCGGGTAGACATCCGAAATCTCGAAACCGAGCACCTCGGAGTAGAACCGCGCCGAGCGTTCCACATCGCGCACGTTGAGGACGACATGGCCGAGCTTGCCGATGCGAAACGGCAGCCCGCGCGGCCGTTGCAAAGCCCTCACCCGATCGGGATCGTACATGCCTCTCTCCACCAGCCGGCGTAAATATTTAGGGCAATCTTACCTTTTCTTTATCATTTGGGGGCCACACTTCCGCCGAATTTTTTCCACGCCGATCGGTCATAAAAGTACGGCCGAAAGGGGCGAGAGCGGGGGGCAGGTCATATGCGGGATTGGATTGCCGACTGGAAGCGCTGGAGCCGGGCGGAACGCTGTTTCGCGATCGCGCTCGTCATTTTGTCCCTGGTTATACCCCTCGGCCTGCTGATCGGCCGCGCCTGACGCGTCTCCGGCCGGAAAAGCCTTGATGATGTCAACCGTTGCCAATAAAGGCTGGGCTCCGACGCTGATGATCCGAGGAGTCCGCCCATGCCCCGCCTGCCAGACCCTGCCGATCTTGCTGCTCTGAGGGCGTTCGACACGCCGACCATCTGCAATGCTCTCGAGCTCGTCGCTCCAGCGCGCCGGGCGACCGGGTTCACCCGTCGGCCGCTGATCGCCGCCTTCCCGGAGTTGCCGCCGGTCGTCGCCTTTGCCCGCACCGCGACCATTCGCTCGCGCGAGCCGCACCCGCGCAATCGTGAGGCGGCAAAGGAGGTGCGGCTCGGCTATTACGAGCATATTGCCGCCGAGCCTTTGCCGAGCATTGCCGTGATCCAGGATATCGATGCCCCCGATACCGGGTTCGGCGCGTTTTGGGGCGAGGTGCAGACCCATGTCCATAAGGGGCTTGGCTGCGCCGGGGTCATCACCGACGGGTCGGTCCGCGATCTCGAGGCGATGGCGCCCGAATTCCTCGTGCTCGCCGGCTCGATCATGCCGTCTCATGCCCACGTCCACCTCGTCGACTTTGGCGGCACTGTCAGCGTCGCCGGCATGATGGTGTCGCCAAACGACGTCATCCACGCCGACCGCCACGGCGCGGTCGTGATCCCGCCCGAGGCGGTTGGCGAGATCCCGGCGGCCGTCGCGCTGATCGCGCGGCGCGAGAAGGTCATCATCGACGCCTCGAAGGCGCCCGGCTTTTCGGTCGCCCGGCTGCGTCAAGCCTTCGACGAGGTAGAGGACATCCATTAGGCTGAGCGCAGCAGCGCCCGGCCCGGCTTGACCAAGTCTCCTACAGCTCGACCTGGCCGCCGAGTTCGACGACGCGGTTCACCGGTATTCGGAAGAACTCGGTCGCATCGAGCGTCATTTTCGACAGCCACATAAAGAGTTGCTTGAAGGGCAGGCTGATCGCTGATCCGCGCTTTGCGAGGATCTTCTCGCGGCCGACAAAGAACGAGGTCTCCATCAGATTGAAGCGGAACCCGCCGACGCGGCACAACGCCAATGCCCGCGGGATGTCGGGTTCCTCGAGAAAGCCGTAGCGGATCCGCACGGTATGAAAGTTCTGCGCCAGATGATGGATTTCCAGTCGTTCTGCGTCCGGCAGGCGGGGCACGTCCTCGGTGCTGCACATTCATCAGCACGTTGCGCTCGTGCAGCACCTTGTTGTGCTTCATGTTGTGCAGCAATGCCGCCGGCACATTTCCGACCCGCGCCGTCATGTAGATTGCCGTCCCGGGGACACGCACCGGCCGGTCGGGCTTTAGCGTATCGATCAGGGTTTCCAGCGGCACGCCGGCGCTCGCCCGCTGCGCCGACAAGACGCGCCCGTCCCCATATCCAGGTCATCATCACGACGTACATGCATCCGCCGATGGCGAGCGGGAACCAGCCGCCCTCCTCGATCTTCAGCAGGTTGGCGCCAAAGAACGACAGATCGACAAACAAAAACAGCGCGAACAGTGGGACCAGCTGCCATAAGCGCCAGCCGGCGGCCAGGCGGAAATAGGTGAAGGCGAGAATCGTGGTCGACGGTCATGGTGCCGGTCACCGCGATGCCGTAGGCGCCGCCAAGCGCATCCGACGAGCGGAAACCAAGCACCGTGATCACGACTGCGACCAGCAGCAGCCCGTTCATCCCGGGCACATAGACCTGCCCGATCGCCTGCTCCGAGGTATGGCGGACCTGCATCCGCGGCAGGTAGCCGAGCTGCACGGCCTGACGGGTTAACGAGAAAGCACCGGAAATGACCGCCTGCGAGGCGATCACGGTGGCGGTCGAGGCCAGCCCGACGAGCGGGTAGACGGCCCAGTCCGCCGCGAGGCGGAAAAACGGGTTCTCGACCGCTGCCGGGTTGGCAAGGAGAAGCGCGCCTTGCCCGAAATAGTTCAGCAGCAAGGCCGGAAAGACAAAGCGCAACCACGCCCGCCGGATCGGGGCCGGACCGAAATGCCCCATATCGGCGTAAAGCGCTTCCGCGCCGGTCACCGCGAGCACGACCGAGCCGAGCAGCACAAAAGCCTGCCGGGGATCGTGCGACGGATCAAATCGATCGCGTAAAGCGGATTGAGGGCCCGCAGAATCGCCGGATTGCGCGTGATTTCGACCAGGCCGAGCAACCCGATCGTGGCGAACCAGAGGATGATGATCGGGCCGAAAAACCCGCCGACACGGCCGGTACCGTGGCGCTGCAGCAGAAACAGGCCGATCAGCAGAACCAAAGTCAGCGGCAGCACATAGGGTTCGAGCGCCGGAGTGGCGACTTTGAGCCCTTCGACCGCGCTCAGCACCGAGATCGACGGGGTCAGCACGCCGTCGCCAAAAAAGAGCGCCAACCCGAAGAGCCCGGCCCACAGCACCCATCTGGCGCGCCGCGCGCCGGCGGCCCGCAGGGCCAGCACCGTCAGCGCAAGAATGCCGCCCTCTCCTCGATTATCTGCGCGCATCAAGACGATCACATATTTCACCGTGACGACGAGCGTCAGAGCCCAGGCGATCATCGACAGCACGCCGAAGACGCGCGGCTCGCTGACCGCGGCGCCGTTGGCGAAGCACTGTTTCACGGTGTAGAGGGGCGAGGTGCCGATGTCCCCGTAAACGACCCCGAGCGCCGCAACGGTCAAACTCTGGCCGATCCTAGCATGAGCTTCCGTCTCAACAACGGCCGTTTGTGGCATCGATCAGCTCGATCCGTTCGCCTCTGTTAGCAACATCGATGGAAGGGGATGATCCCTTGCCGCAGTCGCAGAGGCGAGCCCGGGCTCGCCGTGCATAACCGTGATGAGGATGACACGGATTTCGTTGCCGATCCTTCAGCAAAACCTAGATTGAGGGCGGTGATACGCCATTCGCAAACCGCCCCACAGCCCGAAAACCTGGGGCGAGCTGGGAAGCCGGCAGGGCGATGATAGGGGCGACGCAGGCCAGATAGGAAAGAATAATCTCGATCAGCTCCTCGACCGCATCTCTCGGGACCGAATGGCTTGCCGGTTCAGCGCCGATCTCGATCGCCTTGTCCCCGGTCAGCGACGATAGGTGCCGACCAGCTCGGTTTGCTGGATCGCAAAGGGCTGCGCCGCTCGCAACACATCGTGCGCGCTCGCTGATGGCTTCAGATCGAGCGTAGGCCGGCTGACCGCCAGCAAGCGGAAGTGATAGTGATGGAAACCGTGCCCGTGGGGCGGGCAGGGACCGCTGTAGCCGACCTTGCCGAAATCGTTACGCGCTTCGTGGAAACCGGCCGCCGGGCGGTTGGCGGAGTAGCCGGCATCGAGACTATGCGAGCTCACCGGGATGTCGAAGGCCGCCCAATGACGGAAGACACCTGAGGGCGCGTCGGGATCCTCGACCACCACGACTAGGCTGCGGGTTCCCTCCGGTACCCCCGACCACGTCAATGGCGGCGACAGATCGGTGCCGTCACAGGTGTATTGCCGCGGTATCTCCGCACCAGGCGGGATTGCCGGGCTTGCCAGCATCAGAGGCATCGTCGTCTCCGTGTTGCCCGTGTGTCACTCTACAGATGCTGATGATAGGTAAGCGCGCCCTCGACGAGGAGAGGGTGATGAGCGAGACGCCGTTGCGCACCGGCATGCTGGTATTTCCCAACCTGACCCAGCTGGACCTGACCGGGCCTTACGAGGTCCTCGCCCGGCTGCCCGGCGCCGAGACTTTGCTGCTGTGGAAGACCCTGGACCCTGTCCGCTCGGAGCACGGCTTGACCATCCTCCCGATGGCGACATTGTCGTCTAGCCCTCCGCTCGATCTCATTCTCGTGCCGGGCGGGGCCGGGATCAACCGTGCCGCAGCCTCGCGATGAGGTCAAAGAGCGCCGGTTCGAGCACGGCGCAATCGCGCAGATCGACGAGCTCATGGCGGAACCGTTCGCGGTATCCGACCCGGACCGGTGCAAGCGGGTCGCGCGGCCGCAATATCCCTAGCCGCGCCCGGCGCCGCGCCGGCGGCACCGCCCCGAGCGGCCCGACGACGCCGGGGTCGAGCCTGACCCGCTCTAAAGCGATGCGCCGCGCACCGAGTTTGGATCCGCGGTAGGAGATCGGATCGAGGTGCTGCAGCGCGCGACCGCCGCGAGTCCCAAAATGCGGGCAGGGCGGATCGGCGCGCCCCGGACCGGCGACGAGCCGCTCGACGATCCGGCCCTCGCGGCCGCTTTGGCGGAGGCACCGAGCCGGGCGCGGACGACGGTCGCCCGGCGCCGTAAACGGCAGAAATACGGATGCGCCTCCAAGTTGCGCGATGCCGTCGCCCTGCGCCCCGATCCGGTCGACCGAAAGCTCGAGGAACTCTTCCGGTCGCGGCCTTGGTCGATCAGCACGAATCACTCTGCGAAACCCATCCATGACCGCTAAAAGTCGGGTTTGGGCAGGGGTCGCCTCGGCGTGCGGATCGGCAGAACTGCCGGCGCCTGCTGATCGGCCGCCGCCCAGCCCCATTCGAGAAACGGCAAGGCCATGCGGGCGAAATCGACGATGTGGTCCACGAGATCCGCCGACTGCATCTCGGCGTCGCTCAGCGCGGCACGGCAGGTGAACGATTTCCAGCCGACATGTTCGGCGACAGCGGTGTCCTTGGCCGCCTCGAAGCCGCGCGGCGGGCGGCTCAGCCGCTCGTCGCTTGAAATCGGGCACCCGGCCGCGGCCAGGCGTCCGGCGATCGCAAGGAAATCTGTCGGGGTCGTCGAGGATGGCTCTGCGCAACCGGTGGAGCAGAGCGGGATCGGGATGCCAGAAGCCGGCCGCCACCATCGATGCGCCAGGCTCGACATGGAGGTAGAGGAGGCCGGGATCCCGCTTGCTGCCGGAGCGGGTCAGGACCGCGCCGGCATGCGTCTTGTAGAGATGCTTGTCAGGCGAGAAGCGCACGTCGCGATAGATGCGAAAGATGCCGCGCTGGGGATCGCCGACCAACGGTAACCCGGCTACGTCCAGCGCCGCCCCGACCGCGACGATCAGATTGCGAAACGGCGCCAGCACCGCGTCCTCGTAGACGGCTTTGCGCGGCTTGAACCAGGCCGGGTCGTTGTTGTCGCGGAGTTCTTCGAAAAATGCGAAGGCTGCCGGCAAGAACCCGGCAAATGCCGTGGTCGCAGTCATTATCGCGATCCCTCTGCGCGCCGGGCGTAGAGCAGAAACTCTCGGTTCCCCTCCGGACCCAATATCGGGCTCTCGACAACCCCCACCACCGTCCAGGCCGGCTGCGCCGCGACCCAGGCGGCGGCGCGCTCGCAGACCTCGCGCTGAACCGCGACGTCGCGCACCACTCCGCCTTTGCCGACGTGCTCGCGGCCGGCCTCGAATTGCGGCTTGACGAGCGCGACGAGCTCGGCCCGGTTGGCGGCGAGGGCCAGCGGCGCCGGCAGCACCGTTACGAGGCCGATGAAGCTGGCATCGCAGGTGATGATGTCGACAGCCTCGGCAATGTGGGCCCGGGTCAGATGGCGTGCGTTGAGCCGTTCGTGGACGACGACGCGCGGATCTTGGCGCAGCTTCCAGGCGAGCTGACCGTGCCCGACATCGACGGCGTGAACGCGTTGGGCGCCATGCGACAACAGCACGTCGGTAAAACCGCCGGTCGAGGCGCCGACATCAAGGGCCACCTTTCCGGCGACCGAGATCGCAAAATGATCGAGGGCGTGCGCAAGCTTGACCCCGCCGCGCGAGACCCAGGGATGATCGCGCCCCTTCAGCACGACGGCTGCGTCGGCCGGGAGCTGTTCGCCGGGTTTGTCGACCCGACGCCCGGCAAAGCTAACGAGACCGGCGAGGATCAGCGCTTGCGCCTTCGCCCGACTTTCCGCGAGCCCCTGCTCGACGAGCAGCTGATCGGCCCGCCGTTTTTCTGCCAGCTTTCCGAACCGAAGGCGAGGCATCGTTTCGTCGCCGGCTCTCGCCCTCCCGCTAACGCGGCTTCCTTCCTCCCCGCGAGGCGGGAGCGAGGTGGCGGGGGTTAAGCGCGGGCCGGCTGCCGGGCGATCTCGCGACCGAGTGCCGACAACGCCATCGCCACGATGTGACGGGCATTGAGCGCGGCCTGATCGTACTGCGCCTGCGGCGAATCGTGGTCGAGGAAAACATCGGGCAGCACCATCGTGCGGATCTTTAGCCCGTGGTCGAGCAGCCCGGCCATCGCGAGGTGATGCAGCACGTGACTGCCGAAGCCGCCGATCGCGCCTTCCTCGATCGTGACGACGACCTCGTGTTCGCGCGCCAGCGGTTGATGAGGTCGGTGTCGAGCGGCTTGGCGAAGCGCGCATCGGCGACCGTCGTCGACAACCCGTAAGTGCCGAGCTCCTGCGCCGCCTTCATGCATTCGCCGAGGCGGCCGCCGAAGCTCAACAGCGCGATCTTGGTGCCCTCGCGCATGATGCGCCCGCGGCCGATCTCGAGCGGCACGCCCCTTTCGGGGAGCGGCACGCCGACGCCGTCGCCGCGCGGATAGCGCACCGCCGAAGGGGCGTCGTCGATCGCCGCGCAGGTCGCAACCATGTGGAACAAATCGGCCTCGTCCGCCGCTGCCATGATGACGAACCCGGGCAGGCAGCCGAGATAGGTCACATCGAACGACCCGGCATGGGTCTGCCCATCGTTGCCGACGAGACCAGCGCGGTCGATCGCAAAGCGCACCGGCAATTTCTGGATCGCGACATCGTGCACGACCTGGTCGTAGGCGCGCTGCAAAAAGGTCGAATAGATCGCCGCGAAAGGCTTCATCCCCTCCGCGGCAAGGCCGGCGGCAAAGGTTACCGCATGCTGCTCGGCGATCCCGACGTCGAAGCAGCGCTTCGGGAATTTATCGCCGAACAGGTTGAGCCCGGTGCCCGATGGCATCGCAGCGGTAATCGCGACGATGCGATCGTCGGCTTCGGCCTCTTTGATCAGCGATTTGGCAAAGACCGAAGTGTAGGAGGGCGCGGTCGACTTCGATTTCACCTGCGCGCCAGTCACGACGTCGAACTTGGCGACGCTGTGCCATTTGTCGTCGGACTGCTCGGCCGACAGGTATCCGTGACCCTTCTCGGTCACGCAATGGACCAGCACCGGGCCGTTCTCTTGGCTGTCGCGGACATTCTTCAGCACCGGCAGCAGATGGTCGATGTTGTGGCCGTCGATCGGGCCGACATAGTAGAAACCGAGCTCCTCGAACAATGTCCCGCCGGTGACAAAGCCGCGAGCATATTCCTCGGCCCGGCGCGCCGCATCCTCCAGCGGCTTCGGGAAGTGGCGCGCCACCTCCTTGGCGAGGTGGCGCAGCGACATGAAGGATTTCGACGAGAGCAGGCGCGACAAATAGGCGCTCATCGCGCCGACCGCCGGCGCGATCGACATGTCGTTGTCGTTGAGGATGACGATCAGGCGCGAATCCATCGCACCGGCATTGTTCATCGCCTCATAGGCCATCCCCCCGCTCATCGCGCTGTCGCCGATCACGGCGATGACATCGCGATGCTCGCCCCGGAAGTCGCGGGCGACGGCCATACCGAGCGCGGAAGAGATCGAGGTCGAGGCGTGCGCCGCGCCGAACGGGTCGTATTCGCTTTCCGAACGTTTGGTGAAACCGGACAGCCCGCCGCCTTGACGAATGGTGCGGATGCGGTTGCGGCGGCCGGTCAGGATCTTGTGCGGATATGCCTGATGACCGACATCCCAGATCAACCGGTCGTGCGGCGTGTCGAATACATAGTGCAGCGCCACAGTCAGCTCGACGACGCCGAGGCTGGCGCCGAAATGACCGCCGGTGATCGAGACCGCGTCGATCAGCTCGGTGCGCAACTCGTCGGCGAGCTGCCGCAGATCGCTCCTCGGGCAGCTTGCGCAGATCGGCGGGAACCTCGATCTGATCGAGCAACGGCGTCCGATTGGATATCGGGCGGGTTGGTTTTGCGTCCAATGCTGCGCTCCTCACGTACGGCGGGTGATCACGAATCGGGCCGCATCTCGTAAAAGTTCCGCTCTTTGCTCGAACAAATCAAGGTGTGCCACCGCTTGGCGCACCAACAGTTCGGCCTGCGCCCGGGCGCGGTCGACCCCGAGGATCGAGACGAAGGTGGCTTTTCCCGCCGCGGCGTCGGCGCCGACCGGCTTCCCGGTCTCCGCGGCGCGAGCCTTCGACATCGAGCAGATCGTCGGCGATCTGGAAGGCGAGCCCGAGATCATGGGCATAGCCGCGCAGCGCGGTTCGGACTTCGCCGGAGGCCTTGGCCAGAATCGCTCCGGCTTCGCACGAGAAGGCGATCAGCGCCCCGGTCTTCATGCGCTGCAGCCGGGTGATCGCGCCGATATCGAAGCGTCTGACGCTCGGCGATCAGATCGATCATCTGACCGCCGACCATGCCGGCGGCTCCGGCCGCCGCTGCGAGCGTCGGCGACGAGTTCGCAGCGCACGGCCGGATCGCCATGGGTATCGGGGTGGGCCAGCACCTCGAAGGCCGCGGTCAGCAGCCCGTCGCCGGCCAGCACCGCGGTCGCCTCGTCGAATTCCTTGTGGCAGGTCGGGCGGCCGCGGCGCAGGTCGCTGTCGTCCATCGCCGGCAGATCGTCATGGACCAGCGAGTAGGCGTGTACCATCTCGATCGCCGCCGCCACCTGCAAGGCGCAGCGCCGCGCCACCCCGAAGATCCGCGCGCCAGCCAGCACCAGGAACGGCCGCAACCGCTTTCCCGGCGCCAGCGCCGAGTAGCGCATCGCCTGATAGACCCGTCGCCTCGAGACCCGGCGGCACGACGAGCAGCCGCTCCAGCGCCGCATCGGTCAGGGTTGCCGCCTCCTCCAAGGCTTGGGGAAAGGGTATCGGAGAGGGCCACAGCGTCTCAGTCAAGTTTAGCGGGCTCCGCACTGACGGCGCCCTCTGGGCCAATAACGATCCGATCGACCCGCTGTTGCGCCTCGTTGAGCTTTCTCTCACAATGCTGTTTCAGCTGAGCCCCGCGCTCATACGAATGGATAGCCTCGTCGAGCTTGACCTGCCCGCCTTCGAGCCGCCGCACGATCTGTTCGAGCTCGGCGAGCGCATCCTCGAAACTCATCCCGGCAATGTCGGCGGGAACGCCTGGATCGACCATCTGCTGTCTTCTTAGCAAAAAACGCGAGAACGTTACCGCCGCTTAGCCGATAGCGGGAAACAAAACCTGCCGATTGTTGCGGAATTGCAACAGCGCGGGGCGGTCCTGAACCGCTCAAGCCGACATCAGCACCCGGACATGCGCCGCGACGCTGGCGCCGAGAGCGGCGAGATCATAGCCGCCTTCAAGGGTCGCGACGAACCGCCCGTGGGCGTGGCGAGAGGCGATCTCGAGCAGCTTCTCGGTGACCCAAGCGTAGTCCTCCTCATCGAGCATCAGCTGCGCCAGCGGATCGCTCTTGTGCGCGTCGAAACCTGCGGACACCAGCACGAGCTCGGGCCGGAAAGCGTCGAGCGCCGGCAGGATGTGGCGCGTCATGCCGAGGCGGAACGGGCCCGATCCGGACATCGGGCGAAGCGGCACGTTGACGATGTTGCCGACCCCGGTCTCGCTCGCCGCGCCGGTGCCGGGGTATAACGGGTATTGGTGCGTCGAGGCGTAAAAGAGGCTGCCGTCGGTCTCAAACGCAGCCTGCGTGCCGTTGCCGTGATGGACGTCGAAATCGATGACCGCCACGCGGGCGAGATCGTGCGCCTGGCGCGCCCGCAGGGCGCCGATCGCGGCATTGTTGAACAGACAAAACCCCATCGCGCGTTCAGGTTCGGCATGATGACCGGGCGGCCGAACGGCGCAGAATGCATTGTCGGCTTCTTCGGCGACAACCGCATCGACCGCGGCGACGACCGCTCCGGCGGCGCGCAATGCCGCCGCACCCGAAGCCGGAGACATCACCGTGTCGGCATCGATCCCGACATGGCCGGCTCTGGGAACCGCGCCGAGGATGCGCTCGACATGCCGGCGCGGATGAACCCGAGCGAGATCCTCGAGCCCGGCTTCTGGCGCCTCGCGCCGCTCCAGACGCGCAAAGTCCGGACGCGTCGAGCGCCGCCAGCACGGCGCGCAGCCGCGCCGGCGATTCCGGATGGTGCCGGCCCGGGTCATGGTCGAGGCAGGAGGGGTGTGTGTAGAGAAGGGTGGTCATCAGGGATGATCCTCGCAGCAGGATTCGGCTCGCGGGTCACGCGTTGCTCTGATGATAACCACGGCCAGCTCAGACTATCACCCAACTCTTGACGAAGGACAAAAGGCGGGCCTGAGACACGAGAAGATTGGACTGTCCCGGGGTGCTCTGCGAGCCGTCCGGGCTCAGGGGTCGATTAGAACCCCGAGCTCCCCGACACGAGGCTTGATTTTCGACACCTTCGCGAGCTCGACCGCGCGCCACAAGTACCAACTCGCCACGGTCCGATAGGGCGCCCAGCGACTGCCGCATGATCCCAGGTCCTTGGGCGTCGGCAGCTCGTCGCGGCCATAGACGAGCGCGAAGCCTTTGCGGATGCCGTAATCATCGGTCGGCAACACGTCCGGGCGGCCGAGCCGAAAAATCAGCAGCATCCCCACGGTCCACCGGCCGATGCCGCGTACTGCGGTCAGACGCTCGAGGATCGCCTCGTCCGCCATCAGATGAGTTTCCGCGAGGGTTGGAATCTCGCCGTTTGCGGCTTTCCGAGCGAGGTCGCGCAGCGCAAGAAGCTTCGATCGCGAGAGCCCGGCGCCGCGCAGCGTTTCGTCGGACGCGCCAAGGATCTGCTCGGCCGTGGGGCGGTCCTGGCCGTCTGGAAAGAGGCTGCAAAGACGCGCGAAGATCGTCGCCGCGGCCTTGGCGGTCAGTTGCTGATAGATGATCGCCTCGGCCAACGCGACGAAGATGCCCGGCGTCCTATTGAGCTGGAGGCGAAATGGCCCGACTTTGTCAATGACGCGCGCAAGCACCGGGTCGCAGGCGCGCAAATGTTCGACCGCCGCAATCGGATCAAAGCCGAAGCTGCCCTCACCGTCGAACAGCGCGGGTGCGCCGTTGATCCGGACGCCTTCGATCGCCAGCAGGCGAAGCTTCGTCGCGGTGCCGCCTTGCGCGGAAAAGCCGCCGATCTTGCCTCCGGCCGCCAGCACCCGATGGCACGGCACGACGATCGGGAACGGGTTGCGCCCGAGCGCCTGCCCGACGGCGCGCGCCGCGCCGCGGATGCCCAGCCGCGCCGCAATGTCGCCATAGGAAAGCGTCCTTCCCGGCGGAATGGCGCGGGCGACCTCGTAAACCCGGCGGTGAAATGCCGGCACGCCGTCCATGTCGAGAGCAATCGCGGAGAGATCGTTCGGCTCGCCGCGGAGCAGCGCGGCAACGCCCTCGAGCGCATGCTGCACCTCAGGCGGCGGCGCTGTCTCCGCCGCCGCCGGAAACCGATGGAGCAACCGTTCGCGGGTCTCGAACTCGCCCACCTCCGGCAGCTGGACGCCGACGACGCCGCGTTCGCCCCAGGCGATGCCGCACCGGCCGACTGGCGTGTCGAACAGGGTAAATCCATAGGCTGTCATGGCCTAATCCTACACCGGCACGAGCCGCCACAATTGGAGAATTTTGCTGTTTCGAGACCGGATTCATTGCTGCGCTGCGGAGTCAGCCACCGGTTGCGGCGCGGAAGGTGCGCTCGAAGTCGGCGAGCTCGGTCGGGGCGGCGTCGGTGACCGCCCAGAAGCCGAGATCGCCCTCGTCCCAATGCCGCAGGCTGTACCCGCGGCGGGTCAGCGTCTTGCCGAAATCGCCCTTTGCGGCCGGCAACACAAACAAGTTGATGACGTGCTCGCGGCGCTTGTAGACCAGCGCCGGCACTGGTTTTCCGCCGATCAGATCGAGACGGCCGCCGACCAGTGGGAAGCCCTCGGTGCGCAAATCGACGGCCGGCGGCGCCAAGTCGCTGCGCCCGGCAAACCATGGCTTGACCGTGTGCTGGTCCGAGGACGCGATATCGGTCAGGTGGGTGCCCAACAGCGAGCGCAGATGGCTGTCGATGACCTCGGCAGCGATCGTGTCCTCCTGCCGCTCGCCGATAATCGCAAAAGTGCCGCCCGCGCCGACGGCAACAGCGAGTAGGATCGAGGCCGCATAGGCGAGCCAACTGGGCGCGCGCCATGCCACCGGCGCGCTCGCCGCCGCTTCCCGCCGCAACGCGAAGCGGATCTGCGAGCGCAACGCCTCGGGCGCGCGATAGTTCGGGGCGGCTTGGCGAATGCCGTCGCGCAGGCGCTCGAGGGCGGCCGCCTCCGGCCCGCACTCGGCACACACGGCGACATGGTCGCGCAGCTGTGCCCGCTCCGCTTCGGCGACCTCGCCGTCGAGATAGGCATCGAGCCGCGGGCGGACCTCCTCGCACTGCATCACCGACATCCCTTTCCGTCCCAGGCCCGGCGCAGCGCCGAGCGCGCCCGGTGCAGGCGCGACATCACCGTCCCGATCGGCACGCCCGTCACCTCGGCGATCTCCCGGTAATCGAGCTCATGCAGCTCACGCAACACGATCGCTTCGCGCAGCGGAAGCGGCAGCGCTTCGATCAGCCGGTCGAGCCGCCGCAGATCGGAGCGGCTCTGCAACAGCGCGTCGGCATCGATCACCGCCGCTCGTTGGGGGCGAGCCGGGCCGTCGTCGTCGGTCCCGGTCTCGAGCGGCACGAGCTCCGCCGGCCGATTGTGCTCCAGCCAGTCGTAGCAGGTCCGCCGCACGATCTTTAAGAGCCAGCTCTTGGCATCGCCCTCACGATAGCTGTCGAAATAGCGAAACGCCCGCAGACACGCCTCCTGCACGACATCGGCGGCATCGGCGTCGTTCCGCGTCAGCCACCGCGCGAGCGCATAACCGGCGTCAAGATGGGGCAGCACCACCGTCTCGAACCGGCTTCGCCGACGCCGCTCCGCGATCAACGTCATGCGCTCTTCTACCCCGCACCAGCAAAGACCGCGGCAAAGGCGAACTTATTCCCGCGGCGCGCTTTCGCTTCCGAGGATGGCGCCGACACCCGGTTGCAATCGCCATCCTCAAAGGTCACATTCGCGTCACGCAGCAAAGGATAATGCCAATGGAAATGACGGGCGAGTTTCGTATCCCCGCTCCCCGCCAGCGCGTCTGGGAGGGGCTCAACGATCCGGATATTTTGAAGAGCAGCATTCCCGGCTGTCAGACGATCGAAAAGCTGTCCGATACCGAGTTCACCGCCAAAGTTGTCGCCCAGGTCGGACCGGTGAAGGCCAATTTCGGCGGCAAGGTGACGTTGTCGGATCTCGATCCGCCGCAGAGTTACACGATCGCCGGAGAAGGCAACGGCGGCGTCGCCGGTTTCGCCAAGGGCAGCGCCAAGGTAAATCTCGCCGAGGACGGCGGCGCGACCGTGCTGAACTATGCCGTGCAGGCGCATGTCGGCGGCAAGCTGGCGCAGATCGGCTCACGCCTGATCGATTCCGTCGCGCGCAAAATGGCCGAGAACTTCTTCACGCGCTTTGTCGCCGCGGTCGCGCCCGAGCCGCCGCCGCCACGGTGCGCAACCGGCGCGCCGGCGACGGCTGAGCGCGCGAGGCCGTGACGTCGACTCCCGTCGCGGCTCAGCACGGCCTTGCCGATCCCGCAGCACGAGCCGCGGACCTTAGGCTGCCGCCGGCCGTGTGGGTCTCGGGGCTCGCGGCGATCATCGCCCTGATGCTGTATTATTTCACCCGTCACGGGGTGACCCGCTAGCGGCTCCACCGCGAAGCCTTGAGCCGCAACCGCAGCCGGAATAGAACGTTGCTGCCTCCTGCCGTCCATTGACGGCGCAGACGATCGATGCAGGGAGATGTCGATGCAAAAGACGGTGAGCCTCACGGTGAACGGCAAGCCGGTCTCGGCAACCGTCGAAGGCCGCACCTTATTGGTACAACTATTGCGCGAGCAGCTCGGGCTGACCGGCACGCATGTCGGCTGCGACACCAGCCAATGCGGTGCCTGCGTCGTCCATGTCGACGGGGAAGCCGTCAAGGCGTGCACTCTCTTGGCATTACAGGCCGAAGGCCGCTCGGTGCTGACGATCGAAGCGGTTGCGACCGGCGATACCCTGCATCCGATGCAGGAAGCGTTCCGCAACAATCATGCCTTGCAGTGCGGCTTCTGCACCCCCGGCATGATCATGAGCGCGCTCGATCTGGTCAAAAACAACCCCAACCCGACCGAGCGCGAGGTCCGTGAGTATCTCGAGGGCAATCTCTGCCGCTGCACCGGTTATCACAACATCGTGCTGGCGATCATCGAAGGCGCGGCAGTCATGCGAGGGGAGAAGCCGGCGGTGGCAGCGGAGTAACGGGCGATGAGCCTCATCGGAACGCCGGTGCGGCGGCTCGAGGATTACCGCTTCATCACTGGTCAAGGCACCTACACCGACGATATCAACCGCCTGGGTCAGGCTCACGCATACATTCTGCGCAGCCCTCACGCCAATGCGCGGATTACCGGCATAGACATCTCGGCTGCCGCGTCGGCGCCGGGTGTCGTCACCGTCTATACCGGCAAGGACATGGCGGCCGACGGGGTCGGAGGGCTGCCTTGCGGATGGCAGATTCATTCGAAGGACGGCTCGCCGATGGTCGAGCCGGGGCATCCGCCGTTGGTCGTCGACCGGGTGCGCCATGTCGGCGATCAGGTGGCGGTCGTGATTGCCGAAACTCTCGGACAGGCGCGCGACGCGGCCGAGCTGATCCAGGTCGATTATGTCGAGGAACCGGCGGCGATCGACCCGGGCGACGCGCTAAAACCCGGCAGCCCCGCGGTGTGGCCCGAGGCTCCGGGAAACCTCTGCTACGACTGGCATCTCGGCGACCTTACGGCGGTCGAGGCCGCCTTTGCCTCGGCCGCAAGGATCGTCAAGCTCGACCTCGTCAACAACCGGCTCGTCCCCAACGCGATGGAGCCGCGCGCCGCAATCGGCGAGTTCAACCGCGCGACGAACGAATACACGCTCTATACGACGAGCCAGAACCCGCATGTGATCCGCCTGCTGATGGGCGCCTTTGTACTGCACATCCCCGAGGCGCGGCTGCGAGTCGTGGCGCCCGATGTCGGCGGCGGCTTCGGGTCGAAGATCTACCACTACGCCGAAGAGGCGATCGTGACCTGGGCCGCCGGCAAGCTGAAGCGGCCGGTCAAATGGACGGCGGAGCGCTCGGAAAGCTTCATGTCGGACGCGCATGGCCGCGACCATGTCACTCACGTCGAGCTGGCGGTCGATTCCGATGCGAAGTTCCTCGCCCTCAAGGTCGCGACGATCGCCAATATGGGGGCGTATCTGTCGACCTTCGCGCCGTGCATCCCGACATATCTTTACGGGACCTTACTTGCCGGCACCTACACGACCCCGGCGATCTACGTCGAGACCAAGGCGGTGTTCACCCACACGGTGCCGGTCGACGCCTATCGCGGGGCGGGCCGCCCCGAGGCGACGTTTCTGCTCGAGCGCATCGTCGACCTCGCGGCCGACGAGCTCGGCATGGATCCGGCCGAGTTGCGCCGCCGCAACTTCATCGCGAAGGACGCCTACCCGTACCAGACCCCGGTCGCGCTGACCTATGACAGCGGTGATTACTTCACGACGTTGGAGCTTGCGCTGAATGCGGCCGACTACAAGGGCTTCGAGGCCAGGCGCCGCGAGGCGATCGGGCGCGGCAAATTGCGCGGCCTCGGCATCGCCACCTACATCGAGGCCTGCGGCATCGCCCCGTCGGCCGTCGTCGGCTCGCTCGGCGCCCGGGCGGGCCTGTTCGAATGCGCCGCGGTCCGCGTCCACCCGACCGGCAGCGTCACCGTCCTCACCGGCTCGCACAGCCATGGGCAGGGACACGAGACGACGTTTTCGCAGCTCGTCGCGGATACGCTCGGCATCCCGATCGAAAGCATCGAGATCGTGCACGGCGATACCGATAAGATCCCCTACGGCATGGGCACCTACGGCTCGCGGTCACTCGCCGTGGGCGGCAGCGCGATCGTCAAGGCAATGGACAAGGTCATCGCCAAGGGCCGCAAGATCGCCGCTCACCTGCTCGAAGCCGCCGAGGCCGATGTCGAGTTCAAGGACGGCAAGTTCAGCGTCGCCGGCACCGACCGGTCGAAGACGTTGGCCGAGGTGGCGCTGACCGCCTATGTGCCGCACAACTTCCCGCATGAGGAACTGGAGCCCGGCCTCGACGAGACCTCGTTCTACGACCCGAAGAACTTCACCTTCCCGTCGGGCGCCCATATCGCCGAGGTCGAGGTCGACCCCGAAACCGGGCAGGTCACGGTCGTCAACTTCACCGCCAGCGACGATTTCGGACGGATCCTCAACCCGATGATCGTCGAAGGCCAAGTGCATGGCGGGCTCGCCCAGGGGATCGGCCAGGCGTTGCTCGAGGGCTGCGTCTACGACAAAGGGACCGGGCAGCTGCTGACCGGCTCCTACAACGATTACGCGATGCCGCGGGCCGACGATTTTCCGCCCTTTGTATTGTCGACCAACGTAACCCTGTGCACGCACAACCCGCTTGGCGTGAAAGGCTGCGGCGAAGCCGGGGCGATCGGCGCGCCGGCGGCGATCACCAACGCCCTGGTCGATGCGCTGAAACCGCTCGGCATCCGGCATCTCGACATGCCGGCGACACCCGAGCGGCTGTGGCGCCTGATCCAGCAGCATCGCTCGCCGCTCGCCGCGGAATAGGGAGACCCTCGATGTACGAATTCAACTATCACAAGCCGACCAGCCTCGACGAGATCGCCAACCTGCTCAGCGCGAATGAGGAAGCCAAACTGGTCGCTGGCGGCATGACCTTGATTCCGACCCTGAAGCAGCGTCTCGCCAGGCCGTCGGATCTGGTCGATCTCGCCGCGATCGCCTCGTTGCGCGGCATCACCGATGCCGGGGACGCGCTGGTGATCGGGGCGATGACGCGGCATGCCGAGGTGCACAACTCGCCGGTCGCCAAGCAAGCGATCCCGGCTCTTGCCACAATGGCCGGAATGATTGGCGACCCCGCCGTGCGCAATCGCGGCACGATCGGCGGATCGATCAGCAACAACGATCCGGCGGCCGACTACCCAGCCGCACTGGTTGCGCTCGGCGCAACCGTGCATACGACCAAGCGGGAGATCGCCGCCGAACATTTCTTCACTGGCATGTTCGAGACGGCGCTTGAGCCGGCCGAGATCGTCACCTCGGTCCGCTTTCCGAAGCCGCAAGCCGCCTGCTACCAGAAATTCCGCAACCCGGCCTCGCGCTACGCGATCGTCGGTGTCTTTGTCGCCCGCGCCGGTTCCGCGGTACGCGTCGCGGTGACCGGAGCCGGACCCTGCGTCTTCCGCGTCCCCGAGATGGAAGCGGCGCTGGCGAAATCCTTCACCCCGGACGCCATCAAGGATATCACGATACCCGACGACGGCCTCAACTCCGATATCCACGCGAGCGCCGAGTACCGCGCGCACCTCGTCGGCGTCATGGCCCGCCGCGCCGTCGCCGGCTGCGGGTGAGGATCGGCGTTTCTTTCGAATGAAGCTCCCACAAACCGGTGGGTGCCTGTGCGGCGCGCTCCGCTATGAGATCAGTCGGGCACCCGAGCTTGTCTATACCTGCCACTGCACCGATTGCCAGCGCCTGACCGGCAGCGCGTTTTCACTGGCGCTGCTCGTTGCGGATGAGGCGTTTCACCTCTCCGGTGTCCAGCCGCGACCGCTTCATCACATTGCCAACAGCGGGCGCACCAACACGCGATGGATCTGTCCGGAATGCGGCGCCTGGGTCTGCAGCGGCCCGAAACCCGGCTCGCCATCGCCCGGTGCGCTCCGCACGGTGCGGGCTGGTACATTGGACGACACATCCTGGCTCGAGCCGAGGGTGCATTTCTGGACCCGCAGCAAACAGCCTTGGGTAACCCTGCCCGAGGGCGGCCGGCCCTTCGAGACGCAGGCCAAGGATTGGGCGGAGGTCATATCCTCGGCACGATAAGGTGCGGATTGGCGCTCGGCGCCGGCATAATCCGATATCGCCGCGTCAGTTCGCAGCAGCTGTACCCGGCCGGCAAGATCCGATCGGTCGGTCACAGCACCGGCGAACCGCCGATCATCGGTGATGAGGCGTGTATCGTAATGTATGGCGAGCGCGAGATAGAGGCAGTCGTATACCGGATAAGAGATTTCCATCGCGAGCCTTAATGCACGAGCGACATGCGGCTCGATCGAGAGCGTCGCAACCGGTGCCTCGGCCAATTCGTCCATTCGCACGAGCGCCTCGGTGGCGGTTGTCTCACCAAGTCTTACGCGCCGCCATAACGCATTTGCGGCTTCTGCGAGCCAAATTGCCGGCGCGATCAGTTGCTCGCCACGAAGCGCAAGCGCCGCCTCTGTTCCGGGTTCTTCGAAAACCCATTTGAGGGCAACTGAAGCGTCGATGACGATGCTCTCCGCTCGTCACGGTCCTGACGGATAAGGTCCGTCGAATTCGTTAGTTTACGGCCGCGCGTTTCGGCACGAAGCGCCGCCGCGCGCTCCCAAAATCCTGCGCGTCCTGGACGCAAAGCTTCCTCTAGAATGATCCGGTTAGAATGATCCGGTGCTCGGCTTCGGCGCTTCGGCCATGCTCGGCCGCGCGTCGCTTTAAGGCTTCGACCACCTCCTGTGGGACATCCCGAACGAGGAGTTGGGACAAGACGGCCTCCTGTGACTAACGCTATCATATGATAGCAATGCTGCGATGGCCAATCCACAGCCGGGGTGGCATGGCTACGTTAGAGGGATTAGATATCTCACATTAAGGACGTGTGCCCCGGTTCACCGGTGGGCGTCTTCCCGCCCTCTCCTGTCGGGAGAGGGATTTTGTTGCGGCCAGGATCGGTTTGGATGCGCGGTAACGGTTCCTCTACTCTCCCTGTATCGGTCGACGCGACGCTGGCACTGCTCGGCAGCGCCGATTACATCGCCGATCGCAGCCTTGCAACGGCCGTACATCTGGCACTGCATTTGAGGCGGCCGTTGTTTCTCGAAGGAGAGGCTGGGGTCGGCAAGACCGAGATCGCCAAGGTGCTGGCCACGGCTCTGAGGCGGCGGCTCATTCGTTTGCAGTGTTACGAAGGCCTCGACGTCGCCTCGGCGGTCTATGAATGGGACTATGCCCGCCAGATGATCGAGATCCGCCTTGCGGAGGCGGCCGAGGAAGACCGCTCGCAGATCGAGGGCACAATTTTTTCCGACCGGTTTCTAATCAAGCGCCCATTGCTCCAGGCGCTGGAGCCGGATATTGCCGGCGCACCGGTGTTGCTGATCGACGAACTCGACCGTACCGACGAGCCGTTCGAGGCCTACCTCCTCGAACTGCTCTCCGACTTTCAGGTGACGATCCCCGAAATCGGCACGATCCATGCCGAAGAGCCGCCGATCGTGATTATCACGTCGAACCGGACCCGAGAAATCCACGACGCGTTGAAGCGGCGCTGCTTTTATTACTGGGTCGATTACCCGAACACAGCGCGCGAGCTCGAGATTTTAAAGCGCAAGGCGCCCGGCGCGAGCGAGCATCTGTCGCGCGAGGTGGTTGGCTTTGTCCAGAAGCTGCGCTCGATGGATTTGTTCAAGCTCCCAGGCATCGCCGAGACGATCGACTGGACCGAGGCGCTGATGCAACTGGACGTGCTGGAGCTGACGCCGCACGCGATCAACGACACGCTGGGTGTGCTCCTCAAGTACCAGGACGACATCGCCCGCCTACACGGCAGCGAAGCCGCCCGGCTGCTCGAGCAGCTCAAGGCCGAAGCCGCGACAGCCGAAGGTTGAGGAGCGGCCACCGACGGATGGCGACCGCAATGCCAAAGCCCGGTGGATCGCTGCTCGCCAACCTGATGCATTTCGCTCGCACTTTGCGGGCGGCTGGGTTGCCGGTCGGGCCGGGCAAGGTCGTCGATGCCGTCGCCGCGGTGGCGGCGGTTGGGATCACCGATCGCCGCGACTTTTACTGGACATTACACGCCGTCTTCGTCAATCGGCCGGACCAGCGGCTGATCTTCGACCAGGCGTTTCACGTCTTTTGGCGCAATCCTGATCTGCTGAAGAAGATGATGGGTCTGATCCTGCCGGAGATGCGGGTCGAAAATGGCGAGGATCAGGGTTCGGCGATGCTTAGGCGGCTTGCCGAAGCGCTTCACCCCGACCTCGGCAAGCAGGGCGAAACCGAGGAAATCGAGACCGAAATCGACGCGGCGATGAGCTTTTCTGAGCGCGAACAGCTGCATGGCATGGATTTCGAGAAAATGTCGCTCGATGAGCTGGCTCGCGCCAAGGCGGCGATCACCAAGCTGCGTCTACCGGTACAGGATGTCCCAACTCGACGCTTCGCCCCCGACCGGCACGGCACCCGGGCCGATATGCGCGCCACCTTGCGCGCCGCGCTACGCGCCGGCGGGCTGGTCGAGTTGAAGCGGCGACGCCGGCGGCGACGCCCGCCGCCGCTGGTCGTACTGTGCGACATATCCGGCTCGATGAGCCGCTATAGCCGCATCTTTTTGCATTTCATGCACTCGGTCACCAACGACCGCGACCGGGTGCATACCTTTGTCTTCGGGACGCGGTTGACCAACATCACGCGGTACTTGCGGCACCGCGATGTCGATCTGGCTCTCGAACGCGTCGCCGAGGCGGTCGCGGACTGGTCGGGCGGGACCCGCATCGGACATGCCCTGGCGGAGTTCAACCGATTGTGGTCGCGCCGTCTATTGAGCCAAGGAGCGATCGTGCTGCTGATCACCGACGGCCTCGACCGCGACGCTGGAACCGGGCTGGCGCATGAAATCGACCGACTGCACCGCTCCTGCCGTCGGCTGATTTGGTTGAACCCGCTGTTGCGCTACGAGGGGTTCGAGCCAAGATCTCTCGGAATGAAGGCAATGATGCCGTATGTCGACGAGTTCCGACCCGTGCATAATCTCGAAAGCCTCGAAACCTTGATCGAGGTGCTGAGCGAGCCGATTGCCCGGCGCGGAACGGCAGCGACCGCAACACGGGCCAACCCAGAGAGGGCAGCATGAGCGGGGTTCCCGTCACTCCCGCGAAAGCGGGGGTCCAGGGCAGCCGCTGCGGCTTTGGGATCTGGATTTCCGCTTTCGCGGGAATGACGCATAAGGAGAGAGCAGCATGAGCGATACGGCGGAAATCCTGGAGCAAGCAGCGCGCTGGCGCGAGGCCGGATCGGGCGTGGCGCTGGCGACCGTCGTCACCACTTGGGGTTCATCGCCGCGGCCGGTCGGCGCCAAGCTCGCGGTAAACGATACGGGCGCCATGGTCGGCTCGGTGTCGGGCGGCTGCGTCGAGGGCGCGGTCGTCGAGGAGGCGATCGAAGCGATCCGTGACGGCAAGCCTCGGCTCCTCGATTTTGGTGTCAGCGACGACCAGGCGTGGGAAGTCGGTCTCGCCTGCGGCGGCAAGATCCAGATCTTTGTCGAGCGCGTCGAATGAAAGGGCGTATTCTCGACCGGGTTGTGGCGGCGGAGAGAGAGCACCGCTCGGTTGCTCTCGCAACCGAGCTCGGCACGGGTCGGCAATTGCTGCTGGACGACAAACAGACCGAGGGCGATCTGGCGCTGGACGATGCGGCGCTCGACAGAGTGCGCGAGATTTGGCGTAGCGGGCGCAACCGAACCGTCGAGACGGCCGCTGGCCCTGTGTTCGTCGAGGTACTCACGCCGCCGCATCGCTGCTTCATCATCGGTGCGGTGCATATCGCACAGCCCCTGGCGCAGATGCTGACGATGGCCGACTACGCCGTGATGGTCATCGACCCGCGGGGCGCGTTCGCGACGCAAGCGCGCTTTCCGGATGTCGAGTTGACGCAGGAATGGCCCGACGAAGCGCTCGAACGGTTGCGGCCCGATCGCGGTTCGGCGGTCCTGGCCTTGACCCACGACCCAAAGCTCGACGACCCGGCGCTGGCCGCGGCGTTGCGTTCGGATTGCTTCTACATCGGCGCGCTGGGCTCGCGCCGCAACCACGCCGGGCGCTGCGCGCGGCTCAAGGAACTGGGTTTCCGCGACAGTGATCTCGCCCGCATTCACGGGCCGGTCGGCCTATCGATCGGCGCAGTGTCGCCGGCTGAGGTGGCGATCTCGATCGTCGCCGAGATGACTCAGGTTCTGCGTCGCGGCGAGGCGACGGAGGCGGCGTGAAATTCGGCGAAGTCCCGGTCGCCGAGGCCGAAGGGGCGATCCTCGCGCATAGCCTGAAGCTCGGCACGACCGCACTAAAGAAGGCGCGGGTGTTGTCGCGAAGCGACGTCGAACTGATCGCCGCGTCCGGCTTGAGACGGATCGTCGTCGCCAGGCTCGAAACCGGCGATGTCGGCGAGGACGAGGCCGCCCGCCGGGTTGCCAGCGCCGCAGCCGGGGCGGAGATCGAGACGGCGGCCGCGTTTACGGGCCGCGCCAACCTCTTTGCCAAGACGCGCGGACTTCTCGTGTTTGATCCCGAGCGGCTCGACCGTCTCAACCTCGTCGACGAGACGGTGACGCTCGGCACCCTGCCGCCATTCGCGACTGTCGAACCCAAGCAGATGGTCGCCACCGTCAAGATCATCCCGTTTGCAGCACCGGAAGCGGCCGTTGCCCGCTGCGTCGAGGCCGCCGCCGCAGGCGGCCCATTGCTGCGCGTCGCGCCCTTCCTGACGCGCTCGGTCGGGCTCGTGCAGACGCGGCTACCCGGGCTCAAGGAGAGCATTCTCGACAAGACTCGGCAGGTTACCGAAGGCAGGCTCGCTGCACTCGGCTGCGGCCTCGTTTTCGAGGAGCGCGGCGCGCATGCGACGGGCGAACTGGCGGCACTAATCCGCGATGCGCTCAGCCACGGGATCGACATCCTGCTGATTCACGGCGCCTCGGCGATCCTCGACCGGCGCGACGTGATCCCGGCGGCGATCGTCGCCGCGGGCGGCCGGATCGACCATTTCGGGATGCCGGTCGACCCAGGTAACCTGCTGCTCCTCGGCCATATCGGGGGCCGGGTCGTTTTGGGGCTACCGGGCTGTGCCCGCTCGCCCAAGGTCAACGGCTTCGATTGGGTGCTCGAAAGACTTGTCGCCGGCATACCGGTCGGACCCGCCGAGATCATGCGAATGGGCAGCGGCGGGCTTCTCGCCGAGATCCCGTCGCGTCCGCTGCCGCGTGCCGAAGCACGACCCGCCTCCGATCCGAAGCGTGAGACAACGCCGGGGGCGCAGGTCGGAGCGCTGTTGCTCGCGGCCGGGCGATCTCGGCGGATGGGCGGCCCGAACAAGCTGCTCGCCGAGGTCGCCGGCGCGCCGATGGCGGCGCATGTTGCCCGCCGACTACTCGCCTCCCGCGCTCGGCCGATCATCGCGGTACTCGGCAATCAGGCCGACCAGGTAGATGCAGCCCTCGGCAAATTGCCGGTCGAGAGGGTCATCAATCCGGGATTCGCCGACGGGCTTTCGACGTCGTTGAAACGTGGCATCGCCGCGCTGCCGCCCGATCTCGACGGCGTGCTGATTTGTCTCGGCGATATGCCGCTGATCTCCGGCAGGCATCTCGACCGTCTGATCGCAGCCTTCAACCCGCTCGAGGGCCGTGCGATCATCGTCCCGACGCGGCATGGCAAGCGCGGCAACCCGGTCCTGTGGTCGAAGCGGTTCTTCCCTGAAATGGCCGAGCTCGCAGGCGATATCGGCGCCAAGCACCTGATCGGCGAACACGCCGAACTCGTCGCCGAGGTCGAGATGGAAGACGACGCGATCCTTGTCGATATCGATACTCCGGAAGCACTCGACGCGCTGCGACAAAGAAGGAAGCCAGCGGTGGAGACAGCCGCTTAAAGGAGGAAAAGGGGCGATGGACAGCGTGCATGATCCGATCCCGTATCGGCCGTATCGGCCGGGCACCCAGCCGCCCTATGACGCGCCGGCCTATGGCAGCACGCACAAGCGGCACCCGCAGGAAAGCCTGGTACGTCTGCCGCACACTGTCACGGAGGTATCCGGCCCGCGCTTTACCGCCGCCCAGTTCCCGCCGATCCCCGATCTGTCGGTGGTGAACGGCAAGGCGGCGCTCGGCGAGCGCATCATCGTACACGGCCGGATCACCGACGAGGATGGCCGGCCGATACCGCACACCATCGTCGAGATCTGGCAAGCCAATGCTTCGGGTCGCTATCAGCACCCCGGGGACCAGCATGATGCGCCGCTCGATCCGAATTTTCGCGGTGAGGGCCGCGTCTACTCCGATGGTGACGGCTGGTACCGCTTCACGTCGATCAAGCCGGGCGCCTATCCGTGGCGCAATCACAACAATGCCTGGCGGCCGAACCACATCCATTTTTCTTTTTTCGGGTCCGGATTTGTCGCACGCCTGATCACGCAAATGTATTTCCCGGGCGACCCGTTGCTCGACCTCGATCCGGTCTTTCTGTCGATCCCCGATGCAGCGGCGCGCAACCGCCTGATCTGCCAGTTCGACATCGCGGTCACCGAGCCCGAATGGGCGCTGGGCTATCGCTTCGACGTCGCGCTGCGCGGCCGCGACGCGACACCGATGGAGGGTTGACCGGTGCCGAGCGCCACCGCCAGCCAGACGATCGGGCCTTTCTGGCATCTGATCGAGCACGCGGAATGGGCGGATCTGACGCGCTTCGGCGCCGCGGGCGAGCCGATCACGCTGACCGGATCAGTCATTGACGGCGACGGCAATCCGGTGACGGACGCCGCCGTCGAACTGTGGCAGGCTGACCCGCCCGCCGATCAGCATTTTCCGGCGTTCGGCCGCTGCCGCACCGACGGGCGCGGCGAATTCCGTTTCGTCACGCTAAGGCCGGGGCCCGTACCCGGCGGCGGCAACGCTCAGCAGGCGCCTCACGTCGCACTCGCCCTCCACGCCCGCGGCCTTCTCAAGGCTCTCGTCACACGCGCCTATTTCGCGGGCGAGCCGCTTAACGAAACCGACCCGTTATTGTCGTCAATCGACGACCCGAAGCGCCGCGCCACAATGATTGCCCAGTATCAGAGAGACGATCGCTGGCACATCGATATCCGGTTGCAACGCGGTCCGCGCGCGGAGACCGAAACCGTCTTTCTGGATATCTGAAATCAGCGCACAGCGTTGTGGATCAAGTAATCGGCGTAGTCCGTCGGCCTCAGCTTGATCTCGGCGCGGTCGCTTTGGCCCGCCAAGGCTCGTGTCACCATGATGTGGTTCTCAACCCGGGCGGCGGTCAGCCGGAACACACCGACGGCCCCCTTAAGTTTGGGATAGAGGTTCGGATCGATCATCTTTTCTTTCCGGCCCAGTCGACCGAGCGCCTCCGCCTCGTCCAGATCTTCGACCGGCGTCTTGCGCAAGATCGTCCAGTCGGTTTCGCCGGCCCAACCGGCGGCGGCGAGCGCCTTCGGGTCGCCATCGGCGACGCCGACCTTGTAGACGTTCTTGCCGAGCCCGACATCCGATGCCCAGCGGCCGAGCCTTGCACTGCGCGCGACATAAAGCGTGTTCATCTTCCCTCCGACGCCAGGGAATAACGGCGAGTGAGTAACCGTTACATCGCCGTCCTCGTCCGCGAAAGCAAAACACCGGAAGCATGCCATGCCGATGCTTATTGGAGCCGCCGTTGCTGCGACGACCTTGCTGAGCATGGCGCTGGGCCAGATCAACACCGGCTTCGAGGCGCTGGGGGTGCTTCTCGCCGCAATCGTTCTGATGACCTTGCGCGAGGAGTGAAGGACCCAACTACCCCACGCTTGATGCGTTAGTTCGTCGCAGCGCCCGGTTCCGTCGGCCGGTGGCCGCATCGAGCCTTTTCAGCGTCGGCCGGCCCGATGGTTACCAAGTGGACATAAAGCATTACATTTCGTTAAGCTCCGTCTCGAAAGCCTGGGGTCAAGGCCGGGGGCGGGGCATCAGGAATGCGGCAGTGCTTCAGAGCGGTAGCTTGCGGGTTCGTTTTCGGTTTTGCAGTCTTAGCCAATATTCCAGCGCAGGCGGTCGGGCTCGATCCGGTGTTTGGCCAGGCTTTGCTCGGTCCGGAACAGGCGATGGGCGCGGTCGTGTGGAACCACGGCCGATCGATCAATGCCGAAGATGCCGATTCACCGTCGCCCCCTTATCTCAGAGTGTTGCGCGATGCGGGTTGGGATGTATTCCGCTTCAACCGATCGCGAGACGGCGACACCCTGACAGCGAGCACGCACCGGCTGGTCGAACTGGTCAGGCAGCTCAAGCAAAAGGGGTATCGGCGTCTTGCGCTCGCCGGACAATCCTTTGGCGCGTTCCTTGCGCTGATGGCGGCCGATGCTTCGGATGATGTCGATGCGGTCGTAGCGACCGCGCCGGCGGCTTTTGGCAATTTTGACGAGTTTTACGATTTCTGGCGCCTGAATTCGACGCGGCTCTATCCGCTGCTCGAACGCATCAAACGGGCGCACGTCATGCTGTTCTACTTCCACGGCGACGATTTCGACCCGGGTGGACGCGGCGATCGGTCGCGCGCGATCCTCACCGGCCGGCAAATCGGTTTCAGCGTCATCGACCAACCGGCGTTTCTGGCCGGCCATTGGGCGTCATCGACCGGTCTCTTCCTGCGTCGGTTCGGCAGCTGCATCCGGGATTTCATCGACGCCGACAAGCTCGACGGCGAACGGGTCTGCGAGCCGGTTTGGGGAGAAGCGCCGAGCGCCGAACTTCGCCTGCCGGATGAACTCATCCACCCGCGTGGGGCCATGCATTCCGCCGCCGCGGCGACCGGAGCTTCGGCGCCCGCCGGCGCAGCCCACGCATCGAGCAGCAGCAAAACCGGTCGTCAATCTTGGTACGGGTTCTACCCGAACGGGCGCGAGATCCTCCTAGCGATCGAGGGCGCGCGGGGATCCGGTGTCGATGCCGTCTACGCCATTGGGCCCGGCATCGATGAAAACGAGCCGGCGGAATGGAGCCACCGCAAGGGCCGGGTTATCGATGACGGATTCGTGTTCGAGGAAAAGGGCAAGAGCAGGCTGCGCTTTCGGCCGCGTGCCGATGGCGGACTGAGCGCCACCTGGACCTCGCCCGACGGCAAGATCTCGATGGAGGCCGGATTGCGCACCCTCGACCTGCAACGCTTTTCACCCCTCGTTGAACCGCGGCGGTAGCTTTATGGTGCGTTCGTCGGAGGCGGGGTTGCCGACGCCCGGACCCCGACAAAGTCGGTCTTATGACCGCCCGCCAATAAGATCTGCCGAAGAGCTGCAATAGCGCGAGGTGCGAAACCCGTTTCGGCGGGCAATCAGGGCTCAACGCAAGCTGTCGCTCGCAGCGCCAAAGGGGCCTGAGCAATGTCGGAGAGCTCGGTCTGTCTCGAAGAGCTGCGCGTCCCGCAACACAGCGAAAGCGAGTGCACCGTGCTGATCCGGCGCTCCGGCTGGTTGCACAAAGCGCTGCGGCGCTCCGGCCATGCTGCATTGCTGCTGCGGCGCCGGCAGGATGAAGGCCCATGGGTCGTGCATGACGGCGACACCCCGGTCTCGGATGACGACCGGGCCCGCTACGTCAGCTTCCGTCCAGTAGACCGACACGATTCCTTGCTGTCCCGCTTCCGGGTGTGCCGCAGCCATTTCACGCCGCATCACTTGCTCGATTTTGCCTCCGAGCTCGGCGACCACTCGCAGTGCCGGCTGAGGCGCGGTGCGAGGCCGAGGCCGCGCCAGATCTGCATCGGTAACGGCAGCATGCGCAGTGCTGGCGAGAAGATTTGGGGAGCGCGCATGACGATCTTGTTTCGCTGCCGGCGCTGACCACCTCGCAGCCGCACCGACTTGGGCTCGACCTCAATCGGATCGTCGCCGCGGTCAACAGCTTCAAGACCGGGCGCGATTTCCATTACCGTTATGTGAGCCATTCCAACAACTGCGCCGGCATTGCACGCCGGGCGCTGGCTGCCGGCAGCGCTGCGCCGTTCTTGCGGCTCGGCGCTGCCAAAGGGATCGGGGGAATTCATATCCCGCCCACCGCCGGACGCCCCTATCTCACTCCGAACAACATGCCGGGTTATGCCAAGTAACTGCAGCGGGGGATCGGCGCCGCCAACCGGATGCTGAGCGCTCTCGATGCGCCGGCGCCCGGCTCGGGGAATAGCGGCGAGCCGAACGAGGAACCCGATGACCGGATCATTGGTGGTGAGATGGCAGGGCTGATCCGACGCTTTCGGTTGGTCCAACGGCGGTATGACCATGACGCGAAATTGGCGCTGCTGATCATGATCTTGCGCAAAACCCACGACAGCCTGCGGCGCCGGCATGCTTCTGACCTGCTCGGGGCAGCGCGCCTGATCTTTGGCACTGTCGAGGAGCTCGCGGCGCTGTCCGGGAAACCGTGGGACCCGCTACGCTATTACAGCGATATGGGGCTGCCGACGCTAGACTACGCAGCCGGTTGGCGTGAACCCCGACGGCCGGCGAACCCTTGAGCACAAGTTTTCTTGAGGAGACCGGCAGTGGCAACATCCGATTTCGCACCATGGCTCAAAAACCGAACTATTCCGGACGCGGCGTTGACCCAGTTGCGGGCCTTCGCCGACGCGCATGCGGCGCAGTGGCCCTATCACAGCAACCGGATGGCCGATTACGTTCGCGTCGTTCAGGCCGCAAATGACCCCAACGAAGATGTGCTGCTGACCACCCTCGAACGATATTTCTTGATCTGGACGAAGTCCAGGGACGGATGGCTAGAAGTCATTACCGAATTTGCCCTCCTCGCCACCGGATTGATTGTTGTACTTTTCATTTTCTGGGCGCTGTTCAGAACCGACTTAATAACAGTGCTGTCGGACGCCAGCCGAGCGCGCGGACTGATTACGTTCCTTTTCGCGTTTATCACCATCGCGGTGGTGTTTGTGGTGGTGATCGCAGTTCTATGGATGGGCAAGGACGAAGACATCGACGGCCGGTTCAACAAGGCCAAAGACGTCATCACCATCCTGGTCGGAATCCTGGGTACCATCATTGGGTTCTATTTCGGCAACACCCGCCAGGAACCCGCGCCTGTCGCTGGGCCGCCGTCGTCGATCCAATCCCCGTCACCGACCGTCACGCCTCCGGGCGCGGCAGCCCCGCCTTCGACGCCGGGCGCACCGCAGGGGACTTCTACAATGCCCGTACCCGGCGCTCCTTCAAGCCCGGCAACCGGTGCTCCGCCGGCGGCGTCCACGGTGCCCTCCGACAATCCTCCGCCTGCGGGCGCGCCCGCGCCGCCGGCCAATCCTCCTCCCAACACGACAAACGCGACGCCCGATACCCCGCCGGCCACGACAACACCGGGCACTCCACGGTGATCTTTTCGGCTTGACCCACCCGCCGTTCAGCCCCAGTAACGCCCGCTGGCGCCGATCGCAACGACGACAAGGCCGAGCACGAGGTTGATCGTCACGATCGAGCGGATCTGGCCGAGCTGGCGGCCGCCCTCGGCCCAATTTTCTTGTGTCACCGCCAGGTGGAAGCGGCGCCACGGCGCAAAATAGAGGTGCAAGAACAAGAGCATCATAAGGATGCCGAGCCCCTGCATCAGCTGGACGTGAAGGCCGACCCTGGCGAAGCCGCCAAAGACACCGAGCACCAGGGCATAGCCGGTGACGAGCAGCGCTACAATCGCGGCGATGACCCAGGCGAAGAAGCGGCGGAGGACGCGCGACCACAATAGGAAGCGCGGCCCCGCATCGAGCACCGCGGCGGCCGGCCTTAACGCTTGATGGGCGAAAAACATGCCACCGACCCAGACGACGGCAGCAACAGCATGGAGGATCAGCGCGACGGTCGCGATCGCATCCGTCCGAGCCATCGTTCAACCGCCATAGGCGGGACTTTTGCGGGCGAGGCCGCCAAACAGGTCGAGTAGCCGCCCGCGCCAGAGGGCGACCGGATCGTCGGCGGCAAGGAGCTCGTAATCGCTGATCGCCCGCGCCCACTGAAAGGCGCCAAAGACAATATAATCGGCATAGCCGGGCGCAGCGCCGGCAAGAAACTTCTGGCGCTCGACGGTGCGGCGCAGCGGCGCCAGGCTTTCGCGGAAGGCCGGCAACCGGGAATCACGGTCGTTGACGACTTCCTCGAGGGTCCTGCCGAACCGTTCCTCGCGCGATCGCCGGAAATAGGCCTGGTCCTCGGGCCCGATGTGGCGGTGAATGTCGAGCACGACAAAGCCGATGAGGCCGGGCTGCAGCACGGTCTCGGTCCAGTTTTGCACAAACCGGGTCAGAGCTCGCCCGCTCTCCCCATCGAATAGGGGACGATCCGGGTAGCGATTTTCAAGATATTCGGCGATCGTCGAAGAATCATGCACCACTTCGCCGCCATCGACGACTACCGGCACCCGACCGGCATTCGGCTGGGGCAATCTGTCCTTCTCGATAAAGCGCCACGGCACGGTCTCGACCTCGAGGCCCTTGTGCGCGAGCGCCATGCGAGTGCGCCAGCAAAACGGGCTGAAGCGCCGGTCCGCCTCGATGCCGGCGAGGTCGTAAAGCGTAATGGTCATCGCTCTCTCCACAGCAGCTGATTGCCGGTTGCTACTATGGCCGTGTGTTCGGCCGTCGCAAAGCCCGCAGCCCGGCAAGACCAACCGGCTGGCACAACGATTGCTCGGAGCCTCTGAACGTCCAACTACTATTCGAAAGGCAACGAGTGCAGGATCCCGGTTTTACCGAGGGGCAGAAGCAATATCTCGAAGGTTTCATTGCCGGCTTAATCAAGAAACGGATGGCCGACCTGCCTATTGCTTCGTCATCTGTTCAGCCAAATGCACAAACCCAGAGCAACGAGGAGAGAGAACCGGCAAGTGATCCCAATCATATTCATTGGGCCGCGCAGAATCGTTGGTCAAAAACCGGCGCCAAGCTGGTCCCGGAAGAACTAGCCAAGCGGGCGAAGCATCCTTTCGACATGTGGGACGAGATGCTCGCCAACGCGGCAGCCGGTCGCTTTCCCAAGGGCACCGACATATTTCTGCACAAATTTCACGGGCTCTTCTATGTCGCGCCTAACCAGGATGCCTTCATGCTCCGCCTGCGGCTGCCAGGCGGGATTTTTTCGGCGCCTCAGGCAAAGGGCCTGTGCGCGATCGCCGAGAGCTTTGGCGGCGGCTATCTCCACGTCACCACTCGGGCCAATCTGCAGATCCGCGAGATCGGCGCCGCCCATCCGATTGCGGTACTGACGGCGATCGACGAGCTCGGGCTGACCTCGCGCGGCGCCGGCGCCGACAATGTCCGCAATCTGACGGGCAGCCCTGCCGCCGGGATCGATCCGCAAGAGCTGATCGACACTCGTCCGCTGACCCGTGAGCTCTATCACTACATTTTGAACCATCGCGAACTCTACGGCCTGCCGCGCAAATTCAATATTGCGATCGACGGCGGCGGCCGCCTCGGTGTTTTGGAGGACACCAACGACATAGGCTTTGCCGCGGTCGCCATCGGGCCGGGCAAAACGGTGCCGCCCGGGATCTACTTTCGCATGCTGCTGGGCGGCATCACCGGCCACGGCGTCTTTGCCCGCGACAGCGGCGTTCTGCTGCTTTCGCACGAGGTGGTGCCGGCCGCGGTCGCAATCCTCCGCCTGTTCATCGAGCACGGCGACCGCACCGACCGAAAGCGCGCCCGTCTCCATTATCTGCTCGAGCGCTGGGGCATCGACAAATGTCTCGCCGAGGCGGCCGGTTACCTGCCCTTCGCTTGGCGCTTTGCTCCGCCCGAAATTTGCGAACCGCGCGGGCCACTCGACAAGCAGGGCCATATCGGGGTGCACCCGCAGTCCCAGCCGGGGCTCCATTACATCGGCGTGGTCCTGCCGGTCGGACGATTGGAGGCGTCGCAGCTGCACGGCCTCGCCGATATCGCTGAGCGTTATGGCTCCGGCACGCTAAGGCTCACGGTTTGGCAGAACCTGTTGGTCTCCGACATCCCCCAAGCCAGGCTCGCCGACGACCATCGGAGCGATCGAAACGCTCGGCCTCCAGACCTCGGCGAGCGCGATCCGCGGCGGCGTCATCGCGTGCACCGGGAATTTCGGCTGCAAATTTGCTCTCGGCGACACCAAGCGGCACGCGTTGGCGCTGGTCGACCATCTCGATTCGCGGGTGACGCTCGACCAGCCGATCAACATTCATCTGACCGGCTGCCCCAATTCGTGCGCTCAGCATTATGTCGGCGATATCGGTTTGCTCGCGACCAAGGTCGAAAAAAGCGAGGACGAGGAGGTCGAGGGCTATGACCTCGTCATCGGTGGTGGCAGCGGCCCCGAGCTGAGGCTCGGCCGCGAGCTCTGTCGCGGGATCCCGTTCGAAGAGGTGCCGCATCGCATCGAAAGCATGCTGCGGGGGTATCTGGCGCAACGCCGCCCGGCCGAGAGCTTTCACGATTTCACCAATCGGCACAGCGTCGAGGAGCTGACCCGCGTTTTCGCCACCGAAGCATCGATGGCCGGCTGAGATGGCCTTTGGCCTTCGGCTTCCCGACAGCGCCCCGTTTAGCCCAAACCAGCGCGCCTGGCTCGACGGATACATCGCTGGCCGGTTCAGCGTCGAGATTGACAATGCCGGCGACCTGCCGGTGGTCGACGGCCGCGTGGCGGCAGCGGTCGAAGTCGAGGATTTTCCCTGGCACGACCCGACGTTGGTGCTGGAGGAGCGCCTGGCGCTTGCGGCGGGCCGTCGGCCCGAGCGGGTCTTGATGGCGGCGATGGCGCAGCTCGATTGCGGTCAATGCGGTTATCTCTGCCAAACCTACGCCGAAGCCATCACTCGCGGCGAAGAGAAGAGCCTCACGCGCTGCATGCCGGGCGGGAAAGCCACCTCGCGCAAGCTCAAGGAGCTTATCGGGTCCGGCCTCGTCAGTGCCGCGCCGGCGCCGGTGACCGCGGCAGCTGCACCACAACTGCCTCCGGGCGATCCGCCAGACCGGCATTTCTCGGCGGTGTTTCACGGAGCCGATTGCCTTAATGGAGCAGGATCGGAGAAGGAGACCCGGCACGTCATCCTGGCCAGCAGGGACGGGGAGTACCAGCCCGGCGACAGTCTCGGTGTCGTCGCGCGCAACTCGGCCGAACTGGTTGCCGCCATCATCGAGCGTCTCGGCGCAAGGCCCGAGGTGCCGGTGCTGTCGCCTGACGGGATCGAGCGACCCCTCGTCGAAGCCCTGTCAGAGGGCTGCGAGATCGGTCTGGAGCCCGGTTTGCCTGAGGCGCTCTTCAACCGCGGGCTCGTGTTCGAGCGTCTCGGTCTGTGTGCGGCCGCGGTCGCCTCCTGGGATGACTATCTGGCGATCGACGCCAGCTCGAGTATGGGCTCGCGAAGCTGCTGCCCGCCGCGGCAGCATGCCCTGCCATTGGCCGGATTGGGAACCCGCCAAGGTCTGGGCGACGGGCGCCGACGCTGCTGCAGCTCCGCCCCCTGAGCTGGCAAAACTGCTCGCGGTGACGCCGATCGAGGTGAGTCGCCGCACGCTCGAAGAGCTTCTCCCGGCATGGGCGGAAACCTGGCTTGCCGGCAACCAGGAACAGGCCCGGCTGCGGCTCACCCGAATCCAATCCATTGCCGATGCCTTGGCGGTGCGCACCGGGGACGCGGCCACGGTCCGTCTGGTGGCCGAGCTCGGTGCGGAAGGGCAGCCGCACCAGGCGCGGCTGGCATTGGCGTACCAGCACCTTGGCGCGGCCGCTCGCCTGCAGGCCTCGAGCCTGTACGCACTGGCGCTCACCAAATACCAGCAAGCATTGGCAGCCAGCGGCGACCGTGAGACAGGTGTCGCTCTGTGGGCGCGGTACGGCATGATCACAACGCTGGTCACCGAGGAGGATTATTCCGTGGCGCTACGGCTTCTCTCCGAGCTGCGGCGAGAGCCGGGACTGGCATCCATGCCTGCGCTGAGCGCGCGTATCGCATGGTCGGAAGGGCTGGTCCAGCTGCGCACCGGCGCCTTCGCCGAGTCGCGCCAGAGCTTCGCTGCCACCGCCGCGATTTACGACCACCTGCACGACTCCGTGCAGGCCGGGGCGGCCCGCGCGCTCGAGGCTGAAAGCCTGAACGCCCTCGGCATGGACGACGAGGCATGGCGGCTCCGCATCGCGGCGTTGCAAGCGCTTGGGCGTCATGCCTCGGGTCCGCTCCACAACCTGCTCGTCGATGCAGCTCTGGCCGGCCGCGAGGGCGGCTGGCCACATGCGGCCCTGGCTCTCCAAACTGCTGGTCTGGCGGTCGCCAGGACGATGCGCTCCCCGAGCCGCACGGTCGAGGCGCTGCTTTGGCGGAGCAAGATCCTGGCCGCGCTCGCGCACTCCGCGCAGGCCATGGCGGACCTGCAAGATGCCTTTTCCCAGGTGCGGAACATCGCCAACCCGGGGGTGCGCCAGCGCCTCAGCGCGGAGCTCCACGAGGCGGCCGGTAGCCTGTTGATGGGCGGTCGATCCGGCGCTGGCAGTGGACGAGCTGAGCGCGGCACTTCATTTCTATCGGCAGACAAGCTTTGCCTGGAAGCTTCCCTCCGTGCTCTTGCTTCGCGCTCGCGCCCGCTTACGGCTGGGCCATCAGGCTCTCGCGGCGGCCGACCTGGAGGCCGCGGTCGGCGAGTTCGAGCGCCGCGACCGCGCGATGCCGCCGGAGATCTTCCGCTACAGCCATTTCGAGCGCGCCCAAGAGATCTTCGACGAAATGATCCCGGCTGCAGGTCGCGCAGCATCGTCCCGATCTCGCCCTTGCCTACATGGAGCGATCGCGGTCGGCAGGTTGGCCCGTTCCGTTGCCGCCGGCCGGGACCGCGCCGCTTGGCGCCGCCCAGACGGCCGCCGTTCGCACCGCGGTGCAGGCGCTGCCGCCGAACGTGGCCGTCGTCGAGTTTGCGGTCCTGGACGACCGCCTGCTCATCTGGGTTCTGCATCGCGGGCACAGGCGCTTCTTTGACCGCCCGTTGGCCGGCCTCTCCACACGTGTCGAGGCGTTTTGGCAGGCGCTCGCTTCGCCGGGCGGACGCGCCAGCACCAGCGACGTGGCGGCGATGGCCGAACGGCTCTACGGCGACCTGGTGGCGCCGTAGGCCGGCGAAGTGCCCGCGGGGGGCCAGCTGGTGTTCGCCCCCGACCGCTTTCTCTACCGAATCCCCTTCGCAGCCCTGCGCGATCCGGCACGGCACCGCTGGCTGGCGCAGGATTTCGTGGTTTCGACCACGCCCAGCTTGCTCTTCGCGATCGGGGCCCGCCGACCACCAGTGCAGAGCGGCGGCGAATCCGTGCTGCTCATCGGTGATCCGCGCTTCGACCCTGCTGAAACCGGTGCGATCCCCCGGCTGCCGGGAGCCGCCGAAGAGGTGCGCGACATCGCTTCGCTTTACCGACGAGCCATCGTGCTGAGCGGTGCCGACGCCGCCAAGGATCGGGTGCTTGCGGCCCTCGCGACGGCGGACGTCGTGCACTATGCCGGCCACGCCCTGGCCAACCCACGCGACCCGAGGGTGTCCTTTCTCGCCCTGGCGCGGCCGGCCGCAGGCGGTACGGGCCTGCTGCTGGCGCGGGACATCCATGGCCTGCCGCGCCGGCGGCGCCGCGTCGTGGTGCTTTCCGCGTGCAGCTCTCCGCCAGACGGACGGCTGCGCTCCGCCGGTTTCGCACCGCTGGTGTCGTCCTTTCTTGCCGGTGGCGCCGATACCGTCGTGGCAAGCCTGTGGAGCGTCGAGGATCGCGCGGTCCAGCCGCTGATGCTGGAGCTCCACCACGGCCTGCGCGCGGGCCTGTCGGCGCCCGCTGCGCTGCACCGCGCCTGCCTCCGTCTCATCGACAGCTCCCCGGGGCTGTCCCCGCGGGTATGGGCGAGCCTGCAAGCGACAGGCCTCGCCGTTCCTTTACCGCTTCACGATTGGAAGGAGAACAAAGATGGCCGTAGTAGTTCTGAACCTGGTTGGTATCGGCGCGTTCATTCCCCACACCAACAGCAAAGCACTTCTGGCAGTGCTGCCCAATGCCACGGGTCTGGGCAGGTCGCCGGCCGGATCGCACGACGGCCTCCGGCAGGCGCGCCACCTCCCGCTGCTATGGGAAGACCAGACGACGAAGGACGGCTACTCCTCGGTGGTCGTGCCCAGGTTCTTCCCTGGCGCACGCCTTTCTTTCGAGTTCCAAGGCACTCCGTCGCCGCTCGACCTCTCGGCGATCGCACAGGTCGCGCAGCAAGGATGGTTTACGGTGGACCCGGCCCTCCTGGGTGGGGTGCCCGACGCGCGTGTTTCGGGCCAGATCGTGTTCACCGCGGGCACCGTCAAGCCTTATAACGAAGTACCGGCTTCGTGTCGTGTGCTGACCTGGTCGTCGGGCTCCTTTTCGCAGAGCCTCAATCCGGTCGTTGGCGGCCTCACCGTGACCGTCTCCGGAGTGACCGCGGTGAAGGCCAATGCCACCAAGTGGGTTTCCACCAATCCGGCCTCGATCAAACCTGCCTCGGTCGCGCCGCAGGTGATCTATCAGCGCGATCTGAGCGGGCTCAAGGATACCGAACAGATCACGATCTTCCTTGGCAACAACTGTGCCGAGGACGTGCTCAATTGGCCGCGCAACTCGGCGTCGGGCAGGAACAGCGACAGCGATTTCAAGTGGCTCTACGGCCTGGCGCAGCCGAGCCAGCTGGCCTCCTGGGTCAATGCCGGCCTGCCGGTACCGATCGTTCCGGGAGGCAGCATCGACCAGGACATGGATCCGACCCTGGCCTTCGCCCAGCCCTGGGGCGGCGGCGGCGGTGTGACGTGCGAATGCAACGGTATGCTTCACGCGGCGACCACCTTCGGGTATGCAGAGGGAAACGCATGAGCTTGCCGACCGTGCTGAGCACAGCGGCGCTGCTTTGGACCCCTGCGCCGTCGCTGGCCCCTGCCTCACCATCGTGTGGCCTGGCCCGTTACCAGCCGGCTAGCCAGTGCCAGACCTTTTGGTGCTGGGCCGCCGTGCTGCAACAGCTGCTGCTCTACATCGATGGCACCCAGACCAATCAGTGCGACCTGGCGACGCGCTTTATCGCCGCCACTGGGCCGTGCTGCCCCTGCGATCCCACCGTCTACAACCCATGCAATCAGCTGGGTACCCTCAGGGACTATCTCGACAATCTGAATCTGGAGTACGACTTCGTGTCCGGCCCGGGTCTCACCCAGCCGGTGCTGCAAGCGGCCCTTTGCGCTTCACGGCCGGTGGTTGGAATGTTCAAGAATATCCAGCTCCAACATTATGTCGTGATCTCGGGCATTACGCCGGCCACGCCACAGTACTCTCTGGAGGTCTGCAACCCCGACCTCGGCACCAGGACGCAGATCCTGTGCCAGGACGGTCAACCCATCGCACTCGTACCAGGCCTCAACCTGACCGAGGCGTACATTCTCAAGGGGCAAGCGTGATGAGACTCGCTGACCTTTCTCCAGCAGCCGCCGAAAGCCTCAAGGTCGGCTTGGATTCGTATCTGTCCGGGCTCGGCAGGCAACGCCTGATCGAAGCGGGCGTCAACCTCGACAACCTCCAGGCCCGTGGCGTGCTCGCCAAAGCACGGCTCGACCTGGCGACCCTGCCCGCCTTGTGGACTGCCTCCGGAGCCGCACTCGACGCTCTCTTCGGCTACCTGTACGTCTGCCTCTTCGACGGCGATCGTTCGATCGGCTTTGCGACCCTGGCCCGCGCTGATGATGGCGCATACGCTCTCGAACACGTATCGCTCACCAGTTCGACGTTGCTCGTCGACGGCCTCACCGCCATCCAACAACAACCCGACAGCGCCGCTCTCGAGATTCGCGTGCTGCATGTGCTGCCGCTCGCGCTCCACGCCCTGGTTCTCGTCCGCGGCGATGCGATCGATTCGTACTTCGTCCTGGCGCCGCGCTACCAACAGGGCGCGGCCGCCGTCACTCCCGCGGACTTCCGCGCCTTCGCCGAGAGCCTCGAGGCCAACCGCGACCGCGCCTACCCTCCGCAACACGTTTGATCCTGGCTCTCCCAGCAATCGGCCGGCGTTCCAAGAACCGGTACGGCCGATCTGCAGAGGTCTGGTAGGCAGGCCTGTCTACTTCCTGCCGGTGCAGATTGTCAGGAGAATCTCGTTCACCCGCGCCCGGGCCAGCCAGCCCGGGCGCACTGCTGACCGCCGGGTACGGCAGCGTCTTGCGGTGATCCTGCTGCCGGGGGAGCCAGTGCGAGATCCTGCCGCACTGTCGTGCGCTGCTATCGACGCCTTGGGATTGTCCGCTGGTGTTCCGGGCGGGACGCTAGTGGCCTGTATCAGTGAAATTGGAAGCGGATGGCGCCGCCATTCGGCGGCGCGGGCCAGGCGCGCCGACGCAGGCATAGTCGAAACTATGTCGAGGAGGCGCAACGCAGCCCCCGCCGTCGAGGGCAAGCCAGGCGCTGCCGATTTCTCTGATACAGGCCACTAGATCGTGAGGCAGTATAGGAGAGCGTCGGAGCCGTCGCGGTAGTAGCGCTCGCGCCGCCCGGCCAGGCGGAAGCCCAGCGCGTGGTAGACGGCCAGGGCGCTCGCGTTGTCCGGGCGGACTTCCAGGAAACACTCGGTCACGCCGCCGGCGCGCAGGAGGGAGAGGCCTGCGGTGATCAGGCGCCGTGCCAGACCTTGCCGACGGGACGCTGGCAGGACGGCCACGCGCAGCAGCTCGGGCTCGGCCTGCTGCATGGCGAAAGCAGGCGTAGCCGGTCGCCGGCGCCTGGTGCGGGGAGTCGGGCGCCGCAACCACCAGCATGAGGCCGGCGGTCTGGTGCAGCTCGGCGGCCAACTGGTTTGACGACCAGGGGTCGGCAAAGGCGGCCGCCTCCAGGTGGGCAAGGCGGGGCAGATCGGCGTCGGTGGCCCGGCGGATCCCTTGTGGGTCCTGGGACGACGCCAACGGCAACATGGTCCGGCGCCGTTTCGGCGCGGTGGTAGCGGGTGGACGGGCGTAGATGGGCGCCGCCAGGCTCGCGGGCTGCCATTGCGAAAGTGGCACCGCGGCGGCCAGGCGGAGCGCCATGGCGGCAAGCGGGGGCCCATCCCACGCCTCGATCAGCCGGATGCCAGTGTCCGCCGCGATGCCGGCCGCCGCAGCCAATGCCGCGACGCCGAATGCCACCAGGCAGGGCCGCGCGGCCGTGCCGTCCCCGGCCCGCCGCCGCCCGCCGGCCGGGTCGGCGGCGCGCGCCGTCACCCACGACGCCAGCTCGGCCACCGGCACCAGCTCGATGCCGGTCAGCGGCTTCACGCCGGACAAGGGTTCGCCTCCCGCGGGCGGCTCGTCATCGACCAGCAGCTCGTTGCCGTAGAGAGACGCGGCGGGGCGGCGGGCAAACGCCTGCACCGACCACTCACCGCGCAAGGCGTCGACGGCGGCGACGATCGATCCCTCGCCGCTTCCGCCGCCATTTTGATCTTCGTCCCCGTCGCGATCTCCATCGCCGCCGCTGCTGCTACCACTGCCGCGGGTTGCCGCCGCCGCTGCCGCGGCGGCCAGGGCGGCCAGGTGGAGACGGCCTGGGCTGGGACGCCCAGGGCCTGGTGGAGACCGAGGGCGGTCGCCAGGGCGACGCGCAGGCCGGTGAAACTGCCGGGGCCGGCGGCGGCCACCAGGCCGGCGAGGTCGGCGGGTTGGGCGCCGGCGTCGCGCAGGGTGGCGTCGATCAGGGCGAGCAGCTGGGTGGAGGAGTGCTCCTGGGCGACGGCGCGGGCGACAGCGGCGTGCCGTTGCGGCCGACGGCGACGCTGACGCGCGGCGAGCCGGCGTCGAGCGACAGGATCAGGCCCTGGCCGGCGGCGGCCTTTCTTGCCATGCCACAAGTATAGGGTTGGCGGGCCGATATACTCTGCGCCGATGACAGAGCGGAGTGCGACGGTGCAGCTGACGCCGATGTTGCGCCAGTACCTTGAGGTCAAGGCGCGGCACCCGGATGCGGTCGTGCTGTACCGCATGGGCGACTTTTTCGAGATGTTCTTTGACGACGCGGTGAAGGCGGCGCCGATCCTGGAGGTGCAGCTGACCGCCCGGCAGCGCGGCAGCGACAGCGAGGCGCCGATGTGCGGCGTGCCGCACCACGCCCTGGACACCTACCTGGTGAAGCTCCTGGCGGCGGGCCTGAAGGTGGCGATCTGCGACCAGGTGGAGGACCCGGCCAAGGCCAAGGGGCTGGTGCGCCGCGAAGTGACGCGGGTGGTGACGCCCGGCACGCTGTCCGATCCCGACCTGCTGGACAGCCGCGAAGACAACCTGCTTGCCGCCATCGCGTGGGAGGGCGAGCAGGGAGCGGGCGCCTTCCTCGACATCTCGACCGGCACCTTCTTCGTGCGCCGCTGGGGCGCCGCCGAAGAGGCCACGGACGACCTGGCGCTCCTGCGGCCGCGCGAAATGCTGCTGGCGGGCGACGGGGTGCCGGCGACGGTGCGCGAATGGGCGGAGCGCGAGTGCGCCTGCACCACACCGCTGGCGGGCGACCGGCTGCTCGATCCGCGGCGCGCCGGCGACCTGTTGCAGCGCCACCTGGGAGCGTCGACGCTGCGCGGCTTCGGCCTGCTGCAGCAGGAGCCGGCTGTGCTGGCGGCCGCGTCGGCGCTGGCCTATGCGCGCGAAACGCAGCGCAGCGACCTGTCGCACATCCAGACGCTGAGCGTCCGCGAGGCGGGCGACCGGCTGGTCCTGGACGCCGCGACGCTGGCCAACCTGGAGGCGTTCCGGCCCGCCTCCTCGGCCGCCGCGCTGGCCCAGCTGGCACCCATCCAGGCGAGCGCCGCCGCCGCCGGCGCAGCCGGCGAGCGCCGCCGCCGCACCACCCTTCTGGGCGTGCTCGACCGCACCGCCACGCCGCCGGGCGGGCGGCTGCTGCGCGAATGGCTGCGGCGTCCGTTGCGCGATCCCCAGGCGATCTCCCTCCGCCACCAGGCGGTGGCGGACCTGGCCGGCGACCATCCGCGGCGCGAGCGGCTGCGCGAACGCCTGGGCCGCGTCGGCGACCCCGAGCGCCTGCTGGCGCGCGCCGTCCTGGAACACGCTGACGCCGCGCGAAGCGGCGGCGCTGCGCGACAGCCTGGCCGAGGCGCCCGCCATCCTGGCCGAGGCGGCGGCCGGCAACGCCCAGATGCTGGCCGACCTTGCCGCCGTCGATCCGCTGCCGCGGCTCGCCGCCGAGCTCGCCAGGGTGCTGGAGCCGGTGGCGGGCGGCACGCTCGACGAGGGCGGGGTCATCGCCGCCCGCGTCGATCCCGAGCTCGACAAGTACCGCTCGCTCACCGGCGACAGCAAGCGCCACATCCTGGCGCTGGAGGTGCGCGAGCGCGAGCGCACCGGCATCTCCTCGCTCAAGGTGCGCTACAACCGGGTTTTCGGCTATTACCTGGAGGTGACGCGCGCCAACCAGGATCGGGTGCCCGCCGACTACATCCGGCGCCAGACCCTGGCCAACGCCGAGCGCTACGTGACGCCGGAGATCAAGGAGCTGGAAGAGCAGATCCTGGCGGCCGAGGAGCGCCAGCTGGCGCTGGAGCGCGAGCATTTCCAGCGCCTGATCGCCACCGTCGCCGCCGACGCGCGGGGGCTGGACGCGGTGGCCGCCGCCATCGCCACGCTCGACGTGCTGGCGGCGTTTGCCGAGGCGGCGGCGCGGCACCGCGACGTGGTGCCACAGATGCTGCCGGCGGGAGCGCCGCTGATCATCCGCGAAGGCCGCCACCCAGTCGTGGAAGTGGCGAGCCGCGACGCGTTCGTGCCGAACGACACGCAGCTGGACCCCGAATCGGCCAGATCGTCCTGCTGACCGGCCCGAACATGGGCGGCAAGTCGACCTACCTGCGGCAAACGGCGATGATCGTTCTACATGGCGCAGGCCGGAGCATCGTGCCCGCCGATGCCGACGCTGGCTCTCGTCGACCGCATCTTCACCCGAGTCGGCGCGTCCGACGACTCGCGCGTGGTGAATCGACGTTCATGGTCGAGATGCAGGAGACGGCCAACCATTCTGCGCCACCGCCACCGGTCAAAGTCTGGTCATCCTCGACGAAGATCGGCCGCGGCACCGCGACGTTCGACGGCCTGCGCCTGGCCTGGGCGGTGGCTGAACACCTGGCCTCGAGCACCGGGCCCGCCCGAAGACGATGTTCGCGACCCACTATCACGAGCTGACGGACCTGGCACGATGCTGCCTCGCGTCGTCAACTGCACGTCGCGGCCCGGGAGTGCGACGAGCGCATCGTGTTTCTGCACCGCGTGGTGCCGGGCAGCGCCGACAAATCCTACGGCTTGCAGGTGGCCCGCCTGGCCGGCCTGCCGCCGGCGGTGATCCAGCGCGCCGGCGAGGTCCTGGGCAACCTGGAAGCGCACGAATACGATCTGACCGGCAGGCCGCGGCTGGCGCGCGGTCACGCGCCGGCGGAGCCCGCGCCCGCGCAGTTGACACTTTTCTGTTCCCCCCGAGCACGTGATAGCGTCGCTGCTGCGGGAGGTGGACCTCGACCAGCTGGCGCCGCTCGCGGCGCTCAACTTGCTCCACAGCTTGAAGTCAAGGTTGGGATGAACACCGGTTCTGCCATTTGCAACCGCTGCCGGGCTGCAGTCGTGTTGCGTGTTCGTTTACAATCAAGAGTCGGATGAACCCAGGGCGTTTCCTGTTTGCTGGCATTCCAGGTGGTCACCTCGACCGCGCCACAGCGAAGCTGCTGAGTGCGGTCTCCGGGCGGCATCGTGCTGTTCGCCCGCAACATTGAATCCGCCGAGCAGCTGACCGACCTGGTGGGAGAGCTGCGCCGCAGCGTTCCCGGCGCGGTCATCGCGATCGATGCGGGAAGGCGGCCGCGTCGATCGGCTGAAGGCAGTGGTGGGGCCGGCTCCAGGCGCCTCGCTCCTCGCCCGCCATCCGCCGGCGGCGTCCAACCTGGCGGGGCACTGGATCGCCCAAGCCCTGCGCCTGTTCGACATCGACCTCGACTTTGCGCCGGTGGTCGACCTCGACTACGGCGAGCGCGACAACGCCCTCGACGGCCGCTACCTGGGCGGACGGGTGCCGGCCGTGCTGCAACGCGCCCGCGCCTTCCTGCGCGGCCTGCAGAGCAGCGGCGTGGGCGGTTGCCTCAAGCACTTTCCTGGCCTGGGCGGCGCCACCGCGGACACCCATCACCAGACGTCGGTGGTGAACCTCAGCCGCCAGGCGCTGGATGCCGATCTGCGCCCATTCGAAGCCCTGCTGCCGGTCACCGGCGCGGTCATGGTCGGCCACGCGGTGTATCCCGCTTTGGACACCAGACAGCGCCCTGCCAGCCTTTCTCCAGAGATCATCGGCGATCTGCTGCGCGCCCAGCTGGCCTTTGACGGCCTGGTGCTGAGCGACGACCTGGAGATGCAAGCCCTGGCGTCGCAGGGCGACCTGCCGACGCGCGCCGAAGCGGCGTTTGCCGCCGGTTGCGACGCCCTGCTGGTCTGCGAAACGACCGCCGCCCTGCCAGACATCGCCGCGCGCCTGGCGCGCCCGCGACACGCCAAACGCCGCGCCGAAGCCGACCGTCGCCTGGCCGAGCACCGCCAGCGCCTGCGCACCCTGCGCTGGACCGGCGACGCCGGCAACCTGGTGCGCGGCCGCTCCCGTGCCACCCAGGTGCAGGTCGTCAAGAACGGTCTCGCCGGCCTGCTCGCCAACCTGCAAGCGTAGCCCGAACCCGACCGCGCGGCGCCGGGCCTTCGTTCCCGCACTCGGAGCCGCCTGCAATGCCGAGACGGTGCTGATCTACGGCGGCGGAGCCGACGGATCACGGTGAAGGTGGCGGTATTGGACGACTGGCCGCCGTAATTGACGACTTTGACCTGCCAGGTGCCGACAGTGCCGCTGTCGAGGAGGCCGTACCGCCACTCGGTAGGGCTGACCGCGTAGCCCCAGTCCGGAGGAGCTTGTGGACACGAGCCCGTCAGGGTCGGTGAACAGGAGGTATCCACCGATCGAGAAGTTGCTGCCGGTGATGACAAGCGTGTAGCGAATGGTCGTGGAAGCGGGTACGGTGGCAGGTGAGACGCTGCTGATCGACGGCGGTAGCCCCGACCCGGTTACCAGGAAGGTGCCGAAATCGGACACCTGCCCGTCGGCGTTGACCACCTGCACCGACCAGAAACCACCCTCGCCGCCGTTGTCGAGGTCGTAGACCCATCGCGTCGAGGTGACCGAGACGATGCGGCCGGGATCGGAGGCGCTCGAGCTTTGAAGCCCGAAGGGATCCGTGAAGAGGAGGTATCCACCGCTGGTCGAGAAGTTGCTGCCGGTGACGGTGAGGGGCGCGCTGGTGGAGGCGGGCATTGTGGCGGGTGAGACGTTGCTGATCGACGGCGGCGGAGCCGTCACCAGGAAGCTGCCGGTATTCGACGCCTGCCCATCGGCGTTGACCACCTGGACCTGCCAGGTTCCGGCGATGCCGCCGTTGTCGACGTCGTAGACCCACTGCGTCGAGGTGGCCGAGACGGTGCGTTCGGGATGGGCGGTGCTCGACCTCTTGGAGCCCGTTGGGATCGATGAACAGGAGGTACCCATCGCTGGTCGAGAAGTTGCTGCCGGTCACGGTGAGGGTGTTCAGCGCGGTGGTAGAAGCTGGCATGGTGGCGGGCGAGACGTTGCTGATCGACGGCGAGCCCTGCACCTGAAAATCAGGAACGTGTCGACCGTCCCATCTGGATTCGTAACCTGGGCGCTCCAGGTTGCATCGTTGGGTCCGAGGTTCTCGCCAAGCGTCAACTGGCCGCTGCTCACGAAGTTTGTCGTCGCGACGATGGCTGGGGATTCAGTGGTGAGGTTTGCCAGCGTCACGGTCGCCCCCGCCGCGAAGCCGCTGCCCTGCACAGTCAAAGTCTGCTGCGCGTCGACCGTAGGTACCGGATGCGGCAGGATGGCCGTGATCACCGGCGCCGGCGCACTGCTGTTGAGCACTCCAACGGTTACGGCATTGGTGGAAGCGTATGGAGCCACCTGGCTGATCGCATCGACGCTCCACAGGCGCCCAAAGATCTGGTGGCTACCGATATCGTCGACCGTTGGCGTCCAGGTGGCGGCTCCGGCGAGGCCTTGTGCATCGCCTTGTGCCACGGGAGACAGCTGAGGTTGTCCAGAGTCGCAGCTGGCAAGGAAAACCGCCGAGCCCGGCGCGACGTTCTGATTGGCGGTGACCGAGCTGGAAGCTGTCGCCCAGCGACACATCCGCTTGGTCAGGCGCCGCCGCGACGGTTACCGGGTAGAAGCTTGCCCGGCAGAGGCGTTTTCAGGTCGAACAAGCTCAAGGGTCCCGCGAACTCGGTATTGACGCCGATCACGTTCAGCAGGTCGTGCAGGGCGCCGGAGGCGATCGAAGCTTCCAGATCTCCCGAAAGGCCGACGCCAGCGACCAATCCGGCCCGGTGTAGGACGGATCGGTGCTGTCGAGTGGCAAGGGAAAATCGATGTCGAAGTAGCCGTAACCCTTGACTTCGAAAAAGGGGGCGTCGAGCAGTTGCGTGCTGAAGATAGTGCCGGGCTCTCCCAGGTACACGCCAAGGCCGAAAGCGAGCGATGCATAAGCATCTACCTGGGCGCTGAAGCCGCCATTGCCGGCAGCGAGGGACGCCGGCGCGAGGGCGCCGTTCCATGACTCGTCTCCGACAGACGCCCATCCTCGCCCCTTGGTATAGGCGACGCCGGCGGTAATGCTGCCGCCCAGCGAGCCCGACGGTCCATTGATACGAAGGCTGGGCGTGTTGAAGCTGGCCGTGCCCTCCACTCCGAGCGTCGGTGTGAGGTCGAGAGTGGCGGTGAAGATGCCAAAGGGAAATACCGGTAGCGGCAGGGTTGCAGGCGAGCGGGAGCAGGCGATGCTCCCCGTCACGCCGCTACCCAGGGTCAATGAGCCGGTATTCACGCCGATGGTGACCTCACCGACAGCGCCGATCGAGAGGTCCGTTATCTCGCCGATGCCAGCAGGCAAATCTTGCGGCGCCACGTTGCATGTGATGAATGGTGAAATGCTGGTGGATTGTTCGATCGACGCGCCGGTCAGGGTCACCAGCGGTGACAGGTTGCCGTCGACCTTGCATGACGCGGGATCGAGCGAGTCCTGGGCCACGATTCGACCTGTCGGCACCTTCCCGGCCGGGGAGCTCGCCTGGCGACTGCGAAGATGTTTCCCCGCGTGGCTAACCTGCCCGCCAGGCCCATGGTGAGCTGGCTGAAGGCTTCTACGAGACTGGCCGGTGTCACACCGAGGACGACCTGCTGGCCGTCCGAGGTGACAACGGTTGACACGCGCGCAAGGACTCCTGACCGATCGCCACTTGCCAGGACGTCGCCGGCCACGATTGAGCGCGTCTGTGAGGTGGACCTCAGGGTGACGGTGACACTCGAATTGCCGAGCACGTCGCTGCTCGACAGCAAGACGGTGTTCGGCGTGGGAGTGGCCAACAGGATCAGCGCATCAGCTTCGACGTCGCCGTAGTTGGCTCGAATGACCGCCGAGGCGGGCGGCGAGGCGACCGCCTTGACCACCGCCGTTGTCGGGCCTGACGACGTGACGGTGACGAGACCGGCATCCGATGAGGTCCAGGTCACCACAGCGCCGGGAATGGCCTGGCCGCTGGCCGAAAGCACTTGGACCGCCAAGGAGGCTGCGTCTCCTGGGGCTGCAAGAGCCAGCGACCGGTCGCTGGTGAAGGCGATTTGAGGAGGTCCGGCAAGAGCGCAGCCGCTCAGGCGGATGTGTCGGTGACGGCCGCAGCCGAGGTGCCGAGTGCGTTGTCGTAGGTTTTCACCTCGCCGGTAAACGTGTCCGTTACCTGCAGCTCGTACTGGACGTTCGTGGTCGCGGCGGCGAATACCCAGAACTGTTGGTTGAGATCACAGCCGTTGACGATCTTGACCAGCATTTCCCAGTCGGACGGATAGAAGAACCAGAACAGGCCGGAGTCGTCGGATGCCAGCGGCACGACCTGGCCCTGGCCCGAGTTGCCCTGGAAATCCTTCCAGTTGACGGCGACCTTGAACCGGCCGCCTGCGAGGCACATCTCGTTGCGGCCCGCGGAACAGGTGGCCTGCGAAACGAACGTCTGCAGATGCTCAGCGCGGACAAGGCGATCCCTGGCGCTCTCCACGGGAGCCTGGTGCCGAGTGGCGGGCGCGCCGTCTGTCCTGGCCGAGGCGTCACAGGTGGCGAAGGCGCTGGTGTCAGTGATCGCAGGAGCCGACGTGCCGAGCAGGTTCTGGTAGGACCTGGTTGTGCCGGTCACCGTGTCGGCCACGGATAACGTGTAGGCAACGTTGGTGGTGGCGGCAGCGAACACCCAGAACCGCTGGTTGAGAGCGCATCCGTCGATTATTTTGACCAACATTTCCCAGTTGTCGGAATCAAAAAACCAGAAGAGGCCAGAGTCGTCTGCACCGGCGGGAACCACTTCACCAAGGCCTGTTTGTTGCTGAAAGTCCTGCCACGTGACCGTCACCTGAAAGCGCCCGCGATCGAGGCACAGGACGGTGGGTCCAGGAGTACATGCCAACAGTCCGCTGGTGGGCTGGGCCTCGGCGATAGGCGATGTCGGAGGCAAGGTGGATTTGGCTGGTTCACTCGCTCCGACGGAGCGCGCGCGAAACATCAACATCAGTGGCAAGACAAGCAGGAGGCGCCAGGTTCTGGTCATTTACATTCGCATTCAAACGCAGCGAGCGGTGGGGGGCCAAAGCGGCAGCCGAGTCGCCTCTTGCATGCGACTGGCGCATGAGATCTAGCAGTGCTGGCTCCCGTCGGAGTCCCCCCGGCTCTGCCGGCGGATACTTACTGATTGCCGGAGGTGCCGTTGCCGCCCGGTGCCGGCGCCGGCGGCTGCCGGCCGCGGCGGCGGGGTCGTTGGGCTGCTTGCCCAGGGCCAGGTCGGTGGGGCATGGGCAGCTGGGTGTCCTGCCAGCCGCCGCCCAGCGCTTCGATGAGCTGGACGGAGCTGGTCATCTCCTGGATGCGCAGGTTGAGGGCGGTCTGCGGTTGCTGAACACCGTCGTCCTGGGCGGTGATCACGTTCAGGTAGGGATCGATGCCGAGCTTGTAGCGATCGGTGGCGACGTGTCAGCTGGCGCTGCGCGGACTTGACCGCGGCGTCCTGCTTGGCGCACCTCCTGCGCCAGCAGGCGCACCGAAGCCAGATTGTCCTCGACCTGCTGGAAGGCGGTCAGCGCGGTCTGCACGATAATTGGCGACCGTCTTCGCACGGCGGCCGAACTGGTCACCGTCGCCTTGCGCAGCCCGGCGTCGAAGAGGGTCTCGGCCAGCGGAGGCGCCGAGCGACCAGAAGCGGCTCGGCCAGTTGAAGAGGTCGGCGAGGCGGTAGCTCTCGAAGCCGGCGGAGGCGGTGAGCGAGAGCGTCGGAGAAGTACGCGGGACGCCGATCTGGGCGTTGGCCGCCGCCATCCGCCGCTCGTTGGCGGCGATGTCGGGGCGCCGCTCGAGCAGCTTCGAGGGCAGCGCCACCGGCACCACCGGCGGCTGCACGGTGTGCGGCGCCTGGCGGGATGCGAGAAGCTCGGACGGCGGCTGCCGCACCAGCACGGCGATGGCGTGCTCGAGCTGGGCGCGCGTGCACGCCCACCGTCGATCGCCTGGGCGTGGGTCGTCTCGAGCTGGGTCTGCGCCTGCGCCACCGCCTCTCCGAGTCGATCCCGGTCTCGTAGCGGTTGCGTGCGTCAGCTCGAGCGACTGCCGGTAGGCGTTGACCGTCGTCGTCGAGCAGCTCCTTGAGCGATCCTGGCCGTGCAGCTGGAAGTAGTCGACCGCCAGCTCGGCCTGCAGCGCTCAGGCGCTGGTTCGCGAGGTCGGCGGCGCTGGCCTGGGCGGTGGCGACGTTGCCCTCGACGGTGCGGCGCACCCGCCCCCAGAGGTCGGCGTCCAGGAGGCGTCGAACGGCAGCGTGTAGATGCGTTGACGCGTCGTGCCGGCGAGCCGGTGCCGCACCCGTCGCCCGTTGGTCGGCTGCTGCACGCCGGCTGGCGTCCGGTCGTCACCGAGGCGCCGTGGTCACCGTGGGGAAGAACTGCGACGCGCGCCTCCCGACCATGGCGCGGGCCGCTCGAAACTGCGCATGGCGGCTGCGATCGTCTGGTTGGAGACGTTGGACCTGCTCCTCGAGCGCGTTGAGCTCCGGATCGCTCGAAGACCTCCCACCACTTGCCGCTGCGGGCATCGGCGTCCTGCGGCTGGGCCGACCTTCCACCGTGCCGGCGTCGACGGCGTCGGCTCCTTGTAGGCGGCGGCGGCGGGCGGCCGTGTGGCCGCTCGTAGCGCGGCCCGACGACGCAGGCGCCGGTCAGGCCGCGAGGCGGCGGCTGCCAGGGCAAGGACAGTGCAGCGCCGACAAGCGTCCGGCAGGCTGAGCCAGGCCGGCGCGCGACGCCCGCTGCGGTCGTGCGGCCGTACACGGGTGAGCGACCGCGTCTTGTCCATGGCGGTTCCTTGGGCAGGCGGCGTTCATCCTGGCGCCTGCTGCGCGACCGGGTCGCGCGCGCCGGTGCCCGCGCTGCTCGCGCCACAGACGGAAGCGGTCGAGGTAGAGATAGACCACCGGCGTCGTGTAGAGCGTCAGCATCTGGCTGACGATCAGGCCGCCGACGATGGTGATGCCGAGCGGCCGGCGCAGCTCGGAGCCGGTGCCGGTGCCGAGCGCCAGCGGCAGCGCGCCGAGCAGCGCGGCCATGGTGGTCATCATGATCGGCCGGAAGCGCAGCAGGCAGGCCTCGATAGATGGCGTCGCTGCGGCGTCTTGCCCTCGTTGCGCTCGGCCGCGAGCGCGAAGTCGATCATCATGATCGCGTTCTTCTTCACGATGCCGATCAGCAGAATGATGCCGATCATGCGCGATGACGCTCAGGTCGGTGTGGAAGAGCAGCAGCGCCAGCAGCGCGCCGACGCCGGCCGAGGGCAGCGTCGAGAGAATCGTGATCGGATGGATGTAGCTCTCGTAGAGCATGCCCAGCACGATGTAGACGGCGACCAGCGCGGCGGCGATCAGGAGCGGCTCGCTGCGCGAGCGAGTCCTGGAAGGCCTGCGCGGTGCCCGCGAAGACTGCCGTGGATGGTGGCCGGCAGGCCGATCTCTGCGCCGCGGCCGCTTGATCGCGGTCGACGGCGTCGCCCAGCGCGACGCCCGGCGCGCAGGTTGAACGAGATGGTCACGGACGGGAAACTGGCCCTGGTGATTCACCGCCAGCGGCGCGGTCGTCGGCGCGTAAGTGCGTGAATGGCGCTGAGCGGAACCTGCCGCCGCTCGGTGGCGCTGCACGTAGATGCTGCTTGAGCGACGTCGGGGTTCTGCCAGAACTGCGGCGCCGACTTCCATCACCACGTGGTACTGGTTGAGCGGCGTGTACATGGTCGAGACCTGCCGCTGGCCGAACGCGTCGTAGAGCGTGTTGTCGATCAGCTGCGGCGTGATGCCGAGGCGCGCGGCGGTGTCGCGGTCGATGACCAGCGTTGGCTCGCAGGCCGCTGTTCTGCTGGTCGCTGTTGACGTCGGCGAAGCTCGGGCAGCGTCTGCAGCTGCTGCAGCAGCTTCGGCGCCCAGTCGTTCAGGTCGTCGAGGTTGTCGCCCTGCAGGGTGTACTGATACTGCGCGTTGCTCGGCCGGCCGCCGATGCGCAGGTCCTGCGACCGCCTGCAGGAACAGCGTGGCGCCCGGGATCTGCGGCCAGCTTCGGGCGCAGGCGGGCGATGACCTGGTCGGCGCTGATCTTCGCGCTCGCTCAGCGGCTTCAGCGCGATGAACATGCGCGCCGGTGTTGGTCGTGCGCCGCTGCCGCCGCCGGTGAAGGCGATCACGGTGTCGACGGCCGGATCGCTGCTTGACGATGTCGACGAACTGCGTCAGATCGTTCGTCCATCGCCTGGAACGAGATGTCCTGGTCGGCCTGACGATGCCGCCGATCAGGCGGCCGGTGTCCTGCTGCGGGAAGAATCCCTTGGGCACGATGATGATACAGGTAGACGGTCAGCGCCGATCGTGCACGAGCAGCGACCAGCAGCGTGAGCGGCTGGTGGCGCAGCACCCAGCGCAAGCGTGCGCTCGTAGCCGGTCGAGCATCCAGTCGAAGACCCGCTCGCTCGCGCGGTAGAGCCGGCCGTGCTTCGCTCTGCTCGTGCGGCTTGAGCAGCGTGCGCGCACATCATCGGCGTGGTGGTCAGCGAGACGACCAGCGAGACGCAGATGGCGACCGAGAGCGTGACGGCGAACTCGCGGAACAGGCGGCCGACGATGCCGCCCATCAGCAGGATGCGGGATGAAGACCGCGATCAGCGAGATGCTCATCGAGAGCACGGTGAAGCCGATCTCCTGCGCGCCCTTGCAGCGCGGCCTGCGAACGGCGGCATGCCCTGCTTCGAGATAGCGCGTGATGTTCTCGATCACCACGATGGCGTCGTCCACCACGAAGCCGGTGGAGATGGTCAGCGCCATCAGCGACAGGTTGTCGAGGCTGTAGCCGAACAGATACATCACGCCGAAGGTGCCGATCAGCGAGACCGGCACGGCGACGCTGGGAATGAAGGTGGCGCGCACGTTGCGCAGGAAGACGAAGACCACCAGGATCACCAGCGCGACCGAGATGAGCAGCGTGCGCTCGACGTCGTGCACCGAGGCGCGGATGGTGGTGGTGCGGTCCATGGCGATCGTCGAGGTCGATCGCCGGCGGGATGGAGGCCTGCAGCTGACGGCAGCGCGGCCGTGATGCGGTCGACGGTGTCGATGATGTTGGCGCCGGGCTGGCGGAAGATGATGACCAGCACCGACGGGCTTGCCGTTGGCGTAGCCCGCGTTGCGGATGTCCTCGACCGAATCGATCGACGTCGGCCGACGTCGGACAGCCGGACCGCGCGCGCCGTTGCGGTAGGCGACGATCAGCGGCTGGTAGTCGCTCGGCCTTGAACAGCTGATCGTTGGCGCCGATCGTCCAGCGTCTGTGTTGCCGTCGGAAAGCTGGCCCTTGGGCGTGTTGGCGTTCGGCGCGCGCCAGCGACGGTGCGCACGTGCTCCAGGCCGATGCCGTAGCTTGTTGAGCTGCGTCGGATTCAGCTTCGACGCGCACGGCCGGCAGCGAGCTGCCGCCGACGATGACCTGGCCGACGCCGTCGACCTGCGACAGCTTCTGCGCCAGGATCGGTCGAGGCGGCGTCGTACATCTGGCCGCGGTCGTAGCACGTCGGAGGTCAGCGCGAGGATCAGGATCGGCGCGTCGGCGGGATTGACCTTGCGGTAGGTCGGATTGCTCGGCAGGTTGGCGGGCAGGTAGCCGCGCGCGGCGTTGATGGCCGCCTGCACGTCGCGCGCCGCGCGCGTCGATGTTGCGGTTCAGATCGAACTGCAGCGTGATGCTGGTGCGAGCCGAGCGTAGCTCGACGAGGTCATCTCGGTGACGCCGGCGATGCGGCCGAACTGGCGCTCGAGCGGCGTCGCGACGGACGAGGCCATCGTCTCCGGGCTGGCGCCGGGCAGCGACGGCGCTGACCGAGATGGTCGGGAAGTCGACCTGCGGCAGCGGCGAGACCGGCAGCAGCCGGTAGGCGACGCGCGCCGGCCAGCGCGATCGCCGACGGTCAGCAGCGTGGTGGCGACCGGCCGGTCGGATGAATGGCGTCGGAGATGTTCATGCGCCAGCTCCGCCGGCAGCGGCTCCGGCTCGGCGGCCGGCGCCGGTCGCCGCTGCGCGGTCGGCCGCGAGAATCGCTGCGCCAGGCGGTCGAAGAAGAGATAGATGACCGGCGTGGTGTAGAGCGTCAGCACCTGGCTGACGAGCAGGCCGCCGACGATGGTGATGCCCAGCGGCCGGCGCAGCTCCGAGCCGGTGCCGCGTGCCGAGCGCCAGCGGCACGGCCGCCGAGCAGCGCCGCCATCGTGGTCATCATGATCGGGCGGAAGCGCAGCAGGCAGGCCTGGATAGATCGCGTCCTCGCGGCGTCTTGCCCTCCTTGCGCTCGGCCTCGAGCGCGAAGTCGATCATCATGATGGCGTTCTTCTTCACGATGCCGATCAGCAGAATGATGCCGATCAGCGCGATCACGCTGAGGTCGATGCCGGAAGAGCATCAGCGCCAGGAGCGCGCCGACGCCGGCCGAGGGCAGCGTCGAGAGAATCGTGATCGGGATGGATGTAGCTCTCGTAGAGCACGCCCAGCACGATGTAGACGGTGACGAGCGCGGCCAGAATCAGCAGCGGCTCGTTGGCCAGCGAGGCCTGGAACGCCGCGGCGGTGCCCTGGAAGCTGGCCTGGATGCTCGGCGGGCATGCCGAGTTCGTTCTCGCGCCTGTTGATCGCCGTTCACGGCGTCGCCCAGCGAGGCGCCGGGCGCCAGATTGAACGAGATGCGTCACCGCCGGGAACTGGCCCTGGTGGTTGATCGACGAGCGGCGCCGGTGCTCGGCTCGAAGTGCGTGAACGCGCTGAGCGGCACCTGCGCCGCCGTTGGTGACGCGCGCCGGTCAGCGCGGTATTGGTGCCCGCCAGCGCGATCGTGCGATGCCAGACTTTGCCGACGCCGACCGGCCGGCACGTAGATGTCCTTCAGCGAATCCGGATCGCTGCTGAAATTGCGGCACCGACTTCGAGCACCACGTGGTACTGGTTCAGCTGCGTGAACATGGTCGAGACCTGCCGCTGGCCGAAGGCGTCGTAGAGCGTGTCGTCGATCGCTCTGCGGCGTGATGCCGAGGCGCGAGGCGGTGTCGCGGTCGATCACCAGACGTGGCCTGCAGGCCGTCTGGTTCTGCTGATCGCTCGCCACGTCGCGCAGCTCGGGCAGCGTCTGCAGCTTGGCGACGCAGTCGTCGGCGTCCACAGGTCGCAGCTCGTCTGCGTCCGGAGTCTTCGAGCGTGTACTGGTACTGCGTGCGGCTGACGCGGTCTTCGACCGTCAGATCCTGCACCGGCTGCATGTAGAGCGTGATGCCCGCGACGCTCGGCCAGCTTCGGCTGCAGGCGGCGGATCACGTCGGTGGCGTCGATCGTTGCGCTCGTCGAGCGGCTTCAGGTTGATCTGGATGCGGCCGCTGTTCGAGCGTCGTGTTGGTGCCGTCGATGCCGATGAACGAGGACAGGCTCTCGACGGCCGGGTCCTGCAGGATGACTGTCGCCAGCGCCTGCTGCCGCTGCGACATCGCCGGCGAACGAGATCGTCTGCGGCGCCTCCGAGATGCCCTGGATCACGCCGGTGTCCTGCACCGGGAAGAAGCCCTTGGGGACGATGATGTAGAGACAGATGGTGAGCGACCAGCGTGCCGACCGCGACCAGCAGCGTCAGCGGTCTGGTGGCGCAGCACCAACTGCAGCGTCCGGCCGTAGAACGCGATGATGCCGTTGAAGCACGCGCTCCGACGCGCGGTAGAAGCGGCCCTGCTCGGCTTCCGGCGTGTGCTGCAGCAGCTTGCGAGCACATCATCGGCGTCAGCGTCAGCGAGACGACCGCCGAGACCAGGATGGTGACGCTCAGCGTGACGGCGAACTCGCGGAACAGCCGGCCCACGATGTCGCCCATGAACAGCAGCGGAATCAGCACGGCGATCAGCGAGACGGTCAGCGAGACGATGGTGAAGCCGATCTGCTCGGAGCCCTTGCAGCGCCGCCTCGCAGCGGCGTCTCGCCCTCTTCGATGTAGCGCGAGATGTTCTCGATCATCACGATGGCGTCGTCGACCACGAAGCCGGTCGAGATGGTCAGCGCCATCAGCGTCAGGTTGTTCAGGCTGTAGCCGAGCAGGTACATCACGCCGAAGGTGCCGACCAGCGACAGCGGCACGGCGACGCTGGGAATGATGGTGGCCGACAGGCTGCGCAGGAACAGGAAGATCACCATCACGACCAGCGCGATGGTCAGCATCAGCTCGAACTCGCACGTCCTCGACCGAGGCGCGGATGGTGGTGGTGCGGTCGGTCAGGATCGTGACGTTGACCGACGGCGGGCAGCGATGGCTTGCAGCTGCGGCAGCAGCGTCTTGATGCGGTCGACGACCGCGATGATGTTGGCGCCGGGCTGGCGCTGGATGTTCACGATGACGGCCGGCGTCGTCGTTCATCCAGGCGGCCTGCTGGACGTTCTCGGCGCCGTCGACGACGGTGGCGACGTCGCGACAGCACGCACCGGCGCGCCGTTGCGGTAGGCGATGATGAGCGGCGCGTAGTCGGCGCTGGTGAGCAGCTGGTCGTTGGCGCCGATCGTGATAGGCCTGGTGCGGGCCGTCGAAGTTGCCCTTGGCCTGGTTGACGTTGGCCGCGGCGAGCGCGGTGCGCAGGTCCTCCAGGTTCAGGCCGTACGACGGCGAGCGCGGTGGGATTCGCCTGGATGCGGACGGCCGGCTTCTGGCCGCCGCTGATGCTCACCAGGCCGACGCCCGGCAGCTGCGAGATCTTCTGCGCCAGGCGCGTGTCGGCCAGGTCCTCGACCTTCGACAGCGGCAGCGTCGTCGGAGGTCAGCGCCAGCGTCAGGATCGGCGCGTCGGCCGGATTGGTCTTGCTGTAGATCGGCGGGGTCGGCAGGTCGGCGGGCAGATAACGTCCGCGCGGCGTTGATCGACGCCTGCACTTCCTGCTCGGCGACGTCGATGTTCAGGTCGAGGATGAACTGCAGCGTGATGACCGAGCTGCCGTCGGAGCTGGTCGAGGTCATCTGGTTCAGGCCGGGCACCTGGCCGAACTGCCGCTCGAGCGGCGCGGTGACCGAGGACGCCATCACGTCCGGGCTGGCGCCGGGATAGAACGTCACGACCTGGATGGTCGGGTAGTCGACCTCGGGCAGCGCCGAGACCGGCAGCTGGCGTGTAGCGCGACGACGCCGGCCAGCAGGATCGCCGCCATCAGCAGCGACGTCGCGACCGGCCGCAGAATGAACGGCCGGGACGGACTCACTGGCGCTGGTGCTCCGGCGCGGCTGGCCGGCGCTGCCGGCGTTGCCGGCCGGTGCCGGCGCCGCGTCGGCTTGCCGGCCGTCGCCGGCGCCGTCGCCTGCCGGCTGCCGCCGTTCGCCGGCTGCACGGCGACCTTGGCGCCGTCCTGCAGCTTGTCGACGCCGTCGATCGACCACCACGTCGCCGGCGTCGAGGCCGCTGCGACCGCGGTCGATGTCGCCGTCGGTCGTGCCGACCGTGACGTTGCGCATCGTCGACGGTCTGGTCGGGCTTGACGACGTAGACGAAGGTCGCCCTGCGCGTTGCGCTGGATGGCCGCGCGTCGGCACCAGCGTCGCGTCCTGCTGCGTGTTGCACCAGCAGCCGCGCGTTGACGAACTGGTTCGGGAACAGCGCGTCGTCCTGGTTGGCGAAGATCGCGCTTGCAGCTTGCACCGTGCCGGTGGTCGTGTCGATCTGGTTGTCGAGCGTCGAGCAGCGTGCCGGTGGCGAGCTTGCTTCTGCTGCGTCGCGGTCGAAGGCGTCCACCGCCAGCGTGCTGTCCGGCGCGCAGCTGCTGCCTGGATCTGCGGCAGGTCGTCCTCGGCGATGGTGAAGATCACGGTGATCGGCTGGAGCTGCGTGATCACCACCAGCGCCGTGGTGTCGGTGGCGTGCACGATGTTGCCGGGATCGACCAGGCGCAGGCCGACGCGGCCGTTGATCGGCGAGGTGATGTGGCAGTAGTCCAGGTTGAGCTTGGCGTTGTCGATCTGGCCCTGGTCGTTCTTGACCGTGCCCTCGTCCTGCAGCACGACCTTCTCCTGGTCGTCGAGCTGCTGCTGGCGATGGCGTTGCGCGCGGCCGCCGCCTTGTAGCGATCCAGATCGATGCGCGCTTCCGCCAGCACCGCCTGGTCGTGCGCCAGCTGCCCTTCCGCCTGCGTCAGGGCCGCCTGATAGGGTCGCGGATCGATCTCGAGAGCGACGCCCCTTGTGCACCATCTGCCCTTCGTGTAGTTGACGCTCATGATCTGGCCCTGCACGCGGCTGGTCACCGTCACCGTGTAGACCGGCGTCACGGTGCCGAGGGCGGTGACGTAGACGTCGATCGCGCCCTTCTTGACCGTCGCCGTGGTGATCGGCACGGCGCGCGATCCCTGTCCACGGCCGCTTTTGGCCGATCGCCCCGTCGCCTGACGGGAATAGAAGAACAGCACCACCCCCGCGACGATCACGACGGGCAGCACCCACACCCACCTGTGGCGTCCAGAGGAAGCCGGCTGGCCTGGCGCGGGGTCGCCGCCGCCGGGGCCGCCGGTCGAATGATCGATCCTTCGGGCATGGATCAGTCCTTTTTCACCTGCTGCGCCTCTTTGCGAATGGGGTCTCGCCGCATGGCGAACGGCGGCCCGGCAAGCCGGGCCCGCGGCGCGCGCAGGGCGCCAGGAGCGCGCCCCAGCGGATAGACGTCACCCGCGCCCCGCCGGTTACCGCTGGGGCGGTGGCCTTGCCCCAGGTTCCCTCTAGAACGCCCCAGCGCCGCTCCGAGTTTCGCCGCGCCCGCCACCGCGCACCGGAACCGTGGTCCCCGCCGCCAGCCCGTCTGCCGCAGGCAGGAGCTCAGGTCCCTGCCGCCACGTCACCGCGCCCGCGGGCCTGCCTTGCCTCAGGCCACTTTGCCCGCGGGTGGAACCTATATGCCCCTGCCGGCGGCCAGCGCGAGCTAGAACGGAATATCGTCGTCCTCGTGGCGCGCCGGGGCCGCCGAGGCCTTCGTCGTAGGTGGGGCCGCCGCCGGAGTGCGGGGCGTCGGCTTCCATGTCGGGTCCGCCGCCGCGCTGGCCGAGCATCTGGAAATTGTCGCAGACGACCTCGGTGCGGTATTTCTTCTCGCCGCTCTGCTTGTCGTCCCACGAGCGGGTCTGGATGCGGCCCTCCACGATAGATCTGCTTGCCCTTGGTGAGGTACTGGGCGGCGATCTCGGCCTGCTTGCCCCAGACCACGATGTTGTGCCACTCCGTCTGCTCCTGGCGCTGACCGTCTCTTGTCCTTCCAGCGGCGGTTGGTGGCCAGGGTGAAGCTGGCGACCGGCTGTCCGGACGGCGTCGAGCGCACCTCGGGATCGCGGCCGAGATTGCCGATCAGCATGACTTTGTTCAACATGCGCGGTTCTCCTCGAATTCGGAATGGAGTACGGTACCACACGGTTCAGGCACCGCGGACCGATCGCCATCGCGTTCATTGCGATGACGGGGCGATGACGGGCTCGGACGATGAGGTACCACGTTGCGTCGGTCGGTGCGGCGAACGAGGGGCCTCGAGCACAGCGGACCCATCCATGTCAATGAAGACGGAAAAGCATGCCGAATACGATGCGCCTGGTGATCCAGCGGGTCAGCTCGGCGGCCGTGCAGGTCGCCGGCGAGACCGTCGGTGCGATCGGTCGCGGCCTGCTGGTGTTGGTGGGCGTCGAGCAGGGCGACGCTGCCGCCCGCCGCTCCGGCAGCCGCGGAGAAGCTGGCCGGCCTGCGCGTCTTCGACGACGAGGCGGGCAAGATGAACCTCGACGCGGCGGCGGTCGGCGGCGCCTTCCTGGTGGTCTCGCAGTTCACCCTCGCCGGCTCGCTCGCCCGCGGCCGGCGCCCGTCGTTCGACCGCGCCGCGCCGCCCGAGCACGCGGCGCCGCTGGTCGACGCCTTGGTCGCGGCGCTGCGCGCAGCGCGGCTGCGAGGTGGCCACCGGTCGCTTCCGCGCCCAGATGGACGGTGGCAGCTGGTCAACGACGGGCCGGTGACGCTGGTCGCCGACTTCTGAGGTGGAGGCTCAGGGGGACAGCGTGGCGACCGGCGTGTTGCCGTGACGCGGCGGTGCGGGGTCGTCGTTCGCGCAGGTCTCGATGGCTCCCCTCGGGCGTGAAGCTCAGGGCGAGGATGAGCAGCGCGGCGACGGCGAGGGCGCGGCGGCGGCTGTCGAGCGGGGTTGCTTCGTCGATGACCGGCGGGTGATAGAGGCCCATGGCGAAGATCACCACGCACCAGACGACCCAGCCGCCCCAGAGGACCCCAGCGAGGGCCAGCGCCACCCACAGCGGCAGCGCCAGCCGGCGCTGCCAGCGGCCGGCCGCGGCATAGAGGATGTGGCCGCCGTCGAGCTGGCCCGAGGGGGAGGAGGTTGACGGCGGTGGCCAGCAGGCCGAACCAGGCGGCCAGGGCGAAAGGGTGGAGGCGCAGGACCATGCCGTCGGCGAGCGGCCCGTGAAAGAGGCGCGTCGCCAGCTCCATGGCCAGGCACTGCGCCGGGCACCAGGCGCGACGCGCCGGCGGCGAGCCGCAGCGGCACGGCCTCCGAGCGGGCGACGCCGTAGAGCAGGAACGGCAGCAGCGCCAGCGAAGCCGGCGAGCGGTCCGGCGACGCCGACGTCGAAGAGCTCGCGCTTGGTCGCGGATCGGCACGCGGATGCGGATGAAGGCGCCGAGCGTGCCGAGCACCGCGGGCAGGGGCAGGAAGTAGGGCAGGGTCGACGGCAGCCGGTAGCGCCGGCAGGTCAGGTAGTGCCCCATCTCGTGGACGAACAGGATGATCAGCACCGGCAGCGAGAACGACAGGCCGAGGCGCAGCAGCGCCGGGTGGCTCCACACCCTGCGCCACCAGGCCGCGGCGTGATCAGCGGGAAGACGTCGGCGGCAGGCCGTCGCTGGCTCCAGGCGGCGAGCACCGGACCGAGCGTCGTGGTGCAGAAGAAGGTGAGGCCGAAGAGCAGCAGCGCCAGCCCGTAGCGCGGCGGCGGCGCGGCGCCGGCTGGGGCGCGCGCCGGCAACGCAGCGGCCAGCCAGGGCTCCGCAGGCGCGCCAGAGGCCGAGCTGGCCCGAGGCGTCTCCGGGCCCGGATCCGCCGCCGGACGCGTGGAGCACGGCGGCGCCCAGGGTCGGCCGACGGTCCGGGCGTGGCGGCTGCCCGTCCCCGGGCCAGGTCGGTCTGCGTCTTTCAGCTCAGAGATTCTTGAGGTCCTTGCCCGGCTTGAAGCGTACCGTCTTGCCGGGCGAGATCGCCACCTCGACGCCGGTCTTCGGATTGCGGCCCACGCCCTTCTTGCGGTCGCGGACCTGGAAGACGCCGAAGCCTCGGAGCTCGATGCGCTTGCCGTCGCACAGCGCGGTCTTCATCGCCTCGATGATGATGTCGACCGCCTGGGCAGCCTTGACCCGGGGCACCTCGGTGCTCTCCGCCACGTGGTCCACGATGTCAGACTTGATCATTTGGGCTCCGAAACGGCGCCGAGTCTAGCAACCGGTCCGACAGGGTGTCAACCGAGCCAAACCTTTGTCAGGACTGAGCGTAGCCGCGTTTCTTGCGGAGGATGCAGCGCTCGAAAGCGGTCGCCGGTTGCCGCCGTCAGGCGGTGCATCTGCTCGAGATCGATCCCTCCGAGGCCGCGGTTGCCGCCATCCATGTAGATGACGGACACCAGGCGGTCTTTGAGTCGCACCGGCAGCACCACGCAGTCGCGCGGCAACCCGCCGCCCCAGCACAAGGCCAGCTCGCGGTGTGTCTGTCATGGGCGGCAGACGGCCCGATGTGGATGCCGCTCCCCTGCTGCAGGTTGAGGAACACCGAAGGTTGCGTGAAGCTCACCGCGTAGCGGCCGAACGCTTCCTGGTCGATGCCGTCGCCGCGCGCCATCCAGGCGCTGACGCGGTCGCGCGCCACCTGGAACAGCGCCACGCGCCGGAAGCTGTGCGCCAGGAACCCGAGCACCAGGCGCCCCACTTCCTCGCTGTCGTGGGTCAGCGCGAGCCGCCTCGACCTGCGCCACGTCGGCCGGGGCCTGGCGCGGCGGCTCCGGCGCGGCGACGCCGGGGCTGGTCGCCCGAGCTGCCGGCAGCCGGCGCTCGTCCAGCCCCAGCGACGGCGCTCCGTCGCGTGACCGCCACTTTCTGCGCCACGGGCCGCTCCCGCGCCGGCGCTGCCGCTGCCGGCGGCGGCGACGTTGCCGCGGCGGGCGGCCGCTGCGTGCGCCGCGGTGGGCGGACCCAGCGCGAGGGTCGCTTCCAGGTCCGATCCGACTCGGCGCCTGGCCCCAGCGTCGGCCGCTTCCCGCGGCACCGGCGGCGATTCTGGCGGGATCCGCCGCTACCCGCGGCGTCCGTCGCGTCGCAGCTGCTTCCCGTTGCGGCGCCTCAGCCGCAGCCTGCGGCGTTCCTCTGCCGGCTGGGGCGCGGCGGCAGCGACTGACGCCGGCGCGGGCGGCGGTGTCGGCGCACCCCGCGGCGCTGCGGCCGGGCCGCAGGTCGAGCTCCTCGAGCGGCGGCAACAGCTGCGCGCCGCCGCCGTCGGCGCCGGCGGCCGGTGGCTCGGCGGGGTTGGCGCGGTGCGCGACCGGAACAGCGACCGCCGGCGCGGCAGCGGCGGAAACGCGGGCTCCGGCAGCGGCGGCGGCCGGAATCGCGGCGTCTCGGCCAGCAGGCCGTCGGCGGGCAGGGCGCTCAAGACCTCGGTGCGGTCTGCCGCGTCCGACGCGGCAGTCCCGGCCGCGCGCCGCCTTCCTTGGCGCTCCACAGGTAGCGGGCGCGGTTGACGCGGTCGAGCAGCAGGCTGTAGCGCGACGGGCACTCCTCGTGGTAGTAGCGCTGCAACGCCTCGTAGATCCGCAGCTCGTGCAGCACGTGCACCTTGACCCGCCGGCCGCACGCGAAGGCGATCTCGTCCTGGCAGACCAGGTTGCGCGGGTCCTGCATCGCGACGTCGAGCCGCCCGCCGGACACCCGGAACGGGATGGTGCGGCAGCGCCGCGCCAGCTTCTCGGGGATGAGGCGCAGCACCTCGTCCGGGATGCCGCGCAGGTCCTCGATGACGGCGGCCGGCACGCCCAGCTGCTCGGACAGCGAGCGCACCAGCAGGTCTTCGCCCAGCACCTCCATCTCGAGCAGGCAGGTGCCGACCCGCCCTCCCACGGCGTTCTGGCGTCTGCAGCGCGCGCGTCAGCTGCTGGACCGTGATCCAGCCCCGCGCGACCAGGAGCTGTCCGAGCTTACCCATGCTCCCGACGTCGTTCCGTGCTCAATTCGGGGCGGTGGACGGGGGTTCGAGGTTCGGCTTTTCTAACTGCTTGTCGGGACGCCACTTATCTGCTGCGCCACGATTATAGAAGCGGCTCTAGAGCCTTGTAAAGCGACGCGTGCGGCTGCTATTCTGGCCGGATGAGGAAATTGGCGCGATCTCGGCTCGCGACCGTCTCGTCGCTCTCGCTGGCACTCGGCGCCATCGGTGCGCTTGCCCGCGGCGCGTTCGGCGGCTTCGGCGCCATCGTCGGCCTCCGCGCGGCGCTGCCGGCCCGAGCGCTGACGCATCCAGGGCGTTCAGGGCGGTCCCTGCCGCCTCGAGCGCGCCGAGCCCGCCAGCGCCGCAGGCCCCGACGCTGGAACGCTCGCGCCCGCCGGCGCTCCGCGCCCATCCGGCGCTCCCGACGCCCCTCGCGGCGGCAGCGGCGACTTCGAGTTCCTGATGGCCAACCTGCTGGCTCGGCGACGGCATGCTGCCCGAGGCCCTGTCGGCCTTCGAGGAGGCCGAGAAGGCCCGCCCCGACTCCGCCTACATCCATCTCGAGCACGCCCAGCTGCTCGCCCGCCTGGCCCAGGCCGCGCGCCTGCCCAGCGCCCAGACCGGCTACCTGCGCCAGGCGACCGACGAGGTCGGCAAGGCCCGCCAGCTCGCGCCGCACAACCTCGACGTGCTGCGGGGCGTCGGCCTGGTCTACCTCGAGATGGCGGGCCAGGACCCTGCCGCCGCTGCACACCGCCCTCGAGGCGCTCGAGACCGTGCACCAGAGCGATCCGGAGGACTTGCAGACGGCGATCAACCTCGGGCGGCTCTACCTCGAGCAGCAGCAGCCCGCCAAGGCGGCGGAGGTGTTCCGCGAGGTCATCCATGAACGCCCCCCAACAGCGGGCCGCCTACGCCTTGCTGGTGGAAGCGCTGCTGCGCGACGACAAGGCCAAGGAGGCCGAGACGGTGCTCGCCCAGATCCTCGACTTCGAGCCCGCCGCGCTCGAGGCGCGCCTCACCCTGGCCGAGCTCGAGGGCCGCCGCGAACGACTACGCCGCGGTGCTGGCGACGCTCACCGCGGCGCCGGAGGCCGAGCGGGGCGACGTCCGCTTGCAGCGGCAGCTCGGCGTGGGCCTACTACTTGACCGGCGACGTGGACCGCGCCCTGGCCACCGTCGAGCCCCTGCTCGCGCACGGCGGCGACGCCGCGACGGCCGCCGACGGCGAGGACTCCCAGCTGCTGCTGCTCAAGGTCGCCGGCCTGTTCGCGGTCCGCGCGCTGCGGCGCAGCGACGTCTCGGTGACCATGATCGACCGATCCCAGCCCGCGTATTCGCGCCGCTGCTCTACCAGTGCGCCACCGGCATCCTGTCCGAGGGGAAGATCGCCACCCCGCTGCGTGATCTGCTCAAGAGGAAGAAGAACGTCAACTGCGTGATGGCCGAGGTCGCCGATTTCGATGTGCCGGGCCGCCGGGTGATCGCCCGGCGGGTCGGTGGTGACCGCCTCGAGTTCGGCTACGACGAACTCGTGGTGGCGGCCGGGGTCAGGCAGTCCTATTTCGGCCATGACGAGTTTTCCCGCTGGGCGCCAGGCATGAAGACGATCTCGGACGCGATGAACATCCGCCGCCGCGTGTACGGCGCGTTCATCCGGCCCAGGCAGTTTTAGTTGCGAAGGCGACGGAGTGCGCGGGCTTGCGGTCGATGCGGGAGCGGGCAAGTTCGGCGTGGACGTTCAATCCATCCAGCAGATTGGCGTGCGTGGGATTCGCGATTTGTGTCCGCTGTATGGTTTTTTCTGAATCATTCCGCACTCCTAATTGCAGCAGCAGGGTCGAGCAGCTTCCGGCGATGGGGTGCTGTTCGATCGCTAGCAGGATCGTGGGTTTGTGCTCAACGGCGCGGCGGAAGCGGACGTATGTGGTCAGCGGGATGCGGCGCGCGGATTGCGGCGGCAAGTCGCTGAGGTCGAGGACGATGAGGCCGAAGCCTCCGCTCTCGAGCAGGAGATCAG
>CAVOTD010000090.1:0-7017 GCA_963698995.1 uncultured Alphaproteobacteria bacterium | reverse complement strand
CGGCCGGCGCTCCGATCATCGCAAGCGTAGCGAGGGTCAACTCGGGCGGCGGTGCCGCGGGGTTGATCGAAGTCCCCTGCAACGTCACTTCACCGGCGGTAACCAGGGTCGCGGCGGCTATTGAACTTGCGCTGCTGTCAAGAGCGACGGCATTGCGGCTGATCGAATTTGCCACGACGGAGCAATTAGGCATGTCGAGGCGGGCGAAATTGCTGATCTCTACACCCGTGCCGCTGGCTCTGAGCGCTAGAATGCAAACACTGTCGAGCACCTCGATGACTGCGGCGGCCCGGGTGACGATCGTGACCTCGGTCAGGAACATTGCCGCCAGCAAGGCCCCCTGTGTTTGCTGCAGGGTGACCGAAACCCCATTGCTGACGTTCCCGTCGTTGTAGGGATAGGTGACTGCCGGCATGCTGCCGGTGTAACGGTTCTGTGTAGCGGCTTCGCCGGCCGCGGGCTCCAGATCGCTGGCGACATTGATGTTGCCGGCGATAATCTGATAGCCGGCGGCGATAGCCGCAGCGTCGGCAGCGGACTGGTTTTGAAGTTTGATCGTAAACCATACCCCGGTTTCCGCGCCGAGCGCGCCAAACCCGATCAGGGCCGGCAGCGCGATAGCCACCAGCGTCGCAGTGGCGCCGCTCCTGTCGTTGAATATCCGAGCGATGGCGTCGATCAGCGATCGCGCGAGGTCGATCGACATGATTTGTCTGACAATCGGGTGCTCGCCGATTTCCGACGCGTCTGGCGCACTGGCGCAGACGCCAGGCGGCACCCTGACCGAGACGCCCAGTTGGTTGGTCACGGGCCCCTGCTCAGCGTGTCAATGATGCGCAACGCCAAGGGGGTGCCGATCACGATCATCAGGGACGGCAGGATGAAGGCCATCAGCGGCAGAGTTAAAAACACCGGAAGACGCGCCGCGCGCTCCTCGAAGCGAGCCAGCCGCGCGGCTCGCATCTCGGCCGCCAGCACCCGCAACGACCCGGCGAGCGGCGTACCAAACCTAACCGATTGATTGAGTGCGGCGACGATCCCGCGCAGGCTCGCGATTTCTGCCCGTTGCGCCAGGTTTTCTAGCGCTTGGCCGCGCACCGCAGAGACCCGCATTTCGGCCGCCGTAGCGGCGAATTCTTCCGCCACTGCCGGGCGCGAGGAGCGCAGGACGCGGCCGACCTGTTCGATTGCGTGGTCTAGGCTGAGCCCCGCCTCGGCGCAGATAACCAAAAGATCGAGCGCGTCGGGCATGCCGGTTTCGAGATGGGCATGACGCCGCGCCGCCAGGCGGGAGAGCACTACCTCGGGCAGATGCCAACCGAGCACCAAGGCGCCGGTCAGAAACGCCAATCTAGTCGGGATTGCACCGACGAAAAATTGGCGCCACTCGAGCACCAACCAGCAGAACGGGACCAAGATTGCCGCGCTGCATACCTTAGCGGCGAGGAGGGCGGCGAGGTGACCATGTCCCTTGACCCCGGCCGCGGCCAGGGCGGCGAGAAGCTTCTGCTGTTTTGCCGTACCGATGATCCGAGTAGCCGCCACCACGGTCCCGAGCCGGTGATACCAAGATTGGCGTGTTGTTCGCGCCGGCCCGCCGGGACGGAGCGGCGTCAGACGCAGGGCATCCACAAGCCGTTTCTGGCGATCCTCGGATTGTCCTATCCGCCGGAGCTTAACCGCCGACAACAGCGCCGCCGCCATCGCCAGGACAAGGAGCCCGAGATCGACAGCGTTGAACTGCATCTCGCCGATTTGCATGACGGGATAAATCTGCGAGATCGGAGCAGCCGGCTCGATCGATGATGGTAGCATTGCTAGTGCAGATTCTTCTTGATCATTGCCTTCATTGTCCCAACACCCGACAATAGGCTAACGATCGCGAGCCCCAGCATGAAACGGCCGCGCGGATCGACAAAAAGGACCGACATCAGCTCTCGATTGACGAGGAAAAGACCGATGCCAGCGACGAAGGGCGTCATCGCAACGATCGCCGCGGACGCTTGTGCCTCGGCTGCGAGTGCACGGGCTTTCAGCCGCAGAGCTTTGCGTTGGCGAAGAATGGAACTGAGATTGGCAAGGGTTTCGGCGATGCCGCCACCGGTCTGGCGCTGCAGCAGCACACTGACCGCAAAGAAATGGAAATCCGGTACGCGGATGCGGTCGGCGGCGCGCTCCAGCGCCTCCTCCATATCGGTGCCGATACGCAGCTCGTCGATCATTCGCCGGAATTGAGTGCCAACCGGCGGACGGATCTCGCGCGTGGCGACATCGATCGCCTCGGGCGCCGGGAGACCAGCCCTGACCGCGCGGACGATCAGATCGAGGGCGTCCGGGAAGGCATCGATGAATTGCCGCCGGTATCGGCTTTGAACGATCTGCAGCAGCAAGGCCGGAGCGCCTAGGGCTGCGACGCCGGCAAGCGCGAGCACGAAGGCGGGGCGAAACTGGGCCACGACCGCGACGATCCCGATTCCCGCAGCCGCTACGATACTCGTTACAGCGAGGTGCAGCGGCCCGATGCAATCGCCCGTTGCCGCAAAGGCGCTGTCGAGCCAGCTCGACAGCGCCTTTGGCAGAGTGTCCCGTTGCCGCAGCGGTCGGCGCAATGAGAAGACGGGCTCATCCGCGCTCGCCGCCGCCTTCGAAATCTCGTTCAACCGCGGTTTGAAACTTGCCTCGCGGCGCTCGGCGCGCAAGACCCAGAAGAGCGCGCCGCCGAGCACGATGGTCGAACCGAGCGCCGCCAGGAAGGTTGGGTCGAACATTTCACGACCCCCCGGTGCCGAGTGCGTCGAGCAGCTGTCGATCGAGGCCGTAGCGCGTTGCCCGGGTGATGAAATCGGGGCGCATCCTGGCGGATTCGAAAGTGCCTTCAATACGGCCGTCGGGCCGCTGGCCGCGATATTGAAACGCGAAGAGTTCACGGGCCGTGATAATGTCGCCCTCCATGCCGGCGATCTCGACGACGCTCTGCACGCGGCGGATCCCGTCCCACATGCGCTCAACGTGCACGACCAGATGGAGGGCGCTTGCGATATGCATGCGGATCGCCTTGAGGGGCAGATTGAGGTTTGCCATCATCACCATGTTTTCGACGCGGTAGAGCGCATCGCGCGGCGAATTGGCGTGGATCGTCGACATCGAGCCATCATGCCCGGTGTTCATCGCCTGCAACATGTCGAATGCCTCCGGACCGCGCACTTCGCCGACGATGATGCGGTCAGGACGCATGCGCAGTGCATTGCGAACGAGCTCGCGCTGAGCTATTTGGCCGACGCCTTCGATATTGGGCGGACGGGTTTCCATCTGAACGACATGCGGCTGTTGAAGACGCAGCTCGACTGCGTCTTCAACCGTAATCACCCGCTCGTCGCGATCGATGTATTGCGAGATCGCGTTCAATAGCGTTGTCTTGCCAGAGCCGGTGCCGCCTGAGATCAGGATGTTGACCCGTGATCGTGCCGCAATCTGCAGGAGACTGGCGACTTCGCGGGACAGGTTTTCCTGCCGCACCATCAGTTCGAGGGTAAGGCCGCGCTTGGGGAATTTACGGATCGAGATGGTGCCGCCGTTCAGCACCAGCGGCGGCAAAACAATATTTACCCGGCTCCCATCGGCGAGCCGCGCATCGACCATCGGGCTCGCCTCGTCGATGCGCCGCCCGATAGCGGTGGCGATGCGTTGGGCTATGTTAATGAGATGCTGAGCATCGCGAAAGCGGGCAGCCGTCCTCTGCAGTCTTCCATTTCGCTCGACATAGACGTCGAAGGGGCCGTTGGCCAAGATGTCGGTGATTTCGTCGTCGTCGAGGAGAGGTTCGAGGGGACCGAGCCCGACCATATCGTCGCTGAGGTCGGCGGCGAGCGCCATTTCTTCCAGCTTGTTGAGCTGAACTCGGTCCTCGGTCGCGATTTCACTAACTAACTTTGCGATTTCCCGACGCAACGCAGCGCGCGGAATACGGCCAGCGACAGTCGGGTCAATCCTCGACATCAATACGGTGCGGATTTGTTCCTTCAGCTCGCTGAGCGAAGCCAGATCACCGACGGGCGCGGCAAACTCCGCCGAGGGGTCGGACACCAGTGCGAGCCCAGGGCGCCGAGGGTCGGCCGCACGGCGCCCAAGACTGGTCGTGATCATCGGATGAACCTCCACCATCGCTTCGGCTCGGATGTTCGCCCGGAGATCTCTGCGGCCAGCGCCGCAACCGCTTCGGTAAAGGCGCCGTGCCGCGTCGGATCGGGCGTGCTGAACAGCTTGGGTCGAAACGGGATGACAACGTTCGGACGAAGTTTGACCTTGGCCATCTCATCCAAGGTCATGCCCCGGCGGCCGCCCTCGCCGCTGCGGTTGACGACGAGAAAATTGCAATGTGCGGCACTGCCTTGGCCTAGTGCGTCACGCAGCCGTACAGTGTCGCGAACCGATCGCAGCGTCTGGTCGGCGACAATCACTCGGACATCGGCGATGTCGAGCGCCTGCCGATAAGGCGCCGTCGGTATCCGCGGCACATCGGCGATGACGTAGTGATATTGTGTCCGCAGTACGCCCACGAGTGTCTCAACCGCTTCGGCGGTGAAATCAGCGTCAGCGCGCAGCGGCTCCTCGCCACTCAGCAGGAAAAGGCGGTCGCCGTGAACCGCCACTGTCCGTTCGAGAAAGACAGTATCGATGCGCAGCGGATTGGCCAGCGCTTCCCGTAATCCGGGGGTTGGTCTGAGGTTCAAGGCAAGGGCGCAGTCCCCGGTCTGAAGATCGAGGTCGAGAAGCATGACCCTGCGGTTTCGCCGATGGGCGAGATGCCGCGCCAAATGGATTGCGACGCTTGTTGCGCCGACACCGCCCCGCGCACCGACGACGGCAATGACTTTGCCGAGTTTCCGACTTATCGGGCTTCCCTCGGCCGCTTGCGCCGTGGCAGCCAGTGACTTTGCCAGCAATTGCGCGGTCACCGGCTTCACGATGTACTCGCTGACCCCCGCCTGCACCAGATCGCGATATAAGCCGACATCGTTACGGTCACCGATTGCGATCACGGTTACACCCGGTTCGCAAAGCTCCGCAAGATCGTGTACCTGCGAGGCTGGCATCTCAGCCGCACTGATGTCGACGATAATGATTTCAGGCGACCGTTCGGCGCTGACGTATTGGATCGCCCGGCCAATGCCGCCGCGCTTAATCGTGGCGTTGGAAAAGGCGAGATGCGAGAGGCACGAGTTTAACGCAGCCTCACTCTGTGCATCCAATACGAACGCCATAAGCCGACTTCGGCCGGCCCGCTGCCTGACGCTTTTTTCGATCGGCCCCGGGCTCTGAAGCGGGCTCTTCAGCCGCTGAACAGCATTCATTGTCTGGCGATTCTGGAGATCAATCCGTTCGCCTGGAGATGTCTGCCAATATAGACCAGCAGCCGACCCCCGGCATCACTGAAGCTTAACCTTCGCTGCTCTAGCGCCCCGAATCACCTCTACCACCGGCTGCTCTGCAGCGATGACCTTGTTCGAGGACGCGGCATCGCCTAACGCCGGTGAGACGTCGCCAGCCCAAATCGGTTTGATCCCGATCGCCCCGGCCAGCCCCATTGTCGCGGCCTCTGCATCGCCATCGCTGGCGTTGAGGCTGCGCAAGGTCAATGACAGCTTGCCAAGTTCGGTGGCGACATTGATCTTCTCCGCCTGCTCGGGCGACACTTCCAAAGTCACAGTTCGGCCGAAGCTGTTGGTCGGACCTTTCGGCTTCGCGTCCAGTGGATCGATAGCCAGCACGCGTAAATTCTCGACCACGGTCTCGCCGACTGAGCGGCGTGTAAGTGGCGGGTCATTCTTGAAGTTCTGCGTCAAAATCACATCGACCCAATCACCCGGATACAAGATTGCGGTGCTGGCCCCGCCCATGGCAACTGGGATCGCGATCGCGCGCGATCGCGGCGACAGTACGACCTGCAGAAAGTCGCGATCTGCGGGCTTTACAATCGCGTTACGATTGATTGGCTCGCCAGTCTTGATGCCATAGCGCAACGCCGCGCCGTAGATTTCTGCACGGACTTGCTGATCGAGCTGCGAGTTGGGGTTGTCGGCAGCGGTTGCCGGACGCAAAATCTGACCTGGCACGGCCGGGTTCGCAGTCGGCTGCCAAGCCACGTCTTTGGCGCGCAACAGCGTACCAGGGAGGAAGCGCGCTCGCTGCCACAAGGATCTCGCCCTTCGACGCCCCGGGATTGCCGTTGGATTGCTGCGGCACTGCGTGAAGGGCGAGAAACACGACGACGCAAAGTGAGATCAAGAACAGCAGGGTGAGAATGGTCTTCGCGGGCATTGTCGGTCACCTCGCAATGATCAGCGTGACGATACCGGCGGCCGCGAGCGCCACACCATAAGGCACTGTCGAGTTCCCTGATGCAGTTTCGACCCTCGATAGCGCGCTTGCCGGGCACCAGAGGCGTATCAACCGCGGTCCGATCCGGTCCCGCGCCAAAGCGCAGAGCGCAAGCATCCCGCCGCAAAGGCTCATCAGAAAAAGAAAAGCGAATAAGGCTTGGTGGCCGATCAGCAGCACCATGCGCGGTCGCCAACTTCCGCGTCGCCTCCACCAATGGCGCCACGCCAGAAGAGGGCAAATCCGACGGCAAAGATAATCACTGCCGCTACAAGCGTATGGCCCGCCGCGGGGGGTCCTGGGCAAGTGTCAGACGAGCCAGGCCAAGCACGGCAGTCGTCAGAGAGAAGGCATTGGGTATGCGCCGCGTGCAGACGTCACCGTATGCGATGAGGGCGAGAACCCCGATTGCGACGACCAGTACGATAGACTGCATCGCTCACTCCCCACGCATTGTTATGCCGAGCTGGGCGGGCCGGAATCATACCCTTGCCGGCCCGCCAAGCAACGCCTATGGTGTGGGAACGGTGATGCCGTTGAGGGTGGTTCCGACTTTAGTGAACAGATCGGTGAGATCGGTGCCGAGCGCCTGTGCACCAACAGCGATGGCGAGCGCGACGAAGACAAGAAGCATGGCAT
>CAVOTD010000089.1:0-27429 GCA_963698995.1 uncultured Alphaproteobacteria bacterium | reverse complement strand
TGGAATTGCTGAAAGGTCTATTGGCCATGCTGGAGTGGCAAAACGCGGGCTAAGCGGCGCAAAAAGCGCGCGGAAGCTTGAAGTGCGTGGTGGCGGACGCAGTCGATTCGATGCGGTTCAGCACAGAATTCCCTGCTAACAGGAAAATAACAGGGAAAATCGCGAAATTGGGCCTAGACGACAACCCGATCTCACCTAACGCAGAATCCACGCGGGTTCTTATCGATACCCCCTGTGAAAACTAACAGGGAATCATCTCGGCATAACAGGGAAACCATGACCCGATAAGAGGGAAATCAGACGCGCAGCAAATGCCTGCTCTTGGGATAATTCGGTCCGGTTACCACCCCGCCGCCTGAAGGGCAGCCGCTAGATTGCGGCGGCGAGATTTGTAGGTGATATCGCGGTCAGGGATGCCGCGAATGCGAGCGCCGCTGGCCAGCTCCTCGGAGATCTGGGCGACCGTGCCCGGCAAAGTAGAGATCACCGCCATTCCGGTCATTTCTTCCGGGGTGAAGCCCATCTGGGCCAGCACACAGGCGATCACACCGACCAGATTGATGCATACTCCGCCCCGGCGGCGCTGGGCGAGCCAGGCCCGATGCACGGCTTCGTAGAGCGCACAATTTCGCCCCATTGGCCTTCAGCCTCGGCGATCCCGCGCAGCACCTGCGCCCGGGGATCGACATCGAGGAAATTGGGATGCCCGAAGCCCGGCACGCGGTGGCCGCGCAATTCGGTGGCAGTCGCGGCGGCGAACTCTTCTATCGCTTGGCCGGAAGCCAGATAGCGCCTGTAGTTCTCGAAAATGAAGCGCCCGGCGGCCTCCGGGGCGATGGTGTATTCGCCGATGCCGAGGATGGAAGTCGCGATGCCGGCCACCATGCTGGGATTGGCCGAGACGTTGAACCGCGCCGCGACCGATCCGGATTTCTCCAACGAATAGTCCAGGATCGAGCACAGCACTGCGTCCACTACGCGGGCCTGCGCCTTCGTCGGCACCTCGCCTCGCACAAGAAGGTAGGTAGCGGCAGCGAAGGGCAGCTTGCCCATCAGCTCAAGAAGGCTGTAGCCGCGGACGAAGACGTCAGTCTTTTCGACCTTGCTGATCGCGGTGGTCCAGGCTCGCGGCTTACGCGCCATGCGTCTCTCCATCCCACAGCGTTTCCCTATTAGCGGCCCATTGGCGCAAGATGAATTTCTGGACGCGCAGGCTTGGAGTGCGCGGGAAATCGTCCACGATCGCCACGTAGCGCGGCACCATGAAGCGCGGCAGTTCTGCTCGGGCGAAGCCCACGATATCCGCCTCGATTGCCATGGCGCCGTCTTTGAGAATGACATAGACGCAGACGATCATCTCTCCCATTGGGGATGGCACCGGCACGGCCGCCACCTCGCGCAACGCCGGCATCGCCAACAGTAGAGTTCTGATCTCGTGGGCGGAAATGTTCTCGCCGCGTCGGCGGATGGCGTCTTTAGCACGGTCGACAAAGTACATGTAGCCATCGGCGTCGAAATAGGCACGATCGCCGGTGTGGAACCAGAGATCCTCCGAAGCTACGATCGTCTCCTTTTCCTTGTTGAGATAGCCTTGAAAGACGATGCCCGGCTTGCGCGGCCGCACCAGGATTTCACCCGTTGTGCCGGTCGGCACCGGATGGTCGCGTTCGTCGGCGATCATCGCGTCCCAGTCGCCGGACAGTTTACCGACGCAGCCGGGCGAGCGATCGTAGATTTCGCCTGGGTAGCCGACGGTGACGTGAGTAATCTCGGTCATTGAGTAATTGGTAATGACTTTGAGGCCAAAGCGCTGCTCGAATTTGCGGATGTCGGCCGGCACCGGCACCAACCAAGCGATGCGAAGCGGATTGTATGCCTCGTCCTCGGTGCTCTCCAGCTTCTCCAGGATGACCGCCATGCTGGACGCGATCATCGTCGCGGTGGCGCCGGCAGCGCGAATTCGCGCCAGAAGTTGCTCGCCGAGAAGCGCGACGCAATGACCGCGCACGCCCCCGCCCGAATGCAGGCGCCGACGCAGTACCAGAGAGCCGCGACATGGAACAGCGGCAGGCAGGTATAGAACACATCCTCAGGCCGCAGCTCGATGCGCTTCGACGCTACTTCAGAGATCCAGTGAAGATGCGAATGGGCGCAGACGACACCCTTGGACGGACCGGTCGTGCCGGAGGTGTAGAGGATCATCAGCGGATCGGAACCGGCGACGTCCACCACCGGTGGGCCCGCACTCGCGGTTGCCTGCATTGCCTTCAGGGTCGTGACCGACACGCCGTCGCCGTCGTCGAAAAGAGCGCCTCCAGATTGTGTGACTACCCACAACTTCACCCCGGCCTCGCGTCGCCGGCAGGCCGGCCAACTTCGCCGCGTACCGGTCGTCAGCGATAACGGCGCAGATCCCGGAAATCCTCGACGAAGTAGGACAGCATCGCACCGAAGAGGGCGGTGTTGAAGGGCACGCAGATCGCGCCCAGCCGCGCCAAAGCGTAGAGCGCCACGATGAAATCCGGACCATTATCCATCATCATTCCGACCTGAGCGCCTTTGACGATGCCGACGGCCGCTAGCCCATTGGCGGTGCGGTTTGCCAAGTCGTCTAACTCGGCATAGGTCAGTTCCCCGTCGGTGAAGCGTAGCGCGAACCGATCCGGCGCAACTCGGCGCTGCCAAGCCAGCGTCGCGCCGACTGCGCATTCATAACCTGGCCGCTCGTCCAGCATCGATCATGGCCTAATTTGTCGGACAATTCATTTGTCAGACAATTGTCCGAATGGTAATTAGGACTAGTCTTCCGTCAATGGGAGAAATCAATTGGCCCAGGGTCAGGTCGGCGCCGAAAGCGCACCGTTGCAGATCGCTGACGCAATCCAGCAGGCCATCATCGACGGTCGCCTGCGAGTACATAATCGACTGCCCACCGAGGAGGAGCTGGCCGCACGGTTCGCCGTGTCGCGCTCCACCGTGCGTGAGGCCCTGAAGCGCTTGGCCGCCCGCCATCTGATCCAGTCGCGCCGCGGCCCGACCGGCGGGACATTTGTTCGCGGCCCCACTCCAGAGGAGCTGTCCGAAAGCCTAGGTACGGCAGCCACGTTGCTGCTGGCGCTGGGCACCGTCGGTTTGGATGAGGTCGCGACCGCTCGAACCGAACTGGAAGCGATCTGTTGCCGATTGGCGGCGACAGCGCGCACGCAGGAACAACTCGACAAGTTGCAGGCCGAGATCTCAGTGCAAAAAGACATGTCGATCTCGGACCAGGATTTCTGCGCCTCGGACGTGCGCTTTCATCGCGCCATTGTGCAGGCCGCCGCCAACCCGCTGCTGACTTTACTCGTAAATGCGGTGATCGACGTGCTGCTGCCGGTCAGTAACATGATCATCTTCCGCGTCCGCGATCGCCGCGAGATCGTGGCGCACCATCGGCGACTGGCAAAAGCGCTTCGGCGCGGCGACAGTGGAGCAGCGGTAGCCGCGCTGCACGGGCTGATGGTCTATACGCGCGACCAGTATGTCGAGGCCGACAAGTCCCGCCAGGCCCGCGTTGCCTCCCGGGCGCCAGTGCACAAAGCCCGCAGGGGGATGAAGACCCGGTTGAAAATAGCCCTCTAACGGCGCGCCCAAGGGGAGGAAGAACAATGCAAAATGGATTGTTGAGTTTAGCGATCGGGCTGCTGATCGGTTCGGCGGGGGCCGCGCATGCGGCCGACGATGCGATCCGCGTCGGCGTTCTGACCGACATGAGCAGCGTTGCCCGCGACAATACTGGCCCGGGTTCGGTGCTGGCCGCCCGCATGGCCATCCTGGAGCATGGCCCCACCGCGAACGGCAAAAAGATCGAGCTGATCTTCGCAGATACCCAGAACAAGGCCGACGTGGCTCTGGCAATAGCGCGCGAATGGTTCGACAGGGAACAAGTCGATGCCGTCCTCGACGTGCCCAACTCAGCGATCGCGATCGCAGTGTCCAATTTGGCCCGCGAGAAGAACAAGATCGCCCTGCTCTCGGGGGGCGCTAGCAGCGAGATCACCGGCAAGTTCTGCAGCCCCAATACAGCGCAGTTCTCCTTCGACAGCTATTCGCTGTCAAAGGTGACCGCGTCGGCGATGGTTCAGCAGGCCGGCAAGACCTGGTTCTTCATAGCGGCCGACTATGCGTTCGGTGCGGCGCTCGAGAACGACGCCACCCGCTTCGTCAAGGAAGCCGGCGGGTCTGTGATCGGCGACGTCAAATCGCCGCTCAACACCACCGATTTCTCTTCCTTTCTGCTCCAAGCACAAAGTTCCAAGGCCGACGTGATCGCGCTGGCAACAGCCGGCACCGACACCGCCACCGCGTTGAAGCAGGCTGCCGAGTTCGGCCTCACCAAGGGCAACCAGCGAGTGGTCGGACTGTTGATGTTCGAGACCGACGTACGAAGTGTAGGTTTGCAGGCGGCGCAGGGGACCTATATGACCGTCGCGTCCTACTGGGATTTGAACGACGAAACGCGAGCTTGGTCGAAGCCGTTCATAGAACAGCAGAAGGCCGTGCCGACGATGCTCCAGACCGGTGTCTACACCGCCCTGCTGCATTATTTGAAGGCCGTCGATGCCGCCAAGAGCGACGATCCGGCCGCGGTGATGGCAAAGATGCACGAGATTCCAGTCAACGATGCATTCGTCAAGAACGGCAGGCTGCGCGAGGACGGGCGACTGCTACGCGACATGTACCTGGTAAAGGTCAAGGCCCCGGCGGACTCCCGGAGTCCATACGACATGTTGCAGATCGTCGAGACGGTTAAGGGCGAGGACGCATTCCGACCGGTGTCGGAATCCACCTGCCCGCTTCTCAAGAAGTAGTTCCGGCCAGTAGCCGCCCGATATCCGACCCTCGGTCGGCCACCATAGGCACTTAACCTCGTCTTCCAATCCATGCCAGCTGCAATCAATATCCTCGTCGCTACCGGCCTGACCAAGCGGTTCGGTGCGTTCACGGCGGTCGACAATGTCGATCTGGCGATCGAGGAAGGTACGATCCACGCCCTCATCGGTCCCAACGGAGCGGGCAAGACCACAGTCTTCAATCTGCTAACCAAGTTCCATACGCCCAGCCAGGGCCATATCTGTTTTCTTGGGCGCGATATCACATCCGCCAAGCCCGCGGACGTCGCCCGCTTGGGGATCGTGCGTTCGTTTCAGATCTCAGCGGTGTTCCCCAAGCTTACTGTGCTCGACAACCTGAGGGTCGCCCTCCAGCGACCAAGGGGCCTGGCCACCCAGTTCTGGCGTTCGTCGCGCGCTCTCTCGGCGCTCGACGATCGTGCGATGGAGCTCATCGGGGCTGTGAATCTCCAGGACCATGCTGGAACCCCAGCGGCACTGCTCGCCTATGGATCCAAACGCGCGCTGGAGATCGCCACGACCTTGGCGCTTGACCCCGTACTAGTGCTCCTCGACGAGCCAATGGCGGGCCTGCCGTTCGAGGAGATCGGACGTATCTCCGGTCTGATCCGAGCAGTCGCCGCAACCCGTACGGTACTGATGGTCGAACACAATCTCGGCGTGGTCGCCGATCTCTGTGACAAAGTAACGGTGTTGCAGCGCGGCCAGGTCTTGGTGGAAGGCTCGTACGCGGAAGTCAGCAGCGACGAACGGGTGCGCGAGGCATACATGGGACAGGGCGCAGTACATGGCCGTTAATCCGCTGCTCGAAGTACGCGGGCTGAAGGCCTGGTATGCCGACAGCTATGTGCTGGATGGCGTCGATTTCCATGTTGATCCCGGCGAGACGGTAGCCCTGTTGGGCCGCAACGGCGCTGGCAAGACGACCACGCTGCGCGCCATCACCGGCATCGTGCGGAAGCGCGAGGGCAGTGTCACCCTCGACGGGCACGACCTGATGAGGCTTCCGCTCCATAAAATGGCATGGCTCGGACTGGGCTACGTGCCTGAGGAACGCGGCATCTTCTCCAGCCTATCGGTCGAAGAAAATCTCATGCTGCCACCCAAGACCTCGGAACACGGCATGAGCCTGGACGAGATCTACACGCTGTTCCCTAACCTCCACGAGCGCCGCGCCAGCCAGGGGACCAAGCTCTCGGGCGGCGAGCAGCAAATGATGGCGATCGCCCGCATCTTGCGCGCTGGGCCACGCCTGTTGCTGCTCGACGAACCCACCGAAGGGTTGGCGCCGGTGCTGGTCGGGCGCGTCGGCGAATTGCTGCTGACGTTGAAGGCGCGCGGGCTCACGATCCTACTGGTCGAGCAGAATTTCCACTTCGCCCGGCAGGTCGCCGGCCGCTTCTACTTCATGGAGAACGGCCGCATCGCGGCGACCCTGTCCGCTGCTGACCTCGAAGACCAGCAGGACAGGCTCAATCAATGGCTCGGCCTCTGAGCAGGCGCGCTGGTCATGGTCCATATCTCGACCCAGGCGTTGTTCGGCCAATTGCTGGTCGGGCTGATCAACGGCTCGTTCTACGCGATGCTGAGCCTGGGACTGGCGGTGATCTTCGGATTGCTGCGGGTGATCAATCTGGCACACGGCACCCAGTATATGCTCGGAGCCTTCGCTGCCTACTTCCTCGCAGCGCAAATGGGATTGGGCTATTGGCCTGCGCTGATCTTGGCCCCGGTGCTGGTAGCCGCGGTCTCGATGGTGTTCGAACGGACATTGCTGTCACGCCTTTACGACCTCGATCATCTCTACGGCTTCCTGTTGACCTTCGGCGCGGCATTGACTGTCGAGGGGCTGTTTACCTACTTTTTCGGAAGCACCGGCCTGCCCTATCCGGCGCCCGAGGGGCTGACCGGCGGGCTCGACATCGGCTTCATGTTCTTCCCGATCTATCGCGGTTGGGTGGTGGTCATCTCCTTGATTGCTTGTCTTGGCGTGTGGCTGCTGATTGAGAAGACACGGCTTGGCTCCTACCTGCGGGCTGCTACTGAGAACCCGACCCTCGTCCAAGTCTTCGGCGTCAACGTGCCACTGATGATCACGCTTACCTACGGATTGGCGTCCGGGCTCGCTGCGCTGACGGGGGTGCTGGCGGCACCGATCTACCAGGTCAGCCCGCAGATGGGCGCCAACCTGATGGTCATCGTATTCGCCGTGGTGGTTGTCGGCGGTATGAGTTCGATACTGGGCGCCATCGTCACCGGCTACATGCTCGGCTTGGTCGAGGGCCTGACCAAGGTGTTTTATCCCCAGGCTTCCAGCATCGTTATCTTCGTTATCATGGCGATCGTGCTGCTAGCCCGCCCGGCCGGCCTATTCGGTCGCGAGGCCCAACCGGTACCGACCTATGCCGATCTCGACAGCGAGCGCCAAATCGGCCAGCGCGCGAGCTACATCACTCTCGGCGTCGGGGTCGCGATGCTCTGCGCGACGCCGTTCGTACTCTACCCGGTCTTTGTGATGACTATCCTGTGTTTCGCGATCTTCGCCGTCTCGTTCAATCTGCTGCTCGGTTATGTCGGGTTACTATCGTTCGGCCATGCCGCGTTCTTCGGCGGGGCCGCCTACTTCACCGCCTTCGCCGTCAAGACCTGGCACCTCGAGCCGCTGAGCGGAATCCTTTTCGGCGCGGTATGCGCGGCGGCGATGGGGCTTGTAATGGGCTTCGTCGCAATTCGCCGTCAGGGCCTGTATTTTGCGATGGTCACGCTGGCGCTGGCGCAGATGTTCTATTTCGTCTGCCTGCAGGCGCCGTTTACCGAGGGCGAGAACGGCATCCAGTCGGTGCCGCGGGGCCGGCTACTCGGGCTCATCGACCTCAATGACGATCGTGCCATGTATTTTCTGGTGCTGTTGGTGTTCGTGGCCAGCCTGTTCGCCGTCTGGCGGATCGTCAATTCGCCGTTCGGCAACATTCTGAAAGCGATCCGCGAGAACGAGCCGCGCGCCATCTCGCTGGGCTACAAGGTCGATCGCTACAAGCTGGCGGCGTTCGTGATGTCGGCGGCTCTGGCGGGCGTGGCCGGCGGCATGAAGGCGATCATCACCCAAGTGGCGACCCTAGTGGACGTGGATTGGCACGTCTCGGGCGATGTGGTGGTGATGGCGGTACTGGGTGGGTTGGGTACGCTCTTCGGGCCAGTGCTCGGCGCAGCGATGCTGATCGGGCTACAGACGTACCTGGCCGGTGTCGATTTCCCGGTAACCGTGCTGATCGGCGTAATCTTCGTACTGTGTGTGACCTTCTTTCGGCGGGGAATTTACAACGAGTTGGCGCGACTATTCGTGCGCTCAGGCTTGGGTTATCTGTTTGCGTCGCAGCGGGACGCGCTCGCTGTGCAAGATAGTGAGGAGACGACCCCTGTTTAACGCGGGACGTCGTTCTCAAGTTGTTACGAGACTAAGCTGCATCATCTTGCAGCTTTTGCTCGGCGCTCTCGGCAAGAGCGTCAGATGCGAGTGCGACGCAACTTACCTCCCGTTCCAAATCCTTGGAGAGGCTTTCCGGGTGGGCATGCGTGTTGCCCAATGGCATTTGCTCTTCTAAACGTAAGCTGCGATGTTTTGTCTTGGAGAAAATGCCTGAACATGAGTCCCGTCCGTCGTATATACGTTGACAATTCCAATTCACCGGTGCGCCAGAAGGCCGCGAGGCGCTATCCGATTTCGGTCAACACCTACATCCCCACTCTCGTGAACCGGGTCGCTGGCGCTGCGCTGAAAGGAGCAGCTGAAGAGTTCGCAAGGCGTGGACTTACCGTCCCGAAATACCGCATTCTTCTGGCCGTCGCGGAGTACCAAAACGTGCAGTTTCGCGAACTGGCCAAGCTGACCAGCGTTGAACCACCCACTCTTTCTAGATTGCTCGATGAAATGCAGAGCGCTGGCCTGTTGAGACGGCGGCGCGATCCGAACGACTCTCGTTCGATCAACATTTCATTGAAAGGCTCCGGTCGTGCGTTATTGGAAGGCACTACGGATTGGGCATTAGAAGTAGAGAAGGATATTTTGAGGGGAATTAGTAGCGCGGAGGCGCAGCTATTGCGCAGTCTTCTTGTTCGGATATTTCAAAATCTAGGAGAGCGTGCCCGCCGATTGAAGGGACAAGCCGCAAAGGGGAGCCGACGGCGTCGGAAAGCAGACGTCGGGGTGGATACTAACACTCCATAGCGCGCGGGCCAAAAACCGCCGTAAGCGACATTTTCGGCTCACCCCACAATCATCGTGGATGCTCGACGTATTCTATCGGCCTCGTTCAGGCTCAGGCAGCTTGACCGGGTTAATCGTTCCATGTAGATTTATTCCAAATGGAATGAATGGCAGACTGGAGGCAAACTCGCTCGCTCTGATCTCGACTGATAGTCCTAGAAACTCAAGAAAAGTATTCAGCGGGCACGACAAGAGATGTCCACGCCATAGGGGGAGAGAAATGACGAACCTTGCGATGGGGCGCGGCCAAGAATATCCGTCCGCGGCGGTTGCCTGGTATGGGCTCGTGCTGCTGCTACTTTGCTACTTCATGTATTTCGTTGACCGAAATATTTTGTCACTCCTTGTCGGCCCTGTGCGGCACGATCTCGATATCAACAATTCGCAGATGGGCCTTCTCCAGGGCTACACGGTTTCAGTTTTCAACGGCCTTATGGCGGTCCCATTCGGCTGGTGGGCTGATCGTCGAAGCCGGCGAAATACGCTGATCTTTGGTATTACGCTGTGGGCCTCCAGCACGGTCGCGTCCGGGTTCGCCAACACATTCGACCAATTGCTGATTACCCGTATGGGTCTCGGCATTGGCGAAGCCGCGCTTTCGCCGGCCGCGTTTGCGCTCATTTCCGATTATTTCCCGAAATCAAATCGTGGCCTTGCGGTTGGCGTCTACGGCGTTGGCGGCTTTGCCGGAATCGGTCTGTCCTATGTCATCGGCGGCGCTGTCCTGGCAGCATTTAAAGGCTTGGATCACGTCACGTTGCCGATCGTAGGCGAGACCTCGTTGTGGCATGCCGCTTTTATCACCGTCGGAGTTCTAACCTTGATCTTGGTGGCCATCATTGCCGCAACGATGACCGAGCCGCCGCGCCTAAGTACTCGCGAGAATGCCGCAAAAATGGAAGAACCCTTCTTTGGTCATCTTCGGCAGCATTGGGGAGCGTTCTGGCTGGTTGTCGGCGGATATATCTGCCTCGGTACGGTCGCGATCGGTTGGTTCGCGTGGCTTCCGACCTATTTCATTCGTGAGTTCAAGATGTCGCCAGCCGCGGTCGGGCTTGAAGTCGGCTGGGTGACGACGATCGCTGGAGTCCTCGGCGCGGTTGCCGGCGGCTATATCGCTGATTGGCTGATGCGAAATAACGCGAGAGGAGGAAGACTTCCCACGCTCATCATTATGTTTCTTGCGTGGATTCCCTGCGCAGTTGGAATTCTACTTTCGACCAACGCCACGCTATCGCTTGCTTTCGTTTTTATCTTCACCTTTGCCGACGGCATTGGATTCATCCAATACGCCAACGTGATGCAGGAGATGTTCCCGAGCACTATGCGCGCCCGCTCCATCGCCGCATGGAACGTCTGTAACTCCGCAATCTCGTATGGCCTCGGGCCGCTCTTGATGGGGGGCGCGATGGATTACATTTTTACCGGCGACTTCGGGAGCGCGCAACACCCTGGGCTTCGTATCTTTACCGATAATCTTGATTGGAGCTTCTTGCGCTTGGTTTGGCCGCAAGCCCTACGATCGCGCTCGTCTTGCGGCAAATTCGACCAGCAACGTCGATGCCTCCTGGTTGGGCGCAAAGATGGCGGCTGCCACCGCGGCCATGCCCTAGATCAGCCAGCGCAACTTGCCCCGACTTACAGAGTCACAGGGTGCGCCGTTCCGCGCGCCCGAGCTTCCTTGCAAAATATTCGAAGAAGGTCGTGTGGTAATTCGCACCTTGTCCTCCGCCGGACATCTTGCGATCGTATCCCACGCCGTCGGGAACCGACCATTCCCAACCTGTCGCCGCGATTTCGATCTGCGCCCGACAGGCGCGCTCAATAAATATACCGTAAAGCGTCGCTTCCTCGGTCCCCGCACCTACGAATGAAACTCCGTGATTTTTCATTAGCACGACAGATACTTGGCCGAGCGACACAGCCAAGGACTGGCCGAGTTCAACGGTATTGATCAGACCGGCTGTTTCGCGGAACCGTGCCAGATTGTTGGTAAAATTGGCTCCCTCGTGGTTAAGAGCGGCCAATTCCTGCCCGGCTGCGGAAAACAGCACGGAATAATGCGCGTGAGTGTGTCCCACCACGTTCACATCGGCACGCGCTTTCATGATTTCGGTATGAATGGGCCACTCGGAATGACACGGTCCATCGGACTCAAGCATCTTTCCCTTGAAGTCGATCAGCACGAAGTCATCGATGTCGAAAATTTCGTCGAGGCCGCGCCGCGCCTTCTTCAACCAAAGTCCTCGCCCCTGCGGGTCACGTAGCGACATATGACCGAGCGTAATGTCGTTATGTCCTTCCATGGCCAGGATGCGATGGCCGACCGCGAGACGTTGCAATGCCGGTCGAAGCTGCATCCCGGAAGCCGGTTGGACGTGATCGTCAGCCATCGGAATTTATCTTGACCAGAATTGAGTCACCGTCGACACGGCATTCATACACTGCGATCGGCTCCGTGCAGGGCTCGCTCAACGCTTCGCCGGTGCGTACATTAAAGCTTCCGCCATGCAGCGGACAAAATATCTCAAAGTCCTCGACGTGACCGTCCGACAGCCGCGCATAGGCATGAGTGCAAACATCGCTGGAAGCGAAAACCGCGCCATCGACGAGATACAGCGCGAGCTCGTGTGAATCGACTTCGACACGTTTGGGGTATTCAGGCTCAAGCTCTGAAATGCGCCCCACGAGCCGCCAATTTCCACTCAACTCATAGGCCGGCTTTTCCGTTCGAGCCTTGGGATTTGCGTCACTCATCAAGTCAGCTCTCGCATCGGTGGGTGCGCCAGATAATCCGCAGCGACGCGATCAGCGAAGTCGCGGAGCACTGCCGGGTCGTCGGCGTTACCACCAATGTTAGCTGCCTTGACCACCCGGTCGTTCGCAAAGGTAGGCGGGACATCCTCCTGACGCATGAAGAACCCTTTGGGATCACGACCCTTCTCAACGGCCTGAATGCCGCGCCGAATAAACCGGCGAAACATGACGATGCCGCGATCCTGCGTGCCGAGGTGTTCGAGGGCATGGACGTTGATCCGTCCCTGGCTGACCTGAGCATCATGGTCGCCGGGAATCCATTGCCTATCGCGGTACGGACGATCATCGTACTGGCCGAAGATTTCTAGGCCACGTCGTTTCTCAAACGGCATTGCTTCATGTTCCGTCACGTGGCTGATGAAGAAGGTGATGCTACGGTCGTCGTCGACCGGCAGAGTCCAGAAAGTCATGAAGGGGAAGCTCGCGGACTTGATCTCGCGGCCGCATTCAAAAATAGAATTGATCTGATGGATATTTGCGCCGAAGGTTTCGGCTGAACGGATCCATACGTTGTCGCCGACGCGGCGCACGCCGAGATAAATCACGCCGGCGGGCGTCTCCGCCCAGGTGAGTTCAGGAAAATTGCCGAACTCCGCCGCGAAGTGATCCATTCCCCGAAATCTGCGGAATGACGTGCAATACGTTGGTGTGGTGGGGATCAACCGCATTCTCCTTGATTTGCAGCCAATTACAGGAGAACTCAAATCGGATGCCCGGAACATGTCGAACGCCCTTGACCTGAAAACGATCCAACATCGGAAATACCGGAATGCGATCCGGCGGACCCATATAGGCGAAGACAATGCCACCGAAGGTATGCGTCGGATACGCACCTTGGTTGGCTTCGTGCTGTAGCCTGTCCGCCGCCGGTTCGCCCGGCATTTCTACGATGGTTCCGTCAACGTCGAAAACACGCCCGTGATAACAGCAGCGGATGCCTTTCTCGGTAAGCATTCCAAATTCGAGCGAAGAATTGCGGTGACAGCAGTGCAGGTGGAGCGCGCCGATCCGGCCGAGGAGGTCTTTAAATACCACCAAATCCTCGCTGAGCGCCCGAACGCGCAGAGGCACGTCACCGAGTTCTGATTCGTAGCAGACCGGCTGCCAAAAGCGACGATGGTATTCGCCCGCTGGCGTACCTCGGCCGACCTGGCAGAGATACATGTCCGGTTCAGCGCTCTGTTTGCGATAATAGCCGCTGTATGCGCTGCTCTTCTTTTCGCTGCCGGTTTTCAGCATGGGCGTTACTCCTGCGGATTTTGGGCTCTATTGTGTGCTGGCCTTAGACGCGAAATTCGCCAAGCGTCGAACGACAAATCAAGCTGGCGGGATCGAGCAGGTTTGGCGTTAGGCCTTGTTCGTAACTCCAACGCGCCGCTGTTTTCAGCGCTGCCTCATTGCGGGCAAAGCCGTAGGGCCAGAAGTCGTCACCCATGAGGCTGCGCGTCTCTTCGACGTAATCGGTCATCCACGGTAGCGTCGCCATCGCGGCGCCCCCGGTGCCGTCGATTTCCGACAGGCAGATTGCTCGTGCCTGTGAGAAGGCTTTCATCACCGACGCCGGCAACCAGGGATGCGCAGAAATGAGCGCTGTTCGAATCCCAACGGTGTGCATGATGGGGTGGACACCGGTCCGCGCATACCAAGCCTTCTCGGTCGCGACGTGGTCGCGAAAGAGCCGCACCACATCTTTGCTTGACACAAAGCAGGACGGATTGCGGGCGCTGATCAGCGCATCGATGTCGCCATCAAGCAGCATGTTCGACAAACTCTTGTCCGTTGAATGCTGGATTTCAATTCCAGGAATATGGAGGGGCAGCTTTTCGTGCCGGCCCGGCTGTTCCAGGCCCCCTGTAATCCAGTAAAGATCGTGCGGACTGACCCCGTATTCGTCCTGCAGCACGCCGCGGGCAGTCATCGCTGCAGTCTGCGCGTATTCGGGCACTCCAACCCGTCGGCCTTTTAGATCGCGGGGATGTTCTATACCCCGATCGCTCCGAACGAAGATCGCTGAATGGCGAAACATCCGCGAGAGGAAGACGGGAATTGCCTCATAAACCCATTCGCCCGCCGAGCGGGCCATCATGTACGACGACAGCGACATCTCAGCGACGTCGAACTCATGATGATGAAATACCCGATAAAACATTTCCTCCACGGGCATTTGCATCATGGTCAGATCGACGCCCTCGATAGCAACGCGGCCGGTCTTGAGTGCGTTGACCCGATCATATGTCCAGCATGCCAATGTCAGCGATAACAAACTCATCGCCTTCCGCGCTGTCGAGACCGCCTCTCCAGGCACGACCGAAACAATGCGCGGACGCCACCATGCGCCGCGTGCCGTCGCCGAATTCGAGTTGGCGTTCCGACAGCGTCTCCCTTTTCCACGACGCGCGGCTAGCGTCCGCGCCTTGTAATTCATTCCAAATGGAATAATCTCACTGGACCAAATCAAAGTCAACAGGTGCGTAGGCTGCCGGTCGTCCCTGCAAGCCTTCGGCTTGCTCCCACGCCCCCCGAACCTGATCGCCTGTCGCCGCCAACGCTCACGCGCGAGCAGCCCAAACACATCGCGTCACTTCGGCAGCGAACGCTCCCGACAAGCAGGATCGTTTGACTCTCCTTTTTCACTCCCGCGGTATTGATGCAGCGTAATTGCGGATATGGGCCAGCGTCATTTTCGGAAGCTCCATTTGAGTTCTCCTGGTTGGCCAAAACTTCAAGGTCGACCGCAATGAGTGGGCGATTTCACAAAGTTTGTCGCTTGATTGGTCATGCCCGACATTAAAAACTTGATGTCTGAAAGTCGACTATCGAACTAAACCAAGGACTCTAAGGGGGTGGCTTTTCTGATTGGCTTTGGTGATAAGTGAACTCCTTTTGCCGCAAGTCTCGGCGCAAGAACCGAATGAGACATTCGATCCTATTCAATTGGCAGCACATTTGTATATTTCACCTGCTCCAGCGCAAAGCTGGATTCAATCGACGCAATGCCTTCAACTCGCGTGAGCTTTTGCCTAACGAAGCGCTGATACGCGTCCAGGTCGGGTACCACGACGCGCAGCCAATAATCCCGCGAACCGGTCATTAGATAGCACTCCAGCACTTCTGGCCATCGTTCGACTGCTTTAGCGAAACGGTCGAGTGATTGTTCGCGCTGCCTCTCAAGCTTGACCGATACGAAAACGCTAACCGGCAGACCTACCGCGCGCTGATCGAGCACTGCCACATAGCGCGCGATTACGCCGTCGCGTTCCAGGATCCGCACGCGCCGCAGGCAAGGCGACGGCGATAGCCCGACCTTCTCCGCCAAGTCGCTGAGGTTCATCCGACCATCGGCCTGGAGATGATCCAAGATCTTGCGATCGATTGCATCGATAGTTCTTTTTGCCATTTTCCACCAATATGAGCGGCTATTGTAGCAGTATGAGTTAATAAACTCAAATATTGTGGTTCAGTTTGGCAGATAATGCCACCCACTATGCGCGACATTGGTTCTGACGAAGGATTTCGCGAGGCCGGTGATGCATAGCTCAATCTCCGAAGGCGATCTGGCCATTCTCGGCGAGCTCGAGCGCAAGGTTCTTTGGCTGGCCAGTTGGATCATCCACAACGCCAACCACCTGCGGAATAACGTGGACGGCATGAAGGTCGGCGGGCATCAGGCCTCGTCGGCCTCGCTCGCTACCCTCATGACGGCGCTATATTTCCACACGCTCCGGCCGCAGGATCGCGTCGCGGTCAAGCCGCATGCGTCGCCGAACTTCCATGCAATTCAGTATCTACTCGGCAAACAGACCCTGGAGAAACTCGAAGGCTTTCGCGGTTACAAAGGCGCGCAATCCTATCCGTCGCGCACCAAAGACACCGACGACGTCGACTTTTCCACTGGCTCGGTTGGGCTGGGGGTCGCGCAGACTTTGTTCTCCTCGCTGGCCCAGGATTACGTGCGCGCCCACGGTTGGGGTCTCGAACGTCCCGAGGGCCGGATGATTGCGCTCATCGGCGACGCCGAGCTTGATGAGGGCAACATTTTCGAGGCGATACTCGAAGGCTGGAAGCATGGCCTGCGCAACTGCTGGTGGATCATCGACTATAACCGGCAAAGTCTCGACGCGGTCGTGCGTGAAGGGCTGTGGGAGCGTTACGAACAACTGTTCAAGAATTTCGGTTGGGACGTGGTGATCCTCAAATATGGCTCACTCCAGCAAGCGGCGTTTCGCGAAGTCAGGCGGCCAGACATTGCGGCAGTGGATCGATCGCTGCCCCAATCAGCTCTACTCAGCGCTGGTGTTCCAAGGCGGCGCGGCGTGGCGCAATCGCCTGATGGACGAGATCGGCGACCAAGGGCCGGTGACGAAGCTGATCGAATCTCGCTCCGACGCCGAGCTCGCACGGCTGATGAACAATCTTGGCGGCCACGACTTGCCGTCAATTATCGAAGCCTTCGACAAGATCGATCACGACCGGCCGACCTGTTTCATCGCCTACACGGTAAAGGGCTTCGGCCTGCCAATTGCCGGCCATAAGGACAATCACGCCGGCCTAATGACGCCGGCGCAGATGGAAATCTTTCGTGAAGAAATGAGCGTTCGCGCTGGGCAAGAGTGGGATTTGTTCGAGGGACTCCGCGTGAACCCCGAGCAAATGAATGCGTTCCTCAGCAGAGTGCCATTCGCTTCGGTCGGCGAGCGTCGATTAAAGTCTCCGCAACTCGCGGTACCGGAACAGCTGGCGGTAACAATTCAGCCGGAAATGTCCACGCAGTTCGGTTTCGGTGCCCTGCTCAATGAACTCGCTCGCGAAAAGACATCGCTGGCCGAGCGCATCGTCACAACCTCGCCTGACGTTACCGTCTCAACCAATCTTGGACCATGGGTCAATCGTCGCGGCCTATTCGCGCGCGAGAGCATGGTCGATACTTTCAAGAGCGAGCGAATTCCATCGACCTTCAACTGGGAGTTTACTCCCAAGGGTCAGCACATCGAACTCGGCATCGCTGAGATGAACCTGTTCATCCTATTGTCTGCGCTCGGGTTGTCCCATTCCATCAACGGCGAGCGGCTCCTCCCTATTGGTACACTGTACGATCCGTTTATCGCCCGCGGTCTGGATGCGCTCAACTACGCCTGCTACCAGGATGCCCGCTTCATCCTGGTGGCAACGCCGTCGGGACTGACGCTGGCACCGGAAGGCGGCGCGCACCAGTCGATCGCCGAGCCGTTGATCGGCATGGCGCAGGACGGCCTTGCCGCTTTCGAGCCGGCCTTCGTCGACGAGCTCGCGGTAATTCTCCGCTTCGCGCTCGACTATATCCAGCGTGACGGGGGCGCTGAGCCATCCGAACGGAACTGGCTGCGCGACGAAACCGGCGGCTCGACATATTTGCGCCTGTCGACGCGGCCGGTCGAGCAGATCCGGCGTGAGACGACAGCGGAATTGCGCCAGGCGATCGTCGATGGTGCCTATTGGCTGCGCGAGCCCGGGCCGAACTGCCAGGTCTTGGTGGCCTATACTGGTGCCGTGGCGCCCGAGGCGATCCAGGCGGTTGGGCTGATGGCTGAGGACCGCCGTGACGTCGGGCTCCTTGCCGTCACTTCGGCGGACCGCCTCAATGCTGGCTGGACCGCGGCGTGTCGGGCGCGCGAGCGCGGCCTGGTCCATGCCCGATCACACATCGAGCGGTTGTTCGCCGGCTTGCCGCGGCATTGCGGCATCGTCAGCGTGCTGGACGGCCATCCGGCGACCTTGGCGTGGTTGGGCGCAGTCCACGGCCATCGCGTGCGGCCGCTCGGCGTCGAGCATTTCGGCCAGACAGGGTCCCTTCCTGACCTCTATCGGCACTACGGCATCGACGCCAATGCCATCGTCGCCGCTGCGGAAATGCTAGTCCCGGGGCGGCCCATTCGACATCTCAAAGCTCTCTAGCTCACACCTGGAATCTGCGAGACCAAACATTTCTCTCACCACTCAATATCGGGCAAGATCCTTTGCGGCAACGACGCTGCCGCTAAAGTGATTGCGCACCGCGACGACTAATCTTTCGTAGTCATCGTTCGGATCAGCGGTCGGTGTCAGATGCGTGAGGACGACGCTCTTGACCCCCGCGGCTGTCGCAAGTTTTCCAACTGCATCGGCCGATAGGTGCTCCTCGTTTTGATGGCGGAGCCAAGCAGCCTGTTCTTCAGGCGTCTTGGCTTGCCATACTCCGTTGCGAGTATAGAGCGCGAGGATCGAATCGAGATCAATGATCTCGCTCACCAACACGTCTGCATCTTTCGCGAGCTCAACAACAGCGTCGGAGGACCCGGTATCGCCCGTAAAGACAACGACGCGATCCGAGGTCTCGAAACGGTAAGCGTATGACTTGAATTTTCCGTATGCGGGGCTGTCGACCGGAAAATGATAGTGAGCGTTTTCAACTGCGGTCACCTTGACGTTCTTGTCCTGATAGACGAGGCCGGGTTGTACGTCATGCGAAGTGACCATTTTTTCGAACGGCTGAGGAAGGCCTTCTGTGGATCGAATAGCGGAATTGCCTGACAGCATGTCCAGCACGCCGTGGACGAACGTTTCAGTGCCTGGTGGTCCGTAGATCTCGGTTGGATCACGGCGCTGGAATTCCCACTGGGTCGCGAGAAGAGCAGGTAATCCGAGAGTGTGGTCGCTGTGACCATGAGTGATGAAGACTCGACCCACCTTCGTAAAATCAACGTTCGCCTGAGCAATCCGGCGAACAACGTTCTCACCAGCATCAATCAGATACGGCGTCGAATTGACCAGCAGCAGGCTGGCGTTTTGCGATCTGGTCGGTCGAGGACGCGGGCCACCCGCGGTGCCTAGCGTGATCAGCACGGTGCCCTGAGTTGTGATCGTCGGTGTTTCTGCGTTCGCTAGAGAAACGAAGAACCCGCAACCAGTAATCAACACTACGTGTAAGAGTCTGGAACATTTTGATCTCCGAACTACCGTCCGCTGTCGATAACTGGCGAGCCGAGCACATGCGCCGACCTTTTGCGATATGCCTAAACATTTGAGTGGCTGATCAATGCATTGGACCTATGCTCAACTTTTCTCGCGGGCAGAGAAGCTGTGATAGGATCGGCGGCGAACCGCGTGCGTATTGACACGCAGATCGAGCAGCGCCTTCGAGCTTGCCATTTGTTCCGTCCGAAACGGCGGTCTGACCTGGGTCGGCGACATTAATATTTCCTCCCAGAGCAGGTAAATTTAGTAGGGACGATGCTGCGTTGCCGCCCGGACCTAAGGTGATGCAACAAGAGCAATACTTGATCGCCCTCGTACGATAGCAACCAACCAAATCAGCTGTTTAGCTTTGCCATTTTTTTGAGGCGGTCTCTTCGCGGTAGAGGCCAAACGCATCGATGATTGGTCGGTCGCTGTAGGAAAACAAAACCGCTTCGCCATTCAGAGCCTGATGTTCGTGCCAAACCCATGACGGGACGACGAAGGTGTCACCCTCTTCCCAATCAATAGCTTTGCCTCCGATAAAGCTGCTGCCGCCGCCCTCGGCCACGTGATAGACCGTACTTGAAGTGTGGCGGTGCGATTGTGTGTGTTCACGAGCGCGCAGAAGCTGCAGATAGGCCGAAATTGTCGGCAACGTCGATCCGCCCGTGAGCGGGTTGACGTATTGCATTATGACGCCGTCGTAAGGGCTGCCTGCCTCCTCACGCAATTCGTGCAGCGTCGCCCGCGTGTCTTTCCAACGATAGTTGAGTATTGGTGATACCGCTTGATTGCGGACATTTTGCCAAGCTGGTCGCAGATTCCGAGCCCAGCGGTGACTGGCATCCTCAGGCCGGCGATGGATCGGCTGCATGTGGCCGTCACCCTCTACGTAGTCTTCGAAGAAATTGGCATCCAAGAGATTTACAAAGGGCAAATCCAGGCCGTCTAGCCAAATCATTGGCTCGTTGCTGTCGTTGCCATGATCATGCCAAGCCCAAGTCGGCGTCATGACAAAGTCGCCCTTGCGCATATACGTTCGCTCGCCCTCTACTGCGGTATAGGCACCGTTACCCTCTATAATGAAGCGCTGAGCGTTTGGTGTGTGGCGATGGCTATCCGCGATCTCACCCGGCATAATCAACTGGATGCCGCCGAAGATGAGGCCCACGGTTCGAAAGCTTTTGGCCTCGAACGCCGGGTTGATCAGCATGAGGACACGCCGCTCCGCCTCCTGTGCTGTTACGAGATTACTTGCCTGTAAAATGCGTGGCCGTACGTCGCGCCAGTGCCAAATGTGAGGAACGCTTTGGACGCGCGGCTCTTTGGGCGCGGCGCTCGCGAGAGCCCGCCAAAGCGGTTCGACATTCTTAGCATTTAAGTCGAGATAAAATGCCTCACGCTGAGCGACCAATTCATTCGGTAGCTGCGACGGCAGACTGCGTTCGTCCATGTCGATATCCTCGGCTCATCCATTCGATTGGCAAACGCCGATATTGATCGCCCCTCTTTAAGGTGAGACATTTGCCATTTGACAGTACACCTATTTACAGTGGTGTGTCAAACTGCGATCAGATACCTTCGGCACGCCTCTCCACCGCGCTGTCGCGCGCCGCCATGATTCATGGTGCAACGCGATAACGGTTGTGCAGGGTCTGAAGCCACGGTGGGTCTAATGCCTCGACCAACTATATCGCTCGGCTGTTCGCTTTATGAGCGAATACTGCCTCTAAAGTCACGAGGCGGAGACTTTGCGAGAGGTATCCAGTATCGCACCTTGCTCAAACTTGACAGCACACTGTAAATATCTATGCTTACTAAACTAGGTAGAACGACGGCAGTCTTCAACGAAAGTCGCGCCACCGGATTGGGTCCGCCGCGCCGGCCGGCGCGGGTGGTTTGCCGCCGTCGAGCATGCGGGTCGCGCTTTCGCCCTCTTCGATGCCGGCGCACCCCTCACCCTCCCTGCCGCTGGTTGGGGAGAAACTACGACATCGCGGTGTGGATAGGGAAGATCGCTTGCCGGTGCCGGTTCCACCGATCAGCACGGCATTGCGCTGTTCGGCGAGGAAGGCGTCGCTCGCCAGATTGCGGATCATCGCCTCGTTGACCGGTGTGCCGGTGAAGTCGAACTCGTCGATGTCCTTGGCCAGCGGCAGCTTGGCGATAGTCAGCTGATATTTGATCGATGTGCGGCGGCTCGTTGCCGGCGCTTGATGCCGGTGGTCATCACCTCGTCGTATGCCGCCCGCATGCCGTAGAGCTTGAGCGTCGACATCAGATCGAGAATGTCGTTGCGCTCCATCAGGAAGCTCTCCGCAGGCTGTCATAGCGAGCGCAATCGGCGATTGGCAGATGTCGCAGCTGCGCGCATCGGGGGTCAGGATCGTCACCGCCGGCTCGGGCTCACGATGCCGCGACAGGATGTTGAGAACGCGGTACCGCACAATGACGCTCAGCGCCGACGAGTTCATCAGGCGCTTCTTGCTCACGTTCGCGCGGGACCCTCCTATCGCTACCGGGACAAACCTGCCCCAACGCCGGTTAGGGGTCCCTTTTCCGTGCCGATCCGGGGTCCCGATTGCTTGCCGTTTGACAATTGCGGCTGACCCCGAGCGTCGGTCAAATCCTTGAGGAATGTCCATAAGGCGCTTGCCGGGCGAGAGAGCAATTCTGCAGGAGACCCGGATTCGAGCACACTGCCCGAACCGAGAACGATGATCTGATCCGCCGACGTGATAAACTCGAGCCGGTGGGTGATCACCAGCAGCGTACGACCGGGGAGCTTCTGACGAATTGCGGCCCAGATATCGCTTTCTAGGCCATTGTGCAAGGCATTGGTTGCTTCATCCAAGATCAAAATGTCGGGGTCGCGGAGAATTGCGCGGGCCAGCCCCATCCGCTGTCGCTCGCCACCCGAAAGTTTCAGGCCCTGTTGACCGATCCAGCTGTCGAAACCTTCAGGTAAATTATCAATCAGATCGAGAATACTTGCGGTCTTCGCCGCAGCACGCATCGCCTGAAGGTCAGCATCCGGCAAAGCCACGTTGAGGTTATCTTTCACGGTGCCTTCAATCAGATCGACGTCTTGCCCGGCAGCGGCGATCTTCGACAGCCAGTCCGTCCGCCTCAATTCTTCAAGGGGAACACCATCCACAATAATAGATCCGAATTCCTGCCGGCAAAGCCGAAGGAGGAGGTTTACTATGGTCGTCTTACCAACCCCGCTCGTACCGACCAACGCAGTGACGGAGCCCATAGGAATTGCAAAGTTTATGTCGTTGAAAGTCCGGGAGCGTGCCCCGGTGTAGGTGAAGCAGACTGCTTCAAACCGAATTTCCTGCCTCAATCCGCTGAAGGGCCTCGTCCCCGATGCCAAAGTCTTGCCAGAGCGGTCGAGCATCCTCAGCACATTACGAGTGGGAGCCCTCAATTGAGCGGCGCGCAAGAAATTGCCTTCGAGCTCACGCAGGTGCGGCTGCAGACGATAGAGAAGGGCGACAGCAGTTAAGGTCGCAGCGGCCGAGACCCCCATCGGATCGCTGGCAAGTATCACTCCAATCAGAACCGCGAAGTAGCCGATCTGGACGACTGGAGACACAAGGGCGTTGAGGCGCTCCAGCTGGATCGACGTCTGTCGGACTTCGGCTGAAGCCAGCTCAAAATTCTGCTGATATCGCGGCTCCTGACCGAAAGCGCGGAGGGCACGCATGCCTTGAAGCATGACGAGCATCCGTTCAGCGAGACCCTGATGCTGCGATCTTGTGCGCAGTCCCAATTTACGAGCCGGATCGGAAAGATAGTGCATCGCTACGAGAAGAAGCAGCACTCCGACGGCGGCGACAAGTAGCAGCTTCCACGAGACTGCAATAAGGAAGAGGACAAATATGACGGCCGAGGCTGTGTTGATCAGTATACGGCAGATACACAGATACATCTCTCCGACTGACCAAGATTCGCTGGCCAAGACATTCAGCAGCTGTCCTTGATCTTGGCGGAGGATGAAGTCGTACGAGACCTCCAAAAACTGACTGTGCAGACGGTTCCGCACCGCCTCACTCAGCCGGTTTCGGACAGCTGCATTGATCATATCATAGGCAAAGCTTAGCGCCGCACTGGCGATGACCATAGCGAAGGTCAGCAATGCCAGCCTCGTTCCACCGCCCGTGTGCGCTGCGATCCCAAGAACTCGCCCGATAATTCCATTCATCGCGGCTGCTTCGCTGGGGCGATCCACGATCGAGTACAGGAAAAGCACAATCAGGCTGACACCAAGACCCTCGGCGAAAGAGGCCGCCAACCCTAAAATTACAGGCAGTGGCAGCAGCCACCCCTGAGCCTGGGAAAGGCGCAGGACGCCCGCGACAACCGCCGATGTCTCATCAGCCGGTCGGGGGTATCCCGGTCGGTTACGAGTTCTGAGCCACATGGGTCTGCCCACAGCTGGAGCTCAGCCGCGGCACGTTTACGACGGTATCCCAGTAACGAACCGCGCTAGAGGTGGCGCCTCCTGGCTATTCCAAGCCGATAAAAGCCGCGATATGACCAGACGAGTGGGTGTCCCGAACAGCAGTTTGGTTCCGTTAAGCGGCCTCTGTCGAATAAGCATCGCCCCAATCTGCAGCACGGCGCCCCAGCGTCGAGCACTTAAACCACGATTGTACATATAGCTAAGGAAATAAGCGCGGTGAGCTCTGATCTCCGACGCACGCTCAGGATAGCTGCTGCACATTTCCTCCGAAACCATATCCCAGGATCTCAACATCTGTAACACATCTGCCGACATGCCCGCATCGGTCCGTCGGTAACCAGTCAGGTGATCGGGTACAACTGCAAACTCGTGCCGGGTCGCAATACGAAAATATAGCTGGAAGTCCTCGCAACCCTGTGCCGAACGGGCTCGTAGGCTGGGGTCGTAACCTCCCGCTTCGATGACCGCCTTCTTGCGCATCAGCACACAGCTGCCATTTCCGCAAATATTACCTCGCACCATAGGATCAAGCACTACGCCCGTATAAGTCGGGCTAGGAGAGAAGCCAATGATGCGGCTGTCCTCATCGATTATCGCGGACCATGTGTAGACGAGCGCCACCGCTTCTCCACCTTGGTGGAGCGCTGCAAGCTGTCTTTCGATCTTGTCGGACCGCCAGAGGTCGTCGGCGTCGATCGGGGCAACGAATGCTGCTTCTGGCTGCTGCAATTCCCCGGTTCCGCGCCGCCGCCACTCCAGCGTTAGGCTGCTGTATCAGCCGGACGCGCCGATCTTCCCCGGCGTGCTTCAGAACGATTTGAGGCGTTCTATCCTCAGAGCCATCATCGACGATTATGATCTCCAAATGCCGATGTGTCTGAGACCGAACGCTACGAAGCGTCTCGTCTATCGTCCCGGCTGCATTAAACGCCGGTATTATTACCGTCACGAGATCTAGGCCATTCATCGCACTTATGCCAGCACGGGTAGGATATTAGTTGATGAACTACTTCGAACGCAGCTGTCAAATCGTCTGGCAGTAATCGTGAGGCTTTCACCACCGAGCCCGACGTAAACAGGCTCCGGGCCCGAGAAGGCCAGGCGAAAATGATGGGGTTGGTGATCGAGCGGCACAGTGGCGTGCTAATGCCGTGATCGGCAATGTCGACGAAACCGATAGCCACAGCCGAGTCGGCGAGTGCTCCTACCTGGAAATGACGTTCCTCGACCCCGTTGCGCGTCCGCCAGGTGCTAGTATGCCGTTTCAAAGTCCTGCGAATACCAACGCCGATGGTCAAGATCCACTATCCCAAAACGTAGTCAATAAGACGGCAGCCTCTGCGCCGATGGGTTGGCGCTGTACGGGCGAACCGCGGAAGGATCACGATGCCATCCGTAGCGGCGCGATCTCGACTGGATGGCCGCGATGCCGCATGGACCGCGTTGCTGCTTCAAGCAATTCGACGACGCGAAGTCCAAGGACGCCATCCGTGACTGGCGTCTGGCGGTTCTGGATACAGGCGATGAAGTGTTCAGTTTCGGTCAGTAATGCCTCCGTTGCAGGAACTTTAGGAGCCCACATGTCGCCGACCCGATATCCGACGAGCATGCGGTAGATTTCCTCCGGATTGTCGGACACGTTGATGCCTCGGTCGTAGACCTTGATTTTCTCGCTCGGCTCGAGGTCGTCATAGACGATCATCTTTCGGCTCCCGCCAACTAATATTTGCCGAACTTTGACGGGCGCGAGCCAATTCACATTCAAGTGAGCATTTGAACCATCATCGAAATATAGCGTGACTTGTGCCATATTTTCGGGACTGCCTTTGACATGGCTGAAGCCATTCGCCGAGACCGCAACCGGCATGCTGTCCAGCACAAATTGGATGATAGCCAAATCGTGGACTGCCAAATCCCAAAGAACGTTCACGTCCTGCTGAAACAAACCCAGGTTGATGCGTGTCGAGTCATAGTAAAAAACTTGCCCGAGATCGCCGCTCGCTACCAGTTCCCGAATCTTCCCCACAGCGCCGGAGTATACGAAGGTATGGTCCACCATTAGGACGAGTCTGCGTTGGCGGGCCTCTTCGATGAGAGACCGTGCTTCAACAGACGTCGCCGTTATCGGCTTTTCGACAAGAACATGCTCTACCGGCGCGCAATGCGGCCACAGCAATCTCATGATGACTCCGAACCGGTGTCGCGATGGCGATCGCGCCAACCTGCGGGTCGTCCAGGAGGCTGCGCCACTCGGCTGTCAGCCGAGCTGAGGGGTGACGTTTCCGAGCACGTGCGAGCGCAGTGGGCGAGGTATCGGCGATAGCTGAGAGAAAGGATCCATCGGTCTCGGCAAAACAGCGAGCTAGATTAGGGCCCCAATAGCCGTAGCCGACCACCCCGATCCCTATCATGCTTCCGCCTTTCTAACGGATTCGGCGGAGCTGAAGCCACCGCTGGCATCAGTCGCCTTCCTCCGACGCACATCACCGATCGCTTGGGCCGGCACCCCGGCCACGATTGCATGTTCGGGCACGTCCGCAAGCACTACGGCGCCGGCGCCGACCAAAGCTCCCTCTCCGATTACGAGCCCGGCGAGGATAGTAGAGTTCGACCCGATCGACGCTCCCCGACGCACCACTGTCGGCACAACCGCCCAGTCCCCGTCGCCTTGCACCGATCCGTCCACGTTCGTCGCCCGCGGGTACAGATCGTTCGTAAACATCACGCCATGCCCTACGAAGACTTCATCCTCGATAGTTACGCCATCGCAGATAAAGCTATGCGACGAGATCTTGCACCGTGTGCCGATGCGCACGTTGTTCTGGATCTCGACAAATGCGCCGATGCGCGAGGCATCGCCGATCGTGCAGCCGTACAGATTGACCAACTCTCGATGATGAATAATGACGTCTTTACCCAACTGAACGTCCGCGCTGACTGCCACTATGCTCACCAGAAACGGGGTCAATTTCGCGCCTATACAATAGCAGTGTTTTCTTGCCGCCGATCTCGCCAATGCGGGTAGCGCCGTTCGGCGGGCGCGCTTAATCAATTCGATAGGTTCTTGCTCGGATTGCCCAAAAGGTTTTAAAAGGGCTACCGGGTTGGCCAATATTCTCCAATCCAACGATGCTGACGCCCCTCCATTTACGGCTTTTTGCAGACTTTTCGATTGCGAGATCGCTTGCGTACTGTCGCAGTTAATGCTCAGCGCCGAACGGAACGGTTATTCGGATGCAGTCAGACCTACACCGAGACGGAACATATTTGAACGTGGTCTTTGTGAACCGCTTCTTTTTTTCCAGACAGTCGGCGACGAGCCGGATTATATCTAGCTTGGCATTCGGTTTGGCTAAAGCTGGGTGTACTGTCCACGTCGCCACCGGCCGACGATTTCACGACGGCAAACCCCTGGCTTCGGCGGTCGACGAGATTGCGGCGTCACGGTGCACCGGATTTGGTCGTCATCTTTTGGCCGCGCCGGCCTGGTTGGTCGAGGGTTTGAATATTTGACATTTCACGCGAGCGCCTGGTGGCTTATCCGCCGCCACGCGCGGCCGCGGGTGGTAGTCGTGGCATACACCGATACCCGCCACTGCTCTCGATTACCGCGATGCTGGCGATTACTAGGACTGGAGCAGTTCTAGTGAACTCGATCCGCGACCTGTATACCCGGAAGTGGCTATCTTGCTCGGCATGCTGAAGGCGCGAAGTATCCTTACCCGATTGCTGTGCCGCCTCCGCGACATCTCTTGCGAAAAGCCCGATGCAATGTCGCTCTTAGCCAACGAATGGCGGCCTTGCTCGCGGATCGAGGCACCCCATCCTCCACTTTGACGATCATCCATGACTGGTCGGACGGAAGGCGATCCGACCAGTCGATCGGGCGCACAACGGTCTCCTCGGGGAATGGGGGCTGCGAGACAAGTTTGTGGTGGGCTATTCGGGCAACCTTGGCCGCGTTCACGAGTTTGCAACCATCGTCGATGTTCCCGCGAGCGCCTCCGCGATGA
>CAVOTD010000088.1:0-4967 GCA_963698995.1 uncultured Alphaproteobacteria bacterium | reverse complement strand
ATCTTTCGGGTCCACGCGCAGCGCCTCACGATAGTCGGCCTCCGCCGCGACATACTGTCCCGCCGCAAAGTGATCGTTTGCGCGCGACAGAATTTGATCCTTGGTCGGGGGGCTTTTGCTACAGCCCGCACTCAAGAGCACGAGGCACAGAGCACAAGCCAAATGCCAGTAACGCGGCAGGTTCACCATGAAGATCACTCAATCAATGGGTTGGGGTCCTGCCGGTGCTTTTAGGGCCATGTCGGTTGGTTTTCAAATCGAATGCGGGAGCCATTTGGCATTGGCCGATTCGATGCTTAACATTTCTAATCACATTATCACGCGCGGTGGTGCACCACCGCCCAAGCGGAAATGGGGCTTGTTAAGGTTGATCCAAGACAATGCCTGGCGTGCGAGGGCAGGGCGACCTAAGCTTATTGGCCAATTTTATTAATAAAATCAATATGATAATATAATAACAGTGATTTTGTTAATGAGCATCAAAATCGCGCTAGACAAAGTCCAGGGCAGTGATAAGATCACATTGAGTTAGGGATCAGCTCTGGGAGTCTAGCCGTCATGAAGCAGCTTCTTTCTTCGACCGCTCTTGCCGTCGTGCTGGGCGCAGCCGCAATCAGTGCGGCAAAGGCTGATATTATATCATTGGAAGCCACGGATGGCGGCACTGTAACTACGACGGGTCTTAGCGGTGGCGGCGCTACTGTCTCGCTGAGTGGCACCACTACAAACTTTAATGTGGGCGTAACCGGTTCGAGTGATTTTAACTCCAACCCTTATGATATTCTCAACGGCACCACGGTTGATGCGCAAGACCTGATGACCAGTGGTACCCAATCGCTCACCATTTACGTTACGGTACAAGGCCTTCTTGCGACAGTCGGTAGTACCATTAGCGGCCTCACACAGGACTTTACTTGGACCAATGTACCCGCGGGGTGGACTGTCGCAGAAGCGATGTGTGTCGACCCGAATGACGGGCAGTTTACAACGGTAAGATCAGCTCGGTACGACGCAGACCCTTGGCCCGTGTCTCAACGTCAATGGCTGCAATAGCTCCCTCCAGGTCAACGGCCAATCCTTCGTGGTCGCCGGTAGTCCTTTCTCAATAACGGAGGTCTTTACAATCACGGCGGACGGCGGAGGGCAGACCAACGATGGGATGGACCTTTTGTCGCCAACCAGTAATACCATTACTGGTGTTCCTGGCCCGCTCGCAGGTGCCGGAATTCCCGGACTGGTGTTTGCCTTCGGTGGTATGATGGCTTGGTGGCGCCGCCGTCGGCCCATGAGCTTGGATCGACAGCTGGGCGCTGCTTGAACTTTTACCGCCAAAGCTAACTTCACAAGCTCGCCGGCATCTTTTGCCGGCGAGTTTTTTTGTGTACCCCAAGAAAGGCGGATGCTGGTTCGGGACTATCTCACCGGGGTGGGTTGCGGTGCAGACACAACCGAACAACCCATATCGATACGCGCAGGGCGGCGCCGTTAAAGTATAACATCAGTCGGAGTATCTCTGTTCCCCATAGTGGCGGTCGATAAGCCATTGGTGTCATTTGCTTTTTTCTCGTGGCTATTAACATTACTCGTTGAGATAAAGTGAATTTTGGCTTGCTATGATAACATCGATCTGCTACCCCCCTAAATCGGTTGGGAGTAATCCGATGCTCAGTAGAATGCGTATTTGCCTGCTTGGCGCCATCGCACCGCTTGCGATCAGCATGGCTTTCAGCTCTGCTGCACGTGCCGATAATGTTTATTCGCTCGATGTTGCAAACACGAGCTTCACTTGTTTGAACGCAGTGGGCGCCTGCGGCTCGGTCACCGTGAGCCAGGATGCCACCAATACCACGACCGAACTAGATTTTACGGTTCAGCTGAATACGGGTGTTTATTTCAGGCAAGGCAGTCCTGGGACGGACAACAACGAGGCCTTCTGGTTCAATTTATCCGGCTTCACCGGCACGTTGGGCCTGAGCAACGTTACGCCTACTTCACCCACGACGGACCAGGGTGGTTGGACACCGACCTCGGGGGCGCTAATAGCGGGCGCTTCGCCTGATGGGATGGGATCGCAATTGTACGGCCTTGTGTTGACGCTTCCGAACGGAAGTAACTTCTCAAACGACCAGAAACTGACTTTTGATATTACAGCTACGGGAACGAGCGCTTCGTTGCTGTTGAGCGACATTGTATTAGGCGGAACGGGTGGTGACAGCGGTTCGCCGTTTTATTTCGTTGCAGAAGTTGGTGACAGCGGCTGCACGGTTGACGGCAATGGCAAAGTCGCTTGCTCATCTACTGGTTATATCGGTGCGGACACTTACACCGTAAAATCAGGTCAGGGCGAGGGCGTTCCTGGCCCCCTCGCTGGCGCAGGCATTCCGGGGTTAGTCTTTGGCTTTGGTGGCATGATTGCTTGGTGGCGGCGTCGTCGACCTGTAAGCTTGGATCGGCAGTTCGGGGCCGCCTAAAATACCAAACGGCACGTTTTCTTGAAAGCTCGCTGGTGGATTCCACGGGCGGGCTCTTATGTACTGGGCAAGAAGGGCAAGCCCGCCGCGCTTGCCGCTACCCGACGCGAGCTGTGTCTCAGGACGAGCTGTTGCCTCAGCAGCGGAGGGCATTTGAAGTTCCGCCATTCGATCGGGGGGCGCCGAATTCGATCCGCGACCATGGAAAGTCTCCCGCGTAACATTCACCATGATCGACTATAGAGCGACGGCATTCCGCGGGTCCGACCCTAGCGTGTTGACGATCTCAGGCCCGCTGGTCCATCCTGAAGTAAATCGGCTGCAAACGTCGAGGGTGAGGCTTATCGAATGACTGCGTCCTCCGATATCAGGTCAGGGCCCACCAACGGGCTTCTAGCGGCGCTCCGCCGATCAATGCCGCGGGATGAGTTCTTCGCTGGCCTCTATATTCTCGGCTGCGCCAATGGAATTGGCGGCGTTGTCATTATTGCCCTTCACAATGGCGATGACTGGCTGAGCACTATCCTGAGCATCAGTGCGGTTGTGGTGTTTGCCTGCTTTGCCGGCATTTCGCTTTTACTCCGTGACAAAACGGACGAGATCCGGGTGCCGGATCTTGCGGTGGGTGCGGTTTTCCTAATTGTGGTGACTTTATCGGTTGGTTACCTGAATTGGGCTGCGGTATCCGCACTCAGCCTTTACCAGCTCCTCTTCACCAACGGCTCATCCGAAGGCAAGCGCGGCGCGACGATTATGCTGGCCGTTACTGTGCCAATGCTTTGGAGCAAGGTGCTTTTTGCATTTTTCGCAAAATATTTCTTGGTCTTCGACTCGACGTTGGTAGCGACGATGTTGGGTACGCAGCGAGACGGAAATATGGTGCGGTTCGCTGATGGCTCCGGTAGCATCGTCATATTCCCCGGCTGCTCCTCGGTTGCAAACGTATCTTTAGCATTCCTGTGCTGGGTCACCGCGGCAGAGATAACGGCGCATCGTAGGTCGCCTGCGGATATCTTGTGGTGCCTTCTCGCATGTGTCTCGGTCGTAGCCATAAACGCCACCCGAATGTTTCTCGAGGGCCTAAGCCACAGCAATTTCCATGCGCTTCATAATGCTTGGGGCGATATGATTTTTAATACGGCGACAATTATATTCATGGGTGCATTCACCGTCATGGGCGTTAGGCGTGAACTGTTCTCGCGCACTTAAGTGGCTTGTCGTTCTGTTGCTTCCGCTCACTGTAGGCTGGAAGCTGCTTGTTTATGCAAACGACACTGGCGACCCAATCGTAAAAGCTGAAGATAAGGTCGTCCGCTTTCTTAGCAGCCACCAATTCAAACTTGTTGGGATTCAGAAAATGACCGGTGAACTGCCGGTCGTTTACGCTACGGCGGGCACCTGCAATATGTTTGTTGCCGTGACGTCTTCACGCGGCTGGCATCGAGATATGATTCGGGATCTCACAAAACCATCAGACAAAAACTTTATTGTTTTCCGCGGACGTGTCTATTCGGAACAGCCTATGTTTCTGACCATCACCGATTTTCTATGGTCCAAACTCCTGAACCAGCTGGGATTTCCAGTCTATGCCTCGCCAGTGCTGGCTGTTGTGGCGACCAAAGATTGCGATGCAGACCGATTGCCGTGGCGTGATCTTGGGTAGGGGGGTTAGCGCAGGCAAGTTGCTTGACAGGTACGGAAACAATCTTGCCAATGGATCAGGTTAATTGGCTCTTTGTCATAGAATCCGTGGACTTACGGAGTTCTGATGTACGCTTATAGTGACACTGCACCAACAGAGACCCATGCGTGCGTCTGGCCAGTCATTAGGAGGCTGGTTACTGAGCGTCGATGGAACGAAAAGCGCGCGTTCGATCTCGGTTGTGGAAGTGGCCCAACCGCCAACATGCTCTCCACTCTCGGGTTCGACGTGACTGGGGTGGATCCATCTGAGCAAGGAATTGCGCTTGCGAATGAGGCATTTCCCCACGTTCACCTGCACGTCGGGAGCGCCTATGACGATCTTGCTTCACAGTATGGCACGTTTCCGTTGGTCGTCAGCCTAGAGGTCATTGAGCACTGCCTCGAGCCCCGGCGACTCGCCAAGACCTTCTATGATCTTCTCGCGCCAGGCGGCATTGGCGTCATCTCTGCCCCGTATCACGGATACCTCAAGAATTTGTCGATCAGCGTTGTTGGAGGATGGGATTTCCACCACAGCCCGTTGTGGGACGATGGTCACGTTAAGTTCTTTTCGGTCAAAACCATGAACCTCCTCTTGGAGGAGGCCGGATTTCGCGAAGTTACATTTGAGCGAGTCGGCGCATCCCGCCTCTCGCAAAATCCATGGTCGCGATCGCCCGCAAGTGAGTACTAGCAGTCGTTGATTTTCGTTTCATTGCGCGCGAAAATTCGCCACACTATTTCACGACGTAAGACATTGAAATCCTTGATAAAATTGCACCATTGACCATAACTAATCTTTGCCAAAGCTTA
>CAVOTD010000087.1:0-7186 GCA_963698995.1 uncultured Alphaproteobacteria bacterium | reverse complement strand
ACGCATTGATGCACCCTCAACACGGTGTACACTATAGTCAAGGTTGCGGTTTGTCTGTAGAGTAAGAACGACGATAGACAGGTCACTTCTTAACCGAAAGTGAGAACGGAGAGTGAAGTTCTAGTATAATGTCAAGATCACTTTAAAAGCGATATATTGAATAACAGGAATACTAGAACTGGGGAATCCTACAGATTCCAACCGGTTTATATACATGCTGTGGCTATGTATTACCTAATGGTTCCCGCGCATTGACCAGTGCTGCGGCGGAGTCAGTGTGGGTCGCTTTTAAGTGGAACCCTCCTGAAACCTTCCCAATCCAGCTGTTTCTTCTCATGAGCTGATTAATCCCTCCTGATGTGGTTCCTGATACCGCTATCCCGTTTCCCTTGCCTTCCCGACGATCCGAACTCCTCCCGCGGTGTATAATTCACGAATCTCTTCGCGCTATCCCTTCCTACGATCGTCGTACCTCTATCGTCAGCGTATCCTGACAGTATCATCCTAGCTAGGTAGGCTACCACGGTATACTAAGAATTGAATCTGGAGCAGTAAACGAGGGTGATTCCAAAGTAGCGAGTCCGACTAATCCGAGTCCATTGTTGTAGGCATAGCAGTAACATCAACCCGTATAACTTGCTTCGATGCATATTCTTTTGCCCCCTGATGGAAAAAAAAATGAAGAATAAGAATAAGTTATATTACCACTCACATGCAAAATTTGTACAGCCCTGCAGTCAATGCGTGGTATTCCCGGGGACCCCTTGTCTTGATGTCATGCAGAATTGCGAGGTGGCGGGAATATAATCAGCAAAGTTCAACGCTGAACTCCACTCGCTCCTTTTTTGACTTGCCCCATTGCAAGATGCACGCAAATAACTAAGGAATGATATCAAGGGTCTGGGTGATCAAGAGTAGAGTAGATAGTATTACTCACCGCTGTTGCAACCACTGCGATCATTGAATCGGGTACCTCGAATTCCAATTTTGCAATAGCATCATCGGGCAGCGATGACTTGAACCTGTCTTGATGTATGGAGGCAATCGATCCTCGCCCATCAAAGAAGAGGCTCTTGAGAACACTCTTGATGATAATGTGTTGGTATGGCCGCTCGTTTTCAATTTTGCGACTCTACAATCAAACGGTATGATCGAGCAGTATTTAGTAGTTAGTCACAATCCAAAAAAAGAGACTTGCTGTTTTGTGACGACGATAGATGTATGATTCTTGATCAAGCTCTGCTGCAATATCTTCTTGCGTGTCCACGGCGAAGTTACCAGGTATGGATGCCTCACAAGCCTTTCGGATGTCACCTCGAATACCACTGATTCGGGCATCCAGCTAGATATGATTTCCTGTGTAAGTATAGACCGTTTTCAGTAGGTAAACTGACTTACTAAAGGTGACAGTCGATTGACATAAGCAACGTCGTTTGAGATGCGATGAGCTATGTCTGCATAGTCTAGTTCTGTCGCAGCGTCGTAGATTGCATCCCGGTTGAATTTGATCCTGAGATCGCCATCTGGAAAGGCATTAATAAAAAAGAGCTGTCCGAATACTTTCTTGATCCCAAGTTGCATAATTGATTTGATGGCCGCATTTTGAGTGGTCAAGTTCATTTTTCCTCCAGATGGAGGGTAGGTGAGGTGCGTAATGCATGGCCATTTTTTATCCAAAATATTTCCGGGGGTGGGTCCACGATTTCAATATCTGAATCTGCTGGCCCAGGGCTATATCGAGTGGAACTGCCACTTGAAATTCCGGCAGAGGTGGTGGGAATAGATGGCTTCTGGTCTTCAGCATCTAAAAGGTTGGGCCAAGCTGGCATCTAGGAATAATATTACTAATATTCAGGTTTTGTCAAGATCACTTTAAAAGCGATATATTGAATAACAGGAATACTAGAACTGGGGAATCCTACAGATTCCAACCGGTTTATATACATGCTGTGGCTATGTATTACCTAATGGTTCCCGCGCATTGACCAGTGCTGCGGCGGAGTCAGTGTGGGTCGCTTTTAAGTGGAACCCTCCTAAACCTTCCCAATCCGGCTGTTTCTTCTCGCGAGCTGATTAATCCCTTCTGATGTGGTTCCTGATACCGCTATCCCGTTTCCCTTGTCTTCCCGACGATCCGAACTCCTCCCGCGGCATATAAGTTACGAATCTCTTCGCGCTATCCCTTCCTACGATCGTCGTACCTCTATCGTCAGCGTATCCTGACAATATCCCTTCCTATCCTCAGTTTTCGCCTCGAAAACTCCTCCATGCCCCCCTTTGCACTCCACAACGATCTTCTTATTTTCTTTCTGCAACGTCTGGACCAATCTCCGCACGGCCTGTGGATATTTGTTGTAGAATTCCGTGATGGCCTCTTGTGCGTTATCGAGGTTCCTACGAGGCTCCCACGTATTCTCCTCGTGTCCGTAATCGTCCCACTTAACGAGGTACTGAATACCTCTTCCTCTTTTTCTTGCTGCTAAAATCTCTTCCACGCTGTATTCAGGCCACCCTTCTTGGTTTACTGGTCCCGGGGGTCGACGGTATGGCTTGTGTTGGATAATTGGGTGGATGATATAGTGATAATAAGACTTCGTTGAACACCGGATGTATTCTGTTCCATGATTTTGGTAGTTGAAGTCTGTATGCACTTGTTCCAATTTTCTCCAATATTGTGAATGGTCCCAATTTCTTGTGATCCAACTTTTTGCCCGGCCTGTAGGTTTTGAGATTTCTTCCGTCCAACCACACCTTCTGTCCCTCTGTGAACTCCGTTCCTAACTCCTTCTTTCTATCATAATGTTTTTTCATTGATTCTCTCGCCTTTTCTAATGCCTCCTGCGCTCGTTTTCTTGCTTCTTCCAATCTCGATTTCCACTCGGTAGCTCCAGGACTTCGATCCGAGTTACCTTCTTCTCTTCCTGCCCAGGGAGTAAAGCCATGCATTAACTGGAATGGGGTATTTTGAATTGCCTCATGGAAGTTGGAATTTTGAACGAATTCCGCTTGGTCTAACCAACGACTCCAATCATCTTGTTGGTAGTTCACATAGAATCGAAGGTAAACTTCCAACTCCTGATTGACTCTCTCTGTTTGTCCGTCTGTTTGAGGATGGTAGGCCGTCGATGGCATTCCTTTGATTCCTAATAACTTCCATAGTTCCTTGTTGAACTCTGAAACGAATTGTGTTCCTCTGTCTGACACTACTCCCTTGGGTATTCCGAATCGTTTGAAGGCATTATTCTTGAATAATTCCGCTGCTCCTAATGACGTTAACTTGGTTGTCGTTGGGATAAAGATTTTCATCTTTGTGAAGTAATCCACGATAACCATGACGGCGTCATATCCATTTGATTCTGGTAGAGGTCCAATGAGATCCACTGATATCCTTTCCCAGGGATGCATAGCAATTGGTAAAGGGTGTAATGGTGCGGTACGCTTCCTCCGATCTGGTTTGTTCCTCTGACATTCCTGGCATCCTTCCACGTATTTTTCTACATCTTCCTTCATTCCTTCCCAATGAACCACCTTCTCCAACAGCTTTGTCATCCTCTTTACTCCTGGATGTCCGGCTAATGGTGAATCATGAAACTCCTTCATCCAAATCTCCGCTTTTGATTTGTCTACTTCTTTCTTTTCTTCATATTCCTCTAATCCTACTACCTTCCTAAACACTTCCTTCGGTAATAACACGATGTTTTTATTATCTTCTTTCTTGTTTTCTTCTCCTTCTCTTCTGGATAACGCATCTGCTCTAATATTTTTCTTTCCCTCAATGTGGTGTATTGTATAATCGTAGTCCTGCATCTTGTTAACCCATCCTGCTTGTCGTCTGTTGAGATTTTGAGGTTTTTGGAAGTACGTGAGATTTCTGTGGTCCGTCCAAATCTCGAATTGTCCTGATCCGACAAGGTACTGCCTCCACTTCTTGAGAGCCTTCATAATGGCCAACATCTCCCGATCTCCAGTGTGATAGTTTCTTTCTGCTTCGTTATACGTTTCCGACATGTGAGTGATTGTTCTCCATTGTCCCTCCTGTTCCTGTAACAACACTGCTCCCATCGCATATCCTGATCCATCCACTTCTACCTTCAACTTCCCTTCATCCCTGATCGTATATAGTACTGGTTCCTTGCACATTTTATCGATCAGATTTCGGAATGCTTTCTCCTGTGGTTCCTCCCATTTCCATTCTTTCTTTCCTGTAAGTGGTGTGATTGCCAATGAATCTTCGGCGAAATCCTTGATGAATCGTCGATAGAAATTGGCAAATCCTAGGAAACTCTGCAACTCCTTCTTGTTTTTTGGACTTTTCCATTGTTTAACTGCTCCGACCTTCCCTGGATCCATCTTGACCATTCCTTTTCCAATAATGAATCCTAAGAATTCCATCTCATCCTTTTCAAACTCGCATTTGTCCGGCTTCACGCATAGATTGTTCTTTTCCAATATTTCCAAAACTTCCTTGACCACTACTCGATGTTCTTCCAACGACTCAGTGAAGATCTCAATATCATCCAAGTAGATCAACATATTAGCTCGATGAGGGGCTTTTGAGAATATGTGATCCATGAAGGCTTGAAAAGTGCTTGGCGCATTGCACAATCCAAAGAACATGACCAAAGGTTCGAACAATCCTCGTGAAGTCTTGAACGCTGCTTTCCATTCATCTCCTTCCCGTATGCGAATATTGTAGTATCCCTTCCTTATGTCCATTTTGGTGAATATCTTCGCGTTCTTCAACTTGTCCAACAATTCATTGATTAGAGGTAGAGGGTATCGATCCTTGATAGTCGCATCATTGACCTTGATGTAATTCTGGACCGGTCTTAGATCTGCTGTCTTCTTTTTGACAAAGAAGAATGGTGATGCGATTTGTGACTGAGATACTCTAATCCTTCCTGATTCCAAATTCTCATCAATGAACTTGTTCATCTCCTCCTCCTCTTGTCTTGTCAATGGATAGATTCGACATTGTAATTTGTTCAAGTCCGTTCCTTCCTTGAAATCGATTTTGTGGTCCCAAATTCGATGTTCTGGTAACTTGTTGAACTGTCCTTCTTCGAAAACCTTTGTGAATCCGTGGTAAGCCGCTGGTACAATCTCCTTCCAATCCTTCTCTTCCTTTGCCAAATGTTCGGTAATCTTGATGTCCATTGAAATATTACTCCTCCTGATCTTTTCCATTTCTTTACATTTGTCTGGACATCTTGAGAATCGAATTCCTCCTGTTTTCCAATTGATCTCGGGGTTGTGTTCTACCAACCAATCATATCCAAGAAAGATATCATGATCATCTAACTTGGTTATGCCGAAATCCATTTCTTCCTCATGTACCTTCCCCATACGCATCTTTAACTCTGTATGATGCGTTATCCTTCCTGAGCTATTCTCTGTTCCATCTGCATTTAAGACCTTGATTTTGTATGGTAACCTTTTCCGATTGATTTTATGTTTGTTGACAAAGTCTCTATCGATTGCACATCCGGTGCATCCGCTATCGATTAGAGCTTTTGCCTCAATACATCGTCCGGTTTCCTTGGTCATCAATTGCACTTTGATGGATAGCTGATTTCCTCCTTTCTTTCTTAAGAAAAACTTCCTCGTCCCCGGCAGTAACTTGCAAGAAATATTTCGTAGCATTCTCTGGTAATTGAATACAATTTCGATAACTTCTTTCTCGACTTGGAGATCCTGCCTGTATCTACAAGTCCTCGATAAAACCCTGCTCTTCTTGTTCCTTTTCTTCTTGTACTTCTCTAACCTTCTCTACACCATTGCAATCTCTCGCTTGATGACCTGCTTTTCCACATCTTAAACATGTTCCTAATTTCCTCCTACAATCCTTTTCCATATGTCCGAATCTTCCGCAAAAATGACATGTCATCCTATTCCTATCATTTCTCTGTCCTTGTTGTGGAGCGACTTGTGGTTGTGCTGGTGGTGCTACTTGAGGACGATTGAATACTTGTCGATAGTTGGGTGGATTATATCGTCCTCGGTTGGGGAATCGATTCTGCACCTGAGGAGTGAGTCTTCCTGGGATTCTTTGTTGAGTAGGGAATGGTTCTCCGCGATTGTATTGGGCATTTAAGTCGAAGGCCTGTTGTATTGCGTATGCTCTGGCAATCCATTCTCCTAATCCTTCTGGTTTAGGATATGCCGACAAACATCTATCCCTTATTGCTGACTTCAATCCGGCTATGAACCTATGTGTTGTTTCATTTTCCGTATATCTTGTTTTGAAAGCAATGGATTGGAATGCGGTGACATAGGCCTCCACTCGTCCTGTTTGTGTTAATCGATCCAACTCATGGCATGCCGTGGTTTTTTCGTCTGGATCTCCGAAGTAGACTTTGAGGAATCCTAACAACTCATGGGCTGTCCTTGGAGCGTCGGTTGTCATTCCGTCCAACAGGGAAGTTATCCAATCTACCCATCCTTCCACTGCTTTTCCATCACAAAGTGCGGTGATCCATAGCATTTTGTCCATTTCACTTCTGAAATCTCCTGATTTTGTTGCTATGTAGACCTTGCATTGTCGAACAAATCGAGTGACATCTCCTCTATCTCCTGTGAACACTTCTGGTACCTTCATCTTTGGTCCTTTTCCTCCTATGCCGAGTAATTGGTTTTGCCTTCTGATCTCAGCGTCTCTATTCGCATTTCCTCCTCCTGGTAATCCCGGTGGTCCTCCTCCTGGTGGTCCTGGTGGCTCCTGGTGGTCCTCCTTCTGGTCCAGATGGTGGTCTGGGTGTTCGAGGTCGTTGTGGTTCTTTCCCTTGTCTCTTCTTTTCTCGATCTTCCAATGCCTTTGCCTTTTCTCGATAGAAATCCCTTTCCTGACGTAATTCTTCTCCTCTTCTGTCCGATAAACTTCCCTGGAGACCTGACATTCCTCCTGACATTAATCGATTCATGAAACTTCTATCAGGCATCATAGGTCCTTGTAAGCATTGATCCTCTTGCAAAGGCTCCAATTTGATCAAATCCGGTTGGTCCTCTGTATGTTGATGCTGATGATTCTTGATATCCTTCTCTTGCTGGTTCCTCCGGTTCATACTCTGAATCATCCTCCAATTCTTCTCTACCTGTTTGTACATTTCCACTACCTAGACTAGTGCTAGGTCCTTCATCTCCTTCCGATTCCTGTGCTTGTCTTCTAAGTCTTTCTTCTCTTTCTACT
>CAVOTD010000086.1:0-12575 GCA_963698995.1 uncultured Alphaproteobacteria bacterium | reverse complement strand
CGCGGTGCGCGCAGCTCTCAGTGGGCTGAAAGGCGGCGTCAAGCCGCCGATGGCGAGCCCGGCCGAGCTGGCCACAGCGATCCGCTCGGCGGATTACCTGGTCCGAGATGCGCGCTGGCCGGACCCACAGTGAGCCGATCCATGGTCCCCCTCTCCGTTCTCGATCTTGCGCCGATAACTGAAGGCAGCGATGCCGGTCAGGCCTTGCGCAATTCCCTCGACCTGGCGCGGCATGTCGAGGCGCTGGGCTACCGGCGTTACTGGATGGCCGAGCACCACAACCTGCCCGGCATCGCGAGCGCCGCGACCGCGGTGGCGCTCGCCCATGTCGCGGCCGGAACGACCAAAATCCGGATCGGCGCCGGCGGCATCATGCTGCCGAACCACGCTCCGCTGTTGATCGCGGAACAGTTCGGCACCCTCGCCGCCCTGCATCCCGGGCGGGTCGAGCTGGGCCTGGGCCGCGCCCCGGGGTCCGACCAGATTACCGCCCGCGCCGTACGTCGAGCCTTGCTCGGCGGCGCCGAAAACTTTCCCCAGGAAGTCGTCGAACTGATGGGTTATTTCCAACCTGCCGAACCCGATCAGGCAGTCATCGCGGTGCCCGGAGCCGGTCTCGAAGTGCCGATCTGGATCCTGGGCTCCAGCCTCTATGGCGCTCAGGTTGCGGCCGATCTCGGGCTGCCCTTCGCGTTCGCCTCGCATTTCGCACCGGCAATGATGATGGACGCGATGAAGATCTATCGCGAGCGGTTCCGCCCATCCGAGCAGCTCGCCTCCCCCAAGGTCATGCTCGGGGTCGTCGTTGTCGCCGCGGAATTGGACGAGGAGGCGCGGTACCTGTATTCCTCACTGCAGCAATCGTCACTGAACAACAGAACCGGGCGCCGCGGCCGGGTCCCGCCACCGGTCGAGAACTTCGAGGCGCGGCTCGACCCCTACGCCCGCGCCATACTCGATGACGCGCTCGGCTGCGCCATCGTCGGCGCCCCCGACACGGTGCGCCGCGGCCTTGACGATTTCATCCGCCGCACTGGCGCCGACGAGCTGATGGTCACCGCCAACATCTTCGACCACGCCAAACGCAAGCGATCATTCGAGATCGTCGCGGAAGTACATCGTGCTTTGACGGCAGCGGTTTAGCTGACCGCGCCAACACAGGAATGTCAGGCGATGTCGACGACCTTTAATCCAAAAACCGCTCCTCCCTCGGTGTTTCCGGCGCAAGATGGGGTGGGCTACGAACAGGTTATGGGACGCTGGAGCCGCCGCCTGGCGCCGCTTCTGATCGGGTTCGGCGGCCTCGCCGACGGCGACCATGTGCTCGATGTCGGGTGCGGTACCGGCAGCCTCAGCTATGCGTTGCCCGAAGCGGCCGACGTCGGTGCCGTTACCGGCATCGACCAGGCGGAGGTTTTCCTCGACTATGCGCGTCGGCGTAGCAGCGACTCGCGCTTCACTTTTCGGCACGCCGATGCGCGGTCGCTGCCGTTTCCCGACAGCTCGTTCGACTGCGCCTTTTCGATGCTCGTGCTGCACTTCATTCCCGATGTAGAGCATGCCGTCGCCGAGATGCGCCGGGTTGTGCGGCCCGGCGGGCGGGTGACTGCCGCGGTATGGGATACGTTTGGCGGGATGCCGGTTTTTCGGCTGCTTTGGGACGTCGCCGCCGTGCTCGACCCCACCGCCGAGCGGCCGCGCGCCCTGTTCTCTTCGCTGACGGCTCCGGGCGAGATGAGCGCAATGTGGCGCCAAGTCGGCCTGACCGAGGTCGAGCAGACCACCCTCACTATTCGCATGGATTTCGCCAACTTCGACGACTATTGGCGACCATTCGAAGGCGGCGACGGTCCGCCCGGGCAGTTTGTCGCCAGCCTCTCTGATGCGGCGCGAGCGCAGCTGCGCGAGCATGTCCGGCGTGGCTTTCTGTGCAACCGCCCCGACGGCCCGCGCTCGTTTGCGACGACGGCCTGGGCATGTCGCGGAACCGTGCCGTCGTAGAGCGCGCACGTCGACAGCCGGGCTGCGGCAAGCGGAAGAACACTCGCTGTCGGAGCGGGACCCGCAGGAAGGCCGTTACTCGTAGACGAAAATGCCGTCGTCGAGGTCGGCGGCGGGAAATTGGTCCTTCTCGGTCCAGTAGTCCTGGGTGTGTTGCCATTCGGGCTTGTCGCCGCGTTTTGGCAGCAGGTGCATGCCGCGCATCATATAGCCGGGATTGAAGTTCTCAGGATCGATCCACGGCAGTAGCGGCATATCCTGATCTTGCGCTCGAAGGGTTGGTGTTACCCTTCGCGCGCCCTTCTCCTTCATATGATTGAGCAACCGGCAGACAAAATCGGCGACCAGATCTGCACGCAGGGTCCAACTGGCTCGGAAATACCCGAACACCCACGCCATGTTGGGAAGGCCGGTAAACATCATGCCGCGATAGGTGACGGTGTCGGAGAAGACGAGCGGCTTGCCGTCGATCAAGAAGTCGATGTCGCCGAGCACATTGAGATTGAAACCGGTGGCCGTCACGATGATGTCGGCTTGGAGAATTTTCCCGGACCGCAGAAGGATGCCGGTCTCGGTAAATCTCTCGATTTCGTCGGTGACAACTGACGCCTTGCCGGCGCGGATCGCTTCGAGCAGATCGCCGTCGGGGATAAAGGCGATGCGCTGCCGCCACGGCCGGTAGCTCGGCGTGAAATGCGTTTGGATATCGTAGTCGGGCCCGAGCTGGACGCGAACGCCGGCGAGCAGTTCCCGCTTGACGGCCTCCGGCTCGGTGAACGAACGGCTGGTGAATACCGCCTGGTCGTGCAGGATTTTCTGGCGCACGATTTCGTGGATCCACGCTTCGTCGATGTCCAATTCGCGCAACTCGTCCGCAATCTCGACCGCATTGCGGCCGGTCCTGAAATAGGTCGGCGAGCGCTGCAGCATCGTGACATGACCGCAATCGCCGGCGATCGCCGGAATGAGTGTCGCCGCGGTGGCGCCCGAGCCGATGACGACGAGATTTTTGCCCGCGTAGTCCAGATCCTCGGGCCAGTCCTGCGGGTGAACGATTAGGCCGCGGTAATCCGCCATCCCGCTCCATTTGGGGGTGTAGCCCTGCGAGTGCCGGTAATAGCCTTGGCACATCCACAGAAAGCCGGCGGTGAAACAGAGGCTCTCGCCGGTGTCGGTCCGGGTCGCCTCCAACCTCCACCGATTGTCGTCGTTCGACCAGCGTGCCGTAGTGATCCGGTGGCGATAACGGATGTGCTTGCCGAGGCCGTTCTCGTCGATGATTTCGCCCATGTAGCCAAGGATCTCTGCCGCCGTCGCGATCGGCGCGCTGGTCCACGGCTTGAAGCGATAGCCAAAGGTGTAAAGGTCGCTGTCGGACCGAATGCCCGGATAGCGGTGACTGAGCCATGTGCCGCCAAAGCTTTGCTGCGCTTCGAGGACGACAAAGCTGGTCCCGGGACACTGCTTTGTCAGGTGATAGGCGCCGCCGACGCCGGAGATCCCGGCTCCGACGATCACGACATCGAAATGCTCGGTCCTGCGCGACACAGTCTGGGCGAGTGCTTCGGTCTTAGCCATACGTACCAACTTTCCCTGTCTGGCGACAGCTTACCGTATTCTCTGCGCCGACCACACCAGCGCGAGATCGGCGCAAATGGCGCAGACCAGCCTCGCCGGGCAGCAGGTTGCGCAATCCGCCGCGTCAGAATAGAGGAGCGGACGCAGAGCAGTCAGTGAGGAGCGCATCATGGCTCAGATTGGGGATGCAAAGGGCGAATACCGCGGCCTCGCGTACCGCAATGACACCGAGCTGCAGACTTGGCTGGCCAAGCGGCCGAGCGAAGCGGCGTTCGAACCGGAGCTGCCGATCATCGATCCGCACCATCATTTTTGGGACACGCCGCAGCGGGGCCGCTATTTGCTGCCTGAGCTGCTGGCCGATGTCGGCGGCGGGCACAACATAGTCTCGACGGTGTTTCTCGAATGCCGCTCGATGTATCGCAGGGACGGTCCCGCCGCGATGGCGCCGCTCGGCGAGGTCGAGTTCGTCAACGGCATAGCGGCGATGAGCGCGTCGGGCGGTTACGGCCCGTGCCGCGTCGCCGAGGCGATCATCGGGCATGCCGACCTGACCCTCGGCGCCCGTGTGCGCGAGGTGCTGGAGGCCGAGCTCGAGGTTGGCGGCGGACGCTTCCGCGGCATCCGCCATGGCGTGTCATGGGACGAGCAATGAGGCGATCCAGAAGTTCGCCACCCGCGTCGTGCCGCCGCACCTGGTGCGCGATCCCAAATTCCGCGAGGGCTTCGCTCAGCTCGCCGGGCTCGGCCTCAGCTTCGAGTCTTGGCAGTATCATCCGCAACTGCCGGATGCGATCGATCTCGCCCGCGCCTTCCCCGACACCACGATCATCCTCAACCATGTCGGCGGCGTGCTCGGGGTCGGCCCCTATGCCGGCCGCCACCAGGAGATCCTCGCCGGCTGGCGCAAGGACATCGGCGAACTGGCCAAATGCCCGAACGTCAACGTCAAGCTCGGCGGCGTCGGCATGACCTCGTTCGGCTTCGACTTTCACGAGCGCGACATGCCGCCGTCCTCCGAAGAGCTCGCCGCCGCATGGCGCCAGTACATCGAGCCCTGCATCGAGGCCTTTGGCGCCGACCGCTGCATGTTCGAGAGCAACTTCCCGCCGGACAAGCAGTCCTGCGGCTACACCGAGCTGTGGAACGCCTTCAAGCGCATCGCCACCGGCGCGTCGGCGGCCGAAAAGACGGCGCTCTACAGCGGCACCGCCGCCCGGGTCTATCGCTTGACGGTACCCTGACCCGCCCGCGCGAAACGCAAGGAGAACTCCGATGGCAGCACCCTACGAAAAGCATCGCGCACAACTCAAAGCCATCCTGTCGGCCTGGGGCATGCCGGAGGACAACGCCGAAGCGACCGCCGACATCCTCTCCTGGGCGGATCTGCACGGCGTCGACAGCCACGGCCTGTCGATGCTGCCGGGTTACGACCGGCTGCGCCGCGCCGGGCGGGCCAACATGGCGGCGCGGCCGCGCATCATCAAGGAGACGCGGTCTCCGCGCTGGTCGACGGCGATGGCGGGCTGGGTCATGTGCCGGCGCGTTTTGCGATGCAAGTGGCGATCGACAAGGCGAAGGCGGCCGGCATGGCGATCGCCGCGGTGCGCAACTCGGCGCATTTTGGTGCGACCGGCTACTACACCTTGATGGCGGCGCAAAGAAGGGCTGATCGGCATGGCGTGCACCAGCGCCTCGAGCATCCAGGTGGCGCCGACCTTCGGCAAGGAGGCAAAGCTCGGCACCGACCCGTGGTCGTTCGCCGCGCCGACCGCAGACCGGAAGCCGTTTCTGCTCGATATGGCGACGACCACGGTCGCCGCCGGCCGCATCCGCAACAAGGCCAATGAGGGGCTGCCCTGCCCGCCCGGCTGGGTCTTGAACAAGGACGGGCTGCCCAGCACCGATCCCCTGGAGGCGCGCGAGAAAGGCGGGTTCCTGACCTCGCTCGGCGGCTCGCCGGAGAATTCGAGCTACAAGGGTTATGGGCTGGCGGTGATGGTCAACATCCTCGGCGCGTGTCTGTCGGGTGCGAGTTTGATCACCGACCCGATGCACACCAAGAAGCCGCAGGGCAATGACATCGGGCATTGTCTGATCGCGATCGATCCCGGCCTCTTCCGCGAGCCCGAGGACTTCGCCGCCGACGTCACGCGGTTGTGCGACGACCTGCGCGCGACCAAGCCGGTCGACCCGGCCCAGCCGGTCATGGTAGCCGGCGATCCGCAGTGGAACAATGCGGCAAAGCGGATGCGGGAGGGGATCCCGGTCGGCCCGGGGCTCCTGAACCAGGTGCGCCAGATCGCCCAGGCCTGTGCGGCGCCCTGGTTATTGGATTGAGCCGCCACCGAGCGAGGCCACCGGCCGCAAAATTCCCCGGTTATTCCCATGGAAACCGGGAATTTTCTCGATTGTGCACGAAAAGTGCCGCTTTAGCACGGAAAATACCCAAGTAAATCAATCCCTTGCCGGCCAATTCCCGTCGCCGGCTAAACGGGGAATTATTCGCGCCTAACCGGGGAATAAATACGCCGAACCGGGGAATAATTCGAAGAACGGCACGCGCGACAGCCGCCCACCAAAATAGAACCGCAAGAAGACCCATCGCTCCGTCCCATCGGGAAATCGATACAACACAAGATTAGCCAATGGGATGATGGTACCCTGAAACTTAGCCCTTTGTGTGAGCGCTTAGTTAAGAGGGACGATGGGCGTATTGCGCATCAGAGACCCTTTTCGGGACAGATGCGCGTCCGTGGCGCTGGTGTACCACCATAAGCGGTATCTGTTCCCCATCGTCCAAACTGGATGTCATCAAACACGCCGAACTCCCGGCCGCAAACCAGATCGCCCGCTCCCACGTATCCGTCCCGGTCAACACCTGACCGAGGAACCTGGGCGATCCCGCGGCCGATCATTTCAAAGAACGAATACAACTGAGCTGAGCGGCAGGTGATCTTCTTCCGCCCAGGTCGGAATTCAATGCGGAAACCATTTGAGCCAAGAGTGACCGCATTTGGGTAATCCGCTTCGGATGTGTTCGTACAACCACAGCGCGAGGCATAGTGTATCTCACGGACAGAAAAGTCGCATAACGGATTCTGTTGGTGTGGACGGCTCCCAACTGTATCAAGCGTGCCAGAATGAGGTCGCTGTAGATCTCAGACAAAGGAGGCCGTCCATAGAACAGATTAGCCGAATTGGTATGGATACGTCGAAACACATTGCAGCAGCCGCGCACAATGGTGGCTTGCACCGCAGGCCTCGATCGCGATCACCGTCGGCACAAGCTTCTCGAGGAATGCGAACATCTCCTTGCGTCGCAGCTTCTTCCGCAGAACCGGCTCCTCGGCGGGGTTCACTCCGTGAAGCATTTCTGCACCAATTGCATTTTTCGCAATCGACGCCACGCCGTGCGAACATGGACTAAGGATCATCCGGCGCGCGCCATTGTTGTCTCACTGCGTGCTCGTTGAGCGCGGAGCGGGAAAGGGCTTTTGATGCCGCAAGCGACACCGCCTGGCAGGTACATCGATTCCCTGACGGAAGACGGGCGCTACCGCCTCTTGGTCGAGGCGGTGACCGACTACGCCATCTATATGCTGCATACGGATGGCACCATAGCGAGCTGGAATCCCGGCGCACACCGCTTAAAGGGCTATCAGGAAGCCGAGATCATCGGCGAGCATTTCTCGCGGTTCTATACCGAGAAAGACCGCGCGAAAGGGTTGCCCGCAAAGGCCCTCGCCACGGCCGCCAGCGAGGGTAAATTCGACGGCGAGGGCTGGCGGGTCCGCAAGGACGGGAGCCGGTTTTGGGCCAACGTCATCATCGATCCGATCCGCGACGCCGCAGGCAACCTCATCGGGTACGTCAACATCACCCGCGACCTCACCGAGCGAAAAGCCGCCGAGGCGACGCTCCGCAGCAGCGAGGACCAATTTAGGCGGCTCGTCCAGGGCGTCACCGATTACTCGCTCTACATGCTCCGCCCGGACGGAAAGGTGGCAAGCTGGAACGCGGGCGCGCAGCGAATCAAGGGTTACACACCCGAGGAGATCATCGGCGAACATTTCTCGCGGTTCTACACCGAGGAAGATCGGTTAAACGGCGAACCCGAGCGCGCGTTGGCGACCGCAATACGCGAAGGGAGATTTGAGAAAGAAGGCTGGCGGGTTCGCAAGAACGGCGAGCGATTTTGGGCCAATGTCATCATCGACGCGATCCGCGAGGGCGAGGGCGAGGGCGAGGGCAAGGGCGAGGTTATCGGTTTTGCCAAAATCACGCGTGACATTACCGAACAGCGGGAAGCGCGCGCCGCCCTGGATCGTGCGCGTGAGGCGCTGTTTCAGTCGCAAAAAATGGAGGCTATCGGACAACTCACCGGCGGAATCGCGCATGATTTCAACAATCTGTTGACCGCTATCATAGGCAGCCTCGAAATCGCGAGCCGTCGTGTTTCGGATAAGTCGGTCATGCGCCTTATCGACAACGCCTTGCGCGGCGCTCAGCGTGGCGCGGCCTTAACGCAGCGGATGCTCGTCTTTGCGCGGCGTCAGAAGCTCGATGTCCAGCCCGTCGATATTCCGTCCCTGGTTCGCGGCATGAGCGATATGCTCGAACGATCCCTTGGCCCCTCGGTATTGATCGAAACCCGTTTTCCGCTCCGCCTTCAGTGGGTCAAGACCGACCCGAACCAGCTCGAAATGGCGGTGCTCAACCTGATCGTCAACGCTCGCGATGCAATGCCGGAAGGCGGCCCTATCGTCGTGGCCGCGCGGCCTGAAACGCTCGCGGCGGGCCAAGGACTGTTGGGCCCCGGCTCCTACGTCTGCTTGTCGGTGACGGACACCGGCGAGGGAATGGACGAAGAGACGCTGTCAAAAGCGATGGACCCGTTTTTCACCACCAAGCAAGTGGGGAAGGGCACCGGGCTTGGGCTGCCGATGGTGCACGGCTTGGCTCAAGAATTGGGCGGAGAGTTGGTTTTAAAAAGCCGAAAGGGACAGGGCACGACCGCCGAGCTGTGGTTGCCGATAGCCGAAAAGTCCCCTGTCGGGGCAGCCGAGACTAAAGCGCCTGCGCCATCCGGAAACGGCTTGCTGAGCCTGACTGCGCTGGTTGTCGATGACGATCCGCTTGTCCTTACCAACATGGCCGCGATGCTGGATGACCTGGGACATACCGTTTTTGAGGCGACCTCCGCCCGTGAAGCCCTCGCCATCCTTCGGCGGGAGAACGCGATCCAGCTCGTGCTGACCGATCAGGCCATGCCGCAAATGACCGGCCTGCAATTGATCGAAGAAATCAAAATCGGCTGGCCGAACCTGCCGGTGATCTTAGCGACGGGTTTTGCCGAGCTGCCGCTGAGCACCGACCCGTTGCAAATCACCCTCGCCAAGCCGTTCCTGCAATACGATCTGGCACAAGCCGTGAAAGCGGCGTTAGCGGACCCGAAAGGGCGCCGCGTCGTGCGGTTCCGCGCGCCTCGAAGCTAGTTTTGTGTCGATCAGAGCGATAACGCCGATGCCTTTATCGACGTAATGATTGATCCGGTAACCCCGGTCCATGCCATTGCCTTCGGCCGGACGGCGCTGGAGAATGCCTGCGCAGGAGACATGCCATGACCGATACACGCCCATTCGAGCCCGCTTTGTTCCGCGACTCGGCGATCGACCTCGAGACGGCGAAACTGAATGCGCAGATGATCGAGTTGCTGGCCGGCGAGCCGGAATGGTGGATCGTCGGCGCCCCGGCCATGCGGGCCGCGCGCCGGCGCGGCGAAGGGCCGTTCCCGGCCCCGGTGATGTCGAGCCGTGCACGTACGATGACCATCACCGGCAAGGACGGCAATGCGATCCCGCTGCGCGTCATTGCGCCGGCGCAGCCGCGCGGGATCTATCTGCACCTGCATGGCGGCGGCTGGGTGCTGGGCGGCGCCGACATGCAGGATCCGATGCTGGAGCGGATCGCCGACAATACCGGGCAGGCGGTTGTCGGGGTCGAATATCGGCTGGCGCCGGAACACCCTTATCCGGCGGGTCCGGACGATTGCGAGGCCGCCGCCGCGTGGCTGGTGCAGAACGGCAAGAGAGAGTTCGGCACGGACGCGCTGACGATCGGCGGCGAGTCGGCGGGCGGACACTTGACCGCCGTGACCATCCTGCGCATGCGGGACCGTCACGGCTTTACCGGGTTCCGCGGCGCCAATATCGTCTATGGCGCCTTCGATCTCGGCATGACGCCGAGCCAGCGCCAGTTCGGCAACACCCGGCTGGTCCTGCGGACGATCGACATGCAGCAATTCTACAACGCGTTCCTGCCGACGATCACCGACCGGCGCGTGCCGGATATCTCACCCCTCTACGCCGATCTGAAGAATTTGTGCCCCGCGCTGTTCACGGTCGGAACCAAGGACGCGCTGCTCGACGATACGTTGTTCATGCATGCACGCTGGATCGCGGCCGGCAACGAGGCCGATCTGGCGATCTACCCCGGCGGCGCGCATGGCTTCACATTGTTTCCGAACGATCTGTCGAAGTCAGCAACAGCAAGGATGGACGCGTTCCTGAACCGCGTCCTCGGCTGACTTGGTCGCCCTCAACCGATGTGCAGGACCGCCTTGCCGGTGAACTCGCGATCGATCAGCCGGCGGGCGACCGTGCCGATCTCGCTCCATGGGGCCTCGACTGCGATCTGCGGCCGCAGCTTTTTGGCTGCAATCAGATCGGCGAGCAGCGCGAGGCCGATGCCGGCCCGCTCGACGCTCATCAATTCGTGGAACAGGGTAAGCCCGTAGAGCCGCACCCCGCCGGTGGCAAAGAAATCACGGCTTTCGATGGTCGCTCTGAGCGGCCTCGGACACCCCGAACGTCACGCAGGTGCCGCCCGGCTGCAGCATGCCGAGCGCCGCGCCCAGAGCCGAGCCGCCGAGCGAGTCGAGGATCAGCCAGAACGGACCGTGCGGCTTGGCGGCGGCGAGTTCGCGGCCGAGCACGACGCGCTCGCCGCACCATTCGGCGACGGCGGCGCGATATTCCTCCCGGCGCACATGGCCCCAGACTTGCGCGCCGGCCGCCACGGCGAGCTGGCAGGCGAGATGCCCGACCCCACCCGAGGCGCCGTCGACCAGCACCTTGCGCCCGAGCAACAGCCCGCCCTGGCGCAGCGCGTGCAATGCAGTCAGGCCGGCGACCGGCAATGTCGCCGCCGCGGCATCGCCGACCGCATCGGGCAACGCGGCGACCGCATGGGTGCGGCAATTGACCCGCTCGGCCCAGGCGCCCGATGGCAGGATGCCGACCACGCGCGTGCCGGGTCTGGGCCCGCTGCCATCCGCCGCCGCAGTCTCGATTATGCCGGCGAAATCCCAGCCCGGCCGCCATCCCGGCTCGGCCTGCTGCACGGCGCGCCGCGTCTCGCCGCGATTGAGCGAGATCGCGGTCACCCGCACCGCCACCTCGTCGCGGTCGGGATCGCGCAATTCTACCGGTTTGATCGCAAGCTTTCCCGGTGCGGCCGGATCGACGACAACGGCACGGATCTGTGAGGCATTGGCGCTCTCCCTCTTACCACAGCATCTCCGCGAGGTTCGACATTGGCCGTGTCAAATGCTCCGGAACCGGCAACATCTCCCGGTTCCACGTTTCCCAAAGCCCTCGTAGCTCGTCGAGCAGCGCCGGCTCCTTGCCGGCCAGGTTGCCGCGCTCACGCGGATCGTAAGCGAGGTCAAACAGAAACTCCCGCTCCGCCACTTTGAGGTATTTCCAATCGTTGTGGCGGACCGCCCGCTGCTGGCGGTTGCCCATGCGCCAATAGAGGGTGCGCTCGCTGGTGGGTGCTTCTCCGGTCAGGACCGGCAGCAGATCTCGTCCGTCGAGCGGATAGGAAGGCGCCGTCGCAATACCGGCGGCGGCGAGACAGCTCGCGGTCAGATCCATCGTGATGCATACCTGATCCGTCACCTTGCCGGCCGCGATGCGGCCGGGCCACCAGCAGATCTGCGGCACTCGGAGCCCGCCTTCCAACAGATCGAATTTGCGGCCGACAAACGGCCAGATCTTGGAAAAGCGCTCGCCGCCATTGTCGCTGGTGAAAACGATGAAGGTCTCGCGTCCGGCAGGTGACCGCTTTACTGCAGCGGTGACCCGTCCGATGCCGGCATCCAGGATCTGCATCATCTCGCCATAGATGCGCGTCGATCCGCCCTCGGTGATTTCGGCCCGATCGAGCTCGCGCTGGCGCGCCGTCGTCTCAATCGAGGGCGCCGACCACGGCCAGTGCGGCGCGGTGTAATGGAGGCTGAGGAAATAAGGCTGCGGCGCCGCGGCCGCCGCTTCGACAAAGGCGACCGCCCGCTCGCTCAGCATGTCGGTGACATAGCCCTGCCGCTCGACCGGCGTCTCGCCCTCGTAGAGGTCGCGCTCACCGCCATCGCCCAGATGCGTGTAATAGCCGGTATAGCCGCCCATGATCCCGAAGAACTCGTCATACCCGCTCTTCAGAGGACTGTAGCGCGGCAAATAGCCGAGATGCCATTTGCCGATCAGCGCGGTGCGGTAGCCGGCGCCGCGCAACAGCCCCGGGAGGGTCGGATGATCCGGCGGTATGCCCATCTCCGGCCGGTCGCGGTCGCTCCACCGCAACGGTTCGACGAGCCCGATCGGCAGCCGGTATTGGTAGCGTCCGGTGATCAGCGCAACCCGCGTATTGGTGCATAGCGGCGCATTGGCATAGGCCTGCGTGAAGCGGACCCCTTCACTGGCGAGCCGGTCGAGCGCCGGCGTCGCGTAATCGGTCTGTCCAGTGCAGCCGAGATCGGCATAACCGCAATCGTCGACCACAATGAAAAGGATGTTGGGCCGATTGGTTGGCATCGCGACAGCTCCCTCAATCGCGGCGGACTCCCTTAGCATGATGCAGCTGCGGCGGCTCGCAAACATTTTCGACTTCGACCAAGGCTACAGGCGGTGGCGGTCGGGCTTGCGCCGGGCGTC
>CAVOTD010000085.1:0-3868 GCA_963698995.1 uncultured Alphaproteobacteria bacterium | reverse complement strand
TTCCGCGAATGTCAATCGAGCCTTCGATTTGTCCCTCCGGCCGACCAGGCTAAGTGCAGCATAGCTATGCAAGGTTGATCAGAGCCGCTGGATAGCCAGCCAATAACAACAGCGATAATATGTATAATAATTTAATCGACTTACAGGGCAATTGCGAGAGAACCCGCATCGGCATGGTTGGAAACCCAGCCCTTCCGAACACATCTCAGCCGCTCCGAGGTCGCCGGCCAGTGTTCTCCACAGCCGTGGGCCGCCAGTCTCGATCGCATGGGTTAATGCGCCTTCCGCCGTGTCCCCTCTGTAGGGCGCCGACGGTCCGCACCAAAAGCGCTTGGCCACAGCACGACTTGCAATTCACAATGTGAACCTTTAGAGAACATCGGAGATAGGCCGAGCCCGAGTGGAGGCACCATGTTTTTCACCTTCCCCGAGGACGCTCGATGGAATGCCGAGCGACAGGCGGTGGAGTTCGGGGTCGAGATCGGTGAGTACTGTGGCGTGGTTCGGATTCCCCGGCGCGTATTCCAACGTCTGCTGCCGGAGAGGCCAACGCCTGAGCGCTGCGTTGAGGCCTATTACCTCCAGCGAACCCGGTTCGAGAGCATCGCTGAGCGCAAACTTCGGCGGCGGCAACTGACCGAGGACGGCAACGTCGAGATCAGCGGGCGCGACTTGCGTAAAGGCTCTGCTGTGGTAATCGCAGCTTTCGAGGACCACGCCGCCTCCGGTCGCTAATGATGTCGCCGCGGTTTGATCGAGCCACGACGCGCCGCCGTCTCCTGCAATTCCTGACGACTAGTCCGTTGCTGCACCCATAGCGGTGCGCCAGCCTTCGCGCAGAACACTCCCGCTCCGGCGAGGCTGCCAGATCCCATGGTTTGGGCGCCGCGCCAACTAGACAATCTGATCTCCGATCCCAAGGAAGCCCTCGACGTATTCGACTTCGAGCCTGTCGCCAAGAAGAATGTGCCGCCTGCGCATTTCGGCTACATGGTCACCGGTATAGACGATGAAGTGACATTGCGCGCTAATCGCGATGGTTTCTTGAAATTCCAGCTACGTCCGCGGCGGCTGGTCGATGTCAGCGCAATCGATATGACCACCGAAATCCTCGGCGTGACCTATGACAGTCCGATCGTAATCGCACCGACCGGCGGCAACCGGGCCTTTCACCCGGACGGAGAGGTGGCGGTTGCCAAGGCCGCAAGGACCGGCAATCACCTACAGATCCTCTCCAGCGGGGCGACAACGTCAATCGAGGCGGCAACCACAACACGAGGCGCACCCGTGTGGTTCCAGTTGTACGCCCGGAAGTGGGAGGTCACTGAAGCCTTTGCCAGGCGCGCGGAACGAGCCGGATCCCCCGTCGTCGTTGTCACAGTTGACGGTCCCCGGGCCCTCGAATTGGGAAACGCTTCTGCGGCTGCGGCGCAGCGATACGCGGCAGTGCGATGGCTGCCACGGTGGAGGTCTTCAGGGCTATGTTGCCCGAAGGCCTAATTATGATGGCATCGACGTCAATGACCCCGCCAGCCTGAATGCCGCGAACCTCACCTGGGATTTGATCAAGCGCCTGCGCGACACCATCGAGACGAAGATTGTGCTCAAAGGCATCCTTACCCACGAGGACGCAAAACTCGCCGCCGATTACGGCGTCGACGGGATCATTGTTTCGAACCATGGCGGACGTGTCGTCGACAGCGGCCGCGCGACAATCGAGGTCTTGCCGGAGATCATTGAGGTGGTCGGCGGCCGCATGCCCGTGCTGGTGGACAGCGGCTTCCGTCGCGGCACGGACATCATCAAGGCGTTGGCCATGGGTGCACAGGCCGTTTGTGTCGGGCGGCCCTATCTGTGGGGCCTCGGCGCTTTTGGCCAGCCGGGTGTCGAGCGAGTCCTCGAGATCCTCCGTACCGAAACGCGCGCCGCCATGCAGCAGGTCGGGGCGCCTTCAATCAAGCATCTCACCCCGGCTATGGTTCAGCGAGCTTGAGAATGGGGCTCTTCGTTGCGGCGCGCGGGTCGCGGACCCGGTAGACCCGCACCGGGCGGGCAATGTTCTTGACCTGCTGCTCGCCCAGATCCTCGAAGACAAACGGCAGCCGGTCGCGGACGTGATCATAGACTGTATTGGAGACGAACACCCTGCCGGCATCAGCCAGGGCTTCGATCCGCGCGGCGATGTTGACGCCGTCGCCATAGAGGTCGTCGCCCTCGACGAGCACATCGCCGAGATTGATGCCGATGCGTAGCTTGATGCGGCTCTCCGCTTCGACGCCGGTGTTGCGCTCGGGCATCGCCTGCTGCACCGCGACCGCGCAGCGCACCGCATCGACGACTCACGGTGTCTCGCCCAACGCCAGACGCAGGCCCGATAGCAACAGCTCGCGCTGCTCGGCATTCCGTTGAACGCTGGCGACCGGTATCACGACTGACGTGATGGCCCGCAGCCGGCGGACGATCTCTCTCGCGTCGTCGAGCCGCCCCATATGAGCATAGCAAGCGGCCAGCACGCGATACGGCGGCGGAGCGCTCGGATCCTCCTGGATCGCCAGGAGCAGTTTCGGCACGGCCTCGTCGAAGCGCCGGCTGGCGAAATGCGCGTAGCCGATATTACCGAGCGACGATCCGACGCGAGCGCGGGGACTGAGGCGCAGCGCCGCTTCGGCATGCTCGATCGCGAGGTCGGGCTCACCCGCCAACAACCTGAGGTACCCGCTAATGTGCCAACCGCGCGCGTAGTTTGGATTGAGCGCCAGTGCGCGGTCGACCAACGCCATCATGGCGCCGATATCCTCGCCAAAATAGGCCAGCGCTTGGGCGGCATTCGCCAGGGTGCCTGGCTCGTCGCCGGCCACTTCCAGGGCTCGCCTCGCGAAATCGGCGCCCCTTAGCCTGTCTGCCTCCCGATTTTGGCTCCGTCCATCGATGACAAGCCGTACATAGCAAAACGCGGCCCAGGCGAGCGCGGGGCCGTAACGCGGATCGCGCGCGATCGCCTGTTCGAGCAGACGGAGCGCCCCTGGCACTTGCCTTGTCGACGACAAGGTCATCGCATAGGCGCGCAGGTAGAGGTCGTAGGCGGTGAGATCGTTAGTTGGGCGGCCAGCCGAACGGGCGGTCTCTGCAGCCTGCAGCGCCGGCTCGATGACGCCCGCGACGCTCGACGCCACCTTGTCTTGAAGGTCGAACACGTCTTCCAGCGAACCGTCGAACCGGTCGGCCCAGAGATGCGTGCCGCTCAGCGCGTCGATCAGCTGGCCGGTGATGCGCACGCGACCGGCCGCTTTGCGCACCGACCCTTCAAGGACATAGCGGACGCCGAGCTCGCGCCCGACCTGCTTCACGTCGACGGCTTGGCCCTTGTAGGTGAAGCTCGAATTGCGGGCGATGACAAAGAGCCAGCGGATACGCGAGAGCGCGGTGATGATCTCCTCGACCATGCCGTCGGCGAAGTATTCCTGCTCCGGGTCGCCGCTCATATTGGCGAAAGGCAGAACCGCAATCGAAGGCTTGTCGGGCAGAGGCAGCGCGGGGCGTGAGGCTGCCGGCAGCTCGGGCGCCGACCCCGATTTGGCGCGGTACACGCGCAGCGGGCGGGCGATGTTCTTCAGGTGGTGCTCGCCGATATCGACAAACTCGGCATCGACTTTGCCGCGCACTTGTCGGTAGGCATCCTCCGAGATGCAGACGCCGCCAAGTTCAGCGATCCCCTCTAGCCGAGCGGCGATGTTGACGCCATCGCCGTGTATGTCGCCGCCCTCGACAATAATGTCGCCGAGGTTGATCCCGATCCGGAATCTGATGTGGCTGCCCTCGGAAGTGCCGGCGTTGCGCTCCTCCATACCGTGCTGGATCTGGACCCCGC
>CAVOTD010000084.1:0-17789 GCA_963698995.1 uncultured Alphaproteobacteria bacterium | reverse complement strand
GCAAGTTTTTCATATCGGCGCGACCCTCGGCAGCGCCGTCGCCGAACCGGTAGACCCATTTCGTCATCCGCCGCTCATCCCTCGATCTGCGAAAAATCGGCGACCCGGTTCAGGGTCGCCCGGATGCGAGACAGCAAGCGCAACCGGTTTCCCCTGAGCGCGGCGTCCTCGCAATTGACCGTGACCTTGTCGAAGAAATTGTCAACTGGGCCCCGGAGGCGCGCCAATTCCGACATCGCTGCTTGGAACTCTTCGCGTTCGAGGAAAGTTCCCGCCGCCTCACCAACCTCCACCAGCCGCTCGGCCAGGGCGCGCTCCTCGCACTGAATCAACAAGGACGGGTCGACCGCTTCACCGTAGGATCGGGTGTCTCTCTTCTCTTCGATCGCGACGATGTTCGAAGCGCGGCGAAAGGCCGTCAGCAAATTCGCCCCGTCCTCGCTTGCAAGAAAACTTTCGAGGGCGTCAACGCGTTTGAGCAGGCGGACCAGGTCGTCTTCCGCTGTACCGACCTGAGCGAAGGCCGCCGAGATCAGATCATGACGAACACCCCGTTCGCGCAAGTACACCTTCAGCCGATGGGCGATAAATGCAGTGAGTTCATAGGGTAACGCTCCGACGTCGATCTCTGGTTTTTGAGATTTCAGCCAATGAAGTGCCTCTGAAAAGCCCAAAGCGAGTGGAAGCCGGAGCTTATCTCCCAAGAATAAGCCGAATGGTACCGAGGGCAGCTCGGCGCAGCGCGAACGGATCGCGCGAGCCGGTCGGCTTTTCGCCGATCGCGAAGAATGCGGCGAGCGTGTCGATTTTGTCGGCGAGGGCGGCGACAACGCTTTCCGGAGCCGTCGTGCAGCAGCATCGTCCGGACCAAGTGGTCTGTAATGCTCCGCAATCGCATCGGCAACCGCCAAAGGCTCGCCGTCATGCAGCGCGTAATACCGCCCCATGGTCCCTTGCAGCTCGGGAAACTCGCCAACCATGCCACTCGACAAGTCGGCCTTGGCGAGCAGCACCGCGCGCCGCGACCGTTTTTTGTCGGCGTCGGATACGTAGGACACAAGAAACTCGGCGAGTCGTCCCATCCGCTCGACTTTGTCGCGCAAACTGCCGAGCTTGGCATGGAAAACGCGCTCGGCCAGCGCGTCAACCCGCGATTTGAGGGGCACGCGCCGGTCGTGGTCCCAAAAGAAGCGGGCATCGGAAAGCCGGGCCCGCAATACGCGCTCGTTGCCGGCAACGATGGTGCGTCCAAAGTCCGGCGTCTCGTTGTTGGCGACGAACAGGAAATAGGGCGCCAGTGTGCCGTCCGGCTTCAGACAGGTGAAGTATTTCTGATGCGTCCGCATCGATGTCGCCAGCACTTCGGGCGGCAAACCGTCGGGCAACGGGTGCAAGAAACCGGCGTCGATCTTCCCCATCAGCACGACCGGGTATTCGACGAGCCCAGTCGTCTCGTCGAGAAGCGCTGGGTCGTCTTTCACCGTGATCCCGCGAACGGATGCGCGATCCATTAGCTGTGCCGCGATCATCTCCTTGCGCCGATTCTGGTCGAGGATTACCCGCGCCTTTTCGAGCTGGCGCTGGTAATCGGCGGCATCGGAGACAGTAATTTCCCCCGGGGACAAAAGCGGTGGCCGCGCGTCACCCGGCCGACCGGAACTCCATCGAGGGCCAAGGCCAGTTCGGCGCCGTCGAACAAGCAGATAACCGACACCAACGGCCGCACCCAGCGCAGCTTACTGGCCGGGAATCGCATCGACTTCGGCCAGGCTAACCCGGCGATTGCAGCGTAGATCAGGTCAGGCAAAACCTGCGCAGTGGGACGGCCGCCGCGTTCGATCTCAGCCGTGTAGAATTTGCCGCGGTCGCCACGGTGTCGACAACAACGCAATCCTCGATGTCTCGCCTTTCCGACGGAGCGCAAAAAGCCGTCGACCGCAACTCCGTCGCTAGCCCACCCGAGGCCCGCGCCGCTCTTCCCGCTGGAGCGGCAGCTGCTGCGGGATTCCAGTGGCAATGATGGTCATCCGCCTGGGCGTGACGTAGCGTTGGATCGGCTCCAGTGCGGGGATGCGATTTGTCTGCAGCCACTCGTCTATACTCTTGGCGAGATCCTCGATCGCGCGGCGCTGCATGCGCGCCGGGATTTCTTCGGATAGCAGCTCAAGCAACAGCTCGCCTCGATTGGGCGGCAGGGTGGGAACATCAATTCGCTCCCCGACCGAACCCATCACGCCTTCGCACCATCCCTTGGTGCGCGGGGCTCTCGACCTGTTAGTCGATCGCCCGTGCGCGCGGCGAGCCAGGCTTCGCAGCAGCCCTTGGCGAGCGCTCTGATCCGCAGGATGTAATTGGCGCGTTCGGTTACGCTGATCGCACCGCGGGCGTCGAGTAAATTGAACAGATGGCTCGCCTTGAGGCACTGGTCATAGGCCGGCAACGCCAGTGGCTCCCGGTTGACTTGCTCGTTCCGCTGGTTGAGCAATTCCCGGCACTCCGTCTCCGCGTCGGCGAAATGCCGAAACAGGTGCTCCGTGTCGGCAAGCTCGAAATTATAGGTCGAGAATTCCCGCTCGGCTCGTTTGAACACCTGGCCGTAGGTGATGCGGCCGGCGCCGGGGGCGCCGTTGTAGTCGAGATCGAAGACGCTCTCGACCCCTTCCACATACATCGCGAGCCGCTCGAGCCCATAGGTCAGCTCGGTCGAGACCGGCTCGCAATCGATCCCGCCGACCTGCTGGAAATAGGTGAACTGGCTGATCTCCATGCCATCGAGCCACACCTCCCAGCCGAGGCCCCAGGCCCCCAAGGTCGGGCTTTCCCAATCATCCTCGACAAAGCGGATATCGTGCAGATGCGCATCGATGCCGATTGCCGCCAGGCTCGCAAGGTAGAGTTCCTGGCTGTCCACCGGAGCCGGTTTCAGGATCACCTGAAATTGATAGAAGTGCTGCAGCCGGTTCGGGTTTTCGCCATAGCGGCCGTCGGTCGGCCGGCGCGAGGGCTGGACATAAGCGGCCCGCCAAGGCTCGGGTCCGAGCGCCCGCAGCGTCGTCGCCGGATGGAAGGTGCCGGCGCCAACCTCAACATCGTAGGGCTGCAGAATAACACATCCCTGCTTCGCCCAGAACTGTTGCAGATCGAGAATTAGCGATTGGAAGCTCAAAAGCGGCCCTCGACAACTCGCCCGATCATCGCGGTCGCGGACAATCGGGTCTGCCGCAACCCGGCGCGTGAGCCGACACATAGGCGCCGCAACGCCGCAAGGCGCCAGATCTTCGGCATGAAGAGCCGGACGCGGCGCTGCCGGACGGCGACGCGGCGTCGCCGCGGCGGTCCATTCAGCCAGCGATAGCCGATCCACACGGCGGCGATCACCAGAATAAGCAGAATAAGCTTCGGAAACGCAAACATCGCCAAGATTTACCGGCTGCCTGGAAGCCGGGTCAAGAAACGCTCCCTGATAATGCGGGCTTCACAATCCGAAATCTGGCCCACAACAGACGCGCCTCTACCCAGTCAGCCAATTCGGCAATCAGCGAGAGGGGTTCGCTCCTGAGAAACGGCAGGCGGCTCAAAAAAGGCCAGCGCCGTCTTTCGGGTGCAACCGGGCGCAGCCTGACCTTGTCGCCATAGCGCGCGCGCATCACCGAGCGCAGCTCGCCAATACCGTCGATCAGGCCGCGATCCAACGCCATGCGCCCAGTCAATACGTCGCCGGTGAACAGGGTTTCATCCGCCTCATCGATCTTGCCGGCACGGCGACGGCGCACGTGTTCCTTAAACGATTGGTGAATGTCGTGCTGCAATGCGGTGAGCCGGGCGACGTCGAGGGCTCTTCCGGCAGGAACGGGTCGAGCAGCGATTTTCGCTCCCCGGCGGTATGCAGGCGCCGCTCAACCCCGAGCCTTCCGATCAACTGATAAAACCCGAAGCCCGCACTGATCACGCCGATCGAGCCGAGCAGCGAGGTCTCCTCGCCGAAGATCTCGTCGCCGGCCAGCGCCAGCCAATAGCCGCCCGACGCCGCCACATCCTCGGCAAACGCGATGACCGGGATACTCTTTTCTTCGGCCAGCTGGCGGATGCGTCGGTAGAGCAGCGCGGATTGCACCGGCGAGCCGCCGGGCGAATTGACGACGATTGCGACCGCGGCGAGCCGCGCGCCGCGGAACGCCCTGTCGATCGCCGCGGCATGACCGCCAGCGACACGCCGCCGCGTCGCAGGCGAGGCATGATAACCCCCTCGAACCGCAGAACCGAGACAACTGGGCGTCGCTGCCAGACTTGCTCGATGTTGAAATAATCGCGAAAGCTCATGCAATCCCAGATGGGGATTGCATGAGCTTGCGGCCACTGAGATCAGAGTTCGAGGCCCCTGCCCTCGCGCAGTACCCCATCCGCGCCGGGGGTGAGCCGGCCGTCGGGCTCATGCAAGACGAGGCCGGCGGCGAGCCGCGCCGGACTGGCGACTTGAGACGCGCGCGGACGAGGACGCGGGTCGCCGCTCTGTCCTGCCCAGGCCACAGCGGAAACACGACGACTTCGCCAGCCCGTCCGGCGATATGCCCGAGCAAGGTGTCGATCCGGTCGGCGCGGTGAACAAAGGTGACCGTACCCTTGGAGCGGACCATGGCGAGCGAGAAGCGCACCCAAGCGGCGAGATCGGCTTCGCCTTCGATCGTTGCGGCTCATTTGTCCGACGCCGCCGCGGATACCGCGTGGCCGCGCTGCTGGAACGGAGGGTTGGCCATGACGTGGTCGAAAGCGCCTGGCGAGAGCCGCGGCGGCGGATGCAACAGATCTCCGATCATGACCGAGGCGCGAGCGTCGAGCCCGTTCAAAATTACGTTGTCGCCGGCCAGCCGGACGAGATCGCGCTGCATCTCGAGACCGACGACGCGTAAATGCGGCACTCGTGCCGCTAGGCACAACATCGCGGCGCCTGCCCCGCAACCGACATCGAGCACAAGTTGACGCGGTTCCGCCGGCACAGAGGCGGCGAGGAACACCGGATCGATCGCTACGCGATACCCGGTCGCGGGCTGCCGCAAGCGGATGCGGCCATCGAGCAGGCGATCCTCGGTAAAATTTGGCTCGCCGGTATCGGTTTCGCTCATTGAGCCTCCTCCCCGGCCGCCGCGAGTAGAGCGCGGGCTCGCCGGTAATCTCGCTGTGCGACCATCAGGCGGCGCGGAATGGCTCCGATGCTCCCTTCGACCAGGCTGGTGTGGTGGTCGAGGACGAGGCTGTCGATGCCCGATCCCTGAGCAGCGCCTGCACAAACGAGAGGCGAACCGGATCGTTGGTGCGCAGCAGCTCCTTCATGACCCGAGAAGTTTCGCGAGGCTGTGATCGGCCCGCGACGGCGCGGCCCTTGACCGTTCCCCCGGTCAATCTATGCTCGCTGCCGTTCGGGCGCGTCAAGCCGATCGGGCAGCCGTTCGGCGGGCCCCGCGGGACTGGCAGGAGAATTGTGTGGCGCTCGAGGCGGGTGTCAATCGGTTGCAGGCGGCCCGGGCACCGTCTCTCGACCCGCTGTCTGAGCTGCTCGAACGCGACCTCGAACGCGTCAACCGGTTGATCGTCAAGCACATGCAGAGCCCGGTGGCGCTGATCCCGCAGCTGGCCGGGCATATCGTCGCCGCCGGCGGCAAGCGCCTGCGGCCGATGCTGACCCTTGGCTCCGCGCGGATGTGCGGCTATCGGCGGAGGCCGGCACATGCGCTCGCCGCTGCGGTCGAGTTCATCCATACCGCGACCTTGCTCCATGACGATGTCGTCGATGCGAGCGACCTGCGCCGCGGCCTCGCCACCGCCAATGCGGTCTGGGGCAACAAGCCGGCGTCCTGGTCGGCGATTTCCTGTTCAGCCGGGCCTTCCAGCTCATGGTGACGGACGGATCGCTGCGGGTGCTGGAGATCCTCTCGCGCGCCTCGGCGGTCATCGCCGAAGGCGAGGTGCTGCAGCTGGTCACCAAAACAACCGACACCTCCGAGGAGGCCTATCTCGAGGTCATCCAGCCAAGACGGCCGCAGCTCTTCGCCGCGGCGAGCCGCATCGGCGCGGTCGTCGCCGAGCGCCCGAGAGGTGGAGGAGAGGCGCTCGACGCTACGGCCGCAATCTCGGCATCGCCTTCCAGCTGATCGACGACATGCTCGACTATTCCGGCGCGGCAGGCCGAGCTGGGCAAGACCGTCGGCGACGATTTTCGCGAGGGCAAGATTACCTTGCCGATCGTCGTCGCTGGCCGCGCGGCCGACGAGCGCGGAGCGCGCAGTTCTGGCGCCGCACGCTCGAGGAGCTCGATCAGCGCGGCGGCGATCTCGACCACGCCATCGAGCTGGTCGGAGCCACGGCGCACTCGCCGGCACCCTGGCACGGGCCCGCATCTACGCCGCGAGCGCGTCGCGCGCTGGCGCTTTCCGCCGACGGGACTGAGCGGCGCGCGCTGACGAGGTCGGCTTGATTTCTGCCACCGAGCGCGGCTACTGACGGGGTTCTGACCCAAGAGTGGCAACCTTGCGTTGCGCCGGTCCCTTCGCTATATCTCGCGCTCGGTCGGCGGAGTGTAGCTCAGCCTGGTAGAGCACCGCTTTCGGGAGGCGGGGGCCGGAGGTTCAAATCCTCTCACTCCGACCAGCACAAGGCCCGGTCTGACGGCCCGCAACACGATTTACCGGGGGTCGGTGGCTCGCATGATCTCGGCATAGAGCAAATCGACCATTTCGGGACGGTTGCCGCTGGGCGATGCCGGTCTGCCATTTGCTGTTTCGCCTCCAAACGGAGCATCCCGAGCCTTTCCAGGCGGGCGTTGATCGGTCCGGCGCCGGGCAGTGCCGAAATCACTAATACGCGAGTGCGATAGCGATCGACGGCTGCCGGAAACTTATCGATCGACCGCCCGTCGTTGATCCAAAAATCCATCCGACCCGGCCCCCAATTATAGGCGGCGATGGCATCGGGCCAGTTGCCGTATCGCCGGTACAGACGAGCGAGATAGGAACAGCCGAGCGCATGGTTCTGGTTTTCGTCAAAGCGGTCGCCGCCCCCGGCGTCGGCCGCCGCGGCGGCCGAGACCTGCATCGGACCTTGCGGCCCGGCCGGGTCGGCGCGCCACATCCGAGGATCGGCGCCGTGGCGTGACTCTACGCCATCAACAGCATAGGCCAGGCGATCGAGGGCAACTGCCCTCGCCTGTTGGCGGCGCGGCCGGGCAGCTCTCGGCAAACGCGTTGCTCGCGGCACCGACGACGGAGAGCACCACCGGCAGGACAAGAAAGCGAGACGGCATAAACGTCATAAGGATCTCAGTAATTCGAGATCTCGATCAGATTGTGGTCCGGATCGCGAATATAGACCGATTGTATCGTCCCGACCGCGCCGGCACGCGGTCCCGGCCCGGCCACAATCGGAACATCGCAATCTTCGAGATGGGCGGTCACTTCGGCCAGCGGTACCGACGTTATAAAGCAGAGATCGCCTGATCCCCGGGGCGGCCTTCCAGCCACCAGACCCGGAATCTCCGCCGGCCGCATGCAGGTTGATCTTCTGCTGGCCAAACCGCAGCGCGGTGCGCCCTTCGCCAAAGCGCACGACTTCCATGCCCAGCACGCGGGTATAGAATTCGCACGTGCGCGCAATGTCGGCGACCGTCAAGACAAGATGGTCGAGCCGTTCAATTTGCATCCACGGACCTCCTCCAAGCTCGTCAAAGTGCCAGATTGTCACGAAAGATCTCGCGCGGCCAGCCCGGGCCGGGAATAATGGCCGCACACAAGGGAGTTTCGGTTGTGCCGAGCCGACAAACGATCGTTCTGTTTATGATCTCAGCGTTTGGGCTCAATCTGACGCCAGGGCCCGCCATTCTGTTCATTCTGTCCCGCTGTCTCGGCCAGGGGCAAGGTGCGGCCGCCGTTTCGGTATTCGGGCTTGCCACCGCATCGGTGATCCAGGCGGTCGCGGCGGCATCCGGCCTTTCAGCGCTGTTCGCTTATTCGACGGGTCGTGGGCGAGCGCCGTTGACAGGCAATCCTACCTTTTTCCGCGGCGGAGCGGCGCGGGCCGCCTTCAGCGGCACAGATCGGCTGTAGCACCCGCCTCGCTCCGCGTCAGCGGCGGCTCAGGCGGGCTGCCGGCTAAGCTGAAAGCCAAATCTACGCGGCGGCATTGTCCTCGCAATTCCGGTGGCGCAAACCTGGAGGCACTGGGCACACGCGTACCGCGCATTGCGATAAGCTCACGGATTGGCTATAAGGCCCGGGTGTAGCGGAGACTGGCGATGAGACAGGGAATTCACCCGGATTACCATGAGATTACGATTGTGATGACGGACGGGAGCTCGTACGAGACACGTTCGACCTACGGCAAGCCGGGTGATACGCTGCGCCTCGACATCGACCCGAAGTCGCATCCGGCCTGGACCGGCGGGCAACAGCGCCTCATCGACACCGGCGGACAGCTCGCCCGTTTCAACAAGCGGTTCCAAGGTTTCGGGATTAAGCGCTGAGGGTTTGGCTACCCGTGACCGGGCGGCTGACAGCGGTCCCCACCCTCTTGACCACTATATCGCAAATCACCATCTAAGCATTGTGCAGTTGCCATCCGGGGCTGCACTTCAGCGACTGGCATCAGCCCTCACCGGTGGTGCGAGAATCCATGTTGCTCAAAGGAGAATATGGTCATGGATCGTTTCGATTTCTCTCCCCTGTTCCGCTCGACGATCGGTTTTGACCGGTTGACCCGTATGGTCGACGCGGCGACGCGTGTCGATAATGCGGCCCTAGCCTACCCGCCATACAATATCGAAATGACCGGCGAAGACGCCTATCGGCTGACGATGGCGGTGGCCGGGTTTTCGTCGGACGAGCTGGACATCACGGCTCAAGAGAACGTCCTGCTGGTGACCGGCAAGTCGAAAAAGGACGGCGAGGACACCAATTATCTGCACCGCGGAATTGCGCGGCGTGCCTTCGAGCGGCGCTTCAGCCTCGCCGACCACATCAAGGTCGTCGGCGCTACCCTGCTCAACGGCATGTTACATGTCGACTTGATCCGCGAGGTTCCGGAGGCTGCCAAGCCCCGTAAAATCCAGATTGGCGCCGGGCAACCGGAGCAGGTGACGGCGGCACCGCAACCGCAGGTGACCGAGCGGCAAGCAGCCTGACGAGCAGCGGTCCCCAGACCGGAACGCCCCCGAAATTTCGGGGGCGTTTTCGTTTGGCGCAAGCACCTTAAAGAAAGGCCAGTTCCGTTTATCGGAACCACTAAACAAAGCGCCGTGTTGATTAGACGACCAACCAACGAGAGGAATTGGTGATGGACAAGGATCGGGTTGCAGGAGGCGTCAAAAAAGTGACCGGCAAAATCAAGGAGGTGGCCGGCAGGGCTACGGGCGACGCTCAGACCGAAGCCGAAGGCAAAGCCGACCAAGTGGAAGGCCGGGTTCAGGGCGCGGTCGGGCATGCAAAAGATGCCGCTCGCGAGATTGCCGGCAAGAAATAAAACCAACTGTCGCAGCACCCGCGGAGGTCGTCATGGGCAGAGGCATTCTGCTTTGGCTACTCGGGATTCCGATCCCGATCATCATCCTGCTTTACCTGTTCCATGTTGTTTGAGCAGGCGCCCGGCGCGACGCCGGCAGGGGTTCAGGCCGCTGTCGCTGATTAGAGGAGGAAAAATGTCCAGCCCGCAGATCACCGCCGCGTTCGCGGCCCTATTGGTAGCGACGGCGCCGGGGGCATACGCCGAAACGGCTGCGCCGAACCGGGCCGCCATGCCCGCGGGTTCAGAGAGTCAGATCCAGCCTGACCAGATCCGCGCCAGCAAAATGATCGGCAGCACCGTCTACGACGTGCAGAACCGCAAGATCGGCCACGTCAAAGACCTGGTCCTCGACCGAAACGGCCAGGTCGCCTCAGTCGTGATAGATGTCGGGGCTTTTCTCGGGATCGGCGGAAAATACGTCGCTGTCAGTCCGCGCGAGATTAAGACCGACATCAACCGCCTGACATTGGATCTCACCAAGGAGCAGCTCCAGCAGGCGCAGAATTATCGACTGGAGAATTCCTATACCGGCGCCGGCACCTCGACTTCGCCGGTCCATGGCGGGCATTTAGGGACCAGCAGGTAAACCCATTAACGGATCGCCAAGATGCGAAACGCCTCCGACTTGGTCGGAGGCGTTTTCCGTTGACGCCAGTTAAACCAGTAGCATTTGTTGTTCGGTAACCTGGTTTAAGCTCGGAGGTGTGTTGATGGTTTGGCAATCCCTCGCCGTGTCCCTGTCCCGCCCGTGATCACCTCCGTCGCCTCTAAGCTCGGAGTTCCCCCTCACGAACTGTAATCGAAGCGTGCAGGCGCACGCAGTTCCGGCATCTCGCGCTTACCGAGCGAGCTTGGCGGCCGAAATTCCGCGCAGCCGCGGCAGAAAGGCCAACTTGATACCGTCGATCTTCGCGCCTTCGGGCGTCATACAACCGCTTCCACGGGTGTGGGCCCCGGCCGAGGTTGGCGGCAACGTGTTCAGCGTGTAAGCTTCCTGCGGGAAGAGTTCGCGCCCGCAGAGCGGATGCATTATCCTGAATCCCTTTCTCGACCACTCCGCAGACTTCGACGGCATGTCGCTTGTAGAGCTCAAAGATTTTTCGCCCCACCTCGTTTGCGCCTTCGGGGATGAACCGGAGCGCCCGGCTCACTTCGCCAAACCGGGCGAAGAAAGCTGCATCGTTCATTCGTTCGATTTCGCCTGCCGTTCTGACGTATGCCTCGACCATTGTTCGTGCTTCCCCTGGGGGAAGGGAGTCCATCAGGAGGTTGAGCTTATACGATGTCTCCGGGTCGTGAGCTTCGAGCCCCGCTGCAAGCACAGCAAACCGACGATCGACACATTGCGAGCAGACACCGCAATGGGTCTGCGCGACCGTCATCTCACGAACACGCGTGCAACTCACCGTCTGACCGATTAATTCCGCGCACCGGTGCTCGGCAATAGCTCGCACGAGCTCACTTTTCGTGCTCCACAAGAACGGGTTTTGCACCGTGAACGATACCTGCGCGAGCGCAGAGAAAAGTCTCGTAAATCCACTGATGGCCTGTGGATGTGTAGTCCGAGACGCCCTGGCTCCCAGTTCGTGAGGTACGATCGGGAGGTTGAGACTGACGACCCCGTTTTCGAAAAACCGTAGCCGGGATACGCCGAAGATCCGGGCCACGACAAAAGCAAGCGTCGCAAAGAGGAATGAACGAGATCGCTGCGTGAACTCCTTGCCGACATTCTGATACTTGTACACCCAAACCGGCACATGCAATAGTCGGTCTCGCCCGAAGCGTGTCTGTAACACCTCGACTAGTTCGGCTTGGCGGCTTACGATTTTGGGCGCGGACCGATGACTAACCAGGACCACGCGGCGCCCGTTCACGAATTCGTCAATCGCGCCTGCCAGAGAATCAAGTCCGCCAGAAAACAGAACGACCTCATCTGGTTGATACCCGTGGGGCTCACCTCCACCCAGCTCGAGGTATTTTTGAAATTCGGGCGGATCGCCCAGTTGTTGAAAATCGAACTCATAAAAATCGTCCGACAGGAAGCTCAGCGTCTCAATAAGGCCGGCGGCTCGTCATTTTCCCTCCCAGTGCGCGCCCATCCGTAAACGTGCCGGCTAGGTGCTCGGTTATAATCTGAACCTACGGACAATGAACTCGCAACGGAGCTGTCCGAGGCGTCATATCATCCGGATAGCGGCCGACCGATCAGGTAAGAGAATTAAGACGATAGACGTCGAGCAGAGTGGCAGCGATCGGTGAAACTGGGCCAGGCCCGCAATTCCTTGGGCCGGAATCGGTTTTTATGATCCGGTTTTCAACTAAAGCACGATAAAATCGAGAGCGCTGTAACACGGGAGCGCTTACACTGACCCGGAAACCCCTTGTCGTTCAAGGTTGAAGCAGTGAGCACCTTCGATCAGATCAAGCCCGGCGCGCGGCTGAAAGGCCTTGATCCGGGTGGTATCGCAGAAATCGTGCAAGTCGCGCGCTTCGGCGCCGACGCTCTCAACATTGTATTTCGGGTCGAATCGCCGGGTTGGCGAGCGCCTCCTCTACCGCGGCGAAGAGACCGGTATTCGAATTCATCGAGGCGGGTCGGAGCTATGCGTTCGACGCCGACGGCGGTCTGCTCCGGCTCGCGTCCGAGGCCTATCGCATCCGGCTTGCCCACCTTTTCGATCCGTATCTTGCCGTCACCGCATCGCAGATCGAGGCATTGCCGCACCAGATCACCGCCGTTTATGGCGAGATGCTGCCGCGACAGCCGCTGCGCTTCCTGCTCGCCGATGATCCGGGTGCCGGCAAGACCATCATGGCCGGGCTGCTGATCAAAGAGCTGCTGATCCGCGGCGACCTCGAGCGCTGCCTGATCGTCGCGCCGGGCAATCTTGTCGAGCAATGGCAAGATGAGATGGCCGAGAAGTTCGGGCTCGGCTTCGATGCCGTCACACGCGATCAGATCGAGACCTCGATCACGGGCAATCCGTTCGTCGAGCGTAACCGGCTGATCCTCAGGCTCGACATGGCGGCGCGCTCGGAGGAGCTAAAAGCCAAGCTCGGGTGCTGCTCCCGAATGGGATCTCGTCATCTGCGACGAAGCCCACCGGATGGCGGCGTCCTATTTCGGCGGCGAGGTGAAGGAAACCCAGCGCTACAAGCTCGGCAAGCTGCTCGGAACGCGGACCCGCAATCTGCTGCTGATGTCGGCGACCCCGCACAATGGCAAGGAGGCCGACTTCCAGCTGTTCATGGGGCTGCTCGACGCCGATCGCTTCGAGGGCCGATTCCGCGAGGGCGTCCACAAGGCCGACGTGTCGGACATGATGCGTCGGCTTACCAAGGAAGAGCTGTACCGCATGGACGGCACGCCGCTGTTTCCCGGAGCGCCGGGCCTATACCGCGGGCTACGCGCTCTCGCCCGAAGGAGGTCGATCTCTACCAGGCGGTCACGACCTATGTTCGCGACGAGATGAACCGCGCCGACCGCACCGGCGACGGCAACCGGCGCAACAGTGTCGGCTTTCGCCCTTCAGATCCTGCAGCGCCGGCTGGCATCCTCGCCGGCGGCAATCCACCGCTCGCTGGAGCGTCGCCGCAAACGGCTGGAGGAGCGGCTTCGCGAAGAGCGGCTGTTTCGTGACGGAGCCTCGCGGCTGGCACGTTCGCCGGCATTGCCGAGCTACGATCCGGACGACCTCGAGGAGGCTCCCGGCGAAGAACAGGAGGCGGCCGAGGAGCAGATCCTCGATTCAGCAACGGCGGCGCAAACACTGGCCGAGCTGGAGGCCGAAATCGCCATCTTGAAAGTCCCCCTGGTTGCCGGCATCGGGCAACGCTCTGGCAGGCGCAAACGCGCGACCCGCTGATCCTGCCGGCGCGCGTGCCGGTGGCGCATGAGCGGGTGCGGGCGAGCGTACTCCATCCGCTCGACCCGGCCTTCGCCGCCGTCGTGGACAGAGAAGTGGACGGCGACGGCTCGCTGCCGGCGCCGTATGGAGGCGAACCCGACGCGCCGCATCAGCCAGGCTCGCGCAGCGACGCGGGCGGCCAGGGCAGTGTTCCTCTGTTCCGCGCCGCTGGTCGGGCAACCCAACGCCGGGCTGACCGGCCAGGGATTGCGCCTCGCTTGCGCTGAACCCGGCGATCAGCTCGCCATTTTCGGCGAGGCGTTGCGTGAATTGTCGGAGCGCGCGACCTTTCTTTACGAAGAGGCAGGGCGCTATTGGTTCTCGACGCAACAAACCTTGAACCAGCTTGCCGAGGATCTCGCCAAGGGGTGCCGGCGCACGAGGTCGACGCCGCGATCGTCGAGGTGCTGCGAGACGACGGCAAGGCCAAGGGCCGGTTTCATCGCGTGTTCGCAGTGCCGGACGATCCGACTGCAATCGATGAGGCCGAGGCCGTTTCGCTGGTGATCCTGGGGCCGGTGACGCCGCATGTCGGCAGGGGCGCGGGCAAATCCGTCGCGACGGATGCAGTCACGGATGCGCTGATGCGTTGCCGCAGCGCGCAGCGGCAGCTCCGCAACACTCTGCTGTTTGTCGCGGCCGACGAGACACAGCTTGCGACAGCCCGAGAGGCGATGCGGCGGGCGTTGGCATGGGAGACGATCGGCGGAGACCCGCGCCAGGACAAGCGCGTCGACAAGCGGCTGCAAGATCAAATGACGCAAGCCCAGCTGGCCGACGCACGCGACAAGTTCAAAAACAACCGCGAAGGCGCGGAGCGCGCGGTGCGGGCAGCCTGGAGCCACGTGCCGTTCCCAGTCGAAAGCACCGAACCGGGTAAACCTTTCGATCTCGACCATCTGGCGCTGACCGCACGAGACCGCGCCAGTGTGCCTGCCGCGGTCTACGACAAGGCCAGCGCCAAAGGAGACGGGATCGTCAAGGAGATACTCGGCGGCGAAACCTTGGCGACTCGCCTCGTGGAGCTGTGGCCGACCGCCCGCCCCCATCTGCCGGTGGCCGAGATCACAGAATGGTTCGCGACCTATGTCTATCTGCCGAAATTGCGCGACCGGGTCGTGCTGGAGACCGCGATCCGCGACGCGCTGGCCAAGCTCGACCCCAAATTCGCTTATGCGGAGGGCTTCGACGAAGGGTCGGGCAAGTATGCCGGGCTCCTCTGGCAGAAGGCGCCGATCGGCCCCATGCCGCAAAGCGCAGTCCTCGTGCGACCGGAGATCGCGGTAGGGCAACTGCGTGCCGCTGCTCCTACGCTGCAACCGGAGTCTGGCCCGACACCGCTGGAAGAGGGCGCCGGTCCCGTCCCACCGATCACTATGGGGCCGACCCCGAGCCCGCAGCCGCGGCGGTTCTACGGGTCAGTCGAGATCGACATGGTTCGACCGGTGAAGGCATTCGACGCCATCTTGAGCGCAGTGGTGGCGGAATTGCAGCGCAGCAAGGGCGCCAAGGTGAAATTGACGCTGGAGATCGAGGCCGATGCGGAGGATGGCTTCTCCGACGCGGATATCGGCGTCGTCCGCGACAACGCGCGTCAATTGAAGTTTAAGGCCGAAGTCCACCGGGTTCGAGTAACCGGGCGACCGGATCTTGGTAAAGAGCGGGATTTCCCTCGACCGTATCTTGTGGCTGGGTGTTGATCCTTGCTTACCCTGCGCTTACCCGAACTAGCACTCCTCTGTGGACTTATTTCATAAGTTATTGATCTAATTGGTGAGCCCGTCGGGATTCGAACCCGAGACCTACTGATTAAAAGTCAGTTGCTCTACCGGCTGAGCTACGGGCTCTTTGCGGCGCGGCGAAGATAAGGCGCGGCGATCGAACGGGTCAACCACGTCACTCCTTCGGGCTCGACCGAGCGCCGTTTACTTGCGGTTCGTGCCCGGGGTTTATCGATCGTTACAAATCATGACAACATTTCACCGGTCAGCCACGCGATGGCACGAAGGAGTTACAGCCCCGCTCTATATTTTGCTCAATCGAGCGCCCCGGACCTGCCGAGGCCGAAACCTGCGAAAGTGACGGCGATGAGCGATTTTGCTGGGCTTCTGCAATACGAGATCCCCCGGCTGCGGCGCTACGCTCGCGCCCTTACTCGGGATGCAGCGCGCGCCGACGATCTCGTGCAGAGTTGCTTGGTCCGGGCGATTGCCAAAGAGCATTTATGGCAACCGGGCACCGATCTGCGTGCTTGGCTGTTCACGATCCTGCACAACCAGAATGTCAACGAGGTCCGCCGCTCGGTGCGCGAAGGCCTCAGCGTCGCGGTGGAGGACGTCGCCCCGGTTCTGACGATTGCCCCGAATGCCGGGGCAGCTTTAGAGCTGCGCGACCTCGAGCGGGCGATCAACGCGTTGCCGGAGGAGCAGCGCCAGATCATCCTGCTCGTCGGACTTGAAGGGATGCGTTACGAGGAGGTCGCGGTCGTCCTGAATATCCCGATCGGCACTGTCCGCTCGCGTCTCTCGCGCGGCCGCGAAACGCTGCGCAGGCTGATGGAGCTCAGAGAAGATGGCGGCGAAATGGCGCCGGCGCCACGGCGGTTCCATTCCGGTTCGGCACGCGAAGCGGCTTGATCACTCGACCTCCACTTCGCTGGATGGGTTTCGATGCGCAGGTTCTCCGAAGCGGTTGGCGCCCTGCGGGATCGGCCGGCGGTTCTTGTTTTGCCAGCGCAAAACCTCTAGAACCGGCGCGATGACGCGCGGCGGGGCGTGGCTCAGCCTGGTAGAGCGCCAGCTTTGGGAGCTGGATGTCGGAGGTTCGAATCCTCTCGCCCCGACCATCTTGGGATTATTCGCGAGTGACGTTTTTCGGATTGGCAAGCAACGATGGCGCGAGCACGCATCTTCAAACCGGCTAGGACGGCGATGCAATCCGGAGCGCGGAGCCGCAAATGGGCCTTCGTCTACGAACCGGCGACGCCGCGCCAGCCCGATCCGTTGATGGGGTGGATAAGCGCTGGCGATACGTTGAACGAGGTGCGGCTGCAGTTCGAGACGATGGCCGAGGCGGTAGCCTTCGCGACCAAGAATGGTATCGACTACACCGTGATCGAGCCTCAGGTCTCCACCGAGAAGCCAAAGAGCTATGCCGACAATTTCCGCTACGACCGCGTTCGCAGCTGATACGCTGCCGCGCAATGGCGCCGGAGTGGACTAACCACTCGCCCGACGACCCCGTAGCTCAGCTGGATAGAGCACTCGCCTTCTAAGCGAGTGGTCGCAGGTTCGAATCCTGCCGGGGTCGCCAGCTGCTCAGGCGACCGCGCGCGGCGCGAGATCGGCGCGAACAATCGGGGCCTCGAGGGTGACCGCGAGACCCTCGGTCAGCGTCGTCTCGGCGCGGAAGCCAAGCTGCTCGGCGGCGTGACACGGGTCTCCGATCGACACCCGCACCTCACCGATGCGCGCCGGCTGGTAATAGGCGACCAATTCGGCGCGATACAAAGCCGCCATGGTTTCGGCGAGCCCCCGCACCGTCGTTCCTTTACCGGTGCACACATTGAATACCGGGGCGCCGGTGCTCGCTGCCGGCAGCGCTCGGTTCAGCGCGCCGACGGCGTCGCCGATATAGGTGAAGTCGCGGACCTGCTGACCGTCGCCAAAGATCTGGACCGGCTGACGCCGCGCCAGCCGATCGGCGAATAGCGCGATCACGCCCGAGTAAGGCGAGCGGGGATCTTGCCGTGGGCCGTAGAGGTTGAAAAACCGCAATCCGATCGTCGGTATTCCGTGCACAGAGCCCGCGACCCGAGCGTGCAGCTCGCAGGCTCGCTTGTCGGCGCCATACGCGCTCAGCGGCGCGATCGGTCCTTGCTCACCAAGCGGAACGACGCCGCAATCGGCATAGATGGCGGCGGTCGAGGCGTAGACGACGGGAACCGTACGCCTCGACCTCAGCTGCCGGGCCTGGTTGAAGATGTTGATCGTGCCGCTCAGATTCACATGGTGCGCCCGCAACCAGTCGCTATTCGAACGCACAACCGATGCGATCGCGGCCAGATGAAAGCAACCGTCGATACCATCGAAAGCCTGTTCGACCGTTACGGGATCGGCGACATCCCCGTATATGAACTCGATCCGTTGCAGCGGCAGGTTTTTGCGGTTCCCGCTCGAAAGATCGTCGAGCACCCTCACCGCGTGCCCTTGCTTAAGCAATGCGTCTACAAGATGCGAGCCCATGAAACCGGCGCCGCCGGTCACGAGGAAGCAAGCCATCCGAGAATTCCTAAAACAGTTCCAGAAGCGGGCCAAGTCTTAACTTAATCACCGG
>CAVOTD010000083.1:0-8743 GCA_963698995.1 uncultured Alphaproteobacteria bacterium | reverse complement strand
TCCACGCTTTCCCGCTGCACGACGGAGTACCCGCGCCGCCCTTCCGAGCAAGCCTCCTCAAGCCCTTCAATGAAACACCGGGATTCGTCCGGAAAGGCTTCCGTCGGTGAATTAAAAAATAAGTCGCGGGTCACCCGGCGTTAGCGCCGCGCTCTAAATAGCGCTGCCCTGGCCGCTGTTTACAATCTGCCGTTGATCCCTCTGTCGCTGCTTTGCTGTTATCTGCAGGAAATTTACAGCGATAGCTCTATAAGTTGTATAACGACGCAAATACCCGCTTCTTCAATTCAGACAGTAGAAGTCAATAAGTGCTATAACGACAATATTTGCTATTTTCACACGCTCTTAGGCTATGTAGGAGTCTCCAGCCGTTTCGACAAGAGCCCGAACCTTGAATACGAGTGCGATAACGTCAGGACGCGGCTGCATTGCCAATGGCCGGAGCGCGAACCCTGCACCTTGTCGCCATCTCCGAGGTCGACGGGCGGCATCAACACCACCTGGCCACCCGGCTTGACGCCGTCGCTGACTTCGACCTCGGTTCCGAGGTCGCGCATTTCGGTGATTTGCGGCTATGCACGAGGCCGTACTCGACTACAAGTACGCGGATCCCGTCAGCGTCGAAGACGATTGCCCCGCCGGTATGACCAGAGATGGTGGAGAGGCGCAATGATTCTATGTCATTCTCTCCATCGCGCGTTTGGCCTCATCTCTTTTCGTCGCGTATTGTGTCACCGCAACGCGGGGCGGGTTCTCAGCCGCGTCGACATGCTACGGAGTAGCCGTAGCTGGTTCAGGAATAATCTCTACTTTGTCCCCGTCGGCCACGTTGACCGGCGGTTGCAGGATTACTTTGTCGCCGTCCTCGACGCCCTCGCTGACCTCGACCTCGGTGCCGTAATCGGTGGTGACCGCGATCTTGCGGAGATGGGCGACGCCGTCTTCGACCACAGCGACCTGCATGCCGTTTTGATTGAAGATGATCGCAGAGGCGGGGATGATCAGCGCCGGCGATTTGCGCGGGAATCTTCAGTTCGACCGTGCAATAGACGCCCGGTTGCAACGCACCGTCCGGGTTGGGTACATCGACCTCGGTCAGCAGGGTGCGCGTTCCTGGTTGAAGGGCGTCGGCGATCCGCGTCACCTTGCCGTGGAAGGTGAGGTTAGGCATCGCCGGCACGCGAACAATGGCATCGATGCCAGGGCGTACCCCAAAGGCGTCGTCTTGCGGCACGTAAATCCAAACCCGGATCACGTCGCTGTGGAGCAGCGAAAACATCGAGGTGCCGCTCGTTGCATCGCCGGTGATCAGGCTGCCGACGTCGATGTTCCGCTGCGTGATCACACCATCGAACGGAGCAACGACCTGCTGGTACAGCTTTTGCTGGTTGTAATAGTTCAGCTGCTGCTGCAAGGCCGCGGCATTGTACTGAGCCGCTGTTGTCGCGTGCTGCTGCGCCTGATAGCTATACCAATCTGTGTCGCCCTGCTCCTTTGTCGCCCACCCCTCGTTGGCAAGGATCGAAGTACGCTTGCTGGTGACCTGTGTCGACGCGCGCTGGGCTTCGTTTTGACGTTGCGTCGCCTGGGCCTGCTGCAAACTGTTCTGATACTGGGCAATCTGATCCTCGACTTCGGGTGCAGTAATCTCGGCGAGAAGCTGCCCGGCCTTGACGTGATCGCCGATATCGACATAGCGCTTCAGCACATAGCCACTGGTGCGCGCGTAAATGTTTGCTTCCTCGAAGGCGAGCGTCGTGCCGGGCAAATCGACGTGAAGTTTGCCGAGACGCGGTGCCACCTGCTCGACATGCACGCTCGGGACGAAGTCGGTCTGCTGCTCGGCAGTGTCCATGACCTGTCGGTGCTGCGCGTAGTGCCGCCAGACGCCGAGAACGAGCGCGCCGACAACGAGCACGATCACGCCGAGCCCGAGCAGCCTACTCCCGGATCCGCCCCGCCCCCTGGGGGCGCGTGGCGGTGGGGTCGTGTCGCGATCGGGTGGCGGGAGCGCCGGCTGCGGCAGCCGCTCCTTCAGCAGCGGAAGCGGTGATCGATCGAGGTCGTTCATTCTGGAACCTGCTCGAAGACGCCGTGCGCCTGCTTTCCGTCATTGCCCTTGCGCAGCATCGCAAACAGATAGGGCACGACCAGGAGGGTGGTCGGAGTTGCGAACAAGAGGCCGCCGATGACGGCGCGTGCGAGCGCCGCATTCTGCTCCTCGCCCGGACCGCCAATGGCCATCGGGATCATGCCGACGATCATCGCCGTCGCCGTCATCAACACTGGCCGAATACGGGTGTGCCCGGCCGAGATCGCAGCATCGAAGGCGGTCATGCCGGCAAGTTGCTGGTCACGCGCGAAGGTGACGAGCAGGATCGAGTTGGCCGAGGCGACGCCGATCGCCATGATCGCGCCCATTAGCGAAGGGACACTGAGCGTTGTGCCAGTGACGTAGAGCATCGTGACGATGCCGCAAAACGTCGCCGGCAGTGCCAAAATCACGACAAACGGGTCGCCGAAAGTCTGGTAATTGACGACCATCAGCAGGTAGACAAAGACGGCGGCGAACAAGAGGCCGATCGTCATGTCGCCAAAGGCCTGGTTCATGCTCTGGATCTGGCCGGTTACTTGGATCGTGTTGCCGGGCGTGAGCTGTTTTTTGAGATCGCTCGTGACCTTGTCGATGTCGGTCGCGACGCTGCCGAGATCACGCCCCTGGGTGCTGGCATAGACCTCGTAGACGGGTTGGATGTTTGCCTGGTTGGCGCTGCCGGGCACCGAGTCGCGCGTGAAGGTCGCGACGTTGCTCAGCTCGCCCGGCACCGGTTGGGCGGTCGGCGCGGCGATTGCGGTGCTCACTGGGGTATTGCCGAGATCGCCCATCGAGCTCACCTGGTATTCGGGCGTCTGCACAGCGATGTAATAAGGGATCCCGTTTTTCGGGTCGGTCCAGAAATTGGGCGACACCTGCTCGGAAGAACTCAGGCTGGTCCCGAGGTTGTTGCCGATGTCGCTGGTGGTGATGCCGAATTGCAAAGCCCGCGCACGGTCGATCTGGACGTAAAAATCGGGAGCATAGACCTCCTGCTGCAAATGCGCGTCGACAACGCCCGGAATGGCGGCGATGCGGCGGCGCAGCTCGTCGGCAATCTGCAAATTCTTAATCCGGTCATAGCCGACGGTGCGGACGTCGATCTGCGCAGTTAGCCCGAAATTCAGGATCTGGGTCGCCATGTCGGCAGGCTGGAAATAAAACAGATCCTCCGGGAACGCCGCCGGCAGCACCTCCCTCAATTTGCGGACATAATCGGCCGTCGGTGCGTGACCGCCTTTGAGCGACACCATGATCACACCGTCATTGACCGCAATTGAGGTGCCGTCGGCGAACGCCCAGTTGTAGGAGCGGGCCGGCACCCCGAAATTGTCGACGATCAGATCGAGGTCCTTCTTGTGGGATGACCCGCCGGATCTTGTCCTCCACCTTCTGGAACACCTGCTCGGTCACCTCGATCCGGGTACCCGGAGGCGCGCGGAGGTGGAGTTGGATCATGCCGCCATCGATCGCCGGATAGAAGTCGCGGCCGACAAAGACGAACATCGTGGCGCCGAGGACGAGCACGATGGCCGCAAGGATCGGGATGATAATCCGGCGCGTCAGCAATCTGGTGAGCAGCGCGACGTAGCCTTCGCGCAGATGTTCGAAGCCACGCTCGAAGGCGGCGTGGAAGCGGACGAATAAGCCCCCCACCCTTCCCTCCCCGGTCAGCGGGGGAGGGCTAGGGAGGGGATCTGCCGAGCCGCCCTGCTGCTGGCCCTTCAGCAACAGGCCGATGGTGATCGGCGTTAAGGTCCGTGACAGTCCGTAGGAAGCCAACATCGCGAACACCACCGCGAGGCCGAGCGGAGTGAAAAGGTATTTCGCCGGTCCTTCGAGGAAGATCACCGAGGTGAAGACGCAGCTGATCGCGAGCGTCGAGACCAGTGTCGGCATCGCGATTTCGGCCGCGCCGTGCAGCGTCGCGTTCGGCAGCGGCATTTTCTCCTCGTCGAGCAGGCGATAGGTGTTCTCGATCGTCACCGTCGAATCGTCGACGAGAATGCCGACCGCGAGCGCAAGGCCCCCAAGTGTCATCGTATTGATCGTCTCGCCCAGGAAATAAAGCACGACGAGTGAGGTCAGCATCGCCAGCGGGATCGAGATCATGACAACGATCGTCGGCCGCCATGAGCCGAGGAAGAGCAGGATCATCAGCGCCGTGAGCCCGGCCGCAATCGCCCCTTCGCGGAGCACCGCCACCACCGATGAGGTGACGAATACCGACTGGTCGAACAGCGATTTGATGACCATGCCGGGAGGCGCCGCCGCCCGCGCGATGTGGAGCACGTGCTTTACCGCATTGACGACCGCCAATGTCGATGCATTGCCGTTTTTGATGATGCTGAGCAACACCGAGCGTTTACCATCAGCCCGCACGACATTCTGCTGCACCAGATTGCCGTCCCGCACATGACCGATATCCCTGAGGAACACGGTGGCGCCGTTCGAATATCCGACCGGGATGTCGTTGAGCGCCTCGATCGTCGGCGGCATCGAATTGGTGCGGACGGTGTACTGGGTCGTGCCGATCTTCTCGGTGCCTCCCGGCAGCGTCAGGTTCTGGGCGTTGACCGCATTGACCACTTGCAGCGGCGTCAGGCCTTTGGACAGCAAGCTTCGTCTGATCGATATCGACCATGATCTGCCGGTACTTTCCGCCAGCCGGTGTCGGCAGCGTGACGCCGTGGACTGGCGCGATCATCTGCCGCAGCCGGTAGATACCGTAATCGTAGAGTTGCAACTCGCTGAGCCTGTCGGAGCTCGAGGCTGATCTGCAGGACGGGAACGGCCGACGCGCTGTATTGCACAACAATCGGCGGCTGTGTCCCGGTCGGCAATAATGCGCGGATTGCGTTCGTGGCGGCGACGACCTGCGAGATCGCCAGGTCGAGGTTGACGTCCGGCTGAAAATATAGCTTCTGCACCGAAATGCCGTTCACGGTCTCGGCTTCGATGTCCTTGATGCCGTTGACGTTGGAGCTGATCGCGTACTGGCTGTAAGTGGTAAAGCGCTGCTCCATCTCCGGTCGTGTCGAGGCCGGTATACTGCCGAAATGACCGAGACCACCGGGATGTTGATCTCCGGGAAAATGTCCGTCGGCATCTCGACGGCCGCGGTGATCCCGAGAAACAGAATGAGGGCCGCTACCACATAAAAGGTGTGCGGGTATTTCAGCGCAAAGCGAACGACCCCCATGATGCTCTCTCGCTCGATATTTCGGCTCGTCGGTTCGAGAGGTGCTGCCAATTGCGGCGAGCCGATCGGCGGTGCCACGGGTTACCGCAGAGCTAGGCGCCCGACAGATCGAAAGATCGGGCCTATCCCGTCGACCCTCGCATCAGTTTGCGTCAGGCGCGGATGATTATAGATCCAGCGGACTCCTTAAGGGTTCACCTGTCCTACGCTCGTGTACGGCGCATAGTGAAAACCGCCGCTTGAGGGGTTTATGTGTCCGACATTAATGTTCGACCCATCGTAAAAGCCGCCGCCCGGATCCGGTCCCGCATCGGCGTTGCCGACTGCCCCTGCGCATCCCGCGAGCAGCACCGATAAACAGATAACAGCCAGGCCACTTTCAATGTCGTTCATGGGTCTCTCTCCGTAACGATAAACGTGAAGGCTTGTCACTCGCCGCGAGATCTCTGCCCGATGCTAGCGCGGCCCCATATAGCCGTTGAGCTCATGGCCGATCATCTGCTCTTGCCGGCCGAGACCCGACGGGTTCTGCTGCAGCAAATCGCGCTGCGCACCCATCAGGCCGGTCGTATAGTCCTGCCGCATTTGCTCCTGAATGGGGCTGTTGGTCGGTGCCGACGTCGAAAAGCTCGGGTTGACCGCGTGCAATTGCAGGTGCGGCGTCATTGCGCCCTGCTGGGCACCGGCGGATGTTATTGTCAGCGGCACCAAGATGGTTATCGTCGCGACCGCAAGAGAGATACTTTTCATTGGGAAACCTCCAGAGATCTCAGGCCGATAGTGCCCGTTCCTGATAGGTCAATTTTGACGACAGCGCGCTGATGTCGCGCCGCGCCCGAGCCTACGGTCAATGCAGCCGCGCTGCGGTTTCGATGAAACCCTAGGTATGACCGGATCAGCTCATCTATCGGCGCCCAAATGGGTTGCGAGTGACGGAGCGACACTGCGACGAATGGACGCCGCTCGTTTTGAGCACTGGTGCCGCGCTAACCATTGTCCCCGCCCTAAGTGTCCCAGAAGCGGCTTTTTTGGCGAGCGTTGCGCCACTCTGTCTAATAGCCTCCTGGATTGCATCGACCACTCCGCTCAGTCGGCACCAATGCCGGACGCGGCTCCGCCGTCTAATCGCTGCTGTATTAGTTGTTGCTGCTGGCCAGTCGGGCCAAATTATTCTCGGTAAATTTTGGTAAAAACAGCAAGGACCCGCCGCCCTACCCCGGCGCGCGCCCAGGCGCTTTAGGCGAGGCTCGGGCTCGGGCTCTCGGCAGCGGGAGGGAAAGTGCGCGGGGCGGGCGGAAGGTGCAGGCGATGGCGACGGCTCCGAGGCCGATGCCGAACGAGCCGATGTAGAGCCAGAAATAGCTGCCGTAGGCGTCGTAGAGCCAGCCTCCGGCCCACGGGCCGAGCGCCATGCCGAGGGTCGAGGCCATGTTCACGGCACCGAACATGGTTCCTATGATGCGGGCGCCAAAATATTCGCGCACGAGGATCGCGTAGAGCGGCATCACCGCGCCGTATGAGAAACCGAACATCAGGGCGAGGCCGTAGAAGCTCGCGAGGTCGCGGGTGAACACATAAAGGCTTACCGAGACGGCTTGCAGCGCGAGCCCGAAAACGAGCATATGCTTCGCCCCAATGCGATCGGCTGCGAGGCCGCCGATGACGCGGCCGCTGAGAGACGCAACACCTGCCGCGCCGAACACCGTGGCTGCCGCCATTGCCGGCACGCCGCAGTCGATCGCGTAGCTGACCATGTGGAAGATCGGTCCGGAATGTGCCGCGCAGCACGCGAAATAGGTGAATGAGATCGCCGCGAATTGGGGCGTGCGCAGCGCGCGTGCCACGGTGAAATCCCGGTCGGTAGGGTCGGCACCCGTCGCGGCGGTGGTGATCGGGGGCAGTGCCGGGGGTTTACGCACCAGAAACGCGGCGGGAATGATCAAGAACCAGGAGAGAGCGCCCAACGTCGACATCGCGATGCGCCAGCCGTAATCGTCGATCAGCCAGCGTGCGAGCGGCGATATCGTCGTCGAGCCGATCGCGAAACCGGCCGAGATGAGTGCCACGGCGAGGCTGCGATGCCGGGTGAACCAACGTGTCGCCGTCGCGGTCAGGGGCGCATAAAAGCTGCCGGCCGCAACACCGATGATCATGCCGAACAGGATCTGGAATTGACCGACCGTGCCGGCTTGGCTCGCCGCTACGAGACCGAAGCCAAGCAATGCGCCGCCCGAGAGCACGACCACTCGGGTTCCGAACCGGTCGGACAGCGCTCCCCACAGGAACGAAGCCGGGCCCATGCACAGGAAGTTAAGCAGCGCCGCCGTCGAGATGCTGGTTCGCGACCAGCCCGTCGCCATCGACATGGGCTGCAGGAAGATGCCGAGCGACATCATCGTGCCCATACCGAGGCACGTTATGACGATGCCGGCCCCGACGATGACCCAGCCATAAAAGATCTTCATCGCCAAGCGCTCACGAACCTTTCCCGGCCGAGCCGTTCGCGGGCATATACCGCCCGGTCGCATCGACAAAACCGCCATCGTCATACCGGTCGTGGTGCCGCACCCAATCGGTCAGGTTGTGGTTGGGACCCGTTTCATTGCGGCCGTTGGGCATCAGATCGAGGATGTTGTAGGTGCCGAGCATCAGATCGCCGCCTCGGGCATAAGAGGAATAGGTATGTCGCCGTCCGCGTCCTGTAGAACACGCTGCGGCCGGATAGTTCGTCGATCCCGACTTGGCGCATTTCGTAGTTGTAGTAGACCTTACCCTGTTCGATCTCGTCGGCCCTGAACGAGACGTGAAAGTCATAGTTGAAGTCGCTACCGTATGACGACACCCATTTGAAGCGCCAGCCCATTCGCTTCTTGAAGGCTTCGATCTCGGGTAGCGGGGCTCGGGAGACGGCCACATAGGTCACGTCGTGATGTTCGAGGTGCACCAGAGCGCCCTCGATATGGTCGACCTCGAACGATCTCCTGCTTCTATCGGTTTTCCGCCAGGTACTCGGCGAGGCGTTGCAGCGTACTCGTCCAACCGCGCTGGTACTCGTCGCGAGTTGCGACAGTCTCGAAGACCGCCTGGCGCAGGGTGAGCTCGGTCTTGTCGCCATGTGCGGCGAAGCTCACCGTCACCAAGGTTTGGTGGCCGGGTTTGCCTTCGGCATCCTCCCAGGCAAAAGTGAAGACGAGGCGCTCGGGGGCGGCGACCTCGCGATAGACGCCCTGTTTCCAGTATTCGACGCCCGCCGGTGAGCGCATGCAGACGCGAAAGGCGCCGCCTCGCCGGACATCCATGTCTGCAATAGGTTGTTACGAAGCCCTGCGGCCCACCAACGCGTCGCGCGATCGGGTTCCGTCCAGGCTCGGAACACAAGATTGCGCGGCGCATCGAAGATGCGCGTGATGACGAGTTCTCGCTCTCGCTCGTCCGCGTCGATGCTT
>CAVOTD010000082.1:0-4227 GCA_963698995.1 uncultured Alphaproteobacteria bacterium | reverse complement strand
CCGGGAGGTATTGACGGAATTGAACGGGAGGTTCTCTGAACTGTGGTCGCAGCTCTGGCCGGTGCTGGCGGCAACCGCGGCGATGATCGCTGTAGTGCTGGTGCTCGGTGCATGCGTGTCGGGAGGACGGCCCGAATCCTCGCTGGTCCGGCTGGTCTTTCTATCGGTGAGCGGCGCGGTGGCCTACGGCGCTGCCCTCTTGGTCATCGGTAGTCCGGTGATCAGAGAAGGCGTCGAGGTCGTCGGCTGGATTTTGCGGCGGCACACAGCCGGTACGTAAGTTTGGCACGCGGTCGCAGTCAGGCAGCGGGTCGCTGTTAAAACGCTTGTCGCGCGCTCGACTATCACGGCAGCAAGCTACAAGGAATTTATCGACGGGGCCTGCCTCACCTGAGCACGAGAGCTGATCCAGCTACCGCTATCTCGCCGCATGTATTGGCGCACCTTGGACGCCAGCCGCCATGCGCTCGTAAGGACGCAGTGCGCGCCACATAGCGCGATCAACCGTATCCTAGGCCGAAACCATATAACACGAGCACAGCGAATTATCCGGGTTCCAAAGAATGCCTTATACGCATAGTATTCGGTGCCGTCGAAGTCAAGCAGCTTGAATCCTCCTTCGTTGAACAGTCGCTCTAGAACAAGATAAAGAAGAGCCGTACCTGGAGATCGTTGGGCAAATCTTTCATCATATCCGATATGTTTATAGACGATTACATCGTGATCGATGCGGCAGAAGACATACGCGACGGGTTGCTCGTCGGACATCAGGACGTATCCGCGAACCTGGCCATTTGCAGCATCCAACTCGAGCTGGCGCGCAAAGCTCTCATTTTCTTGAAATCCCCAACCAAGTTCTTTCTTGTAAGAAGCATGCGAAATCGCGACTGCGATGTCTCGGAATGCCAACATCTCCAGCGAGGTCCTGTATTCCCGGATCTCCACTGCGCCGGTATTGGGGTTCGCGAACTTCTTCACTGTGCGCTGCAAATTTCCGCGAGATTTTTTCGAAAATTTTTTCAGGTAGTCGGTAAACGAGCCTTGCAAATCAACGACATATCTATCACCATATCGTGCCGCATAGCGCAACGCGCCACGTTCGAGGCGCATCGTTGTCATACGGTTGATTATTGGCACTGCAGACACCACAACGGCCTGACAACCTTTTGCCCCCGCATCCGTTAGCGGAATCGCCAAATTTCCATCGATTACAAAAGGATTGGATACAAGAGAGAGCGCTTTAAAAGAAAATTCACCGAGCTTAACGGGTCCAAACTGAAAGTACAGTATTTCGGCACGCGTTTCCCACAGTGGAGCAATTGGTGGTGGTCTCACTACCGCGTTTCCTGCTATTTTACCGATATGATCGTGCTTTGCTGCGATGTTGATCACCCTTGCCCATATGGCGGCAATTTGACGTCTTAATATCCAACCGTCTCTGACATGCTCTCACTCGACGGCCAGACCAGGATGCTGACGACCAGCGACGCTCAGACGTTTCAGATTTTGCACCGGCAGCCAGAAGCTACGGTCGAGGCGCAATGGCGAGCTAGCCTGATAGATTCGGATTATCCTAGCCATTATACCGCACCCGAATTTTTTTTAGAACCTGGTTTTCGCGACAAGAGACCATTCGCGATTCTCAGCATGGTCAACAACGAAGTCACGGGTGTGGTAACAGGTTGTCACGAATCTGCTCACGTCCAGCTGGGGCTCTCAGTTCGACCGCAAATTGCTCTGTCTAAGCGCGCTGATCCGGCCCGCGTGATCGCAAACTTGGTGGCAGGGATTTGTATGGAGGCGAAATCCGCCAAGTTAGTGGACCTGTTTGTATGGTCTGATTGCGAAACCCTGGTGAACTCCCGGTTTCGAAAGAGACGATATGAGGGCGTGGTGATGCTGGATCTGTCGCGAGGACCCGATCCGCTCTTCCGAAAATTTTCCGAGAACAAGCGACGGAATATCAAGCGAGCAATCAAATACGGGATTTCGGTCAAGCCCGCGACGAGCCCTGATGAAATATTCGCATATTACGCTGTGTATGCCGATTGGTCCCGTCGCAAAGCTCTGCCAATACTAACGGAAGAGGAGTTCCAAGAAATTTTTGCTTTGACAAACAACCGCCGACTACTGCTTGCGCGTTACGGGGATAAAATCATCGCAGGCTTGGTAATTCGATTTTATCCTGGTGGTATAATGGAATACGCAGCAAACAGTTCTCGAGAGAATACGTTGCACCTAAAGCCTAATGATTTATTACACTGGCGGGCAATAGAGTGGGGATATCAGGAAGGTATGATTAAATATAGCCTCGGCGGCACACATCTTTTCTTGCGAAAATTTGGTGGTTCACTGATGCCGACGACACGATGCCGTCTCGATCTTTCGATTTTGCGTAAATTTACGATCAGCGACTGGATGTCGAACAAGATGCAGCAAGCTCGTCCATTCATACCCGAGGATATGATCGCGCTCGGTCGCTCCTTGGGAAAGCGAATGACGGTTCGGAACTCCGTCGGCCGCCGCTCGACCTAAGGCCGAGCCAATATCGGAAACCTCAGTGGGACGAATTCAGCCGCTCATGAAGCAGACCTTCACGATCATGCGCTACGCGAACCGGTTAGTTCAGCATACTAGAGCTACAGGGTTGCGGAGCTCAGCTGCCCTGGTGGGCAAGAATTTGATTTGGCCCTATTGCAAGTGGCTGACCGAGCGCCGAATTCGAGCCCACGAGCAATTTGATATTCAGCTCGGACTCGATACTCAGTCACCGATACCGATTCGTCATCTTGAAACCTGGGCACCAGGTGCGCAGTCCGCGTCTCACTACGAAGGGGCGGCAATACCGTTGGTCCACAGGATACTGCGCCGCCTAACAATCGATTTTCCCCGCTTCACATTCATAGACCTGGGATCCGGCAAGGGAAGGGTTCTGCTGATTGCCGCCCAGTACCCTTTCAAATCCGTGATCGGCGTGGAATTCTCCGAAACCTTGCACAGTATCGCTCAATCCAATATTGCAAAATTTATCGAACATCGCCAAATTAAAACCCGTCCGATTTCGATAAACCTGGACGCGGATGCGTTCGATTTTTCTCATTTCGGAGACAAGGTAGTCTTCAGTAATAATCCGTTCGGCGGTAACCTGATGTTGCAGGTTTTGGATAATCTACAATCGTCCCTTGCTAATGCTCAGGACGAAGGTATTATAATATATCTTTCGCCTATCCCAATCGAAGTAAAAGAGAGATTAGACACCTTCCAGTTTATTGCGCAAAGCCGATTTCTCAGCCATTATGGGGGATTTCAAAAATACTACATTTATCGATTACCGAACCAGCTGCAGCGATAAAAGAAAATTGCTACTACCGATCAGCCGACCTGCCGCCTATTGACCTCGTCGCCGGGCCGGAAGCGCTGAAAATCGGGTGGCTTGCTTTCATATCCATTTTGTCGAGAGGCGGCGGGCAAATCTCATTGAATTCGGGCAAGGGGATCTTCGACATCGACCCAGCCCAACGCCCGGAGTATCCTCGAATTGAGCTGCGCCTCGCATCACGGTGCGCCCAGACTGTACACATCGTGAAAGTTGTATCAGCGTGCTTCTGACGTTGAGAAAAAAGCCGACGGCTGCGCGATGCAGGGGTATATCTAGGCTATTCGGCGCCATCGGACACAACATTCATCGGTCCGTGGCATTCAGGTTGCTTGCGGCAGGCTTGCTCGCGAACCTGTCGGGCTGTGCAAATCCCTACGACCCGGTCGAGCGGGCGGTGGGCGGTGGCCTGCTCGGCGCCGGCGCCGGGGCGGCCATCGGCGCCGCCGCAGGGGGTGGGCCCGGAGCCGCTCTCGGGGCGGCAATCGGGGGAGCTACAGGGGTGGTCGGGGGTGCCGCCACGACGCCTCCGCCGCCCGGCTACTACGGCTACCCCGGCAGCTACTATGGATATCCCAGCTGGGGATATCCCGGCTGGGGATATCGCGGCCTTCCCTATGGCTATCCCGGCTATGCTTATAGCTACCGATACGCGTATCCCGGCTATTATCCGTGAGCCGACGATCTGCCGCTCGGGCCGGCGGTCAGCCGGCGATTGCACTCGCCGCCGCGCCGCCGTATATGCGGGCGGCAATTGGTTTCGACCGGAGATCAACATTGGTCCGATCGTTTCTCGCGCTCGGTGCTGCCGGCTGGCTCTGTGCGGCCATGCCGGCCTTTGCCGGTCAATA
>CAVOTD010000081.1:0-90863 GCA_963698995.1 uncultured Alphaproteobacteria bacterium | reverse complement strand
CTTCGAACTCGAAACCACCCTGCAAGCGCGCGGCAAGACCGATTTGGTTGCCGAACTCGAAGCACAGCTCCCGGAGCCCGGGCAAATCGCCTACACCCGACAGCAAACGCCGCTCGGGCTCGGTCATGCGGTATGGTGCGCCCGTGCGCTGGTCGGCGACGAGCCCTTCGCGGTGCTGCTCGCCGACGATCTGATGGTCTGCGACCCGCCATGTCTTGCCCAGATGGTCTCGGCCTACCATGAAAAGGGCGGCAATCTTGCGGCGATCATCGAGGTCCCGCGCGCGGACACAGCGCGCTACGGGGTGCTCGACGTGGTCGCTGACGACGGGAAGCTGGTGCGGGCGAAAGGCGTTGTCGAGAAACCCGATCCAGCCGAGGCGCCGTCGACTTTGACGATCATCGGCCGCTATATCATTCAGCCGGAGGTGTTCGGTCACCTCTCCGATGCCGAGCCGGGTAGCGGCGGCGAAATTCAGCTGACGGATGCGCTCTGCGAGCTGATCCACGACGGGCAACCGTTCCATGGGCTGCGCTTTGACGGCAAGCGCTTTGATTGCGGCGACAAGCTCGGTTTTCTGGAGGCAACGGTGGCTCTCGGGCTCCGGCACCCGGAGTTCGGGGCGGGGCTGCGCCGAGTCCTGACCTCCTATCTCTGATTGGGTTTGCCAGGCAAGGCGTGCGTCGCGCCGCCCTTGGGCAAGTAACTTTGGTAGGCAAGTAACTTTGGGAACTTAGGCGTTCGCCCGCTTTATCAACGGCAACTGGGAAGAACCGATGTCGCATCACTTCGACCCGACCATCCTGCGCGAATACGACATCCGCGGGATCGTCGGACAGACCTTGTCGGCGGCCGACGCCCGGGCGATCGGGCGGGCCTACGCGGTCACCCTCGCCGCGGCGGGGGGAACAGGGTCGCGGTCGGTTATGACGGCCGGCTGACCTCGCCGGAGCTGTCGGCGGCCGTGCTCGACGGCCTGACCGCGGAAGGCGCCGATGCCGTAGGGATCGGCCGCGGGCCGACCCCGATGCTCTACTACGCGGCGGCGACCCTCGGGGTCGATGGCGGGATCATGGTCACCGGGTCGCACAATCCGCCCGATCACAACGGCTTCAAATTTGTCTTTCAGGGCAAGTCATTCTACGGCGCGGCGATCCAGCGGCTCGGCGAGATAGCGCAGCGGCTCGGCGGCTCCACGGGGCACCCGAGGTCGGGTTGAGCAGCACGCGATCCGCGAGGCCTATGTCGAAAGGCTGGCGCGCGACTACCACGGCGACCGGCCGCTGACCGTCGCCTGGGATGCCGGAAACGGCGCGACCGGCGAGGTCGTGCAAGAACTGACCGCGCGTCTCCCCGGCCGGCATATCCTGTTGAACGAGACGATCGACGGCACCTTTCCGGTCCATCATCCCGATCCGACCATCCCGGAAAACCTCGTGCAATTGCAGGACGCGGTGGCGCGCGAGCGCTGCGATCTCGGTATCGCTTTCGACGGCGACGGCGATCGGATCGGCGTCGTCGATTCGCAGGGCCGGATCTTGTGGGGCGATCAGCTGATGGTCGTGTTGGCGCGCGATGTGCTGATCCGGCATCCGGGGGCGCCAATCCTCGCCGATGTCAAGGCGAGCCAGGTGCTGTTCGACGAGATCGCGCGGATGGGAGGACGTCCGGTCATGGCGGCCACCGGGCACTCGCTGATCAAGGCGAAGCTGGCCGAGACGGGCGCGCCGCTCGCCGGCGAGATGAGCGGACACATCTTCTTTGCGGACGGCTATTACGGGTTCGACGACGCGGTCTATGTCGCGGTGCGGCTGCTCGGCATCCTCTCCCGCAGCGGGCCCAGCCTAGCCGAAATGCGCGATCGGATGCCGGCTGTCTGTCAACACGCCGGAGCTGCGTTTCGACTGCCCCGAGGACCGCAAATTCGCGGTCGTGCGCGAGGTTCGCGAACGCCTGCGCAAGACCGGCGCGGAAATGACCGACATCGACGGCGTGCGGGTGCGCACTCCTGACGGCTGGTGGCTGCTGCGCGCCTCCAACACACAGGCCGTACTCGTCGCCCGCGCCGAATCCAGTACCGAAGAAGGTCTCGCCCGTCTCAAGCAGGAACTCGCCGCCGAACTTGCGGCGAGCGGCGTCGAACTACCCGATCTCTAAGGCCGCGCCCGACCACGTCGGTCGGCTTGAGGACGCCGGAGCGCCGGCGTTCTCGTCCGGCCTTGCCGCGTGCTACCGGTTGGCGACTTTGACCGGCAGCGGCGGAACGACCGAGCACTCGACTTTCTTCTTATGCAGCGCGGCGCAAGCGCTCTGCGCTTCCTGCGGCGTGAAGTTGAGCAAGCGGGCGCGGTAGAAATGGTCCTTGCCGCCCTTGGCGGGCTGGATGATCTGCGACGGCTTTCCCTTGGCGGCCGGCACGGCGGCGGCGGAGCGCGCGGCCTGCTCGGCTGCGCTCTCGACGCGGAACGCGCCGAGCTGGATGCCCCAGCGGTCGGCATCGGAAGTGGCACGCAGCTGACGCGTCATCGGCGCTGCCTCCGCCTTGGAAACCGGGGAGAGGTGAGCGGCGATCTTGCGCGCGGCCTTTGTCAGCTGCCCGAGTCTTTTCCCGCGGGCGAGCCGGCGCGGGCTGCTCGGTCTCGGCGGTCGACCTGCGCGCGGGGCCGTCGGCGGCTCGTGGCGCGCAACCAACGCGGTCCCGCCGCCGATCTCTGCGAAGCCCTGGTCCAGTAGGGCTGCCATGTCTCGGTCGCGTGCCCCTGCCGAGCGGCCGCCCATGACCACTCCGATCAGCCGGTGGCCGTTGCGGATCGCGGAGGCTGCGAGATTGAAGCCCGAGGCGCCAATATATCCGGTCTTGATGCCGTCGGCGCCTTCGTACCAGTCGAGCAGGTGATTGTGGGTGGCGATCACCTTGCCACGAAAGTAAAATTGGCGTGTCGCGAAATAGCGATATTCACGCGGGAAGTCATGATAGAGCGCCAGTGCGAGCTGAGCTTCGTCGCGTGCCGTCGTATGCTGCTCCGGATCCGGAAGACCGGAAGCATTGCGGTAGACGGTGTTGGTCATCCCGAGTTGACGCGCCTTGGATGTCATCCGTTCGGCAAACGCCGGCTCGCTACCGGCGATTCCTTCAGCGAGCACGGCGGCCGCATCATTCGCCGATTTGGTGACGATACCGAGGATCAGGTCCTGTATCTGAACCGAGTCTCCGGGAAAAAGATGCAGCTTTGTCGGGCTTTTGCTCGCGGCTTCGCCGGAGACCGGGAGATATTGGTCGAGCCGGAGCCGGCCAGCGTTCAGCGCCTCGAATGTCAAGTACAAGGTCATCATTTTGGTCAACGAGGCGGGGTAAGTGATCGCGTCAGCGTTGATTTCGCTGAGCACTCGGCCGGTCTCGACGTCGATTACGATAGATGCGCTTTCGCGGGCCGGATCCACGCCGAATGCCCCATGCCGTGCATGCGCGTGAAATCGCAAGTGTTGTCGCGCCTCGGCTCGGCTCGCGCCGAGGACCGACAGAACGACGAGCACAGCAGCAGCCGCGCCGGCGAGATTTCGCAACCTATGGGCCGCAGCATCGCGGTGCACGCCGCGTGCGGTGCTCCTGAATACTGGCACTTTAACCCCCTATTCCCCCAACAGACTGCACGAGACCAAAGGTCGCCATACAATCATCGCCTGGTAGAGTAGGAAAAACCTGCATCGCTGTCTACGTTTTCAGCCACATAAATTGATTCAATTCGACGAAAGGCGGCCGCCGCGCAACAGGAGGAGATCCGCAGCTCGGTGATCCTCAGTTTGTCTCTCGTATCGCTAACGCTCTTGCAATGAGTGACAGTTAAGATGCCAGTGCGCAACTATTGGTAGAATGGAACGATGCTCAGCGCCTTCTCTGTTTTTGTTCTCGTCATCGTCTTGTTCGCGCTCTGTTTTGTCGCGATGGCGGTCAAGTCAGTTCCTCAAGGACATGAATGGACGGTCGAGCGTTTCGGCCGCTACGTCCGAACGTTGGGGCCGGGTCTTGCCCTAATTGTCCCGGTCGTCGATCGAATTGGGGCACGGATAAACATGATGGAGACCGTACTCGACGTGCCATCACAGAGCGTCATCACTCGCGACAACGCCGCTGCGACAGTGGACGCCATCGTTTTCTATCAAGTGCTCGACGCGGCGAAGGCGGCTTATGAAATTACCAATCTGCAGCTCGCGATCCTCAATCTGGTGATGACCAATATCCGCACGGTCATGGGATCGATGAACCTCGACGAATTGCTGTCCGAACGCGATCGGATCAACACCCAGCTGCTCGCCGTCGTCGACGCTGCGACCACCCCTTGGGGCGTCAAGGTACAGCGCGTCGAGATCAAGGACATAGCGCCGCCTCCGGAATTGGTTGCGGCGATGGCGCGGCAAATGAAGGCCGAACGCGAAAGGCGCGCCAACGTGCTGGAGGCGGAGGGCTTCAAACTGGCGGCCGTGCTGAAGGCCGAGGGCGAAAAGCAGGCGGTGATCCTCGCCGCAGAAGCCCGGCGCGAAGCGGCTTTTCGTGCTGCAGAGGCGCGCGAGCGGCAAGCCGAGGCGGAGGCCAAAGCAACGACCTCGGTGTCCGAGGCGATCGGTCGCGGCAGCATCCAGGCGATCAACTACTTTGTCGCCCAGCGCTATATCGACGCGATCGGGCGCCTTGCAGGGAGCCCGAACCAGAAGGTCATCCTGATGCCGCTCGAGAGCGCGTCGATGATTGGGTCGCTGGCGGGCATCGCCGAACTGGCGCGCGAAAGTTTTGGTGTTCCTCAGGTGGCGTCAGCCGCTTCGGGCGCCGCCGGCCGAGAGGCCCGTTGATGCCTTTCTGGTATTGGCTCGTTCTTGCCGCCGCCTTAGGCATAATCGAGATCGCCGTGCCGGCGATGGTCTGTATCTGGCTCGCCGGCGCGGCGCTGGGGGCCGCTGCAATTTGCTGGATTGCGCCGCGACTTGCTTGGGAGCACCAGGCGCTGATCTTCGCGGCGTTGGCGATCGCCAGCGTCACAATCGGCCGCATCGCGTTCGCCCCCGCCCGGTCGCCCGCGCCAAACAGCACGTTAAATCGTCGTGCCGAAAGCTATATCGGCCGCATGTTCACCTTGGACGGGGCCATCGTCGACGGCCGGGGACGGCTGAAAGTCGATGACACGGTCTGGCTCGTGGCCGGGCCAGACCTGCCGGCCGGTGCGCATGTGCGGATCGTCGGCGCCGACAACACCGTTTTGCGCATCGAGCCCGTCTAATCTTTTGTGCGCCGCACAATTTACTTGAGGTCGGCTAATGGTGAGCTTATCTTGTGATATTGTGCGCCGCGAAAACAGCGCGATTGAGGACGGGGTAATACGATGGAAAGCAAGAGCAGGCGCGCTCCGCGCTCGGCTGGACCGATCCACGAGCCGGCAGCACCGCGCAAGCCGGTCGAGTCGCCGGCTGCGGCAGCTGTACCGACCAATCCGGTGGAAACGGTTGTGACTCCTGCCGCCGAGGCGGCTATCGATGCCGTCGCCGAAGCGGCAAAGGTGATAGCGCCTGCCGATCGGGCTTATTTGGGTCGCGATGTTGTCGCAGCATTTGCCCAATCGCAGGCTGCGTTGGCGCGTGGACTGGAGGCGCTGAGCGCCGAGATGGCAGGGCTCGCCCTTTCGGGAATCGATACGGCAACGCGGACGGCCACCCAGATGCTGGCGGTCAAGACTTCTGTCCGATGCGATCGAGGTCAATGCCGGCTTCACGTGCAGCAACTTGGATGCTCTGGTCGGCGGTTCCGCGACGCTCTCGCAGCTCGGCGCAAAGCTCGCCGCCGAGACCTCTCAGCCGCTTTTAAAGCAGTTCGGCAAAGGTTGGATCAAGATGGGGCGGCTCGGTCCCTGAATGATGCCGTCCTCGCCGATTTTTAGTCTACTCCACCTTGGCTAGAAACGCTCGGATCTGGCGGTCGATAAAATCTCCTTCCGGGGTTCCCGGGGCAGAACGTGCTGAGCGGTGGCCGAGATCTGATGTGATTTCGACGTAAAGTGCCTGTCTGACGCCGTCGCGGATGAGGCGGGCGCCGTCGAGCCCGAGCAGCCGGTCGCTGGCGCTCGGCAGGATCAGGGTTGGTGCCGTGATCTGCCCCAGGGCGCCGTTCATGTTCCCCCCGAATGGGGCAGAGACGTCATGCGCGCGGCTGGCAGCGTAGCGTAGCAACAGCGAGTTCGCGTCGCAGCTGCCAAAGGACCGGGCGCTCTGATCCAACTCTTTGGCCAAGTGCCTTGCCGGGAGCCGCTCGCGATAGGGTGCTGACACGACCCACGGGTAGTAGAGCATGCCGGCGAGCCGCAACCCCTCGACCGGGTTGTGCGTGTAGCGGCCTCCCTGCCAATTCGGATCGAGCGCGACGACCGAGGCCATCAAATCGACCGTGAGCTGGAAACTGGGCTCGGCCTTCGGGCTTGGCACCAGGAGGATCAGGCTGCGCACCATCTCGGGGTGGTGGATGCCCCATTCGAGGCCGACGAACGACCCCATCGATCTGCCGCCGACCGCCCGTAATGTCGCGAGCGCGAGCCCGCGGGTGACCGGCGCGTGTTGTGCCGTCATCATGTCGCGGATCGTATAGCGTGGGAAATCCTGACCCAGCTCATCCTTAGGTGAGGATGAATCGCCGCCGCCGATCGCGTCGATCGTGATCACGAAATACTTGTCGGTATCGAAAGTTTTGCGCGGTCCGATCTTCGCATCGAAGGCGTGGCGGTTGCCGCTCGTCCCATGCAGCAACAGGATTGCATTGTCTCGCCCGGCATTCAACGCGCCGTGGGTTTCGTAGGCGACCCGCAACTCGGGGAGAACCGACGCGTTCTCGAATTGAAAATCGTAGATCAGAAAAGTTTCGGGTTCAGCGCGGGCGCCGGCGGCCGCGGAAATTGCCAGCGTCGCCGTCAAAAAACCTTCATTTCCAGATCCCCGCGCTTGGTTAAGGATTTTGTTCGACAACGGCCACCCCCGTCATCTAACCTACTTCGAAGATGTTGGATTTCGAGCCCATGCATATGCATATGCTTCGGTCAGCTAACCTTTACCGGATATTGCCCGGTTCAGCGCGGGCTCACACTGTCCTCGCTCTTGCGCTATGGAGTGGGGTTACTATCTTTATTTTTGGCATTATCATCGATTTCTTCCGCTGATTTCCTGCTGAGCGCCCCGCCGCAACCGCTGCTCGAATTCGAGCGAAGAGCATGTCGGTTAAGATCGCAAAAACTGCAACGAGAACCGCGCCTTCGAGAACGTAGGGCAACTTGTTGGCGACCAGCCCATTAAAGATCGGTGTGCCGAGCGTCAATGCGCCGACGGTCGATCCGATGGTCGCCGTACCTATGGCGATGGTCACCGCCACGCGCACCCCGGAAAGGATGACCGGGGCGGCCAAGGGCAACTCGATGTCCCGCAGCTGTTGCCAGCCAGTTAGTCCGAGACCATCGGCTGCCTCGCGTATCCCGCGAGGCACTCCTTCCAGTCCGGCGATCGCGTTTTCGATGATCGGCAGCAGGCCATAAAGGAACAAGGCGATGATTGTCGGTCGGGCGCCAAAACCGACTGCCGGGACGGCGATCGCCAGAACAGCAGCGGGAGGAAAGGTCTGTCCAATCGTGGCCAGCGCGTTGACCATTGCCCGAAAATCACGCCCGCTCGGCCGCGTGACGAAGACGGCGAGCGAGAGGCCGACCAGTATCGCCGCGCCGCTCGCGGCCGCAACCAGCGCGAAATGGGACAGGAACAACGCCAGAAAGCTGCTGCGCTGGTAGATCACCGGCTCGATTCCGGGAAAAGCCCAATGCAGGGCCGGCCGCAATTCATTCATACGCAGCAACAGCCCGGCAAACAGCAGCCCGACCCAGAGGAGTGGGCTCATTAAAAATCGCCTGCCGCGCATGCTGGTTCCTGCTGCTCAACCCGGCTCGGTCGCTAAAATCGGGGCAGATCGGCAGGAACGCGGGTTGGACCCACTAGGCTGCTTCGCTGCGACGTTCCTTCATCTGCGCATACCAAGCGCCCATATTAGCGAGATCGGGGTTGATCGGCTGACCGACGCGGGCGAAGAAATCGACACAGGCGAATAGCAGAATGTCCGCCATGGTCAGGCTGTCGCCGCAGACAAACGGCGCGCCTCCCATCAAGCCATTGAGCCATTTCAATCGTTCCTCGGCGATCTGCTTCAGATCGGCCGCCGCCTGCGGAATGCATCGGATGCGGCTCTCGAACATCTTCAGCCCCTCGCCATAAAGCCGTTCGCCGTCGGCTTGAGGATGTTGCGGGCGATCCGCCGTGTCCACATCCGCGTCTTCGCCCGCTCCTCGGGGCGCATCGCCGATCCTCTATCCGCCATAAAGATGCGCAGACCCCTGGGATTGGGGCCGATCGAATTGCAGAGCTTCATCTCTTCCCCTATTCGACGGCAGCAACGGGCGGGCGCGTCCTTCGCGAATGATGCTAGCATGGCTTTTCGATTCTCGAACACGCATTCGCCGCGAGACCGCATGATCGCCGAGCCAATACTCCGGTTCATCTGAGGTCGCGATCAGCGGTGTCTTGGCGGGCGGGCCTTGATCAGTGCTGCGGCAACGTCGATCGGGTCGTCGTTGGCCCCCGTCAGGTATTCGACGGCGCGGGCAACCGGATCATGAAAGCGGTCGGCCAATTCCGCGATTTCCGAGATCGGCACCGGGCGGCCGTCGAGATCCTCGGCGCATTGATCGAGCACTCTTTCGAGGACAAAAGCCACCGTCGCCCGGCTCGACGACATCGAAGACGCGACGCACCCCCTGGCGGATATCGCGAGCTCGAGCAGCGCATCCAAGCTGCCGAACCGGTTGCGTTGCGTCTGATACAGAAACTGGCGCTTGAGATGGGCTGCCGCCAAATCGATGACCGTTTTGGTCAACTGAAGTCACGCCACGTAAACAGCGCCTGGAACTTGATTCCCGCCGCCCTAAAATTCTCCTCGGCGCCTTCCAGGCGGTCGACCACGGAGATCACTTTCACCACCGGGCATTCGAATTGGCGAGCCTGGGCAACCGCCTGCATCGCCGAGCCGCCGGTCGTCGTGACATCTTCGAAAAGGATGACTTTCGAGCCTTTCTCGAGAAGCCCGTCCACTCGCTGGTCGGTGCCGTGGCCTTTGACTTGTTTGCGGACAAAAAACCCTTTCAGCGGCTTATCGGGCCAACTGCGCGCGCAGAGGGCGGCGACGATCGGTATCGCACCGGTCTCCAACCCTCCGATAAAATCGACATTCTCTGTCCGGATCGCGTCAAACAGAAGGTCGGCAATCAGCGCGGCGCCCTCCGGATCGAACATCGTCTTTTTCATATCGAAGAAAAAATTGCTGGAACGGCCGGAGACAAGGCGAAAATTCCGGTCTTGCAGCAACGACTGATGCCGGATAATCGCGAGCAACCTGGCTCTTTTGTACGGAAGATCGCATGTCTGCGGGGCCGCCCGCGCCGGCGCCATATTTGCCCTCCCTTCCGCGTCGACTGTGGAGCAATATACGCTGCCGAGCCGCGCTTGCTGCGACAGCGGAATTAAACCTGAACATTCACGCGAAAACAAGAACGCCGAAGTCCGCCTGATCGGCAATGGTCATCCTTGACGAATGACCGCGCCGATCATAGTGGTGGGCCTCGGCATATGATTTTCCCATCGATTGGCGAGCACAGGGGACACGACATGGCCGTCCAACTCGTAGTCACGATCACTGCCGCACCAGGAAAAGGCTCCGAACTCGCGCAGCTCTACAAGGCGCGCTGCGAAGCATGCATGAAAGAGCCCGGCTGCGAGCAATTCGAGGTCTTCCAGAGTGCGCTCAACCCCGACAAGCTGGTGTTGCTGGAGCGTTGGTCCGACCAAGCGGCTCTGGACACTCATGCCAAGTTGAATGCGACGCGACCTGCATTGCGGCCCGAGCTGCGCGTCGGCCATGGCGAACGCGAGGACTACGAGTACAAGCGGACCCGCTAAAGCCGGCGCGCCCGGCTCTGTTCGATACTGGCATGCCGGCCTCGCCACGGCTTTCGGGCTGTGTCCGGCAGCGCTTTGGGCGGACCTCGACGGGTGCGCGGCCGGCGAAACGGCAAGCTCGAGCGCGCCGACAGCAATATTGCAGCGACTTGTTTCGAGCGGCCAACCCGCGCCGGTCGGCGGCAGCTTCGGTGGCTTCGAGATCGCCGGGCACGCCATCCCGGCGCCGAACAACCGCAACGGCGAGGTCGCGTTTTTCGCGAGCCTCGCGCGCAGCCAGGCGGAGGAGGGTTTGTTCATCGCAATCGGCGATCGCATCGGCAAGCTTGCCGCGATGGGCGAGGCCATGTCCGGCGGCGAGCACATCGCGGATTTTACCGATCGCCCTGGTCTCGCCCTCAATCAGGGTGGCGCCGTCGCCTTTGTGGCGGCGCTCGCCGGCGGCCGAGCGACCGGCGGCGTATTCATCGCTGACGGCAAAATCGAGCGGGTCGCGCTGAGTGGCGCCGCGATATGGGTTTCGACGTGGCTTTGGCTGAGCCAGGTATCCTCCATGTAAGTCAGGTTGTTCTCGCCGAGCGCAGCGCCCGGCGCCATCGTGGTCGAGGTCAGGATCGTGTGGGTGAAGCGGGTGCCGAAGAGCGGCACGCCGTCGACCAGCGGGTTGGTCATCGTCGTGACCTTGCCGGTCTGGATCTCCGCTGCGGCTGCTTTGGTTACAGCAGCGGTCACGCGATTGGTCGCGCCTGTCTGATCGTCCTTTCCGAAGGGTGAGGGCGGGACGGTCTTTGTGCAATCGCTCTGGGCGAAAGCGCGCCCGGTGCCGCGATCAGCACGCCCGTCATCAATACGCCCGCCAAAAGCGTTCCGATGTTCATTCACATTCCTCCCCATATGCCAATTACAAAGGAGAGTAGATCGACTTGATCGGTCGCGCTCCCGCGCAAGGGTTGCAGAGCATCGGTGCCAAGACCGAGGTTCAGACAAGCTTCCGCCGGCCCAATTCCCGGTTCCACGGGAAAATAACCGGGAAAATCATCATTTCCCCGCTTTCGACGACCGGTCGGTCCGAAAATCCGCCCATGGAATCAAGCGCTTGCGCTGCAATTCCCGTAGCGCCGCAAACCGGGGAATTTCCCGCCGAAACCGCGGAAAAAATCGGCCGAACCGGGAATTTGACGTGATTGCTGCATCGATGATTTGCATATTGACAATTAATGCGATTTCGGCTAGATTGGACCCGGTAAAGCTGGGGTGTCCAGTCACGCCTGAAAAGGGGGTGACCCATTACAATTTTTGCAAGACCCGCGCCGGTTAAAGGCGAGCGATGCCGTCTGACCTAACTTCAACAGTACGTTAGAAAAAGGGCCCTTATCTCAATAGATTACGACAGCGATTTTCGGTGTTAGCACTACAGCCGGGTGCCGACGGGGTGGTCAGGCGGCGCGTTCGTGCAGATTAGGCGGCAGTGCGATGCCAGCGGCCTGGAAGACGCTGCCGACCTGGCCGGCGACGGCGGTGCGGGTGGTAATGCGCTTGCCGTCCTTCTCAATCGTGGCTTCCTGGAGGCGGTCGAGTTCGCGCAGCAGGTCGGCCCATTCAATGACGAGGCCGTGGCGCTGGCACAGGTCAGTCAGTTCCTTTTGCAGCATTAGGGCAAGGAACGAGCAAAACACATGGCCGCGGATGGCGGCATCTGAGGAATGATAGATCGGGCGGGTCCTGAGGATCGCCTTGGCGCGACGGAATAGGTCTTCGACTTGCAGCAGATCGCGGTAGCGCAACACGGCTTGCAATGGCGTGATCCGGGCGTTCGTGCGCAATGCGAAGAGGCCGTCGTAGCGCGCCTCCTCGGCCAGCTTGCCGGGATCGATCTCGAAGGCGGGGCCGGGCTTGCCGCTCGCGCTCGGCGTCCGGCGCAGATAACGCCGGTAGGCGGAATTGCCAATCAGCGCCTTGTCCCCGCGCGCGAGCTGCTTGGCGAGCCCCGCGATGATCGCCTGCCGCTGATTGCGCTCCCGTTCCGCTTCGGCCTCGTTGCGGCAGAGGACGTAGCGCGCCGCGCCGACCTTGACCTCTTTGACGAAGAGCTGGGTCTCGCCTCGCACCCGCTCGACGAGCAGTGGCGTCAGCGGCGCTTCGTCCTCGAGCACAAGCCGGCGGACGACGGCGCTGCTGCGCTCGCGAGCGCCGAGAATGTATTCCAGCTTGCGCTCCTCCAGCGCTGCAATTGTGGCCACCGAGATCATGCCGCGGTCGGCGACGACGCAGACCCGGCCGATATGAAAGCGCTCGCGCAGACGGTCGACGACCGGCAACAGCACGGTGGCATCGGCGGTGTTGCCCGGCAGCATCTCGGTGCAGATCGGCCGGCCGTCGCCGTCGATGACGACGGCCAGGATCATCTGCTTCAGGTCGGCGCGATGGTCCTTGGAGTGGCCATAAGCCCCCAGGCTGTCGCCGCCGGCGCCGTAAAACGACAAACTGGTCGTGTCCATGAAGACCAGCGACAGATCGCTAAACAGATCGCGGCGGCGCTCGAACAGACGCTCCTCGATCAGGTCCTTGACGCAGCGCGGCGCCAGCGCGCCGGCGGGGGCGATCTCCTCGCCGAGCCACGCCATTGCCCGGTAGAGGTGGTGCAGCTGCAGCCCGTCGATCCCCTCGATCCGGTAATCGGTCATCCATTTCTCGCAGCTGCGATCAGAGCCCGACACGAACAGCCGATGCAGGACGCTGGCGAAGACGGCGCGCTCGACGGCAAACTCAAAACCGCGGCTCGCGAGCAGCTCGCCCAGCACCTCGGCAATGCCGAGGCGCTCCCAGAGCCGCCCGAACAAGAGCGGCCCACCAATGCGCGTGCAGGCGATGCGACCCGCCTCCATGTTGGACAGGATGACCGCGCGATCGCAATGCCGCACCAGCGAGGCGGCCAGACGATCCAGTTCGCCGTTCGCCAGCAGCACGTCCTTGCGGCCGAGCGCGCGGATAATCCGCTGGCGGATGCGGCCGCCCTCGCGCTCGTTCTCGACGAGGTAGAGGTAGGTATGGCCTCGCGCCGACTTCTCGCGGAGAAACATCGAATCGTTGTCCGCTAAATCGCCCTCAACATCAAGTAAAAACGCGAGTTTTACTGAAAATGTTCCACTACGCTATTGGACGTACTCTAGAAATTCGCCTACCCATCCGAAACAAATCAATCAGTTACTAAATCCGCCCCCTCACCAACTGTTCAAGTCGGGTCTGACACTACCTAGTGGTCGAAATCTAACGCTTAGTGCCCGTGGCCCATAGCCGCTGTCGACCCAAAGCGGTCGCTCGCTGTCGCGGCCTTATCGGACTTTTCCTCATGCGCGATGAGGTGCGCACCCCGCAGCAGATGCCAATTGGCCCATGCGCAGTCCGCCCCAATCAGTGGGTTCGCCGAGCTACAAAAAGGGGGATGTTATGAGCTTCACGGCAATGTTGCTCCGCGGCGAAATCTCGTTGGACTCTAAGCCCCCGGAAACGTGCGCACGGTAAGCTGACTGAGGCTCGTCCCAATTTTGGGAATTGAGCTGGCAGCGCCACCAATCGATACATTACTGCACTGCCGCGGTGAGCTTCGGGCGCGGCTGGTGCCCGCCAAATACGCCCCCCAGACTACGGGTAAGCTCCAGTGAGACGAATGACTGTATTGAACTCCCTTTCGGCCCACACCCGAGGCAGCACGGGGTCGAGCCCGGTTTCGAGGTGCGTTCCCCAGCGAGCGGGGATCGAAACTGACTGCGCTGTCTCAGTACTCGTCAAATCGATGGTGCCAGCCAGCACCCCGACTTGAGCCGCGTCAGGCTGCGCCTTGATGAACCAATCGGCGGAAGCGGAACCTACCGATGCGGTGCCGGCCGCGGTCGATACCTCGAAAGTCGAGGGACCTGTTACGGAAGTGACCTGTGCTCGCAGCGCGCCCCGCGCCAACGAAAGCCGCACATCGCGACCGGAGCCATCGATGCTATAGCCGGCGACGGTCATACTGCTATTCGGCGCAACCGAAATCACCGACCCGTCGGCCATCTGCAGCTTTAGATTGCCACCTGCCGGCACATCGAGCGTATCGCCGATCTGCACCACATCGCCGCGGTTCAGCGCACGTCCGTGATCGGTACATGATCCGCTCACCCCGACGACCGTGCCTGCTGGCGTTGCAGCCGCTGCGCCGGCCCAAAATATCAAACCAAATATCGTGAATAGCACGCCAACCAATTTGCGCTCCATTATCGTCGAAGGCCCGCGGCCGACCGGCTCTCGCACCCCGCCGAGCAGCTTATATATAACCGATCGATGCCGCCGCAATGCTGGGCTTTCTCAGGGAAGCTCGGTTGGAACGAATATCGGCCGGCCGAGCAGGCTTTCGGGCAACAGGTAGTCAAGCTGTATCAACAGCTGGGCAATGACACCGATACCATGCCCGGTAGCCCTAGTAGTGGGTATCATAGCCTCGATGCCCAACTCCCATCCCTTGCCCCGGGAGTAACTGACGCCTGGGGCGACCACCAGGGTTGTATTAGTGCCTTGGCCGGAGATGCGACTCACCGGAGTGGTGAAAAACACTTCAGTGATAGGGGTCATTCCGCGGACGAATGGGGGTATGTCGACGTTCGCGACCTTCGACATGAGATACGGTATCGAATATTGGATCGAGACGCCAGCCTGGAAAAAGCTAGTCCGCGCCCCTTCGGCGGCTTGATATCCGGCAAAGCCGGTAATCGCGAGTGGGCGCCAATAGCCGATCGGCAGATCGCCCAATCCTTTGCCGAAGGTTACGCCCGGCGTTGTCGCGCCGTGTTTCTTGGCACCAACTGCCTGATCTCCGGTCCCGCCAAACTCGTGTTCAACCTGGACTGACAGCAGAAACTCGCGCGATGGGTCGAGTATAGTCTCGTATTGCAGCAGCGCGTGAAAATTCTGGGCTCCAGTAATTGATGAGGCGTGAAGACGGTCGAGGTGGGTAAGCCGATCCCCGAGCTGGATCCCAAACTGTTCCGTGATCAATTTGCTGTAGGTCGCGCGTAAAATCTGTTTGGCGGGTCTTATCGTTCGGATCTCATGGCCTCGAATGGCTGCGTCGTGATGGGAACCCATAAAGCGTCTGTCGGGCCGATCTGCGGCAAAACGAGCTGGCCTGGAAAGTTGCGATCGCCAGCGGCTGTGTAGGCGTTAACCGCCGTCGGGGTCAGACCGATCATCGCCAGCGTGACAATGTTACTAATTTTCGAAAGCCGATACCGATGGTTGCAACAGTTTCGGTGATGGGTTGATTTGTTTTTCATGCCATCCTCCCCAGCGACCGGTCTAGAAATGCATTTATAAAGATTTAGACTTAATAATCCAGCTGAGATGTATAATGTTGCAAACGTTTCGGCCGGCCGCGCCAGATTGGTTACGATGAACCCGACGCGCGGATAAAGCTCGTTGGGGTGCCACTCGACCTTGGCTACGACACGCCTCGGCTTCCGCCAGCTCTGCGCCTGATAGCTGAAGCTGGCGAGTTACCGTCGCAGCTCATGCGGCGGTCGTCCAACCGGGCGCTTGAGCAGGTGTCCGATCTTGCTCTGCAGGATGCTGTTGGCCGGCAGCCGGATCGCATAACCCATTCCCTCGGCTTCGAGGAACTCGTAGATCTCGGGGTTGGCGAAGGCCGCGTCGCCTCGAAAATAGAGACGCTTCACCGTGTTCCGGTAGCGGGCGACCACTGGCTCTAGCACCGCGCGCCAACCATCGGCGCTGTGCACATTGCCCGGCCTTAGCGCACACCGCTCGACATCACCGAGCTGGTTGAACACGAACAGTGGGTGATAGCAGGTGCAACCGAAATGCCCGTTGTAGGCACTGCCCTCCTGCTCGCCATAGGTCGGGCTCTCGCTCGAATCCATGTCGAGCACAATGGTCCTCGGCGGTCGCCGCCGGTCCACCTTATCGATCCACTGGCCGGGCAGATCGGCGAGGGCGGCAAGGTTCTCGGGGCGGCTCAGCCACTTCGTCTCGAACCGGCCCATCTGGCTGGCCGAAGCGGCAGATCCGGTGATCGCCCGGTCGCCGACCATCCAGCGCATCGCCGGATCGCGACACAGCCAGTCGGCGTCGTTCACGTCTCGTAGCCGGGCAGCCGCCCGAACACCGATTGAGGCAGCAAGCCGGCCAACCGATGGCGACCATTCTTGCCGGTGCGCGCGTCAGCCAGCATATCGGAACCCGGTCAGGCTCAGCGCATCATCCAGCTCGCGGTAGGCCAGCAGCACGGCATCGGAGGTGATCGTGGAGCCGCGGAACTGCAGCAGCAGACGACGGTCGAAATCGAGCCTCAGAGCGCGCTTATCTGCTTCACCCGTCGGGTCCGCCATCGCCGCCCCAGTTGTCCCCCCACAACATAATGAATTCTAACCCTAAATCGTCGCCGGTTCGCTCAAAATCGCAGCTTAATCCGGGGAATGCGGACTGAAATAATAAAGGTCTGCTTGCCGGTCGGCGAATGCTTTTTCACTGGCAGATTGTCACATCATTGGGTGCTATGAGTGACCTCTTCGAACTCCGCCTGAGTCCAGTTCCGAGGCGGCACGGGGCTACGCCCCGCCTCGAGGCGCGTACCCCAGTGAGCGGGGATCGAAACTGATTCGCCCGTCGCAGTACTCGTCAAATCGATCTTGCCAGCCAATACCCCGGCCTGAGCCAAGCCAGTTTGCGTCCTAATGAACCAGTCGGCAGAAGCCGAGCCTACGGACGCGGTGCCGGCCGCGGTCGATACGTCGAAGGTGGAGGGACCTGTAACTGAACTGACCTGTGCTCGCAGCAGCCCTTGCGTCAACGAGAGCTTCACATCTCGACCGGAGCTGGCAATGTTATACTTTTCTACTGTAATGCTGCTGCCCGCAGCAACCGAAATCACCGATCCGTCGACCATCTGCAACTTCAGATGGCTGCCTACCGGCACCTCGAGCGTATCACCGATCTGCACCGCATCGCCGGCTTTCAGCACATGACCGTGATCGGTACATGATCCACTCACCACGGCGACAGTGCCCGCTGGTGTTGCGACCCCTCCACCGGCCCAAAGCATCAGGCCAAGAATGACGAACACCACGCCGACCAACTTGCGCCGCATTATCCTCACTCCGGGACCCGCCGAGAGTTGCCTGACGAGAGACTATTTCGCTGACCGCCGTCCAATCTCGGCCTGCGTCTCGTCGCGGCGGGTTTTGACAGATTGCACCCACTCGGGCGGGGCGATTGTAAGACACGCTTCCCAGGCCGCCGCCGCCGCCTTTAGCGCCTCCAGCCCCGCCATCCCGCTCTCTCGGTCGCCAAGCGCCTGGAGGGCGATGCCGAGGGCGTATTGTGTCACTGCCCAGTCGATTGGCACCCGCTCGCGCGTCCTCTCTTCGAGCGACAAGTGGTAGGCCGCAACCGCCTCCCCCAGACGCGCGGTCCCGCTCTCCCGCTCGCCCAGCGCCTCGAGCGCGTTGCCGAGGTTGTGCTGGGTCATGGCCCACTTGAGCGGCACCCGCTCGCGCGGGTATTCCTCCAGCGCTGCACGATACGCCGCAACCGCCTCCTCCAGATGCGTCGTTCCGTTCTCGTGCTCACCCAGCGTCTCAAGCGCAGCGCCAAGGTTCATTTGCGCCTTGGCCCATTTGAGCGGCACCCGCTCACGCGGGTATTCCTCCAGCGCTGCACGATATGCCGCAACCGCCTCCTCCAGACGCGCGGTCCCGCTCTCCCGCTCGCCCAGGGCCCGGAGCGCGTTGCCGAGGTTGTTCTGCGTCATCGCCCACTCGAGCGGCACCTGCTCACGCGTCCTCTCCTCCAGCGCTGCACGATATGCCGCAACCGCCTCCTCCAGACGCGCCGTCCTGCTCTCCCGCTCGCCCAGGGCCTCGAGCGCGTTGCCGAGGTTGTTCTGCGTCATCGCCCACTCGAGCCGCACCCGCTCGCGCGAGTGTTCCCCCAGCGCTGCACGATATGCCGCAACCGCCTCCTCCAGACGCGCCGTCCCGCTCTCCCGCTCGCCCAGGGCCTCGAGCGCGTTGCCGAGGTTGTTCTGCGTCATCGCCCATTCGAGCGGCACCCGCTCGCGCGTGCGTTGCTCCAAGACCAGATGCCAGGTTTCGATTGACTGCCTCAAGGCAGCGTTATCGCCCTGCTCGTCACCCTGACGATAGAGCGCATCCGCTTGACGGTGAAGGTAATCCGCCAACTCATCTGGGTGCCCCGACGGCACCAGCACCGTAGCTTGCTTGAAGTGCTCTGCGGCCTCCACATAACGCAATTGTGTCAGTTTAATGTTGCCTCGACCGACGAGGAGTTTCGCCGCATTAAGAGCATGGCGATCCTCGGCTTCCTGAGCCTTCTGCTTGAGCTCGCGCGCCTGCCGAAGGGCGGCGAACTCGCCCTCCCTTGCTTGGTCGAGGAAAATATCCGCCTCGGTCAGCCGTCCGCTGTTGAGAGCCTCTTCCGCCGAGCGGGCCAGCTCGGCTGTATGCGGATCATCGGGTGCGAGCGTAACGAGCGCGTCTCGCGTCTGGGCGAAATGAATCGCAACCTCGATGAGCCGTGCCGGAACTTTCTCCTCCGGCACATCCCGCTCGCCAAGAATTTTAAAAAATTCGACTACGGCGGCCGAGGTGAACCCTAATTTCGTCGCCAACTCCGCGGCTTTCCCCTCCGCTTGCGCTTTAGCCTCGATGGTAGCAGCCATTTGATCGGCGAATGTCTTAGTCATCGCCGCCAACACCGCCGGGTCTTGCTTATTGATCGTATTGTTTATGGTGCTGCCGCCGCTGACTGACCCCTCGATGACGATGCTTTCGATTGCAGTACCGCTGGTGCTCTCGGCTTTGACAGACGCCAGCGGCAGTCCAGCCGCTGCCGCGATCGCCCAAAAGGCGAGCGCCGGAAATGCAGCGCCTACTTCTTGCTGGTGTCTACGCATGGCCCTGCGGTCACCGTGCCGCCAGAGACCGAGTTACTGATCGTCGAGCCGGAGACCCCACCGCCGATCTTCACACCTTGTTGAATACATTCGGTCGTGGGAGTTTCATGCGCCGGCCAAACATAGGTTATTACTGCCCAAATACCGGCAGCGGCAACCGCTCCGCCTCCACCTAGCCAGGGCAACAGTCGTCGGTTGCTGGGTTTTTGAACAAAAGTCCAGATGGAGCTCATGCGCGCGTTCCAGCTATTTACACTTCTATCCGGACCATCAATAGCTAGCCGTCGAACCATTTCTCGGATGTCCGACTCCCAGCGATTATGACTGAGCTCAAACCCATTGCGATAAACTAGGTCGCTGATTTCTGACGGTAACTGCTCCGGGGTGGGCATATGCGCCCCTTGCACCAGGACGGGCGTGACAACTATGTCTCGCTTGAGTGCCGCTTCGATCTCTAAACGGACGAAATCATGGGGATCTTCTAGGCGGGCTCGTCCCCTTTCGTCCTTAATATCAGCCCAGTCTTTGCCGATTAGCACCAGCATGAGATCACAGGAAATCAGCATTTCCTGCAGCACGCCGCGAAAGTCGCGGCCTAGAGAGATGCTATCCACATCCATGAATACGCAGTCTTTACCCAGTCGCGTTACAAGATCGTTGAACAAGGCTCTAGCCTCGCCAGCAACGTCCTCCCTTCGGTAACTGATGAAAACCGTCTTCATCCCACTTCCCCGGATTCCGGCACCAGCGAGCGCCACTGTCGGGTTTTGGCATCGACTCGGAACGAACCTTCTCCAAATCCTCTCGTCAAAGCACTCTGGCTGATCCGCAAGATGCGGTAAATAATTATCGCTGCGCTCGCTGCGGTGCTGGGCCACTTTACTGCGGTGCAGCACTGGCCTTGCCGTTAGCCGGCGACCGACCACTCTGCTCGATGCGATCCGAGCATGACCTGATGCGCTCTCATCGGTCATCTCTCATTAGGTAAGAGATCGCCGACCAGCCGGCGCGTGCTTGCGGCGATGACGACGGCATCCGGCTAGGCCAGGGCTTGTAAACGAGCAGCGAGGTTCGGCGCATCACCGACAACCGATTGTTCCTGCGCCGAGCCTGCGCCGATCAGATCGCCGACGACCACCAGCCCAGTGGCAATGCCGACGCGCGCTTGGAGCTGGGCGGATTTGACATCGAGGCCACCGACCGCGTCGATTAAGCCCAGCCCTGCCCGCACAGCCCGCTCGGCGTCGTCCTCATGCGCTTACGGGTAGCCGAAGCAAACCAGAACGCCATCGCCCGTGTACTTGGCGACGAAACCATCGAGCCCGGCGACGACTTGGGTGACCGCGCGGTGATAGGCGGCAATGACCTCGGCGCAGATCCTCGGGATCGAGGCGTGCGGCGAGCGCGGTCGACCCGACCAGATCGCAGAACATCACCGTGAGCTGACGGCGTTCGGCATCGGCTTGTGCCGGTGCATCGCGGGATGCCGCCGTCACCGCGGAGGCCGGCACTGCGGCACCGAGCGCGGCAATCGCGGCGAGCAGCTTGCGGCGATGGCCGATAGAGGTCACGCCCAGGCCGATCAGGTCGTCGGCCGTCAGCTTCGGCAGGACCTCGGCATCGACATCGTTGTCGCAGAACGCGGACACATAACGCTCAAAGCCCAAGCCCTTCAGCCACGCCGCTACGTCCATGCGGTGATCCTCGGCTCTGAGGAGCGGCCCCCCTCGTGGATGACCATAGAACTCTGCTCGGTGAGCTACCAGCGGCAGCGCTTAAATGAACGCAGTGTCGGGTGTCGTGGCTTCAGCCGGTCAATGACTGCTTTGACAGCATGGGTATCACAGACCGGGCAAATCGGGAATGCCCGGAATCCACCCCTCGCGCAGCCACATCGCCAGCTCGCGGTAATGCGCGCCGGCGTCCTGCCGCCACCAATCGCGCTCGATGGCCATGTCTTGCAATGTGGGCGTGTGTTGATCTGGCACGCCGCCCGCTTTGGGCGGAAAGGGTTGCTAACCCGTAAAATTTTACGCGGTTAACTCCGATTGTCCCCCGCCTCAAGGGCGATTACCGACCGCATGTCTTGCGTTCCCAGCGGTCCTTGGCCTTCGCGTCTTCGGTGGTCTGCCATTGGAGATTTGAAACCGCATCGGGGCCGCCGCAGGCGAGCGGTATGATGTGATCTTTGATATAGCCGGGACAAGCACCTGTCGGACTGCCGGTCGAAGGGCACGGATGCTCGCGCTGGAACTCCTGTGCTACTGCAGGTGATCTGTATTCACCGGAGGCTCGTGCCACGTCTTGCTCTTGACGAGTAGCGTATCCGCCGAAGCTCTCCTCTTCTGGTGCTGCAGAAGCGCGCCGGTGCGGCGGGCCGCAATCGTGTTTCGGATGCTCGGCGGCCGCAACGTTGTCGCGACTTCCTTCGCGCGCTAGCATCGCGGCGCGCAGCCCGAACCCGCTCGGGTCTCTTTTTGGGGCGGAAATGGCGATGTTGACAGCTGCGATTTGGCCGAACCTCGATTACAGCCGAGTGCCGTACCGCCTCTATCACGACGCCGACATCTATCGCCGCGAGCAGGAGCGGATCTTCTACGGGCCGGTATGGAGCTTTCTCGGCCTCGACAGCGAAATCCCCAATCCCGGAGATTTTCGGGCGACCCAGATCGGCGAGACGCCGGTCGTCTTCAATCGCGACAAGACCGGCGCGGTCAAGGCTTTTGTCAACCGCTGTGCCCATCGCGGCGCCCTGGTGCGGCGCGAACTGTCCGGCAACGCCAGCGAGCACATCTGCCTTTATCATCAATGGTGCTACGGGCTCGACGGGGCCTTGACCGCGATCCCGTTTCGCCGCGGCATCCGCGGGAAAGGCGGGCTCGATGCCGGCTTTCGACATGCTGGCGCACGGCCTGCGCCCGTTGCGGGTCGGGAACATCAACGGCGCGTTATTCGGCACACTCGACGAGGATGCCGAGCCGCTCGAAGATTATCTCGGGCCGCCGATCCTGGCGCAGCTGCGGCGCTTCTTCGACCGGCCGGTCCGGGTGCTCGGCTACAATCGCCAAAGAATCCGCGGAAATTGGAAGCTTTATGCCGAAAATACTCGCGACAATTACCATGCCAGCCTGTTGCACGAGTTTCTTGTCACCTTCGGGCTCGACCGGTCGACGCAGGTGGGTGGCGTCAAGATGGACGCACGCCATCGCCACAACATTACCTGGGCGGAAGCCGAGAGCGACACCGACGAATTCGCTCATCAGGCTTATGCCGGCGCCCGGGTGCGCAACGACTTCCTGTCGCTGAAGGCGCCGGACGCTCGTCGCCTTTCATCGCGAGCGCGCCGACAAGCTGAACATTGCGATCACCTCGGTCTTCCCGTCGGCGGTCTTTGTGCAGATCAGCAACAGCCTGGCGGTGCGCCAAATCCGGCCGCGCGGCGTCGACGAGGTCGAGGTGTTCCAGACGATGCTCGGCTACCAGGACGATTCGCCCGAGATGACCCTGCACCGCCTGCGCCAGGCCAACCTCGTCGGCCCGGCCGGCCTCGTCTCGATGGAGGACGGCGAGGCAATCGAGATCGCCCACCGCGCCTCCCGGCCCGAACTCGAACGCAGCACTGTCATCGAACTCGGCGGTGGCGGCGTGATCTCCGACCGCGATTACCGGGTCAATGACGTGCCGTTGCGCGGCTTCTGGTCGTATTACGCCGAACTGTTGGGCATTGAGCCGGAGGGGGCGGTGCGATGATTGCCGATCCGCTGGCCGTCTACCGCCTGCTGGCCGAATATGGCGGCTTGATCGATGCCGCGAAATTCGACGAATGGCTCGAGCTCTTTGCTGAAGAATGCACCTACCATATCGTGCCGCGGGAGAATTATGACCGCGGTTTGCCGGCGGCACTGGTCTTTTGCGACAGCCGCGCGATGCTCGAGGATCGAATTCGCGCTTTGCGTGAGGCCAACAAGTACAACATCCATACCGATCGCCATGTCATCGGCCTACCGCGTATTCTGGACGACGGAAGCACGGTCGAGGCGCCCTTTGCGGTCTACCAGAGCGATCAGGAAGGCGAAACCCGGCTGTTTGCGACCGGTCTCTATCGCGACCGGCTCCAGCCGGTCGGTCACGACCTGAAGATCCGCGACAAGCTGATCCTGCTCGATAGCTTCGCCGTGCCCAGCCTGCTGGCGACGCCCTTGTGAGTGAGGCCGAGCGATCCGGTCGCTATATTCGCCGTGCGGATCATTCTGCACCGGTCAGCTGCGGAATTTGGCGGGAGTAAAGCGATAGGCTACACTCGTCGCCTCGGCAGAGCCCAGGCGGTGCCATGCAAGTGCCCTCCTATGCGTCGCTCGACGACGCGCTCGAGATTCTCGTCGGCTCCGGCATCGCGCTGAAGAATGGCAATAGCAACCACGCGCCAATGGTGGCCGAGGCGCTGTGCGCGATGGGTCGCCCCGAGGCGGTGACGCCGTGGATCGCGCGGTACCGAGAAAGACTGCTGCCGCGCCCGGCGGCCACCGACGCCATTCGCGGCGAGGACTGGCGTCCCGCTCTCGGCGACCGTGATCGCTTCACGGACTGGGCGTTATTCCTGCACCAGGAGTTGCAGCAGGCGCCCTGGCACGAGGTGCTCGATCGTTGGACGAAGCGGTTGGCGCCAGGCTTTTGCGGCGCTGCGACGCACGGGGTCATCCGGGTCGGTCATGCGGTCCGCAGCCTGGAAGCCGCCGAGACCCCGGCTCGCCTACGCGAACTGGCCGATGCACTGGCCAGTTGGGCCGCCACTTATCAGGAGCTTCCTTCGGCAGATCATGCCGCCGATGGTGCAACGGCGCCGCGCCAAGCGATCGCCAGAGTAGCGGTCATTCCGCAGGAAAAACGGCGTAATCTCGGAAATATTACGGCATCGCTGGCGATGCTCGATGATTTTCCGGAGTTCGCCCCAGCGATCGGGTTGTTGGACGTCACCGGCGACATGGATCGACTGCTCGCCGAATTGAGTGAAGTATTTGCCCTAGTCCATCTGGCGAACGCGAATGACGTCTTGACGACGATCGTGTTCATCCATGGCGTTACCAGTCTCGCCGCTCTGGGCAGCATAATACCACGGGTCAGCGAGGACACTGCACGTCTGGTGCTACGTTATGCCTGGCAATCGGGGTGCGCACTCTATGCGTGTTTTGGCGGCGGCAAAGCGATAGCCGAAAAGCTCGAGCCTGGCCAGGAGGGCGACGCCACGCTGATCGATCGTGCTGTCGCCAATGGCGATGAGCATGTCATCAAATTCACCGAAGCCTGTTTGCGCCGCCAGACCCTTAGGCCATCGCCGGCCTATCCCGCCGCGATCGTCAGGGTCTTGGAAACGATCCCCGGCCGCTGATCAGATGATCGCGCGACACTGCTGTGGGAAGTCAACCCAACGCGGTGGCGCCGCTCCAAAACAATCGGGCACGGGCGGCGGCTTTCTCGCGGCGTTGCCGGGTACGCTCGACGGCATATTCTTCGAGCGCCGCGCGGTCCGCCTCGGTGACCGAGGCCTGGGTGGGCACCACACATGCAGTCGGGCAGCGGGTCACCCCTCTCGTACGGATGTATTCAGCAATAACCGCATCGCGGTTTTGATTGGAAATAATCTGCACTATTGTCTCCGCATCTTGCGTCGGCATCGAGAGCCGCGCAAATTCAGTCGGTTCTTTGCACTGCAGAGGTTGGGCTTTACTGCAACCACGCCGAAGCCAATGACGCGGCAGTCGCCCAGACCGCTGCCCAGAGGCCCAGTGAGGACAACAAGGTCAGCAGCCAAAACGCCTCTTTGGTCAGTGAACAGGCGACCTCGGAAGCCGATCTGTCGGCGCACGGTGGCCGGTGGTCGGTGACCGAGTAAGGACGCTGTGAAATGAAACTTTGCTCCACCAGCCCCTCCCTTATTTTAGCGGCGCTGCGAGCTGGCGGTCAGTGAGTAGGATTAGGCACTGCGACTGCCACCAGACGGCCCACACATTAACCACGGTTAGTCAGTGTGCCGTCTATTGCACGTCAAAAACCTGTCCGCCACGTTTTTCGAAACGGATTTGACGCGATTTTGGATTAATAGCCGCACGTCGGCGTTGCAGACGAAGCTCCAATCAGCCATTGGGCGCAATTAGACCAGCCGCTGCAACCCTTCACTGCATTGCTGTCGGGAGGAGACTGCGGCTTCTCCCTGTCGCGGTGCCGCGGCGGAAGCAGGGTCGGGAGGGCGTTCTCGTCGGTTCGGCCGCTTGTCAGTGCGGGGGTGGCGCGTCCGACAGTGAAACGGCTAGCGGCGCGATCACTGCGGGAAGGACAGGAAGCATTTGTCTGACGCCAGGATGTGGGTCTCCATATAATCCTGGATCACCGGCCTGCGGTCGAGCGCCTCCATTGCGCCGATAAGCGCCATCCAGTTCAGCATTTCGTGCTGACCGGCGAATTCCATCTCGGCCAGAGAGCGCTTCCGCCACGCGCCGTAATCGGCCCGGCACACCGCGTCGAACAGCAGCCGGTCGCCCTCGTGATCGGGCCACAAATAGCCGTTCTTCGGCGACAAGAACGCATGCGACCAGCTCGAGGACGCGATCAGCGCGGCCCGGTAGGGCGAGGCGGCGAGCACTTCCGCTACGGCCGCGCCGACATCCATGCAGCGCCACGGCGCCGGGGCCGGCGGATCTTCGGCTTCGCCGGCCGGCCGCGGCGGCTGAAACAGATGCGCCAACCCGCCCTTGGCATGGATCAGCGTGCGGCCGTAGCAATTGATTGCGAACGGGATCACCGGATAGGGAAACCCCCTCCGATCCCAGTCGAGATAGAGAAACGTATTGGTGAAGGCGTGCGCCAGCGGGTCGTGCAGCGGCTTATAGGCGTAGGCCATGTCGATGCCGCGTTCGATCAGCCCGGTGGCGAGGAATTTTGCCGCGTCGCGATGGCCGTGCAGTCGCAAGCTCCAGTCGCCCGGCTCATCCCAGCGGTTCGGCTTGCCGCCATTGCCGTTGTGCCAGGGCTTGATCTCGAAGTCAGGGTCGTAGCCCAGCAGGCAGAAAGCCGGGACGAGATCCTCGCGGAAATTCTCGTATTGGTCGTCCCCCCATACGAGCACGAGATCCGGTTTGAAATCGTCGAGGATCTTGCGGATCGCTCGGAAGTCCTCGTGGAAGCGCTCGCCGCAGCGATTTGCCGCCGACAAACCGTCATCGTTGCCGAGCTCGGCAATCAGCTCGGCCGGCCAGTTGGCCGGGTCCTTGTACCGAGCCTCGACATTAGGCGCGGTCAACGTCCGCTTGAAGACGCTGGTCAGCCCTTCGTTCGGCAGGCACAGGGTTGGCCAATGGGTGACGCCGAGACCCAGTATTTCCGCCATCTCAGTGCTCCTTCCTGTTCGGTTGAAGGCAGGATGCGCCCAGTCGCAGATCGACTCAAAGGAAATGTTCTAATCGGGCGCGCGGCCGGCCGCGATCGGGCGCGGATAGACTTCGTCGATAACCGCGTCAATCCAATATGGCGTAAGGCCCGGAACATCGACGATCTCGGCTGCCAGCGCGCCGCCGTCGACATGGTAGCGCACGGCGCCGAGCCGCTTCTCACCCGGCATTGCCGGCTGCATCTCCGAACCGACCAGAAAGCTGGAGGCCGGCGCCCACCGGTAACGGGTGCCGTCGCGGCAGGTTTGATGCGCCTTGTGCAGATGCCCGCTGGCGACCAAAGCAACCGAATGCCGCCGCACCAGCTGCATCAGGCGAGCCCGCGGCTGCGGCTTCACCGACCAGTATCCGGTATCGTCCTCGTCGGGGTTGTCGATAAACAGCGGACGATGCAGAAACCACGCGATTGGGCGGCTTCCGGCATCCGCCATGGCCGCCTCGAGCCACGCGGCCTGCGCCGCCTCTTCGGGGTGATTGCTGCCGAGCAGCATCGCGTTAAGGCCGATCAACCGCCAGCCTGCGATGTCTTCGACCCAACGGTCAGGGCCAAAGAAGACGCGCCACCTCCGCAACCTTTCATCGCTGACCGCTTGGCGCGGGTGCAGGGCATCGCCGATATCATGATTGCCGGGGACCGCGTGAAAGCGAACGCCGAGGCGGCGCATCAGCTCGGCCGCATACCGCAAGTCGTCTTCGACATCGGCGCCGTCGACCGTCACGTCGCCGGTATGAATTACGAGATCGGGACATTCCGTGGCGATCCACGACGCCAGCGGCGCCCAATTACCCACGAAATGCCGTTTGCCCGGGCTCAAATGCGTATCGGAGATTTGAATGATCTTCATTTGCCGCCGCACAGAAAGGCCGCGACATCGGACATTCGCGCGAACACCCGCGAGCAGCCGGCGGCGAGCAGCTGATCGGCATGGTCTTCCTGGCAATGGCTGCCGCCGCAGAAGCCGATGACCGGCATCTCCGCGGCGATGGCAGCCGCGACACCGGTCGCGCTGTCTTCGACGACCAGACAGTCTGCGGGTTGTGCGCCAAACTGGCGGGCCGCAAAAAGGAAGAGGTCGGGTGCGGGTTTGCCGTGCGCGACCTGCGAGGCGCTGAAGACATAGGGGTCGACGAGCGGCAACAGCCGGGTTATCGCGAGCGCCTGCCGGACGCGGTCGAGATGGCTGTTCGAGGCGACGCAGCACGGCACCGGCAGCGTGGTCAGCAACGCCTCGATACCCGGTATCGCCACCAGCTCGCGCTCGAAGGCAATATCGACTTGTGCGCGAAAGTTCTCGAAAAACCCGTCCGGCAGGGCGCGGCCAAAGCGGGTTTCGAGCTCGGTAGTCAGGGTCAGGCGGTTCTTGCCAAAACCCAGCAACATCGCTTCGCCAAGCGTTGTCGGAAACTCGGCGGCGATCAGGCATTCGCCGAGAGCTCGGCCGAAAATAATCTCGCTGTCGATCAGCACGCCGTCGCAGTCGAAAATCACTAGGGCCGGTTCTCGACCAAGATTAGTCCTCAACGGCGACACTCCCCTCGTGTCGGCCTCGAACTCTGATTTGCCATCACTCTGCATTTCGCTCCGGCATTAGGGGCGCTAAAAATGTCAAATACCAAATACGAAAACAGCAACAAACCCGTGGAAAACGCAGCCGTGCCAAAGATTTGTGCTCGGCGCCTCGCTACCGCGGCGGCGTCACTGTGCGACGCGGCGCCCACGGCACCTCGCCGATATCGCTGAGGTCGATCTCCGGCATTGCCATGTCGAGCCGGCGAGCCACCTTGTTGGCCAGCTCGTTGTAGCGTTCGAAATTGCGCCGCAGCCGGCCGCGCCAGGCCGGGATGCCGCCGCTGGCATGCAGCTCGAACGCCGAACTCGCGGCCGTCGAGCGCCGAGGAGACGTGGTCCCAGGCCATCTGCAACAAAGCCGAGCGTTGCAGTGCGGAGTAACCGCCGCCGCCAAAGGAATCCCCTAGGCCGGCGGCGACCTCCGGCGCAGCGAGGTCCTGATCCGACGGGCAGACGACAAGCGATGACCCGGGCACGATACGAAGAGTCTCGGCCATCCGCTGGCGCGCCTTCAGGATCGCGATGCCGCCTACCGCAAGGTGGGCGTGGTTGGGGGTGCAGTAGCCCTGCAGCGTGAGCCGCGGATCGCGTTCGGCGGCGATCAGGCAACTGCGCACCGTCTGGACCTCGATCGCCAGATCGACCAGGTGCTCGATCGTCTGGTCGTGCTTTACGAGGCCCATCGCGTGGGTCAAAGCGAGGGCCAGCCCAAGGGTGAATTCCGCTTTCGACAGCCAGCCGTAGAGGTGATGCCAGATCAGCCAGCGGACGACCGGTTCGGGCGATTCACCCAAGAGGAAGACGTGTTCCCAAGGGATCGTCACGTCGTCGAGCCACATTTGCCCGTCCAGCTCGTCGTAGCGGCTGCTGAGCGGAGCGACGAACGGGTTCTGATCGCGCACCGCAATCTTACGGCAGACCGTCGTGACGCCACGCGCGTTGACCGGCACGATGAAGGTGGCGCGATGCCCGTCGATCTCGATCCCGCAGAGGCTGCCGACATAGACGTCCTCGGCAAAGGCCGGGCTCGTATGCATGCCGATCTTGCCGCGCACGACCATGCCGGCATCGGTCTCCCGAACGAGCTTCAAGGCGGTGCGCTCTTTGGGGTCCTCACGCATGCGGGCACCGATCGTCGGGGCGCCGCCGCAAAAGGTCAGAAACCGCCCGGTGCGGGCGATCATCTCGCGGTAGCGGGAGGCATTGGCGATCTGCTCGGGCGAGACATCGCGCTCTTCGACCGAAGCCTGGACGCCGAGCGCGATCATATGGCCGTAGCAGGGCGTATGGGTGATGTTGCCAGCGCTGAGGAACGTCGTCGCCGAGAAGAACCGTCCCATGCCGCTGAGATCGTCGCCGCTGCGCGGCACGACGTAGGCCCAGGGAATGCGTTCGCTTTGCGCGTCGGGTGGTCGGATCGCAATCTCTTGCCAAGCCGGGTCTGACAGAAGGTCGTACCAGGCGACATATTCGTCGACCATCGCACGCGTCGCCGGATGCGACGTCACATCGTCGACAAGACCTTCGCCCATGACCCAGACCCGCCGCCCGTCACGCAAGCTCTCGCGATACTCCGCCCCTGTCCTCATGCGCCGCTCCTGCTTTCCGCGACCGCCCGGGTTTCTGTCCTATCTCCCCGTGGCCGGGCTTGTCCCGGCCACCCACGCAGCTCAAGCAAGTCGGCCATAGAGATCATCCCAATCTGGATTATCCCGCCAGGTCAGTCTGACCTTCCACGCCCGGGGCCAGTGCTTCATGTTCCGCTCACGTTGCTTCGCGGCCAGAATATCTTCGGATCGTTCGGCATAGACGAGACGGTTCAGCCCATTTTGCTTTGTAAATCCTCCCACGACACCGGCTCGGTGTTCCCAGGCTCGCCAAGCGAGGTCGGTAGTAGTGCCGACATAGAGTGTGCCATTCGGCCGGTTGGTCATGATGTAGACCCATCCGCCTGTCATTGGGCGAGTGTGGTCCAGAGATCGCAGGGGTGACAACAGCCTCGTGGTGGCCGGGACAAGCCCGGCCACGGGGTGGGTTTGCGTGCAATGCGACGTCACCCCAAGAGGCGCCAGCGGAGGGTATCGCCGGCGCGGAACGGGATGACGGCATCGTCGCCCGCGCCGATTTGCTTGGGCACCGGGAAAGGTTCGCGCCGCAAGGTGACCCGGGCGTCGTTTGGCGGCAGTCGGTAGAACGCCGGGCCGTTCAGCGACGCGAAAGCTTCGAGCCGGTCGAGCGCCGCTTCCTCCTCAAAGGCCTCGGCATAGATTTCTAGCGCACAGGGGGCGGTGAAAATGCCGGCGCAGCCGCAGGCCGTCTCCTTGGCCGGAACGGCATGCGGTGCGCTGTCGGTGCCAAGAAAGAACCTGTCGTCGCCGGAGGCTACGGCCCGACGAAGAGCCAACCGATGCCTCTCGCGCTTGGCGATCGGTAGGCAATAGAGATGCGGGTGAATGCCTCCCGCAAAAATCGCGTTTCGATTGATCACCAGGTGGTGCGCCGTGATCGTCGCGGCCAGGTTGGCGGCGCTCGACGTGACGTAGTCGACACCCTCTTGCGTAGTGATGTGCTCAAGCACAATGCGCAGCTCCGGAAACCGCCGCCTCAGCGGGTCGAGGACGCGATCGATGAACACCGCCTCGCGGTCGAACACGTCGATTTCGGGGTCGGTCACCTCGCCGTGGATCAACAGCGGCATCCCGAGGCCGGCCATGCGCTCGAGCACCGGCGAGATGCGAACGAAATCGGTGACGCCGAAGGCCGAGTTGGTCGTTGCTTGCGCCGGGTAGAGCTTGACCGCGGCGAACACGCCTTCCTTGCACCCCGAGGCAACCTCTTCGGGGTCGGTCGCGTCGGTCAGATAGCAGGTCATGAGCGGCTCGAACAGTTGATCCGCCGGGAGGGCGGCTAGGATGCGCGCGCGATAGGCGCGTGCCGCCGCGACGCTCGTCACCGGCGGCAGCAGGTTCGGCATCACAATCGCGCGGGCGAATTGGCGCGCGGTGAAGGGGAGAATGGTGGCGAGCATTTTCCCGTCGCGGAGATGGACATGCCAATCGTCCGGACGCCGAAAGGTGATGGTGTCCTTGATTTCTCGCATGCCACTCCTCGCAGATCCCGTTTCTGTAACACGCCCTTGCAAGAGATGCCGTGCGTCCCGATGTTGATAGCACTCCCGCGCATAGAGTGCTAAGCCTTGTCACGCGGCGATGTCCCTGGAATTTGCATCGCTTTGCCGGTGAGGGCGTTCGGGTTCAAACGTGTATCTGAGGAAGGATTTTCATGAAACTTAGACCTTTGCACGACCGCGTGCTGATCCGGCGGGTGGAGCAGGAGGCGAAGTCGACGGGCGGGATCATCATTCCCGACACCGCCCAGGAAAAGCCGATGGAAGGCGACGTCATCGCAGTCGGGCCGGGAGCCCGCGGCGAAGACGGGAAGGTGCACCCGCTCGACGTAAAGGCCGGTGACCGCGTGCTGTTCGGAAAATGGTCGGGCACCGAGGTCAAGCTCGATGGCGAGGAGCTGATGATCATGAAAGAATCGGACATCATGGGTATCGTCGAGGGCGGGGCCGCTGCTGCGAAAACCAGCTGAAAGGGAAACGATCATGGCTGCTAAAGATATTCGGCTCGGCACTGATGCCCGCGAGCGGATGCTCCACGGCATCGACATTCTGACCAACGCGGTCAGGGTGACCTTGGGGCCCAAGGGCCGCAACGTCGTCCTCGACAAGAGCTACGGCGCGCCGCGGATCACCAAGGACGGCGTCACCGTCGCCAAGGAGATCGAGCTCTCCGACAAATTCGAGAACATGGGCGCGCAGATGGTGCGCGAGGTGGCGAGCAAAACCAGCACGGTCGCCGGCGACGGCACGACGACGGCGACCATTCTCGCCCACGCCATGGTGCGCGAAGGCGTCAAGGCGGTGGCCGCGGGGATGAACCCGATGGATCTGAAGCGCGGTGTCGACATGGCGGTCGATGCTGTCGTCAAGGACATTCAAAAGCGCTCGAAGAAGGTCTCGACCAACGACGAGATCGCCCAGGTCGGCACGATCTCGGCCAATGGCGACCCCGAGATCGGCCGGATGCTGGCCGAGGCCATGAAGAAGGTCGGCAACGAGGGTGTCATCACCGTCGAAGAGGCGAAGTCGCTCGAAACCGAGCTCGACGTCGTCGAGGGGATGCAGTTCGACCGCGGCTATATCAGCCCGTATTTCGTCACCAATGCGGAAAAGATGGTCGCTGAACTCGACGATCCGCACATCCTGCTGCACGAGAAGAAGCTCTCCGGACTGCAGTCGCTGCTGCCGATTCTCGAAGCCGTTGTCCAGAGCGGCCGGCCCTTGCTGATCGTCGCCGAGGACATCGAAGGCGAGGCGCTTGCCACCCTCGTCGTCAACAAGCTGCGCGGCGGCCTCAAAGTGGCGGCGGTGAAGGCGCCGGGCTTCGGCGATCGTCGCAAGGCGATGCTCGAGGACATCGCGACCCTGACCGGCGGTCAGGTGATTTCGGAAGATCTCGGCATCAAGCTCGAGAACGTGACCCTCGACATGCTCGGCCGCGCCAAGCGGGTGCTGATCGACAAGGAGAACACGACGATCATCGACGGCGCCGGCGGCAAGGAGGACATCCTCGCTCGCACCAGCCAGATCCGGGCGCAGATCGAGGAGACGACCTCCGATTACGACCGCGAGAAGCTGCAGGAGCGTCTGGCCAAGCTGGCGGGCGGCGTCGCGGTCATCCGCGTCGGCGGCGCCAGCGAGGTCGAGGTCAAGGAGCGCAAGGACCGGGTCGACGACGCCATGCACGCGACCAAGGCGGCGGTCGAGGAAGGCATCGTCGCCGGCGGCGGTGTGGCGTTGCTGTTTGCGAGCAAGATCCTGGCAGGCCTCAATCCGGCGAACAACGACCAGAAGGTCGGCATCGACATCGTCCGCAAGGCCATCCAGTCGCCAGTACGGCAGATCGCGGAGAATTCCGGGGTCGAGGGTTCGATCGTCGTCGGCAAGCTGACCGACAAGAACGACGCGAATTTCGGCTTTGACGCACAGTCGGGCGAATACAAGGACATGGTCGTCGCCGGGATCATCGATCCGACCAAGGTCGTGCGGGTGGCGCTGCAGGATGCCGCTTCGGTCGCCGGGCTGCTGATCACCACCGAGGCGATGGTCGGCGACAAGCCCGAGCCCAAGGGCGCACCGGGCATGCCGCCAGGCGGCATGGGCGGCATGGGCGGCATGGACTACTAAGCTCCAGCTGCATTCTTCGGTGAAAAGAGCATCGCCGCTCCATTAGGACGGGAGAGGGCGATGCTTCCGCCCCAACTTATGTTCCGCCGCGTTGACACGGCAATCGACGAGGCAATCGTGATGACCGATGGTTCCAAGGACCACAAGCTTGCCCACGACATCATCGACGTTCACGGGACGGAGGCCGCAACCGTGGCACGGGAGAACGCCCGTGCCGCAGCGCTCGCCGGTCAGGCAGAGAGAGCAAAGGCCTGGATCAGGGTGCTAGGAAACATCCAGCGGCAGCAGATCGGTAAAGCATCGACTATTCGGACCATCGGCGACTCGTCCTCCCGCAGTGCCGCGTTGAAAGAATAAAACACACCTATTTAAAACCAACACCAAACTTTACCCTATGGTGTTTTAAATAGAATCTCAAGCACCCCTTGCAATTAACGCAAAATGATCCGATATGTAGTGATGCAGAATACGTCGGCCACATAAATTGCTGCATCGGGGAAGGGTGCACAATTTCTTCCGGCGAACTCTTGGGTGCGCGTCGGATAGCGGACGAGTTCTCGCTCAGGGCCGCGATTTGCGGCGGAAAGATCAGGAGGAAGGTTTCCGCCTGACACCGAGGTGCGATAAATGAAAAAGTATCCGAGTTTGAAGCCAGCCATCTGGGGCGCGGTGATCGGTGCGGTTGCCATCTCGGCGGTCGGCTTTTCATCGTTCGGATGGACCCTCGGCAGTACCGCTGAGCGGATAGCAAAGGAGCGCGCTCAAACTGCGGTTGTTGCCGTGCTAGCACCGATCTGCGTCGAGAGATTCCAGCATCAGGCCGATGCGCCGGCGAAGTTGGCGGAGTTCAACAAAGTCTCCTCGTCTTGGGACCGGCGATCGATGATCGAGAAGGGCGGCTGGGCAACCATGGCGGGAAGCGATGCTCCGAATTCGGCGGTTGCTACCGCTTGTGCGGAACGGCTCGCCGCTCCCTTGTAGGTCGGCGGCGGCTACTGAAACCCGAAGCAGCCTCCTCCCCGGACTGAGGAGCGATCATGACGCTCCCCGCTCGATACACTCTGCTGCAGTCGGATTTGAACGATTTTCTGTTCGCCTCGGTCGCCGATGAACAAAGTGGAATGCCGCTCAGTGTGGTTTCGGCGTTGACACGACTTGGTATCGACCCTCGGGAGGAGGCGGCCCGGCTCGCGACGTTGCCGAGGGCAGTCGCGGCTGCGGCGCTCGCGCGAATGATCGCTGCCTTGCCCATCGGTCGAACGGAGCTATCGGACAATCTGGCCATCAGCCAGCGATTGGTAACGCTCTTACCGCCACGTGGGCATGCCGGCTCGACGCGTCGAAAGCAAGATTGTGCGAAGGGCAGGAAATATCTTCATGCGGTGGTGTTGCTCGCCTGCCTAGCCCTCGGGGCGGCAGCACTCTCCGGGATGTTGTGATCTGGCTCGGGACCGACTTTAAAAGGAAAGACTGTGAAATACCTGGTTCCCCCGATTGTCATCCCGGTACTGTTGCTCATCGGTCTTACCGCATACGGGTTGCTCAGGCCGCCGATTATGGTCGGCCATCCTCCCGTTCCCGCGGGGCAGTCGCAGCCCCGTTAGTGCGGCTTTGGCCGCGGCGGTTATTCGACTGTAGCGACCTCGTCGGTCACCACGGTAAAGCCGCTGAGCGTATTTGGACCGAAGGTTGTGCTGATCGCGACGTCCGCGGCGTCGCGGCCGCGGGCGATCAGCACCCGGCCGATACGCGGAATGTTGTGGCGTGCATCAAACGTATACCACTTGCCACCGACATAGGCTTCGAACCAGGCTGAAAAATCCATTGGCGCGTCCGAGACCGGCATGCCGATATCGCCCAGGTAGCCGGTGCAGTATCGCGCCGGGATGTTCATGCAGCGGCAGAAGGCGACCGCGAGATGGGCAAAATCCCGGCAGACGCCGGTGCGATCGCTGAAGGCTTCCCAGGCCGTTCGGGTGTTGCGGGCGTGTTCGTAGCCGAAGGCGATGTGCCGGTGAACATAATCGCAGATCGCCTGGACCCGGCCCCAGCCGAGCGGCGTGTTCCCGAACAACGACCACGCGACGTCTGAGAGCCGTTCCGTTTCGCAATAACGGCTACCCAGCAGAAATACGAGGGCCTCGTCAGGTAGGTCCTCCACCGGGTGCTGCTGTGCCTCGCTGGCGACAGCATCGGGCTTGCCCGTGTCGTTCACAATCGCATTGGCAGAAATATGGATTCGCCCAGTCGGTGCGAGGATCCGGCTGCACGAGTTCCCGAAGCTATCGCGGTAAGTCCGGATCGGGACTGCTGGGCTGGTGCCGAGGAGGTCCGGCACCACCATATCCGCCGCGCGTGTTTCGTGGATATTCAACATCAGCAGCATAGGTGTCGGCTGGGGGCAGTCGTAGATTAATTCGTAGCCAAGTCGAATCTGCATCGTTGGTATTTCCGCCGCGGAAGCGGGCTTCGCAAGGGTTTAGCCGTAAAGTCTTGCCGTCTGGGATTCCGGCTTTTGCGGGAACCACGAAAACATGTCGGTGCAATTCTTGATCCAACGAGAAGGATTGGGCGAGCGCGTCAACGTGCCAGGCACCACGCCATCGCGCGGTATCCGGGTGTCCCGCCGATCTGAGACGCTTATATCAGGATAGAGCGGCGCCGGCGGGATAGCTATGGTCCGCGAACGGTAGTTTCGGAGGGTGGCATGAGCGGTTGCATCGTCGGCTGGGCGCACAGCAAATTCGGCAAGCACGAGGGCAGTGACATCGAAGCGCTAATCGTCGAGGTGGCGCAGGCGGCGTTGGCCGATGCCGGAGTCGCGGCGGCCGATATCGACACGATCTATCTCGGCACGATGAATGGCGGTTTTGTCCGCCAGGAATTTCCGGCGTCGCTGGTCCTTCAGGCCGACCCGGCCTTTCGCTTCAAGCCGGCGACACGCGTCGAGGACGCCTGCGCGACCGGTTCGGCGGCAATCCATCAGGGTCTCAACGCGATCGCGGCCGGGAGAGCGCGCCTCGCACTGATCATCGGGGTCGAGAAGATGACCGAGATCTCCGGCGCGCGGGTCGGCGACATCCTGCTCGGCGCCAGCTACCGCAAGGAAGAAGACGCGATCGAAGGCGGCTTTGCCGGTATCTTTGGCAAGATCGCGCAGAGTTACTTCCAGCGTTATGGCGACCAATCGGACGCGCTGGCGCGGATCGCCGCAAAGAACCACAAGAACGGCGTCGCCAACCCCCTCGCCCAGATGCAGAAGGGATCTCGGCTACGAATTCTGCCGCACGGTCTCCGACAAGAACCCGATCGTCGCCGGCCCCTTAAAGCGCACCGACTGCTCGCTGGTTTCCGATGGCGCGGCGGCGGTGGTGCTGGCCGATACGGCGACGGCCTTGAGCCTGAAGAAGGCGGTCGTCTTTCGCGCCGCCGAGCAGGTCAACGACTTTCTACCGATGAGCCGGCGCGACGTTGTCGCCTTCGAAGGCCCGGCGCTCGCCTGGAAGCGGGCCCTGGCCGCCGCCCGGCTCGAACTCGACGATCTCGATCTGGTCGAGACCCATGATTGCTTCACTATCGCCGAGCTTATCGAATACGAAGCGATGGGTCTGACGCCGAAAGGCGAGGGGGCGCGCGCCATCCTCGAAGGATGGACCGAGAAGGACGGCAAATTGCCGGTCAACCCGTCGGGCGGGCTCAAATCGAAGGGCCACCCGATCGGCGCGACCGGCGTCTCGATGCATGTGCTGGCGGCGATGCAAGTGACCGGCAAGGCCGGCGGCATCCAGGTGCCGGGGGCGGCGCTTGCCGGCGTCTTCAACATGGGCGGCGCTGCTGTCGCAAACTTCGCCAGCATCCTCGAGCCGCTGCGCGCTTGACGGCCGGGCTTTTGCCGTCATTCCCGCTTGCACGTCGCTTTCGCGGGGGTGACGACTAACGGAGGTCTGATGGCAAGTTTCCGCGCGCTGGTGTTGCACGAAGAGGACGGCAAAGTCGTCCCGCGGATCGAGGCGGTCGACGAGGCCCGCCTGCCGCCTGGCGAAGTCACCGTCGGGGTCGAATATTCGACCCTCAACTACAAGGACGGGATGATCCTGCAGGGGATCGGCCGGCTGGTGCGCAGCTATCCGCATGTGCCGGGGATTGATTTCGCCGGCAGAGTCGAGCGCTCGCAATCGCCAGAGTTCCAGTCGGGCGATCCGGTGATCCTGACCGGCTGGCGGGTCGGCGAAACCCAGTGGGGCGGCTATGCCGAGAAGGCACAGGTCAGCGCCTCTTACCTGGTGCGCCGCCCGGCAGGGCTCAGCGCCCGCCAGGCGATGGCGATCGGCACCGCCGGGTTCACCGCAATGCTGGCGGTCGTGGCGCTCGAGCGCCACGGGTTGCAGCCCGGCTCGGGCGATGTCCTCGTCACCGGCGCTGCGGGCGGCGTCGGCAGTGTCGCGGTGGCGCTGTTGTCGCGGCTCGGGCATCGCGTCGTCGCCTCGACCGGACGCCCCGAGCAGCGGGAGTATCTGACCGAGCTCGGCGCCGCCGATCTGATCGAGCGCGCGGTTCTTGCAGCGAAACCGTCGCGACCGCTGGACGGTGAGCGCTGGGCCGGCGCGGTCGACGCCGTCGGCGGCAATACATTGGCTACGATTCTGACCCAGCTCAAATACCGCGCGAGCGTTGCCGCCTGCGGGCTCGCCGGCGGCAGCGATTTGCCTGCAACGGTGATCCCGTTTCTGCTGCGCGGGGTCAATCTGCTCGGCATCGATTCGGTCATGTGCCCGCGCGCCGAGCGGGTCGAGGCATGGCAGCGCCTGGCAGGCGATTTGCCGCTCGACAAGCTCGATCGGATGACCGAAACCGTGCCGCTTTCGGCCCTGCCCGAGCTCGCCCCGAAGATTCTGCGCGGCGAGATCCGCGGTCGGATCGTGGTCGACGTTAGCGCTTGATCCTCAGGGAATTCTCGGACCGGGCGGCGCGTTGGCGGGACATATGAAGAACCCTTCGTCACACCGCCCTGCAATTACTATCGCGAAGCGAGGCCAAATCGTCCAACGCGTAATTGTCGACGGTTGGACGAGCGCCGCGGTTGCATCCGCCTTTGGCGTGCCAAAACGCCTTGTCGATCTCTGGGTCGCTGATTTCCGCCGCCACGGCATGGCCAGTCTACGGCACGAGCGCGGTCAGACAATTGCGGCTGCAATCGTGCGGCTCACGGTTTCGCGGCCGGCGCGGGCAATCTTGCGCAAGATCTCGATCGGACTGCGCCGGCCTTTTGCCACAGAGCCGATCGTCCGGCCCTTGCCGCCGCGCCGCTCCAACAAGGACGGCCCGGGCTGAGCTGCTTTACCGGTTGCGGAAATCGGGCTTGCGTTTCTCGATGAAGGCGGCCATGCCCTCCTTTCGATCCTCGGTGGCGAAGGTCGAGTGGAATAACCGGCGCTCGAAGCGCACCCCCTCGGCGAGGGTCGTCTCGTAGGCGCGATTGACCGCTTCCTTGACCATCATCGCGATCGGCTGCGACATCACGGCGATGCGCTCGGCGACCTTGACCGCCTCGGACAGAAGCTCGGCGGCCGGCACGATGCGGCTGACGAGGCCGGCACGCTCGGCTTCGTCGGCATCCATCATCCGCCCGGTCAGACACAGATCCATCGCCTTTGCCTTGCCGATGAAGCGGGTGAGCCGTTGTGTCCCACCCGCCCCCGGGATCGTGCCGAGGGTAATCTCGGGCTGACCAAACCGCGCGGTTTCGGCGGCAATCACGATGTCGCACATCATTGCGATCTCGCAGCCGCCGCCGAGCGCAAAGCCGGCAACCGCCGCGATCACCGGCTTGCGGCACTGGCCGACCCGCTCCCAGCCGCGCGTGATGAAGTCCTCGCGATAGATCTCCGGATAGCTCTTCGACATCATCTCCTTGACGTCGGCCCCGGCAGCGAACGCCTTCTCGCTGCCGGTCAGCAGGATCGCGCCGATCGCGGTGTCACCCTCGAATTCGTCGAGTGCCGCGCCGAGCTCTTCAATCAATGCCCCATTCAGGGCATTCAACGCCGCCGGCCGGTTGAGCGTGACGACGCCGACCGCGCCGCGCCGCTCGACGAGGATGTTCTGGTAACTCGGCTTCTCGCTCATTTTTCGCCTCTCTAGCGCTGTCGCTTCGCACAAAAGAAGGTTGATCGGCCGGACTGCACGATGCGGCGGACACCGCCGCCGCAGTCGCAGCCGGGACAGGGATCGCCTTCGCGGCCATAAACCGCAAAGCGGTGCTGGAAATAGCCGAGCTCGCCATCGGCCTGGACATAGTCGCGCAGCGACGAGCCGCCGGCCGCGATCGCCTCCTTGAGAACGGATTGGATCGCGGCGACAAGCCGGTCGGCGCGGCGTCGGCCGACCGATGCGGCTAGCCGTCGCGGCGAGATGCCAGAATGGAACAGCGCCTCGCAAACATAAATGTTGCCGAGCCCGGCGACGATCCGCTGGTCGAGCAACGCCGATTTGATCGGGGTCATCTTGCCGGCGAGCCTGGCCGAGAGATAGCCACCGTCGAATTCGGCTTCGAGCGGCTCCGGGCCGAGCCCCGCCAAGAGCGGGTGCCGCGCGGCTTCGTCGCGCTTCAGATAATCGATCAGACCGAAGCGGCGCGGGTCGTTGAAGCGAATGACGGTGCCGTCGTCGAGCCTCAGCACCACATGGTCGTGCAGCGCGTCGGGCAGCGCCGCGCTGCTTGCCGTGACCCGGCCGGACATGCCGAGGTGGAGCAACAGCAGGCCATCCGAATCGAGCTCGATCAGGATGTATTTGCCGCGCCGTCCGAGCGCCCCGATGCGAGCGCCGCCGAGCCGCGCGGCGAGTGCCGGCGGAAACGGCCGCCGCAGATCGGCCCGCCGCAACTCGGCTTGCACAATGCGGCGTCCACTGATCTTCAGCGCCAAGCCGCGCCGGACCGTCTCGACCTCAGGCAGCTCGGGCATTGGCCTGCGATCCGCGACCTCGTCATTCCCGCGATTTCGCTCATTCCGTTCAGCCGGCGAGCGGCGGGCCGTGGCGTGCGCGACCCTATATGGTTATCTTCCTGCCCGATGAGCGACAAAGACACAAGCGGCCGGACCGATTTCGGGCTTCGTCGAGTGCCCGAGGGAGACGAAGGCACCGCTGGTGCGCGGCGTCTTCGACAGCGTCGCCCCGCGCTACGATCTGATGAACGATCTGATGAGCGCCGGCATCCATCGCTGGTGGAAAGCCGCTATGGTGGCCTGGCTGGCGCCGCGCCCAGGCCAGTATCTTCTCGATGTCGCTGGCGGCACCGGAGACATCGCATTGCGTGCCCTCCAGCGCCTCGTTCCGCACCAGGCCGCCGTTCAGGGAGGCGCCTTGGTTTGCGATGTCAGCGAGGCGATGCTGGCGATCGGGCGCGCCCGCGCGCTCGATCAGGGGATCCTCGCAGGCATCGAGTGGGTGTGCGCCGATGCCGAGCGGCTGCCGATCGCCGACCGCAGCGTCGACCTCTACACTATTGGTTTCGGACTTGCGGAATGTGACCCGGATCGATGCAGCACTTGCCGAGGCGCGCCGCGTATTGAAACCCGGCGGACGTTTTCTGTGCCTCGAATTCACCCCCGAGATAACTCCGTTGCTCCAGCCGCTCTACGATATTTACAGCTTTCAGATCGTGCCGCTGCTCGGGCCAGATAGTCACGGGCGACCGCGACGCCTACGCCTATCTTGTCGAAAGCATTCGCGGTTTTCCGCGGCAGAGCGAGCTCGCGCGAGATGATCGCCCGCGCCGGCCTCGATCAGGTAAAGTACCGTAACCTGACGGGGGGCGTCGCTGCGCTCCATTCGGCTTGGCGTCTCTGACCCGCTCCGACCCTCCGTTCGGGTTTCTACGCGGTGTCCGCAACTGCGCGCGTCTCGTCCGCATCTGCCTGACGCTGGCGCGGCACGACGCGCTCTTTCCGTTGGCCGGCGTTCCCGCCGCGGTGCCTGTTTATGCGGTTTGGCCGTCTGTTTGCCGCGCCGCCGCGGCGCGGTCGACGCCGCGCCCGGGCCAGCGGCTCGCTGCCGCATTCGAGGAATTGGGTCCGAGCTTCATCAAGCTCGGCCAATTGCTGTCGACCCGAGCCGATCTCTTCGGTGAAGAAATCACAGTCGATTTGGCGAGTTTGCAGGACCGCTTGCCGCCCTTCCCAGGCGATGCCGCCCGCGCCCTGATCGAGGCTGAGTTTGCGTGCCCGCTCGATAGTTTGTTCGCGTCGTTTGATGAGACCGCGATTGCCGCCGCCTCGATCGCCCAGGTCCATTTCGCGCGAACCACGGACGGGCACGAGGTCGCAATCAAGGTGCTGCGCCCGGGCATCGCCGAGGCTTTTGCCCGCGACCTCGACCTCTTTCTGTGGCTCGCCGGATTGGGCGAGCGGCTACAACCGGCGCTGCGCCGTCTCAAGCCGGTCGAAGTGGTGGAGACGCTCGCCGAGATCGTCAGGTTCGAGATGGATTTGCGCCTCGAGGCTGCCGCGGCCGCGGAACTCGGCGAGAATTTCGCCGGCGCTCCGTATTTCCGGGTGCCCCGGGTCGATTGGCTGCGCACCGGCCGCACCGTGCTGACCCTGGAGCGGATCAATGGTCTTCATATCGACGACCGCGCTGCGCTCCTTGCTGCCGGGCATCGGATCGAGGATCTGTTGGGCAAGGCTGCTGCGGCATTTTTCAACCAGGTGTTCCGCGACGGTTTTTTCCACGCCGATTTACATCCCGGAAACATGTTCGTCGACGCCGACGGCGCGATCGTCGTTGTCGATTTCGGCATTATGGGCCGGCTCGACCGCGCCACCCGGTTTTATCTCGCCGACATGCTGATCGGCTTCCTGTCCGGAGATTATCGTCGGGTAGCCGAAATCCATTTTGCCGCGGGCTATGTGCCGCAGCGCTTGTCGGTCGACGCCTTCACCCAGGCCTGCCGCTCGATCGGCGAGCCGATCCTCGGCAAGCCGCTGCACGAGATTTCGGTCGCCCGCCTTCTAGCGCAGCTCTTCGAGATCACCGAGCAGTTCGAGATGGAGACCCAGCCGCAGCTCTTGCTGCTCCAGAAGACGATGGTGGTCATCGAGGGCGTCGGCCGCCGGCTCGATCCGAATATCAATATCTGGACATTGGCGCAGCCGCTGATCGAGGAGTGGATGCGAGACAACCGCGGGCCTGAAGCGAAGTTGCGCCTCGGGCTGGAGACCCTTGCCGACCTCGTGGAACGGGTGCCGCGGCTGGTGCGCAGTCTCGAGACGCTGGTCACCGATTGGTCTCGCAATGGCGTCGTTCTGCACGCCGAGACCCTGGCGGTGCAAGCCGCGCATCGAGCGCGCCACCTGGCCATTGTGCTTATTCCCGTATGGGTCACCGCGGCGGCCCTAGCGACGGTCGCCATTACTCTCCTGCTCCGGCGGTAGCCTCAGACCAAAGCGAATTTTGCGCTTGTGTGAAGCGCTTCACATAGGACGGGCTATGGACCGGCGCACATTAGGCTCAGCCGGGAGGTGGCTGGCTTGCGGCCAACCCCCGAGCCATTGACGGAGCCGAATATGCTTAAAATCCACGCTTCCGCTACGCTCGCGGGTTCGATCCTCTGCGCGTTGCAAACCGCTACCGGGCCTCCAGCGTTGGCTTTCGACCACCAAATCGAGCTCACCAACACTACGCGGCTGGCGATTGTCGAAGTCTACGCTTCGCCAGTCGGAACGGGGCGCTGGGAACAAGATATCTTGGGCGACAACTTCTTAGCCCCGGCGACTTCTATGCCGGTCAATATCGACGGCGCGACAGGAAACTGCCGCTTCGACTTCAAAACCGTTTTCGACGACGGAACCAGTCTGGTTCGTCGGGATATCAATGTCTGCGAGGTCGAGAGGTATGCGATTTCTTATCGATAACCGCGCCTTTTGGGGACCGGAGCGGCCCTGTTGTGATCAAGCTGGATCCGCTCGTTCAACGCCTCGAAGACCAGATCTTTTCGTACGACCTCAACAGTCTAAGAGGCCCACCTTGAAAGTCATAAGATCATCGCCGCGGTGCAGCTTCTCTTTGTATCGGGCCTTAATGGCGCCAAACCGCCCGGATTGCCGGCGAGCACGGGCGGATCGCGCCGCGGAGGGTGCGGCTAGTGCGGTCGGCCGCACGACCACGCTGGCTTCTCGGTGATTGACCTCGCCCTGGTCTTCCGACGGTAGCATACTGCTCTGGGTTGACGTTGGCGGAGGCCCGTTTTGCTCCAGGACCGGCGCATTTTACTGATCATTTCCGGCGGGATCGCCGCCTATAAGAGCCTCGAACTGATCCGTCGCCTGCGCGAGCGGGGCGCCGCGGTGCGCTGCATAATGACCGCTGCAGCGAGACATTTCGTGACCCCGCTGTCGGCCGCCTCATTGAGCGAGGACAAGGTTTACGACGATCTCTGGTCGCTGACCGACGAGAGCGAGATGGGACACATCCGGCTCTCCCGCGAGGCCGATCTCATCGTCGTCGCACCGGCGAGCGCCGATCTGATCGCGCGCATGGCAGCGGGGCTCGCCGACGATTTGGCGACAACGGCGCTGCTCGCTTCCGACAAGCCGGTGCTGATCGCGCCGACAATGAATCTGATGATGTGGGCCCATCCGGCGACGCAAGCCAATCTGGCGGCCCTCGAGAAGCGCGGCATCGTCCGCATCGGCCCGGGTTCGGGCGAGCTCGCCTGCGGGGAGGTCGGGTCGGGCCGCATGGCCGAGCCTTTAGAGATCGTCGCGGCAATCGAGCATCTCTGGTTCGGCGACCCGAAGCTTGCCGGCCGGCGCGCCCTGGTGACCAGCGGGCCGACCCGCGAGCCGATCGATCCGGTGCGCTACATCTCGAACCATTCCTCGGGCAAACAGGGCCACGCGATCGCAGCGGCGCTGTCGGCGCTCGGCGCCGAGACGGTGCTCGTCTGCGGACCGACGCAAGAGCCAGCCCCGCCCGGGGTCAAGCTCGTTCCGGTCGAGACCGCGGCGGAGATGCTCGCCGCTTGCGAGGCCGCGCTTCCGGTCGATGTCGCGGTGATGGCGGCCGCTGTCGCCGATTGGCGGGTTGAGGGCGCCACCGCGCATAAGCTGAAGAAGGATGGGGCCGGCCCGCCGGTGCTCCGCCTTACTGAGAACCCGGACATTCTGTCCTGCGTCGCACAGCGCAGCAACGACCGTCCTACCCTGGTCATCGGCTTTGCGGCGGAGACGGACGACGTCGTGCGCAACGCCCGCATCAAGCTCGAACGCAAGCGTTGCGATTGGATACTGGCCAACGATGTGTCACCCGGAACGGGGACCTTTGGCGGCGACCGTAACAGGATCCACCTGGTCGACGCGGCGGGCGTCGAAGACTGGCCGGCGATGACCAAGCGCGAGGTCGCCGCTCGGCTCGCCGACCGGATTGCCGGGTCGCTCGGACACGAACTCTCGCGTTCTTCGTGACGTTCGTCTCTGACCGGCGTCCCATTGCAGGATTTCGCGATCTCACCGTTCTGTTCCGAGCGCGGAAGCCAACAAGCGCGGGGTTTCGCGTCGGGCGGCATAAGGCCGCTTGTCCCGATTCGCTTCCCGGGCGACACTCATGCCAACAAGACCCGGAATTACGGGGTGGCGGTTCGGGCGATATGATACGTTTAACCAAGAAACTGCTTTTCGCCATCGAGGCAGTGCTCGACATCGCCTATAATGGCGGTCAGACGCCGGTTCGATCCTCCGAGATTACCGAGCGTCAGAGAATCCCACGCCGCTATCTCGAGCCCGTGCTTCAGGAGCTCGTGCGGCATAAAATCCTACTGGGGATCCGCGGCCCGAGCGGCGGCTATCGTCTCGCCCGCGAAAGACGGCGGATCAGCCTCGGCGACATCGTCCGAGCATTAAAGGGGCTCGAAACCTCGGAAGATCCGATCAGCGACCCGGCGGGGAGCGCCCTCGGCCATCGAATTGTGCGCCCGCTGTGGCTTGAGCTCGAGGAAGAGACAATGAAGCGGCTCGACCTGGTGACCCTGGAGGATCTCTGCGGCCGGGCGCACCGCGCGGGCATCGCGGGCCGCACCACCGAATGCACCGATTTCGAGATCTAGAGAGCACCGGGATTTTATCCTCCGGTCTAGACTGCCGCTCTGGGCGGCTCGGAACGACAGCGGGGCGCCAATCCGCTCGCTTGATTGCAGCGTCCCCGTAATCGGCTTACATCAAGAGCGAATACGAAGGGAGGGCCCGATGGACACCGCCACCACGACAGCCACGCAGGGCACTGAGTTTCGCGGCCGGGTTTATGACAGCATCATTGATACGATTGGTGCTACGCCACTGGTCCGCATCCACCGTCTCGCAAAAGACGCTGGAGCGAAGGCCGATATCCTGGCCAAATGCGAGTTTTTCAACCCGCTCGGCTCGGTCAAGGACCGCATCGGTGTTTCGATGATCGCCGCCGCCGAGGCGGCGGGGCGGATCAAGCCCGGAACCGTGCTGGTCGAGCCAACCTCCGGCAACACCGGGATTGCGCTTGCCTTCGTCTGTGCGGCCAAAGGGTACCGTCTGATCTTGACGATGCCGGACAGCATGTCGGTAGAACGCCGCAAGATGCTGAAATTGCTCGGTGCTGAGCTCGAATTGACCCCGGCAGCCCAAGGGATGCGCGGCGCCATCGCCAAGGCCGAGGAGATCGCCGGCTCGCTACCGGACGCGTTCATCCCGCAGCAATTCGAGAATCCCGCTAATCCCGAAATCCACCGCCGCACAACAGCAGAGGAGATCTGGAGGGACACCGGTGGCGCGGTCGATGCGGTGGTCAGCGGCATCGGCACCGGCGGCACTCTAACCGGCGTCGGCTCGGTCCTCAAGGCGCGCAAGCCCGGGCTTAAGATGATCGCGGTCGAGCCGGAGGACAGTCCAGTGTTGTCCGGGGGGCCTCCGGGCCCGCACAAGATCCAAGGAATTGGCGCGGGATTTATCCCGGAGATCCTTGACACCAAGCTGATCGACGAGGTCATCCGCATCGGCAACGAGACCGCCTTTCGCACGGCGCAGCAGGCGGCCCGGCTCGACGGCCTGCCCGTCGGGATTTCCTCTGGCGCAGCGCTCGCCGCGGCCCTCGAAGTCGGCTCGCGCGCAGACATGACCGGCAAGACCATCGTCGTCGTGTTGCCGAGCTTCGCCGAGCGCTATCTCTCGACCGCCCTCTTCGACGGCCTCTGAGGCAGCTCCTCCAGTGGAGCTCACCGAAGAGCAGTTTCAGCGCTATGCGCGCCACTTGATCCTGGACGAGGTCGGCGAGGAGGGCCAGATGCGCCTCCTCGCGTCGCGGGTCCTGGTGATCGGCGCGGGCGGCCTTGGCTCGCCGTTGCTGCTCTATCTCGCCGCCGCTGGCGTCGGAACGATCGGAATCACCGATGCCGATCGCGTCGACCTCACCAACCTGCAGCGCCAGATCGTCCATGCGACGCAACGGGTCGGCGCGCTTAAGGTGGACAGCGCTCACGACACGCTCGCCGAGATCAACCCCGGCGTCCGGGTCGAAACTTACGCGCTGCGCCTCGCGCCGGAAAACGCCGAGGCATTGCTTCAGCGCTATGACCTCGTTGTCGATGGCAGCGACAATTTCGAGACTCGCTATCTGCTGACCGATCTCTGCTATCGCCTGGAAAAACCCCTGGTGGCGGCAGCGCTCTCGCCTTTCGAGGGTCAGATCTCCACTTTCAAGCCATATCTCGGCGCCGGCCACCCCTGCTATCGCTGCCTGTTTCGCGACCCGCCGCCACCCGACCTTGTCCCTCGCTGCGAGACCGCCGGCATCCTCGGCGCCGTTGCCGGCGTGCTCGGCACTTTACAGGCGGTGGAGGTGTTAAAAGAATTGCTGCAGCTCGGCGAAAGCCTCGATGGGACGCTTCTTCTCTATGATGCGCTGCGCGCGCGCTTTCACGCGATCCGCATCACCAAGGACCCGGAATGCCCGACTTGTGGGTTGCGAAATTAATATTTATTGACAAATTGAGAACATTTGATATAGTGAGGATGCGCTTCTGACCGAGCTCGGTGTGTCCCGGCCAGTGCGCGCCAGCACCGGCGAGAGATACCCGTGGTTATGGATTACGATTTCAGACTCGGGAAAAACCACCTCCGCGGGAGCGGCTGGCGAGGCTTGGCCGCACTCGGACTCATATTGACGCTTCGCGCGGGAATTGTTGGAGTATTTGCGATTTCAGCAAGGACCGTAGGCGCTGGACTGCTGCAGCTCCTCCAGCGCATCCTTGGTGCCTGAGCATGGCTACGGCAGACCGTCATCGGCTCCGCCACAGTGCAGCGAAGCGGGCAGCGACGACCTTGTCGTAGGGGATGTCGCCCTTGAGGATGCCGATGTCGCGAGCGAATTGGTTCATGCCGGCGACAAAGTCCGGCGAGATCACGGCGTCGTAGAACGGCAGATCGCGGCGGATCAGCTCAGCGATCAGCTCGGCCTCGGCAGGCGGAAAAAGCTTGCGGCCGACCTCGGTGGCGCGTGCGGGATCCTCTCTGAGGGCTGCCTGGGTCTTGACGATCGCGCGGATCGCGGCGGCGGCGATCGCGGGAGAGCCGTCGATCAACCGGTCGGTCGCGGCGAGCGAAGCCGTCGTATAGTTGAAGCAGGGTCTCGGGCCGTCGCCGCGGCGCACATCGAGGACGACGATGCCGACGCCGCGGCGCACCGCGACCTCGGTCCCCATGCCGTTTGCCCAGAACCCGTCGATCATGCCGTCTTCAAGCGCCTTGGCGGCGGTGAGCCCGAAATTAACCCCGGCTCCCGAGGCTCCGGGCACCGGCCCGATCGACACCGCGTCGCGCTGCAGGTCGATCCCCGCCTCGACGAGGAGCCGGCGCAACCCCATTTCGACCCAGGGCGCCGCACCGATGCTACGCCCGCGAACCACCCCGACATCGCCGCGCGCGGCGCCGATGTCGGCCCGCATCACGAGGAACCAATACATCCCCTGCGCCTGGGCGCAGAGCAATTTTGCACCCTCCCACTCGGGAAAGGCGGCGAGCGCCGAATGCGCCGACCCGCCGACAAACTCGACGGCGCCGTCGCGCATCGCCTGATAGGCTTTGTCGACCGGAAAGATCAGCTCAAGGGAGACATCGAGGCCTTCCCGCGCGAAGAAACCGAGCTCGACCGCTGCAACCGCCGGGAAGTAGGAGTTCGAGATCAAATCGGGCACAGCGAGCTTCATCGGATTACCGGCAGTTCGTCGAAGGGTGGCATGCCGGGCTCAGGGCACCAGCAGCATCAACAGTATCGCAATCGCCAGCGCGATCACGATAGAGCTTTCGACGACCGGGATCGGCACGGCGAAGTTATTTCAGCCGCGCTCGATCTCGCCGGCGACGCGGTCGAGCGCATCGGTGATCGTGCGCACCTGGCCCTCATCGAGCGGACCCTTGCCAAGACGGATCGACAGAGCGAGCTCGAGATTGTGCATCGCCCGCCGGATCTCCGGCGCGGGTCCGCCGCCGAAGGCTCGGGTCATTTCTGCCATCCTGCCGAAAATCGCGTCGACCAGGGCACGGTTGGCGGCGAGAAAGGCGGCACCCTCTTCGGTCGTCGAATAGAGCCGCTTGGTGCCGCCGCCGGTTTCGGCGCGCAGGTGGCCGAGCTCTTCGAGAAGGGTCAAGGTCGGATAGATCACCCCGGGGCTGGGGCTGTACATCCCGCCGAATTTCTCCTCGATCGCCTTGATCAGCTCGTAGCCGTGGCGCGGCTTTTCGGCAATCAGCTGGAGCAGCACGTAGCGCAGATCGCCGTGATCGAAGACGCGGCCGCGCGGGCCGCCCCGGCCACCGGCGCGGTGATGACCGCCGAAGCGTCCGCCGCCGAAGCCGAAACCGCCTCGTGCATGACGCCTGTCGTCGCGATCGTGTCTGTGTTTGAGCATTTGAACCTCATTAGTTTCGATATATCGCGGATTAGATATATCGAAACTGCATCGAATTCAAGTCTCGAAACGCGACTGTTGAGAGGGTGCCGGGAGACCTATATCGTTTTTGCGGGCAGGTAGGTGGGGCCAGCGGGATGAGCGACAGACACGAGCACGGGCCGGTCGATTGGAAGATTCACGGCGTCAAGGTGATCCCCGGCGATCAGCTCGACCCGAACACCGCGCAAACTCCGGGAATGGATCGAGCCGCGGCGATCAATCTCGCGCGGGTCGGGGCCCAGAAGATCTGGGCCGGCACCGTCAAGATCCACGCCAATGCGAAGACTGGGGCACATCATCACGGCCAGCTCGAGAGCGTGATCTACGTTCTCAAGGGCCGGGCGCGGATGCGCTGGGGCGAGCATCTCGAATACGTCGCCGAAGCCGGTCCCGGCGATTTCATCTTTGTGCCGCCCTATGTGCCGCACCAGGAGATCAACGCATCGGCCGACGAGACACTCGAATGCGTCCTGGTGCGCAGCGACAACAAGGCGGTCGTCGTCAATCTCGACATCGAGCCGGTCGAGCGGCCGCAAGAGGTTCGTTGGATCGATCCGATCCATCGGCATGGCTGACCTCCGGACGCCGTCATCGTGACGTCCGCGCCGGCAAAGACCGCTGTGGTTCTCGGAACCGCTACGCCGGGCGGCGGCTTTCCGCTCTATGGCGGTGCCGTCGCCGACACGGTCAACGCCGTCGACCCGTCGCTCTCGGTAACCCCGCGCAACACCAAGGGAAGCACCGAAAACGTGCCCCTGCTTGAGGCGGGGGCGGTCGATATTGCGCTGGTGCAAGGCGAGGTCGCCTACGAGGCGCTGTTCGGGATCGGCCGGCCGCCGGCGACGCTCAAGATCATCACGGCGATGTATTCGACGCCCGGGATGTTCATCGTCCGCGCCGACACCCCGTATCATACGATCGGCGACCTTCGCAGGAAGGCGGTGGCGTTCGGCGCGCGCGGCTCCGGACTGGTGATCCTCGCGCGTTATGTCCTCGACGGGATCGGGCTCGACGCGGAGAGGGATTTCGCCGCGGTTTATCTCGATCGTGCCGGTGACGGGCCCGCCATGGTGTTGGACGGGCGGGTCGCCGCTTTATGGGGCGGCGGCATCGGCTGGCCCGGTTTCACTGCAGTCGCGGAGGCGCCGGCGGGTGCCCGGTTCATCGCGCCGAGCCCCGCCGAGGCGACACGGATCCGCGCCCGGCATTCGTTTCTGAAGCCGCTGACCGTAGCGGCGGGGAGCTATCCCGGTCAGGCGCAGCCGATCCAATCGGTCGGCTCGTGGAGCTTTGTTCTGGCCCGGCCGGGGCTCGACGACGATCTGGCGTATCGGCTGGCGCGAGCGCTGCACCGGGGCGAAGCCGCGCTTGGCGAGCGCCTGCCGCAGGCGCGCGAGACGACGGCGGCGAATACCGCGGCGGCAGCGCCCGATATCTCGCTGGTTCATCCCGGAGTGTTGCTCTATCTGACCGAGATTGGCGTCGCGAGGACGAAATAATGGAAATCAGCACGCCGCTCGAGGGGTCGAGCGTCTGGGCGCGGCGCGATATTCGCCCGGAGGACTACCGGATCGACCTCTCCGCCGCTTGTCTCGACGAGATCCGCCAGGCGGTCGACGAGATCAGGGCCTTCCCGTTGCCGACGATCCTGCGCGGCCCGGACGATTTCGCGATGCCGGCCTGCCGGCAGGAAATGGTTCGGGTGCGCGAAATCCTCGATCGCGGCCGGCGTTTTGCGATCGTCGACCGGCTGCCTGTCGACGAGATGGACGCGGCGGAGGCGACGGCAATCTATTGGCTGCTGTCGAGCATGGTTGCGCGTCCCGTGGCGCAGAAGCTCGACGGCACGATGATCTATGATGTTCTCGATACCGGGCGGCAGGCGCTGCCCGGATCTGGTATTCGTCCCGACAAGACAAATAGCGAAATTCGCTTTCATAACGACAATGCCTATAACGACACGCCGCCCGATTATATTGGCCTGTTCTGTTTGCGCCAGGCGCAGAGCGGCGGGCACAGCCGCGTCATCAGTTTTTATACGGTCCACAACGCATTGCTGGCGCGCTATCGGGATCGACTGCAACGGCTCTACCGGCCGTTCTGGTTCGACCGGCAGCGCGAATATCGCCCGGGGGAAAGCGCGATCTTTTCCGCTCCGGTCTTCGAGAACGCTGGGGAGTTGAAGGCGCGCTTCAGCGTGCACCAGATCACCGGCGGTTACGCGCTCCGGGGCGAGCCGATCGACAGCGAAGGAGAGGCTGCGATTGCGGCGGTGCTCGAAATATTCGAGGACGACGCCTTGTCGGTCGATTTCGATCTCGAACCGGGCCAGATTCAGTTCGTTCACAACCGGGCGCTTGGCCACAGCCGCACCGCGTTTGTCGACCACCCCGAGCCCGACCACAAGCGTCATCTCGTCCGCTTGTGGATGCGCGAGCACGGCCGCCGGGCTTATCCAGGCTGAGATGACGACCCATCCCGGCAATATCGACCTCGAGGCGGCGCTCGCCGAGGCGGAAGAACTCTATCGGGCGCGCAACCCGAAGAGCCTCGCCCAACATCGTGAAGCCTGTGCCGCGATGCCCGGCGGCAATACCCGCTCGGCGATCCACGTCGACCCGTTCCCGCTGACCATCGCGCGCGGCGAGGGGGCGCGGCTGTGGGATATCGACGGGCACGAATATGCCGATTTCCTCAGCGAGTTCACCGCCGGGATCTACGGACATTCGCATCCGGCGATCCGCCAGGCGATCGAGGCGGCGCTCGCCGAGGGCCTCAATTTCGGGGCGCATAATGTGATCGAGGCGCGCTTCGCCGCAGCGGTCTGCGCCCGTTTTCCGTCGATCGAGCTGGTGCGCTTCACCAATTCCGGCACCGAGGCCAACCTGATGGCGGTCAGCGCCGCGCGGGCGATCACCGGTCGGCCGAAAGTCTTGGTGTTCAAGGGCGGCTACCATGGCGGGGTGTTCTATTTCCGCGGCCATGGCAGCGCGCTCAACGCGCCGTTCGAGTATCTGCTCGGAGATTACAACGACCTCGCGGCGGTCGAGAGGCTGGTGGTGCCGCATCGGGCCGAGCTCGCCGCGATCCTGATCGAGCCGATGCAGGGCACCACCGGCTGCATCTTGGCCGAGCGCTCGTTTCTCGCCGGGTTGCGCGGTTTGGCCGACGAGACCGGAGCATTGTTGATCTTCGATGAGGTGATGACCTCGCGGCTGGCGCCCGGCGGGTTGCAGGAGGTGCACGGCATCTTTTCCGACCTGACGACGCTCGGCAAATATGTCGGCGGCGGCATGAGCTTTGGCGCCTTTGGCGGGCGCGCCGATCTGATGGAGCGTTTCGACCCGCGTCGGCCGGACGCCTTCCAGCACGCCGGCACCTTCAACAACAACGTGCTGACGATGAGCGCCGGCCTCGTCGGGCTGACCGAAATCTACACTCCCGAGCGCGCCCGCGCCCTCAACGCCTCGGGTGATCGCTTGCGCGAGCGGCTCAACGCCGTGGTGCGCCGGCACGGACTGGCCATGCAGTTCACCGGGCTCGGGTCGATGCTGGCGGTCCATATGACCGATGGGCCGATCTGCTCACAGGACGATGCCGAACGCGGCAGTGCTGCGCTGCGCGACCTGTTTTATTTCGACCTGGTCGGACGCGGCATCTGGTTTGCCAAGCGCGGCATGTTCGCTTTGTCGATCGCCCTCGACGACAGCGACCACGACGCGCTCGTCGGCGCCGTCGAGGAATTCGCCCAGACCCGCGCTCCAATGTTCGCCGGCCTCGACGCGGGGAGGTAGACTGCCTCTGTGTCCGCCTATATCCGTTTGCATATTTCGTCGGGCTGATGTAAGTCATGGCATAGTTCCGCTATTGTTTTGTTTGCGTCGCTGCCGTTCTCCAACAGCTCATCGATTCTCTTACGGGAACCAGGCGACAAGTTCCAGCCGAGAGGCGTATCTTTTGCTCTCATGCCGAAATGATAATAGTGGACATCGGGTTTTTTAATGTCGTCTTTACGGTCGCTGAACTTTTCCCTTAGGCAATCCCAGCGCCGCAGGTCCTTGGCGTACGCAAGTCCCGCCCACTCGCGTGCCGCCATCGCGGTTAGATAAGCACTCATTGCCTCGCTCGAAGGCGCCAACACCTCCTCGGGCCGCTGCGTTTTAGGGCGCGGCAAATTACCCTGCATCTCACAAGTTTCGCTATGATGGTCAGGATCATCCAATTTAGCCACGACGTCTGGATTGCTCGATATCTGAATAATAATCAGCTCCAAGTTTTGTAACCGGTGACCTCCCCAATAGTGGTTCAGCTGGCTGAGAAGGTCCAGTATCGTGGCCGCTCCGTAATTATCATAATAGCCGCCATCAACGATCCCCGCTTGGTAGCCGCTATCGACGATTCCTGCTGGTCCGTCTGCCGGACGGCCCACGTTCGTAGAGCCGGTCGGCTCGACGAACGGGAAGCGCGTGCTGTTGTCGATTGCGGTGCTGAGGCGGAACCGAACATATTCCGCCGGATTGACGACGCCAGTGTTGGCCCAATGTTCAACGAGCAAGTTGCTTGTCACCACCCGCTCGCCCGGATCAGTCGGCACCTTCTCACCGGCATAGGCCAGCGTCCCGTTCAACAGCAGGTTCACCTGATAGGAGTCATCCTTCCACAGGGCGTCGAAGGCGTTCGCCATTCGATTCGGACCTGCGAAGGTGGCCGCCCAGGCGCTTTCCCACCCCAGCTCCAGCGCCCCACCCCGATCATAGCCTAGCCAGGATGATGGGAGAGGCGCGATGCGTCTTACTAGGTCTCCGGTCAAAAACGATGCCAGAACCGGGCCAAGAAAGTCATGGGAGAGGAATGCGGTAAGGCAATCGTGAAACGACTGCGACTCGGGTACGCGGCAGAGTGGTTTGTGAGGCTCGAACTCCAAAGGGGGATCGGGACCCAGCGCGGCCGCGAAGGCTGCGCCGCCGAGCGCCCCGCCGGAGACCCCGCTGATGGCGAACAGATGTCTCCGGAAATCGGGGATTTTGTCCTGGAGTGCGCCGAGAACGCTGCCGGTCCAGTAGGCGGCGCGTGAGCCCCCGCCCGCGGCGGCGACAAGGATCATCGTGCGGGGTTGACCATCATTGGGATTCTGTGCGTACCAGCGGTCAATCGCCTTATCAAGGTCGAAAGGAAAGCTCGACTTATCGAGCGGACGGCAGCCGATACAGTCTCTAATTCGATGTTTATCTATAGGCAACAAAAATATAATGAACAGTACTGCCGTCGTCGCCAGCAGAGTGACCGGAAATTTGTAGGCGATCCAGACGAGCGCGAACGCGAATACCATCAGAAACAGAAACCCGACAAAAGCTATGTTGTAAACCCCGAAGTGGCCGACTAAACTGGCCGCTTCTACCGGGTGAAAACAAGCATAGTAAAATAAAGGTGGAGCAGCAAGAGAGCCAAAATATCGTGAAATACATAGCAAATTGCCGTAAACGCCGGAACCATAGAGATAAAATTACAAAAAACATTACTATATTAAAGTTTACGATATACCAATAAACCTTTTGATCGTTGCTAAGGTCACCTGGAGGCCACCACCACAAAATTATCAGCAACAGCAATAAAACACGACATACCCATGACGGCGAAGATTTTTGAAATTAGCGGGCCACGTTTATCTAATCCTCTCGTACACAGGATCCACAACAACAGAAAGATGGTAGATGTTGCTATACCAAGACCGACCATATACCAGGCGCCTGCAAGCCATAATCCCAAGAATGGCAATAATAGAACACTGCTTATAACTGGTACATGGTAGCGATACCAACGAGCATGCTGCCGATCTACATTATCATTTACAAATGGAAGATATTGTTGAGAGGCGCAACCCTGTAGATCCGAACGCACCTTCCGACAAAACTTTTAAATTATTCTCGGTCCGCTCGATGACCGTGCGCTTGAGCATCCAGACAAAAAATGCAAAACCTACTAGACAGATAAGGAAAATTATCTCTTTCCATGGTGGTTGCGTCTCGGATTTCAGAATATCTCGACCTTGATCCGTTTGTGTCAAGAAATACCACAATGCGAGCTGCAAAGCGATGAACGGCCAGGTGAGCCGCAGGTAGGCCTCGAGGCAAATACAGTGGTGCCTCACGCGCCTTAAAAGACGGTGGTTCCAAATGCAAACATAGTGGTGCCTCACGGTCCTCCACATTGTCTTCATTGGCCCCTCCGCCCGCCTCCTTCACAACGACGCGCCGCTGCCTCGATCGGGTTCCGCGTCACCTGGATCCGCTGTTCCCTCGCCGAGGTGCAGCATATCTTCCGCTGCAAGCCATCGTGACACGGAAAGCGCCGGATCGGGGCGTTCCGCAGCGATCCCCACCGAGCGGAGCACCGAATCCGAACTCACCGTCCCGCCCCGGTCCCGGACCAGCGCCTTGGATAGCGCGATCGCCGCAACACCTTGGCTGTTTTCGACGCGCTGCTCGAAATAGAACCACTTCTCGTCCCAGCACAGGATCCGGGTTGCGACCTCGAACCGCTCGAAGGCGCGCAGACCGAAGCGGTAACGGATGATGGTCCCGCCGATCAGGGGTTGCCAACGATTGCGAAGAAAAAGCCTTGGAGACCCGGCTCTGATCAGAAAATCGATGCGGCCCAGATCCATGACCGTGAGATAACGGCCGTTGTTCATATGCAGGTTGAGGTCAAGATCGTTGGGCAACACGCGCAATCGAACGCGAGAAGTGTCGCCGAGGCCGAGGGGACCGCGAAACATCGCGGTCGCCAGCACTATCAGGAGCCGAATAATGAGGTTCATGGCCTATTGCGAACGACGTCTCGGGCAGTAGGTCAGAATTGAGTGCGCTTTACAATTGGACGAGCGTTCGCGGGGGGCTCGGCCAGCAACCGCGGGCCGGAGGTGCACGGGACCGAGTGAGGCAACAGCCGTTGCGCAACCGGATCTGGTTCGACCTGGTTGCGTGGCACGTTTGCTTAACCGGACGATGCCGACCATGACCCGCTGTCGAGGCCGTCGAGGAATCCGCTCAGACCCGCGCTCCTGCTATTCGGAGCGATCGGCTCGGCGTGGCCGGGACCACGACGATCATTGACGCGATTTAAGTTGGCGGAACAGTCACCCGTCGAAATCGAGCAGCTATGCCGACGCAGCGATTTGGGCGGCGCGGACGTGTGCAGCAAGGAGCGAAGGCAGCCGCTCCGGATCGCCGCGCGCCATGCCGCATTCGGTGCTGACACCGTCGACGTGGGCGTGGCGTCGTGCCGTGGCCAGCCTTGTCGCATCGCCATGCACATCGTTGTGATGGATCAGGCCGAGATAAAGCCCCGTGTCCGGGCGCAATCGCAAATTTTTGAGTGGCGCGAAATAGCCGTCATCGGTGCGGCCCTTGGGTACTGGCATGTGGAAGAACTGGATCGGGCGCCTTACTCCGCTGCTGATTGAATTGGCCATCTCGACCATGATGCCCGTGTCTTTGGGCTGCACGAGGTGCTCGTCGGCCGGGCTCCCATAGCAGAGATGGTAGCCGAGCTCGATGGCGGCGGGCACCGCGTCGCCGATCTCCGACAAGACCGTCAGCGTCTCGCTGCGGAAGTCGACAGGTCCCGCTTCATAGTAGCCTTCCCAGGCCAGCACTTCCTGGCACACATCCCATTGCACGGCGAGGCGATCAGAGGGGAGTGCTCGAGCAATCTTCGCGACCTCGCCGATCAAATGTTCGGTCAGCGCTGGCAATAGTACCGGGCGGTCGGTCGGCACCATGTTGTTGTAGGTTGGCGCGATCGGCGTCGGGAGCGAGATCTGAAATTTGACATTCGCCGGAATGACGCCGTCCTTTTGCAACCTCTCGAATACGCTCCAGGACGCGATTGCCATCGCGGCGTAGCCGGTTTCGAAAGTGTCAGGATCCGGCTTGGCGCCGGGCTTGATGCGTAGCCGCGGGATTTCGCGCAGCACCCTTCCGTCCCATTGCGTGAACTTTAAGGGCGGCACGTCTTTGGCCAGCTCGATTGCCGGATTTTCGGCAAGAACGTCCTGCAAAAAACGGATCCAGGTCTTGCGGATCCCGGTTTCGCCGTCGGGCAGGCGCAGAAGATAGGGCCCAGCCGCTTGGGTCAGCGAACGAAACACCGCTTCGGCGTCTGGCAACGGGATACTTCCGACGAAGTGGATGATTGGATTATCGCTGCGCCCGTCGGCCATGGCGCCCTCCTCGGCGGTGATGCCGTCGCGCCATCCTAGCCCGATTGCGGCCTCGCGCGAAGCCGGCTGCGGCCGGGTCGAAGCGAATGGCGATGGCTGCAAGTCCGGCACCCAAACGGCGGCTGGTGGCGTCTCGGCCTTTCGCAGAACGGCGTGACATTTGCGCATTGCTGGTCTACGCTAAACGCAAAGCCCGAGAAAGGGCGGAACGAACGGAGGAGGCCGATGGGCGCAACTCTCAGCGGCCGCAGAGACGCCGCTTCCGGCGCCACTGTGACCAATGTGTCACGGACCAATGTGTCACGGACCAACGTGTCACGCCGCGAAATTCTCGCTCTTGCCGGGTTAAGCGTGATCGCGGGGGCTCCGCGTTTCGCCAACGCCGGCCCTGCGGCGAGCCAGCTGACCTGGGGCATCCACACCACTTTGGCACCGGCCTGGCTCGACCCGGCTGAGACGCCGGGGTTCATCACCCCGTTCATGGAGCTCTATGCACTGCACGACGCAATCGTGAAGCCGATGCCCGGACAGCCTATGGCACCGTGCCTGGCCAAGTCGTGGGCGGCATCCGAGGACGGAACGACCTACGATTTCGTTTTGCGCAACGGCACGACATTCCATAACGGCGATCCGGTCACTGCCGAGGACGTCAAGTTTTCGTTCGAGCGCTACCGCGGCAGCTCGCAAGATTTGCTGCACAATCGGGTGGCTGCGATCGAAACCCCCGACCCGAAGCATGTGCGCTTTAAGCTCAAGGCACCCTGGCCCGATTTCATGACGTTCTATGCTACGGCTACTGGGGCGAGTTGGGTCGTGCCGAAGAAATACGTCGAGAAGGTCGGTGACGACGGGTTCAAGAATGCGCCGATCGGTGCCGGCCCCTATAAATTCGTCTCGTTCACGCCGGGGATCGACTGGTATTCGAGGCATTCGAACAGTTCTGGCGCAAGACACCGAGCGTCAAGCGCCTGGTGTTCAAGATGATCCCGGACGAAGCGACGCGGCTGGCCGCGCTCAAGGCGGGCGAGGTCGATATCGTCTACTCGATCCGCGGCGAGCTCGGCGAGGAGCTGCGCCGCACGCCCGGTCTCACTCTGAAGCCAGCGGTCCTTCAGGCTCCATTCTTTGTCTATTTCCCCGATCAGTGGGACCCGAAATCGCCATGGCACGATGAGCGGGTGCGGCGGGCTGCGAGCCTGGCGATCGACCGCCAGGGCATCAACGACGCGATCACGCTGGGCTACTCGAAGATCACCGGCAGCACCATCCCGGAAACCTTCGACTTCTATTGGCAGCCGCCGCTACCGGCCCACGACCCGGCGAAGGCCAAGCAGCTGCTGGCCGAGGCCGGTTATCCGGGCGGCTTCGACGCCGGCGAGTTCTACTGCGACGCCTCCTACTCGAATGTCACCGAGGCGGTGCTCGACAATTTCGTGACAGTCGGCATCCGCTGCAAGCTGCGGCCTCTCGAGCGGGCCGCCTTCTTCGAACTCATATTCCCACAAGAAGCTCAAGAACTTGTTATTGAGCGGCAGCGGCGCCTTCGGAAACGCCGCGACCCGCCTCGAAGCATTCGTCGTCAAAGGCGGCATCTATAGCTACGGCAGCTACCCCGACATAGACGCGCTGTTCCCCGCAGCAGGCGGTCGAGCTCGACCGCAAGAAGCGCGCGGCGATCCTCGACAAGATGCAGCAACTCCTCGCCGAGCGAACGATCTACGCGCCGATCTGGCAGCTGGGCTTTCTCAACGGCGTCGGCCCCCGGGTCGGGGAATCGGGGTTCGGGCTGATTCCGGGCTTCGCCTACACCGCGCCCTACGAGGACATCACGATCAAGGGCATCGACGTGCACAGGCGTCGCGACATACGCTAGCCGTACGACTAACCGCAAGGCCCGACCACAAAGGCCGTCTGAATGGAGGAGACTGTGGGCTCATCCTATCCGCGTCGCGAAACCGCCGAGAGTGGCGTAACAAGGCTCAGGTGACCCGGCGGGATGTTTTCGCCCTGGCCGCGCTCGGCCTGGTCGCCGGCGCCCCGCGGCTCGGCCACGCCGCCGGCCCGGAGGGACAGCTGACCTGGGGGGTCCACGTCTCGCTGGCGCCGACCTGGTTCGACCCGGCCGACACGCAGGGGATCATCACGCCCTTCATGGTGCTGTACGCGCTGCACGACGCGATGGTGAAGCCGATGCCGGGCCAGCCGATGGCGCCGAGCCTGGCCGAGTCTTGGTCGGCCTCCGAGGACGGCCGCACCTACGAGTTCGTCCTGCGCAAGAATGCAAAGTTCCACAATGGTGATCCGGTCACGGCCGAAGACGTCAAATTCTCGTTCGAGCGCTATCGCGGCGCCTCGCACGATCTGATGAAGGACCGGGTGGCAGCGATCGGAGACCCCCGATCCGCAGCATGTGCGCTTCCAGCTAAAAGAGCCGTGGCCCGACTTTCTGACGTTCTACGCGACCGCTAGCGGCGCCGGCTGGATCGTCCCGAAAAAGTACGTCGAAAAGGTCGGCGACGAGGGCTTCAAAAAGGCGCCGATCGGCGCTGGGCCCTACAAATTCGTTTCGTTTACGCCGGGCGTCGAGCTGGTGTTTGAGGCCTTCGACCAGTATTGGCGTAAGACCCCGAGCGTCAAGCGCCTGGTGTTCAAGGTGATCCCCGACGAGACGACGCGGCTGGCTGCGCTGAAGCGCGGCGAAATCGACATCGTCTACTCGATCCGCGGCGAGCTGGCCGAGGAGCTCCAGCGCACGCCGGGGCTGACCCTCAAACCGGTCAGTCCCCCAAGGCCCGTGGTGGCTCTACTTCCCCGAACAGTGGGACGCGAAATCGCCGTGGCATGACGAGCGGGTGCGGCGCGCGGCCAGCCTGGCCATCGACCGCAAGACGCATCAACGATGCAATCACTCTCGGCTACTCCAAAATCACCGGCAGCATCATCCCGTACACTTTCGAATTCTTCTGGCAGCCGCCGGAGCCGGTCTACGATCCGGCGAAGGCCAAGCAGCTACTGGCCGAGGCGGGTTTTCCCGACGGCTTCGACGTCGGCGAATACTACTGCGATTCCTCGTACGCCAATCTCGGCGAGGCGGTGCTCGACAACCTTCAGGTGGTGGGCATTCGAGCGAAGCTGCGACCGCTCGAGCGTGCCGCCTTCTTCGAGGGTTATGCGAACAAGAAGTTCAAAACCGGGCATCATCCAGGCCGCCAGTGGGGCTTTCGGCAATGCTGCGACCCGCCTCGCGTCTTTTGCCGTCAAGGGTGGCGCCTACGCCTATGGCGACTATCCCGAGATCGACGCGCTCTACCAGCAGCAGGCGATCGAGCTCGACCACAAGAAGCGCGCGGCGATCTTGGACAAGATGCAGCAGATCCTCTCACGAGCAGAGTGATCTACGCGCCGCTGATGCAGCTCGCCTTCATCAACGGCGTGGGCCCCCGGGTGGGTGAGTCGGGGTTCGGTCTAATCCCGGGCTTCGCCTACACCGGGCCTTACGAGGACATCACGATCCGCGGCGCGTAGCCGTTTCGTCGGCTCGCTTAGCTGCGGACCGATCATCGACTGCCTGCCGGCGCACGTCGCGAGAAACTGGAGACTTTTCCGGAAGGGTGGTCTACGTTCGACGCAGGGCTCCGGAAGCAGCCGTGATTTGGAGGAGATTTGATGGATTTGTCTATCAGCAGCCGCGGCGTACGAAACACCGGCTCAAACGAAACTGGTCTGACACGTCGGGAGGTTATCGCCCTGACCGCTCTCGGGCTTGTGGCCGGCGCTCCGGGGATGATCTTGGCGGCCGCACCTAGTAGCCAGCTGACTTGGGGCATTCACGTCTCGTTGGCGCCGACATGGTTCGACCCGGCCGAGACCCAGGGGATCATTACTCCCTACATGGTGTTGTATGCGCTGCACGACGCAATGGTAAAGGCCATGCCGAGTAAGCCGCAGGCGCCGTGCTTGGCCGAGTCGTGGTCGGCATCCGAGGACGGGCTCACTTATGATTTTGTTCTGCGCAAAGGCGCCAAGTTTCACAATGACGAGCCGGTCACTGCGGAGGACGTGAAGTTTTCGTTCGAGCGCTACCACGGCGCGGCACACCAACTGATGAAGGAAAACGTGGCGGCGATCGAGACGCCCGATCAGCAGCACGTCCGCTTCAAGCTCAAAAAGCCGTGGCCAGACTTTCTAACCTTCTACTCCAGCGCCAGCGGCGCCGGTTGGATCGTGCCCAAAAAATATGTTCAGCAGGTCGGCGATGACGGCTTCAAGAACGCCCCGATAGGCGCCGGTCCCTACAAATTCGTCTCGTTCACCCCGGGCGTCGAGCTGGTGCTTGAGGCGTTCGAGGGATATTGGCGCAAGACCCCCAACGTAAAGCGGCTGGTGATGAAGGTAATCCCGGACGAGGCGACGCGGCTCGCTGCCCTGACCAGCGGCGAGGTCGACATCGCTTACTCGATCCGCGGCGAACTCGCCGAGCAACTCCAGCACACTCCCGGTCTCACTCTCAAGCCCGTCGTATTGCAGGCGCCGAACTGGCTCTATTTCCCCGAGCAATGGGACCCGAAATCGCCGTGGCACGATCTGCGCGTCAGGCGGGCGGTCAACATGGCGATCGACCGCGAAGGAATGAGCCAGGCACTTTTCCTCGGCTATTGCAAGATTACCGACAGTATTGTCCCCTACACTTTCGATTACTACTGGCAGCCGCCGGCTGCGGTTTACGACCCGGCCATGGCTAAAAAACTGCTGGCGGAGGCAGGCTATCCCAACGGCTTCGACGCCGGCTTCATGTACTGTGACAGTTCGTACGCCAACATGGCCGAAGTCTCGGTCAACAACCTGCAGCAGCTGGGCATCCGCATCAAGCTGCAGCCGATCGAGCGCGCCGGCTTCTTTGCTGGCTACGGGGACAAGAAATACACTAAGGGTATAGTCCAAGGGGCAAGCGGGGCCTTCGGCAACGCCGCGACCCGGCTTGCCTCCTTTGTCGTCAAGGGCGGCGCCTATTCATACGGCAGCTACCCCGACATCGACGAACTCTACCCGCAGCAGGCCGACGAGCTCGATCACAAGAAGCGCGCGACGATCCTCGAGAAGATGCAGCAGCTCGTTTACGAGAAGGCGATCTATGCGCCGATTTGGCAGCTCGGTTTCCTGAACGGCGTCGGGCCACGGGTCGGGGAGTCGACGTTCGGACTCATCCCCGGCTTCGCGTATACCGCTCCCTTCGAAGACATCACAATCAAAGCCTAGGCGGGGTTGGTACCCCAAGCAGACTGCGGTCAAGGGCCGAGTGCATATGAAGCAATATATCGGCAGGCGAATAGGGTATTCCCTTCTTTCGCTGTTTCTGCTGTCGTTGACGATTTTCTTTTTCGTGCGGGTAACCGGCGATCCGGCTGCGCTCCTGGTGGAACCCGGCGCCAGCGAGGCGGACATCGCCGCCATTCACCATCAATTCGGGCTCGATCGGCCGCTTTGGGTACAATACGGCATCTTCATGTCGGCCCTTTTTCATGGCGATCTCGGCCAGTCGTTCTATTACCGCACGCCGGTCATGGGGCTGTATCTGTCGCGACTGCCGAATTCGCTGATACTGGCGGTTGTCGCGATGGGCTTCTCGCTGTTGATCGGCATCCCCAGCGGGATCCTCGCCGCGGTGCGGGTCGGCCGTTTCTGGGACAGCGCCGGGAAGACTTTCGCGCTCCTTGGTCTTTCGCTCCCCTCCTTCTGGGTGGGGCTCGTGATGATCCTGTTCTTTTCGGTCTATCTACGGTGGCTGCCGTCATCGGGCGCCGGCACTCCACTGCACCTGATCATGCCGGCCTTTGCGCTCGGCTGGTATTTCGCCGCGGCTCATATGCGCCTTACACGCTCTTCGATGCTCGAAGTGCTCGGCTCGGAATATGTCAAGCTCGCCCGCATCAAGGGCTTGCCGGAATCCCTCGTCATCGCCAAACACGCCTTCAAGAACGCGCTGATCCCGGTACTCACCTTGGCGGGGGTCAATCTCGTCATCATGGTGAATGTGGCGGTGGTCGTCGAAACCGTGTTTGCCTGGCCCGGTATCGGCCGCCTGCTTTATGAAGGCATCACGTTCCGCGACTTTCCCATCGTCCAGGGCGTCGTGCTGATGGGGGGTGCGATGATCGTCTTGGTCAACCTGATGGTAGACATTCTCTACGCCGTGATCGATCCCCGAATCCGTTTGGGAACCTGACTGCTATGACTATCACCTCCCCCGCCGATGCCGTCAGTTTTGCGGTAGAGCGTCCGGCGCGCTTTGCCTTCATTCGGCGGGGCGACTTTCCGCTCGTTCCTAGCCTGATCTTCCTCGCTATTGCCCTGGTGGCGATTTTTGCCAATGTGCTGGCGCCCCATAACCCCGAGATCGGCAGCCTGACGGCGCGCTTCAAACCTCCCTTCTGGCAGACCGGCGGCAGCGCCCGGTATCTCCTCGGCACCGACCAGCTCGGCCGCGACGTGCTGTCTCGGCTAATCTTCGGCGCCCGAGTGTCAATGGTGGTCGGGTTTACCGCGGTACTTTTCGCAGGGGTTCTCGGCACCGCGCTCGGCATCATTTCGGGTTATCTCGGCGGCTGGGTGGACCAGATAGTGATGCGGATCACCGATACTTGGCTCGCCTTGCCGGCGCTGACCTTCGCGATCTTCCTCGCCGCCATCGTCGGGCCGAGCATGTGGAACATCGTCATCATCCTCGGGATTACCTATTGGACCCGCTACGCGCGCGTCATCCGCGGCGAGGTGCTTTCGCTCAAGGAGCGGGAGTTTGTCCGCCTTGCGATCGTTGCCGGCTGCTCCAAATGGACGATCATGTGGCGCCATATTTTGCCCAACATCATCAACTCCGCCATCGTGCTCGGCACCTTGATGCTGGGTGTCGTTATCATCGCCGAGGCGTCGCTGTCGTTCCTCGGCGTCGGCGTCCCGCCGCCCGAGCCCGCCTGGGGACTGATGCTGTCCGACGGGAAGCAGGGTCTGATGGTCGGCTATTGGTGGCTGACCGTCTTCCCCGGCTGCTGCATCATGCTGATGGTGCTGTCAGCCAACATCCTCGGCGACTGGCTGCGTGTCAAACTCGACCCCCAGTTGCGCCAGCTCTGAACCGCGTCCTCCGTAGCGGTCCGCGCGGTTGCGAGCCTTGCCCGATAGCGTCCCCCAATCTGGTGCCTGGATGAGTACTCGCCCGTTGCTCGAGCTGAAGAACCTCTCGACCCACTATGTCTCAGCCCAAGGCACCAGGGTCGTGCGCGCGGTCGACGAGGTGTCGCTGCGCCTCAACGCCGGGGAGACCCTCGGCATAGTAGGGGAATCGGGCTCCGGCAAGAGCACGCTGGCTCTGACGATCTTGCGCATCCTACCGATGGCCGCCCAGATCGTCAGCGGGCAGATGCTGTTCGAGGGCGAAGACCTCCTGCTGAAATCCGACGAGGAGATGCGGCGGGTGCGCGGCAAGCGCATCGCGATGATCCTGCAGGACCCGATGGCTTCGCTGAACCCGCTGTTCACGATCGGCGATCAGGTTGCCGAACCGATCCGGGTGCACGAGGGCGCTTCGCGCGGCAGCGCATGGAGCCGGGCGAAGGAGCTTCTGAAGTCCGTGCGCATCCCGTCGCCGGAGACGCGGGTTACGCAATATCCCCACGAAATGTCGGGCGGGATGCGCCAGCGCATCGTCGGCGCCATCGGAATATCGTGCGAGCCGCGCCTCTTGATCGCCGACGAGCCGACCACCAGCCTCGACCTGACGATTCAGGCACAGTATCTCGCTCTGCTGCGCGACCTGCAGCGCGAGCATGGCCTCGCTCTCATATTCATCACCCACAATCTCGGTATTGTCGCCAAGATGTGCGATCAGCTCGCAGTAATGTATGCCGGCCGGGTCGTCGAGTCGGGGCCCGTATCGCAGGTCTTCAACGCCCCGACACATCCCTACACCGAGGCCCTGCTCAACTCGATCCCCCGGATGAGCGATAACCGCCATCGGCTGACCGCGATCGAAGGGCAACCGCCGGATCTCTCGGCATTACCGCCGGGGTGCTCTTTTGCTCCACGATGCCCGCAGGTCTTCGAGCGGTGCCGCGCGCAGGCGCCGCCGGAATTCAAGCCGGTTTCAGGAGGCACCGCACGCTGCTGGCTCGCTCACGCTTCTCGCGACAATCCAGCCCCGCTTAGGGTGGGGAGCGGAGCGCTCTGATGGCGGTCGTCGAGGCCGCGGGACTCACCAAGCATTTTCGAGCCAAACGCGGAGTTTTCGGCGCCGATCGGGGGCTCGTGCGTGCGGTCGACGGGATCTCGTTCACGATCGAGGCCGGGCGAACGCTCGGGGTCGTCGGCGAATCCGGCTGCGGCAAGACCACGACGGCAAAGCTTGTGCTCGGTCTCGAGGAGCCGACCGGCGGCATCATGCGTTTCGAGGGACGGGATCTCCAGGAGCTGGATGCCGCCGGGCGCCGGAATTACCGGAAATCGGTCCAGGCGGTCTTCCAGGATCCCTACGCCTCGCTCAACCCGCGTATGCGGATCAGCGCGATTATCGCCGAGCCGCTTGTCACCAACGAATCCGTTACGGCGAGCGAGGTCCGCCGGCGTGTCCTTAAGCTGCTCGATCTGGTCGGGCTCCCCGCCCGATCGGCAGACCTTTTTCCCCACGAATTTTCCGGCGGGCAGCGGCAGCGCATCGCGATCGCGCGAGCCCTCGCGCTGTCACCCAAGCTCGTCGTGCTCGACGAGCCGGTTTCCGCCCTCGACGTGTCGATCCGAGCGCAGATCTTGAACCTGCTGCGCGACCTGCAGGCTGAGCTGGGGCTGTCCTACCTCTTCATCGCGCACGACCTCGCTGCGGTCGCACATATGAGCCACTTGATAGTGGTCATGTATCTCGGCAAGATCGTCGAGAGCGGCGAAGCCCGGACCTTGGCCCGCGCGCCGAAGCATCCATACACAGAGGCGCTGTTCTCGGCCGCGCTACCGAGCCATCCCGACGAGCGCCGCGACGAAATTATCCTGCCCGGCGAGGTGCCGAGCCCGCTTAATCCGCCTTCCGGCTGCCGCTTTCACCCGCGCTGCCCGCATGCGATGGAGCGCTGCGCGCAGCAGGAGCCGCAGCTCACCGATGTGGAAGGCCGTCTCGTCGCTTGTCATCTCTTCGACAGCGAAATGTCCCAGGCACCGCTTAAATTGGGCGCCGCTGTGTGATGAAGCACCGCCTTCTGGCCCTCGTCGCCGTGGCATTTGCCCTGACGCTCAACGCAGTCGGGGCAACTCGCGCGGCCGAACCCTATCATCTCCGCATCGGTTGGGTGGTGACGCCGGCGGATCTGGTCACGTTGATGTTCGTCAAGCCGGGCCTGGCGCCGCATGCAGGCAAGAGCTACATCCCCGAGCTGACGCATTTCGCCGGCACTCCGGCCGAGATGACGGCGCTCGCGACCGGTGATCTCGATTGCGCCGCGCTTGCCTACTCGACCTTTGCGCTGGGGATCGAAAACGCCGGGATGGCCGATTTGCGCATCATCGGCGACGAATTTCAGGATGGGGTGCCCGGGTACCATACCAACGCATTCGTCGTGCGCAAGGACAGCGCGATCCATACCGTCGAAGAGCTAATGGGCAAGGTCCTGGCGTCGAACCAGACCGGCAGCGCGATCGACATGGCATTACGCGCGATGCTGGCAAAACATCATATGCAGGACAAGCGCGACGTCACGATCATCGAAGTCCGCTTCCCGGATCAGAAGGCGATGCTGAAGGAGGGCAAGGTCGATTTGATCACTGCGGTTTTACCTTTTGGCCTGGATCCCGAATTACTGGCTCTCTCGCGCCCGCTGTTCACCCAGGACGAGGCAATGGGCCGCTCGCAAATGATCATCCGTGTCGCGCGCGACGGCTTTCTGCAAAAGCACCGCCCCGAGATGGTGGATTTCATGGAGGATTACCTCCACGCCCTTCGCTATCTCTCGGACCCCGCCAATCACCAGGAGGCAGTGGCGATCATCGTAGAGGCGACAAAGCAGAAGCCTGAGCTTTACGAGGGCTGGGTCTTTACCAAAAAAGACTATTACCGTGACCCCGACGCGCTTCCAAATCTCGAGGCGCTGCAGGCGAATGTCGATCTGCAGCACAAGCTCGGCTTTCTGAGATCCCCGCTCGACGTGAAAAACTACACTGACCTCGACATTGCCAAGGAGGCTGCCCAGCGCCTTGGCGCAGCGGCCAATCACTGAGGCTCGCTAAACGGTCGTCGGCTCCTGCGCTTCCTGGTGCCAGATCAGCAGATGCCGGCGCAGTGCGGCGATGCCTCTGACGATACAAAACCCCGCGACCGCAATCTCGACGATGCCGGCGAAAACGCCGGGCGAGTCGGCGAAGCGTGACGCGCTGATCATTGCACCGCCCAGCCCCTGACCGCCCATCAGCATCTCGGTGACGATCGTGACGATCATCGAGACGGGCAGCGCGACTTGCAGGCCGGTCATGATCTGCGGCAGCGCCGCCGGCAGGATGATCTCCCGCAACAGCTGCCGCTCGCTGGCGCCGAGGCTGCGCGCCGACCACAAGAGCTGCCGGTCGACGCCCTCGGCCGCCGCAATGGTTGCGACGATGACCGGAAAGATGGCATTGAACGCCGCCATCGAGATCTTCGAGACGTCATAGAGGCCGAGCCACAGCATAAAAATCGGCAGGAAGGCGATCTTCGGCATCGGAAATCCAACCGAGACGATCGGATCGAAAAACCAGCGGAAAAATCTATTGCGCGCCATCAGGATGCCGAGTGCCACACCGCCGACAGCGGCTATGGCGAACCCGGCCAATGCGCGGTAGAGCGTCATCCCGAGATTGATCGTCAGCTCACCCGATATTGCATCATCCCAAACGCGCGCCAGCACCGCCGACAGCGGCGGCAGCAGAAAAGTGCTGACCACGCCGCTGCGCGACAGGGCTTCCCAGGCCAAGATCAGGGCGATCAGCGGCAGCAGGCCGGCGAGGCGCGGGATCGCGGCGTCGAGCAGGTCCAAGCGCAGCCCGGTCGATGCCGGGCGCGGCAGTACCAAGCTGTCCGTGCTGTCTATTCGCGCCATGCGAGGACCCGCCGCATCAGCATCAGATAGCCGCGGTCGGCGGCAAAGCCCAATAGCGCCACCGTCAAAACCACCGCGAACATCGCATCGTAGACGCCACCGTCACCGAGCCAGCCGATCATGTAGCCGAACCCCTGCCGGGCAACAATCAGTTCGGAGGCGACCAGCAGTACAAATGCAAAGGCGAGCGCGGTGCGGATACCGCTCATCAGCTCCGGCAGCGCGCTCGGCAAAACCACTTCCCACAGTACCCGCGCGCGGCTCGCGCCCATGCTGCGGGCCGACCAGATCAGGACCTGTTCGGTGCCGCGTGCGCCATTAAAGGCGCTGAGCGTGACCGGCAGCATACAGCCGACAAAGATCAGCACTATTTTCGAGGCGTCGCCAAAGCCGAGCCACAGCACCATCACGGGGATCAGCGCCGATTTCGGCATCGGGTAAAAGAACTGGACGATCGGATTGACAACGGTTCGAACCGGGAGATACCAGGCCATCAGCACGCCGATCAGGCTGCCGAAGGCGATCGCGAGGCCGAGCCCGGCGGCGCCGCGCGAGATCGAGGCGACGCCGTTGGTCCAAAGATCGCCGCTCGTGGCGAGGCCGAACCACGCAGTCGCGACCTTGTCGAGCGGCGGCAATGCGGAGGGCGAGACGACGCCCAGGCGCGACACCGCCTCCCACGCGATCGCAAGAAGCAGAAGCGGCGCATATCGTGGCATGACCCCGGTCATGCTCTCATCCTGCACTTATTCGTCACTCCCGCGAAGGCGGGAGTCCAGGGTAAGGGATCGAAAGCGGCCGCCGCTTTCCCAGGAATGACTATCAGACAACGCCTCATGCGTCGGGCGGCGGGAATCATGCCGTGCCACCACGCTCGGCGAGGATCGCTTCACCGCGCACCAGGTTCCACACGTGGTCCACCATTTCGACAAAGGCTACACTACGGGAGAGCCCGGGGTCGCTTTTGTCGAAGCGGGTCTCGACGATTTCCTTGATGTGCCCCGGCCGGGCCGACATGACCGCGATGCGCTCGGCCAGCAATACCGCTTCCTGAACATCATGCGTGACGAAGACCACGGTCTTGCGCGAGCGCTGCCAGATGCGCAGGAGTTCGGTCTGCATCAGGTTGCGGGTCTGAGCATCGAGTGCGCCGAACGGCTCGTCCATCAGCAATATCCGTGGATCGATCGCCAATGTCCGGGCGATCGCCGCGCGCTGCTTCATGCCTCCGGACAACTGCGAAGGGTAGCTGTCCTCGAAACCGGCGAGACCGACGAGCTCGATAAACTCACGGGCTCGCCGCAGGCGCTCGTCACGCGCCAGGCTCTGCTTCTCGAGACCGTAAAGCACGTTCTGAATCACTGTCTTCCAAGGAAACAGGGCGAAATGCTGGAAGACAATGCCGCGATCGGGGCCAGGACCGGCGATCGGCTTGTTTTCGACGCGGATCGTACCTTGCTCGACCGGGAGGAAGCCGCCGACCAGATAAAGGAGGGTGCTCTTGCCGCAACCGCTCGGACCGAGCAGCGCGACGAACTCGCGGTCGCCGATTTCGAGCGAGACGTTGTCGAGCGCCGTCACCACGCGGCCGCGCGTCGGCCGGTAGACATGGCTGACCCGGTCAATAACGATCTGCGCGGCTGCCTGCACGACCTGTTCTTCCGACCCTCGTAGCCTAGTCGCCGTCGATGCGCCGCTTGGCTTCCTCGATCAGCGACAAATCGACGTATTTCGGACTGATCTCGATACGCTTCGGTATGACGCCCATCTCCGCGCTTGCATCAATCTCCTTCTGAACCGAGGCGACGTCGGGGCGGGCATCCGGAGAGTGATAGAAGTCATCCTTCGTGAAGGCAAAGGCCAAATTCTCCTTTGGCAGCTTCGTCACGTCAGCGAGGATGGCAAGCGCCTCTTCGCGGTTCATCGGATCGAGGAACCAGCGGAGGGCGCGAATGTGGTCTTCGATAAAGTCGATGAGGGCCGGTCGGTGGGCGGCAATGACATCGCTGCGGATTGCCCACACCACTGCTTGCGTAGGTCCAACGGCGTCGCGCGCGGTGAACAGCACCCGATATTTTCCAGCGTCTTTGAGCTCCTGGGCAAATTGCGGCAAGGTGCCGATAAGATCGACCTTCTCAGCATCGAGCATCGGCGGCATATTGGCGAAATTCGCCTCGACTGTCGTGAAATCGTTGTCCTTGATGCCGTGCTTGCGGAACATCGTCCGCATGGCTGTGTCACTCGCCGAGCCGATCACGTTAGTGGCGACACGGCGGCCCTTTACATCTTCGACCGTGTGGATCGGTCCATCCTTCAGGACGACGAAGTTCTCGCTGAAATAGCCGGGATGGCCATCCCCGACGACGTCCGCCACGAGCCGCTCATCGAGATGGGCGTTGGTAATAGCGAGCGCCAGCGCGCTCGTCGAGAACGAGGCCACCTCAAGATCGCCGATCGCCTGGGCTTGAATTTGCGGCGTAGTGCCGTTGAAGCGCAACGCTTGCATGACGTAACTGTGGCCGAGGTGCTTGAACACGGCGGGCTCGCGCTTGCCCAGCGCTTCGATCAACGGCGCCATGTGACCCGGTGTTACGACCCAGCCGACGCGTATCGTCAACGGCTCGGCCTTAGCCAAGGCTGCCGCACCAAAAGCTGCGATCAGCGCGATGGCCGCAGCTGTTGTTCTCCCTCGTATGCGCATTCTGTTGTTCTCGCGAAGCGCGGTTCTCGACCGTCATTCTAAACGCCACGCTGTCTGGCAGAGAAGTGGCTGGATCACCAAGTCATTGGTCCCATGGCCCCGCCCGGACGGGTCGGCGCCGATTTCTTGTTGTGGCGGCGACCTGGTGTATAGTGCGTCGCCATCGGAAAGGAGGCGCCGATGGAAATTCGGCAAGCTCTGACCTTTGACGACGTGATGCTGGTACCGGCGGCATCCGCGATCATGCCCAGTGAGACCGATACCCGCACCCGGCTGACCCGCGAGATCGAGCTTGGGATCCCGTTGGTCTCGGCCGCGATGGATACGGTAACCGAAAGTGCGCTCGCAATTGCAATGGCGCAGGCCGGCGGAATTGGCGTCATTCACCGCAACATGGCAGTTGGTCAACAGGCCGACGAAGTCCGCAAGGTCAAGAAGTTCGAGGCCGGGATGGTGGTCAACCCGGTCACCATCCACCCCGATGAAACCCTCGCGGACGCGCTCCGGCTGATGGCCGACCATCGGATCTCCGGTATCCCGGTCGTCGAGCGCGGCTCCGGCCGGCTCGCCGGGATACTCACCAATCGCGACGTGCAATTCGCCGACGACCCGCGCCAGCCGGTCGCCGAGCTGATGACCAGGGACAAGCTGGTCACGGTACGCGAGAGCGTCGCGCGCGAGGAAGCAAAGCGCCTCCTCCACCAGTACCGCATTGAAAAGCTGCTGGTGGTCGACGAGGCCTATCGCTGCATCGGCTTGATCACCGTCAAAGACATCGAGAAGGCGCAGCGTCATCCGATGGCATGCAAGGACGAGCACGGCCGCCTGCGCGTCGCTGCGGCGACCGGCACCGGCGCCGAAGGCATCGAGCGCGCGGAGGCGTTGTTTGCTGCCGGTCTCGACGTTTTGGTGGTCGACACCGCGCACGGCCATTCCGAGCGGGTGCTGCAGACCTTGAGCGATATCCGCCGCCTGACGAACTATACTCAGGTCATCGCCGGCAACGTTGCGACGGCGGAGGGCGCGCGGGCCTTGATCGAGGCCGGGGCCGACGCGATCAAGGTCGGGATCGGCCCGGGCTCGATCTGCACGACCCGCATGGTTGCGGGTGTGGGGGTGCCGCAATTTACCGCGATCGTCGACACCGTCGTCGAATGCCGTAAAACCGAGGTGCCGGTAATCTCCGACGGCGGCATCAAATTCTCCGGCGACCTCGCCAAAGCGGTGGCTGCCGGGGCGGATTGTGCGATGCTCGGCTCGCTGTTCGCCGGCACCGACGAGAGCCCGGGAGAGGTCTTTCTCTATCAGGGCCGCAGCTACAAATATTATCGCGGAATGGGCTCGATCGGGGCGATGGCTCGCGGCTCGGCGGATCGTTATTTCCAGCAGGAAGTGACCAGCGCATTGAAGTTGGTTCCCGAGGGAGTCGAGGGCCGCGTGCCGCACAAGGGGCCGGTCGGCAACATCGTGCATCAATTGATCGGCGGGCTGCAGGCGGCGATGGGCTACACCGGAAATCGTACGATCCGCGAGCTGCAAAAGAACTGCACCTTTGTGCGGATCACCGGGGCGGGGCTGCGCGAGAGCCACGTCCATGACGTCGCCGTCACCCGCGAAGCCCCCAATTACCCGCAGGACCGTTGACCGCGCCGCGTCGTCGTTCCCGCGAAAGCGGGAATCCAGAGCCTCAAGGCTGGGACGGCGGCCCTGGACCCCCGCCTTCGCGGGGGTGACGAACTAAAAGGGCAGGTTACTCTTGACCCCCGGCGCGCAGGTCGCCGCCGCGATCGACATCTTGACCGCGATCGACACCGGGGACCGTCCGGCTGACGATGCTGCGGCCGATTATTTCCGCCGTCGGCGTTACATTGGGGCCAAGGACCGGGCGCATATCGCCGGCCATGTCTATGCGGTGCTGCGACACCGTGCGGCACTCGACTGGTGGATCGGCAAGCACGGGGTCGGGATCACGCCTCGCAGCCGCGTGATGGCTGCTCTCGTCCTGATCGAAGGTTGGCCGCGCGAGGCAATTGCGGCCTGCTGCGACGGCGATCGTTTTCGCCCGACGCCGCTCAGTCAAGCCGAGGAACGCCTGCTGCGCGGTCTCGCCCGCCGTACCCTGCATCACCCCGAGATGCCTCGGGCCGTCGCCAACGATCTGCCGGATTGGCTCGAGCCCTATCTCGAACGCGTCTTCGGCAACGAGCCTCGAACGCGAGATGGCGGCGCTCAATGCGCCGGCGCCGACCGATTTGCGCGTCAATCTGCTGAAGGCCGACCGCGCAGCGGCGCGCGGGCACTTGCCGCCGAGGGAGTGTCGCGCAGAGCCGATGGCGTTGTCGCCCACCGGCCTTAGGCTGCTGGAGCGGGTGCCGCTCGGCGCTCTCGCCGCGTTCAAGGAGGGTCTTGTGGAGGTGCAGGACGAAAGCTCGCAGCTCGCCGCACTCCTCGCCGACGCAAAGCCGGGTATGCGCGTCGTCGATTTCTGTGCCGGGGCGGGCGGCAAGACCTTGGCGCTGGCCGCCGGTATGGCCAACCGCGGCAAGCTCGTCGCCTGCGAGGTGTCCGCCCATCGTCTCGAGCGCTCGGCGCGCCGGCTGCGCCGCGCCGGCGTCAGCAATGTCGAGCGCCGTGCGCTGAGCGGCGAGCGCGACAAATGGGTCAAGCGCCACAAGGGCAGCTTCGACCGGGTCTTTGTCGATGTGCCGTGCCTCGGCACCGGCACCTGGCGGCGCAACCCCGACGCCAAATGGCGCAGCGGTCCCGAGGACCTTGCTGAGCTCGTCGAGCGCCAGCAGCAAATCCTGCGCAGCGCCGCCCGGCTCGTCCGTCCCGGCGGGCGCCTGATCTATGCGACGTGCTCGTTGCTGCGCGAGGAAGACGAAGCGCAGGCCGAGGACTTTCTCGCCGCCGAGACGGATTTTTCGCTGTTTCCGGTCGGTCGCGCCTGGCAGGACACGATCGGCGGCGCCTCCCCCGGCGGCGAACATTATCTCCGACTGACCCCGGCGAGGCACGGTACCGACGGCTTCTTTGTCGCCATTTTTGAGCGCCACTCATGTCCGACCGCATCCTGATCCTCGATTTCGGCAGCCAGGTCACTCAGCTGATCGCCCGCCGCGTGCGCGAGAGCGGGGTCTATTGCGAGATCCATCCGTTCACGATCGCCGAAGACCGGGTCCGCGACTTTGCGCCGCGCGCGATCATCCTGTCGGGCGGGCCCGCCTCGCTGACCGAGGCCACCTCGCCGCGCGCGCCGGATGTCGTCTTTCGGCTCGGCGTGCCGGTGCTCGGGATCTGCTACGGCATGCAGACGATGTGCGCGCAACTCGGCGGCCGGGTGACGTTGAGCGACCATCAGGAATTCGGCCGCGCCTTTATCGACATCCTCGGCGAATGCCGGCTGTTCGACGGCTTGTGGCCCAAAGGCGCGCGCGAGCAGGTGTGGATGAGCCACGGCGACCGGGTCGACGCGCTGCCGCCGGGCTTTCGCTCGGTAGCGTCCAGCGAAGGAGCGCCCTACGCCGCGATTGCCGACGACAACCGTCGGTTTTACGGCGTGCTGTTCCACCCCGAGGTCGTGCACACGCCGCAGGGCGCTCAGCTGCTGCGCAACTTCACCCACCGGGTCGCCGGCTGCCGCGGCGACTGGACGATGGCGTTGTTCCGCGCCCAGGCGATCGAAAAGATCCGGCGGCAGGTCGGCACGGGTCACGTCGTGTGCGGCCTCTCGGGTGGCGTCGATTCCGCGGTAACGGCGGTGTTGCTGCACGAGGCGATCGGCGACCAGCTGACCTGCATCTTTGTCGATACCGGTCTGTTGCGGGCCGGCGAAGCCGAGGAGGTCGTGAGCCTCTTTCGCGGCCACTACAACATCCCGCTGATCCACCGCGATGCGAGCGCGTTGTTTCTCGACAAGCTCGCCGGCGTCACCGACCCCGAAGAGAAGCGCAAAACGATCGGCGCCACCTTCATCGACGTCTTCGACGAGGAGGCGCACAAGATCGGCAATGTCGAATTTCTGGCGCAGGGCACGCTCTACCCCGACGTGATCGAGTTCGGTGAGCCCGCTCGGCGGCCCCTCGGTCACGATCAAATCGCACCACAATGTCGGCGGCCTGCCGGCGCGCATGAAACTGAAGCTGGTCGAGCCGCTTACGCGAGCTGTTCAAGGACGAGGTGCGCGAATTGGGCCGCGAGCTGGGCCTGCCCGACGGGTTTGTCGGGCGTCACCCGTTCCCTGGCCCGGGTCTGGCGATCCGCATCCCCGGCGAGGTCAACGCGCGCCAAGCTCGACATCCTGCGCAAGGCCGACACGGTCTTCCTCGAAGAAATCCGCAACGCTGGTCTCTACAATGCGATCTGGCAGGCCTTCGCCGTGCTGCTGCCGGTCAGGAGCGTCGGCGTGATGGGCGACAGCCGGTCCTACGATTTCGTCTGCGCCCTGCGCGCGGTGACCTCCGACCGACGGCATGACCGCCGACTACTTCCCGTTCCCGCACGAATTCCTGGGCCGCACCGCGACCCGCATCATCAACGAAGTCCGCGGCATCAACCGCGTCGTCTACGACGTCACCTCAAAGCCGCCCGGCACGATCGAGTGGGAATAATGAGATGCGGTGAGTTCGGGAATCTCGACGAGAGACTAATCGGGATGATTTCGCAAGTTCGCTATCAAGTTTTCGTTTCTTCCACTTATGAAGATCTCCGCCGAGGAACGGCAGCAGGCCACGCGGGGTCGCATATTGGAAGCCGGTTGCTTTCCATCGGGAATGGAGCTTTTCCCGGCTTCCGATGACACCCAGTGGGAGTTGATAAAGCGGGTCATCGAGGAGAGTGACTATTACGTTGTTATTGTCGCAGGTCGATATGGAAGTCTTGGACCGGAGGGACGCAGCTACACAGAGATGGAATACGATTATGCTCGTTGAAAAGGGTATACCCGTCCTTGGATTTTTGAGGGAAAACATTGGTGATATTTCCTTTAACAACACGGAAAAATCGGAGAAAAGCCGCAAGAGGTTAGAAGCCTTCCGTCAGAAGGTGATGTCTCGTGACTTGCCCGCCCAAGTATTCCACTGCCTCCGAGTTGGGCATGGCGGTGATGACGAGCCTGATGACGGAGGCGCGCATCTGGCCAAGGACCGGATGGGTACGGGCGGACCAGGCGCGCTCGGACGCGGATGTCCAGCGGGAGCGAGAGCTCGGTGAGGAGCTGAGAGAGGCGAGGGAGCATATTGAGCAACTTGAAAAGAGAGATTTGCGATCGCGCCATTTTGAAAGATGGGATCGCCAAGAGATCTGTTGGCTCAGGGCGACGATATTCTTGATAGTTAACGGTTACGTTTCTCGACCAAAATAAGAAACCCTGTCAGCGAAAAGCGTCAAGCTTACGTGGGACGAGAGTGTTCCAAGGTCATTGGCCGACGACCGATCTACGGGGCGCAGCATATGGGAGGAAAGAAAGGCGATAAAGCCGACATATCCGTTCCAGGACAACCTGGGGGAAGAGCACATTAGGGCGAGGTCGGATGACCGGGTTCATAACCGAAAGAATCACAACTTGAGAACCGGAGCCAAAGTGGGGAATGCCTCCATTTTGCTTTCAGAAAAGAACTTGGAGACTGCCCATTGAGGCATTGGATAAAACAAAAATGAAGACGGACAGGTTTTGTCGGCGCTCACCCTCACCGCAGAACAACGGCGAGCGGCGGCTGACGCTGGGCTGAGAGCGTGCGCCCGGCGCGGAACCGAACGAGACCCCGGATGGCGCTACGCCGGCGCGACCCAGTGAACATTGAGCCCAGTGGTCGGTCGGACGCACTCTGACGGTAGCGGAGACGCGATGGTGCGCATCTGCAGCGCGCGCTCGCGTCCGTTGCATACCTTGCGCCGCATCGGGGAAAAGACCAACGAACAACCCCGCACAGGCGTGAGGTGTTCGCTTGACAGGTAACCAATGGGTTCCCTATGGTAGGTAACCATACGGTTCCCTGTTGCGGGCATGAATGAGGACGCTGTGTTTCGCGCTTTGGCCGATGCAAACCGTCGGCAGTTGCTGGACCGGCTGCATCGCAGGAATGGCCAGACGCTTGGCGAGCTGTGCCAAGGGCTGGACATGACCCGCCAGGCGGTCGCGAAGCATCTGGCGGTTCTCGTGGAGGCCAATCTCGTGTCCTGGAGGCGGAACGGCCGGGAAAAGCTGCATTTCATCAACCCTGTTCCGATCAACGAGATCGCCGAACGCTGGATCAGCAAATTCGAGCGCTCCCGGCTGGGCGCGCTTTCAGAGCTCAAAAAAGACCTTGAAGGAGAACGCGATGACTGACGCAGCCAAGAGCAGTTTTGTCTACGTGACATACATCCGAACAACGCCGGAAAAGTTGTGGGCTGCCCTCACCACTCCAGAGTTCATGAAGAAGTACTGGTTTGGCATGAACTTCGAGACCGACTGGAAGGTAGGGTCGCCTTGGAAGCTGGTCTTTCCCGATGGCCGTGTCGCCGATACCGGTGAAATTGTCGAGATCGAGAAGCCGAAGCGGCTGGTCCTGAGATGGCGCAACCAATTCCGGCCCGAACTGCAAGAAGAGGGTGACGCGCGCTGCGTGATGGAGATCGAGCCGGCGGGCGAGGTCGTGAAGCTGACGATCATCCACGAAATCGATAAGCCCGGCTCCAAGCTCATCGGTGCGGTTTCTGTCGGCTGGCCAAAAATCCTGTCGAGCCTCAAGACTTTGCTCGAAACCGGATCGGCGCTGCCCGCGATCGGCGAACTGCCGCGCGGCTGAGAACAACGAGACGAGCCATAGGAGGCGGATATGACGACCCATCAAACCGGAACGCGCGAGCAATGGCTCCAGGCGCGGCTCGAACTGCTGGAGGCGGAGAAGGAGCTGACCCGCCGCAGCGACGAGCTGGCGCGGCGGCGGCAAGAGCTGCCTTGGGTGCGTGTCGACCAGCAGTACCGGTTCGAGACCGACGAAGGGAGCGCCGCGCTGGCTGACCTCTTCCGAGGGCGCGCGCAGCTCCTCGTCTACCATTTCATGTTCGGGCCCGACTACACGGCGGGCTGTCCGTCCTGCTCGGCGATCGCGGACGGGTTCGACGGCTTTGTCGTCCATCTGGCCAACCACGATGTGATGCTCTGGGCGGTGTCGCGGGCGCCGCTCGCGAAGCTGCAGGCGTATAAGCGGCGGATGGGGTGGACGTTCCCCTGGGCGTCCGCGCACGGCAGCGACTTCAACTTCGACTTCAACGTCTCGGTCACCGAGGAGCAACAGCGCGCGGGGAGCGTCGAATACAACTACCGGCGCGGCGGCCACCCGATCGTCGCGACACAGGTCCCGGAGCCCGTCGCCCGGTTCGCGGCCACATGCGGGACTGACGCGGACACATACAGGCGCGAGAGGCCGGGCATGAGCGCGTTCGTGCTCGAAGACGGCGTCGTCTACCACACCTATTCCACCTATGCGCGCGGACTGGACGGCCTCTGGGGCATGTACCAGTGGCTCGACCGCGCCCCCAAGGGGCGCAACGAGACGGGCGTCTGGTGGCGCCGCCACGACGAGTACGACAAGGGCTGAGCCAAGCGGTGGGTGCCGTTGGCGCAACGGGTGCCGCAATCATGCTGCCATGGCGCCTGGACTGCGACCCCCGCGGCGATGGCTTAGACGGTCCCGTCGGGCTATCCTCGGGGCAAGGCCCCGAACCCGGCGCCGTAAATCCGCCGCCGCAGGCGGAGCAGGCGTTGCAACCGTGGAGGAGACCGATGCAAGAGGCCCTCGTCGTCCGCCGCGAGCAGCACATCCCGGCGCCGCCCGCCGCGGTGTTCGCCCTCCTCACCGATCCAGAGAAAATCCTGCGCTGGATGGGAACGAAGGCGCAGGTCGAGCCGCAGCCCGGCGGGCTCTATCTCGTCAATGTCACCGGCGCCCGCTTCGCGCGCGGCTCGTTCCGCGAGGTGGTGCCGGTACACCGTCTGGCCTACAGCTTCGGCTGGGACGGCAGCGAGGTGGTGCCGCCGGGGTCGAGCCTGGTCGAGATCGACCTGATCGACCAGCACCCGGACGGAACGCTGCTGCGCTTGACCCATACCGGCCTGCCCAATGCCGAGCAATGCGTCGGCCACGCCGAAGGCTGGGTCAATTACCTCGGCCGGCTGGCCCAGGTTGCCGCCGGGCGCGACCCGGGCCCTGACCCCTTCCACGGCCGCACTGGCAGGGAGTGACTGCTTTCGGTTCTTGATATCGCCGCAGTTGAGCCAATCGCACTTTGAATGGATCTGCCCGCGCCCTTGGCCTGGCTGGTGGACGAGGCCGGTGCCTCGCCCGGCCCTGACCGGTTTTTGGCCGATCTCGGCGGGCGGTTGGTGGCCGCTGGCCTGCCGCTGGCCGGTGGTGCCCTGACCTTGGCGGTGCCGCATCCGATCATCGCCCGCCGCACTTGGCTGTGGGCGGCGGAGACGGGAGCGGTGATCGAGGCGCTGGGCTTTGCCGGCGGTCCGCTCAGCGAAGCCGGGCGCGACTGGCTGGCCGAGCTTGGCCCGGTGCAGGAGGACACGGCCGGCCCAGCGTCGGCCAAGTCAGGGCAGGACAGTCCGGTGCTGGGCTGGGCCGGGACCCGGCCGTTCGGCCCCGCCGAGGCCGGTCAGCTGCGCCAGGCTGCGCGCTTCGCCGCGGCGCCGTTAGCCGCCCTGGCCGCGCGGGCGGCGCTGGCCGCGCTGCTCGAGGCCTATCTCGGCCGGCGAAGTGCCGCCCGGGTGCAGGCCGGCGCACTGCGCCGCGGCGCCGGGGAGACCATCCGCGCCGCGCTGCTCTCTGCCGATCTGCGCGACTTCACCGCCATGTCCGAGGCGACTGAGCCCACGGCGATGATCGCCACCCTCGATGCCTGGTTCGACCGCGTCGCCGGGGCGGTGCACGCCTTCGGGGGCGAGGTGCTGAAGTTCATCGGCGACGGCGTGCTGGCGATCTTCCCGGTCACCGGCGCGCCGGCCGAGGCCTGCGCGGCGGCGCTGCGCGCGGTCGCCGCCGCCCGCGCCGGCATGGCCCATCTCGATGCGGTGCGGCAGGCGCAAGGGCTGCCGCCGCTGCCGTTCGGTGCGGCACTGCATCTCGGCGAGATACTGTGGGGCAATATCGGGGCGGCCGACCGGCTGGACTTCACCGCCATCGGCCCCGCGGTCAACCTGGTCAGCCGGCTGGAAGGGCTGTGCCGGCCGCTCGGCCGGTCGGTGCTGATCTCGGGCGCGGTCGCGGCCGAGACCACCACGCCGCTGGTGCCGCTAGGCGAACACGCGCTGCGCGGCATCGCGGCGCCCTGCGCCGTCTTCACCGTACCGGAGAATTGAGCCGACAGGCCTCACACGTCCAGACGGACGATACGGGTTCCGGTGGTCGTGCACTTAAACTTGGCTTCGGCCGCTTGTTCGCTGGGATGCGAAAAGGTTGGCGCGGGGCTCGCTTGAGCGAGCCACGGTCAGATGCTCTGCTTCGTAGATCGGCGCCTTGCCCGAGTTCGCCGCGGTGCGGAAGGTTATCTCATCCGGAGATAATCGAGCGAGAGTAGAATAAGGACAGGAACGGATGTCCTGCTCGCTCTGTTGACAGAGTATCCTGGTCTATCGGACCTGTCTGAAAGGGGAGGATTGCAATGGTTCGGTTAACTGTATTGACGGTCACTTCGGTTCTGGCGCTGAGCACCACGCCGCTCTACGCTGAGGGACCAGGTGATGTCTTGCAAGGTATTGGCCGAGCAATGAATGGCGAACCCGGCAGGGCACATGAGCAAGAATGGCGCGATCGCGAGCGCGAGCGGGCCCATTGGCGTGAGCAGCATCGTCTCGACGCCGAGCAGCGCGATCTTGATGCTCGGCGCAGGGCATTGCAGGACCAGCGACGTTACGAGGAGGGCTACGGGCCCGATCGGAGCGGCGGTTACGGCTACGGTCCGTCGCGCTAAACGGGGCCCGACCGGCCGGACTTGCACGATCCGGCTCCCGGGAGTACGAGGTGCGGCTCAATCTTTGGGAGCGCGCGAATGACAGATAAAGTTTCCGATCTTCCGGCGGCTCCGGCGGAGGCCGTCAGCCCATCTGGCATCAACCACTTGGTACTCAATGTCCGCGACATCGAGGAGTTGCACCGATTCTGGACCGAGATTGTCGGCTTCAAGCAGGTCGGCGAGTTGCACCCGCGCCCCGACCGGCCCAGCCCGCCGAAGATGCGCTTCTACAGCGCCGTCAATGACGGCAAGCTGACTCACCACACCGTCGCTCTGGTCGAGAGCGCGAACCTGCCGCCGCCCGCCGAGTGGGTGCTCTCCAACAGCCAGGTCGCGATCAACCACGTTGCCCTGACGATGCCGAACCGCGAGGCCTGGCTGAAGCAGCTCGCGTTTCTGCAGGGCCGCGGGGTCAAGTTCAACTGGCGGGTCAACCACGGGGTGACGCACAGCGTCTACATCAACGACCCGAACGGCTACGGCGTCGAGTTCCTTTACGAGGTGCCGCGCGAGATGTGGGAAAACGACATTGACGGCGGGATCAACTGGCTCGAAAACCTGCCGACCGAGGGTCCTGAAGCGTTGATCGATCGCACCGACACGCCGAGCTTCGGCCAGAAAGAGCGGGTCGCCGTTCCGGCGGAGTGACTTGAGAAAGCTCACCATAGAGGCGCAGGGAATCCTAATTATCCGCTCTGCGCCTCTTAGGCGGGGTCCGGCATCAGAACCCCGCGGCGGATCTGGTCGCGCTCGATCGATTCGAAGAGCGCGCGGAAATTGCCCTCGCCAAAGCCTTCATTGCCTTTGCGCTGAATGATCTCGAAGAAGATCGGGCCGATTACCGTATCCGTGAAAATCTGCAGCAGCAGCCCCTGATCGGCCGCGGGCGCGCCGTCGATCAGGATCCGGTCGCGCCGCAATCGGGCGAGATCTTCCCCGTGGCCCGGCACCCGGGCGCCGACCGCCTCGTAATAGGTGTCGGGAACCGACATGAACGACACCGCCCGGGCCTGCAAGGCCTCGACAGTGCCGTAGATGTTCTCGGTGGCGAGCGCGATGTGCTGGATGCCCTCGCCGTGATAGGCTTCGAGATATTCGGCGATCTGCGATTTGTCGTCGGCGCTTTCGTTGATCGGGATGCGGATCCGTCCGCACGGGCTGGTCATCGCCTTGGAACGCAATCCGGTCAGCTTGCCTTCGATATCGAAATAGCGGATCTCGCGAAAATTGAAGAGCCGCTGATAGAATTCGGCCCACAGCTCCATCCGGCCGCGATGGACGTTGTGGGTCAAATGGTCGATCGCGGTCAGCCCGACGCCGGAGGGCGCCGGATCGGCCGTCAACGGGGTGAAGTCGACATCGTAGATCGTCCGGTCGCCATAGCGGTCGACGAGGTAGATCAAGCTGCCGCCGATCCCTTCGATCGCCGGAATGTTGAGCTCCATCGGGCCAACCTTGCCGTGCACCGGCTTGGCCCCCGCCGCGATCGCACGCTCGTAGGCCTTGGCGGCGTCGGCGACACGGAACGCGATCGCGCACACTGACGGTCCGTGCAGCCGCGCGAAGGCTTGGGCAAAGCTCTCCGGCTCGGCGTTGAGGATGAAATTGATGTCGCCCTGCTTGTAAAGGGTCACGTTTTTCGAGCGATGGCGCGCCGCCGGGACGAACCCCATGCGCTCGAACAGCCCTGCCAGCGCCTGCGGATCGGGCCCGGTATATTCGACAAACTCGAACCCGTCCGTGCCCATCGGGTTGTCCCAAAGATCGTGTCTGGGGGTTCTCATCAAGCGCGCCTCAGGTGGCCGAGCCTCGGCCTTAGGATGTGGTCACCCCGGTCTTGGTCTCCAAGCCGCCCGGAGGGGTTGTAGCGCGGCGCGGGGCGATCGGGGCCGCCGGAATGCTGCTCAAATCGATCTCCGGCATCGCCACATCGAGCGCGCCGAGGACGGCATTGGCCAGCTCGTTGTAGCTTCGGAAGCTGCGGCGCAGCCAATGACGCCAATTCGGCATGCCACCGCTGGCATGCAGTTCGAAAGCCGACTCCCGGCCGTCAAGCGCCGACGAGACATGGTCGGATGCCAGATGCAATAACGCGGCGCGCTGCAACGCGGTGTAACCTCCGCCGCCAAAGGATTCCTCGAGCCCCGACGACAACTCAGCCACCGCGAGATCGCGGTCGGTCGGGGCGACGACGAGCGACGAGCCGGGCACAATGCGCAGGATCTCGGAAATGCGCTGTCGGGCCTTAAAGAGAGCGATGCCACCTGCGGCGAGGTGGGCGTGATTGGGAAAGCAATATCCTGCCGGGGTGAAATCGGGGTCGCGCTCGGCTGCGGTCAGGCAGCTGCGCACGGTCTGCACCGCGGCGATCAGATCGATCAGGTAGTCGACAGTCTGCTCGTGTTCCTTGAGACCCATCGCATGGGTCAGAGCGAGAGCCAAGCCCAACGTAAATTCCGCCTTCGACAGCCAGCCGTAAAGGTGATGCCAGCGCAGCCAGCGCGCGATCGCCTCGGGGGAGGGGTCGACAAAAAAGACGCGCTCCCAGGGGACGAACACATCGTCGAGCCACATCTGCCCGTCGAGCTCGTCGAACCGGCTGCTGAGCGGCGCGACAAAAGGGTTGCGGTCGCGCGCAGCGATCTTGCGGCAGAGCGTCGTGACGCCGGGCGCGTTGACCGGCACTATCAAGCCGGCGCGACGCCCGTCGATCTCGATGTCCGTGAGGGCGCCGATATAGACATCCTCGGCATAGGCCGGGCTCGTATGCATGCCGAGCTTGCCGCTGATGACGACGCCGGCATCGCCCTCGCGCACCAGCTCGAGCGCGACGCGCTGGCGTGGGTCCGGACGCATACGCTGGCCGATGATTGGAGCACCGCCGCAATAGGTCAGAAACCGTCCGCTGCGAGCGATCTGCTCACGGTATGAGATCGCCTCGGCGATCTGCTCATCCGGCGCCTGGTGCGACTGCAGTGCGCTCAACACACCGAGCGCGATCAGATTGCCGTACGCCGGGGTGTGGGTAATGTTGCCGGCGCTCAAAAATGTGGTTTTGGCGAAGGAACGGCCCATCCGGGTCAGGTCCTCGGCGCTCTTTGGCAGCACATAGGCCAACGGGATTCGCTCTCGGTCGGCATTTGGCGGCGTCAACAGCAGGTCGTGCCAAACCGGATCGAGGTGGCGGTCATACCAGGCGGCATATTCCTCGACCATTGCCCGCGTGGTTGGGTGCGTCGTCACGTCTTCGACCAAGCCTTCGCCCATGACCCAAACCCTGCGGCCATCCCGCAGGGCCTCGCGATAGTCGGCACCGGTTCTCATTTTGCGTCACTCAACCCTTTCGCTCGACCCCGGCGAGCTTTTCCAAGACCGCGCAGACGGCGCCGGTGTCCTGGTCGCCGCGGCCTTGCGCGACGCCGGCATGATAGAACTGCGCCGCCGCGGCGAAGAGCGGCGTCGGGCAATGGAGGTCGGCGGCGAATTTGCCGATGATGTCGAGATCCTTCAGATGCGTCGTCATCGTCGCCGTCGGCTCGTCGTATCGGCCCGCCACCATCATCGGGCCGCGGATCTGAAACATGCGCGAGGAGCCGGCGCTGTCGGCGAGCACGTCGAAGACCAGCGCCGGATCGAGCCCGGCCATCTCGCCGAGCACGATGGCTTCGGCCGCCGCCAGATTGTGGATCGTGACGAGATGGTTGGCGATGAACTTCATCCGGCTGCCGTTACCGAAGGCGCCGACATATTTCTGCGCGCGCGAGATGCCGGCGAGCACTTCGCGGCAGCGCTCGAACGCCGCTTCGTCGCCGCTGGCAAAGACGACGAGGTCCTTATTGGCCGCCTGGGCGCCGGTGCCGCTCACCGGGCAATCGAGCAGAATCTTGCCCTGCGCCGCGAGCTGCGCCTGCCCGCGGGTTTTCACTTCGATCGGCAAGGTGCTGCATTCGATGACGATCTGCCCGGTACCGTTGCTCGAAGCGAGCCCGCCCTGGCCCGCCATCACCTGCTCGAAGGCATCGACACTGGGCAAGGAGGTGATCAGGATCTCGGCCTGTTCGGCGACATCGCGCGGCGAGGCGGCAGCGCTGCCGCCAGCCTCGGCGAGCCGCGCCAGCGCTGCCGCGGCGACGTCGAAGCCGACGACCTCGAAGCCGTCGCGCAACAGGTTGCGCATCATCGCCGTGCCCATGATGCCGATGCCGATGATGCCGACGCGCCCGACCACCGTTCCCCCAAGTCTTTTCCCGGCGATCAGTAACTCGATTTCTGCCAAACAAAATCATAATTGCAGTTATTGCTTGTCTGACGGGCGCGTACTGTGCCGGTGCCGTCGATCGTGCCGCTGACGTTCAGGTCAATCGTCCGGGAAATGCCGGGCGCGGATGATCGCATCGCCAACTCGCCCTGCGGCCCGACCGTACCTCTGAGCCGGTAGCCGGTGGCGCTGGTGTACCGCGCTCGACCGTGCTCGATCCTGAGCCGCCCCGGTCTCCGGTCCGGACATTGGGCCATCAGCCCTTTCTTCGTTGTGAACAGTTCGTTGAACTCTTGCCGATGAGACCAACCGATAGGTACCGTCAAATTGCGCCGGGGCGGTCGACGGCGGAGTTTGCGCATCCGCGGCAGCGACCAAACCGAAAAATCCGACGATCCAGAGTAATCCGATCTGCCTTCGCATGATTCTGCCTCCCCTTCTCGAGGTCCCCGGGCTTCGCGCGAGGCGCTCCTCGCAATGCCACCGCGTCAATCTGATCGAAATCTGCTTTAGAGAACAGGAGGGATGACCGTAACAATGAAAAATCCGCCCGCCCGGGCCTTTCGGTGCGGCTCGACTGCATAGAACCGAGCGGCCTGACGATCACCGAGGCCTCAGAGGTTTGCCTACAAGGGGTCGCACATGCGGGTTGTTGTGCCTACGGAATGGATCGACAGCGTGCACGCCCGCCGAGGATCATCGTTCTGGACACGGCTTCAAGCGAGAGCCCCACCCGCGGCGAGCAGGAGGGCAGCTCGGCACAACGGCCACTTCGGGCGCATCCGCTATCCACTGCTCTTTTTTCTTCGTGTTTAACCAGCGATTTGGCGCGGTGCGCCCTGCGACCGCGTATTCGCTAGAGCTTGCCGGCGATGGTGCTGAAGGTGGTGCTGATGCTGGTGCCAATCAAAGTAAACGCGCCGATCGATGCCACCCCGATTAGCGCTGCGATCAGCCCGTACTCGATCGCCGTAACACCACTTTCGTCCTTGAGCAATAGGGCCAGGACCTTCATTTTTAATCTCCTCTTAATAATCGTTCTGCCGAACGTCGATATTAAACTTGAAACGTTAATTTCATTCGTGAATTGATAGTTAAGTGAGTAAAATTCGAGGTTAATTGCCGCTATTCTCGGAGTTCCCGGTCAATTGTGATTATGGCTTCCGGCGGAAGATGATCATTCCAATCCGGTGGCTTCGTTAACGGCGATGGGTGCCCGCGCACCCGTACCGCAAACTGCCTCTCATGACGTGGTTGTGCGCTTCAGCGTGCCGCGGCGTGGTTCGTTCGTCAGCCTGCTCGCCTCCATCGTTTGCCCCGCATCTGGATGATTATTCTTCGACATGGAGGCACCGCAAACCCTTGGAAGAGAGATTTTTCTCTTGTTCCAATCATCGCCCCGTCATACTGACGCCAGCCTGTAAAACGTGTACTGCTTGTGAGGCGGAGGCGGCGGGCAACATGTGACTCTGATGAGGAGAGAACGGAATGTTCAGCCATGTCATGATCGGGAGTAACGACATCGCCCGGTCGAAGAAATTCTACGATGCCCTTTTTGTCGCGATGGGCGGTAAGCCCGGCGTTGAGGACGCCAAAGGTCGGCTGACCTACGCGCACAATGGCGGGCGTTTCATGGTGTCGAAACCCATCGATGGCAAGCCGGCGACCCATGCCAACGGCGGCACGATCGGCTTCACGGTGAGCGATCCGAAGCAGGCCGACGCATGGCACAAAGCCGGGCTCGCAAATGGCGGCACGACGATCGAGGACCCGCCGGGCGTGCGCCAAGGGGCCGCCGGCGAGATATATCTCGCTTATCTTCGCGATCCCGATGGCAACAAACTGTGCGCGCTTCATCGCAAGCCAGCCTGAGTTTCCTAGATCAAAACGGAAGAGGGCCGTCCTTTCAGGGCGGTCCTCGCGCGCGAAAGAACTTGGCTCGGCCCAATGGGCCGCGCACCTCACGAACGCTCGTTTGACATGCGTCACGGGGGGCTCCGGCGGGGGCCGACGGCTACCGGCGTCCCAGGCTGTGTGAAAGGCCCGCGCCCACTTCTCTCAAAACCTTTTTTCGTCGTTCCCGCGCAAGCGGGAATCCAGGGATTTCATCCACTTGCCCTGGGTCCACGCTTTCGCGGGGAAGACGATTTTGGATGGACGGACGGCACGGTTTCTTCACAGCCTGATCCGTCGCCGTGCATCAGCGGTTTTGCAGCCGATAGCGGAGCCAAACCGCGCCGCCCTCCAGCACCGCGGTGCTCGCCAAGGTCATCGAGGTGATCGGCGCCGCTACGCCGGCATCCCTGTCGCTCGAGTTCGAAGATGCTCGGCGCGCCCTTCGCGCCGTCGACGGCGGGGCAGATCGCCAGGCTGATCTCGTCGATCAGGCCGGCCCGGAGAAAGGCCCCGTTCGAGCCGCCGCCGCCTTCGAGCAGCAGGCGTTCGATCCCCAGCTCGCGGTTCAAAATCTCCAGCGCCAACCCGAGATCGAGCTCCCGCTCGCCGCCGAAAATGTAGGAGACGCCGTCCTGGCGCAGCCCCGCCAGATGCGCGTCGGAGACCTGCTCGGTCAGCACCGCGACGACCGGGTCGCCGCCGATATCCGACCGCCCCCAGGCGATCTTGCCCTGGGCGTCGAGTGCGATGCCGTAAGCTTTCGCGTCATGCCGCGCGAACCAGGGTTCCCGCGGATAGGTCTGATCCGTGTGGCTGGGGTAGACCTGCGCCTTGGCGTATTCGCTGCCGGTGACGCGGCCGATCAGCCACGAGCCGCCGCCGAGCTCTTCGTGGATGCGCTCGAACAGCCCCGCCATGCGGTTTTCGCTCGGCCGCCAGCGGCTGCCCAGGATGCGGCCGTCGACGCTCGAGTTCATGTGGCAGATCACATAAGGCTTCATTTTTGCACCCGTCGCATTTGGTGCGGAATGCACATTCCGGCTTCGTCCCAGAACGACAACTCAGTGATCAAACTGCTCACCCGATGATCTCCTCGGCGCAGCTTCCGGGACACATCGGGGCAGAGGATAACATCAGGGCAGAGAAGGATGTTTCGTTTACCTTCGGTCCATGTCTAACCTTGGTACCTTGCCCACCAGGACAGGACGCACCGCATGTACGCCAGCCTGCGGCGACTTCGTCCGTACGTTCGCCATTGCGTCGGCCCTGGCCTTGCCAGCTCTCGCGGACACCAGGCCTTTGAACTGGAAGGTGTGTTCCCGCCTTGCCGGCCCGAAGGCCCGAATGTGCGGAAATCAAGAAATCCGCACAGGCTTATCGTCGGCCACGAATGGCATACCCGTACTCTGTGCTGACCCGTCCGGTCGGCAATTTCTACATCGGCCTATCAAGGCCCGGCGTTATCATCGTCTCCATCCGGGAACGGGGTGGGTATGGCGGAAATGGCCGATCTGTTTGAACGCAAGTCGCTGAAGCTATTGGCGCAAGCCGGGCAAACGTTGAACCAGATCGTCGGCGAAGGTCTGTGCGATGAGCCGCAAAAAGACCTCATGCGGCGCATGTTGATGGAACTGCGCGTGATGCTGGGCGAGTTCGAGGAGGCGTATTTTGACGATTGATCCGCGGTGAAGCGGCGTGGCGAGAGGACTGACCCGATGGCGATCGAAATCAATGGAATGGCGCACGTGATCTTGACGGTGAGCCGCTTCGACGTTGCCCGCGAGTTCTATCGTCGCCTCTTGCCCGAGTTCGGGATGAAGGTGGTGTTCGACGGCGACAGGTTCTTCTACTGCGTCGGCGCGCGGACCGCGATCGGCATCGAACCATGCGATCCGGCGCTGACTGGCGAGCGCTTCGTGCAGCAGCGGGTCGGCCTGCACCATCTGTGCCTGCGAGCCCGCTCGCGTGAGGATGTGGACAAATGCGCCGCTCTGCTCGGCGAGATGGGCGCGACCATCGTTCGCGGCCCCGCCGAAGACACGTGGGCACCGGGCTACTACTCCGTGTTATTCGAGGATCCGGACGGCATCAGGCTAGAGGTAAACTTTGTTCCGGGTGCCGGTCTGCTCGCGGAGGGGGCGCAGTTTCGCCCGGCCCACCGAATATGCGTTGAAGCCAATGCGCCTGCTGATCCTCGGCGGCACCGGCTTCATCGGCCCGCACCAGGTCCGCTACGCGCTCGCGCGCGGCCACCACGTCACCATCTTCAACCGCGGCCAGCAGAAGGAGGCCTGGGCCGGCCCGGTCGAGGAGCTGCTCGGCGACCGCAACACGGCGACCTCAAGGCGCTGGAGGGTCGCGACTGGGACGTCTGCATCGACAACCCGACCACCCTGCCCTTCTGGGTGCGCGACGCCGGCCGCGTGCTGAAGGGCAAGGTCGGCCAGTACGTCTTCATCTCGACCATCTCGGTCTATGCCGCCAACGACAAGCCGGCCGACGAGACCGCCGCGCTGGCGGCCTACAAGGGCGAGGACCCGATGGCCGAGACCATCAAGTCGCTGAAGCGCCGACCGGCGGCTCTACGGCCCGCTGAAGGCGGTGAGCGAAGAGGAGGCGCAGCCCCAGTTCGGCGAGGCCGCGACCACGATCATCCGCCCCGGCCTGATCGTCGGGCCGGGCGACGAGACCGACCGCTTCACCTACTGGCCGGTGCGGCTGGCGCGCGGCGGCGAGGTGCTGGCGCCCGGCGACGGCAGCGATCCGGTGCAGTTCATCGACGCCCGCGACCTGGCCGAATGGACCATCCGCATGGCCGAGCAGCGCACCTTCGGCGTCTTCAACGCCACCGGCCCGGCGCACCCGCTCACCATGCGCGCAGATGCTGGCGGGGATCGGCGAGGGCATCCAGGTCGATCCCAAGCTGGTCTGGGTCCCGCACGCCTTCCTGGACGCCAACGAGGTCTCGGCCTGGAGCGACATGCCGGTCTGGGTGCCCGGCCAGGGCGACACCGCCGGCTTCCACCGCCGCGATATCCGCCGCGCCCTGGCCGCCGGCCTCACCTTCCGGCCGCTGGCGATGACCGCCACCGACACCCTGGCCTGGTTCCGGACCTGCCCGCCGAGCGTCAGGCGAAGCTGCGCGCCGGCCTCGCGCCCGAGCGCGAGGCCGAGCTGCTGGCGAAGCTTAGAGCCTAAGCGCCGATCTCTGGATCTGCCGATCGCCGCACTCAAGCGGTACTCCAGCCCACCCAGTCGCACACCGCTTCACCCATGACGAGCTCGAGGTCGCGGCCCTTGAGCCACGGCAGCTCGTCGGTGAACACCGTCACGCATTGCCGCCACGAGCACGGCATCCGGGTGATGTCGGTGCCCCAGAACACCCGCGCGGGGCCGAACGCGTCGAAGCAGCGGTGCAGGTGCTCGTGAAAGCTGCGGAACGGATAGGCGTCC